>NC_002936.3 GCF_000011905.1 Dehalococcoides mccartyi 195
ACAACTTTATTTTAATTTATGCATCTATGAGGGCCGAAAGAGGCTAAAAACAGACATACCAGTGAGATTTGGAGAGTAAGGGGGTGTCAAGTGACCTTCTATCCCTGCCACAGGCACCTTGCTTGTTGTCAACCGCCATTGTTACTATTTATCTAGTCTTTAACAGATTGGTACTTATTCTTTAAGGGGTGGATCATTTTCATGGCAGAGTGCTTGCCCCCTTGATTTCAGATACGGTTTAATTACTGGGAGGGATATTTTTGTCTGTTCGGCCTGCACAAGAACTTTGGGAAACAGCCCTGGGGGAGATTGAACTTCAGGTAAACAAGCCCAATTTCCGCACCTGGTTTGCCAAAACTGTCGGACTTAAGTACGACGGCAGTGAGTTTATTATAGGTGTTCCCAATACTTTCGTAGCCGAATATCTGGAGGTCAATCAGCGTTCGCTGATTGAAAAAACCCTGATAAATATTACCCACAGCCCGGTTGAGCTGGGTTTCCAGCTTGTCCAGTCCGCTCAGGTACAGGCTGCCGCTCCCCAAACAGCCAGAGAAAAAACCGTTTCACCCTTTAACCCCCGTTACACCTTTGAATCCTTTATAGTGGGTTCCTGCAACCGCCTGGCTCATGCCGCTTCGCTGGCCGCCACCCAGAATCCCGGCAAGAGCTACAACCCGCTTTATATCTATGCGGCAGCCGGTTTAGGCAAGACCCATCTTTTACAGGCTATCGGCCATCTAGCAAACTTAAACCGCCGCAAGGCCCTGTATGTCAGCGGGGAACAGTTTACCACTGACTTTATATCATCTATCCGGAACGGCCAAACCGAAGAGTTCCGTGCCCGTTACCGGGATGTAGATTTATTGCTGCTGGATGATGTCCAGTTTATCGGCGGCAAGGAGCAGACCGAAGAATGCCTGTTCCATACCTTTAATGACCTGCATAACTCCAACCGCCAGATAGTCATTTCAGCAGATTCACCCCCCAAGTCACTGCCCCAGCTGGCCGAAAGACTGCGTTCCCGTTTTGAGTGGGGGCTGACGATTGAGATTGAACCGCCGGATGAAAAAACCCGCTTGGAGCTTTTGCAGCTTAAAGCTGAGCAGTCCGGCACCGAACTTAATATGGACACCCTGGAGTACCTGGCTCAGGAAGTAAAGCATAATATCCGCGAACTGGAAGGCAGCCTTAACCGGGTGCTGGCCTATGCCCGCCTGCTAAGGGCTACCATTACCCCGGACCTGGCCGCCAGAGCCCTGTCGGATATCGGCTCACGCCCGGTCAGGGAAAACAGCCCTCTCCGCCCCGGTAATATAATTTCAGCGGTATCCCAGGTATTTCAAATACCCGCAACCGAACTTTTGGGTGCCGCCCGTGACAAAGATACCGCTCTGGCCCGTCAGTTTGCCATGTTTATGCTAAAGCAGCAAAACTCCGCCTCACTGGTAGAAATAGGCCAGTCCCTGGGGGGCAGAAGCGCTTCCACCGTCAGCCACGCCTGCGATAAAATCCAGCTGGAGTTGGAAAACAGCGCCTTTCTGCGCCTGAAAATGTCCGAGGTTCAAAACCAGCTTTCCCAGCAGCGCCTTTCCCGCTGATATTAGCCCTTTTCGCCGCACCGCTTTTCCTTATCCTTATATTTTTCTTTATTTTCATTCTGCCAGCAGGGTGCTTTTGCCGGTTTTTCTATTCTTTTTAGACAGTCTTTCTATAACTTTATTATATTTTTCGATAACCGGGCTGAATTTTCGATAACTTTGCAGATACTTTGCTTTAAAAATAAGACCGGAGGACAGGAATAGAGTTTTTACTCGTAAAGCCTTATTATTAGTATTTCTGATATACTTAAAAATAAACCAGTTAAAGTTAATGGGATTTCGACAACTTAAGAATTAGATAACTTTTTAGATAAGGTGTTTTTATATGTTTGACAGAGTGGAAATACGGATTAAGTCCGGAGACGGCGGCAGCGGCAAGGTTAGTTTCCGCCGCGAAAAATTTGTGCCTTACGGCGGGCCGGACGGGGGTGACGGCGGGGACGGGGGCAATGTATATCTGGAAGCTGATTCCGGGCTTTACAGCCTTTTAAATTTTAAACATAAACGGGTGCATAAGGCGGCCAACGGCGAGAACGGTATGGGCAGCCGCTGTACCGGCCACAACGGGGCTGACCTGGTGATAAAAGTGCCGGTGGGTACGGTTGCTACTATTGTGGAAGAAAACGGCCAGAAACGGGTTCTGGCTGATTTGGCCGCTGACGGAGACCGTACCCTGGTAGCCCGCGGCGGGCAGGGCGGACTGGGCAATACCCACTTTGTTTCGTCCACCAACCAGGCCCCCATGCTGGCTCAGAAAGGCCAGCCGGGCGGCGAATATGAGCTGATACTGGAACTGAAACTGATTGCCGATGTGGCTATTATCGGCTATCCGAATGTGGGCAAATCTTCGCTGCTTTCACTGCTTACCGCGGCCAAACCCAGGGTGGCTAATTACCCGTTTACTACTCTTTCGCCGGTAATGGGGGTGGTGGAAAGGACAGAGGGTACATTTGTTATGGCGGAAGTACCCGGTCTTATTGAAGACGCCCATCTGGGCAGGGGGCTGGGGCATGACTTTTTACGCCATATTTCCCGTACCCGTATGGTTATCCATTTGCTGGACGGGACTTCGGATAACCCCATAGATGATATGATAAAGGTCAACAGCGAGCTGTACCTTTATGACGCCTCTTTGTCGGAACGCCCCCAGGTGGTGGCGGTAAACAAAATAGATGACGAACTGGTGCAGCTTAGACGTGAAGAGCTGACCGAGACTTTTAAAGAAGCCGGGCTGGAGGTATTTTTTATTTCAGCTCTGACGGGCGAAGGGGTGGAGGTGCTTTTGGATAAAGTAGCTGAAAAGCTGGCTATTCTTAAAGCGGCAGATGCACCTGAAACAGAAACTGACCAGGAAATCAAGGTATTCCGGCCTGCCCCCAAGGGCAAAATGGGTTTCCATATAACCCGCCTGGAAGACGGCTGGCAGGTGGAAGCACCTGAAATTGAGCGGATTATTGAGCACTCTGATATTGAAGATTTGGAGGTCAGGCGGCAGATAATGGTGCTTCTTAAACACCGGAATGTCCAGCAGGCGTTGATAAAGGCCGGGGCAGTTATCGGCCAGAAGATTATAACCGGCAGGCTGGAATGGTATCTTTAAAAACAGGCATACTGGGGGGGACTTTTGACCCTATTCATACCGGCCACCTGATACTGGCAGAAGAGGTAAAAAAGAGGCTGGGGCTGGATGAGATTATTTTTATACCCACCGGCCAGCCATATTACAAAGCGGACAAGACTATCAGCCCGGCTGCAGACCGCCTGAACATGGTTAAACTGGCTATATCCGGCAAGCCCTATTTCAGGGTTATGGATATTGAAATAAAAAGAAGCGGCCCTACCTATACGGCAGACACCTTAAATGACCTGAAGCTTATTCTGCCCGAAAAGACCGAACTTTACTTTATATTGGGCTGGGATAATCTGGAGGCTTTGCCGCGCTGGCATAAGGCTTCGGAAATAATACGGCTCTGCCAGCTGGTGGCGGTGCCCCGGATAGGGCAGGCAAAGCCTGATGTGGACGAACTGGATGACAAACTGCCCGGTTTGCAGCAGAGCCTTATTATGCTGTCCAAGCCGGAGGTAGATGTCTCTTCGTCTCTGGTAAGGGAAAGGCTGGAAAACGGACAGGGCGTGGAACATCTGGTGCCTGAGGCAGTGGCTGCCTACATCAAAGAGCACGGTTTGTACCACAGGCAATAAAGCCGCTATTTTAACGTCAGACAAAAATAAGGGGCGTCTTAAGACGCCCCTTAGCTGTTTTCAAAGGCTTTATTTCAGCCTTAGATATCCAGATTCTTAACTGTTTTGGAATGGGACTGGATAAAGGCCTTGCGGGGAGCCACTTCACCGCCCATCAGCAGGTTAAAAATCTGGTCTGCCTTGGCGGCATCTTCCACTTTTACTTCAAGTAATGTGCGGCTGGCCGGGTCCATGGTTGTCTTCCAGAGTTGCTCGGCACTCATTTCACCCAGACCTTTATAGCGCTGGATATCCACTTTGTTGCTCTTGGTTTGGGAAAGCAGGGTCTCTTTTTCGGCATCGTTGTATACCCAGTGTTCGTTGCTGCCTATTTTTATCTTATAAAGAGGCGGCTGGGCAATAAACAAGTGGCTTTCGGTAATAAGCCGGGGCATATGGCGGAAGAAAAAGGTCAAAAGGAGTGTCCGTATATGTGAGCCGTCCACGTCAGCATCTGTCATGAGTACCAGACGGTTGTAGCGCAGTTTGGCGGGGTCAAAGTCATTATCTATGCCGGCTGCCAGAGCGGTAATGATAGCCCTGATTTCCTCGTGGGCCAGCATCTTGTCCGGTGAAGCCTTTTCTACGTTTAAAATTTTACCCCGCAGCGGGAGTATGGCCTGAAAGCGGCGGTTACGCCCCTGTTTGGCTGAACCGCCTGCCGAATCACCCTCTACCAGAAAGAGTTCGCACAGCGAAGCATCCCGTTCCGAACAGTCAGCCAGCTTGCCCGGCAGGGTGCCTGTATCCAGAGCGCTCTTGCGGATAATCAGGTCACGGGCCTTGCGGGCGGCTTCACGGGCCTTGGCGGCGGTGATACATTTTTCCAAAATACGTTTGGTATCATCCGGGTGTTCTTCCAGATACAGGGAAAGCTGTTCGGTAACGGCACTTTCCACAAAACTCTTTATTTCAATATTTCCCAGCTTGCCTTTGGTCTGTCCCTCAAACTGGGGTTCGGGCAGTTTGACGCTGACAATGGCTACTATGCCTTCGCGCACGTCATCACCCATCAGGTTGGGGTCTGTGTCTTTAAGGAATTTTGACTTGTGGGCATAGTCATTGAAAGCCCGGGTCAGGGCGGAACGGAAACCGGTAAGGTGAGTGCCGCCGTCAATGGTGTTTACACAGTTGGCAAAGGTCAGGGTGGAATCCGAGTAGCCGTCATTGTACTGGATAGCTACTTCCAGTATAGTGCTGTCTGATTTTTTGGTTATATAAATGGGCTGGCGGTGGCGTACCTCGCGGTTGCGGTTTAAATGGCGGACAAAGCCGGTGATGCCGCCCTCAAAATAATACGTCCGCTCCTGGTCAGATTGTTCGTCATAAATATAAACCTCAAGCCCTTTGTTGAGGTAGGCTATTTCCCGCAGGCGGTCAGTCAGGGTTTCAAAATCATATTCCGTAGTGGAAAATATCTGCGAGTCCGCCTTGAATATAGTGGTGGTGCCGGAACCGTCTGATACCCCCACTTCTTCCAGCGGGGTGCTGGGCTTGCCGCGCTGGTAGCTTTGCTGGTAGATTTTGCCGTTACGCCTGACCTTGACCGTAGTCCATTCGGCCAGAGCGTTTACTACTGAAGCGCCCACCCCGTGCAGACCGCCGGATACCTGATAGGTCTTGCCGCCGAATTTGGCACCGGCATGCAGGACGGTCATAACTGTTTCCAGGGCGGAAATCTTGGTCACAGGGTGAATATCTATCGGGATACCGCGGCCGTTGTCTTCAACGCTGACGCTGCCGTCTTTATAAATAATGACCTTTATGCGGTCACATACCCCGGCCATAGCTTCATCTACGCTGTTATAAACAATTTCATAAACCAGGTGGTGCAAACCGCGCTGGTCAGTAGAGCCGATATACATGCCCGGTCTTTTGCGGACAGCGGCCAGACCTTCCAGTACCTGGATATCACTGGCGTTATAGTTTTCGGCATTTGCACCCGGTTTGGCTTTATTTTCATCTAACATAATTTCATTTCATCCTGCGGCTTAAAATATACAAATGAGCGGAGTTTAATACCAAGGCTCTTTAAAAAGAGACAAAAAAAGAGAGGTTTCAGAGGAGGGTTTTGACATACTCTAAAAGCTTTCATTAGATATCCAATTATAGCACACAGGCTTAAACGGGTAAAGAAATCAGCTACACCCCAGCTTTGGAAGGCAGGGCAAAATCAGCCGGACCTTGAGCCGTCCGCACCCACCCGGCTGATACTTATGATGCCGCGTATACCCTCCAGTTTGGCCATCAGCCTGGTCAGCTGGGAAAGGCTTTTTATCTGGGCGGTCATGGCAAGGGTGGTAGTTTTATCGTCATTTTCAGTTACGGTCATGGAGAGGATACTTATTTTTTCTTCGGCTACCATGGTGGAAATATCCCGTACCAGACCCACCCTGTCCCAGGCCTGCATGCGGATAGAGGCCGGGTAAAGTTCTTCTTTGGGTATACCCCAGTCTACGCTCACCAGTCTCTCCTTCTCTTCCTCGTGGAGAATATTGTGGCAGTCCTGACGGTGTACTGTAACACCCCGGTTACGGGTGACATAACCTATTATATCGTCACCGGGTACCGGGTTGCAGCATTTGGCAATATTGGTTAAAAGAGAACCGGTGCCCATCACCGAAACACTGCTCTGGGAGGAGGGCTTGGCGGTCTGAACCGTCGGGGTGATAACCCTGGGCTGTTCCTGCTGGCTGAGGAGTTTCATGGATACCTGATGGACTGAAACCGCCCCGTAGCCTATGGCTGCCAGAAATTCATCTGCATTTTCGTATTTAAAGGCTTTGGCCAAAGCCTCACGGTCAACTGTTTTTATGCCGATATGCTTAAGCTCTTTTTCCAGCAGCTCCCGGCCGCGTTCCAGGTTTTCTGTCCGTTCCTGTTTTTTGAACCAGGCCAGTATCTTTTCGCGGGCGTGATGGGTTTTTATATAACCCATATTGGCATTCAGCCAGTCACGGCTGGGGCCGCGGTCCTTTTTGGTGGTGACTATTTCCACTACCTCACCGTTTTTCAGCTGGTAATCCAGGGGTACCAGCCGCCCGTTTGCTTTGGCACCTATACAGCGGTTGCCCAGTTCGGTATGGATACGGTAAGCAAAATCTATGGGGGTAGCCCCTTTGGCCAAATCTTTTATTTCGCCTTTGGGGGTAAAGACAAAGACCTGGTCGTTGAAAATATCGGTCTTGACGGATTCCAGAAATTCTTCGGCGCCGCGCATATCACGGTGCCACTCAATAAGCTGTCTCAGCCAGCCGATACGGTCTTCAAAGTTTACGTCTTCTTTACCGGCGGTTTTGTAACGCCAGTGGGCGGCCACACCGTATTCGGCAATATGGTGCATCTGGTAAGTGCGTACCTGAACCTCAAGCGGGGTAGTGCCTAAACTCATAACGGCGGTATGCAGGGACTGATAGCCGTTCGGTTTGGGGTTGGCTATATAATCATCAAACGCACCCGGTATGGGGTGCCACAAACTGTGGACAATGCCTATGGCATGGTAACAGTCCGGTATGTCATTTACCAGCACCCTCAGGGCGAGTACGTCATAAATATCTTCAAACTGTTTGCCCTGGGAGGCATATTTTTCCATTTTCTGATAAATGCTGTAAAGGTGTTTGGGGCGGCCGGAGAGTTCCACCTTCAGCCCGTTTTTTTCAAATTCGCTCTGAAGAATGGCACTGACGTGTTCAATATAATTTTTGCGCTGGGCAAGTTTTGAATCTACTAGGTTGGCTACCTGGCGGTAATGGCGGGGGTCAAGGTAACGGAAGGCCAGGTCTTCAAGCTGCCATTTCAGCTCCCATATGCCCAGGCGGTGAGCAAGGGGGGCGTAGATTTCCATAGTTTCCTTGGCTATGCTGCGGCGTTTTTCAGCCGAAAGTGCCTGAAGGGTGCGCATATTGTGAAAGCGGTCTGCCAGTTTTATAAAGACCACCCGCAAATCTTCGGACATGGCCACCAGCATTTTACGCAGGTTTTCAGCCTGACGCAGGCTGGCATTGCCGCCGGGGCGGCGGGCATCTTCTATGCCGGGGCCAAGTGCCAGCTTGCTCAGCTTGGTGACCCCGTCTACCAGTTTGGCTACGTCTGCCCCGAATTTTTTTTCTATCTGCTCCAGGCTGATATGGGCATCTTCGGGGACGTCATGGAGCAGAGCGGCCGCCAGGGTGGCCGAGTCCAGCTGGAGGTCAGCCAGAGTTATGGCCACGTTTAAGGGGTGTTCAATAAAGGGTTCGCCGGATTTCCGCATCTGGCCGGTGTGGGCTGCGGCGGCATAGTTATAGGCTTCCTCCAGAAAAACCAGTTTTTCCGGAGGAAGGTATTTGGAGGCCTTTTCTTTAAGATCAGCGAATTCCATCTTGAAATACCGCCCTTGGTTTAATAACTAAAAGTATAGCGCACTGGCAGCGGTGTGTACAAAATCTGGCGTCATGCCTAACTAAAGGCTATAATAGAGACCACTTACAGTTGAAGGAGACAGATAGCTTGTACCAGTCACCCAGAGGTACAGAAGATATACTGCCTGAAGACCAGCCTTACTGGCATTTTGTCAGGCAGCAGGCCGCCCGGATAGCCGCCCTGTACGGTTACCAGCGGACAGATACACCCGTTTTTGAAGATGCCGGGCTGTTTGTGCGGAGTGTTGGCGAGGGGACAGACATTGTCTCCAAGGAAATGTATACCTTTGAAGACCGGGGCGGAGACAAACTGACTTTGCGTCCTGAAGGGACTGCCCCCATTTGCCGGGCTTACCTTGAGCATGGCATGCAGACCCGCACCAAGCCGGTCAAGCTTTATTATCTTAGCTCTATTTTCCGTTATGACCGCCCCCAAGCCGGGCGTTACCGCCAGCACCACCAGTTTGGTTTTGAGGCTATTGGCGAGGCTGATGCTTCGCTGGATGCCGAAGTTATAGAAATGGCCTGGCGTTTTTACAATCTGCTGGGTATCAATGACCTTTCGCTGGAGTTAAACAGCATAGGCTGCCGTGAGTGCCGCCCTGCCTATATTTCGGCCCTTAAAGCTTATTACGGGCAGCATGAAGGAAAGCTTTGTTCAGACTGTAAAACCCGTTTGGATAAAAACACCCTGCGTTTGCTGGACTGCAAGCGGGAGGAATGCCAGTGCGTGGCTGAAAATGCTCCCCGCAGCGCAGATTACCTTTGCCCGGACTGCCTTGCCCACTATAACCGCCTGAAGGAGTGCCTGACGGTAGTGGATTTGCCCTTCCATGAAAATTTCCGTCTGGTAAGGGGTCTTGATTACTACAGCCGCACTGTTTTTGAAATCCAGCCCAGGATAGAGGGTGCCCAGAGTACCATTGGCGGCGGAGGGCGTTATGACGGGCTGATAGAACAGCTTGGCGGAGAGCCTACCCCGGCCATAGGTTTTGCTACCGGTATTGAGCGGATTATTTTAAACCTGAAGCGGCAGGGTATTACCCCGCCTCCCTTGCCTTCCCCTTCGGTTTTTCTGGCTTATATGGGAGAGGCCGCCTCTTTAGCTTCAATTGCTTTGGCATCAGACCTGCGTAAAGCGGGTATAGGTATATACCAGACATATGCCCAAAAGAGTATTAAGGCTCAGCTCAGGCAGGCCAACAGCCTGGGTGCAGACTGGGCGGTGATACTGGGTGAAGAAGAACTGAAACAGGGCTGTGCTGTCCTCCGGAATATGAAAGAGGCCGGTCAGGCAACCATACCCCTTGACCAGCTGATTTGTGAGATAAAAAAACAGATATGACAAAGAATATACTAATTATTGGCGGTTACGGCAATGCCGGCAGCTGTATAGCTATGCTCCTCCTTCAGGAGACAGATGCCCGCATATTTCTGGGCGGCAGGAATCTGGAGAAAGCCAGGTATGTAGCCGAAGGGCTGAACCAGCTGGAAAACATCCAGCGGGTAGAGGGGGTAAAACTAAATGTGGAAGACCCCCAGAGCCTGAAAGAGGCTTTCTGCGGTATGGACATAGTGGTGGTGGCTTCCAATACGCCCGAATATGCCCGCCAGATTGCCTTTGCCGCTTTGGAAGCTAAAGTGGATTATATTGATATCCAGTATTCAGACCGCAAGCTTCACCAGCTGAAGCTGCTTTCCCAGAAGATAAATAATGCTAATTTGTGCTTTATTACCGAGGCCGGCTCGCTGCCGGGACTGCCTTCGGCCCTGGTGCATTTTTGCCATCAAGGGTTTACCACTCTGGAAAGGGTTTCGGTGGGGGCTATTATCTGCCAGAACTGGAAATCAGCCATATCCGAAGAGCGCACCAACGAAGTAATGCGCCAGCTTTCGGATTACCAGCCCTATATTTACCGGGATTATCACTGGAAGCGTTTGGGCTGGTTTCGCCCCGGCACTTCACGCACCTTTAATTTCGGGCCTTTCGGCCGTTTTTCCTGCGGCCCTATGACCCTTGAAGAAATGCGCCCGCTGCCCGGCATGTACCCCACCCTCAAAGAGCTGGGTTTTTATCTGGGCGGGTTTAACTGGTTTACCAACTGGATAAGCATACCCCTTTTGAACCTTGGGCTTCGCTTTTTGGGCAAAGAGGCTAAACGCTCTTTGGGCAGACTGCTGGTCTGGGGGCTGCGCAATTTTGACAGCCAGCCTTATGGTATGGCCATCAAGGTTTCCGCCAGAGGCGAAAGGGGCGGGATAAGGGAGCGGCAGGAAATGCTGCTTTCCCATAAAGATTCATATATGTTTACGGCTATACCCCTGGTAGCCTGCTTGAAACAGTATATAGACGGTTCAGCCCGGCGTTCCGGCCTGCATTATATGGGGCATCTGGTAGATTCCAGGCGGCTGGTGGCGGATATGGAAAAAATGGGTATGACTATCCGTTTTCAAACCCATCTGATAGACAAGCCCCCGGCAGAACGCCCCCGGATAGAAAACTAACTGTTCTTATCCGGCCGTTTCCAGTGGTCAACTATCAGATTGCGGCGGTTAGCCGGGTCACGCAGGTTTTTCCTGTTGTCCAGTACGAACTTTATGCCTATCATCAAAAAGAGCAGGACGGATATCAGGGTGGCAAATTCGGAATGGCTGCCATACCAGACTAAAAAAGGCAGGCTGAACAGGGCAATTCCGGTGGCTAAAGCTATGTTTCGGGTAATGGCTAAGGGTATAAAAACTAAAAGTGCCAGTATGAGCAGATGCTGGGGAAGACCGTAAACAGGCAGTAAGAAGAGCATTGCCCCGAAGGCTGGTCCCAAACCTTTGCCGCCCTTGAAATCCAGCCAGATAGGCCAGTTATGGCCGATTACCGCTGCAAAGCCGGTCAGGATAACCCACTGGGCATTTTGGATAAGCAGGTAATAGGCAACCGAAACTGCCAGAGCGCCTTTGGCCAGGTCCATCAGTACTACTGCCGCACCTGCCCCCACGCCTACTTCGCGGAAGGTATTTAGCCCCCCCATATTTCCCCCGCCCATCTGGCGTATATCCCGCCCGGTTAGGCGGCGGGTGACCAGATAAGCAGAGGGGATAGAACCCAGAAAATATCCTATCAGGAGTGACATAAGGGTATACACAGTGCCCTCCTAATGGTTACTTACAGATTATAAACCGGGGTACACCAGCTTGAATATTTGGCTATATTGCCCTTTATAGCTTCAAAATACAAATCTTTCAGTTTGGCGGTTACCGGCCCGATTTCGCCGTTGCCCACTTTGCGGTGGTCAACCTCGGAAACTGGGGTCAGGTGGGCGGCTGTGCCGGTAAGGAAACATTCCTCCGCTATATAAAGTTCCACCCGGTCAATGCTTCTTTCAAGCACCTCCAGCCCCAGCTCTTTTTCGGCCAGCTCCATAACAGAGTTACGGGTAATGCCGTCCAGTATGCTGTCACAGATGGGCGGGGTAATAAGTTTGCCCTTGCGGACTATAAACAGGTTTTCGCCGCTGCCTTCGGAGACATGCCCATCAGGGGTCAGCATAATACCTTCGTCAAAGCCGTTTTCCACGGCTTCGGTCTTGGTAAAGGCATTATTCAGGTAAATGCCGGTTGATTTCAGCTGGGGAGGCATGACGTTATCGTCAGGGCGGTGCCAGGTGGAGACACAGCAGTGGCAGGTGTCTTTGTCTATATATCTGCCCCAGGGTATGGCCACAATCAGCAAATCACAATCCAGATTGTGCAGCCTGACCCCGAAGGTTTCGGAACTTTTATAAGCTAAAGGGCGGATATAAATATCTTCTTTGAAGCCGCACTTTTTTATAAGGTCAATAGTTATCTTGCAAAGCTCGTCCACAGTGTAGGGCAGGTTCATCTTGAGCACTTTAGCACCGGTCAGCAACCGGGTATAGTGCTCCTTCAGGCGGAAAATGTACATCTGCTTCTTTTCATTATTCCAGTTGCCGCGGATACCTTCAAATACCCCGGTGCCGTAGTGCAGGGCGTGGGTCATTACCCCTATCTTGGCATCCTCCAGCGGTATTATCTGTTTTTTAAAGTAAGCATATGACGTTCCCATATTGCGGACTCCTTTCTTTGAAAATAGATTATAGTCCGCCCGGTATTAAAGGACAAGCCGGGTTTGGCTATGGGATTAATCTGGAAAAGATTATTCCATGTAAGATGGTAAGGTCAGGCGGAAAATACCCGCTATCTGAATAAAAACTTTCTAAAACAAATCTTTCAGCTTGTAAGTCCGCCCGGTTTGGACTGAACCAAAACCGTATTTCTGGCGGATTTTATCCAGAGAGGCGTCCAGTTTTTCCAGCCGGGCTCTGGCCGGGTCTATTTCCAGCTGTTTTTCCGGGCCGCAGAAATCACTTATGCCCACCCCCAGCAGCCTGACTGAGCGGCGGTCTGAATCCAGTATGCCGTTCATCAGTTTGAGGGCGGTTTGGAATATTTCCTGATTACCGGAGCAGGGGTGGTTAAGGTGCTTCTGGCGGGTCAGGGTGGTAAAGTCCGCAAAGCGTATTTTTATCTGAACTACCCGGGCCTGTTTGCCACGTTTGCGCAGGGTGGCGGCAATCTTTTCAGACAGATAACCCAGCTTTGCTTCCAGAAAAGTATGGTTTCGGGTATCGGTCTCAAAGGTGGTTTCGCGGCTGATAGATTTGGCCTCGGCCGGCATTTCTACCGGGCGGTTATCTATTCCGGCAGCCGCATTCAGAAGGTACGGGGCATATGTTCCCAGATGGATTTTCAGAAAGGTGGCGGGTATGCCGGCCAGCCTGCCCAGAGTATTTATGCCCAGTGATTTCAGGTGATATTCGGTCTTTTTGCCTATGCCCGGCATTATGGATATATCCAAAGGGGCTAAAAAGGCGGCTTCCTCACCAGCTGGCACTTCACACTGGCCATTGGGTTTGGCACGTTCGGTGGCTATCTTGGCTACTACTTTGGAATTGGCAATGCCGATACTGGCGTTTATGCTCAGTTCGGCGGTGATGCGGCGGCGGATTTTTAAGGCCATTTCGCCTATACTGCCGTGCAGGGATTCAAAACCGGTTACTTCCAGATAGGCTTCATCCAGCCCCATGGGCTCAAGAAAGGGTGAGAAGTCTGAGAGTATCTGCATAAATTTTTCGGAATATTCACGGTAAAGGCGGTGGTTGCCTTCAATAAATACAGCCTGAGGGCAGAGGTGTTTGGCGCTAAGCAGTGGCATACCAGAGTGAATACCAAATTTGCGGGCTTCGTACGAGGCGGCAGCCACCACGCCCCTCCGTTCCGGTTTGCCCCCTACGATAACCGGCTTACTTTTCAGTTCGGGGCGGAGTGATTGTTCCACTGAGACAAAAAAGGCGTCCAGGTCTACGTGCATTACTCGCCGGATGGCCATTATTCACCGCGCTTTATCAGGCATTTTACCTTTTTTTCAAACAGGGGGCGGGGCAGCAGCAGGTGGTGGCCGCAGCGCAGGCAGGTAATGCCGATATCCGACCCCGCAAAATCTACCTTCCAGTCTGCACCGCCGCAGGGGTGGGGTTTACGCAGTTTGTATACATCTCCGGGGAATATTTCCAGCATTTTACTTCCGTATGGCGGGTGAGTTTATTTTGGATGCAGACCTGTATAAAAGCAGCCGCCGTTTCCGTATATTAGAAACGTTTCCGGTAATGGTTTATGGCATCACGCATCTGCTTGGCGGCTTCGGCTGCCCCCTGGGCAAATTCACTGCCGCTTCGGGCGTAAAGTATGCCGCGGGAAGCACAGATAAGCGCCAGTTGGCCGCTTTGATTAGTTCCGTTTTCTACGGTAGCTTTCAGGTCTCCGCCCTGAGCGCCTATACCCGGAATAAGAAACGGCATTTTGGGGTAGCTGAGGCGGAGTTTTTTGAGCTCTTCCTGCTGGGTTGCACCTACCACCAGCCCAATATTTTCATAGCGGTTCCACTGCAAGGACTTGTCTGCCACTACTTCGTACAAAAAGCGTTTTTGCCCCAGATACTCGGTTTTGAGCATCTGGAAATCTGCTGAGCCCTGATTGGAGGTGCGGCAGAGGATAAATATGCCCTTGTCCTGATATTCAATAAAAGGCTCAAGTGAGTCATAACCCAGATAGGGGCTGGCAGTTACGCCGTCACAGCCCAGTTCGTCAAATACGGCTCTGGCATAGGCTTTTGAGGTGTTGCCTATATCTCCCCTTTTGGCATCGGCTATGCTCAGAAGTTCCGGCGGAATCAGCTTGCAGGTTTCAGACAGGATTTCCCAGCCCTGTTTGCCCAAAGCTTCATAAAAAGCCAGATTTATCTTGTAGCCGCAGACAAAAGGTGCGGTGGCGGCGATAATTTCACGGTTAAATTCCAGTGCCGTCATGCCCACCGGCATAAGTTTGGGGTCAGGGTCCAGCCCCACGCAAAGCAGGCTGTTATGACTGTTTCCGGCTTGTTTCAGCTTTTCTAAAAACTTCATATGTATAGTCCTCTGGAGAGGATATTAGCAACACTAATGCCTTACAGTCAAGAGAATAAAGTCAGGAAATAGGCTGTCTGCTATATTTAAAAGCCCTGTTTGGGGTGCTAACATAAAGCAGGAGAATAAACAGGGAGGAATTCGGTCATGAAAAAGGAATTTCCGAACAAAAATTTTCAGCGGATAGAGGCCGGGCATGGCTTTGAGCTGAAGCTGATACAGTCAGACAGCTTCGGGGTAACGGTAGATGCATCTGAAGACGGGTTTAAAAATATTGAAATGAAGCAGGAAGGCGATAAGTTGTGGCTTATGTACAGCCCCAGTATCTTCAGCCTGAAAAACCTGCTGCCCGGCTGGTATCTGCCTAAGGCTACCGTTAAAATGCCGCTCTTGACCGGACTGTATATAAACGGGGCGACCAGAGCTAATCTGGAGGGTTTTGATTCCGATGGTAAACTGGAAATATGTCTCAGCGGTGCCAGCCAGCTTGAGGGTGAAGTCAAAGCGGGCGAAGCCCGGATAAAGGCGGAGGCGGCTTCCGAAGTAAAGCTGAAGGGTGTTTTCAAGCAGCTGAAACTGGAGCTGGAAAGCGGCAGTAAAGTTCAGATGGAAGGCTGGACCGAGGAACTGGAAGCCGAGGCTGCTGGTGTCAGCCAGATTGTGCTGGACAAAATGGTTTGCAAGCAAGCCAGAGTAAGGCTGGAAAATGCCAGCCAGGCGGAAGTATGGGTTGAGGAAGTACTGAATGTGAGATTGAATGGTGCTTCCGAACTGAAATATGCCGGATGCCCCTGCTTCAGCGAAGTGGAAATAAAAGGTTCTTCCAGCCTGAGCAAAAGCTGAAAACATGGTATAATCAATCCCCTTCAAGGAGGCTTCAAGTGAAGAAAGCTGGTCGTTCGGGGTTATCTGTATGTATTGTCTTTATAATGGCCTTGCTGGGAGGCGGGTGCATTCCGGGTATCGGCGGGTTTGTTACAGGCAGCGGGGAGGTAGAAAACCGCTCCTTTGAATACGCTGGTTTTAACCGGGTGGAGGTATCAAATGCTATTACGGCTGATATCTTGTATTCCGGTTCTTTTGAAGTATCCGTTTCCACCCATGAAAATATTTTTGAATATCTGGAACTGGAAAAAAGCGGCCAGACCCTTAAAATCGGCTTAAAAGATAGTTATACCTTTATGAACGTAACAATAGAGGCTGTTATCCGTCTGCCGGAATTGGTGGGGCTGAGTGTTTCAGGGGCTTCCCGGGTAAATGCCAGCGGCTTTGATTCGGCAAATGACTTTACGGCTCTGGTGGATGGTGCCAGCCGCCTGACACTGCATAATATGCAGGTGGGGCAAAGCAGTTTTTATATAAGCGGTGCCAGTACGGCCAGCGGAGAGCTTATTTGCGGTAAGGCCGCTATGAAAGTGTCTGCTGCTTCCCGCCTGGAACTTTCGGGGCAGGGCGGTGACATAGAGGTACTGGCTGAGGGTGCCAGTACTGCCAGTCTGGAAAACTTTTTGGTGGCAAGTGCCAGAGTGGAAGCCACCGGTGTAAGCAATATCCGGATATATACTGACGGAGAGCTGTATATTACAGCCAGCGGCGTTTCTTCGGTAAAATATTTTGGTAATCCGGTTATCAAAGACCTGAACGTATCAGACGTTTCCTCAGCGGGCAAGGGTTAGGGGGATTTTCTGGAAGAGAGTTACCGGGCGGCTTTAAATTACATAATGGGGCTGACAGATTATGAATCTGCCACCAGCCGGGCAGCGGCTAATTATGACCTCAGGCGGGTGGTAGAGCTTCTCTTGAGGCTTCATAGTCCCCATATAGGTATTCCGTCTGTTCATCTGGCCGGTACCAAGGGTAAAGGCAGTACGGCCGCTCTGATTGCTTCGGTTATGTCGGCGGCCGGTTACCGTACCGGTCTTTATACCTCACCCCATCTGCTGGATTTCCGCGAACGTATTCGTCTGGACGGCAAGATGATTTCCAAAGCCCATCTGGTGCGGATTATGGATTACATCAGCCCTATGGTGGAGGAAATGAATGCCCGGACCTGTTTGGGTAAAATAACTTCGTTTGAGGTTATGACGGTGCTGGCGTTTGAGTTTTTTCACCGCCAGCAGGCTTTTTTTCAGGTGATTGAAACCGGGCTGGGCGGCAGACTGGATGCCACCAATGTTATTACCCCCAACCTTTCGGTGCTTACCCCTATAAGTCTGGACCATACTGAGGTCTTGGGAGACAGCCTGGCCAAAATATCTGCCGAGAAAGCGGGTATTATTAAACATTTTGTGCCGGTGGTTTCTGCTGCCCAAAGACCGGAAGCTATGGCAGTTATCCGTGAGCGTTGCCTTAAAACCGGCTCAAAACTGATTGAGGTGACTGACAGCTACAAGGCCGAACTCTTAGGTTACACTGCCCAAGGTCAGTCACTCAAACTTAGCGGCCGTCAGGCTGAATACCGGCTGTGTCTGCCGCTTTTAGGGCATTACCAGCGTCAAAACGCCCTTACCGCCCTGGCATCTCTGGAAGCGCTGGTAGAAGAGGGCTTTAAAATAAGCAACGAAGATATAGCTGAAGGCTTCGGGCAGGTCAGATGGCCGGGGCGGTTTAAGGTTATCAAGGGCAAGCCCCTGATGGTTATTGACGGCGCCCACAATCAGGAAGCCGCTGCCGAACTCCTGCTTTCGCTGCAAGAATATCCCCCGGCCGCCAAAGTAGAAAAAGAAAAAAGGCTGCTGGTCTTCGGCACTTCCTTTGATAAAGATGCCGGCGCTATGGCGGATGTGCTTTCCGGGTATTTCGGAACAGTGATACTGACCCATTCCCTCCACCCGCGGGCTATGAAACCGGATTTGCTCAGGAAAGCCTTTGACGGGCGTGGGCTTAAGGTACTTGAGGCAGACGGCGTGCCTAAAGCCTTGGAACTGGCAGGCAGGATAGCTCCGGCAGATGGTCTGGTATGTGTTGCCGGCTCTCTCTTTGTTGCCGCCGAGGCTTTAAAAGGGCAGAGCCAGCCCCGCTCAGGAACTGGCTCTAAGTAACTCTATCAGTTGGTTTTTCTTGTCCGGGTAGGGGATAACCTCTTCCTTCAGTTTTTTCCAGGTCTCCGGGCAGCTTTTGTATTCTATCCCCAGAAACTGGTGGATTATTCTATCCAGTTCCTTGCGTTTTTCCCCCTGCGGGTCTACCCCGGCTGCCTGAAAAATATCCCCTATATGCCTGAAATAGCAGGACATAGTTTGCTCCTTGTTAAGGCAGTTCGGCAAATACGTTGCTTAATGCCTCATCCGGCAGCATGTTATCCAGTATTTTTTCCATTGCCATAGTATGGCTGCACATACCCCAGGCGGCAAAGAAGTTACAGGTGCAGTGCCATTGACCGTTAATATATTCGGTGGTGTGGATATCGTTTTCCCCCCGGAACTGGACGGATAGCTGATTAAACCTTATGCGGTCTTTCTCTTGGGCATAGCGTTTGGCTTTTTCTATTTTGCCTATCAGGCTAGACTGCATTTCGCCACCTCCTAAAATATTAAAGGCACTGGTCAAAGCTGACCGGTGCCTTATACCCGAAGTTTATTTAAATGATAAAAAATGAGAATTTTCAGCATCTGCTCCCACTCTCGCTTTTATTATTTACATTGTAATCCCTGCTTGTGCCGGAAGTCTAGAGGCAACAACACCAAATGCCGTCTTATAGCGAGTTTGTTTGTGCCTGATATCTCTCTGTAAGTGGTTATTTCTCCATTATACCTATTATTTCGTTTTGCAGCTGGATAGTTTAAAATAAGGCGGCATGGAGGCAGGCAAATATGAAAGCGGTAATCCAGAGGGTTAGCCGGGCATCTGTAATGGTAGGCGGAGATACTGTGGGCGAAATAGGGCCGGGTCTGGCGGTGCTGCTGGGCGTGGCCGAAGGGGATACGCAGGCAGATGCCGAATACCTGGTATCCAAGATAATAAACCTGCGGATATTTGCTGATGGCGAAGGCAAGTTTAATCTGTCTTTAAAAGACCTTTGCCGTGAGCTGCTGGTGGTCAGCCAGTTTACCCTTATTGCCGATACCCGGAAGGGCCGCCGCCCCAGTTTTGTTGAGGCCGCCCAGCCAGAGGAAGCCGACCGTTTATATAACTTGTTTATCCGCCTTTGCCGTGGAGAAGGTGTGCAGGCGGCAACCGGGAAATTCGGGGCTATGATGATGCTGGAAATCCATAATGACGGCCCGGTGACTATTATTCTGGACAGCCGTGACCGTTTGAACCCCCGCCAGTAGAGGCAGTTGCAAACAGTTGCAATAATAAGCTCTAACTGCTAGACTAGCTGTATGCATAAACAAAATTCTATAGCCGGTGAACTGGCAAATGACGGTTTTCGCCTGACCCCCCAGCGGGTGCTTATTCTGGAAGCTCTGGATATGGCTGAAGGGCATATGAGCGCCGAAGATATCTACGCTGAGGTGGGGCAGGAATATCCCAATATAAATATTTCCACTGTTTACCGTACCCTGGAGCTTTTAAAGGGGCAAGGCCTGGTGCTGGAAACAGACATGGGTGACGGGCGTTTACGCTACCATAGTGTCAATAAGGGTTCACGCCATTATCTGGTTTGCCGTAAATGCGGAAAGATAACCGACCTGAGCGAAGATATGGTCAGAGAGCAGGAGCAGAGTATCTTAAAAAAGTATGGCTTTGCGGCTGATTTCAAAAATCTGGTTATTTACGGACAGTGCCGGAAGTGCGGTGATTCGGCCTGAGAGTTTGGGAGATTTTAGAGCAAATATATTCACTGCCTTTAAAAGGCGGTTTTTTTATTCGTGTATAACCGGGTTGGGGCTGGGCTGGAAGGGGTGGGTGCGCAGCACCAGTGAGTACAGATGGGGATACTGGGATTTTAAGTGGATAAGGTATTTTATCCACTGGTTAAGCAGCAGGGCATACATACGCTTTACATCATTGGCAATATGGGCTTTGTCAGTTTCCGGTAGATTTTCAAGGCTCTGGCGGGCATCCAGTTCCTCTCCCAGGTGGAAGCTTGCCCAGAGCAGGTCGGTAAAATCATCTTTTTCCAGCAAATTAGGGTTTTCAAGCAATGTCAGCATAAAAGAGCGTTTGGCGTCCAGCAGGTTTTTAAGGTGCTGAAGGTCCAGCTTACCGGGGTTCGGCATATGGCTGAAATGGGCAGAGTAAGTAAGCGCTTTTTTAAATTCGGCATTTGACCAGTTTTTATCTACTGCCATCTGGGAAGAAATCTGTTCGGGGTTATCAAAGCTGTCCAGCAGTTTTCCCAGCAGGGCATTGCCCAGTTCGCTGTAAAAAGCCCCCACAACCATGTTCATTTTTTGGGATAGGGCGTGCTTTTCCCGGCTGGTAAGTATCCGTTCAATAACCACTACCACCAGAAAGACCTCCAGAGGTATAAAAGCCAAATCCCCCAGCATATAAATAAATATGTGGTGGCTGTCCTGAAAAATATAATAATGAAGCAGATACAGCAGGGTTGAGGCTGTAAGGCTTATTATGGCTACGGTAACAATAAAACGGCCCAGTTTGCGGTTTTCCATAAGGTTATTTAACTTTATAGCCGCCTGCTTGTCAATATATACAGGATTGACCGCCCTTATCCCCTCAATTACAATGTTGCCAGACCAAAAAAGGAGGCTGATATGGCAAAGCATGCACCTGATATGGTGGTGGACAAAAAAGACCAGCTGGAGCAGATTGAGGGTATCTGCCTGCCGGAGGAGCTTATCCATGCCGTTTTTGACCTGAAAGGGCAGGGTACCGGATTTATCGGCCTGACTAACAAGCGGATAATCTTCTATGACAGGGAGTTTGCCAAAAAGGCCAAGGCTATTGTCAGCCTGCCTTACAGCCGGGTGGTAACGGTGGGCAGTGAAGACAAGGGCGGGTTTATATTCCGCAAGGGTTTTATGGTGAGTGACAAGCTCTACGTGGGTGTATCCGGGCAGGAGGTCAAAGAGTTTGAATTTCGGGGCGGAGACAAGGCCCACCAGGCTCACGATATTATCATGACCTATGTGCTTGATTAAAAAAATAGGCAGGGCGAACGTTCACCCTGCCATATAATAAACTTGCCCGCATGCAGGACAAGCAGACCAGGCTAAAGCGGTTATCTTAAGCCGTAATAGTCGGCCTGCAGGCTTGCACGGCTTCTGTTCCAGAGGTAGGCATATTTGGCCTTGGGGGGCATAAAAAGCCACTTGAACTGGAAAATAGTGCGTTCAATTTGCTCAGCAATTCTGTTAGCCATTTCAGTTCTCCTTTCCGGTGTTCGTTACTTAATATAACGCAACGGGCGGGGAAAGGTTATGGCTGAAAAATATAAAGGCTTTGGCCGTCAGTGGCAAAATCCAGGCTGCCCCATATATCGGTGCGGTAGATATGGTTTTCGGCCATAACCAGGCTAAGGCGGGACAGGGTTTCGGGGTGGGGGTGTCCGTAGCGGTTGTCCGCACCGGCTGAAATCAGCCCGAAAACGGGTAATGTTACATTTAAAAACTCTGTGCCGGAAGAATATTTTGAGCCGTGGTGGGCTACTTTTAACACGGTGGTATTCTCAAGCAGGCGGCGGGTGATAAGCTGGTATTCTGTGGCAGTTTCAATATCGGCACAAAAAAGGTAGTTTATCTGCCCGCAGCTTAGGGTCAGCACGGTGCTTTGGTTGTTGTCCCTATCCGCTTCCTTGCTTGCTAAACCCTCAAACGGGCTTATTACCTCCAGAACCGCCCCGTTTGCCAGAGTTATCTGCATACCTGTTTGGGCAGTTCTGGCCGGAATAGCCTTTTCCTGTATTAAATCTTGATAGTTCTGGTAAAGGGCGTCCTGATTTTGAGTTTGAGGCAGAAGCACTTCAGTTACGCTGTAACGTTCCAGCACTTCCAAAAGCCCGCTTAGGTGGTCTGAATCCGGGTGGGTCAGAATAACCATTTCTATATTGCGGTCAAAAAAGGGCAGGTGTTTATCCAGTTCATTGCAGAGGGCTTGGGGGCTGGGGCCGCCGTCTATGAGTATATCCTGATTCTGGTACTGGATAAGTATGGCATCACCCTGCCCCACATCCAGAAAGTAAACGTGCATTTTCTGGTCAGCTGACGGGTTCAGGCCGAAAGAAAATACCAGCACCGGTACGGCCATGCCTACCAGCACCCAGCGCAGTTTAATTGCCGAAGACGGGTTGGCATGGCTTCGGGCGGGGATTTTCAAAAAGTGTTTGTACGCCCGGTAAAGTACCCCCAGCAGGAAATAGTAAATACCCATAAGTATTGCCCCCGGGCGGATACCGGCTAAGAGCACGCCCGGAAGTGAGGCGGTCAGGGATACTACTGTAAGCATATAGCGGCAGGGCAGCCAGGCCAGGTAGCCCATAAACACCGCCCCGGCCGGAAAGACCAGCCCCAGCAGGGCAGTTAAAAAAGACAGTACTATAATAAACGGCATGGCCGGCATGGCCAGCAAGGTAGCCACCGGCCCTATCAGGGATATATTTTCAAAATAATAAAGTAGCACCGGCCAGATACCGGCAATAGCGGCCAGGGAAACCCCCAGACCATCCAGCACTATACCCAGAGCTGTCCTGAGTATGCCTTCGGAAAGGCCGAAACGCTCCAGCAGCCTTAGGTTGAGTTCCTTCAGCATGGGGTAAACCAGTATCAGCCCCAGCATGGACATGAAACTGAGCTGGAACGAAACAGACCACAAAATAGATGGGGTAAAGGCCACCATAACCGCCGCCGCCAGGCATAAGGCCGGCATGGCATTTTTCTGCCGCCCCAGCAGCTCGGCGGCAAGAAATATACTGGCCATAATCACCGCCCTGACCACCGGCGGGTCAAAACCGCTGAGCAGGGAGTATCCCCAGATAAGTATCAGGGTCAGGTATATATAAATATAGCCCCTTTTGCCCAGTACCCAGCCCAGGGCTGTAAGGAGTATGCCGGAGAGTATGCTTAAGTTAGCACCGGATATAGCCAGCAGGTGGGTAGTGCCGGATATACTGAACTCTGCCTGGATATCTTCGGGTATGTTGCTTCTTTCGCCCAGCAGTATTCCCTTGGCAAGTGAGGATTCGGGTTCGGGTATGGCCCTGCTAAGGCTTTCGGAGAGATTCTGGCGGAAGCTGAATATAGCTGCCATTAGCGGGTTTCCGTTCCCCTCTGACAGGAGGGTTATTTCCGGGTAGACCATGACCGAGTATATCTGCTGGTTTGCCAGATAGGCTTTGTAATCAAACCCTTCAAAGTTTTCCGGGGTTTTTAAATAGCCGTTTATCTGAATTTCTTCGCCGTAGTGGTATTCGGGGTAGCTTGGCAGGGTCAGAAGGATATTTCCGGATACACCCTGCCAGCCGTCCGGGGTTGCAATGCTGTTTACGTTCAGTACTATCAGGCTGGTTTGGTCACGGTTGTCAGGGTTTTGGGTTATTATGCCCTTAAGCTCCAGTTTGCCGCTGTCATTATAGTAACTCAGCTGGGAAGGGTCTGAATTGGTATTAAGCTGGCTGCCCGCAAGTAAAATCCCGCCGGAGATTGCCAGAACACCCAGACTAAGTCCCAGCAGCAGGCGGTATCTTTTTCTGAAAATGAACCAGAATCCGCCCAGCACTGCTGCCAGCACAATAAACGGCAAGACAGGCAAACCCAAGCGGCTTAAAGCCACCCCGCCAATCAGCCCCAGACTGATAAGGCTGATAATCAAGGCATATCTGCCGTTTCAGAAACACATATCAGGTCTTTTATCTGGTCATAAAGACTCTGGCTGAAGCCGGGAATCAGCATCAGTTCCAGAGTATTTTTAAAGCCCCCGTTTTGGTTGCGGTAGGTGACAATATCGTTTGCCCTTGCTTCGCCTATGCCTGGCAGGGCAACCAGCAGCCAGATTTCCGCCCGGTTCAGGTCTATTTTCTGGGCTGAAGACCCTGGTACAGGCGGATTGAAACTGAGGTAGATAGTTGTAAGCTCTGAGTTATCCATTAGTCCGCCTGCGGCTTCAAGCAGGCTCTGAAGGGTATCCCGGGTGTTTCCGGGGTAAATACCCGGCAGCTTTATATTGCCTGAAATATTTATCTCAAGCTGGTTCGGGCTAATCTGGGAGGGGGTATATACCTCAAGCGGTGCAGTTTCCGAACATCCCTGAGCGCTTAGCACTGCCAAGGCAAGCCCCAGCAGCAGGGCAAATCTTTTAGTAACCTTCATATGTCCTCCCGAAGCCGTAAAGGGATATAAATGTTTCTAGGCTATACTAAAAGGATTTACCCGTCAATATATCCGGGCAGAAGGCTAGAAGACCGGCGGACAAGTTTCGGCCAGGGGTAAGCATGCAAAGGCGTCAATACATATGTGAATAGGGGTTTGGCAAAGGGGGCTTAAGCGGCGGCGGTCAGGATATCCCGTATCTCGGTTTCTTTGGAAGCGTCAGCCACTATCATAAACTGGTCACCTGCCTGGACGGTGGTTTCGGGGCGGGGCAGGACGGGTTTGCTGTCTTTGCGGATTATCAGGGAGATAATGGTCTGGGAAGGCAGCACCAGTTCATGTATCTGTTTGCCCACTGTCAGGGCATTATCAGGTATGCGTATATCTATAATCTCCAGGTCTTTGCCGTGCAGGGTTAAGAGGTGGGTCATGGCGTGACTGGGTACTTCGTGTTCAATATGTTCCAGTATAATATTGGTGGAGTTTACGGTGGAATCCACCCCCAGTTTTTTAAATACAGATTCATTCTTGGGGTTTCTGACCCGGGCTATAGTGCGGGGTACGTTAAATTTGTACTTGGCAACCTGACAGGCTACCAGATTGTCTTCGTCATCTCCGGTTACGGCAATAAGCAAGTCAGCTCTGGAAGTGCCGGCTTCAGTCAGAACGGCGGTTTCGCAGCCGTCACCGTGCAAACAGACACTCCCCATTTCTTTATTTATGCCGTCACACAGGGCGGAATTTTTTTCAATCAGAAGTACCTCATGCCCGTCATTCAGAAGGGCTTTTAAGAGATAATAACCCAGACGTCCGCCGCCGATTACTACAACATACATAGGTTTATTCCTTGCCTTCTATCTTGTCTTTGAGCATTTGGGCGAAGATAGTAGTGGGACTTATGGCATCCAGCCCAAGCAGGGTATAAAGGTCACGGCGGAGGGGGTCATATATGCGGCAGACCACTTTGGGTACGTTGAAAATCTTTTTGGCTATCTGGGCGGCCATAATATTGCGGTTGTCACCCTGGGTAACGGCTACAAAGGCATCTGCGGTTTCAATCCCGGCCTTTTTTAGTGAATCTTCATCCATTCCGTTGCATAAAAGGGCGGTGCCTTTGAAGTCTGCCGGCAGGCGGCGGAAACTATATGCATCTACATCCAGAGAAATAACTTCATTGCCTTCTTTATCCAGCATGGTGGCCAGCTGGGCGCCAACCCGCCCGCAACCCATAATGACTACTTTCATCTTTTACACCTTGCGCTGATGATAAACTATTACCCGGCAGGGAGCATTCTGAAGTATGTAGGGCAGAACGCCGCCCATGCAAAACTCCCCGAAGCGGGTTTTATAGCTAAGACCTATCAGTATAAGGTCTATTTCTTTCTCTATAGCCTCATCAATAATAGCGTTGGCTACTTCGCGTGCCTGAAGGAGGTCTGTTTCCAGCTTTACGCCCTGCTTTTCAGCTATTTCTTCGGCTTTGGCCAGAATACCCTCAGCTTTGGTTATGGCAGATGAAAGTTCGGCATCAAGAGGCAAAGCCCGTTCAACCGGAATGATATGAACAGCAAATACCCTGGTTTTGCCGGAAACTTTAGATATAGTGCAGGCTAGACTTATAGCCTCTTCATCTGTTTCCGTACCGTCTACGGGTACCAGTATACGTTCAAATTCCATAGTCTATCGGATAGCCCCTTATTTCCACAAAGTCCATTATAAACTGCGGTTTAATACTTTACAACTAAGCGGCTCTTAACGCCAGCGCCAGAAGGCCGGTATGAACAAAACCAGCAGGGTGAATAGCTCTATTCTGCCCACCAGCATGGCTGTAAGGAGTACCAGTTTGCCGATACCGGGTATGTCCGCATAACTGGCCATGGGACCGACAGTACCCAGCGCCGGGCCTACGTTTCCCAAACAGGAGGTGATGCTGGATAGGGCGGTAACGAAGTCCAGCCCTATGGCACTCATTACTAAAAAGCCTGCCCACAGGGTGGCAAAGTAGAGTATAGTCAGGCCTACCGAACGGGAGATAAGCTTGTCTGAAATAACATAGCCGCCTATTTTGATGGGTATAACCGCGTTGGGGTTGAAAGTAAGCTGAATACGGCGGTAAGTATATTTAAATAAAACCAGCAGGCGGATTACCTTTAGGCCGCCCCCGGTAGAACCGGCAGATGCGCCTACTACCATAAGCACCAGTAAAATAGCCTGTGAAAAGTGAGGCCACTGGGCGAAATCAGCGGTGGCAAAACCGGTGGTAGTCATAACCGAAGCTGTCTGGAAGCTGGCCTGGCGCAGACCTTCAAAGATACCCATTCCGGCATTGGCTACCAAGTCCCAGTTTATCAGCAGAATACAGCCTATCAGGATACCTATGTATAACTTGAACTCCGCATTGCCGAAAAATTTGGCCGGGCGGCCTTTCCAGAGCAGGTAATAATACAGCCCGAAGTTTACCCCGCTGGCTACCATGAAGAAAATAAGAATAAGCTCAACCGCCAGATTGTTATACACCCCGATACTGCTTACCGGGGCAAAGCCTCCGGTGGGGGTAGTGGTCAGGATAATATTAAAGGCATCAAACCCGGGCAGACCGGCCAGCATAAGGGCTATAAAACCGGCTACTGTAAAGCCCAGATAAAGCAGCCACAATGTTCTTGCGGTATCCCGGATACGCGAGGTCAGCCGTTCCTGCTGACCGGGGGTTTCGGCTTCCATAAGCTGGGAAGCGCCTATGCCCAGCATGGGCAGAATGGTCACAAACAGCATGATAATGCCCAAGCCGCCTATCCACTGGGTAAGGGAACGCCAGACAAGTATGCCGTGAGGCAAATTTTCTACGCTGCTGAATACACTGGCACCGGTGGTAGTCAGGCCGCTCATAGCCTCAAAGATACAGTCTATGACACTGGGAAGCACCCCTGAAATGATAAAGGGAAGCGAACCGAAAAGGGCGGCCATAATCCAGCTGCCGGCCACAATAGCCAGGGATTCGCGCAGGCTGATACGCCTTTCGGTAATGGGGGTGAAACGCCACAGCAGAAAGCCGGCACTTAAGGTGATGACAATGGAAACGCCGAAAGCTAATTGGTCCGGCTCTGCGTTTATCAGGCTGAAAACAAAGGGGATAAACATGAAGCCGCCCAAGATGGCAATAACCAGCCCCAGGTAATGGAGAACGTTATTTATTTTCATGTCTTATTTAAACAGCTTCTCCACGTCATGCAGAACGTTTAGCTGGGAGACTACAATAACATGGTCTCCGCCATGGATAACGGCTTCATCAGGGGGAATAATAACCTGGTTATTCTGGACAACCGCCCCGATAACGGCTTCTTTGGGAAGATCCAGCTGGTTTACCTTCTGGTTTATAATGCTGGCCTGCGGGCTTACTACAAATTCCACTGCCTCCAGCTGGCCGCTTTCCAGCAGTGCGGCCGCAATAGCTCCGCCGGAAAGCACAAAGTGAGCTATCTTGCGGGCGGTAATAATGGCCGGAGAACCGGCCACATCTATATCCACCGCTTCAGCCAGGGGTATATAAGAAGGCTTGTTGATAACACTAAGGCTGCGGTCTACCCCCAGATTTTTGGCTACCAGGCAGCTTAAAATATTGAACTCGTCATTTTCGGTAGTGGCTACAAAAGCATCAGCCGAAGGCACGCCCTGTTCGGTCAAGAAATCCCGGTCAGTGGGGTCTCCCCTCAGGACCACCGCTTTTTCCAGCCGGATAGCGGCTTTCTGGCTTTTTTCCTCGTCAGGTTCTATCAGTTTTACACCAACGTCATGGTCTGCCAGCCCTTCGGCTACCAGTAAACCTATCTGGCTGCCGCCCAGTATGAAGACGCTGTGGGCCGGGCGCTGAATGGCGCTGAACATCCGCCCCAGGTGGTCCATATTGTCACGTTCGGCCACCAGGTAAAGGACATCTTCTTCTTCCAAAACCAGCTCAGGCTGGGGTATCAGCAGTTCTTCTTTCCGGGCGATGGAAGCTACCACGCAGGGCTTGGTAAAATTAAGCTCGCTCAGGGTCTTGCCGGACATGGGTGAGCCTTCAATAGTAAAGTTGCGTATCTGAACCAGACCGTTAGCCAGCTGTTCCACCGGGGTAGAGTAAAAACTGGACAAAATACCCAGTATTTCGCGGGCCATTTCAACTTCGGGGTTTATAAAGACGTCTATACCCAGTGACTTGGGGCGGATAATCCGTCTGGCAGACAGGGTGGATTTGGCCGGAGGTATAAAATAGCCGGTGTATTCGGAGTTGCGGATACGGGCGGCGGTAGTGGAAGCCCCCATTTCTTTGGCTATGAAGCAGATTACCATGTTGGTTTCGTCCCGGTCTGTTACCGCTAAAACCAGGTCTGCCCGTTGAACTTCGGCATCACGCAGTATCCGTGGAATGGCGGCATTGCCGAAGATAGTTTTAATGTCCAGCTGCCGGTTAAGGTATTCAACAGCTGTTTCAGACTGTTCAATAACTACCACTTCGTGGTCTTCTACGACCAGCATGGAGGCTATATTAAAACCTACCGTGCCGCCGCCGGCAATCACAATAAACATTTTCTAGTCTCGCTGTTTGCTTATAGAGCTTCTGAACTGCTTCAGCTGGCTCATAAGCGAACTAATCCGGCTTTTCTGTTTTCTCTCTATCCGGAATACCTGGTGATGGCAGTGTTCACGGTGAGAGATGGGTTTAAGTATTTCTTCTTTTGGCATTTTCTCAAAAATATATTTCTATAATGGCACTCAGGCTGCCTGATGGTCAAGTGCATTTTTTCAGGCTTAGGCATTTTAGGCAGTTGGCGGGCTGCTGTCAAATAACAGGTTTTTTCAGCTTTGGAAAATATTTTAATGGTGTTTATGTAAGTGAGGTTTCTGTTCTATTTCCAGCTGGCAGAGGATATCGTTTGTCCGGCAAACCTGGCACTCCATCTGGAGGGTGACATGGCTTAGGGCAAAGCTTTCTTTCAAAATGGTTTCTATATGCTGGCGGATATCATCTGCCTGGCTTACGGGGCAGTCGTCTATCAGCACATGGGCGGAAAGGGCGTGGATTTCGGGGCTGATACTCCAGATGTGGATATGATGAAAGTCTTTTACCCCAGGTATGGTTTTTACTGAATCAGCCAGCTGGTTTAGGTTTATATCTTTGGGGCTGGCTTCCAGTATCACCCTCAGACCCTGGCGGAAAATATTTACACCTCCCAGGCTGATAATCAGGCCGATAATTATACTGACAACTATGTCCGCCAGATAATTGCCGCTGATTATTATTACCACCGCACTTATGATAACCCCCACCGAAGCCAGAGCGTCACCGGCGGCGTGCCAGAATGCGCTTTTGATATTCAGGTTTTCTTTTTGCTCACGGTGCAGTATCAAAGCAACCGTGAGATTAGTTGCCAGACCCAGCAGGGCAACCGGCAAAACCAGCCCGGCATTTATTTCCGGAGGGTTCTGAAAACGCTGGAAAGATTCGTAAAAAATAAAAACGGCAATGCCGATAAGGCTTATGGAGTTTAAAATAGCCACCAGAACACCTATCCGGTGGTATCCGAAGGTCATTTTAAAGTTGGAAGGGCGTTTGGCCTGCATTAAGGCAAAATAGCTTAGGGAAAGGGCTAAAACATCTGTCAGGACATGCCCGGCATCGCTTAGCAGGGCCAGACTGTTAGATACCAGAGCGCCGATAAATTCGGCCAGGAGGATAATGCCGGAAAACAGGATTCCCAGCTTCAGTTTTTTGCTGACCGGCATTTGCTTATCAGAAGTAGTTTTTTTACTTGAGACGGGGGACATAAATTAATGATAGCACAATTATTATAAGTTTATTACGTTAGCTTTGGCTTTGAGCTTTTTCTTGATTTTGACCCCCCGAGACCCTATCATATATACCGTAATAAAAGAGAAAAAATAAATGAGATGCCGTGTTGGCATAGGAGGACAGTTGCCTAAAATCAGTATCATCCCCAGGGAGGAAAAATTCTTTGACCTGATTGAGCTGAGTGCAAAGAACATGGTAAGCACCGCTCAGGAACTGGATGAATTAGTTAATAACTGGGCAGATGTAGACAATAAAGTTGCCCGGATAGCCGATTTGGAACACGAGGGTGACAGTATTGCCCACCAGATTATAAACCTTCTCCACCGTACCTTTGTTACCCCCTTTGACCGCGAAGATATCGCTTTGCTTGCCCACACTATGGATGACGTGACCGACTTTATTCATTCGGCGGCGGATTTTATGTTTATTTACAAGACCGGGCGTCCCGGTGAACGTGCCAAGGAACTGGCCGGTATTATTGTGCTGGCGGCCAAGGAAGTTGCACTGGCTGTGCCCCATCTGCGGCACAAGTCCGAGATGAAACAGGTTATTGTCCACTGCGTAGAAATAAACCGCCTGGAAAATATGGCGGATGTGGCTTTCAGGGCCGCTTTGGGAGAGCTTTTTACTGATTCAAAGGACATGGCAAACATTATCAAGTGGCGTGAAATATATGAACATATGGAAACGGCCACAGACCGGTGCGAAGACGTGGCCAATGTTCTTGAGGGGGTTGCCCTGAAGAATGCCTGATGCCTCGTTTATCCCTTATCTGATTATTATTCTTTTAGCTATAGGTTTTGCCTTTGTAAACGGTACCAATGACACGGCCAATGCCATTGCCACGGTGGTGGGTACGCGGGTTTTGTCTCCCCGCAAGGCTATAATCATGGCGGCAGCGGCTAACCTGGTGGGTGTTTTTACCGGCACGGCTGTTGCCCGGACTATCGGCAAAGGCATACTGGGGGCTGAATCACTTACCTATGAAACAGTTATTGCCGGGCTGATAGCCGCGGTTATTTGGTCTATGGTGGCTACCCGTAAGGGTCTGCCGGTCAGCCTGACACACTGTCTGGTGGCGGGCTTAGCTATGGCCGGAGTAGCTATGGCCGGGGTTGGGGCAGTAGACTGGGGAGTTCTTTTAAAGATTGTGGCGGCGGTAGGTATTGCCCCCATTATGGGCATGGCGGGCGGTTATCTGCTTATGGTTGCCCTGCTCTGGATATTTCGGCGGAGTGTTCCTTCCAAGACTCACGGCCTTTTTTCCCACCTGCAGATATTTTCAGCCGCTTTTATGGCTTTCAGCCACGGGCGGAGTGACGGGCAGATGCCTATGGGTATTATTGCTCTGGGCACAGTCCTTTATACCGGCAATGCCGGTCTCTGGGATGCTATACCCATCTGGATTATTATACTTTCGGCTTTGTCCATCAGCGCCGGGACGGCTATTGGCGGCTGGAGGGTTATTCAGACAGTGGGTGTGCGAATGACCAATTTGCGGCCTATAAACGGTTTTGCGGCTGAAACAGCGGCTGCCACGGTTATCCAGATAGCCGCTTCCATCGGTATACCTGTTTCCAGCACCCATGCCATTTCTTCGGCCATTATGGGGGTGGGGGCTACCCGCAGGCTCTCGGCGGTGCGCTGGGGCGTGGCAGGCAATATTGTGAGTGCCTGGCTGCTTACCTTTCCCATTTGCGGTGCTTTAGGTTTTCTGGTAGCCGGTTTGTTTAAGCTTATATTCTAAAGTTCAATAGAACGCGGGTTTATGCGGCAGTGTTCAGCCGAGATTATAGACATAATCTCGCTGACTGCATTATCAATCTCCCCCTCAGGGTTGACTACCACATAGTCAAAGTCGGGGAGTTTTTCTATCTCAAGCGGGGCAGTAGCCAGCCGCCGCTTGAGGGATTCGGGTGATTCGGTCAGGCGGTGTTCCAGCCGGCGGGTCAGTTCGTCCATATCCGGGGGCATCAGGAAAATGAATACCGCATTCGGGACTATTTTCTTAATGCTGGCCGCACCCTGCACGTCCACTTTTACAATAACGTCAAAACCGTGTGCCAAAGCCTGCCTGATAGGCGCTTTGGGGACTCCGTAAAAATTTCCGTAGACATTGGCCCATTCCAGCAGTTCATTCTGTCCGATAAGCTGCTGAAACTCAGCCGGCCTGATAAAATTATAATCAACCCCCTCGGTTTCCTTTTCCCGTTTGGTGCGGGTGGTGGTGGTGACAATATAAGCCAGGGGCAGTTTCCGCTCTTTCATGCGGGCTAGGACTGCATCTTTGCCTACGCCGGAAGGACCGGAAACAACTAACAGCAGGGGTTTATTGGCTTTATTAAAGTTCCAGTTTGTCATCAACCAGCTCAGGCTTTACCGCACCGCCGCGGCTAATAGAAAGGCGTCCGGTAATGGTTTCAGGGGCAAGCGCCGCCAGTACGATATGCCCGCTGTCAGTAAATATAACCGCCTTGGTCTTGCGGCCGTTGGTCATGTCTATCAAAAAGCCTTTGGTCCGGCTTTCCTGTATAATACGTTTAATAGGGGCGGAACTGGGCGGGGAAATGGCAATAACCCGGTTCATGGCCAGAATATTGCCGAAGCCAATATGGACAAGTTCAATAAACATGCTATTTCCTTAATGCTTAATAAGGCGACCAGAGGTAAAACGCTTAATATATTATAACTTTGACAAGCTAAATTCAACTGGTTGCAGTTTGAAGTAAGGCGTCATTTAATGCTAAATTATCATAGGTTTTTATATTTACCTGTAAATCGGCACTAATACTCATAGATGCTTCTGGATTATGTCCAGCGGTATACTGGCAAGGAGGGGTATGTATACGATTGTTGAGCGGCAGGATTTATTGCCCAGGGTACACTTGCTGAAGATACAGGCCCCCAAAGTAGCGGCCGCCGCCGCCGCCGGCCAGTTTGTTATCCTCAGGATTGACGCTGAGGGTGAGCGTTTCCCTCTGACTATTGCGGACTGGGACGCTCAGGCAGGCACAGTTACGGTTATTTACATGGAAATAGGGGCTTCCACCCGCAAGCTGGCCAAGCTGGGTGAGGGTGATGCCATACTGGATTTTGCCGGTCCCCTGGGCAAACCTACCGAGATTGAAAACTTCGGGACAGTGGTCTGCGTAAGCGGCGGCTTTGCCATGGCTACTATTGCACCCATTGCCAGGGCTATGAAAGAGGCGGGTAACCGGGTGATAAGCGTGGTGGGTGCCAGAAGCAAAGATTTGTTTTTCTGGCATGACCGCCTTACTAAATATTCGGACGAAATGATAGTCTGCACTGATGACGGGTCTGCCGGTATCAAGGGGGTAGTTACCGAACCCCTGCGTGACCTCCTTGCCTCCAGTACCAAAGTGGACCGGGTAATAGTAATAGGCCCCAGCGTTATGATGAAATTCTGCTCAAAAACCACCCAGCCTTTCGGGGTGAAGACTATTGTCAGCTTAAACCCCATAATGATAGACGGAACGGGTATGTGCGGCTGTTGCCGGGTAAGTCTGGACGGGCAGACCCGTTTTGCCTGTGTGGACGGGCCGGAGTTTGACGGGCACAAGGTAGACTGGGACGGGCTGCTGGTACGCCAGAAATCTTACGTGGCCGAAGAGGCTGTGGCCGCCGAGAGATGCCGCTGTAAGGAAGAGGGGTGCGGAAACCATGGCTAAAGCGGGGCTGAACAGAATGGATATGCCTAAACAGGCAGTTAGCGACCGTATTCAAAATTTTTCCGAAGTGGCCACCGGTTATACCCCGGCTGATGCCCATACCGAAGCTGCCCGCTGTTTGCAGTGCAAAAAGCGTTACTGCGTAGAGGGTTGTCCGGTAAATATAGATATTCCGGAATTTATTTTGGCTTTGCGGGACGGGAATATGCCCGAAGCTGCCAGGGTACTTAAAAAGACCAACAGTCTGCCGGGGGTCTGCGGCAGGGTATGTCCCCAGGAAACCCAGTGTGAACAGGCCTGTATATTAAATAAAAAAGAAGCCCCTATAGCTATAGGCCGTTTGGAACGTTTTGTAGCTGATTGGGAACGCGGACATTCGGCTGAAGTTAATCTGCCCAAAAGCCTTAAGCCCAAGAGCGGGAAAAAGGCGGCGGTAGTGGGAGCCGGCCCGGCCGGACTTACGGCAGCGGCCGAGCTTGCCCGTTTGGGGCATGATGTTACCCTGTTTGAGTCTTTGCATACGGCAGGCGGGGTGCTTATGTACGGCATACCCGAATTCCGCCTTCCCAAAGATATAGTTCAGGGTGAGATAGAGTATGTAAAATCTCTGGGAGTAACGCTGGAGTTAAATTCGGTAGCGGGGCGGCTCTTTTCGCTGGAAGACCTTTTCAAGCAGGGATTTCAGGCGGTTTTTTTAGCAACCGGAGCCGGTTTGCCCTTATTTTTAAATGTACAGGGTGAAAACCTGAGCGGGGTATATTCGGCTAACGAATTTCTGACTAGAGTCAACCTGATGAAGGCTCATAATTTTCCTTCCTCGGATACCCCGGTTAAAAAAGGCAGAAAAGTGGCGGTGATTGGGGGCGGAAACGTAGCCATGGATGCCGCCCGCTGTGCCTTGCGTCTGGGGGCGGAAGAGGTGAGTATCGTCTACCGCCGTTCGGAGCTGGAACTGCCGGCCCGCAAAGAGGAAGTGGACAATGCCCGCGAAGAGGGAATAAAGTTTCATTTCCTGACCAGCCCGGTCCGCTTTCTGGCTAACGAACAGGGGCAGGTGCGGGCTATGGAATGCCAGAAGATGGCACTTGGCGAACCTGACGCCAGCGGCCGCCGCCGTCCCATACCGGTGGGCGGCAGCGAATTTGAAATGGATATAGATTTGGCCGTTATTGCCCTGGGTACACGCCCCAATCCACTGGTTATGCAGTCCGCCCCGGATTTGCAGGTAAACTCAAACGGCACTGTTCTGGCTGATATAAACGGACAGACTTCGCACCGGGCGGTTTGGGCCGGTGGGGATATAGTAACCGGCTCCGATACTGTCATAAGTGCTATGGGTGCGGCCAAACGTTCGGCAGTGGTTATAGACGAATACCTGAGAAGCCTTTAATTCCGGCGGCTCAGCAGTAACATAATAAATATTACCAGTACCCATTTCCAGACATACTCCAAAGGGTCGGCTGTCAGTTTGATTACCAGACTCAGGTTCTGGTCAAGCGGGGCTGTAATCTGGCTGATAAAACTGTGCCAGGCCGGTATAAAACACAGCACCAGCATGGCAAATACATAAAAGAGCAGGGCAGAGCGAAATACGTTCATACCCCAACCGCCTTTCTTTCGGGCAGAGGCTGTCTGCCTGTCTGCCGCACTGTTTTAAAGAAAAACCCCCGCCTTTGTGACGGGGGCTTGGTTTGTTTGCAAAGGATAGTTTACATATAATTCCATTCGGGAGGGGCATCTTCGCCCGGTTCGGAGTTCGGGGTTTCATTTTGAGATGCACCGGTTGTTTCCGGAGTGGCTTGCTCAGCTTCAGGCGGGGGAGTCGGCCCTTCGGGGAACTCCAGTTCCGCCGGAGCGGATAAATGCATCTGGCTCCAGCGCCATTCATCTTTAATATTTTCCATTACCCCGCTGAGGTAGAAATCAAATTCCTTCTGGTTATCCCCGTTTTTACAGGTATAGGTTACATGGGTATCCAACCAGACAACCGGGCCGTTGCCTTTTATGGTGGTAAACCCTAGCTTGAATTTTACCGGGGTGGCTTTGTCCAGCAGGGCTTGCATCCAGCGTCTGAAACCATTCTGCCCCAGGCCGACATTATCCGGGCAGGGACCCACGGTGAGTATATTCGGTTCGCTGTCTACCTGTGCCACCAGTGCCTCTATGTTTTTAGCCTCAACCGCTTCTTTCATAGCATCCAGCACCTGGTTTATCTCTTTGCGGACTTCAGGGTCTATCTTCATGATAAGTCTCCTTGGATATTATCCGGCTTTAATATTCAGTCATTAATTTTATAGCATTTGGTTGTTTCTGTCAACTGACTTTAGCTTTGGTTACAGTTATCAGCCCGTAGCTGGTGGATTGGGTATTTTCAGCTTTGATGCCCAGTTCCTCAAGCAGGGCCGGCACGCCACCGTTTTTCAGGAAGTGGCGGAAATTACGGTAGTGTTCGCCGCCGGCTATACGCTCTATAAATCTTATAACCTGTCCGGGAAAACTGGCAGGCAGGGGATAGCTGTAGTCCGCTATCAGGATATAACTTTGGGGTTTGACTACCCGTTTCATTTCAGCCAGTATCTCCAGACGGGTTTGGGCGGGTTTGTCATGGAGGGCTAAGGTGATAGACGTATAATCAAAACTGGCATCTGCAAAGGGCAGGTGGCGGGCATCTGCCCCGGTAAAATAACCGGCTTTGTCCGGGTCATAAAGGCGGCGGGAGAGCCTGAGCATATCCGGGCTGAGGTCCAGCCCGAACCCCAGAATACCCCGGCGGCGGTATTCGCCTACCTGAGCCCCCGAACCGGAACACACGTCCAGCACCCGTTCACCCGGCTTTATACCCCCGAATTCGGGTAGTAAAACGTCTTACACCCCGCAAAAACGGGTCTATGACAGTTGAGTAGTCTATTCCCAGCATAAAGGCAGGGCTACTTTTTTACTGACCAGACCAGGGCTACTACCCAGCCGATAAAAGTCCAGCCGAGTAAAAGGTTCAGCAGGAAGATAGCCAGAGTATTGCGGCGGTGATTGGCTAGGGCGATTATGCTAGGCAGGAAGTATAAGGCCAGACTGATTGCAAAAGAGATGAGACCAAAGATTCCGCTGAAGAAAAAATCAAACACTTTAACGCTCCTTGATAATATAAAATAGTGGCTATGAAAAGATTAGCCTAAAGACGGCTTATTTACAAGGAATCTGGTTTATAAGCAGGCAGGGTGAGGGTTCGGGCTGTTATTTCAGCCGGGTTCGGGATATTATAAAAATATGGATACAGAGCAGTTTAAACAGATAGTGGCCGAGGCAGTGGATAGCCTGCCGGAGGAATTTTTAGCCCTGCTGGACAATGTTGAAATAATGGTGGCTGACCGCCCAAGCCGTATCCAGCGCCGTAATCTGGATATGCACCGGGGTGAAGAGTTGCTGGGGCTTTATGAGGGCGTTCCCCTGACCGAACGCCATGCCTCTTATGGTATGGTTACCCCTGACCGCATTACCATATTCCGGCTGGCCATACTGGATATGGTTAAGACTGAAGAAGATATAAAAAACGAAGTCCGGCGGGTGGTTAAGCACGAAGTTGCCCACCACTTCGGCATAAGTGACGAACGGCTGGAGGAAATGGGCGGCCCGGTTTAGGTCTCAGCCGTTTTTTAATTTGTCAGCGGCATAAACCCGCCCTAAGCACGCATATTTTTCATTTTACCCTGAAAATAGGGTATATTTATATTTTATGCTCTTTACAGATATATATTTCAGGAGAATAAAACCCATGAGTGATACAGCCGTTTCAGCCCAGAGCCTGCATGAGCAGGGTTTTAACTGCGCCCAGTCTATTTTAGGTGCTTTTGCCCCGTCTCTGGGTATTGAAACCGGGACAGCTTTTAAACTGGCTTCTGCTTTCGGCGGGGGCATGGCGGGGCGGGGAGACAGCTGCGGGGTAATCAGCGGCGGGCTGATGGTAATAGGGCTGAAATTCGGGCAGACTTCGGCTGAAGATAAGGCGGCCAGAGAAAAGTGCAACCGCCTGGGACGTGAATATATAAAGCAGTTTGAAACCCGCTTCGGGGCAACGGCCTGCCGTGAACTTATCAAGTGCAATATAGGCACTCCGGAGGGGGCAAAGCTGGTAAAAGAAAAAGGCCTCCGTGAAGGCCTTTGTTCAAACCTGGTTTACAGCGGGGCGCAAATGCTTTCCGCCCTTATAGAGCAGGCTTAGACATTAAACAGGAAGTTGGCGGTATCCCCGTCCTGCACTAGATAGGTTTTGCCTTCCAGCCTCAGCTGGCCGCGTTTCCTGACCTCTGCCAGTGAACCGGCCGCAAGCAGGTCATTTACGTGGACAATTTCCGCCCGTATAAACCCCCGCTCTATATCAGAGTGGATTTTACCGGCGGCTTTCTGGGCTATAGTCCCGCGGGTAATAGTCCAGGCGCGCACTTCGTCAGGGCCTACGGTAAAGAAAGATATAAGATCTAAAAGCTCATACGAAGCCCTTATGGTGCGGTCCAGCCCGGTCTCTTTAAGCCCGTAGCTGGAGCGGAACTCGGCGGCTTCGGCCTCGTCCATGTTTATCAGCTCGGCTTCCAGTTTGCCGCACATTACAATCACCCGGTAGTTTTTGCCTCCGTAGCGGCCGTTGAGTTCGGCCTCCATTTCGGCGGCTTTGGGCAGGTCATCTTCGCCTATATTTATTACCATAAGCACCGGTTTGCTGCTCAGAAACTGGTATCCGGAGAGTATTTTGGCTTCTTCTTCGTCCAGTTCAATATCACGGGCGGGGATATCTTTCTCCATGGCCTCTTTGATTCTGGCCATGAGCTCTTTTTCCCGCTCCAGAGCGGCTCTTTCGGGGGGTTTGGCACCCTTCATCTGGCTGCCAATGCGGTTAAGCCTTTTTTCAATAATGGTCAGGTCTGAAAAAATAAGCTCAGCATTCATGGTGGTCAGGTCACGCTCTGCGTTCAGGCCGCCGGCGGGCAGGGGAATGGCGGTATCTTCAAATGCCCTAATAACATTCAGCAGGGCATCCACGTTTTGCAGCTGGGTCAAAAGCTCACCTGAAAAAGAGCTGTCTTTGGTGCCGCCCTTAAGGGAAGCGCCCACGTCAAAATACTTTATTTCGGCCGGGGTGAGTTTCTTGGGGTGAAACATCTCCTCCAGCGGGGTCAAACGGGCATCAGGCACTTTCACTATGCCTACGTTAGCCGAACTGCTCTGTGAATAAGAGCCGGTGGCGGCGTTACTGCGGGTGGCGGCGTTGAAAATGGTGGTGCGGCCGCTTTTAGCCAGACCTATTATACCTATTGTTACTGCCATATATTACTTTCGCTTTTGCTCCTAGATATCGTTCTTGCGGCTGTTTTTAAGTACGTCCCGGGATACCTTCAAGGCCAGGTCACGTTCACCGTAGCTTGCCTTGGTATTGCAGGCAATGTCCAGCAGGGCGCAGAGAGCCTCGTAGGAACCAAAGCGGGCAATATGTTTAATGGTCTGTTCCCTTATTTCAGGGGCTATTTCCATATCATTGGCAATGGCAATATGTTTGCGGAGTTCGTAGGGCATTACAACTTCTTCGGGCATTGTTTCAAATCCTCCAAGTGCAGCTTACGGGCAGATTGTAACATACTGCCAGGCATTTTTGCACTAAACTTCAAAGGTTACGCGCCCGTTTCGTTATGCTACAATATCAGCCGAAGGTGGCTGTTAAATTTGCTGTATATTTTTACCGGCAGTGATGATTTTTCCCTGAAAGAACGCCTGAAGCAGATAAAACTGGCTTTGGGTGATGAGTCTTTGTCCTCTGCCAATACCACCATGCTGGAGGGCAAAAACCTGACGGCTGCCGAACTTCAAAACTATGTCCAGACTATTCCCTTTTTAGCCCCTGCCCGGCTGGTTATGGTAAACGGCCTGCTGGAGAGGTTTGAAGGCTCAAAAGGTAAAGCCGCCGCCAAAGATAAGGCAGACAAAAACAGCCCGGATGAATTTGCCCGGGCGCTGTCTAATCTGCCTCCCACAACCCTGGCGGTGCTTCTGGACTATACCACCGCTAAAGACGGTGATTACCGTGAAAAAGAAAAAGTATCCGCTTTGGCCTCAAACCCCCTTTTTAAGCTGGTAAGCCCCGGTGCTGAGGTAAAGCACTTTGCACCCCTTTCTGCCCAGAACCTGCCCGGCTGGGTAATGCAGCGTGCCAAACAGTCTTCTATCCAGATGTCTGTTCCGGCAGCCCGTCTGCTGGCCCGTTTTGTGGGGGCGGACTTGTGGGCGCTTTCCTCCGAGATTGAGAAACTGGGCTTGTATGCCCAGGGGCGGGCGGTGGAGGAAGCCGATGTTGAAAATATGGTGGGTTATTCCCAGGAAGTAAATATATTCGGTTTGGTGGATGCCGTACTGGACCGCAAGGTTAAAGACGCCCAGCAGTCTCTGGCGGCTTTTACTGCCGGCGGCGGGTCACCCGGTTTTTTGCTGTTTATGCTGGTACGCCAGCTGCGGCTGATGGTGCGTTATACCGCCCTTAAAAAGCGGGGGCTGAAAGAGGCCGAGATTTTTAAAGCTATGGGCGGCTCTGAGTACGCCCTTAGGAAAACAGCCTCTCAGGCGGCCTGCCAGAACATGGACAGCCTTAAAGCTATTTATTCCAAACTGCTGGAAACAGATTTTAATATAAAAACCGGCCGCTTTGAACCGGAGCTGGCCATGGGTTTGCTGGTTGCCGAACTTTGCGGGAGAAAATAGCTTGGAAGAAAAACGAAAACAGTCACTGAAAGAACAGTTGAAAGCCGTAAACTGGGGCAGTCTGCTGCTGACCTTCGGGGCTCTTATAGCACTCAGCTTTCTGCTGGCCTGGGGGCTGAATTCGCTGGTGGACAATCTGGAAGTACCTCTTGATGAATATGCCTGGCTGACCTATGTGCTAGTTTTTGTTATGTCTATACTGGCCAACGCTACCGTAATAGCCCCGGTGCCCTTTGCCATTTCCATAATGGTTGCGGCCGCTACCAATTTTAACCCGGTGATGGTAGCCCTGTTTGGTGCTTTGGGCGGCAGTCTGGGTGAAATGAGCGGTTATTTTGCCGGCCGTCTGGGCAAGAAACTGGCTATTCCCGAAGGGCTGGTGGGTTACAGCCGGGTGGAAAGCTGGATACAAAAATACGGGGCTTGGGCAATTGCCTTTCTGGCTGCCCAGCCGGTAGTGCCTTTTGATGTGGGCGGGCTTATTGCCGGGTTGGCACGCATGCCTGTCCACAAGTTTTTGCCAGCCCTTTTTCTGGGTAAATTCCCCAAGTATATTGTGATGGTGTATGCCGGAATAGGCCTGATAGACTGGCTGCCTTTCCTGAAGAGCTAGGTGCTTGTTTAGCTTTAAAAGTAAGGGGGCTTTGTGAACCGGAGTAATTTAGAGGCCATACTTAAGCCCTGTTTGTGCCTGGATATAGGCGGCAGTAAAATCCGCTCGGCGGTAGTGACCCATGACGGACGGGTGGTGGCCTGGGAACAGGAGCCTACCTGCGCCCGGAACGGGGCGGAGGGTGTATTTGAGAATATCTGCCGGGTGCTTGAGCGCCTGCTTGAGCGTAACAACCTTTGTATCTCCCAGTTTGAGGCCCTGTCTGCGGCGGTAGCCGGGGGTATAGATATGCCAAACGGACTGGTTACCCAGTCTCCCCATCTGCCCGTCTGGCGGGATGTACCCCTTCGGGATATGCTGGCAGAGCGTTATCTTAAAACATTCCTTATAAATGATGCCTCGGCCGCCGCTTTGGCCGAACACAAACTGGGAGCGGGGCGGGGGGTTAAAAACCTGGTTTACCTGACGGTCTCTACCGGTATCGGGGGCGGTATTATTATAAATGATGAGCTTTATCTGGGGCAGAGCGGCTGTGCCGGTGAAATAGGGCATATGTGTCTGGATATAAACGGCACTGAAGATGTCTGCGGCAATGTGGGCTGTCTGGAAACGCTGGCTTCGGGTACGGCTATTGTCCGCAGGGTTCAGGCCGAACTTGCCGGGGGTGAGTTTTCCCTGCTTTCAGAGCGGTTTAAGGCGGATTACTCCGCTTTGACGGCTGAGGATATCGGCCGGGCGGCTTCCGAAGGTGACAGGCTGTGCCAGGGGGTTATCCGCCGGGCAGGCGAATATTTGGGAATAGGTCTGGCCGGTATTGCCAATATATTTAACCCTGAGCTTATTATACTGGGGGGTGGGGTTTCCAAACTGGGGGAGATTTTTATTGAGCCTGCCCGCAAAATGCTTTTCAAACGGGCTTTCCGTCTGGCGGGGGATGATGTCCGGCTGGTTGCTTCGTTTCTGGGGGATAATGCCGGGGTGACCGGGGCGGCACTTTATGCCTACGGCTGCCTGGGGGGCGGGGGTAAACCTTCTCAGGGCTGAACGGGTGTTATATATAATATAGAAGACCCCCTGTCTCTTTATTAAAATTGACAGTATAACGGGCTTAAACTAAAATCGTATTTATCTTATCTATCTTGAAATGGCAGGTGCGGCTTTGTTTAGCAGTGATGAATTACGCGAAAATTATCTGAAATTTTTTGAGGAGAAGGGGCATAAAAGGATTGCCAGCTCTTCCCTGATACCCCACAATGACCCCACCCTTCTTTTAACTACCGCCGGCATGGTGCAGTTTAAACCCTATTATCTGGGGGTGGCCAAGCCGGAAAACTCGCGTATGACTTCCTGCCAGAAGTGTTTCCGCACTACCGATATTGAATCCGTGGGGGATGCCAGCCACCTGACCATGTTTGAAATGCTGGGCAATTTCAGTATCGGCAATTACTTTAAAAAAGAGGCTATTGCCTGGGCCTGGGAATATGTGACCCAAAGGCTTAATATACCTGCCGAAAAACTCTGGGTGACAGTTTATCTGGATGATGACGAGGCTATTGCCCTCTGGAAGGAACAGGGAGTACCCGAAGGGCGGATAGTCCGGCTGGGTGCGGCTGATAACTTCTGGGGTCCGGCCGGGGATTCAGGCCCCTGCGGCCCGTGCAGTGAAATCCACTATGATTTCGGGCAGGAAATGGGCTGCGGCAAGGCTGATTGCAATCCCTCCTGCAAGTGCGGCCGTTTTTGTGAAATATGGAATCTGGTATTTGTCCAGTTTAATCAGGATAAAAGCGGCAAACGCCAGAATCTGCCTGCCCCCAGCATTGACACCGGGATGGGGTTGGAACGCTTGACTATCCTGATGCAGTTCAGGAAAAACGTATATGAAACCGATATATTTGCCCCCGTTATAGAAAAAGCCTGCCAGCTTTCGGGCAGGCAGTACGGGATTGATGCCGAAACTGATAAGGCTTTGCGGATAGTATCCGAACACAGCCGGGGCATTACTTTTCTGATTGCAGACGGGGTTATCCCGGATAAGGCGGGGCGGGGGTATGTGCTTCGCCGCCTGCTTCGGCGGGCAGTCCTTTTCGGGCGCAGGCTGGGCCTGGAGAAACCCTTTCTGGTGGACATGGCCGGGGCTGTTATTGCCCGCATGAGCGGCATTTACCCCGAACTTAACAAACGCCAGGCATATGTGCTGGAGATGATAGCCAGTGAGGAAGCCCGTTTTTCGGAGACGCTGGCTACCGGGCTTGAGCTTCTGGAAGAAATAGTCCGCCAGACCAAGGGCGGGCAGATTTCCGGGCAGGATGCCTTTAAACTATATGACACTTACGGTTTCCCGGTGGAGATGACCACCGAAATAGCCGCTGAAAGGGGCTTAAGTGTAGACCTTGGCGGGTTTGAAGCCGAAATGGAAGTCCAGCGTACCAAAGCCCGTTCCAGCCGCAAGTTCAGTTTTGATGCGGCGGCTACTGCCGAGGCAGTCAAGAATATGCGCCATGGGGAAAAGACCTGTTTTGTGGGTTACGAACTTACCCGCCAGAAATCAACTATTATGGATATCCTGACCGAAGGCGGCAGTGTGGACAGCATAGAAGAGGGTGATGAGGCCAGTATAGTGCTGGATGAAAGCCCTTTTTATGCCGAGATGGGCGGACAGGTGGGTGATACCGGTGAGATTATAACCGGCGGCGGGCGTTTTGAAGTTAAAAATACCCTTCACCTGCCTAACGGGGTTTTTCTGCATCAGGGGCGGGTAATAAGCGGCTGCCTGAAAATAGCTGAAACCGCCGCTGCCCATATTGACGAAGAACGCAGGCGGGATATTGCCCGTAATCATACCGCCACCCATATACTCCAGACAGCCCTCAGACAGGTGCTGGGTGAGCAGGTTCAGCAAAGGGGTTCGGTAGTTACGCCTGAGCGCCTCCGCTTTGATTTTTCCCATTTGAAACCCATGACCAAAGATGAAATCCGCCGGGCAGAGGAATTTGTAAATGACAAAATCCGCCGCAACCTGCCGGTTTATGCCGAGGAAATGCCCTACCGCCATGCCCTGGAAGAGGGGGTAACCGCCCTTTTCGGGGAAAAATACGGTGACAGGGTGCGGGTGCTTAGGGTGGGGCGTCCGGCTGTTTCAGCCGAACTCTGCGGCGGTACCCATGTGAGTGCCAGCGGCGAAATAAGCCTGTTTAAAATAGTCAGTGAAAGCAGTGTGGGGGCAGGCCTTCGGCGGATTGAAGCCGTAACCGGGCGTGAGGCCGAGGCTTATATTAACCTTCAGCAGGACAGTTTATCCGAGCTTTCGGGTATGCTGGAAGCTGCGCCTGAGGAATCTCCCCGTAAACTGGCTGAACTTAAAGAAGAGATAGATACGCTTAAGAAAACAGTCCAGAATCTGGAACGCCAGATGTCCCGCGGAGAGGCGGAAGAGCTGCTTTCCAAAGCTGAAGATTATAAAGGGATTAAACTGCTGGTCAGCCGCATGACTTCGGTCAATGCGGATACCCTGCATGAAACGGCTGATTTCCTGCGGGACAAGCTGGGCAGCGGGATAATAGTGCTGGGTACGGTTAGCGAGGACAAGCCCTTTTTCCTGTGCATGGTAACGCCGGACCTTATTGAGAAAGGTTATCATGCCGGCAATATAGTCAAAAAACTTTCCCAGATAGCCGGCGGCGGCGGCGGCGGCAAGCCGAATATGGCTCAGGGCGGCGGGCGTGACAAAGCCAAACTGGACGAAGCCCTGCAGGCTGTAAAGGGAATGCTATAAAGAACTGCTGCGGAGGGCTAAAATAGGCCGTATACTGGCTCTGGACGTGGGTGACAAGTGGATAGGGGTGGCTTTGAGCGACCCCTTGCGGATACTGGCTTCGCCTTTGGTTATCCTCCGGCGTGACGATGATGCAAAAACAGTGGAAAACATTGAAGCTTTAGTCAAAACCCACCAGCCGGATTTGCTTGTTATCGGCTTGCCGGTATCTCTGAACGGGACTATCGGGCCTCAGGCGGAAAAGGTAAAAGCCTTCAGCGGGCTGCTCTCACAGAGTTTAAATACCGAAATTATTTTCCGGGATGAACGCTTTTCCACAGACGAAGCCCGCCGCAAAATGAATGACAGCGGCAAAAACAATAAAACTGTCCGGGATGATGCGGCCGCGGCCGCAGTTATTTTGCAGGATTATCTGGACGAGACTAATCCGCCCTGCTTCCAGCCTTAAATATTCAAGGAGCATACACTTTTGGATAAATCCTTTATATTAAATAAAACCAGTCCCCGCAGTTCTGCCCGCCGCGGCCAGCTGCTCACAGCCCATGGCCAGGTGGAGACGCCTGTGTTCTGCCCGGTAGGCAGCCAGGCCACTGTAAAAACCCTTACCCCCGAAGACCTGAAATCTGTAAACGTAAATATGATACTCTCTAATACCTATCACCTGTATCTCCGCCCCGGCATACCCGTGGTTAAAGAGATGGGGGGACTGCATAAATTTATGAACTGGGACGGGGTTATCCTGACTGACAGCGGTGGCTATCAGATATTTTCACTGGCCAATCTGCGAAAGCTGGATGAGGGCGGGGTCAGTTTCCGTTCCCATATAGACGGCAGCACCCGTTACATTACCCCCGAAGATGCGGTCAGCTTCCAGCAGGATTTGGGTTCGGATATTGCCATGGTGCTGGACGAATGTCCCCATTCCGAAGCCTCCGAGAATGAGGTTTTGGCGGCTATGGAACGCACCCACCAGTGGGCAAAACGCTGTCTTGCCGCCCATACCCTGAAAAGCCAGCACCTTTTTGCCATTGTTCAGGGGGGGCTTTCCCCCGTACTCAGGCAACAGTCTGCCGAATATCTGGCTTCGCTGGATTTCCCCGGTTATGCCCTGGGCGGGCTTTCGTTAGGTGAGCCTAAGGATATTACCTTTGAAACAGTCCGCCATACCCTGCGGTTTCTGCCCGAAAACAAGCCCCGCTACCTGATGGGGGTGGGTGCGCCGGAAGATTTGCTGGAAGGGGTAAGCTGCGGGGTAGATATATTTGACTGTGTACTGCCTACCAGAGTGGCCCGCAACGGGGCTTTTTTCAGCCGCCTGGGCAGGCTTAATATTCGCAATGCCTCTTTTGCCACCCAAAAAGGGCCGGTTGACCCGGAGTGTAACTGCTATACCTGCCGCAATTATTCGGCGGCCTACCTGCATCACCTGTTCCGCTGTGAAGAAATACTGGCCTACCGGCTGGCTACTATACATAACATTGCCTTCCTGAGCAACCTTATGCAGGAAGTTCGTACTTCTATTGAAAAAGACTGTTTTGAAGAGTTTAAAGGGGATTTCCTGACCCGCTATCAGCCTACCAACGAATCTGTCCGTATTGAGCAGAAACAGAAATGGCTCTCCGCCCGCAGCGGCGAAACCTCTTCCTAGATATTATCTGGCGGCTGTCTTGCGGCAGGGATAAAAAACGGGAGGTCAGGGGGCTGTTTTAACAGTGCTGTTTTCTGTTATTATATTTTTATGATAACAACATTTGAGCTATCCACCCGCATTATCTTCGGGGTGGGCAGCATAAGCAGCCTTAATCACGAAGCTTCACTGCTGGGCAGGCACGCTTTGCTGGTCACCGGTAAAAATTCGGTACGCCGTTTAGGCATACTGGAACGGGCCGCATTTTTGCTGAAAGAGGCCTGTATTCAAACCACCCTGTTTGACAGGGTAGAGCCCAACCCCCGTTCGTCTACGGTAGATGAGGCTATTGCCTTAGCCAGAGAGAAAGGGATAGACCTGATTATTGCTTTGGGCGGCGGAAGCGCTATGGATGCCGCCAAGGCCATTGCTTTCGGGCTGGCCTGTGAAGGACCTGTTTGGGATTACATAAAACAGGGAGAGTACCCTGAGGGTGATTTTCTGCCTCTTATTATGATACCCACCGTTGCCGCCAGCGGCTCGGAGGCAAACGGGAATGCGGTTATTTCCAACTGGGAAAAGCATGAAAAAAGGGTTATTTCGGATAGCCGTCTTCAGCCCAAAGTATCTCTGGTAGACCCCCTGCTGACCCTCAGCCTGCCTTCCCGCCAAACAGCCCAGGGCGGAGTAGATATATTCTGCCATCTGGCAGAACCTTATCTGACCGCCGCAGATGATGCTCCCCTGCGGGACGGAATGGCTGAACTGGCCATGCGGCTGGTAACAGAATATTTACCCAAAGCGGTTAAGACCCCGCATGACCTTCAGGCCCGCACCCAGCTTAGCTGGCTTTCAACTATTGCCTGTTCCCAGTTTATGTCACTGGGCGGCAGAAGCGGCGGCATGACCATGCACGGCTTGGAGCATGCCTTAAGCGGTTACTATGACATTGCTCACGCTGACGGTTTGGCTGCCCTTTTGCCGGCTTACATGAGAAACCTTTACCCGGTGCGGCGGCACCGTATAGAAATGCTGGGGGAAAAAGTATTCGGGCAGACAGACGGGATAGCAGCAGTTGAAAACTGGCTCAAAAAAAATAATATGGGTTTCAGCCTGAAAGAGCTGGGGGTTTCCGAAGCTAAAATTGATGAAATGGCGGCGGCGGCAATCGTGATGTCACCCTGGGTGAAAAACCATCCCGGTCTCCTTGACAAGAGGGTGGCTGCAAGTCTATACTCTGATGCTTTTAATTAAGCGCCTTTTACACAGCTTAAAAATCTGAAAAAATCTCCAAGGTTTTTCCCGCTGAACGTGGGGCCGCCCTTGACAGCGGCTAAAGCAATGGGATATAATACCCTTTGCCTCTGAATGAGGCAGAGAGATAAATGATAAAAATAGCTACATAAAAATTAGTTTAAGGTGAATCCAAGCTCGCGGCTTGGTAATGTTACCAAGCCGCTTTATATTTGTTACGCACTTTAAAAACTGAATACTACGGGTTAATATCAATTCCGAAGCAGGTCAAGCAGGTAAGGGCACATGGTGGATGCCTTGGTATCAAGAGCCGATGAAGGACGTGGTAAGACTGCGATAAGCCTCGGTCAGCTGTCTAACAAGCTTAGCCGGGGATTTCCGAATGGGGCAACCCGCTCAGGCAAAACCTGGGTACTTCCAGCTCAACACATAGGCTGGGTAGAGGTAAGTGGGGGAAGTGAAACATCTCAGTACCCCGAGGAAAAGAAATTATTCTCCTAGTAGCGGCGAGCGAACGGGGATGAGCCCAAACCTTGTAATCTTAGTGGTTCTGTGACCTATGTTTACAAGGGGTTGAAAGAAGAATCTGGTTTGTGCAGAGCAAACCGAGAAGTTACAAACCTAACCCTATTAGAAGGTCCCTGGAACGGGCAACCACAGAGGGTGAGAGTCCCGTAAATTAAAGGGTGTAGGCTTCTGATTCTTTCTTGAGTACCACGAGACTCGTGGAATCTCGTGGGAATCCGCCGTGACCACATGGCAAGGCTAAATACTCTTGATGACCGATAGTGAACTAGTACCGTGAGGGAAAGGTGAAAAGCACCCCGAGAGGGGAGTGAAATAGAACTGAAACCGTGTGCCTACAAGCAGTCAGAGGAGCGTAAGCTCTGATGGCGTGACTATTGAAGAATTATCCGACGAGTTACTCAGTGCAGCTGGTTAAGCAATTAAGTTGCGCAGCCGAAGCGAAAGCGAGTCTGAATAGGGCGTTTTAGTTGTACTGAGTAGACCCGAAGCCGGGTGATCTATCCATGGCCAGGGTGAAGTGAAGGTAATACTTCGCGGAGGCCCGAACCAGTCAACGTGGCAAAGTTGTTGGATGAGCTGTGGATAGCGGTTATATGCCAAACGAACCCGGGGATAGCTGGTTCTCCTCGAAATGCATTTAGGTGCAGCCTCAGGCGTTCATTAATGGAGGTAGTGCACTGGATAGACTAGGTGGGAGAGATCCTGTCAACTCTAACCAAACATCGAATGCCATTAATCAAAGCCTGGGAGTGAGACTATGGGGGCTAAGCTCCATAGTCAAAAGGGAAACAGCCCAGACCATCAGCTAAGGTCCCTAAGCGCAGGCTAAGTGGGAAAGGAAGTAGCATTGCCTAGACATCCAGTAGGTTGGCTTAGAAGCAGCCACCCTTTAAAGAGTGCGTAATAGCTCACTGGTTGAGTGGTGTTGCGCCGACAATCCAACGGGGCTTAAGCCTGTCACCGAAGCTATGGATCTACCTATATGGTAGATGGTAGAGGAGCGTTCCCTCGGCAGTGAAGCAGGAGTGTAAACAACTGTGGAGCTTAGGGAAGTGAGAATGTCGGAATGAGTAGCGCAAGGCGTGTGAGAAACACGCCCACCGTAAACCTAAGGTTTCCTACGCAAGGTTAATCCGCGTAGGGTTAGTCGGACCTAAGCCGAGGCCGAAAGGCGTAGAGCGATGGACAGCAGGTTATTATTCCTGCACCACCGTTGTGGAGGTAAAGGGGGGACACAGGAGGATAGATCAGGCATGCCCATTGGACATGGCGTGTCGCTGAACCCTAGACGTTTCAGAATAGGCAAATCCGTTCTGGAGTTAAGTTGAAGTTCAGTGGAAGGTGCGGAGAGATCCAAGCCAATCTGGTTGAGTCCAAGCTGTCGAGAAAAGCCTCGTTACTGTTGAAGCAATGGTGACCGTACCGCAAACCGACACTGGTAGGTGGGGGTAAATGTCCCAAGGTGATCGAGATAACCCTCGTTAAGGAACTCGGCAATCTAGCCCCGTAACTTCGGGAGAAGGGGTGCCCTCGCGAGAGGGTTACAATAAAGTGGCTCGAGTGACTGTTTAACAAAGACACAGGTCTCTGCAAAAGCGAAAGCTGAAGTATAGGGGCTGACACCTGCCCAGTGCTGGAAGGTTAAGGGGAGGAGTTAGGGCAACCAAAGCTCTGAACCGAAGCCCCAGTGAACGGCGGCCGTAACTATAACGGTCCTAAGGTAGCGAAATCCCTTGTCGGGTAAGTTCCGACCCGCACGAAAGGTATAACAACTTGAGCGCTGTCTTAACGAGGGACTCGGTGAAATTGAATTACCCGTGAAGATGCGGGTTTCCCGCGACTGGACAAAAAGACCCCGTGGAGCTTTACTATAACTTGCCATTGAGTCTGGGTTCATCATGTGTAGGATAGGTGGGAGGCTGAGAAGCCAGGGCGCTAGCCTTGGTGGAGCCAACGTTGAAATACCACTCTTGATGGATCTAGCCTCTAACTCTAGAACAAGCTAGAGGACAGTGGCTGGTGGATAGTTTGACTGGGGCGGTCGCCTCCTAAATTGTAACGGAGGCGCCCAAAGGTTCCCTCAGGGTGGATGGAAATCACCCTAAGAGTGCATTGGCATAAGGGAGCTTGACTGCGAGACATACAAGTCGAGCAGGGACGAAAGTCGGGCAAAGTGATCCTACGGCACTGAGTGGAAGGGCCGTGGCTTATCGGATAAAAGCTACCCCGGGGATAACAGGCTTATCTTGCCCAAGAGTTCACATCGACGGCAAGGTTTGGCACCTCTATGTCGGCTCGTCGCATCCTGGGGCTGGAGTAGGTCCCAAGGGTCCGGCTGTTCGCCGGTTAAAGCGGCACGCGAGCTGGGTTCAGACCGTCGTGAGACAGGTCGGTCTCTATCCGTCGTGGGCGTCTGGAGATTTGAGAGGGTCTTTCCATAGTACGAGAGGACCTGGAAGGACAGACCAATGGTGTGTCAGTTGTTCTGCCAAGGGCATTGCTGAGTAGCCAAGTCTGGTTTGGATAAGCGCTGAAAGCATCTAAGTGCGAAGCCGGCCTCAAGATTAGATCTCCCATCCCGGGCAACCGGGGGTAAGACCGCAGGTAGACTACCTGCTTGATAGGCTGCATGTGTAAGTACGGTAACGTATTAAGCTGAGCAGTACTAATGGTCGAGGGCTTGACCTGTTTCTGAATTGATATAAACCCATGTATTCAGTTAATATAGTGTAAACAAATATCGCTTGGATTAAAGTTAACAAGTGAATTAATAGCGTGCATCCGCTCCCCCGGTGGTTAGAGCGGGGTGGTACCACCCGTTCCCGTCCCGAACACGGTCGTGAAACGCCCCAGCGCAGACGATACTTAGGAGGCAACTCCTTGTGGAAAATATGCCACTGCCCGGGGAGCTTTGCTTTTTTATTCACTTGAAAGCAGGCTCCATTTTCCCCCTCGCTGCACCCATTAAAAACAAGGCCTGTCGAGGGCCTTTTTTTTATTTCAAAGCTGATACCCCCTGTTTGCTTTACACTTTCTTTTTAGCTGAGCTATAATAAGATTACTAACCTAGTGAAAGTAAAAAAATTATGTCTAGCAGATTTGATAAATTTTCTGAAAGAGCGCGCCGGGTTCTTACCTATGCACAGGAGGAAGCCCAAAGCCTTAACCATAACTATATCGGCACTGAGCATATTCTGCTGGGGCTGGTTAGGGAAGAAGAAGGCGTGGCCGCCCGCGTACTGGTGAATATGGACGTAAACCTGGCCAAGGTACGTTCGGCTGTTGAGTTTATACTGGGGCGGGGCGAACACCCGGCCACCTCTGAAACTGGTCTTACCTCCAGAGCCAAAAAGGTAATAGAACTGGGCATTGATGAGGCCCGGAATCTGGGTCACAACTATATCGGCACTGAACACCTGCTTTTAGGTTTACTGCGTGAAGGCGAAGGGGCGGCTGCCGGTGTCCTTGAGAGTTTCGGGGTTACTGTTGAAAAGGTACGCACCGAAGTAGGGCGTATTTTGAATCAGGGCTTAAATAAACCTAAAGCCGGCCGGGCAACTCCCAGCCGCACTCCCCAGCTTGACCAGCTGGGCTTTGACCTGACGGCCGCTGCCAGAACCGGCAAACTTGACCCGGTTATCGGGCGTGCCAAAGAAATAGAGCGGGTTGTCCAGATTCTTTCCCGCCGTACCAAAAATAACCCTGCCCTTATCGGCGAACCCGGTGTCGGCAAAACCTCCATTGTGGAGGGGCTGGCCCAGCGGATTGTTTCGGGTGACGTGCCGGAAACTCTGGAACAGAAACATATAATTTCGCTGGACGTGGCCTCACTGGTAGCCGGTACTAAATACCGGGGTGAATTTGAAGAACGGCTCAAGAAAGTTATTGAAGAGATTAAAACCGCAGGTAATATAATCCTGTTTATAGACGAATTCCATACCATGGTGGGTGCCGGTGCCGCCGAGGGTGCGGTAGATGCCGCCAATATCCTCAAGCCTTCGCTGGCCAGAGGTGAGGTACAGGTAATAGGGGCAACCACCCTGGATGACTTCCGCAAATATGTTGAGCGGGATGCCGCATTTGAGCGGCGTTTCCAGCCGGTGCTGGTGGAAGAACCGGCCATAGAAGATACCCTGAGTATACTTCGGGGCATAAAAGAGCGCTACGAAGAGCATCATAAGCTTATCATCAGCGAAGAAGCTATTGTCGCTGCCGCCAATATGGCTGCCAGATATATACCTGACCGCTTTTTGCCGGATAAGGCTATAGATTTAGTTGATGAAGCCGCTTCACGGGTGCGGATAAAGAAACGCACCAAGCCGGTCTCTTTGAAAGAGATGAAAGCCATAGAAGACAGCTACCGCCGGGATAAAGAAGCCGCTTTGGCTACCCAGCAGTATGATTATGCCTCCGAATTGCGTGAGCGTGAGCTTCAGATAGCTGAAAAGATACGCCGCATGGAAGACGAATGGCAGAACGAACAGGCCATGGATAAGCCGGTGGTGGGCGAAGAAGATATTGCCCAGGTAGTCAGCATGTGGACGGGTGTGCCGCTGGTACAGCTTACCGGTGACGAAACCGAACGTCTTTTACATATGGAAGAAGCCCTGCATGAGCGGATTATCGGCCAGGAAGAGGCCATTGTTACCATATCCAAGGCTGTCAGACGGGCACGGGCAGGTCTTAAAGATCCCCGCCATCCCATCGGCAACTTTGTCTTCCTGGGGCCCACCGGCGTAGGTAAAACCGAGCTGGCACGGGCGCTTGCCCAGTTTATGTTCGGTTCAGAAGACGCTTTAGTGCGGCTGGATATGTCCGAATTTATGGAAAAGTTTGCCGTATCCCGTCTGGTGGGTGCGCCCCCCGGATATGTGGGCTATGACGAGGGCGGCCAGTTGACTGAAGCTGTTCGCCGCAAGTCTTATTGCCTGATACTGCTGGACGAAATAGAAAAAGCTCATCCTGACGTTTTCAATATTCTTCTGCAGATATTTGATGACGGCCACCTGACAGATACCAAGGGCAGACGGGTGGACTTTCGGAATACCATTATTATTATGACCTCAAACATCGGGGCGGAGCTTATCCGCAAGGGCAGCGGAACTATCGGTTTTGCTACCCAGACAGATGAATCAAAGGCTCAGCAGACCAACTTTGAGCATATGAAAGACAAGCTGCTGGGTGAGCTTAAGAAGAGCTTCCGCCCGGAGTTCCTGAACCGTATTGACAGTGTGGTGGTCTTCCACTCACTTAATAAAGAGCAGATTCGCAGTATTGTTGACCTGATGCTTAAGAGTGTTATCAAGCAGATGTCTGAAAAGGGTATCGGGCTTGAAGTGACTGACTCTGCCAAAGACTTGCTGGGCAAGAAGGGTTATGACGAGGTTTATGGTGCAAGGCCGCTGCGCCGCACTATCCAGACCATGCTGGAGGACAGGCTGTCCGAGGACCTGCTGCGGGCTAAATTTGAAGCCGGGGATAAAGTGATAGTGGATACTGCCGAAGACGAAATAATTGTCCGTCTGGCAGAGCCGGCCGAACTTAGCCAGGCCACTTCATAAAGGCGGGGCAGGGTATAACTGGTTGTTTTAAGGGGAGTTTTAAAAACTCCCCTTTTTATTTGGTCAGAACACGAGGTCAGGGCGGAAACGCCTTTACGATGCAGGGGAAAACGCAAGGTGGCGTGTACTTTGAATCATATCTTAGTCGCAACATCTGACGCCGTTTTGGGCATCAGTATATCCTTGCGTTAGCGGATTAAATTGTGTAGTCTTTGGTATATGGAAAAAAGCCGTAGAGTTTATGTTTGTTCCAACTGCGGGCGTGAGAGCCTGAAATGGCTGGGCCGCTGCCCCGCCTGTCAGGAGTGGAATACTTTTGAAGAAAAAACGGTTGTTTCGCCCATAGGGCGTAAAAATGAACCTGCCCGGGTTATCAGCCCGGCGGCAGAGCTTTCCAGTTTACAGGCATCCGAAACCACCCGGCGGAGTTTATCCATTTCGGAGTTTAACCGGGTTTTAGGCGGCGGCATAGTGCCGGGTTCGCTTATGCTTTTAGGGGGTGAACCGGGCATCGGCAAATCCACTCTGCTTCTTCAGGTGGCGGCTTCGGTAGCCCAAAGCGGCGGCAAGGTAGTATATGTATCCGGGGAAGAAAACCCCGCCCAGATAAAAATGCGCGCCCAACGCCTGGGTATCAGCGGCGAAGGGCTTTTTCTTATGGCTGAGACTGACCTTAATGCCATTTTAGCCCAGCTTTCAGTCCTCTGCCCGTTACTGGTCGTTATTGACTCTATCCAGACTGTATTTCTGCCGGAGCTTGAAGCCGCACCCGGTGCTATAAATCAGGTGCGTGAGTCAGCCCTCCGCCTGATGCAGTGGGCTAAAAGCAGCGGAGCCAGCGTATTTATAACCGCCCATGTTACCAAAGAGGGAAACATAGCCGGGCCGCGTATACTGGAACATATAGTAGATGTGGTTATGTACTTTGAGGGAGAGTCCCAGAGTGCTTACCGTTTAGTGCGTTCGGTAAAAAACCGTTTCGGTTCTACCAACGAAGTGGGTATATTTGAAATGAAAAGTGAGGGTCTGGTAGAAGTAGCCAACCCTTCCCAGATATTTTTATCAAACCGCCAGGCAAATACGGTCGGCTCGGCTGTAACCGCTGTGCTGGAGGGCAGCCGCCCGCTGCTGGTTGAAGTGCAGGCACTTACCAATACCACCAGTTTCGGCCAGCCCCGCCGCACCGCCAACGGGGTGGATTTTAACCGTACCCTTATGATAGCCGCTGTCCTCTCCAAACGCCTGTCCATGCGTTTAGGTACCCAGGACATAATAGTCAACGCTACCGGCGGTATCCGTCTGGATGAGCCGGCCGCAGATTTAGCTATAGCTCTGGCCATTGCTTCCAGTTACCGGGATACCGGCGTCTGCCCAGAAACCATTGCTCTTGGGGAGATTGGTCTTTCTGGTGAACTGCGGACTATTCCCCATCTGGAAAGGCGTCTTTCCGAGGCCAGCCGTCTGGGTTTTAAGAGGGCTTTAGTACCGGCCGGTGCTAACTGCCACAATGTACATAATATCCAGATAATTCCGGTTTCAACTGTCAAAGAGGCGGTGAAGCTGGCACTTACCGGGGTAAAAACGGAGACCGAAGATGTTTTTGAATGAAAAAGTCGGGGCAGTTATTGTAGCTGCCGGCCAGAGCCGCCGGATGGGCGGGCAGGACAAAATATTTGCCCGGCTTTCGGGTAAACCTGTTTTGGCTCACACCCTTTCGGTTTTTCAGCAGTCCCCGGAGATAGATGATATTGCCCTGGTGGTATCCGAACACAATCTTAAAAAAGCTAAAGAACTGGTCAAAGAATATAATTTCAGCAAGGTAATTGCTATATGCTCCGGCGGCGAACTCCGTCAGGACTCCGTTTCTTCAGGGCTGACTGCCTTGTGTGATTGCGGCTGGGTGCTTATTCATGACGGGGCGCGCCCTCTGCTTGACCCTGTCTCCATACCCGAAGGGCTGGAAGCGGCCAAACTCTGCGGTTCGGCCGTTGCGGCCGTACCCCTCAAAGACACCGTCAAGGAAATATCCCCAGAAGGGCTGGTGGAAAAGACCCTGCCTAGGGAAAAACTGATATCTGTCCAGACGCCTCAGGTATTTAGGGCAGACATTATCCAGAAAGCCTACCGCAGGGTGGGCATAACCGCCACTGATGATGCCCAACTGGTAGAAAAGCTGAAGCTCCCGGTCAAGATATTCTCCGGCGCATATGCTAATATAAAGATAACCACACCCGAAGACCTGCTTATGGCAGAAATACTGCTGAAGAAAGGACGGTGAGCATAATGCGTATTGGAAACGGTTATGATGTACATCGTCTGGCACCGGGGCAGAAGCTGGTGCTGGGCGGGGTGGAAATACCCTTTGAGTGCGGGCTTATCGGCTGGAGTGATGCGGACGTGCTTACCCACGCCATTATGGATTCGCTTCTGGGGGCGGCGGCACTGGGGGATATAGGGCTTTACTTCCCGCCGGGTGACCCTAAGTTCAAGGGCATATCTTCACTTAAACTCCTTGAGCAGGTAACAGCCTTGCTGGCTGAAAAAGGTTTCGGGATAATAAACGTAGATTCAGTTATAGTAGCGGAGGAACCAAAGCTACGCGGCCATGTAGATACCATGCGTAAACACCTTGCCAAGGCCATGGGCATAGACCCGGGGCGGGTAGGGATAAAAGCCAGCACCTCGGAGCAACTCGGCTTTGTAGGCCGCGAGGAGGGCATGGCAGCCTGGGCAGTGGCCCTCGTAGACGAAAAATAGACTATGAAAATATATAACACTTTATCCGGCAAGCTGGAAGAATTTGTCCCTCTGGAAGATGGCAAGGTAAAAATGTATGTCTGCGGCATAACCCCGCAGTCAGAGCCGCATATCGGCCATGCCATGAGCTATATAAATTTTGACGTAATCCGCCGTTACCTCAGCTACAAAGGCTACCGGGTAAAATATATCCAGAATTTCACGGATATAGATGACAAAATAATTGCCAAAGCCAACGCTCAGGGCATAGAGCCGTCTACTCTGGCCGAAAGAAATATCGGGGTATTTCTGGATGCCATGGCCGCACTCAACATAACCCCGGCGGACTACTACCCGCGGGCCACCCAGGAAGTACCCAAGATAATAGAAATGGTCTCCGGCCTTATAGAAAAGGGCTATGCATACGAGGCAGGCGGCAGTGTCTACCTGCGGGTGCAGAAGGTGGAAGGCTACGGCAAACTGTCCCACCGCACTCTGGAGCAGATGATGGCCGGTGCCCGCATAGAGCCGGGCGAAGAAAAAGAATACCCAATGGACTTTGCCCTTTGGAAGGCTACCAAGCCGGGAGAGCCTTCCTGGGAAAGCCCCTGGGGATTGGGACGCCCCGGCTGGCATATTGAGTGTTCGGCCATGTCTCTGCGTTATCTGGGAGAGCAGATAGATATACACGGCGGCGGGCAGGACCTTATTTTCCCCCACCATGAAAACGAAATCGCTCAGTCCGAATGTTTCAGCGGGGTCAAACCCTTTGTCAAATACTGGCTGCATAACGGTCTTCTCAAGCTTGGCGAAGAGAAAATGAGCAAGTCGCTGGGTAATCTGGTCACCATAAAAGAAGCCCTCAGCCGCTATTCGGCTGATGCCCTGCGTATCTTTGTACTCAGCTCCAGCTACCGTAATCCGCTTACTTACTCTGAAGAAGCTCTGGAAGCAGCCGAAAAAGGGGCGGAACGCCTGCGCCAGACAGCCGCCAGACAGGATAATCCCCGGTTACAAGAAATAAATGTAGATGTTAAAACATACCGTGAGCGGTTTACCCAGTATATGGACAATGACTTTAACACCTCAGCCGCTCTGGCTACTATATTTGACCTTGGACGTGAGCTAAACCGCATTGAAGCAGAGGGTGGCAAAAGCACACAAGGGCAAGAACTGTTTAAAGAGCTGGCTGGTATACTTGGACTTAGCCTGATAATCGCGGAGCCTACGACTAGTGCAGATGCCGCGCCTTTTATAGATATGCTGATAGAACTCAGAAAAGACCTGCGTCTGGCAAAGCAGTACCAGCTGGCAGACAAAATCCGTACCAGCCTGGATGCAGCCGGGATACTTCTGGAAGACTCTGCCGGCGGCACTATATGGAAAATAAAAACCAAGTAATCGCCGAAGATTTCAGTATAACTATTGACTCTGCGGTTTCGCTGTAAAGCTAAAAAAAGTTGCACTTGGTGTCCATTTGTGATAGATTATCTATCTGTTGCTGGGGCCGTAGTTCACTTGGGAGAACGTTTGACTGGCAGTCAAAAGGTAGAGGGTTCGAATCCCTCCGGCTCCACCAAAGGTATCAATAGGTAGAACTTCCCTTCTTCTGTTAGTTCCCGGTAGCGGCAGGGTATATTTCAAGCTCACATTACGGCTATCTGTTTCAATCTTCTTAACAAAAGTCTTTAAGAAAGTCTTGCAGTCGGTTATCTCCGATTCGTTAAGCAGCTGTTTAAGGTCATTTGCATAGGCTTTAACCATCCCAAGATTAAAATTGTCGTCACTATCAGCTACCATCTCAGCTTCAGCTAATACCCTGGACTTTTCAAGTTTAGACTGCCGTTCCCTAAGCTCTCTTATCCGGGGCGCCAGATCGTCATAATTTAACTTGCCGCTTTCAATAGCCTCATACAGGCGGTTTAACCTCTGTCTGATATCATCCAGTTCGGCATCCAAAACGGCCAGCTTTTCCTTATGATGGCTGGAAGTTGATTCAAGTTCCTCATTGACCTGTTTTACTAGTTCCTCCAGATTTTCTTCGGTTAATACCTTGGACTTTATTTGCTTAATAACAGCTGATTCCAATTTTGTTTTAGGTATTGCCTGGCAGTTACAGACCCCGTTTCCCTGTTTAAACTTCCGGTTACACTGATAGTACGCATACTGGCCTGATTTGGCACTGTGCCCGGTCAGAGCCGCACCACAGGAGCAAAAAGCCATTCCGCTTAACAGGTACTGGCTGGGTACTGTCCGGGGGTGGGTATTTTTAGGCTGGCGGGAGACCATGCTCTGCTGGATACGCTGGAAAGTTTCCTTGTCTATAATACCCGGCCAGGCATTTTCTAACCGCACTGCCTCTTCATTTTTAGCCAGACCTTGGCTGGGTCTGGCTCCCCATACCAGAGTGCCTGTATAGGCTTCATTGCAGAGTATCTTATGAACCGTCGTCCTGCCCCAGGGTTTACCTGCCTTAGTTATATATTCTTCCCGGTTGAGAATATTGGCTATTTCTTTACAGCCCTTGCCTTTATCCGCCAGAGCAAATATGTATCTTACGGTTTTAACTCCCGGAGAGGTATCCGCTTCGGGGGCAAGTTTATTCCGTTGCTTTGGGCCATCCTTCACTTTTACAAGTTCATATCCTAAAGGCGGCTGGCTTCCGTTATAAAATCCCCTGAGGGCATTTTCTTTCATTCCCCGCTTTATATCCTGCCCTAAGTTGGCTGAATAAAATTCGTCCAGAGACTCTATTATTCCTTCCATCAGCTTGCCGGTGGGTGAATCGTCAAGGGGTTCGTTTATGGAGATGACTTTAATGCCCTTTTTCTGAAGCAGTAGTTTATAGGTAATAGAGTCAGCCCGGTTACGGGCAAAGCGATTAAGTTTCCAGACTAATATAGCTTCGAAAGGTGGTATGGATGACTTGGACATGGCTATCATCCGTTTAAATTCAGGTCTGGCGGCAGTCCGCCCGCTTTCAGCCTCATCTATAAATTCATAAGTAATCTGATAGTTATTTTTTCCGGCATAATCCCTAAGTGCCCTTAACTGGGCGGCAATGGATAATTCTACGTCCTGAGCTTCGCTGGATACCCTGGCGTAAAGTGCGACTTTCATTTCCCGCTCCTTTGGCCTTTTAAGCGACGGCAAACATCGCATTCCCCTGGCAGAAAATTGGTTAAAATCAGAGTTTGAATATCTCTCTTAAGGGTTTGTGTTTCCATTCCAAGTTGTTTATAGGCTTCCCGTATGTATGTGAATTTTTTCAAATTATCGATGCTTAATAATTTGGTTATTGCTTCCAGACATGCCTCTTCAGCGCCTGGGCAGCTTAATAAAGTGGTACCCGGTTTTATTATTATTTCCCCCCGGTTCTTATTAATTTGTAACCTTTCAACTGCTTTTTCAAGTATTGTGCGATCATTTAGAAGTATGAATTTAAAGCTGTTTTTACATATAAAATCAAGCAAAATACCCTTCTCATCCCTTGCTTCTGCGCATACTTCTATCCCTACTTCTCTCCCCATTCTATCCATACCTTCTACTAATTCTTTTCGGAAGAAGATACACCTATTTATATAGTTCTCGCATGCTGCTTTCCAACCTTTTAATGAAAAGAAGGTAAGGTTATGGTTTAAATGCTGTTCAACAAGGGTGAAAAGAAGACTGTTTTCAAGTTCTAAATTAACGATAATATCTGTGGACGACTCAGGTTGCGTGGCAACTACTTTCCCTGCATTAAATTCAATTTTATAAGTATCTTGGTCAAAATAAAACCGGGTATCGGGCTCCGGCAGGGCAATAGCCGCATCAAGTTCGTTTAAGGTGGCAAGGAGTTGTTCTTGGTGCTTGGTCAGTGCTGTTTTTAGTACCTCAAGTTCGGCTTGGTCAAAACGGCGTTCCGCTTGAGCTTCGGTTATATATTTGCGGATAGTCCTGATATCCCTACCTTTCCGTTGGGCTAAATGGGCTTCTGACCAGCCGCTCTCATATAAGTCAAGCCATTCGCGGGTTTCCTTAATAGACGGAGCCTTTTTTCTTGGCATATTTTACCCCCTTGACAGCCTGATAAGTCTGCCTGTGATTCATTATAACATAATTATATGCTCTTACCAATGCTAATTACAACTAATATATGTATTTTGCGGTTTGTTATTATGAATATATGGGCAGGAAAAAGACAGCCAAGGCAAATTCTATAGCAAGGCAATTATGCGATATATACCGGCATAAACTATACGATCTTTACAGCGAATTTCGCCGCCGGAATTGTGTAGTTTACGCTTCGCCGGTGAGAATGAAATGCGCGTATTCGCGTCGATGCTCCTCCAGATACACCACCAGCTCGTAGAAGCTCCTGTCGTTGGCGATGTGCTGCACCGTGCGGATATCTAACATATTCGTCAGCCCAGTGTCGCGGATGGCGAGAATCTGCTTCTTGACCGTTTCACTCATCGACGTTCACCACCTTGCAGGCGTCCTCACCGTAAGCCACGGACAGGCCGCAGCCATTGTCCCATGCCACCATGACCGAGCCGATGTCGTCCACGCCGCGCACGGTGCCTTTGGTGCCAACTGGTGGTGCTTGCGGGTCGTCCATTCGGACAAGCTCCACACGGCACCCAACCGGGTAACGCTTGCGGAGGCTCTCTACCAGCTCCTTACTTGGAAACCTCATCGTCAGACACCTCCTTGTCCTGCAGGCTCATCACGTCATCATAGAGACCGGCGTCTGCATTGATGCACTCGACCAGTTCCTGCACCTTCGGGTTTCCGCTCTTGAATGCGCCGCTTCCAGAAAGGTTGCGGAGCAGTATCTTTCGCGCCGCCTTGTACTCATCACCAATGAAGCCCAAACGGAGCAGGAAGCAGCGAAATGCATACTTGTCATTGTCCGTATCTTTTTCCTTTGCGGTAACGCGCTTTTGAGTCTTTGCCATCTCGCAAAGCGCTGTGATAAAAAGTGTGTATGCCTTGACCGCGTCTGGGTCGGTGCCGTCCTCAAACCACGGGAACCGTACCTTCTCATCAACAATGTCAATGTCGATGTCTTGACATCCGAGAGCCTTGCTTATGAGGCTTTTCTTGCTTTCCACCAACCGCTTGAGATTTTCGAGCGCAGTGTCGGTAAAGGAGGAGCGGGGCATCTCAATCACCAGCCCGATGCTCTCGTCCGGTACGTCGCTTGCTTGCATGCCATCTTCGCCAACCGGGTCGCGGTGCTGTCTGCCAAGCCCCAGTTCTTCTGCCTCGGTCATTCTCAAATCCTCGAAGCGCGTTTCCGCTTCAAAGCCCTGCTCGTGCAGCCTCTCGATGAGCTTTTCGATTTCCTCGCTGTCAGCGCGGTCGTCGAAGCTGATCGTGCCATTCTTGTCGATGGTGAAGTAGTCCACCTCATAGGTGAAGGAAGGAGCGCCTTTGTACTTTGCAGGGCTGTTCAAAATCTCCGCAATCGCTGTTACGAGCCGCTTGCGGTCGCTGCCGGTCAGGTTGTACCTGAGTTCAAAATCCTTGTTTTTCATAGTGTCTGCCGCCTTTCTTTGAGCCGATGCTTCGGCTTTTGTACGTACATATATCACTCTAAAGCCTGTAAATAGCAAGACAATTCCGCGATGTAAATGTACCAAATAGAAGCGGCGGCGCTTGTGTGATTCAGTCCGATTTTACAGCCACTTCAGCGTAGGAGTAGGTCAGTCCGTCACGCTGGACGAATACCTTCTCCGCCGCACCGACCTGCTCTATATACCGCTTCACGATAACATCGCAGAACTTCTCGTCAAGCTCAATGGTGGCGCAGGAGCGGTCGGCCTGTTCACAGGCCATGAGCGTGGAGCCTGATCCACCGAAGGGATCGAGTACCAGCGTATTTGTCATGCTGCTGTTCATAATAGGATAAGCCAGCAGCGGGATAGGCTTCATTGTCGGGTGGTCGCCATTCTTTTTTGGTTTGTCGAACTCCCAGATGGTCGTTTCCTTGCGCCCACTGTACCACTGATGCTTGCCGCTTTTCTTCCAGCCGTAGAGCACAGGCTCGTGCTGCCACTGATACGGAGAACGCCCCAGCACCAGCGATTGCTTTTTCCAGATACAGCAACCGGACAAATAAAAACCGGCATCCGAAAAGGCTCTTCTAAAATTCAGCCCTTCGGTGTCGGAATGGAAAACGTATATGCTGGCGTCATCCGCCATAACCGCCTCGGTGTTCTGGAAAGCTGCCAGCAGAAAATTGTAAAAAGCATCGTTTGCCATGTTGTCGTTCTTGATTTTTCCGGCGCTGCCTTCGTAGTTTACATTATAAGGCGGGTCTGTGATGACCAGATTAGCTTTGCGGTCATCCAAAAGGACGGCGAAGGTTTCTGCTTTGGTGCTGTCTCCGCAGACCAGCCGATGCCGACCGAGTGTCCAGAGGTCGCCGAGCTTAGTTACCGGCGGCTGCTTGAGCTCCTCATCAACATCAAAATTGTCATCGTGCAGACCATCTTTGATGCTGCTTTTGAATAGGTCATCCAGTTCGGACGGGTCGAAGCCCGTTAGCGAAACATCGAAATCGGAACCTTGCAAGTCAGCAATGAGCAGCGCCAGCTTATCTTTATCCCAATCGCCGGATATTTTATTGAGCGCCACATTGAGCGCCTTTTCCTTTGTCTCCGTCAGCTCGACGACGACACACTCCACCTCGGTGATGCCCATATCGATGAGCACCTTCAAACGCTGATGTCCGCCAACGACACGTCCGGTGGCCTTATTCCAGATGACCGGCTCGACGTATCCGAATTGTTCAATGGAGCGCTTTAGCTTATCGTATTCATTATCACCGGGCTTCAGGTCTTTACGTGGATTGTAGTCAGACGGGATAAGCTGCTCAATTTTCAGTTTTTCTATCTGCATACGCTTCAGCCGCCTTTCTTAGTTCGTTGTATAGCCTCATGCTGGTATCCTCCCACGGGAACAAGCAGGAATTGAAGTGCCCGTAAGTCGCGGTGTCCTCGTAGATGGCGTTACGCAAGACCAGCTTTTCGATGATTGCCGCCGGACGCAGATTGAACACGGACATCACAATCTCACGCAGAGTCTCGTTGGAAAGAGCGCTCGTGCCAAATGTGTCGATGTCCACAGCCACGGGGTCAGCCTTTCCGATGGCATAAGAAAGAGCGACTCCGCATTTATCCGCGAGGCCGCTCCAGACGATATTCTTTGCGATGTACCGCGCCATATAAGCGCCGCTGCGGTCGACCTTCGTTGGGTCTTTGCCACTGAACGCTCCTCCGCCGTGGAGAGCAAGCCCTCCGTAGGTGTCCACCATCATCTTTCGACCAGTCAAGCCAGTGTCAGCAGCGGGACCGCCCTCAACAAATCTGCCGGAGGGATTGACGAAGATTTCAGTATCATCATCAAACGGGAAGTCCTCAAAGCACTGCCAGAGAACATTCTGCTTGATATCCGAATAAAGCTGCTCCTGTGTCTTACTGGCTTCATGCTGAACGGAAACCACGATTGTTTTTACACGCTTCGGCTTTTCATCCTCGTATTCGACCGTGACCTGCGCCTTGCCGTCCGGCAGAATGCCTTTCACGATTTTATCCTTGCGGACGGTATCTACGCGTTTACAGATACGATGCGCCAGCACCAGAGGGAGCGGCAGCATCTCGCGGGTTTCGTTGGTGGCGTAACCGTAAACGGTGCCTTGATCGCCAGCGCCGATGGAAGCATAACGTTCCTCGCTGCCATTTCTGGCTTCGAGCGCAGTGGTCACTCCTGCGCTGATGTCGGCGCTCTGCTTGTGGACGAACACAAAGACAGTAAACTTCCACGGATTGTAGCCGACCTTTCGGAGGACTTCGCGCACCTCCCAACGGATATCAACTTTGCCGTCACAGGTGATTTCGCCCGCAACGATGATTTTTCCCTTGGTCGCCATTACTTCGCAGGCGACGCGAGCGGATTTATCTTTTCTGAGACAGGCATCCAGAATGCTGTCGGCGATGAGGTCGCACAGCTTATCCGGGTGCCCCATGCATACACTTTCGGCGGTTTTGTAAGTAGTCATATTTTATTTTCCTCTCCGGGCGGTCAAAAGCCGTTCCATAACGTCATCTTGCGGATTCGAGCCGCTGTATTCGCCGGTGCAGTTTTCCTTCACGATCTGGAAAATCTCATACCACAGGCGGTTTGTTTGACTCATGTAGTTTTGTCCCATCGCCACATACGGGCTTTGGATAGCGTTGCCGGTAGTAGGATGCCGCGCCAAAAAGCCGAAACTTGACACCGCTTCCTCGCATTGAATCCAGCGCGCCACGCTCATAGCGTAACGTTCCAGTAGCTGGGGAGAAACGAGTGCAGCGCAGCCTCGTGCATTGAGCCATGTCCATGTGTTTTTATATATTTCAGCGGCGGCAAGCGTCGTACCGTCCTTTTGCTCTGCCGACAGCATCTTGTTCGGTTCCGGCATTTCACAACCTTCAAGCGCAGGCGCGTCAGTGAACTCCATCACCGTCAGCTTCCTGCCGCCCGGATTACCGGCGGATATTTTGTCGGCGAGAGGCTTCTTTTTGGCGCCAGCACCGACTCTGGCACCGCCTCTACAGGTGCCGTCTTTCGCCATATTCATCACACTCCTTTTTAACTTGGGCTATTCAACCCTTTGAAACTGCGTTTTTCAACACGAAGCCCCACGCCGCTGTCCGTTTTGAATAGTTTTAGAGATTTGACTACCCCCACCGGTCACCACTTTCAGCAGTAATTCGGGAGTGACAGGATTTACATAGAGCCATCAGATTACTCTTTTCATTGCTACCGCCTTTGGAGAGCGGGAGGATGTGGTGGACCTCCTCGGCAGGCGTCAGCTTGCCTTGCTTATCGCACTCCTCACAGAGGGGATGCAACTTGATGTAGCGGTCACGGATGCGCTTCCAGCTTCTGCCGTAGCGTTTGTTGGACTTAGGGTCTCGTTCGTACTGGTTGTACTGTTTGTCCACGACCTTTTGATGCTCGGCGCAGTATTGCTCACGCTCAGCGAGCCGACCGCAGCCGGGGTAGGCGCAGGGACGCTTTGGTTTATATGGCATGGGTTCACCTCCTTGGGCACAAGAAAAGCCCTGCGGGATTGCTCCCGCAAGGCTCTCTTAGATTCTTTCTTCCTGATTATAATGATATCAGGAGTGGCACGTGTCTTTCAGTGTCTTTTTGTGTCTACTTCATTGGGAGCAGGAATTCTGCAGTCATCCAGTGCCCTGGTGTGGAGCTTATGAATGTAGCGAAGGTCATAGCCCATATCCACCGCAATCTTCTCCCAAGAGAGGAAGCAGAGATAACGCTTCTCCAGTAAGGTCTGGTGCTCCGGATTCACCACAGCCTTGATGACACTCATGATTTCTTTCTTGAGATCAACCAGCATGTCGATGTCATGATTAATATCATTCTGGAGATCAACGATCTTGCAGATGGCATCAGCCATGCGGGAGGTTGAACCGCTGGGGTTTCTTGGCATACCAGTCATGACAGACGTGCAGGTCGTTGCCAGATCATTCAGTGAATCAACCTGTTGGAGTTTGGACTTGATACGCATGTCCAGATAACGCGCCTGAGAAAGGTAGGTCTTAGTATTCATAACGCACCTTTTCCTTTCTCAGTTTGGTGATGAGTATTTCCGGATCAACATTCGTCAGGACACTAAACCAATCAGAACGAAAGAAGCGTTCGATGCTGGCAAGCTCCTGCTCATTGTCGTGCAGCCGGTAGTCCTTGACCGCTTGTAGCACGATGGCGTTTGCTAATTCTTGATAAGGGTCCATAATCTGTACCTCCGGATTTTTATTTATCTCGGATTGGCACGGATTGTCATTGATTGTCTCAGACTTGCAGGTCGGCCTTTACAGCAGCTATCAAGGCGGCTTGAGTGCTGTCCTTCTTGGATAACACCTTCAGAATCCGCTCGTCGATGGTGTCTTTGGCCACAATGTGCTGCACCACAACCGTTTCAGCGTTTTGCCCCTGTCGCCACAGGCGGGCGTTGGTCTGCTGATATAATTCTAGTGACCAGGTCAGCCCGAACCAAACAATACAGGAACCGCCACTCTGCAGGTTTAAACCATGACCGGCAGAGGCGGGGTGGATCAGTGCTACGGGTAATTCGCCAGCGTTCCACTTTCGGATACTGTCGGCGCTGTCCAGTTTGGAGAACGGGATATGGAGTTTTTGTAGACGCTCTGTAATGCGGGCAAGGTCATGCTTGAACCAGTAAGCCACAAGAATCGGCTTGCCACTGGCCGCTTCGATGATATTCTCAAGTGCATCCAGTTTTCTGTCATGGATAGTGAAGGTGTCGCCATCGTCCGTGTAGATCGCACCATTAGCCAGCTGGCATAACTTTCCGGTGAGCGCAGCAGCATTTGCAGCGGTGATGTCTCCGTCAGGGAGTTGCAAGACGAGATCCTGCTTCAGCTCGTCATAACGCTGGCGCTCCTCATCAGAGAGGCGGACGGTGTATTCGCTGCTGACCAACTCCGGCATTTTCAAAAGGTCGGTAGACTTCATGGAAATGGTGATGTCGGAGATCTTGTCATAGATGCGTTGTTCCGCTCCGGATAGAGGCTTGTAGCTGAAGATGACCTGTCCGTTACGTTTATCTGGCTGGAAGTAATCCAGTCGGTAGTGGCTGATAAACCGTCCGAGGCGGGCACCCATATCCAGAAGCCTGAACTCAGCCCAGAGGTCCATGAGGCCATTTGCGGAAGGGGTACCCGTGAGGCCGATGATACGCTTGACTTTGGGCCTCACCTTCATCAGAGCCCGGAAGCGTTTAGCCTGATAATTCTTGAAGGAGGATAGCTCGTCAACCACAAGTGTATCGAAGTTGAATGGCAGCTTACTTTCTTCAATAAGCCACTGGACATTTTCTCTGTTTATGATGTAGATGTCAGCGGGTTTGATAAGGGCCGCACGACGCTCTGCTTCAGTGCCGACTGCAACGGAGCAGATGAGGTTCTGGAGATGATCCCACTTATCTGCTTCAGCAGGCCATGTATCCCGTGCCACTCGTAGTGGTGCAATAACCAGAATGCGGTGTGCCTCGAAGCTGTCAAACAATAGGTCGTTCAGCGCCGTCAGTGTGATGCTCGTTTTGCCAAGACCCATATCGAGTAAAACAGCGGAGATGGGGTGCTCCTCGATGTAGCGGGTGGCGTATATCTGGTAGTTATGTGGTTCGTATTTCATCAAGAAACCCTCCAATCTGCTGCTCGTCATCAAGGACATAAACCTTGAAGCCAAGCACGCGTAATAATTTGTGCCTTGCCAGCTGAAGTGGTCTGGGCTTTTCGCCTGGAGCTTTAACTTCAACAAAAGCGATGTGACCACCCGGTAGAAGCACGATGCGGTCAGGCATCCCGTCAAATCCAGGACTCGTGAACTTTGGTGCAATGCCTCCGGCAGCTTTGACTGCCATAACCAGTTTTCGTTCGATTGCTTTTTCTCTCATTTTCATTCTCTCCATCAGGATTTTTATGGATGGGTTAACCTCGATGCATGTCATATATAAAACTTTTCTTAGAGCTATTTTTTTAGTCCTATAGAGACTTTTTGTATATGACCTTAATCGAGGTTAACCCATAGCCAATTAATTCAAGAAATCCTCAAAATCTCCGTCATCGATCTTAAGCCTCAGCCCTGCAAAGAACCGCTTGTTTTTGACATTGATACGGCCATACCCAGCAGCCTCCAGTGCAGAATAGAAGTCTGTCGTGCTGCGGATATATTCATTTGTGTCAACGCAGTAATTCCGATACGCCCGATAAAGTGAACTGGAGCTCTCTCGATAGCTTGCATCAAGCTCGCATTTCTCCTCAAGAAAATGGCCAAACCAGTCGTTTTGCGACCGGTACTCCGTTATGGCTTGCTGCACGCACACCGGCACAGGAATTTTGTAATCCAGCGCAATGACCTTCTTGGCACCCTCAATCACCCATGCCAGAATGCTCTCGCCAGCGTTCTGATAGAGGTACTCGCCATAGTTCTTGATGTCGCTGCTACCTTCAATCTTGGCGTCGAAGGGTATAACAACCAATCTGCGCCAGATCCCGTCATCAGAAGCGCTGACCTTTGGCAGGTGGTTAGTATAGAGTACCAGCGTATGGCAGGGCGTGAAGCTGAACGGGTCCTTGTACTTCTTTTCGGCGAACACATCATCGGTTGAGCAGAGTTGCTTGACGGTGGAGTCATTGAGCCGAGCGCCTTCCTGTATCTCGGCAGCGATTAGCAGGCGCTTGCCCTTAACCTCGGCCATTTCCGGCTTGATGTTTCGGCGGCATCCAACCGTCAGAGTGTCTGCAGAGATGTTGCCGCTATAAAGGCCAAGCACACGGGAGATGGCGTTCCAGAAGGTGGATTTGCCGTTGCGTCCACCACCATAGGCAATGATCAAAGCTTCCACATAGACCTTGCCAATGGCAGCGAGCCCGCAGATCATTTGCACATAGTCGATTAGCTCCTGATTGCCGCAGAAGATGAGGCCCAAACTGTTCTGCCAGATCTGTTCACCCTTGGAACTGGGCGAAACGGAGGTCATTTTCGTAATGAAGTCATCAGGTGAATGCTCTCTGGCTCCTGTCATCCCTTTGCGTAGATCGTAAGTAGCAGCAGGCGTACAAAGAAGAAAGCAGTCTGCATCTAAATCACGCGGCGAGATTTCAAGCATTGGACGGGATTCCTTCAGCGTCGCGGTAATATTCTTTGAGTCTCGTCTGCGAATGGCGAAGGACTGATATGCCTTGGCTGAAAGGAAGGCCCGATAAGCTTCGAGCTGTGTTTCGTTCATCAGCGACTCAGCCTTTGCCTTTGAGGCATTTTCGAGGATATCTTGAGCACCATTTTCCGTCAGCAGTCGCATCGCTGACTGCAGATCCTTTGTGGCTTCCTCCAATTGGCGGCGGGTCAGCTCATGAGCGACTGCCTGTGCGCCCGGTTCGCTTTCTTGCCAGTAATGGCTGGTGTAACGGATAAAGTGCGTAGCCGGTGAATACCGTAGTTCACCAGAGAAGTATTTCGCTAGCACCTCTGCCTGTCCTACATCGGAGAAATCGCCCGGCATATAGGACGTCGGGTCGTTGTAGACCTCCGGAGAAACATAGCCGTCCTGCTGCTGTACCTTTGAAAAGAAGCGCTGGGCGCTATGCCAGATGGTCATAAGTTCAGCTTCCTCGAGCGGAGGTGAGCATTTTGCGGCTTCCTCTAAGAAGCACTGAAAAGCGGCGTCGCTGTCACCGTATTTTTTGATGACCCGACCGGCAAAGCGGGACATGGTGGCGTTTCGACTTCCTTCTGGTATAACTTGAGTGGAACGATGGCCACCTGCCATATCAGTATCGAACTCTTCGCCCTCCAGAAACTCGCTCAAGTTCATGCTGCCGGTGTAGATTTCAACTTCGGGAGAGGTCGTTCCGAAGAAGAAACGTGCAGCATCCAGCGCCTTGGTATCGAAGTACGGAAAGATGGCGTTGACCAGCTTTTTCATATCGCTGTAGCAAGCCGCGTTTGTAAGGTGGTCAATGGGAAATAATACGTGGTATTTGGGTCGAGCGGGCTTTCCGTTTTTCTCGCGCATATTGTAGCGGCTATAATGAACGGCAAAGGTGACACCGGGGAACGCCTCCATGACATCGGCGGGAAGCACCCAATCTTCCGGTTGCTCTGAGTGATCATTGTCGCAGTCCACCGGTAGGCAATTGCTACCGATGAAGTTTTCACCATTCCGATAGCTGTTCCGGTACTCAGCGCACACATAGTCATGGCCAACAGCTGCGATCAAAGAACTTGCATCAATGACCTCGACCATGTGTGGATAAGAGCAGTTGCCGGGGTTGCCGATGAAGTCGGCGTGATAAAGAGTGAACATCAGTCGTTCACCTCCGATGCGCCATCCTCCAGTACCTTGGTGATGAATTTAAGTGCGGTGATGATTGTTTCAAGCTCGCAGTCACCACCAAGAGACACCTCTATGCCATCTGTGCCATACGGACCAATCAGATGCGCTTCAATGTCAGTGCCTCCGGCGTTCTCGATGCGAAAGTAAGTACGGCTGCCGTGGCCGGAATCTCCACCCTTATAACCGTTGGTGCCAGCTTCGACTTCGAGAACATTTGCGCTGTATATATCACGGCTAAAAGTCGTGATAGTGGTGCCGTCGATATTTCTTTCCTTTTCTGTGATAGCGTACATGATTAAACCTCCTCGCAGTTTTCATTAAAGTAGCGTAAGCGGTAGTTCTTCCACTTGGCTCTCTTGATTTCAGCCGACATACCAGCTGAGATGGTGCTGCCGAACACCCAGACCTCTGTACATTTGCTCATTAAGGCGTTGCCGAAGAATAGCCCAAGCTGGCGTTCGGCTGGAATGTTTTCGTTCAAAAACTGTGGAAACAGCAAATGTGGTGCAATGGGAATGAAGCCCTTGTCCACGGCGAATCGGCTGTAGCGCTGTGCAGCCTTTACGTTTCCTTCTACATCTCCAGAAAAGGGAGAGCAGATATAGACAATTGGCCTGAATGCCCGAAGCGCCTGTTCTTCTTTTTCGACAGCAGACAATGCTTCGTAGGCGGTTGGGTCGTAGTAACCCTCGCTGTTAAATTTATCAATGCTCATTTTGACCTCCAATCCGGGCGGGCTTTTTGTCCACCTCTATTACCCAATGGAGGTCAAAAACGGGTTTGAACGAAAAAGGCTCAATCTTTTTTATAAAAATCTGTCTCGTAGCCATCGGCGCGGAGCAGCAGTCCCTTAGCCCAAGAAGGTGTTCGGCCCATCTGCTCACAGACTGCTTTCAGAGACATCCGTGGATCAGCTTCGATGACGATTTCGTCGTGGACGTGCATGACGATGGAGCAGTGCTGGAGTGTTTGCATGGCGTTGCAAAGGATGTCGCGGGCAGTTGCTTGTACGATGTTTTCCACGAACTTCGGTCCGTAGGAATCCAGTCGCTCCCACTTCTTCGTAGCACCAACACCTTCGTAGGTGATGCACTGCCCGCCGAACTTGTTTTCACCGATTCGCGGCTTCACATAGGCAAGCCGCCTGCCGGAAGGAAGCGTAATGAAAAGCATCCCACTCTGGCAGGAGAAAGTGATCCCATGCGTCGAGTTGGTGCGTTTATAGCGAACAGCCTCCATAGCGGCCTTGTCCACATCCCACCAGAATTTCACGATGCACGGATTGGCTTGCCGCCATGCGTCAACCAGCTGAGGGAGTTCGTCCTCTTCAAGTCCCATATCAAGAGCGCCCATTGCTTTGAGCGCACCGACGGAACCACCATAACCGAGGGCGAGTTCAGCAATCTTGCCTTTTTGACGTAGGTGACCGTTGATGCCATGTTTTTCAACCGGCACCTTGAACATCTGCGATGCGGAGGCGCAGTAGATATCCCCGCCCTTGGCAAACACATCCTGTCGCCACTCTTCACCAGCCATCCACGCAATCACACGGGCTTCGATGGCGCTGAAGTCTGATACGATTAGCCTAGCTCCGGCCTTTGGGACGAAGGCGGTGCGGATAAGCTGCGACAGCGTGTCCGGCACATCCTCGTACAGCATTTCAAGTGCATCAAAATCACCGAAACGCACAAGGGCACGCGCTTCGGCCAAGTCCTCCAGATGGTTCTGAGGGAGGTTTTGCATTTGAATAAGCCTGCCTGCCCAGCGCCCGGTCCGATTGGCACCAAAAAATTGAAACATCCCACGGGCGCGACCATCGGTACAGACCGCATTCTCCATTGCCTGATACTTACGAACCGATGACTTGGCAAGCTGCTGCCTGAGCGATAGAACGTCTGCAAGATCCAGAGGTGCTGTTTTGAGTAACTCGGCGACAATCTTTTTTCCAAGCGTGTCGGTCTCCATGCCATTGTCGGCAAGCCATTGCTTCATCTGCTGTACGGAGTTCGGATTGTCCAGCTCCGTCAGATGCTTCATCGCGGTTGTGAGCTCTGAACGGGAGCGACCATCCATTGCGATAGCCTCTTGGACCAGTGTCATATCCAGCGCCACACCTCGGTCATTGATCTCCTGGTCGAGGTGGTATTCGTCCCAGATACTATCCTGAACCGGGAACCTGGTGAGCTTTTCTTGAATGGACATTTCAGTTTCAATATCACGGATGTTATATTTCTTAAATGCCGACCATTTATCGGGTGCGTGATAGAGGTGATTCCGGGTGCGCTGTCCATTGGATTTCGTTGGAGCACAAGGCTGGCTGAAGTATTTGATGAGATCCTTACCTTCGGTGAGTTTCTGCTTGTCCAGCTTAAGTACCGAGCCGACGCCTTCCAGCGACAGAGGCAGCCCCATCGTCGCTGCCCATACCATTGAACATTTCCATGAGGCAGGGTTGATGTATTTGCCGGTGGGGAGTCCAAGAAAGCGAGACAGGCAGATCCGTTCAAAGTTTGCGTTGAATGCCCACTTGATCACCGTTTCATCCGTGAGTGCGGTGATAACATCGCTGGGCAGCTTCTCCCCGCTGGTAAGGTCAACGACCTGAACCTCGCCGCCGTCGACGCTATAACCGAAAAGCAGTATCTCGAAATCTGGTGATTCGACATAGCGGTATACACCTGATTTGGCTAGATTGGCGCTGCTATAGGTTTCAATATCTATTGAGAGTGATTTCATAGTTGACCATCCTTTTATAAGGAAAGGCGGTAAAGAATTTCTCTACCGCCGTCCACAGTTTTTACTTGAAGTCCCGCATTCGTTTTTCGTGATACTCTTTATCACGAGCTTCGCGCTCTTCGTCACGTTTTGCCCTCTTGCGATCGCCTCGAATGCTCTGAATCATTGAGATCAGGAACGTGACACAGAGAGCTGAGTACAATCCTAAAAGGATGTTTAGTAAAATCGTTGTCATTGGTTTACCGTCCTTTCTTAAGACAAAAAGTCGTCATCATCGTCTGTTGCGAAATCGGACTCGGCAGTTTTAAGTCTACCCTCACCAGTTTGGCCCTTTGCCACTTCGGAGACTTTGATTCCCGGCATATCCCTGCTTCTTGGGTTGATACCGATAATGCTTTAGAAAAGCTGATGTTCTTATGCAAGGATGCCCCTCTTCTTATTGATGACTGGGCACCGGGGCAGGACGCGGGAAAAGCCCGCCAGCTGGAAACAAGAGCGGAGCGTATTGTCAGGGCCCAGGGCAACCGCCAGGGCAAAGGGCGCTTAAGATCTGATACATCTGCCCGCCCGAGCTATATTCCCCGCGGTATGCTCATTACATCAGGGGAGCAACTGCCTTCCGGCCACAGCCACACTGCCAGGCTCTACACGGTAGAGCTGGAACGTGAGGATATAGATATCAATAACTTAACTACCGCGCAGCAAAACACCCCGTATTATCGCCAGGCAATGGCCCACTACTTAACTTGGCTTTCAGGTAAATGGGATTCTATTAAGAAATCCATCCCGGATGATTTTTTGGCGTTAAGGGGTCAAGTTATGAATAAAGGCCTTCATGCACGGTTGCCTGAGGTTATTGCTCTACTTTGCTTAGGGCTTAAGTATGGGCTTGATTTTGCAGTGGAATGCGGAGCCCTCACCCTTGAGGAGTCTAACGAGGTTTGGGAAGAAGGGATGAGTGCATTTATTTCACAAGCAACAGACCAAGGATCTAGAGTTGAAGAAGAGCGGCCGGCAAAACGTTTTATTGAGATACTTAATTCACTAAAAGAATCAGGATCCGCGATACTTGGCGATAGGAATGATGACTGTATAAGGCAAGTGGGCCCGGCACAAACACTGGTTGGGTGGAATGATCAGCAAAACGGACATGTCCTTATACTTGGCCAAACTGCATATAAAGCGGTTAAAGATCATTGCCGTCGCACTGATGAACCCTACACTATCAAATACAATGCGGTTATAAAAGATTTGAGAAGAATGGGGTATATAGACTGCCCCAGTCAAAAAATAGCTACTCATAATGTCTGTATAGCCAATGGGCAAAAAAGAGTACTCAAGCTTAGGAAAGTATTATTAAATGAAAGAGAAAATAATGATGAAAATAACGCTTTTTCCGCGCCGGGCCCTCTTATGTTGTAAAAGGTGTAGAGGTGTAGAATGATGTTTTTTCCAAACGTAACTTACGTACTCTACACTTTTTTAAAAAAAGGTGTAGAAAAGTGTAGAGAGAAGTGTAGAGTTGGTGTAGAGATAGCGTAGAGCGTTTAAAGCTAAAACAGTAAAAATAACAAAAAGGTGTAGAAGTAGTGTAGTAAACGTAAAGTAAAGCTAAAAAGTAATTAAATTCTACACTTCTACACTAAAAACTATAAGAGACCACTGAAAAACAAAAATGTTAAGGAGACTGAAATGGACAATAAGGCACAAAATGACAGTTTACCGGTTAAAATCCTTAAAACAATAATTAAAAATCTAGTTATTCTCTTTCCAACCATTGTGATGGCATTCCTCACTCTATGCATGGCCGGGGGGATATTTGCACCGCCGCTTCTATTCTTCCCTGAATACATAGAAAAACTAGCAGAGTTACTTAACGCAAAAACCGGAGCAGAGCTATTCATACTAAAACTCCTTCCTGTTTCCAGCTTAGTTGCGATTTTGGCTTGCTCTGTTGTTTTTATTCGGCGTGCAGCCATTGTGTCAAATGAAGTATCCAATGCATGGCTTGAGAAACTAGGTTTGAATAAAAAAGGAGAAGACTAAGGCAATGATAAGCAATACTGTTAAGGAAATGTTGAATAGCCCGGATGTCGAGAAACAAAAACTCGGCGTAGTGATGGCAATGTCGGAAACCATGTCGGCATGCGTTAAAGAGTTGGGCGTACAAGAAGAATATAGGCCAAAGGTACTGGAGATGCTTCTATCAGGGGGTGAAACGCTAGGTGTGGACGGATCGGTAGGCGTTTTGTTTTCCATCATGGACCAACGAAAAGCAAGGAGCAACTAAATGAAAGTAGCTCTATACGCCAGGGTATCAACTAAAGACAAAGAGCAAAACCCGGAGCTGCAGCTCGCAGCGCTTCGTAAATACTGTGCCGACAATGGTTGGGAAATCTACCGGGAATATACAGATGAGGCTTCTGCATCAGATTTTACCGGGCGCAAGGCTTGGACGGCGCTGATGAAGGAGGCCCAACTGAAAAAGTTCAATGTTCTGCTTGTCTGGAAACTTGACCGAGCTTTTAGATCTGTGATCCATGCCGTAAATTCCATGCAGATGCTTAATAGCTATAATGTCGGTTTTAAATCTTATATGGACTCCGGCATTGATACCACTACTCCAATGGGGAATTTTGTTTTCTCCATAATGACGGCGGCCGCAGAACTGGAGCAATCAACTATAAGACAAAGAGTTAATGCCGGAATTGCTTATGCAAAAGAGAATGGCACCAAATCAGGCAAAGCAATCGGTCGGCCGAGAAAGAGTATCGACTTCACAAAAGTTTTGGAAGCGTTCAATCGCGTGGAAATGAATTATACCAGGGCAGCCCGGCTTTTAACCGAGCAAACCGGGGTAAAAGTAACCCCGGGCTATGTTTATAACCAAATCAAGCGAGGTGGCTGATGTTTTTAACAAAGAAAATGCTTTATATGTTTGGGGTGATCTATTTCCTATTGGGGGCTGCGCTTGTTTCCTTATTGGCAGGTTATAACATTTGGTTCGTCGTATGTTTTACCGCTAGCTTTATCATCCAGATGATTCTTCTGTGGGTTAGGAGGCGATAAAGATATGGTACTTGCGGCAAAAGCCAGAAAAGCGTTGATGGAATTTAATATTGCCCTTGATGATCTGCATGACCCCCTTTTTGCCGGGCTTATTGAACAAGTTGAAAAGTGCAGCGGGCCCGCAGGGTGTGACAACTGCCCTATGAAGAATAAATGCCAAGGGCTTTGGGATCAGGCAGTCTCCCGGATTAATGGCGGTATGAAGATTGATGATTTTCTATATTACTATAACGAATTCAAAAATATGGAGGGGCAGAAATGAGGAATATCTTTAAACTGGATTACACCCTTGTTTCCAAAGATGATCCGTTATGGCTTAAGATACGTGCGCATCCTCTGGTATTAGAAATACGACGGGTAATAGGCAAAAAACGAGATAGCATCCTCTATAAAAGTGGACCAAAATTATGGAGAAGGTTTTGGAGAACGTTAATTATGACACGCATATTCTTGAAATTGTTTTATTATAAAAACACCTTTGGGTATATCAAGAATTTTTTACTTTTTTGGAGCTACCACTGGGAAAGGTATAGGAGGATAATTAAATGAGTTTCTAATTACATATTATTCGAGTCTGATTTGTGATATGAAGGCGCATATTATACCATAAACAAAAAGAGTCAGGGGATCATTTTTCTGCCATTAAAAATGATCCCCTTAAGGTGCCGCTTGAGATACCCTTTTGGCAGTAGAAGACACCTTTACGATTCAAACTGAGATGTTTTCGGCACTTTTAGAGACACTTTAGATTTTAGACGGGGAGTTCAGCCCTCTGCGTTACCCCCAACTCCTCGTCTAATGTGTATATATGCCTCGATAGATACTTAGCATCGCTGAGCTATAATCGTGTGTACAGGGGCAAAAGAAAAAAGGGGAGTTTAACAACTCCCCTTTCAACATTGCGGATCAAAAGATTTTATTCCTTCCTGCCGCTATATGTGCGCCATACAATAAGGTTTAAGATGACAGCCAGTGTGCCAAAGACGCCAAGGTACATAAAGGCACTCTGATACTCCATCTCCACGCTCATAGAAGAATACATATGCTGGAAGATAGAGGATACCAAAAGCAGGCTTAGCGCCATAAGGGACCATTCCCACCATTTAAAACTTATATTCTTAAACTGGGTATAGGTAATAAACCATATTGCGGCACCGCCAATAAGCATACCGACTAAAAAGTAGTATAAAGCACCACCCATAATAATCTATTCCATCCTTTCTCTTAAAAAATATCTACGCTTGCGCCGCGTATTGGGTTTTCTGAGGCCCACCATTCATCCCTGCTTGGTGAGTAGCGCGGGCCGTAGCCGAAGGCTCCTTCCATATTCTTAAAGAAACCGTTAAAAACGGGCGTAGTGGCAACAGTGGACTTGACCAAGTTGTGCACCCAGGAGTTATTGCTCATAGTGAAGAAGGGGCAGACGGCCTCACAGATGGTACAGTTAATGCATTTGTGATAGTCAAGGTGCCAGCCCTCATAACCGCTTACGCAATCCCAGTGTGGTGAGTCATAGCGCGGCCCTTCATGCGAGATAGCTTGGGTAGGACAATGCTCGGCACAGATGCCGCAGGTCTTACAGAACTCGCGGATACCGGCATCTATAGGCTTGGTGGGGGCAAGAGGCAGGTCGGTAAGCATCCTTAGGGAACCCTTGGTGTTGGAACCGTAGCGGGGCTCAATAATGCTTGATACGCGTGATTGTTCCCCAAGGCCACTTAAGTTGCCGAAGGCACTGCCCGGACCCCAAGCTTCAACTCCACCACCCATCGAGTTATAGCCAAGGCCTGCAATGAATTGCTGAATGCGTGCCTCAACCTCTGTAAAGAGGGGATAGGCAATACAAGAGCATGGGTCCATAGGTATAGAGTGTGCATATTTAAAGCGCTTCTCAGGGAGCATGATGGTATAGGTGAAGATGTTATCCAGTGCATTGGGTACTGCTATCTTATCATCACCGCCAAAGCGTTTGTAGCTGTAATGCCCCTGGTCTGCAGGGATATCTTCAAACACAATGGGTATGGCATAATTATCTACTGGGACCGGATATTCAATGTATTCAGCCATATTTGTAATCGTATACCAAGGCCCGAGGCAAAAGGGCTGGACTTTGGCATAGAAGATTTTCTTCACGTTATCCGTTATCTTAATGGCGCCAACGGAAGAAGCCCCGAAGTAGCGCGCGGCGGTGCGCATGATTAACAGGTTCTCTTCAGGCGTACCCTCCCACTTCGGGTAGTTGGTGGTTTTGATATCTGCGTGACCAAATTCATGCAAGCCGTTTATTCCATTCATGGTTCGCATAGAGAGATAAGGCCTAGAACCTTCATAGCGTCCATAAAGCGGGTTCTCCCAGCAATTATGTGAGCCATTCGTGGCGGCATATATTAGGGCATCTTCCCTGCGGTCGCCATAGCCCAGTTCACCAGGGTCATAATCTGGATCAATATTTTCCTTCATCCAGTCTATGCCTGATTTTATAAAGGCACTATCACGGTATTTTTTACCCTGTAATTCTATTTCTAGTTTTGAATCAACAATGGTATGTCTTCTACCTGTATAGGTTGGAGACAGGTAATCCTCAGGTAAGAAGTATGCTCCCTGGTTGTTCCAACCGCTGTATCTTTTTATAAGGCTCCAATCTATATTACAGGTTGGATCCTCATGATCACGCGTGGTAACCCACCATGGATGATTGTTTACTTTATTAGCGTGGTCACCCTCTAAAGCTTTACCTGCTGACAGCAGGTCATCAACATCTTTAAACTCATGCGGCAGGTTATTCTCTGCAAGTACTGCGGCACCCAGTGCCCCCGCACCGGCTCCTGCCAAACCTAATCTCTTCATGAAATCACGCCTTGTGACTGTAGAATGATATTTTTCACTCATACTTTTAAAATACCTCATTTAAAAAAAGCTTTTCGCACTTTGGCGTCTGTCATGCGGTAGTCCGCAAGCCAAGTATCCATAACATGCCTCCTTGAAATGTTTACTCAACGGGAAGGTTTGTTAAGTAGAAGATAGCACCTTGGAAAGCGCACGTGCCACGAAAGAATGAAAAAACAATATTAAAAGTTTACTAAAACTTTTATTGAAAATTTATTAAATTAGAATATAATAGTCACAAAACGAGTTAGTTGGAGAATTAGATTGGGAGGGACGTGAGTAAAAAATGGGAAACGAGCGTGATATGGATTTAAATAACATTAAGCAGCAGGAAGATAGAATTAATACCTACGGGGAAGAGTATGTAAATCTCTCATTAATGAGTATAATAACACTTATTGGAACCATAGCAATGCGAAACTACAAATATACTATGGGTGAGTATAGTGAAAACCTAACACCGAATGAGAGCAGTTTACTTATGGAAGTATATTTTAGAGAAGAAATCGGAATCATTGACGCATGCAGGGCAACTGGTTTAAGCACTGAGAATGTCTTGCATTTATTCTCTAATATATATAACAAAGGCTACCTAAAGAAAGTAAAAAAGGGTAAGAAAACTTATTATAGTATCGCAGATAACCCACCGGGGGATTGGCAGGATGTTTTAGAAGGTTATCAAAAAGCAACAGATGCTTGTAACTATTTTTGTAAAGACTTAAGTGATGAAAAGAAGCAAGAAATTTGGGATATGCTTTTGGATATAAGGCATAATGTGAATGATTACCATGTTCGCATGTCAGGCATTAGCTTTCTCTAAACTGCAGCAAACCCCATCACCATTGCTTAAGGGAGAGACCAACTCTCCCCCGTCTCCCCATTAATAGCCAGAAATTACCTTCACAAACCCTACCCTCAAAATCAAGCAATATTTACGAATAAACACCAGGCAAAAAAGAGGGGCTCACAAACCAATTGGTTTGTGAAGGAGAATCTGCCTGTACCAAGCAGTATATTATATTACTTCTTCATCGGTTGCCTTTTTAATACAATACATGCTTTTAAAATATTTTGAAGCCGCAATTAGTAGAATGGCTACTTTTTCATATGTGTTTGGTAGTGTTGGTTTAACCGAGAAGTGAATCGCATTTCTAGAGTCACGCAGAATATCGGACCAAACCATAATACTATTTAACGCACCGTTTGAAATTCCAGTTTTGTCTCTCACAGTTTTTAATTCTTTTCTATTGTACATTTCAACTATCTTGCTGATTTTACTCATAATTGTAATTGGCTTATCACTTGCTTTAAAACGTGCAACGTCTTCTTCACTCTTGGATCCGAGCTTAACCATGTATTGCATGATGGAAACCCCAAGTTCTAACCATGCGCCTTCCATGGCTTTTCCAAGCATTACAACTGCGGGTCTGTATAAATTTCCTTTAAAGCAAGCGATAGAATCTTTGATAGCTTCAATAATTTCTTCGTCAGCCCCGGCAACTCCCGCTTCTAACAGATAAAGATCTGCATCCATTAGGGCAAAGTCATCATTAGTTCTGCTGGAGACCGAGAAGATAAAACGGTTTGGAAATGTATATCGGTACTCATCGAAACTCCATCCCCCAGAATGCCCCCCGCCCCTTTGGTACACAGTAGTCCACGCCTGATGGAAACCTTCAGTGCGATAGGAACTAGTAGGCATAACTATTCCAGAATAAATTAACGCGTTTAACGCTTCGTGAAAAGCAAGGGTAAAACTTAAACTTTCTGCCACTTCCTTAACTAAAACATCAGTTTCAGTGAACGAAGGATGTATTATTACTTCTCCGGGTTGTTCGGCATGTTGCTGCTGTAAAAATTGTTTACAGATGTCTTCTGGATTATACTCGTTATTTCTGGGTATACCTAAAATAAATGCTTTTGCGATGGCTATCTTATGATGATCTACTTTAACCTGTTCTAAGATCTTCCCTTCATTTTTATCTCTCGGCATCTGATCTACTCTTTATTAAGCGATAAGGTATTATAATGCCTATTTTGACCTTACCCCGGAATTAGCGCACCCTGCATTAGAGCCTTCGCAGTTATATTAGCATACTCCTTTGGCGTAGTTCCGTTCAATGCGCTGTGCGGTCTGACTTCGTTGTAGTCTCTCCGCCACTCTTCGATAACACTACGGGCATGGTCCAAGCTGAGAAACCAGTTCGTATTCAAGCACTCATCCCGTAATCTCCCATTGAAACTCTCGATATACGCGTTTTCAATAGGTTTCCGGGTCTTATGAAGTTCAGCCTTACTCCTTTGCGATATGCCCATTCATCCAAGGCACGTCCGGCAAATTCCGGACCATTGTCAACCGTGATGCTTTCAGGCAGTCCCCTCGTTTCTGATAGCCGGTCAAGTACTCCCGCTACTCTGCGGCCTCCCAGTGACGTATCCACCTCTATCGCCGGACATTCCCGCGTGTAGTTATCAACGATGGTAAGCGCCCGGAAACGTCTGCCGGTAATAATACTGTCTGTTACAAAATCCATCGACCATCTCTCGTTCGTCCGACGCGGTGAAGGTAATACAATACGTAATCCGGCGGATCCTTTCCTTTTCCGTTTCTTTCTTAATGCCAACCCTTCCTCACGGTATAACCGTTCTGTACGCTTATGATTTACAACTAATCTTTCCCGTTTCAACAATATGTGCAGTCGAGGGCTGCCAAACCTCTTTCGTTGCTCCGCCAGTTCACGCAGCCGCTTACGCACCATAGCGTCATTATCCGGTTTCGGTCGGTATTGATAGACCGACGTTGATATATTAACCAACAGGCAAGCTCTTCTGATACTTAGCCCAAGGTTCTCCCTGACATGAGAGACCGCTTGCCGCTTAACCTCGGGCGTCAGAAGTTTTTTGAGAGCAGTTCCTTCAGCGCCAGATTATCCAGCGCCTGGTCGGCTACAAGCTGCTTAAGACGACGGTTTTCGGCTTCCAACGATTTCAACCGTTTCAGATCGCTGACGGTCATCCCGGCGTACTTCGCCTTCCAATTGTAGTAAGTAGCCTCGCTCATACCATGTTTGCGACAGAGATCGGCTACCTTAGCGCCGGCTTCGCCTTCCTTCATTACGGCGATGATCTGTTCTTCAGTGTATTTTCTGGCTTTCATGAGTCCTCCTGGTGTTTTTATTTTACCAGAAGACTCTAAGTCATCGTGTAGCTGTTTTCGGGGGTAAGGTCAATTTCCATACAAGTATATAAAAGGTATTTATATTTACTTAGAATATCTTCATAACAGAACCCACAATGTTACTAACCACACCGATAAAGAGCATGGCCAGTCCTATAACCACGCCACCACTCACCACAAACATTTGCTATAGAGCTAATATCATCGATGCTAAACCGGGACCGCATACGTTTCGTCATACAGCTGCTATTAATTATCTACGTAATGGGGGAGATGAGTTTACCTTGCAGATAATGCTCGGGCATACTACCCTTGCCATGACCAGGCGTTATACTAGCACTCTTGGAACTGAAGATATGATGAGAGTGCATAAAAAAGTAAGCCCGGTTGATAACCTAAAGTTGTAATAAAACTAGTGGTATAATAATACAAGAGTTAGATTACAGATTTAGGAATAAAGGGGTGAGCATGTGCTAAAGGTAATAGTATCTGGTATATGTATTTCATATATAATCACCTATTGGTTTATCCCCCAAATTTTAAATACGTTTGGAATATAGTGCAAAGGAGGCCGAGTATTTTACTCGGCCTCCTTACTTATCGTGCACCAATGCGATATTTTTACCTAGGTGATTTATAGCTACATCATCTCTTATTTATTGCTTAGGAACTGTGCTACTATTTGAATTAAAAAACCGCCAGCTAATAAAAAGAAACCTGATTTCTGCCTAAATTCCAAAGTTAGCTCAATGAATAAAAATTTCGGAGTGGGTTCATCTATTTGAAGTGCCCCTAACTCATTTCTTCTATAGGAAACGCCATATTTATATAAGAGTATAGTACCAATTAAAGATACTACGAGCCCGATAATATTTAGAAACTGCATTTTAAAGCACCACATTTATCTTATTTTGGCATTCTGTCTTTATATTTAGGGTCTTTACGCAGAACTTTTTCAGCGTCTTTAACCCACTTGCGGATGATTTTGGTAGCTTTAAGAGGATCTTTAGCCGGTATCCAGAAGATTTGCCACCCGCCAGGAAGATAATGAGGTGGCTGAAAAAGCTTCATTTCAATGTCATTATTAAATGGGCCGAAGAATTCGTCTGTTTCCATACACCATAGCCAGTAATAATCCCGGAGCTGCCCCCATTTAATCAAGTTATAAATAATAAATGCTGATCCACTTATGAAGTAAAGTAATATTGGCGTCCAACTATTAGCTACTCCGGTGATCATGCAAATGATAGCAGCAATAATTAAAACTAGTCCTAATAATGACCTTCCTCTGGTGTCTAGTGATAATATGCCAGCAATTATAGATAAAGCTAAAACTCCAACAAATACCCAGCCAATCAAATCCCACATTAGAATTCAATTTCCTCTGGTTTAATATTAAGAGCCTTTGCTAGTTTCCGGATAGTAATAAAACTTGGATTTTGCTTACCATTTTCAAGTCTGTTAACCGTATCCGCTCCTATACCTGCTTGTTTCGCTAATTCAGCTTGGCTCCAGAAATTATCTAATCTATGGTCTCTTAATGCTTTTATCATAGCAATATCATACGACTTAATTAGTCAATGCACAATAATCCTATATCTGGGAATATTTGTGACAAAGTATCACATGCCTATAGACCGCCGGACACTCTTTGGGATATATGGCTTAAACTTCGGCGCCTTAGTCTGGACAAACTTAATTTCAGGGTCGTCCTTCAAATTTATTTTAGCTGTGGTAACGCCCATGTTCTGTGTAAGATTGGTGGGCGGTTTTTTACCTCTGGTGAAAAATGTCTCTTCAGGAGTTCCTTCCAGTCTCGGGGCATCTTCAGGCGGCTGGAAAACTATATCCACCTTGCCATTGGCTCGCTTTATATACCAGACAGGACGCTGATCGTCACCACTGCCCAAAGCCCCCTGTCTCCATGCTACATCTCCGTTTTTCAGTTTAGGACGGGCAGTAGATGAGGTTTCATCACTGTCATTTCTTCTATTTTCGTGCCTGTAATCAAAATCTGGCGGCTTAATGCGCTGAGGGTCAACCCTCGGCGGCGGGTTATCCGGTGGATTAAGGGTAGGAACCCTCGGTGGCGGCACCCTTTCACCTCTGGATGGCGGTATCCGGCTGCGCAGGCTGGTATAGTCACCTCCGCCAGTGTGCAGTTTCCTTTCCAGTGTTTTAGCGGTAATTTTGGTTTTGCTCATATCACCAAAATTAGGCATACGCACAGGCAGTTTTCGTAACTCACGCTGGATAACTTTTGCCCGGCGTTCTATTTCACCCTCAAGCCGTCTGCGTTCGGTATCAAATGCTTTTGTCAGCCTGCCGGCTACGATTAAGGCACTGGCACGTCCATCTTTTCCGGCTGTCATGGCCGCTGATCGGGCAGCTGCTATTGACTGCTGCTCAGCACGCAATAATTCCCTTACTTCAGGCACTAGATCTGGAGCTATTTGCCGGGCAGCTTCTAAACGGGCTGCGTTGGACATATTCCTTTCATCCAGTAACTCTTCCAGTTTCTCCGCCAGTTTTGGGGATTTTTCACGTATCTCAGCCAGTAAAGCCTTTTGGGTATCGGCTTCAGAGGTAAAGACCTTTTCAATCTTACCCGCTAGCTCCGGATTAGATTTAGTTAGGGCTTCATAGTTAATTTTCTTTTGCAGGTTCGGGACAAAAATATCCCGGACTGTATTGTAGATACCGCGAGCCTTCAGTTTATACAAATCTGCCAGAGTAGGGGCTTTGGCTCCAATGCCAAGATCAAGCTCGCCGCCCAGTTTGCTCACCATAGCGGTAAAGCGATCCTGTTTTTCAAAGCTGACCACTGTCCGGTTCAATAAGCTGTAAAGCTGAGTACTGGGAGCTTCCATAGTAATGCCTTCAACCTTGACTGTATTGATAGGCGCATTCAGCCTTTTGAATCCTGCATCGGCTTTTTTCCAGCCCAATTCAGATATGTCAGCAATATTTTTCCACAAACCATTTTTGAGTTGGGATACGGTGTAATGGCTAGATACCTTACTTACCTTAACATCATTCGCCGTATAGCGGCGGGATATATCAGCAATATCATTAGCGGTCTTTTCCGGGGTAGGAGACTGAATATCCAAATCCCCGGGCTTTCTGCCCCCGGTGAATGTATATTCAGCGGTACTGCCATAAAGTACATTATCAGGATTCTTACGCATATATGCTATGAAATCCTCATCCATACCTCTGGGCAGCGATTCTACTTTGCCTATTACCTGGGAGAGTGGACGAGGTTTAAGCGTATCTGCTTTGCCGGCCAGTGCTCTGGTAATCTCCAGGCTTTTTTCGAACCAGTCCGGAGTAACCATTTGTAGCAGGGGAACATTGATTTTCTTCCCATCCGGGCCGACAGTGTTTAAAACTACCGGTTTACCCCTGTCATCCAGTACAGGTATAGCCCGGCTGCCAGGAGTCATCAAGGCTTCGTCTTCTATATACTTGGCGTATTGCTTAAATACAGGGTATATTTCTCCGGTAGATTTATCGCTTTTAACATAACTCCAGGCCTTAGATGCCATTTCATCCATACTTCTTGCATCTGAAATTGCATTTGGCAGGCGTGATAATCCTGAATTATAGAAGATGGCGAAAGTAGGTGTTTCCTTAATCTGCCCAACTACTACTCTACCCTCTCCATACACCTTTGTGCCGGAAGGTAGGAACCCTACAACATTGGGGCTGGCTTTACCTATTACATTCCCGTGGGGCAACTATTTGTTCTCCTGAGTATGGTATGCAACTGGTATGCATGGATATGCTGATTACAGACATGCCTCTAACTCCCACTAAACCTATTGATGCCGGTATTAATAAGTTCTGCTATACCTACAAAATATGCGCGGAAAGCTGCCCGTCCGGTGCTCTATCTATGGATACGGACCCGGTTTATGATGTAGACCCGGAATGGCGCCCCGGAGCTTTGGATGTACCTTATGCTCATAAAGCCTGGCATATGAATAACTATAGGTGTTATTTCTGTGCTCAGTGCCATGCTGTTTGTCCTTTCAGCACAACCAGAGATGCTTCTATTCATAATTTTGTCATGGGAACTGTTACTACTACCAGTATCCTGAATGGTTTCTTTGCCAATATGGAGCGCACCATGGGGTATGGGCTGAAGAATCCGGATAGCTGGTGGGACCATGATATCCCGCTGTTTGGTATTAGCACCAAATTCACCGAAAAACGGGGCTAAGAGCAGGTTGCTCGCCTGTATGCGTAAATCATAATTTATTTACTAACTTTGGCAGGGGCTTACAGTAAGCCCCTGCCAAAGGGGTGGAGTATATGAGTCTAACTGATATACCAAAGAAAGCCGGGTCATTCAGCGAGATGGGATACAAACTGCCGGTACCTGATAATAATCCGGCTGGCGGTATCCGCAAGTCATCTCCCGGTACCAATATATATCACATTTCCTATACCCCCCAGACAAAAGAAGTCTCCCTGTTTTTTTGGGGATGTAATTTCTCTTGCCGGGGTTGCCTGAGTAAAAAAGGAACAGGTAATTACCTGCTGCCGGAGAATATTCATCTTTTTAGGGATAACCCTGCTGAAACCGTTCAGCCCCCGGTGCATTTTCTAAGCGTGGCGGATGTATTGAGCATTCTTGGAGGTTTAGATATACAGACGGTACTGTTCGAAGGGCAGGAACCTTCCTTAGATGAATCACTGCCGCAATTAGCTAAGCTTATTCATACTGAGTTTAGAACCCAAAATATTCTATGCAGCAATATCAATAAACTGGTCTTGCTTGATGATATTGACTGCATACAATTAAGTCTGAAAGCGGTCACTGACAGCCTTCACCTGGATTACACCGGTAAATCAAACAGGAATGTTTTAAATAATCTCAAGTATCTTCATGCGGCTGGCAAAAAATTATCTATCGCTTCGGTATTAATCCCGGGTTATATAGATAAAGATGAAATAGAACTGATTGCGGGTTTTATTTCGGATATAAATCAAGGGTTACCTTTCAATATCCTCCCTTATTTCAAAGCAGGACAGAATAAGTGGAGATGTCCAACTATAAGTGAAATGGAAGACTCGGAACGCATAGCCAGAAAGTATCTTACTCATGTATATGCCTGGCGCGGTGATGAAGAAATTAAGTATGAAGTAATGAAGATTTATTGATGAATACACAGGTCTTTCATATAGGCTATTGCCCTGAACTAAAGGAAGCCACACTCCACTACTGGGGTTGCAATTTTAAATGCCGGGGGTGTTCCTGCCAGAAACTGATATGGGACTGGATGTTAGAAGAGTTTTTAGATGCCAGAGATGCAGAGCCTTTGGAAATTGCAGATGCTCCGCACAGGTTTCTGAGCATTAGTGAGATAAGTGCGGCTCTGGAAAAATTGGAACTCCGGAGAGTGCTGCATATGGGACAGGAAGCAATACTGGACCCTGCTTATCCGGTACTGGCAGAGATGATACATAGAAGATTTGGATGCAAAAATGTGCTCTTAACAAACGGGTATGAGATGCCCGACCTCAGGCACACTGATAAAGTGGAATTCGGGATTAAGGCCATAACTAACGGATTGCATCGCCACTATACCGGTAAATCAAATAAGAGGGTTCTGCGGAATTTCAAGGAGATATACAACTCAGGCGTAGAGATGGTGATTGAGTCGGTATTTATTCCCGGTTATATAGATGTTGCCGAAACAGAAAGAATTGTCGACTTTATTGCGGGGGTAGATAAAAAACTGACTTATGTGTTGTTACCCTACTTCAAAGCTGGAAATAACCCGTGGCGCCGGCCTACACCTGCTGAAATGGAAATGGCCGCTAATATTGCCCGGAAGAAACTAACGAATGTGTATTTTTTCAGAGGAGATGAAGACCTGCAGTATAAAGTCATAAGTATTTTCCCTGAAGCGGGCAGCAATACAGAGCTGGAGATATCTGAAACCCATTGTGGTGTCTTAAATCCGGTATAAGACCGCAGTGTCAGGTAATTATCCAGGGAGTGGTTATGATGCCTGCCTCCTAATCCCCGGGGCAGCTTCATTAGGAATAAAGATTGTTCTGCCCGGCGTTTTACTTTAGCAGAAATACCTTAGCAAAGTATCCGGCAGAACAGATAGATGGAGAAAACATTGAATAATAAGCTCGTTAGGGCATTACTGATTACTTCTCCCCTGATAATAATCGCACTTGTCAGTGTTGGCTTTTCGCTGAATGAATCTATAACTTCACTAAATAACGAAGATTCCAGTGCCACGGCGGTTATCTCCCAGCCCGAACCTGCAGAGGTGATTACGCCTCCGGTTCAGATTGCAGCCCGGGTTTTATACGAGGAATACATATCTAACCAGACAGCGGCGGACATTAAATATAAAGGCTCTTTGGTGGTTGTGCAGGGTGTGCTTAGCGGAATCTGTCCTGCCACGAGCACACTTCAGTGGGTCACTTTGGAGACAGATGGTCAAAATGCATTTGTAAAATGCCAATTATCGGGTGATTTTACGTTCCTTAGTTCTATAAATGATTTGATTGGCCAGACGGTTACTATTGCGGGAATATGCCAGGGATTCTCCGGCTCTTACCTAATCATCGATGAGATTTATACAAATGATCTCCCGACCCATACAGATTTGGGCTGAAATAAGGCAGGGAGCGGCTGGCCATAATTGGTTGACTTAACGTAACGTAATAATTATATTGGTCACGTTTCATAAACTGGAAAGGTGATGACCCGTAAATGGAAACCCTAGATTGTCCTAATAAGATTGATACAAACCTAGACGGCTACATTATAAGCGTTGTCATAATAGATGATCATGAAATAGTACGGCAGGGCTTGATGGCTATGCTCAGGCGGGAAGATGGGCTTTGCCTGGTCGGTGATGCATCTGATGCTGTTACCGGACTAAAGTTGATTGATGCTACCAATCCGGATGTAGTTTTGCTGGATATACAGCTAAATAATTCGGATATGGACGGATTTTCGCTGGCGAAACAGATTAAGAGTAAATCACCGGATAAAATAGTAATAATGCTGACTGGTTTTGATTCGGCGCTTTACTTGATAGAATCACTCAGAACTAGACTGGATGGGTTCGTTCTAAAGGAGCAATCCGGCGCTATCATAGCCGGTGCAATTAGAATGGCATATGCGGGTGTAGGCGCTTGGGATACACGGATTTTGCACCGGGCACTTGTAAACCGGCTGAAAGCGCATACCGGGGACACTATTGATAATTTAGGTATTAAGGCTGATATAGACCTTAATGATAAAGAACGGATGGTTTTCAATCTTCTGGCGCGGGGGTATTCAAATAAAGACATTGAAAGTACGTTAAAATATACTGCCAGTACAGTCAAAAAATATGTGTACACCTGTATGAAAAAATTCGGGGTTTCCAACCGCACGCAATTGGCTCTTATAGCTAACAGTACCGGAGTAAAATAAATTTATACAATCAGTCCGGTTTGGGCTTACGGCTAAAGGCAGATGTGCCTTTGAAGCATATCATAAAGCCATAAATAAGGTATCGGACGGGATAAATGATACTACTAAGGCTTGGGAATTCAGATAATTATGCTAAGGTTGAATTGGCTAAGGAATAAGTTCCCAAAGCTTTGGGAACTTATTCCTTAAGGCGGGCAGGGATTTACGTATGTCTGCCAGGACCAAAAATCCTGATAGACAGCAACCTTTCCAGGCTGGCAGATTGCAAGGAATTTTTTCTGGGGTTTACCTTTTAATATGTTTCTATATTAACCCCCCGTCGCTTTGTTTTTTTGTAAAGCTGTCCGGCTGTTTTGCTGCCTCGCATTGTGAACAGGTCTTATCCTTTCCACCCAGTTCGCAGCAGGTACAGCCGCCACTTTTAGCGGAGCTGGTGACCTGACGGATAATTATTCCGGTTACCAACAGGCCTATTATTACAATTACCACTGTTTCCATGCTATACCTCCCGGTTTAACCCAGCCCGAGCAGCCGCCCGACCTGGTATATCAGTACTGCTACTACCCAGCCTAATATAATGCTGTAGCCGATAGCAAAAGATGTCCATTTCCACGAGTTTGTCTCCCTCTTTATTGCCGCAATAGCCGCAATGCAGGGGATATAAAGCAGGGTCATGGTCATGAAAGAATAAGCGGAGAGTGCTGTCCATGAGCCGGCGATAGCGGCGGTCAGTCCCGCTTCCTCAACTCCATAGACTACACCCAGTGTCCCCACCACTACCTCTTTGGCCAGAATACCGAAGAGCAGGGCGATACCCGCTTCCCAGAAACCGAAGCCGGCAGGGGCAAAAACCGGTGCGATAAAGCTGCCTATCCTGCCCAGAATGCTCTCCTGGCTGGCATATTCTACCCCGAAGGGCAGGTTGGACAGCACCCAGACCAGAACTACAACCGCCAGAATAATAGTTCCCATTTTGCGCAGGAAGGTGTAACTCCGGTCCCACATATTGGTAAGGGTGCTCCTGAGGGTGGGTATGCGGTAAGGCGGCAGCTCCATGACAAAATGAGATGATTCACCTTTGAAAAGGAATTTCTTAAAGAGCATACCCATAATGATTGCCAGAATAATACCCAGCAAGTACAGGGAGAAAATGATTATGCCCTGATTGGCGCTGAAAAACGCTCCGGCAAAGAGGACATAGACCGGCAGCCGGGCGGTACAGGACATCAGGGGGTTAATCAAGATAGTAATCAAGCGGTCATTTCTGTTGCCCAGTGTCCGGGTGGCCATAATGGCCGGTACGTTGCAGCCAAATCCCAGAATAAGGGGCATAAATGATTTCCCATGCAGGCCCAGTTTGTGCATAAAGCGGTCCATGACATAAGTTGCCCGGGCCATATAGCCGCTGTCTTCCAGCAGTGATAGGGCCAGGAAAAGCAGGATAATATTCGGCAGGAAGACAATCACCGAACCCACCCCGCCGATAATACCGTCTACCGCCAGCGAGGTGACAAAATCCGGGGCGGAAATAGCTGTCAGACCTGTGCTGACCACCCCCCCGAGCCAGCCGAAAAGCTGGTCAACCAAATCTGCCAGCGGAGAACCCAGGGCAAAGGTCAGCTGAAAAACCGCAAACATTGCCAGGAAGAAAACGGGAATACCCAGCAGGCGGTGGGTCAGTATCCGGTCAAGTTTATCCGAGAAAGACTGCTTCTGGCTGGACGGTTTAACCACAATTCCCGTCAGAACCTGGCTGATGAACTGGTAACGGCGTGCGGCAATCAGGGAAGCCATGTCTTCACCCAGTTTATCTTCCAAGCGTTTGACGGAGGCATCCCGCTGTGCCACCAGCTGGCCGGTCTGGCCGTACTTGCCGATAACCTTCCAGATATTCTGGTCGCCTTCCAGGATTTTGATTGCCAGCCAGCGGGGAATAAACTTATCTGCCAGACTCGGAATAGTCTTAATGGTCTGGGCCAGAGCGCTAAGCTCCGCCTCAACCTCCCTGCCGTAGTCTATTTTTAGCGGCTCGCGGTTATTAGACCCGGATTGATTAAGAGCGGCTGTTACCAGTTCTTTCATACCTTCTTTGCGGCAAGCCGTAGTGGGTATTACCGGTATGTCCAGCCGCTTGGAAAGCTCAGCGGTGTCTATTTTTATCTGTTTGGCGCTGACTTCGTCGTACATATTCAGGGCCAGCACTACCCGGGCTCCCATCTCCATCATCTGGACGCTCAGGTACAGGTTACGTTCCAGATTAGTTGAATCCAGCACGTTTACCACAATATCCGGCTTCTCCAGCAGGACAAAATCCCGGGCTATAATTTCGTCTTCGGAATAAGCTCCCAGGCTGTAAGCGCCCGGCAGGTCTACGACCTGTATTTCCCGGCCGCCGAAGCTAAAGCGTCCTTCTTTCTTTTCAACTGTCTTACCGGGCCAGTTGCCCACGTGCTGGCGGGCACCGGTAAGGTTGTTGAATACAGTTGTCTTTCCGCAGTTGGGATTGCCCGCCAGCGCAACCACAATTGATTTGCTGTTAATCATTTCCCCACCTCTTTGCAGAGGGCTGTGCCGCATAAGTTAGTAATACCTAACTCATGGCTAAATTTTTTTATACTGTCAGCCTCTTCAACCAATACCTGCAGGGCAACCCCGCGTCCCAGGGCTAAACGGGTGTCATTAACAGATATAATGAGCGGCCCGCCCGTATCGTTCTTCACTACTTTTACCCGGCAGCCGTCTACCAGTCCCTGCTCAAGCAGCTCCTGTTTCAGGTGCTCGCTACCGTGGATATCCCTGATGACAGCCGTCAAACCGGACTTGACCAGACCAAGCGGCAATCTTTCCATCAGGCGCCCACCTCCACATAGATTTGAGCGGCCTCGTCTTTTCTCAGGGTCAGGTGATAGCCTTTTACATCTACTTCTACCGGGTCACCCATAGGGGCGTGACCTTCCATTTTAATCTCTGCACCGGGGGTAACGCCCATGTCAAGGACACGGCTTTTCAGCGCCTTGTCAGAGGCAATGCGGATTACCCGCCCCCGTTCTCCGACCTTGAGCTCATTTAGAGCTCTGATTGGTTTCGTTTCCATAGGGTTAGTCTCCTTGTTACTTTGCACTCGGCTCAAATTATTTATAGCGGGAGTATGTTTTTGACTGACATTTTTAGCACAGTTCATGCAATCGGTTGATTCCAGAAAATGCATCAGGCGGTTCATGGTGTGCTTGCTGACAACGTGCTCCATGAGGCAGGCATCCTTTTCGGCTATTTTGGCATCAACGCTGAGCACTTCGGTCAGGAACTGTTTTAGCTTGCGGTGTCTCCAGCGCACTTCCACGGCCATAGCTTTGCCGCTGGCGGTAAGCTCTACCGGACCATATTTTTCCTGAAGCACCAGCCCGTGTTTTTTCAGGTATTCTATCCCCTGGGTTACGGTGGCTTTGGCTATGCTAAGTTTGGCGGCAATATCCGTCACCCGGATTTCATTTACAGACTCAGACAGGGACAGCATTGTCTCCAGGTAGTCCTGCATGGCCGGAGTAATTGCGCTTATGTCAGTCATTCAAGCACCTCCATAATAGTTAGGCTTGCCTAACATTTATAATATAGCAGGTTATTTTTTCCTATGCAAGTGGTTTTTTAGGTAATGCTGGCGGCTGATGAGGGAAATAAAGACAACTGGATTGGGAATGTTTTATATTGAGGAAAGTAGCTTTACCGTAAGACTTATAAGCAGGCAAACTGTGGGTTGCGGCTTTTTTATTAAACAGAAGTTTAAGGGGGGCGGTACAGACCGCCCCCCGTGTAACCGGTTTATTTCTTGTGTTTTTCTATCTCTTCTTCTACTTCTTTAGCCCCGTCGGCGTAAAAGGATTCTTCGTCAGGTGCAAGTTCTTTGAGAAGTCTGAGGAATTCACCTGCGTGTACTTTTTCTTCATTGGCAATATCTCTGAGTACTTCTATGGCAAGCCTGTTGGTAGTGGATTCGGCCAATTGCAGGTATAACTGAATGGCTTCGTATTCGGCCGCTACCATAAACCTTATTGCCCGGATAAGTTCTTCATTGCTTAGGGGCTGGCTTTTGGCCAATCCTGAAAAAGGTGTTCCAAACTCTGGCATTGTATCCTCCTGCTCAAAATATTGTTACAACCCTTTAATTATAATACACTTTTGCGGCTCTGGAGACACCTGTTTTGGTAAAAGTGACCGGGGGAATGGTATTAGCCGGAAACAGCTTTTTTGTTTGCGGCTATGTCTCTGGCTGTGTCCAGGTCTTCGGGGCGGTTGATATTGAAAAAACTGCGGTGTTCGGGGTCAAAGCGGTTAATCTCAGGTTCTTCTATATATCTTGTGTGCAGGCGGGCAAGTAAATCACTGACGGCCAATTTGCCCTGGCTTAACAGGCTAAGGGCTTTTTCACCGGCTGATTTAGAGTAAATGGCATGCAGGGGTTCAGGTTTTTGCCCAAGTCTGGGTACGACAGCCTCAAAGCCTGCCACCTGGTCTTTCATATACTCCAGCAGAGCCCGGTTGAGGAAGGGCATATCGCAGCCTACCACCAGATTAAACTGGGATTTTGAGGCCTTAAGACCGCTGTAAATACCGGCCAGAGGCCCTTTTTCCGGCAGGATATCCCGCACTATTTTTATGCCGGGTAGCGGCTGTATTTTTGCATCTGCCTGGCCGTAAGCGGTAACCACCAGAATTTCCCGCCCGTAACCGTTAAGGTTAGCTACCGCCCTTTCCAGCAGGGTTTGCGAATCTAAGGTGGCGCTAATTTTATCCCTGCCCATGCGCTTGCTTTTGCCGCCTGCCAGTATAATGCAGCTTATATCCGTCTTGGCAGGCGGGGTTTTAAAAAAGGCGGGGTGTATATCCGGGTCGGCCTCTATATCCTGTATGACAAAAATATTTTCGGACTCCTCCGGGGCGAAGGCGGCCAGAAACTTTTGAAGCAGGGATTTGCGGACTACGGAGACAGTATAAGGTGCTTTCCGGTAAGCCAGACGGGCTTGTCCGGCCAGCCCCTTGCCGGCTATCTCCAGGTGTCCCATTTCATCCAGGAAAATAACCTCATAGCCAGTCCGGAGAGCTTCCTTGATGGCGTTACAGGCGAAATCAAGCCCGCTTTGGAGGATAGAGTATCTGCCAACCTTTTCACCCTGGAAATCAGCCGGAGGGTTAGTCAGGCTGAAAACAGCCTCTGCCGAAGTGCGGATATCGGTAACCGTGTAACCTGTTTTGGTGTCTTCCTGAAACACAGGGTGGCAGATAATGCCGCCGGTTTTAAAACCGTACTCCCGCAGGTACCGGGCATATCTCTGGCAATGTGAGCTTTTTCCGCTGCCCACTTCTCCGGTGATAATAAGGTTCACCTAACCTCCCAGATGAAATACTGCCGGAATAACCCAGCACGATATCACTGTCACGGCTGAGGTTATGTAGTACGCGCGGGGATAGCTGGTTTTGAAATTGGCCAGTTTGGGCATACCGAATTTGCCCAGATAGTAGCCTATGGCCAGGGTAATGCTGCCAGCCAATGCCACCGGCCAGCCGGTGCTTATTATGGTGTCTATCTTGCCGGCCATATCCAGCATAGGCCATTTGCCCATACCGAATACAGAGGCGATAACCGCATATAATACTATACCCAAAGCACCTGACAGAAAGCCGGTAGTTATCTGGGCAAGGAGGTGCTTTTCCATAGCTTTTTTGAAGATAAAGGCCACCGCTCCAAAGGCAACCGCCTCCATTATGATGGCGACTGCCGGGTTAATTACATAAGCCGAAAAGACCGGCTCGCCGAATATCAGGGCGGAGAAGGGTTTAAAAGCGGCTGCAATAACGCCCAGCAGGGGGATAAGGGCGGGTTTTCTGGTAATGCTCATAAATATAGCCATAAGGGATATAGCTAAGCCTCCCATAACCGCACCTTGATAGGTAAAGTGGATTGCGTGCAGGAAACCCCCCAGTGCCATTTCCAGAAGCCCCCAGACAGAGCCGATGACGGCCAGGGTCAGAAGGGCGGGGATACGGTTTTTTTCAGGGTTTAAGTATATGCTCATAGTTAGTCTCCTTGTACTTTGGTTAGGTATTAACTTTTTCCAGTCTGACCTTGGTATCATAAAAAACGGCACTGCCCCCGATGGTATCCACCAGACAGGTATTTTTCAGGTGGGGGTCTACCCTCATGGCGGCGTTGGCGTTCACCCCCTTGGTGCGTTTGGCCTCACCCGGAATAAGCTCACCGTCAATGGTGATATCCAGCCCGCCGTAGGCGAAATGGCCGTATCCCAGTGAAAAGGCTACTACCCCGGGGCGGATACCCTGCATAATATTTAGTTTGGCGTTCATAGGCCATTCCTGACCGTTCCGCAGATTCCAGACGCCCCTGGGATTGCTTTCGGATACCACCCTGACTATATCTGTTTTGGTCAAGCCAAGCCTGTCTGCATCAGCTTGGTTAATCAGTATCGTGTTTTCAGGCAACAGGGGGTTCAGATAATAATTGCCGGCGGTGGTAGGGGTGCGGGCAATCTCCCTGTAGGTAATCAGGTTTAAGTCATAGCCGTTTTTCTCATCATTCAGCTCCTGCCCGTAGCAATCCCGCCCGGCGGTAATATAGCAGGCATGGCCGGGGATGGGTTCACCCGTCTGCGAGTTTTTGACTTCGGTAGTTTTTTCCAAAAATACGTTGAACAGGCGGCCGTATTTGTTGCCCAGCTGCTGGTTGGCCGGGTAGCCACCCTCATAGTCCTGAAAGCGGCCGCCCCGGTTTAGCATATAAACAACCTTTGGCCAGTTTTCACCCGCCAGGCTGCTCCAGCGTTCAAGGTTGTAAATATTATCCGGCAGATGGCGTCTGGCCTGGGTAAATATGCGTATTTCTTCTTCGTCTGCATCAGGCACAGCATCAGAGCCGTCAGCTTTTTCGCCGAAAGCCAGATTAGCCGCCATTCTAATGTAGAGGTCATCAAAGTGGTTAAGGGGTATGCCGTTACCCAGCCCGTCCGGCCCGAAGCCCGGCAAGCCCATTTTTTCGGCCAGCCCCAGCAGCATGGTTTCCATGGAAAGGGGCATGTCCTGACCGAATACTTTCACTATTTCCACCAGCGGGGCAATAGCAGGCTGTCTGACCGGCTGGGATTTAAAGGGGATAGTATTCTGGCTGCCGGCAAATTCCCAGCGTTCCATATTGGTCAGGTCCGGGAAGATATAATCTGCATACATGGAGGTTTCACCTACCACTATATCGGTAACAACCAGCAGGGGCAGTTTTTCCGGGTCTGACAGAAACTCCAGAGCGGTATGCCCGGCCGGGACTACGTAAACAGGTGAACCCATATGCAGGAAAAGAGCCTTGATAGGGTAGGGATAGGCATCTCCGGCCGAGGGGATAACCTCCTGATAAACATCCTCCGAAAGGGGATACCAGTTCCGCTTGGCCGGATAACCCTGACTCTTAAACAGGGTGGTATCTTCGTATATATGCCCGTACCTTACTATATTTATGCCGGAGGGAGTAAGGGCGCCGAGCTTCATCTTGCCCAGATTAAAAGGGCCGCCGGCTTTGCTGCCGCTGATATCATAGGCAGAGCCTTTGAGCATGCCGCCCTGCCAGTCATAGTTGCCTATAAGCATATTCAGGTTCCACCAGGCAAGGGCGTTATAAAAGCCGTTGGTATGCTGGCTGACTCCCCGGTGGACATCCGCTGCCGCTTTTTTGCCGTGGCTGGTAAATTCGCTGGCCGTTTCGGCAAGGTCATCCGCCTTTACCCCGCAGATTTCAGCCCATTCCTCCAGAGTGTGGCTGGAGGCTTCGTCCCGGAGTATCTGCAAACTGCTTTTTACCCGCAAACCGTTTATAACGGTGTCAATGAGCAGCTCACCTTCAGCCGCATTTACGGTATCATTCGGGTCAAACCGGGCGGGTTCTCCGTTTTTCATAATCAGCGGGGTATCAAAGCCGAAGCTGCCCTGTTCCAGGCCGATATCCGAAGCCCGAAGAAACCTTTCGGCCTTGCCTTCGGCATCTATCTTTACCAGCCAGGTGGAGCCGCTCCAGGTGGGCTCTCCGTCTGCATCAGCGGCGGCTTTGTTGGCATTGGCTAGGTATTTGGCGTTATAGCGGTTGTTATCAAATATCCAGCGGATTAAAGCCAGTGCCAAAGCCCCCTCGGTACCGGGTTTAGCCGGAAGCCATTTCCAGGCCTTTGAAGCGGCCTTGGAGAAACGCGGGTCTGCCACCGCATATTTCATCCGGCCGCTGTCCAGCCCGTCTGCTATACGCATGGCGCGGCTGGTTGGGCCGAAGCTGGCCTCAAAGGGGGATGCGCCGGTGAAGATGACAAATTCGCTTTTGCCTATATCGGCCATCCAGTAAAATTTATCACCTTCTATAAATTCGCCGGTTGCGGAATCAAACTTGGCACTTAAGGCCTTGGCTGACTGAAATAAACTGCCCTGGCAGACTGTGGTATGTCCATGAGCGTTTATAGAACCCATGGCGTCATGGGTAAAGCGTTTTATAAAATCCACCCGTCCGCCCTGGGTCCGCCCGAACATATAGCAAAAGCCGTTGTTTTTCAGCCCAAGGTCAGGGTGGTTGGGGTCTATAAATTTATCCAGATAATCCCGGTATTTTTCTTTAAAGGCCTCTACCAGAGCTGTTTTTTTAGTTTCATCTTTTTCAGCCCAGATAGCCTTTATATCAGTGTTAATGGCTTTTGTTACTTCGGGGGAGCGCAAGGCCCAGATATCTTTTAAGCCTTCCACGTTCCGGTTTTCTTCACCGGGTACGTTTGAAAAAAGTTTGCCGCCGCTGGCTATTTCTTCTACTGCCTGGTCAAAGGGGATGCTCTTCCATTTGTTTGAGCCGCGGGGGCCGTCACGCTTTATTACCTTGACCAGACGGAACGGGTCATACGAAGTTTGGGCACCCGAATGCCCTTTGGGGCAGATGCTGGCGTCTGTCAGGGCAGAGGTAGTTACCGGTGTTTTATAATCCAGCTGGGGCATCATATTCCAGGGGCTGAACGGGTTTCCGTCCACCTTGGCAATGACCCCGTCAACCAGCTTTACTTTTATACTGCACTGGGTGGCACACTGCTGGCAGGTGCTGTAGATAATATCTTCGGGCCTGGATAAAGAATAATCATTGTCGCCCAGGATCTTTCTGGGGTGGGTCACCAGCTCGCAGCCGGACAGCAGGGCAGTACCCCCCAGCAAAGCGGAAACCTTTATAAAATTAGCCCAGGTTATGCCCCCGGAGGGGTTTTTGGCTTGCCTTTCATTATTCATTGCCGGTTTCCTCATCTCCAATTCTGACAGGTATCAGTTTCATCATCCTGGCCACCATGTAAAATACCAGAATGGCTGCGGCCGTCACCCCCGCTGAAAGCGCCCATTCGGGCAGGGTGGGTATGTAGCTGTCTATATATCTGCTGTCTATAATGGGGCTGGATAAAAAGTCTGCCCCGGCCACTACCTGAGCCGGAATGATAAAATTCAAACGGGCAACAGCCGCCCCCAGAAGCACCAGCACACCTACACTCAGCCCCCAGGCCGGTTTTTTGGATAAGCCGGGTTTAACCAGAATGGTGATTAGAGCTGCCATGGCTACCACAATGCCCAGACCCATCTGGACTATCCAGAAGCCGTACCAGTACTGTCCGAACATTATATAGTTGGCGGCTTCGATAGTGGGCGGGGTGGCGTCATATATGCCCACAAACAGCACCGAGCCTATTATGTAGGTAATGGCAAGCAGTAAAATCATGGTGGAAATTACCATAGTCCTGGCCAGGCGGGGGTAACCGGGGCTTTTTTTATCTCCGTACAGGGCAACTATAATGCGTGACAGGGCGAACCCGGCGGACATACCGAAGATAGGGAAGAGTACCGGAAAAAGACCCACGCTCCAGAATGAATGTGAAGACTGGGTGCTAAGGGTAAATCCCACCGCCCCGCTGGCAATAACTGCTACCGGGAAACCCAAAATCATCAGCCATTTTACTACCGGTTCTTTGGGGAAAGGCAGGCGTTTTTGGGGCATAAACAGAACGAATAAAATTGCGGCCGTAGCCAGGGCAATCAGGGTATAAATCCAGACAGACCAGGCCAGCACCGAATCAAAGTTAGGGTGCAGAAATACGTTCATTACCCGTTCGGGGCGGCCTTCGTTGATAAGAATATGCACCAGACCGGCACCCAGACTGGTCAGCGAAGCCAGCATAAATATCTTGCCCGTGCCGGTAAAGGTTTTAACCTTAAAAAGCAGGTCCAGCGAGGCTATAAAAAACATACCGGCTGCGGTACTGGCAAAAAATACGTAGAGTGCCATCCACAAGCCCCAGACTACGAAACTGCCCAGTCCGAGCATCTGCTGACCGTTGTTGAGGAGCATCAGGAATCCCCAGACTCCGGCCGCCAGGGAAAGGATTAATATACCCAGGGCTATCCTTTTCCAATTCATGGTTTGCGGTACTCCTCCCCTTAAAATAAATAATAAACTGAAGGGTCAGTGCCCAGCTCTGATTTAAGCTGGATAATGCCCGGGTTGGCTATCAGTTCCGAAACCAGGCTGTCAGGGTCATTGGCATCACCGAAGTAGTTTACCCGGCCGATGCAGGTGGTGACACAGGCCGGCAGCATGCCCTTTTCCAAGCGGTGCAGACAGAAATGGCATTTTCTGGCATTGCCGATGGGTGAGTCCCGTTTGGGGGTGCGTGAATGTTGGTAGCCGTATTCAAAACTGGGGGCACTTTGCCAGACCCCGCCTTGCTCATAACCCAGCACCAGGCCGGAGTCCTCAGGTTCGTCTTCCAGATAGTTATCGCCGTAGTCCATAGTCCGGGCAACATAAGGGCAGGCCACTATGCAAAAACGGCAGCCTATGCAGCGGTGATAGTCAATTACCACTATCCCGTCCGGCTGTTTAAAGGTGGCACCCACCGGGCAGACTTTGGTGCAGGGGGGATTGTCACAGTGCATGCAGGGGCGGGGAGTGAAACGCCGGGAGACATTAGGGTACTGGCCCATCTCTTCGTCCATAACAAAGCGGTATATCACCCCCGGAGGGAGTTTGTTTTCCGAGATGCAGGCTTCGGTGCAGGCATGACAGCCGACACATTTCCTAAGGTTTATTACCATAGCCCAGTGGCGTTCGGCGGCTGGTTTCTGCATGGCCCGGCGCAAATCTTCCTGCATCCGGATAAGGGGGTCTTCCTTAACAGGGCTGGGAAGGAAAGTGGTTTCTTCCGGCGGAAAGCTGGCCGCAGAGGGGGGTGCAACAGCCGCTTTGAAATTCTGAGTGCCTTCGTCCAGCTTTATTATAGCTGCCAGACCCAGCACACCACCGGAGCTTTTTATAAAATCCCTGCGGGTTGGAGGGGGAGTTGACTGGGAATTTCCCTGTTTACGTTTATCTGTCATCGCTCACTCCTGCCATACTTGATACTTATCTAACAAGATACCTTGTTTAGTTTGGCTGTTCCGGAGATTAGGGGTGATAGATATTGCGAGGCTGGGGTATTATCTTGGGGTACCAAGTAGTATTAGTTCTTAGGTACTAGTACCACTTGGTAGAGTATAATGAATACAACACCTCGCTGTCAATTTACTCTGATTCGCTTTTGGCCTTATAATTACTATAGCACAGTTTTGGGGGTGCATTTGGCCAGATTTACTCATGAAATATATCCGGTATTACTCTGCTTTACGCGCGTTGACGCTTTTAGGGTATTGGTATAATATTACTAACGGGCATATGCTCATAATAACAGAGTAAATTCCGGACTGCAAACTGGTATTTATTGATGTGGTGCAGTTATGCTAAGTGAACCTGACGGCGGGGCTGGCAGGTGTAGGTTTTAAATAAAATACACGGGAGAATATCTGGATTATGTCTACTGAAGCTGAAATACGGGAAATACTGGGGAAAGTAAAGGTCGCAGCGGCTGGAACTACCCTGGCCGAGCTTAATCTGTTGCGGGAGGTTACGGTTCAGCCGGATAAAATAGCAGTCAAAGTAGCCAGCGCCGGTTTATCCGAAGACAGCCGGCAGATTTTGCGGCAGGAAATAGAGCTGGCTCTAAAGCCGGTACTTAAAAAACAAACCCTTGAGATTGAGTATATTACAGTGCCTCTGAAAGATCTCAACCGGGTTAAAAAAGTAGTGGCTGTTATGAGCGGCAAGGGCGGGGTAGGGAAATCCCTTATAACAGGTTTGTGTGCGGTGGCCTTAAACCGTCAGGGGTACAGGGTGGGCATACTGGATGCCGATATAACCGGCTCAAGTATACCCAAAATGTTTGGTGCCAACCAGAAGATTATAGGTAACGAAGAGGCTATTTTGCCGGTTCAATCCCGCGGGGGTATTTCTTTGGTATCCACCAGCTTATTATTGACTAATCAGGATGATGCCGTTATCTGGCGCGGGCCGCTTATTTCCAAGATGATTAACCAGTTCTGGGATGATGTACTCTGGGGAGAGCTGGATTACATGGTGGTGGATTTGCCTCCCGGTACCAGTGATGCCGCACTTACGGTCTTACAGGCGCTGCCTATTTCGGGTATTCTGGTTGTTTTCACCCCTCAGGGTCTGGTGGAGATGGTGGCCAGAAAAGCGGTGAGCATGGCCAAAAAAATGGAAAAACCCATTATCGGTTTAGTGGAGAATATGGCTTATCTGAAAGTCCCCGAACTGGATAAAAAGATTGAGGTTTTCGGTGCCGGACACGGCGAAGAGTTGGCCAAATCAATAGGCGTGCCTTTTATAGGTCAAATGCCCTTGGACCCTGCTCTGGCGGCCTTATGCGATAACGGGAATATTGAAAAGTACCAGCACCCCTTGCTGGATGAGCTGGAAAAGGCTATTTCCCGCTCATAATAAAGTCATAATCAAGATAAAAGGGCAGACCTAAGAAGGTCTGCCCTTTTTTTATATTCGTTTAAAACTGAGGCTAAACCTGTTTTAACCATGTTTTTGGCCTAGAGGAAGAGTATTACCCCCAGTATGGCCAGCTCCAAAGCTATGGCATAAGCGGCCACTACTGACCAGTTTTTCTGCTGGACAAAGTAACCGGGGCTGTTTATGGCTGAATAAATAAACATACCGGTTGCCAGCAGATACAGGCTTTCCCCCCAGCTCTGTTCAGACAGCAAGCCTGTACCTGCCAGAATAAGCATAAGGGCGGTGGCAAATTCGGCAGCTGAGCGGAGTATGAGCTCATACGTACCCCACCTGGATTTATAGCCTTTGTTGGGGTCCTGGAGCGCCCGCCGGTTAAGGTTTTCTCTCCACTGGAAAATAACAAGCACACCGATAACTATTGAAAATATTGCTGCAAAGCTCATTTAATCCTCCCTGCCTGCCGGGTAGAGTAAGCTCAAGTGGGGTGCTAAGTAGCCCCCTATATTTAAAGTATAGCATGTAAAAGGCCGGGGATAATATAAAAAGGGGGGAATACTCCCCCCGCTCAATTAAATACAGTATCTTATATATGATTATCAAGATTCCCTGTAGGCCACCCAGAGGGTGCCGGGGCCGCCGTGAGTCCCCAGAACAGCTCCCAGCTGGGCAAGTATAGTCTGGTCTTTGGGGAAAATATCACTAAGCATATCAGCCAGTTTATGGGCGGTTTCCGGGGTAGTAGAATGGATTACGCTGAAATCAGCTATGTTTTTACCTGTTTTGGCAAACTCCACCAGCCGCTCCAAACCTTTGGCGGTATTGCGTACCCTGCCGCAGGGCTGGTATTCGCCGTCTGCCACTGTCAGTACGGGTTTTACCCCCAGCAGAGAGCCCATAAGTATTTTGGCTTTGCCAAGCCGCCCGCCCACCTGAACATACCGCAGGGTATCAAAAAAGCCCATCAGCTTTATCTTGGGTATGCTGTTCTTGCAGTCTTCCACAATCTCCCCCAGCTTTTTGCCTGAACGGGAGGCTACGGCAGCCGCCTTGATAATAAGCCCCATGCCCATGGAGAGCAGACGGGAATCTATAACCTCTATGGGGCAGCTTACGCCCGAAAGTTTGGCGCCCTCTATGGCGGACTGGTAAGTGCCGCTGAATTTAGAGGAAATGTGGATGGATACAATGCCGGTGGTATTATCTTTAGCCAGCTCACGGTAGACATTGGCAAAATCTTCGGGGCTGGGCTGGGAGGTTTTGGGGTGGATGCCGCCGTGTATCAGCCTGTGAAAAAAGGTTTCCTTATTTATATCCACACCGTCACGGAATACTTCAGTGCCAAAATGGACGTAAAGAGGTACAACCGTAATCCCCAGATTTTTTACCAGGTCAGCCGGTAAATCAGCAGTGCTGTCAGTGACTATTTTAATGGTCATGTGGAATTTACTAACTCCTTGTTGAAATTTATGGGCAGTTCCCACAGTATACTGGTATAACACTTTTGTGTAAAATTTTATTAATATAATTAGACAAATGGTAATATTTTGAATATTCATTACAGATAGCTTTTATCCGTCTGGAAGGCGGGTATGTTATGATAAATACCAACTAAGCTTTACCGGGGAGTGGGCGAATGGAGTTTCAGATTTGGGGTTATCTGGTTTTTGCACTTAGTCTGGTGGCTTTGGTGCTGGCATTCCGGGTGATGCGGCGCAAGCGGCTGGTAGATGATATACCCACTTCGCGTACCCAAGAGGTATTTATCGGTCTGGTTGAGCTTAAAGGCAGGGCTGAAAGCGAAAATCCTTTTACCGGCTTTCTTTCGGCTAAGAAGTGCGTTTACTATCATTATAAAGTAGAGGAACACTGGTCACGTCTGGTGACTGAAACTTATACCGATGCTAAGGGGCATGTGGGTGTCCGTACCCGGCAGGAGAGCGGCTGGACACAGGTGGCCTCCGGCAAAGAGATGCAGCCGTTTTACCTTAAGGACGAAACGGGGATTATCCTTATACAGCCGGAGGGGGCGGATATCCAGCCCCAAACCCTGTTTGACCAGACCTGCGGCCGGAGTGACCCGCTGTACTATGCCAAAGGCCCGCAGGGGAGTATAGCTAATTCTGACCACCGGCGCCGTTTTACCGAGGAAGCTATCCCGCTGCATGCAGAGCTTTACATAATGGGACAATCCCGGGAACGGGGGGATATAGTTGCCCCTGAAATAGCCAAAGACAAATCTGCCCCTATGTATGTGATTTCCACCCGGACTGAGAAGCAGATAAGCCGCAGTTACAGCGGCTGGTTCTGGTTCTGGATAATCCTGGGTTTGCTGGTATCTTTAGGCAGCGGGTTACTTTTGTCTCAGCAGGGTGCTGAGGGTTTTAATCCGGGCTGGGGTGCGGTTTGGTGGCTGGGGTTTTATCTCTTTGGCTGGCTGCTGGGCTGGCTTTGGGCGGGTTATAACAGTCTGGTGGGGCTTCGGAACAGGGTTTGCCAGGGATATGCCCAGGTGGATATACAGCTGAAACGCCGTTTTGACCTGATACCCAACCTTGCAAAGAGTGTAGCGGGTTTTTCTAAGCATGAGCATGAGCTGCAGGAGATGCTGGCGGAAGTACGCACTATCTCCAAGGTAAACGGGCAGGATACTACGGATATCCGGAGTGCCTCTGCCATACTGGTTTTTAATATGGAAAAATACCCCGAACTCAAGGCAGATACTCTCTTTCTGAAACTCCAGGAGGAACTGGCGGCTACCGAGTCTCGGATAGCTTTGGCTCGTGACTACTATAACTCTATAGCTACTTTTTATAATACCCGCCGTGAGATATTCCCTGACCGTCTGCTGGCCGGGATTTTTGGCTTTAAAGAGCGGGTGCTTATAAATGCCAGTGACCTTGAGCGGACAGCCCCTGAGGTGAAACTGGCAGAATAAAAAAAGTTCTGGGCAATACTTGCTGGCGGACAGGCGTGGTTAGAAAGTGAGGTACGGCAGGCATGAGGAGATTTTTTCAGGAAAAGCCGGGTGCAGTGGAATTTTTGTTGCCGGCAATGGTTTTTACCCTGGCGGTGAGTCTGTTTCCGCTATTCAGTTCAGGTATGACCTGGATACTGGGTGACCGCTTCGGGCAGGGGGCAGGGGTGCTGGGACTAATTGCCCTTGTTATTTTCGGTCTGTCCTTTCTGGCTAAGCCTCTGCGCGGTTTGTTATGCAGTTATAAAGCCATTATTTTCAGTGCCGGCGGAGTGGCCATACTCAGCCTGCTGGCCCAGATAGGCTTTGCCGAGCCTCTGATAAACTTTATCTGCTCTGCTTTGGGTCTGTCTCTCTTTGCTGTTTTTTTGGCGGTTTATCTGGATAGTGCCCGGGTGCGGGGGGCATCTTCAGTGGGGCATTTCGGGGCGGGGGTTGTCTTCGGCTTACTGCTGAATGCCGCTTTGTCTGCCGGATTTGGCACTTATGACCTGGTAAACCAGCCTTCGGTTTTTCCCTTGCTGATTAGTGCTGTGATAGCGGCGTTTATATTATTTTTGCTTAGTGTGCATATGCCTCTGGCAGAGGGACCGGCTGCCAGTAACAATGGCTTGGGCTGGCTGGTGATAGGGCCATTCCTGTTTTTAGAACTGGTAGTTTTCGGCAATATTGCCCGGCTGTCTGCCCTCAGCGGTTTTTCCAGCCCGGTTGCTTCTTTATTTGTGCTGGGGGCTTTATCACTGGGTTTAGTGGGCATACTCTGGGTGTTTTCACTCAACCAAAGGCATATAAGGCTGCTGTCCATGATTGCCAGCCTGTTTTTGATACTTTCCCTGACCGGTATTTCAGGCGGAGTGGCGGCTATAAGTCTTGCCCAGCATTTTCTGGGGCAGCTGGCATTGATACTCCTGTTCGGGGTGATTCTCCGCTATATTGGCGGCAGAATGGCTGAGGGGCAGCCTGAAAGCCTGAACTTGCCTAACGGGCTGGGCATGATTTTATTCGTTGTGCTCCTGCTGGGGTATTATGCGGTGTATCAGGTGGCTGTGCCGTATGATAATACAGTCTTGGAGCTTGTGGCCGGGCTTATGGTGGTGGTTTTGGGCTTGTATTCAGGGCGGGAGTGCCTGCCTCTGCTGGACTTTAAGGGTGAACGCTTTATTTTGCCGACTATGTCCATACTGCTCCTGACGCTGCCCCTTTTAGGTTTGCTTACCTATAAAACGCCTCCGGCTGCACCTCAGTTTAGCGGCACTCTGCGTATTATGACTTATAATTTACATAACGGGTTTAATACCCAGGGTAAGCTGGATTTGGAAGCTCTGGCCAGGGTTATTGAAGACAGCGGGGCGGATGTGGTGGCCTTACAGGAAATTTCCCGCGGTTGGGTGATAAGCGGGCGGGTGGATATGCTGGAGTGGCTTGCCCAGCGGCTGAATATGCACTTCGCTTTTGGGGCTACTGCCGGTGAATACTGGGGGAATGCCATATTATCCAAATATCCCATACTGGATACCCACAATGTCAGTCTGGAAAGTGAAGGTCTGCCTATCAAACGGGGCTATCTGAACGCTGTACTGGATTTGGGTGTCAGGTATCTGTACCTGGCGGCTACCCATTTGCACCACGTGCCCGAAGAAGGGGAGGTGAGGGTTATTCAGGCAGAGGAGCTGGCAGATTTTTGGCACCATGCCCCCTCTACTGTAATAATGGGTGATTTCAATGCCGAACCGGATTCAGCGGAGATAGCTATACTGCGGCAGGCAGGCTTTTCTGACAGCCTGGAGGGGCAGACTTCGGTTCTTACTTACCATGCGGCAGATTTATACCAGAGAATAGATTATATCTGGGCTTCGCCTGATATAGAGTATCTGGATTCTTATACTGTATTTAGTCTGGCCTCAGATCATCTGGCTATTATTGCCGATATACGGCTTTCCTGAGGATATCTGGGTAATAAAAAAAAGGCGGTAAAAGCCCGCCCTTGTAAGTCCGGTATTTATAGCCGGGGTTACTTGATGTCCAGCTCTGCCTTCATCATTTCCACCACCCGGTTTACAGCCTTGTCTACTGCCGGGGTAAGCTCAAACCCCGGTGCCATACTGCCGGGCTGGATACCGTAGATTATAATATCCTTTGGCAGGGCGTCATGGTATTTGGCCAGATTAAGTATTTCCATCAGCCCCATCTGGTGGAAAGAGATATCTATTTTCTGCTCGGTTTTGATATCTTCGGGGCGGAAGCGGTATATCATGCCGGGTTCGTCTCCGCCGTGAACCGCATCCAGTATAAATATTTTTTCACGCCCGGATATCACGTCCAGTAAATCCATGGCGGCGGTGCCGCCGTCATACAGCTCCACATCTTCAGGAACAGGAAACCGGGATAGCCGCTCTATGCAGCGTACCCCGGCACCTTCATCACTCAAGAGTATATTGCCTGTACCCAGGACCAATATAGGTTTGGGAGATTCACTCCCCGGATTAAAAAACATACTTAGTATACGCGGAAGCGGCTGATTTCGTTGCCGGTGGGAGAGACCAGGTGAACGGCACAAGCCAGACACGGGTCAAACGAGCGGACAATACGAACCAGCTCAAAGGGATTGTCATTATCACGTACCTTAGTACCGATAAGCGCCTGCTCCACCGGACCGTAAACACCCTGATTATCCTTGGGCGAACAGTTCCAGGTGGTGGGCACTACGCACTGGTAGTTGCTTATTTTGTGGTTTTCAATCTTTATCCAGTGGCCGAGAGCGCCGCGGGGGGCTTCCCAGAGGCCCATGCCTTCGGCAGTTTCGGGTATTTCATAATCAGCAATAACCGGTTCGCCAATCTTGAGTTCCATCAGCCACTTGACCATTTCGTCAGCCACAATCTTGCATTCCAGAGCACGGGCGGCATGTCTGCCGAGGGTGCTGAAGAGGGCAGCAGGACCGGCACCGAAATGGGACAGGGTATCATTCACCATCTGCTGAACCAAGGGGTCACCGGATACGTAGTTGACTACCATACGGGCCAGAGGGCCTACTTCGTAGGGAGTGCCATCGTAGCGGGGGGCTTTAAGCCAGGAATAGCCGTCAGCCTTGGTAAATTCAGGTTCGGTTACCTCGTTCAGGGGATATTCAGTAGTATCACCCTTGAACCAGCTGTATTTGATGGATTCGGTAATCTTGCTGGGGTCAAAGGTGCGGTGAGCCAGGTCAGATGCGGAAACCACACCCTGAGTGAACAGCCTCTGGCGGGTAGCCAGATTAGTGCCGCTGGCCTCAAGGTCAAACACACCATAGCTGAGCAGGTTGCCGCAGCCCACACCGATACCGAAGTAATCAGGATAGGACTCAGCTACTGCAATAACGTCAGGTATGTATACATTATCAATAAAGTTGCGCAGGGTATTCAGCTTGCTCATAAAGTTTGAAATGCTGTCTATGCTGGGGTGTGAAGTAACACCGCCGGCAACCACTGCCACGCTGTGGGGCAGACGGCCGCTGTAAATGGCGGACATTTCATGAGCCAGGCGGCGCATATTCAGGCCTTCAACATAATGGGCAACTGCGGCCTGGGCTACCTTTTTGGGCAGGCGGTAATCACCTTCGTATCTGGGGTAGAAAGGCGCCAGCATGGACATATCACCGGCAGCCAGAGCCCGGGCAATGAAATCTTTAACTTTCAAAAGTTCAGGGTCAGTGCCGTCATAATCTGCTACTTCGGTTACGTCTACATAGTCCAGAGCGGCCAAATGGTAGAAATGGACTATGTGAGAAGCAATGTAGTTGGCACCCTGAATAAGGTTGCGGAGTATCCGCCCGTTATTCGGTATCTTGTCAGCTACACCAAAGGCAGAGTCCAGGTTTAAAGCGGCGGTAGTGCCGTGGGAGGTGGGGCAGACGCCGCAGATGCGCTGGGTAATGTGAACAGCATCACGCGGGTCACGGTCCTTCATAAATATTTCAAAGCCGCGGAACAGAGTGCCGACACACTTGGCATCCTTAACCTCGCCGCCGTCTACGGTGGCTTCGATTTTTAGATGACCTTCAATCCTCGTTATGGGGTCAATTACTATCTTCTGCATTTTCTTCTCCAAAGGTAAGATTACGGTCTACTAACCCTTTTTTGCGGCATTCCGCTTGGCTTTTTTAGCAAGTTCTACGGCTGCTACACCGGCAGTCAGTACCACGGCAGTACCGGCAATACCGATAGCCAGTTTGTCAGTACTATTGATAACAGGCGGTGCTTCAAACATGGGAGAAACCGCATCCGGGAAGCCGGGGTGGGCACAGCCGATACACGGAGAATCAGCTTCTACGCACCAGCGGGTTTTATTGTTCCAGAGCCTGTCAGAACAGTCAGCATAGGTCACCGGACCTTTGCAGCCTACCAGGAACAGACAGTAAGGCTCGGACAGTTTGGTGGCAAACAAACCCTTTTCGTAGTGACCGCGGCGCGGGCACTGGTCATGAAGGAGTTTGCCGTAATAAGCCTTGGGGCGGCCCATCTTATCAAGGTCAAGTGCGTCAAGTCCGCTCATAAGTATGGTAGCCAGAGTGCCCACTACCCAATCCGGATGAGGAGGGCAGCCGGGCAGGTTTACAACCGGGGTAGTTATATTATGGTCTTTAAGAATTTCTTCAAGAGCCTTGGCACCGGTGGGGTTGGGGGCGGCAGCGGTGATGCCTCCGAAGGCGGCACAAGTACCGGCAGCCACAATGGCCAGTGCCTTGGGAGCCAGATTCAGTACATGCTCCAGTATGGTGATACCTTCGCCGTTCTCTTCGCCTACCTCAGCATAAATCCCGTTATCTTTGAGGGGTACAGAGCCTTCAAGTACCAGTACAAACGGCCCTTTGGCCACGGTATCGGTGATAGTGCTCATAGCCAAATCACCCTGAGCGGCCATGATAGTGGGGTGGTACTGCATGGATACATGAGTACCGGGGACTACCGAAGTAAGCAGCAAATCCTGGATGGTGGGTGAAACAACGTTGATAGTAGAGATAGTGCATCCGTTGCAGCCCGCACCCTGGAGCCATATTACCGGGATTTCTTTCAAAGCCTCGGCAAACATTTTTTCAAATTCGGGGAGCTTCAAAGCACCCAGACTGAGGGCGGCGGTAGAGCCGGCGGCTAGCTGTACAAAATCCCGTCTAGTAAGTTTAGTATTAAACATTTTTCCTACTCCATTCCAAAGTGGTTCTTTTGTCTAAACCCGCTTACGCCGGTCTAGTGCTTGCCAGCCTTGTTTTCAGCATGCTCGGCATCGTGTGCCTGCGCCTGAATTCTGCGGCCGCGGAAATACCATATGCCAACCATCAGCGAAGCTACTATAGAGATTTCCAAAGGTATGTTGCCCAGGAATTCTCTGGTGAAGCTGGGGAAGAACTCATTCTCATGCATGTCAAAGCCGATTTTTTCGGGTTCAACACTGCTTAAATACAAAACATGAGTACCGCCGGCTTCTTTTTCGCCGTAAACATAGGGGTAATATCTGTCAGGGTCATTTGCAAGTCTTTCATAGGCTTCGGCCAGCAGGTCAGCCCGTTCGCCGAATTTGATAGCACCGGTGGGGCAGGTAGCTGCACAAGCCGGTTCTACACCGTTTTCCACTCTGTTCCAGCACATGGTGCATTTGGTGATTTTAGCCCAGTTGTCATCCCACTCAAATTTGGGGATTTGGAAGGGGCAGGCGTTCTGGCAGTAACGGCAGCCGAAGCATTTGTCCTGATCCCAGACTACTGCACCGGTAGGCCGTTTGTGGAGGGCACCGACCGGACATACCGAAACGCAAGCCGGTTCATAGCAGTGCAAACACCTCTTGTGAGCGAAAATCCAGTTAAGTTTTCCGTCTTCTTCAATCTCCCTGCACTCCAGCAGGTTGTAGTTGAATGCGTTCTGTTCCAGGGGATTGGTCACTTCAGGACTGAAAGTTGTCTTGACAGCAGGGTTTTCGTTCCACTGTTTACAGGCTACCTGACAGCCTCGACAACCAGTACATCTAGTGGTATCAATCAGCATTCCATTAGGCATTCCTGTTGCCCCCCTTGTGCTTTAATCTCTAAAGGGCCTCGCCCTGTATTGCATAAACCAAATGATACTGTGCAGGTATTTTACAAAAAAGGTATAAAACCCATATTGTCTAGAATACCTCTAAACACCACCTGCGTGCAACCTGCAAAGTTCTAATACTTTCTTTCGGTTGTCCGCCGTTAGCACTAAGCCTTTTTTTCTGCCAGAGGCAGGCAGAATTTCAGTTTTTAACTGATGTATTGTAACACACAGGTTTTTACATCGTCAAAGGGGTATTAGTACTTTGATACTAGGTCTTAATCGTAAGGCCGAAAAATATTACCTATTATTTTATAAAAGATTATAAGGAAGTAGAGGTGCCGGGCTTATATATTAACAGGCAGCTTCGCACACTCCTTCAGATTGCCTGCTGAGCGAAGAATTTTAACACCCGTAATACTGAGTGTCAAACAGGTGTTTGCTTCGTGAGCTATGCGGCAGGCAGAAAATATAAAGATGAATTGACTACAAAGATGAAAGTATCAGGGCAAGTCAGGGGAAATTTGCGGGATAAACGGGAGGGTACGCCTCTGGTCAGATAACTATCATGCGTACTCTGGGGTTTTAAAAAACAGTTATTAGCCGGATAAATCTGGCTCAGGTTACCAAGGAACAGGCTTTCTAGAGCCGTACACCGCCAGCAATCATAAAAAAGCCGCTCTGTTCTGGACAGAGCGGCTTTATGTTTTAACCCAAAGAATTTTGTCAGGTATAAAGGCGCAGGGCAGAGTTTGACATGCGTTTGACTACGTTGGAAACCACTGCCAGCAGTATAGCCACCAGTATCACGGTTATACCTGCGTTCAGGGCTATGTCAGACCAGCCGGCATCATAAATACTCAGGTCTACTACCGGTTTTAAGATGTAATAGGTGGGGAAGAAGTAACCTATCCACTGGGGTATCTGGGGGAAAAGGTAAATGAAAGCCGGTCCGAAAAGGAGCAGCCCGCCGAACTTCCAGACGGCAAAAAGGGTGTTCATATCCTTTATAAAGGCACCTGCCAGAAGCCCCAGCAAAGAGGCCATGAGCGAACCCAGTATTAGCATCAGTACCAGCGGCAGAGGGGCATTGCCGAAAGCTGAGTTCATACCGAGTATAATAAGCCCCATAATTAAGCCCAGCAGAGTGCCTATGGCCCCCTTGGCGGTAAATATTTCGCCCAGAGTGGCCGGGGTGATATTGACTGCTTCCAGAGTGCGTTTTTGTTTTTCATCTATAAGGGAACTGGCCGGCAGCATCAGCCCGCTGAAGAACATGGCCATGAGTACCACGAAGGGAAACAAACGGTCAGACCAGGGTACGTTCTGCTCATCTCCCAGTGAGATGGAGTTTATCTCCACCGGCACTTCCGCCCCGGTAATCTGTCTGGCGGTATCAGCCAGCACCGCCGGGATAATCATGCGGTTTTTAGCCAGGCTTTCCCCCCAGACATAGGCACTAGCCTTGAGGGTATTGGTCTGGATAAGGGCGGTATCAAAATCTGCCGGCAGTACCAGCCCCATGTCTACCGCACCGCTTGTAGCCGCCTCTTTAAGGGTGGCTTCGTCAGGATATTCCTTAATAAGCAGGGTGCTGTTTTCTTTCAGCAGGCTTACAAGCTGGGAGCTGCCCAAATCAGTCAGCCCCAGCTTGGGTTTTTCCGAAAAAATATTGCCGAAAGCCAGAGATATAAACAGGGAAATAAGTATGGGGGTTACCACTACCATTATAAAGGTAACGTCCTTAGGGCCGTGGATTACTTCGCGGTTAAAAAGGGTGATGATGTGCTTTATGCTCATTGGTAACGCCTCCGCAGGACAACAATACCGGCTGCTACTATTACGGCGGTAAAGCCCAGCAGGATAAGCAGGTTTCCGCCCACTACGCTTAGGTCTGCCCCGTAGTTAACCACCCGGTTTACGGTATCTGTCAGGTAGTACGAGGGTATTACCTTAGCCCAGCTGCTTATCAGGCCGGGGAACATTATGCCCATGCCGGGTATAGCCAGAATGATAAACAGCAGCATACCCCAGGCGGTCACTGACATAAGGCTCTTGGTAAGCGAGGCCAGCAGGAAGCCCAGCCCGGTTACCATAAGGCTGCCCAAAATAAGCACGCTTAAGGTTATAAGCGGCTGGGAGCTGAACCCCCCGACCAGCAGCATAAAGAGCACCACCTGCCCCAGTGCCATGCCAACCCCTATTATACCTTTGGCGGCAAAGAGTTCGGGTACGCTCATAGGGGTTACCAGCAGGGCTCTGGCCGTACCCTGTTCGTTTTCTTCGGCTATCAGGCTGGCCAGGCTGAGTATTTCCATCATAAGTATAAATATGGCCAGCAGGGGTACCATCCGGTTGCGCATGGGTATCTGTTCACCCAGCATATCCTGTCCCATTACCTGCTCGTTGGTATCAAAGGTAATTGACTGGCCGGTCTGGATATATGAAAGCTCTTTCACCAGGCTGATTATGGCATCCCGCAGCTCAAGCGGGGCAGATGACGAATAATAGATATCTATTTCAGGTTTGCCGCCTGAAGCCCAAACCTGCATGATATCTTCGGGCAGGGCAATAACTGCCTGGGTATCCCCGTTTTCCACTGCGGTTTTGGCATCTTCCAGCGAGTCATAGTTGGAGAGGCTGTTTGCCGGGTCTGCCACCAGTACTGAAAATGCCGGCGGCATGACCGGGGCGTATATACCCGCTTTAAGCTGTTCGTCCACTTTGTTGGGCATGATGAAGAAGATAATTATATAAAATACCAGCCCGACAATAGTCATCAGCATATAAAAGCGGTTTTGTAGGAAAAGGGAAAAATCCTTTCTCAGCAGGGCTTTTATAATGCGAAAGTTCATTCGGTCAGCCTCCGTCCGGTTATCTTTATAAAGATATCTTCCAGAGTGGCTTCTTCGCTGTGCAGGGTCAGCACCTGTTCGCTATCAAGGAGCTTGCTGACCTCTGCGGAGGTTTTGCCGGTATCCAGGGCAATCTCTCTGTTTTCCAGTTTTCCGTCCGGGGTTTTTATTTTGGCCACCAGGGAACGTTTGCCGTACTGCTGTTTTAAGTTAACCGGGGTATCCAATGCGGCAATAGAGCCTTCGTTGATAAAGGCTACCCGGTCACACAGTTTGTCTGCTTCCCACATGTCATGGGTGGTTAAAAATATGGTTGCCCCCCGTTTGCGTTCTTCCAGTATGATGTCCCGGATAGATTCTGAAGATACGGGGTCAAGCCCGGAAGTGGGTTCGTCCATAAAGAGTATGCTGGGGGTGTTTACCAGGGAGCGGGCTATCATAAGGCGCTGTTTCATGCCCTTGGAGTAACCGGCCACCTTGTCTTTTTCCCGTCCGGCCAGCCCCACCCTTTTTAAAAGGGCATAACCGTCAAAGTTTTTCACCCCGAAAAGGTCAGCAAAAAGCTGGAGGTTTTCCAGAGCGGTCATTTGTTCGTACAGATTGGTCTGTTCAAAACAGATGCCTATCCGCCGGTGGATTTCCTCGGTATCCTTGGCCACATCAAATCCCAGCAGGGTAGCCCGGCCGTCCTTCGGTTTGAGCTGGCCGGTCAGCATTTTCTGAGTGGTGGTTTTACCTGCCCCGTTGGGACCCAGAAAACCCAGAATTTCACCCTATCCAACCTCAAAACTTATCCCGTTTACCGCTTTGAGGTCTCCGTACCAGTAGCTTAGCTTTTCTACTGAAATTGATATTTGACTCATCAGTTACTCCTTCAGCCGGTTTTTGCCTGAATATTTTGGCGGGTTGGAATAGGGCAGGCATCGTTTTTGAAAAAGCCGTACATCATTATCCGGGAAAGCCCCATCATCAGGTTTATTTTGTCTTTGGAGGGTTCAAATAAGGCGGCGTTGGCATTAAAGCCGTCACGCATTATTTTAAGGTAAATAAAGGCGGTTTCTTCGGAGATGGACGGGTCTACGTATCCTTCGGCTTTGCCGTCCGCTATCAGTTTCTGCCACATGGGCTGAATTTCTTTCTGGTAGATTTCCTGTATCAGAGCGGCCACATCATCGTCCATGTACACCAGTTTTTTCAGTATCTCTTCCGGCATTTTTCCGGCCATATCATTTTTGTTGGAGAGTATCAGCTGTATTTTGTCAGGGAAGGGCAGGGAGCCGGCCATAATGCTTTTTGCCTGAGCAATGTTGTCATCTATTATTTTTTTTACTACCCCCTGTACCAAAGCTTTTCTGCCCCCGAAATTGTTGTAAATGGTAGTGGGGGAAACTCTGGCCTTGCGGGCAATATCTTCCATACTTACTTTGCCGGCATCATGTGAGTTCAAAAAAAGGTGGGTGGCGGCCGAGATTATTTTGTCACGGCTGGCAGTGCTCTATTTGGTTCTGGTCAAGGGAATTTGCTCCCCCTTTGGAATATAATACTGTAGTAATGCTATAACTTTACTACAATTAAGTCAATATCTTCCGGGAAATATTTTTTGCGAACAGGTGCTGCCATAGGGAATAGTCAAGTGGTTTAAATACAAAAGGGGGCTTTTAGCCCCCCGTTTTATTTCAGATGGTGCGGTATCTAAACCAGCATTTCGTCACGTACCACCTTAGCGGCCTGGGGTTTGGCAAACATATCCATAAGGGTCAGGGCAAAATCCATGGCGGCCTGGGGGCTTCGCCCGGTAATAAGTTTGCCTTCCACCTTTACCCGCAGGTCACAGGCAGTACAGCCTTTTAGCAGGTGCTTAACCCCCGGATATATGGCAACTTCTTTGCCGTTTATTACCCCGGCCCGGGAAAGGACGGCCGGCCCGGCGCAGATAGCTGCCAGATATTTGCCTTCGGCGTGGGCGCTGCGGATAAGCTCAAGCACCCGCTGGTCTTTGCCCATATTTATAAAGCCGGGATTGCCGCCGGGCAGAACCAGCACTTCGTAGTCGCTGCTTTTCAGCTCATCTATACCCAAATCCGGCATGATGCGGATTCCCCTTGAGCCGCCGGTAAGACCGTTTTTAAGCCCCACTATTTTTACCTCAAGGTCTGCCCGCCGGAGGATATCCGTAATGGTGCAAAACTCTATTTCTTCAAAACCTTCGGCTAACAAAACGGCAAAACGGCTCATATTTTCCTCCGAAAACGAATAAAAATAGTTATGCCCGCACGCGGTCGAGTAATACCTTTGGAGGGTTAACATTATATTCCAGAAACACGCCGAAGTGAAATCTGCCGTTTCAGCTATAAAAGCATAGCCTTTCAAGCCTTGTTAATGAACGGCTAATGCTTGCCGTTTCTTGACAGTCCAATGGGGCTAAGATAGAATTAACTTCACTTCCAGCTTTTTTGCCTCAGTATTTTCAGATGTCCTTTCTGAGCTAATAGCAACCGGATTACTAATATAGACGGTAGGTTAATAATATGGGTATAAAGATAACAGATACCACTCTGCGGGATGCGCACCAGTCACTGATAGCTACCCGGATGCGTACCCGTGACATGATTGATATTGCCGCCAAGCTGGATAAGGTCGGCTTTTATTCACTGGAGGTCTGGGGCGGCGCTACCTTTGACTCCTGCATCCGCTTCCTGAACGAAGACCCTTGGGAACGCCTGCGCCTTATACGCCAGAAAGCTCCCAATACCCCCCTCCAGATGCTTCTCCGCGGGCAGAATCTGGTGGGATACTGTCACTATGCAGATGATGTAGTGCGTGAGTTTGTCCGTTTGTCCGTTAAAAACGGCATAGATATTTTCCGGGTTTTTGATGCCCTGAATGATACCCGCAATATGGAAGTTTCCGTTCAGGCGGCCAAAGAACTTAAGGCTCACGTTCAGGGTACTATCTGCTATACCACCAGCCCCATTCACACCGTAGAAAATCTGGCCGAGATGGCAGTGGAACTGGAAAAGATGGGCTGTGATTCTATCTGTATTAAAGACATGGCCGGGCTTATTACCCCCACCGCTGCCGCCCAGCTGGTAAAATCTATAAAAGCCAAGGTCAAACTGCCGGTAGACCTCCACTCCCACTGCACCAGCGGCATGGCACCTCTGGCTTATTATGCCGCGGCCGAGGCCGGGGTGGATATAATAGACACCGCCTTCTCCGCCTTTGCCTGGGGTACGTCCCAGCCCACTACCGAAAGTTTCGTGGCCGCTTTTCAGGGTACGAAACTGGATACCGGGCTTAATCTGGAACTGATGAGCGAAATAGGTGAGGAGTTTAATAAAATAAGCTCTACTTACCGCTGCCTTTATACCTGCGAAGCCACCCAGCCGAGTATCGGGGTGCTTCTCCACCAGATACCCGGCGGTATGATTTCAAATCTGGTCAGCCAGCTTCGCCAGCAGAATGCCTTTGACAAACTGCCGCAGGTACTGGCCGAAGTACCCAAAGTAAGGGCGGATTTGGGCTACCCCCCGCTGGTTACCCCGTCAAGCCAGATTGTAGGCACGCAGGCTATTTTAAATGTGCTGAGCGGTGCCCGCTACAAACAGGTTACCAAAGAAACTAAAAATTACCTGCTGGGGTATTACGGCAAAATACCCGGTGCGGTAAATGAAGAAATACGCAAAGCTATTATCGGTGATGAAAAACCCATTAGTGTCAGGCCGGGGGCTTTGCTTGAGCCGGAACTGCCCAAGATGAAGGCCGAAGGTGAAAAGCTGGGTATACTCAAAACCGAAGAAGACCTTTTGACTTATGCCATGTACCCTGAGGTAGCGGCCAAGTTCCTCAAGGGTGAGTGCAAGGAAGAGTGCCTTTTGCCGTCCACCCCTGAAGCAGCCAAAGTTGAAGCCAAAACCGAAGCTAAATCCGCTCCGGTCTTTAATGGTTCGGCTGAATACAGCGTTGAGGTAGACGGAGAAGTCTTTACGGTCAAGGTTTCCGCTAAGGCCGGTGCGGTTGGCGAAGCCCCCAAAGCTGCCAAGCCTACGGCCTCACACCCCGGGGCAGTTGTCTCCCCCATGCAGGGTATGCTCCTTTCCCTGAAGGTGAAGGAAGGGGACAAGGTTAGCGAAGGTGAAGTGGTGGCCACCATTGAGGCTATGAAGATGGAAAACGATGTTACCGCCGCTGTCAGCGGGGTAGTTTCAGAGATATATGCTTATGAGGGCGAAGTGGTGGGCAGCAAAGACGTAATTATGGTGATTGAGCCAGATGCTAAATAAAATACTGGTTGCCAACAGGGGTGAGATAGCCATACGTATTATGCGCGCCTGCCGTGAGCTGGGCATAAAGACTGTTGCCGTTTATTCCGATGCTGACAAAGGCGCTCTTTTTGTAAAGTATGCAGACGAAGCTTATCATATTGGCCCTTCCCAGCTGTCTGAGAGCTATCTGAATATAAAAAAGATAGTCTCGGCTGCCAAAAAAGCGGGGGTAGACGGGGTTCACCCCGGATACGGTTTTTTATCTGAAAACCCCGGTTTTGCACTGGCTCTGGAAAAGGCCGGCATCAAGTTTATAGGCCCCAGCAGCCGGGTTATAGAGCTGATGGGCAACAAGATTGCCGCCAGACGTGAAATGAAAAAAGCGGGTGTGCCGGTACTGCCCGGTACCGAGGGCTGTGTTTCCGGTATTGAGCAGGCCACCGAAGCGGCCGCGGCTATCGGTTACCCGGTTATTATCAAACCCAGCGGCGGCGGCGGCGGTATCGGTATGCGGGTGGCAAACGGCCCGGACGAGCTTAAAGATGCCATAGAATCCTCCCAGAAAGTAGCCGGAAATACCTTTGGTCTGGCCGAAGTCTATATTGAAAAATACATATCCAATCCCCGCCATATAGAGATACAGATAATGGGTGATTCACAGGGGAATGTGGTTTATCTGGGTGAGAGGGAATGTTCTATCCAGCGGCGTTATCAGAAACTTATTGAAGAAGCCCCTTCACCGGTCATCACCCCCGAACTCCGCAAGAAAATGGGCGAAGTGGCTATCAAGGCCGGCAAGTGGGTTAACTATGAGGGTGCCGGTACTATTGAATTTATCTTTTCAAACGGCCAGTTTTACTTCCTTGAGGCCAATACCCGGGTGCAGGTGGAACACCCTGTTACCGAAATGGTTACCGGCATAGATATAGTCAAAGAACAGATAATGGTAGCCTCCGGAGATGAGCTTTCTTTCAAACAGGAAGACGTCCAGATGCGGGGTTGGGCTATAGAGTGCCGCATAAACGCCGAAGACCCCTTGAATGAGTTTGCCCCCTCGGCGGCCAAACTAAAGGGTTACCGTTCACCCGGCGGTATCGGGGTGCGGGTGGACAGCGGCGTTCATACCCGCTATAACATACCTTACCTGTATGACCCCATGATATCCAAGCTGATTGTCTGGGGACGTACCCGCGAAGAAGCCATAGCCCGTATGCGGCGCGCCCTTTACGAATACATTATAGTAGGGGTGAAGACCAATATCCCCTTCCACAAGGCGGTTCTGGTTAATCCCAATTTTGTGGCCGGGAATTTGCATACCCATTTCATTGAAAAAGAAACCACCCTGCTTGATGAGATGAAGCGTATCATGAGTGAAGAACAGCCGCTGGAAGAGAAGCTGTCCGAAATATTTGACGATACCCGGAGGATTGCCGCTATTGCGGCGGTTGCCGCTCTGACCCAGCTTCCGGCTGAAATTGATGAAGATGAGATAACCGGCGTTTAAAGGTTTTTCTTTAAACGCCCAATCTCTTTCTGGATTTCCTTGTTTTCCCAGTCACTTTCGTCACGCATGAAGCCGAAAACACTCAGGAAGTGAAAAATCAGCCCGATACCCCAGCCCCCCAGGGGGAAAATAAACCAGGGGTATGAACTGCCGGTAAATGCCCAGATACCTATAAGCATCAGGTTTATCACTATATAAACCGACAGGTGATTGTAAAAATCCTTCTTTTCCTTGACCCTTTTCTGGGCAATACGGTAGATTTCGTCATCAGTCAGCTGTTTCATGTTATCTGCCTTCCTTCACCCAGAATTATGCTTTATTTCACTGGGGTTATCAAGCCTTTAGAGCTAAATCCGGGCACAAAAAAACTGCCGGGTTTTAAAGCCGGCAGTCTGCAAATGCTATGAATTATCTGCTATTAGAAAAGTTTAGCCACAGCGGCAGCTATTATCATAAGGCCTATGGCAACAGGCAGAATCCGGATAGCGTAGTTGTAAACGCCGTTCTTTTCCTCCAGAGCGGTTATCTCTGCCTTGCGTTTCTTGGCGGCGGCTTCATAACCATAACCGCTGGTAATGGCATCCCAGTAGCAGGCGTCTACGCACCGTCCGCAGTAGGTGCAGCTGGAGGTATCCAGACTATAGTCATGTACCTGATGAACAATATCACACCGCAGACATCTCTGGGCTTCCTTCTTGGCAGCTTCGGGAGACAGAGTTTTTTCAATCTCCACTTTGTCGCCACCGGCCTGTTTTACCAGACTAAGCTCTACCTGAGAGCGGTTTTGACCCTTAGGTTCGTTAAGGGGTTTGATATTTTTTTCAGGCGGGGCCAGAGTCTCATCCAGATTGCCTTCGCCCCCCAGATATTTGTCAATCAGACCGGCTACCGAACGTCCGGCGGCCATAGCCTCAATGACCGAGCGGGCACCGCTGATGCCGTCACCGGCGGCAAATACGCCGGGCTGGACTACGGAAAGATAATCCGCCCCCGGTTTTTCATTGGGAGTAACCGTAGTGATAACTGTATCTGCCGCTATAAAGCGGCGGGTATCATTTATTATCTCATAATGGAGTTTATTTTCTTTGTCATATCCGTAAGAGCGGATACGGAAAAGTTCTACTCCCTCAATTTTGCCGTCCAGCCTGACCAGCTTTGCAAAATCCAGTGAGGGATGAACAGTCACACCTGCATCTATAGCCCGGTCTACTTCCTCCGGGGAGGCTTCCTTGCTGCCGGCGTGGCGGCTGCAAACCAGATGCACCTCTGAGACCCCCAGGCTCTTAGCGGCAAAGGCACTGTTGTAAGCTTCGCTGCCGCCGCCTATTATTACTACTTTGTCACCCAGGCTTTCTTTGGTGGAGGATTTTATATTCTTAAGGAAATCACTGCCCTGCATCAGGTCTGATTCAACGGTTTCATCACAGGGAAGGAGCAGCCCTTCGTCCAGACCGAGTACGCCGGTGGAAAGCAGAACCGAATCGTAGCCCTGTTTTAACAGGGTCTGTACGGACTGCACCTGGCAGGAGGTATGGATGGTTACGCCCAGGTCGGTGATGGCCTTAATTTCTTTATTGAGTATATCTTTGGGCAGCTGATGCTCGGGTATACTGTAAAACATCTTGCCGCCGGCGTATTCCATAGATTCAAATATAGTTGCTTCGTGCCCCAGCAGGGTCAAAAAGTAGGCTGAGGTAAGCCCGGCTGGGCCGGAACCGATAATAGCTACCTTTTTGCCGGTGGAAGGGGCAATTTTAAGGTTATTTTTCCAACTGCCGTCGTCATTTTCAGCGGCATATCTCTTTAAAGCCCGAATGGCAATAGGCTCGTCAAATTTCTGGCGCTGGCACTCCAGTTCACAGGGGTGGAAACAGACATAACCGCACACTGAAGGGAAGGGTATCTTTTCTCTCATAACAGCAGTGGCAGCCGGGGCGTTGCCCTCAGCTACAAAGCGGACATAGCGGGGGATATCCAATCCGGCGGGGCAGGCGCGGGTGCAGGGAGCGGTGCCGACCCGTTTGGTGGGTGTCTTATCCCTGTCCAGTTTGATAGCATCTACCGGGCAGATGCTGGCACAGCGGTTACATCCGGTGCAGCGGCTCTGTGTCCAGAAAAACTCACTGCCGGCGGTGCGCTTGGTAGAAACTACCTTGCCGTCCTGTTTGATTTCTTCAGCCGGTTCCATTTTGTCTGCAGGTGCTTTTGTTTTGGCCATATATGTCTCTTCTACAAAATATTTAAGCCGATATTTAAAAGACCTAGTTCCTGATATTATACTTGCAACATATAGTACATTGTCAATCTGCAAGCTCACCTGTGAGCCAAACTGCTCTATTCTACCACCCATTTAATTCTTTATCCACCCGGCTTTTGAAGCAGCTGTTTTTTGGGCAAAATGCGGCTAAAATAAGTATTGACAAAACAGAAATAACTAATTAAAATCAAGTCTAATTGAATATGGTCTGCCGGTGCTTTGTAACAAAAGCTTAAAAGGGAAGCCTGTTAGAATCAGGTGCGGTCCCGCCGCTGTATACGGGGACGAAAACTGGAATACGCCACTGTTTCATTAAAATGAAGCGGGAAGGCCCGGTGAGTAGGTTGAGCCGTAAGCCAGAATATCTGCCGGTATAGAGTTTCGCGGAAAATGGCCGTGGGAAATGGTAAATCCCTGAGCCGAAAGGTTTGGGGTTTTATTTTTTTTAATCCTCAAACCTTGGTGGTTTGGGGATTTTTTTATTATGGGGGGAAATATGAAAGCGGTCTTGCTGGAAGAACCGGCTAAACTTAGCCTGGCGGAGGTGGACACTCCGTCCTGCCCCAAGGGTGGTGTGCTCTTGGAGGTAGCCTGCTGTGCAATCTGCGGCACAGACGTAAAGATGTTCCGGCGGGGACACCGTGACCTTAAGTATCCCCGGATACTGGGGCATGAAATAGCCGCTGTGGTAGCCTGCTCTGAACACCCTGATTTCAAGGCGGGTGACAGGGTGCAGGTTTATCCGGGTATTGCCTGCGGGGTCTGCCCGCTTTGCCTGCAGGGCAGGGAGAATTTGTGCGGGCAGGTGAAAATAATCGGTTTTAATTATGACGGGGGCTTGGCCGAATATATGGCACTTCCCCCTGAAAGCCTGCCTGGCGGGCTTAACATAATACCTGAGAATGTTTCAGACGAAGAAGCCTCTCTGGCTGAGCCGCTTGCCAGCTGTATCCACAGCCAGTCTGTTAGCCGGGTGGGGGACGGAGACCGGGTGCTGGTGCTGGGGGCTGGGCCTTTAGGTCTTTTACAGGCCATGCTCGCCCGGCATAACGGGGCGGAAAAGGTGCTTATGGCCGAAGTCCTGCCTGACAGGGTGTGTGGGGCGGAACTGGCCTGCCCTGACGGGGTGATAGATTTGGCAAAGACCAGCCTCAGGCAGGGGGTTTTTGAGCAGACCGGGGGGGCGGGGGTAGATGTGATTTTGATTGCCAGTTCGGGGGTAGAAGTGGGAGAGCTGCCCTCTGTTTTGAGCCCCGGCGGGCGGATAAATTTCTTTTCCGGTCTGCCTAAAGACCGTTCTGAATTCAGCCTGGACGCCAACACTATCCATTACCGGGAGCTGGCCTTGAGCGGCTCTTACGGCTCTACTCCAGCGGATAATACCCGGGCGCTTAGCCTGATAACGGATGGGATTATACCTGTAAAAAGGCTTATCAGCCGGGTAACGGGTATTTCAGATATAGAGGAGGCTTTTCTGGGGGTGGAAAAGCTAAAAGGCCTTAAAACCATTATCAAATTTTAATAAAAAAGAGGGAAACAAAAGTGGACGAAAACAGGGTAAAAAATTTCGGGGCTGTCATAAGCCGCCTTATTTCAAAGGAAAATCTTAACCGTGAAGAAGTAAAAGACTGTTTCTGCCAGATAATGCGGAATGAACAGCCTGACCTCCAGCAGGGTGCCTTTATGGCCGCCCTAACCGCCAAGGGTGAAACAGCACCGGAGATAGCCGGTGTCTGGGAAGCTATATATGAGCAGGATACGGTAAGGGTTAAGCCTTTGGTAAATAAACCTTTGGTGGATAACTGCGGTACGGGCATGGACAGCCTGAAGACCTTTAACATCAGCACGGCTGCTTCCATTGTGGCGGCGGCGGGCGGGGTGGTACTGGCAAAACACGGTGCCAGAGCCCTTTCCGGCAGCTTAGGGACTATTGATATGCTGGAATCACTGGGTGTTGACGTGGAAACAGACGTGGAGACCGTCAGGCGGAGTATTGAAACGGCGGGTATAGGCATTTTTAACGGCATGAGCGCCAAAGTTCACCCCCAGGCTCTTTTCCGTATCCTTTCCCAGATACGTTTCGGGACTACCCTTAATATTGCCGGTTCGCTGGCAAACCCGGCTTTGCCCCGTTATGCGGTCAGGGGGGTATATTCAGCCGAACTATTGCAGCCGGTGGCCGAGGTGATGCGTGAGATAGGTTATAAAAAAGCCCTGGTTATCTACGGCTCTGCCCCCGGCGGCCGGGGAATGGATGAACTTTCCGTTTTGGGCGAAAGCCGCATTGCCGAGCTTGGCGAAGACGGGCAGATTATTAACTACAGCTTGTCTCCGGCAGATTTTGGTTTAAAACCCGGCCGGACGGAGGATATTCTTACTTCGGGTGATAAACAACGCGAAACCCTGCGGCTTCTCCGTATTCTTTCTGGCGGTGAAAACGGGGCTGCTTTTAACGCGGTTTGTCTGAATGCCGCTCCTGTTTTTTATATAGCCGGTGAGGCTGACAGCCTTCAGCAGGGTTATGCTAAAGCGGCGGAGATAATCCGTTCCGGTGCGGCTATTGCCAAGCTCCGGCAGTGGGTGCAGACCCAGAATTCCAACCCCCAAGCCGGTCTTGCCCGGCTGGACAGCCTGCTGGCTGAACTGGACGGAACAAAGGTCAGCTAAGGGTATTTATTTGGGGAAATTTAAAAGCTGGCTTAGAGTGAATCGGTGCTGTTTTTGCAAGCCCACTTGGCTTGCGGGAGAGGTTTAACCCGGGATGACTTAATATACGTGTTTAATACGTATTAGAAGATTAACCGGTGCTTGGGCTGATGCTGTCAGCGGTTGAGGCCGGTTTAATATCCGCAAACGGCAGTTCTATACGGAAAGTAGCCCCGTTGCCGGGGGTGCTTTCCGCTGATATTCTGCCATGGTGTTCCTCAATAATGCCATGGCAGATGGAAAGCCCCAGTCCGGTACCCTTACCGACCTCTTTGGTGGTAAAGAAAGGGTCAAAAATACGTTTGATGTTTTCAGGGCTGATGCCGGGGCCGTTATCTGAAATACTGATTACTGCATAACCTTTGCGGCGGCTGGTTTTTATGGTTATCTGGGGGTGTTCCTTAAGGCGCAGGAAGAACTCTGCGTTGATAATAATATTTATTAAAACCTGCTGTATCTGGAAGACGTCCAGCATTACCCGCGGCAGGTCGGGGTCCAGTTCGGTTATGCAGCGGATATTATTTATCCGGTGGTCATGTTTGCGCAGTTCAAGCACCTTCTGAATGCTCAGGTTTATATCACCGGCTTCGCGGGTAGGGGTTTGCTGACGGGCAAAAGTGAGCAGATTGCGGACTACTTCAGCCGCCCGCAGGGCTTCGCGGTGAATAGTCTGGACATCTTCTTTGATTGATTCTTCCAGTTCATTCATCAGCAAAAGTTCGCTGAAGCCGACAATGCCGGTAAGGGGGTTGTTTATCTCGTGGGCCAGACCGGAAGCCAGCTCGCCTACTGAGGCCATGCGGTCAGTCATGATAAGCTGCTGTTCCAGTTTCTTGTGTTCGGTAATATCCGCACTGAGTATTATTATGCCCTGGATTTCACCTGAGTAATCACGCAGTACCGCTCCGCTTATCTGGCAGAAATATTCCGTTCCGTCCGGGCGTACACACAGAAGTTCCAGATTGCGTACTTCATTCAGGCTGTCTGCCTGGGCCAGATAGGCTCTGGCTTCTTCACGGTCTTTGGGGGCAATAAATTCCAGCCCGTGTCTGCCTATCATCTGGTCTTTGCTGGTGTAGTTATTCATTTTCAGTATAGTCTGGTTGACCTCGGTAATATAGCCTTGGGTATCCATGACAATTATGCCTTCGTTAACCCCGTTGAACATTCCCCGGATTTTTTCTTCCGAGGCTATCAAGGCATTATGGGTCTGTTTCTGTTCGGTAATATCAGAGATAATGCAGATAGCATTCGTTACGCTGCCGTTTTCATCAAGCAGGGTAGAGCAGTTTACCATTACATCCCGGTACTTGCCGTCCTTGTGGAGCATACGGCAATCCTTGTTATAAATAATTTCCCCGCGGTTTAGGCTGGCAATATGCCTGCGGACTTCATGGCGGAAGGGTTCTTCCACAATTTCCAGAAAGCTCATCCCCACCAGTTCGGCCGGAGTATAGCCCAGTATTTCCTGAACACGCATATTGCAGTCATTTATAATACCGTTCTGGTCAAACGAAATAATAATGCTGGCGGCTGTTTCAAATATAGAGCGGTAGCGGTTTTCACTGCGGGTAAGGGCATCACGGGCATTTTTCAGACGGCTTATATCTGTGAAGGTGGTATAAACCATGTACGAGTTTTCCTGGTTGAGGCGGAACAGCGGCAGGGCAAACAGGTTGACCCAGCGGACCTCACCGGAAAGGTTATTCTTTATGCCCATAAAAACATTCCGCACCGCTTTGCCGGTCTTCAGGGCAGTTATTACCGGGTTTTCCTCCGGCGGCATTATTGAGCCGTTTTCCTGCACATAAGTCCAGACCGGGTCGGCAATATTTGTTCCCAGCAGTTCGCTTTCATGCCTGCCGAAAATAGTATTGGCGGCCGGGTTGGTTTCAATTATGATGCCCTTATCATCAATATAAATAGCCCCCTGGGCCATAGTTTCAAACAGGGTGTGGTACTTTTCCTCGGACATACGCAAAGCTTCTTCAATATGTTTAAGCTCGGTGACGTCTTCACCCGAATAGAGTATTGAATTAAGTTTTCCGTCCTGGCTGCGGATAGCCGTGGAATGCCACAAAATCACCTTTTCCTGGCCGTCTTTAGTCAGGACTACATCCATATAGCGTTCCGGCAGGTCGGCTTTGCCTGAGATAATTTGTTTGTACATGGAGTGTTTGATAAGACGGCGGTAACCGGGCACAAAACTCTCAAACCAGTTGCGCCCCACAATTTCCTGATATTCATAACCCAGTATTTCGCAGCCCCGCTTGTTAATCTGTAAAACAATCTCGTTTTCGCTTAAGACAACTATAATTACCCCGGCAATATCCAAATACAACTGGGCTTTGTCTCGTTCTTCTTTCAGCCGGATTTCAGTTCTGGCCAGTTCTTGCCGGTGGCGTATTTTTTCCACCCCCAGCGATATATCCTGGGAGACCTCCCGCAGCAGGGAAATTTCTTCTCTGCCGAATACGTCCGGGTTATTTGAATAAACGCATAATACCCCCAGCAGTTCATCCCCGAAATCAATAGGCGAACAAAGCAGGCTGCAGCAATGCTGACAGCAGATATCATCACCGGGGCAGGTCTGGATGTCTGGAACTACTATCAGGCTGCGGCTTTTTATAGCCTGCTGGATAGGTTCTCCGGGCAGGTAGAGGCAATGCGGTGCCGGGCACTCCCCGGCGGGAAGCTGGGACGGCTGTCCGCTGGCAGCGTGATAGCGGGGTTCAACTGTCTGCTGGTCAGGGGTTGCATAACCTATCCAGGCTACCTGATACCGCCCGGCATAGACCAGTCTTTCGCACACCCTTTCCATCAGCTCTTCTTCGTTGTCTATATGGGTGATATGGTGGTTTATATCCCGTATCATGGAGAGTATCTGGTTGAGTTCTTCTTCGTGGCTTATTACCCGCCGGTGGTTGTTGATTATCAGCCCTACCAGACTGCCGGCACCCAAAGTTAGCAGCATAACGAAGAAAATAACCGGCTCAAACAAGTCCATTCCAACCATCAGCAGCATACCCGGTATGAGGATGCTGCTGACCCAGATTATGGAAACTTTTAATCCCCAGCGCCAGGTGGCAATGGCGATAATAATAATGGTAGTAGATGCCTCCACCATAGTGGCAAAAAGCTTCCAGTTGGCATTTTGAACGAAGTCCTGCGGGGATAAGACTGAGTATAATCCTAAGATGATTACCAGTACGGATAAGCCGGTGACGTATGTAAAATATTTATCTTTGAAAAGAGGGGGGGATTGCTGGTTTTTCATTGTCCTGTTTTCCCCCTCCTGTTTACCAGATTATATTAAAACAAAACTTTTTGGATTATTCAAAACAAATCAGGTGTGCGTCAAATAGCATAAAAACCTTTGGAAACACGAATAAAATTCTTAGCCAGGTCCGGGTTTGTGCCGAAATGGAGATGCAGGTAACTGGCCAGTACATTAGTACTATTTCCTATAATAAAACCCTCATTCTGTCCGGCATACTCAGCCGGCTCCAGCAGGGTATAGGCTGGTTTGGTTTTGGGGGAGGGCAGTTTTGACCAGTGGAAAATGTGCCCCCTTAGTTCAGTCCCCTTGCCGGAAAGGATATTATCGTTCTGGACGGCGGCTCTGGTATAGCCCAGACGGTGCAGTTTTTTCTGCATGACAGATACGCCCGGCAGAAGCCCCAGCATCAAGTATTTGTTATTATCAAAGTCTTCTATCGCTTCGGATAAATACATCAGCCCGCCGCATTCGGCATAAATGGGCATACCGTCTTCGGCCGCTTTGGTCAGGGCGGTTTTCATGGCCTGGTTGGCGCTAAGCTCTGCTGCCATTATTTCCGGAAAGCCGCCGCCTATGTATATGCCGCCGATATTCTCAGGCAGACAGGTATCATGCACCGGGCTGAAATAACAGAGTTCAGCCCCCCAGTCTGAAAGCATATCCAGATTAGCCTGATAATAAAAACTAAAGGCTTCGTCCCTGGCTATGGCTATACGGGTAACCGGCCGGGCAGGGGTTTCGGGGAATAGATATGGGCATGGTCTTTCGGGCAGGGGCGGTGCATTCCGGGCAATATTCAGAATACGGTCAATATCTATGGTACTTTCAATATGGGCAGCTAAGTTTTGGATAAAGCTTGCCAGTTCGCCGCCTTCAGAGGTGGTTTTCAGCCCCAGGTGGCGTTCCGGTATAGCCAGCTCTTTATTGCGCAGCAGATAGCCTACTACCGGGGTAGAGGTATATTTTTCAATTGCCTTGCGGCAGATTTCATAATGGCGCAGACTGCCGGCCTGATTAAGTATAACCCCGGCAATATTTATCCTGGGGTCCAGGTTTTTATAGCCCAGCACTATGGCGGCGGCGCTTTCAGCCATGTGGGAGATATTAAGCAGCAGTATAACCGGGGCTGAGAGTAATCTGGCAATTTCGGCGGTAGAGCCCCCGGGGCGTTCGCCGCTGTATCCGTCATAAAGCCCCATCACGCCTTCCACCAGGGCAATCTCCCTGTTTTTCAGCCCGTGGAAAAACACCTCGGTCATGGCATCTTTGCCCAGCATCCAGGAGTCAAGGTTGTGGCAGGGGTTATCGGCGGCCAAAGTCAGGTATCCGGGGTCTATATAGTCAGGGCCGCACTTGTAGGCGGCTACTTTATGTCCGCGCTTTGTAAGGGCAGCGGTAATGCCGCTGCTTATGGTAGTCTTGCCGCTGCTTGAAGAAATACCGGCTATGACAATACGTGGAAAATTCATACAGCAGAGTATATCACTCAGGATTGATTTGCGTAAAGATTAGTTTTCTTTGAGAACTTTTATGTATACAGTCCGTCTGCGCGGGCCGTCAAATTCTGCAAGGTAAATACCCTGCCAAGTCCCCAGCAGAAGTCTGCCTTCTTCTATAATCAGGTTCAGGCTGCTGCCCATAAGGCTGGTTTTTACATGGGCGGCCGAGTTGCCTTCCGAATGGAGGAAGGGAGTAACAGCCGGGACTATCCGTTCCAGCTGGGCTTTGATATCGGTTATAACATCAGGGTCGGCATTTTCATTTATGGTCAGCCCGGCGGTTGTGTGGGGGACAAATACCTGGCACAGGCCGGAGGTAACACCGCTTTGGGTTATAAGCGAACTAATCCGGCTGGTAATATCTATAAATTCGGTCTGGCTGCGGCTGGGTATTTCAAGGCGGTACAGGGGCAGGGAGTCAGGCACGCTTGATAAACTCATTTATCTTGGTTCGCAGTTCCCGCGGGCTGAAGGGTTTGGTAATATAGCCGTCAGCACCCAGCTGCTGGCTGAGTTTCTTGTTCAGTTCATAGCCCACTCCGGTCAGCATGACAATAGGAATGGCACTGGTCTGTTTATCACCTTTGAGCATACAGCAGGCGGCCAGCCCGTCCAGTTTGGGCATCATGATATCCATCAGTATCAGGTCAAAGTCCTGCTCTCGGGATTCTTTTACCGCCTCTTCGCCGTTTTTGGCTTGAACTATCTGATAGTCTTTGTCCAGTATGCCGCAAACAAGCTGCCGCACATGCTCTTCATCATCAGCTATCAGTATTTTCATTTTGGGCATGGCTGCCTCCCTAGGATACCATAGGTAATAATAAATAATAGTATAACATTCAATGGTAGGTGAAAACAGGTAAAGTTTTAAAAACCTTAGTTTTGGGCCTTAAGTTTTTCTAAAGTTTCGCTGACTATCTTCTTAAGGTCACTTGGGGTGAAGGGTTTGGGTAAAAACGGCTGGCCGGTGGCATCCAGAAAACCCTGGGTGCTTTCGTCCATGAGGTCACCGGTAGTGAATACCATCCGTTTGGCGGTTTCCGGGTAATAGTTCAGCGCATAGGTGTACAGGTTTTTGCCGTTTATAATAGGGGTGCGGATATCTACCAGGCAGAGGTCAAACTTTTCCTGCTGGATAAGTGACTGACCTATCTGCCCGTTTATGGCAATAGTAACATCAAGCCCCATACTCTCCAAAGTGCGAAGGCATACCTGACATATGGATGGTTTGTCTTCAACTACCAGTACCCGGTATTTTTTATCAGTCATAGAGTCCTGCTTATCGGGAGGTGAGTTTGGATTGCTATAATGGGTAATTTATTTATACTAATGGTATATTGTATCACAGTGTTGACAGCTGTCAATAGCGGGGTACAGAAAAGTGTTAATGAGGCAAAAATGAGGTCAAAATGATTAGAATCTAAACTTGCCGCGCTGGATAAGGTAACCGCAGGCAAGCCCCACCAGTAACCCTCCCAAATGACCCTGCCAGGCAACTGAAGGCAGGAAGGACAGGATAGCAAAACTGCCCAAAACTGCAATCCAGAGGGGGATAGGTATGGGCAGGGGGAAAACCATAACCTTGGAGTTCGGGCGGAGTACGGCCAGAGCGCCGCCAAGTGCAAAAACCGCCCCGGAAGCACCTATGACATACCCGTAAGAGCCGGCGTTGAGGAGTATGAACAGCAAACTGCCCGCCAGACCGCCCCCGAAAAATATGATTAGCCAGCTGCGCTGACTTACCATCTGGAGCAGGGCATTGCCGAAGAAATACAGGGTAAGCATGTTGGCGAAAAGATGCCACAGGTTTGCATGGACAAACAGGCTGGTTAAAATAGTCCAGGGGTGGCTTAGGGCGGTTGCCGGCTGAAGTGCCAGGTACGGCCCGATTTGGGGAGCAAAATTAACCCCGAAGAATACCACCACACAGGTTATTATTATCAGGAGTATGATATCCGGCTGGTTGCGGTAGTTGGAATATCTCATATGGAGTCATTCTGACAGTTTTATCCAAGGCGTGTCAAATTTTTGGCAACAGACGGGGAGAGCTGAAACGAAAGTTTGGCCGGAAGGTATTTATCAGCTGAAATTACGCTAAGGCCTCTTGGGTGAGCCGGATGCCGCTGTTAAGCAAATATGGCACTAGCTAAAATGCCCTTATCAGCGGGCAGACAAAACTAATACTTTCCAGAGCCCTGAGGCAGCAGGTCCGGGCTTCAGGAAGTGGTTTTTTTAGAGGGTGTCTGTTTGGGGGCTTTTAAGTTTACTTCTTCGGCGGAGAAAGGTGAATAACCCTGTATTATTTCACCTTCGGTAATTATTTCCAGTTTGCCGCCGCACTGGGCACAGGTTTGATGGCGGGCATTTAAAAGTGCCCAGCCGTGATAATGCCCCCCGCACCTGGTACATCTTGCCTCTGGTATCTGCATACTATTATATTACCATTAAGGTAGGTATAAGCTGTCAACTATTTTGTAGATACTCTTTTGAAAGAAGGCGGTTTTACTGCCAGGCACCATTTACAAAGGTAAGGTTTGCCCAGTCACTGCCTTCAGGCATCAGGGCGCTTACTATCAGGCCTTTTTCATTCAGGGTATAAATACCTATTACTTCACCCATAACAAAATTATGAACTGCCAAGCTTACCGAAGGTGAGCCGTAGCTGACATTTGAGGTATGGCCGGAGCCGACTGTCCCGCCGTCATTCAGGGTGTTTATTTCCGCATCCACCATAGCTGACAGGACGGCCAGACGGACATTTGCCAGTTCGGTATTGGCAGATTCTACCTTACCCTCGTGCATAAATTTTACTACATTGGGTATTACCACTCCGGCCAGCACCCCCAGTATAGCCACAACTACCAGTATTTCAATCAGGGTAAATCCGTGTTCACGTTTAAAAATATTCCCGGGTATTTTCATAAATTCCCCCTTATGACGGCAACTGTGCACATTTATATAGCCAATAGTACTAAAACCGGGTAAACATTTTCAATACCTGTCTGATGAAATGCCTGTCTTGCTGAAAATAGTCTCTGGCTTTATACTTTAGCCATGCCTGAGCATAAAATACTGGTAGTTGAAGATGACGCCACCTTGCGTGAGCTTTTGTGTTACAACCTTGCCAAGGAGGGATACCAGCTGGAATGTGCTGAAGACGGGCTTAAGGCGCTTGGTATGTACCGCCGGTTTAAGCCGTCTTTGGTTATACTGGACGTAATGCTGCCGGGCATGGACGGCTTTGAACTTTGCCGCCTTATCCGCGCTGAGAGCAGCGTGCCCATACTTATGCTGACCGCCCGTTCAAGCGAAACAGATAAAGTAAACGGGCTGGAAGTGGGGGCGGATGATTATCTGTCCAAACCCTTTGGCATGAAGGAACTGCTGGCCAGAATGAGGGCACTCCTCCGCCGCAGTCAGATGCAGAACTCCCAGCCAGAGCCTGTGAGCGGCCTGAAAATAGATAATCTGGAAATATTTTTTGAACGTCATCTGGTCATGCGGGACGGGGAGGCTTTAGACTTTTCCCCGAAGGAGTTTGACCTGCTGAGTTTTATGGTTCAGAACCGGTGCCGGGTTTTCAGCCGCGAACAGCTGCTGGAAAAGGTTTGGGGTTATGATTATCCGGGCGGTACCCGCACGGTTGATGTACATATCAGCTGGCTGCGCCAGAAAATAGAGACTGACCCGTCCCGTCCCCGCCACCTGATAACAGTGCGGGGAACCGGCTATAAGTTTGAGGAGTAAATATGGCCAGAAGCCTTAAATGGCGTTTAATAAGCCTGTTTTGCCTGCTTATTGCCGCTAGCGTGGGTCTGCTCAGCATTTTCCTGTCCAATCATCTGGAGAACTCTTATCTGGACAATTTGCAGTCCCGCCTTGTTCAGGAAGCCACGCTGCTTTCAGAGATAGTGCCGGAGCATATTTCTGAAGACCCGGACAGTTTTGATGCTTATATTAAGGAACTGGGAGCCTCGCTGGATATACGGCTGACTGTTATAGACCCCGGCGGTCAGGTGCTGGCAGATTCACTCCAGTCACCCTCGGACATGGAGAATCACTCTACCAGAGTTGAGTTTATTGATGCTTTAAAAAACGGCCTTGGCACCAGTGTTCATCAGTCTGCCAGTCTGGGATATGAAATGCTGTACGTGGCTATCCCGGTTAAAAGCGGGACAGAGGTACTGGCGGTAGTGCGGGTGGCCTTGCCGGTAGAAGAAGTATACGCGGCGGTGGGGGATGTAGACCGGACTATTTTGCTGAGTGCCTTAATAAGCATACTGGCGGCCGGGCTTTTAGCAGTTTGGGTAGCGGCCAGCCTGACCCGCCCGATTAAGGAACTCACCGCTATTGCCCGGCGTATTGCCCGGGGGCAGATGGATGCCGTTCAGATAGAGGTAAGCGGCAAAGGTGAAATGGAAGAACTGGCCCATGCCTTCCGCCTGATGACGGAACGCCTGCGTGACAGCATAAATGCAGTCAGCTCCGAGCGTGACCGCCTGTCAGCGGTACTGGAACGCATGGGTGACGGCATTTTCCTGCTGGACTGCGAAGGCACTATAAGCCTTTTAAACCCGGCTGCCGAGCGGATATTTAAACTGGAAGCCGAACATGTAATAGGCCACAGCTTTGTGGAAGCAATACGTGACCATGAAATCCACTCTATTTTTGAGCATTCCAAATCCTCCGGCAAGCAGGAGATGGGTTTTGTAGAGCTTGCCTCCGGCAGGCGTTTTCTGGGTATTATTGCTACCCCGCTGGTCAGCCAGTCCGGTTATCTGGTGCTGGTGCAGGACCTTTCAGAGCTTCGGCGGCTGGAGAAGGTAAGGCGGGATTTTGTAGCCAATATTTCCCACGAATTACGCACCCCTATCAGTTCCCTGAAACTGCTGACTGAAACCTTGCAGGAGGGGGCGGCATCTGATGCTGCGGTTGCGGCCGGGTTTATTGAAAAAATCCACCTTGAGGTAGATAAACTGGCCCAGCTGGTTACCGAACTGAGTGACCTTTCCGCTATAGAAAGCGGCCAGGCGGTTTTAAACCTCCAGCCGGGAGATATTTCCACAGCTATAAAACTGGCAGCCGCCAGGCTTAGCCCCCAGGCGGAACGGGCAGGTATAAGCCTTGGGGTAGAACTGCCCGAAACCCTGCCGCAGGTAAAGCTGGACGAAAACCGGATTGAACAAGTGCTGGTAAATCTGGTGCATAATGCCATCAAGTTTACCCCCAAGGGCGGCCGGATAAAGATTGGTGCCCGCACCCAGGGGCAGATACTGGTAGTATATGTATCTGACAGCGGCATAGGTATACCCGAAGATGATTTGACCAGAGTATTTGAGCGTTTTTACAAAGTGGATAAAGCCCGTTCCGGCGGCGGTACAGGTTTGGGACTGGCTATTTCCAAGCATATAGTGCAGGCACACGGCGGGAACATCTGGGCAGAAAGCCGCTACGGCAAGGGGGCAACCTTCAGTTTCAGCCTGCCGCTTGGCTGAGTATTTTCTTACACCCGTTAGTTTATAAACCAGCTCTATCAGGGCTGGTTTTTTTATTATTCCGGTATTTCAAGATTTTTACATAACCTTAACAAATCCTTTATATAGCCTTAATCTTGGAGATTTAAACTGATAATGTGAATAAGGAAAGAGGAAAAGAAACAAGAAAGGAGGTGAATATAATGGAAAGAATAACTTTGGCTCTGGTAGCCCATGATAACAAGAAGCAGGAAATAGTAGACCTGGTAAAGAAGCACGAAACCGACTTGGCAGGTCTTAATCTGGTAGCCACCCGCACCACCGGTAAGCTCATTCAGGCCAGCACTGATCTGAATGTAAATTTACTCCAAAGCGGCCCTCTGGGAGGTGACCAGCAGATTGGTGCCATGGTAGCCAGCGGGGTAGTAACGGCTATCATATTCCTTCGTGACCCCCTGACCGCCCAGCCCCATGAACCTGACATTTCCGCCCTGATGCGCGTGTGTGACGTACATAACGTACCCTTAGCTACCAACGTATCTACCGCTGAAGCTGTTTTGCACCTTATATTCGAGCATCCGGAGGAACTTAAGGAGCACAGGCTGAAGAGCCAGCTTTTAAATAGTTTAAACAGCTGATACAGGTTTACAGAATAAATAACCATAGAAGGAAGGAAAATTGAACAAGTTAGTAACCAAGAAAAAGATTATGCTGCCTGTTACCGCCGTAATGCTGCTGGCACTGGGCGTGGCAGGATGCAGCAACGATGACGAAGCCGACAACAACGATGATAATAATGACAACACCCCCACTCTCTCAGGAACTATCAACGAAGCCGGTTCCACCACCGTTCAGCCTCTGGCTGAAAAACTGGCAGCCGCTTTCAAAGTTCTTTACCCGAATGTTAACGTGGTAATAGGCGGCGGCGGTTCTTCAGTAGGTGTTAAATCAGCAACTGACGGCACGGTAGAAATTGGTGCTGTCTCACGCGAACTAAAAGACACCGAGACCGGCCTGACCAAATACCTCCTGGCCAAAGACGGCATTGCCATCGTAGTTCACCCTGACAATACTGCGGTGGCTAATCTGACCGTAGACCAGGTACGGGATATCTTCTCCGGTGTTATAACCAACTGGAGCCAGGTAGGCGGCCCTGACAAAGCAATCCATGTAATGGCCCGTGAAGAAGGCTCCGGCACCCGGACTGCCTTTGAGGAACTGGTAATGGGTGAGGATGTACGGATTGTAGCCAATGCAGTCCTTCAGAACTCCAACGGCGCTCTTAAGACCGCTCTAGCCGGTGACAAAGATGCCATAGGCTTTATCTCCTTCGGCTATATAGATTCAAGCGTAAAAGCCTTGAGCATAAACGGTATAGCTGCTACCTCCGAGAATGGTAAAAACGGTACTTACCCCATTATCCGCCCGCTCTACTTCCTGACCAAAGGCACTCCCAGCGAACTGGTACAGGCCTTCCTGGACTACTGTATGAGCGATGCAGTCCAGCAGATAATAACTGAAGAAGGTTACTTATCTGTAAACTAAGCCCGGGTCGGGTAAATTAGGTAATCACAATGGGCAGAGACCAAAAATCTCTGCCCGGACTGGTTTAAAGGGAAATGTTGCCGAGATATTTTACTGATAAATTAGCCAAATACGGGGTTCTTATTACCGCCCTTGTCTCCATACTGGTACTGCTGGCTATTGCGGTATTTATCATTCAGGGGGGGCTGCCCTTATTCAGCGCAGTAAACCCCTTTGATTTCCTGTTCGGACAGAGCTGGAGCCCCACCTATGACGAATACGGCATATTATCCATGATAGTGGGTTCTCTGCTGGTTACTCTGGGGTCAATGGTGATTGCAGTGCCGCTGGGTATTGCCTGTGCTATTTTGCTGGCAGAGGTTGCCCCCCAAAGGGTGCGTAATTTGCTTCGTCCGGCAGTTGAGCTGCTGGTGGGTATTCCCTCTGTGGTTTATGGTCTGGTAGGTATAATGGTAATTGTACCGGCCATTAGAAATCTGGGGGGTACGGGCTATTCCGTACTGGCGGCAGTGCTGGTGCTTTCAATCATGGTCTTACCCACTATTATCAGCATCTCCGAAGACAGCCTCCGGGCTGTGCCCCGCACTTACCGGGATGGGTCTTTGGCACTGGGTGCCAGCCAATGGCAGACTATCTGGCACATGCTGCTGCCGGCTGCCCGCTCAGGGGTAGGGGCAAGCATAGTGCTGGGTATGGGCAGAGCCATCGGCGAAACTATGGCTATGATTATGGTCATAGGAAATGCGGTTATTATTCCTACTTCTCCCCTTGATCCGGCCAGAACGCTGACCGGCAATATTGCGGTAGAGATAAATTATGCGGCAGGCCTGCATGAAAATGCCCTTTTTGCCACCGGTTTGGTGCTCCTTATCTTGATACTTATACTAAATAGTTTGGCCACTCTGGCGCTGAAGCGGGGTGAACAACATGCTTAAATTTTCCTCCCGCAGTACCCAGAAAGTGGCATTTACAATATTATGGGCGGCAGGCATTATTACTTTGCTAGTTCTGCTGCTTATCATAGGTTATATTATTGTACGTGGGCTGCCCGGTTTCTCCTGGGATTTCCTGATTACCCCGCCGGCTGGCGGTCTGGCAGGAGAGGGGGGTATTTCCTCTACAATTGTGACTACTCTTTATCTGGTCGGGCTGACCCTGCTGATACTGGTACCGGTGGGTATCGGGGCGGCTATATACCTGGTGGAATATGCACCGGACAACCGCCTGACCCGGTTTATACGTTATGGAGTTCAAACTCTGGCGGGTGTGCCTTCTATCCTGTTTGGTTTGTTCGGGTTTGCTCTGTTTGTGACCGCCCTTCATTTCCGCTTTTCCATACTTTCGGGCGCTCTTACCCTGGCCTGTCTGCTGCTGCCGGTGCTTATTACCGCTACCGAAGAAGCCTTAAAGGCTGTCCCCCGCTCTTACCGGGCAGGGGCTATGGCTCTGGGGGCTACCAAGTGGCAGGCGGTGACCCATGTAATACTGCCGGCGGCTTTGCCTGGTATTGCAACCGGGGTAATTCTGTGTGCCGGACGGGCATTGGGTGAGACCGCCTGTCTGTACGTGACTATGGGCGGGAGTGCCGCTATGCCGGAGTCACTTCTTTCAGGCGGGCGCTCACTGGCACTGCATGTCTTTTATCTGGCTACCGAAACCAACGCTATGGATAAAGCTATGGCGACAGCCGCAGTTTTAATAGTGATTATTGTAGGCTTAAACGGACTGACCAATTTTATTTCCCGGCGTTTCCAGAAACGCATCTGCGGAGGAGTTTAAATGGAACCTAAAATCAAAATCCGCGGTGTCAATTTTTTCTATCACCGCCACCAGGTACTTAAAAATATAAATATGGATTTCCCTGACCGCCAGATAACCGCCATTATCGGCCCTTCGGGATGCGGCAAAAGTACCCTTTTACGCGCCCTTAACCGGATGAATGACCTGGTCAGCGGGGCCAGGCTGGAGGGTGAGGTACTGCTGGATAATGAAAATGTTTATTCCCCCAACCTGGACGTGGTCAATCTCCGCAAGCGGGTAGGTATGGTCTTTCAGCAGCCAAATCCCTTTCCCAAAAGCATTTTTGACAATGTGGCTTTCGGTCCGCGGATGCTGGGTATTACTGCCCAGTCCCGTTTGAATGAGATAGTGGAAAAAAGCCTGCATCAGGCGGCACTCTGGGATGAGGTTAAGGATAACCTGCATAAATCAGGCATGGCCCTTTCCGGCGGCCAGCAGCAAAGGCTGTGTATTGCCAGAGTGCTGGCGGTAGAGCCGGAAGTTATCCTGATGGATGAGCCCTGTTCCGCCCTTGACCCTGTAAGCACTATGCGGATTGAAGAATTGATGCAGGAACTGAAACAGAACTATACTATAGCTATAGTCACCCACAATATGCAGCAAGCCGCCCGTGCTTCAGACTGGACAGGCTTTCTGCTGACGGGTGACCTGATTGAATACGGGCGTACCGGTGAGATTTTTTCCCGTCCCAAGGACAAACGCACCGAAGACTATATTACCGGCCGGTTCGGTTAGAGGAGAGTTATTATGCCGCGAATGGGATTTGACCGCCACCTTAGGGAACTTGAGGATGATATGCTCCTTTTGGGTAGCATGGTAGGCAAGGCTGTTGACCGCTCTATGCAGTCTATGAAAGAGCGGGATTTGGAGCTGGCCAAACAGGTTATAGAAGAAGACAAACTTATTAACCAAAAACGCTTTGAGATAGAAGAAAAAAGCGTAGAGCTTATGGCTACCCAGCAGCCGATGGCCCGCGACTTAAGGATAATAGTAGCTGTACTTAACATAATAGTTGACCTTGAAAGAATTGGCGACCATGCCGAAGGTAATGCTAAAATAGCCCTGATGCTGGGTGAAGAGCCGCCTTTAAAGCCGCTCATTGACCTGCCCCGCATGGCCTCCAAAACAGAGGAAATGCTAAACCGGGCGCTGGGGGCTTTTGTCCGGCGTGATTCCGCCGAAGCTTTGCGGGTAATAGACGAAGATGACGAAGTAGACGGCCTGTATAACCAGATTTTCCGGGAACTGCTGGTTTTTATGGCCGAAGACCCCCATACTATCTCCCGGGCAACCCGCCTTATCTGGGCAGCCCATAATCTGGAAAGGAGTGCGGACCGGGTTACCAATATTTGCGAAAGGGTACTCTTTGTGATTACTGGTAAATCTGAAGAGTTTGGTTCATCAAAGTACTAATATGGAAAATAAAAAACAGATATTGTTCGTGTGTTTGCATAATGCCGGCCGTTCTCAGGCCGCCGAAGTTATCTTTAATCATCTGGCCGGGGGTAAGGCTCTGGCGGTTTCGGCTGGTACCGAACCTTCGGCCGCTCTCAACCCGGAAGTGGTGACGGTGCTTAAGGAAGACTACGGTATAAATGCAGGTGGTCTCAAACCCAAAATGCTAAGTCAGGATATGCTGGATAGTGCCAGCCGGGTCATCAGTATGGGGTGTGATGTTACTCTGTCCTGCCCGGGGCATCTGTACGGCAAGGAAGATTGGGGCATAACCGACCCGCGGGGTAAAAATCTGGCAGAAGTCCGCCTGATAGTGGGAAGTATCCGCCAAAAGGTGGAAAAACTGCTGGATGAGCTTGGTATAAAATACCAAGTTTAGCAGTCCGGGGTATTGGCGGCGGCAGTTGCCGTATCTTCCGGATATTAAGTGGTTTATCTAAATAGCAGATAATCATTGCGCAGCAGCCCGCAGTATTCCACGTCTTCAAAAACACCGTTTTTCAGCAGGTGCTTGGGAAAGCTGCCTTCATGTTTAAACCCCGCTTTGGCCATTACCCGGCCTGAAGCGGGGTTTCTTGTGAGATAATAAGCCTGCAGCCGGTGCAGGTTCAAATCTAAAAAGGCATATCTTACCAGGGCTTGCAGTGCTTCGGTGGCATAGCCCTGGTTCCAGTAGGGTCTGCCAATCCAGTAGCCCAGTTCGGCCCGCTGGTGGGAAAAGCAGAACACCAGCCCGCAGGCACCCAGCAGATATCCGCTGTCTTTTTCAGTTACGGCAAAGTGCTGTTCGGTATTGGCAGCCAGTTTTTTGGGCTGGCTGTTTATCCATTTTACGGCCATTTCCGGCAGGTAGGGGTGGGGAATATTCAGGGTAGTGTCAGCTATCAGGGCATCGCCTGCCAGTTCGGCAACCATATCCGCATCTGCCCGGCTAAAAGGCCTCAGTACCAGGCGGGGTGTGCGGAGTGTAGTTTTGTAAAGAACCATGTCATTATTCCGAAATATTTTTTTGTATTATATCAGGGGTATTGTTATTTGGGGATAGCCAAGCCCTAAATTTTATGGTATTATATAAAAAGTATTAGTACCTTTCTTTACTCTATACGGCAATAACCTGTACATTTGGTAACTTGCTTACGAAGGGAAAACGGTGCTTATTGGCAAGCCCTTGCCTATTGTTTTGTCAGTTTGTAGCTGGAATTATTATTCTGATTTGCTAATTTGATATCTTTTGCCGTTATATGCTAGTATTTAAAGGTCTTTTACGCCCCCTATTAAAATAACCGGAGTTACTTCAATATGGAAAGTATCTGGAAAGAAAAAGTAGACGGCGTCATTACCCAGAGCGGAAGCTCTCGGCTCTCTCTCCTTCCATGTTTGGAAGCGGTTCAGGAAGAATGTGGCTATATACCCCATGAAGCTGTAAATTATTTGAGGGAATGCTTAAGCATTCCCTCTATTGATATTTACGGCATGATTACCTTTTATAGCCTGCTCTCCACCAACCAAAAGGGAAAGTACGTAATTCGCCTGTGTAATTCGCTGCCCTGTTACCTGAACGGTACAGAAAACATCCTGGATACCCTGGTGGATAATCTGGGTATCGAACCCGGTCAAACCACTCTGGACCAACGTTTTACCCTGGAGCTGGTCCCCTGTTTGGGATTATGTGACCAGTCACCGGCTATGGTAATAAACGGGGTGGTTTACGGAAAGCTGACTGCTCAGCTGGTAACCGAAGTCCTGGACGAATTGAGGACTTACTAAAATGCAAGACATTAAGATTATTACCCGTCATCTGAATACCGCCAGCTCAGCTGATATTGATGTATATATGGCTGACGGCGGCTACCAGGCCCTTAAAAAAGCCCTGTCCATGACTCCGGACGAAGTAATTGCCGAAGTCAAACGCTCAAAGCTGGTGGGTCGGGGTGGAGCGGCCTTTCCTACCGGGCTCAAGTGGGAGCTTACCCGCAAGGAAAAGGCTAATCCGAAATATATCGTCTGTAATGCCAGCGAGGGTGAACCGGGCACTTTTAAAGACCGGCTGATACTTAAAAACGACCCCCACATGGTGCTGGAAGGTTTTATTATTGCCGCTTATGCGGTGGGTACTTCCCAGGGCTTTATCCATGCCCGTGAGGTTTATACCGAAGAAATAGAGCTGTTCCAGAAAGCCATAGACCAGGCAACCGAACGCGGTTTTCTGGGGCAGAATATCATGGGGAGCAATTTCTCGCTGGATATCCAGTTTTACAAGAGCGCCGGTGCTTATATCTGCGGTGAGGAAACCGCCCTTTTTGAATCCCTTGAAGGGCACAGAGGTATTCCCGCCGCCCGCCCGCCGTATCCGGTGCAGGTGGGGCTTATGGATAAACCCACCACTGTTAATAACGTAGAAACTCTCTGCAATGTGCCTGCCATTATAAATAACGGGGCAGACTGGTTTGCTGCAATCGGCCATCCGGACTATCCCGGCACCAAGCTCTTCTGCCTTTCGGGTAACGTGAAAGAGCCGGGTGTTTTTGAAATGCCGCTGGGAACCAACCTTAAGGACTTGCTTGAGGCCGGGGGAGGCGTAGACGGCAAGTTCAAGGCGGTTTTGCCGGGGGGCATATCTTCCAGCCTGCTTACCGAAATGGACGTCAATCTGGACTTTAAGACGCTGGCCAAGGCTGGTACTATGCTGGGGTCAGGTGCAGTTATTGTGATAAACTCCGATACCAGCATGGTAAATGTAGCTTCCAACGTAGCCCACTTCTTTGACGAAGAGGGTTGCGGCAAGTGCTCTATCTGCCGTGAAGGCACCCGCCGGGCGGCTGAAATCCTTAGCCGCTTTTCCCGCGGGCAGGGCAACCGCAACGAACTGGAGTGGCTGCTGGAACTGCACGAAGTAATGAAAGATACCGCTTCCTGCGGTCTGGGACAGGTAGCCTTAAATGTGGCTGCCAGTGCCATTCGCAACTTCAAGGGTGAATTCTTGGCGCAGGTGCGTAAGGAGGAAGGCGTATGGTTACGCTAAATATTGACAACAAGCAGATAAGCGTACCTGAAGGTACGACTATTATGCAGGCCGCCAAGCAGGCCAATATCAATATCCCCCACCTGTGTTATTTTGAAGGCCTGAAAAGTTACAGCGGCTGCCGGGTATGTGTGGTGGAAATAGAGGGTGAACCCCGTCTGGCTACGTCCTGCTCACGCAAGGTAGCCGAAGGCATGAAGGTTAATACCCATTCCGCCAGAGTACGCCGCGCCCGCCGCACCATACTTGAAATCCTGCTGGCCAATCACCCGCAGGACTGTTTTAACTGTGAGCGCAACCAGAACTGTGATTTGCTGCGTCTGGCGTTTGAATGCGGAGTTAAAAAGCTGCGCTTTGAAGAAAGCGAAAAGCGGGTGCTGCCTATAGACAGTACCAGCCCCAGTATTATCCGTGACCCCAATAAATGTATTGCCTGCGGCCGGTGTGTCCGCGTCTGCCACGATATACAAACAGTCAATGCCATCGGTTTTATAAATAAAGGCCCGGATACCATGGTGGCAACCTCCATGGACAGGGGTATGGGCAATGTTGCCTGTGCCAACTGCGGCCAGTGCATACTGGTCTGCCCGGTGGGTGCTATCAAGGAACGCTCGGCGGTGGATGCTGTCTGGGCGGCTATAGCAGACCCCACTAAACACGTGGTTGTTCAGGAAGCTCCTTCGGTCAGGGTTTCTCTGGGCGAAGAGCTGGGCTTGCCGGCAGGTACGCTGGTTGCCAAAAAGATGTATGCCGCTTTAAGGCGTCTGGGTTTTGACGCCGTATTTGATACCAACTTTACCGCTGACCTGACCATTATGGAAGAGGGTTCGGAACTGGTGGAACGGGTTAAGGACGGCGGGGTGCTTCCCCAGATAACCTCCTGCTGCCCCGGCTGGGTCAAGTTTATGGAGCATTATTATCCTGAACTTGCGCCCAACGTTTCCTCCGCCAAGTCCCCCCAGCAAATGTTCGGGGCGGTCTGCAAGACCTATTATGCCGAAAAATCCGGCATAGACCCCAAGGATATTATCAATGTTTCGGTCATGCCCTGTACGGCCAAGAAATTTGAGTGCCAGCGTCCCGAAATGAATGACAGCGGCTTTAAAGACGTGGATTATGTCTTGACTACCCGTGAGCTGGCCCGGATGATAAAAGAAGCCGGACTGGATTTTGCTTCACTGGACGAAGAGCCTGCCGAAGACTTGCTGGGTCTTTATACCGGTGCCGCCACTATCTTCGGGGCTACCGGCGGTGTTATGGAAGCGGCTATCCGCAGTGCCTACACCCTGATAACCGGGCGCGAACTGGAAAACCTGGATATAGAACCGGTGCGCGGTCTGGAAGGCATTAAGACCGCCAGCGTTAATATTGACGGGTTAGAGGTTAAAGTAGCGGTGGCTCACGGGCTGGGAAATGCCCGTCACCTGCTGGATGAGATAAAAGAGGGTGTTTCGCCCTACCACTTTATAGAAATCATGGCCTGTCCCGGCGGTTGTGTCGGCGGCGGCGGCCAGCCAATACGCTTTGATTCCACTCTCAAGAAAAAGCGCGGCGAAGCCCTTTACGAAGAAGACAGAAACATGGCCAAGAGGTGTTCCCACCACAACCCGTCAGTAGAGAAGATATATAAAGACTATCTGGAGAAGCCGCTGGGCAAGCGTTCTCACAAACTGCTGCATACCGAATATACCAGTCGCCCGGTAGTTTAAGGGCAAGTAATAAAAACAATACGCGGGAGGAACAAAATAGATGTTCAATATCCAGAGTATCAGCCTTAGGAAAGAGCTTGTTATTGCTTTTTTAGTTATGCTGGGGCTGGCCACCGCCGCTCCCCTGATAGGTAATCAGTACCTGACCGGTTCGCTGGTAAATGCGGTTCTGTTTATCAGCGCCGTAATACTGGGCTGGAAAAATGCAGTGGCTATCGGCCTTATTTCCAGCAGCATTGCTTTGGCTACCGGTCTTTTGCCCATAGTCATGGCTCCCATGGTACCCTTTATCATAGCCGGTAACGCTTTGCTGGTGGTCAGCTTTCACGCACTCCGCAGCAAGGGCTTCTGGCTGGGTGCAGGTGTGGCTGCCTTTTTGAAGTTTGCTTTCCTCTGGGCTACTTTCAATCTTGTTCTCAATCTCTTTATTGAGCAGAATGTGGCAGACAAGATTGCCGGAATGATGGGTTTGACCCAGCTCTTTACCGCCCTGATGGGTGCGGTTATTGCTTACGGCGCGCTGCGTCTGGGCAAGAAGATATAGCTTTCAGGAAATATTTGGTGCAAAAACTAAAGGGGGCTTTTTAGCCCCCTTTTTGTATTTATAATAGTTAACTGGTGCCGGCTTGGCGTTTGGCTCAGCCAGAGCTTAGAGATGGTTTTCAAGCCAGAAAAACAGGTCATTCCAAACCTGAGGGCAGTCAGGCTCGTTAAATACCTCGTGGTACATGCCGGGGTAGGTTATCAGGGTCTTATCTTTGGAGCTTATTTTCTGGACCAGCTCACGGCTGCCGCTTATGCTTACCAGGTGGTCTTCCTCACCGTGGATAATCAAACTGGGCAGGCTGATATTCTTCAGAAAATCAGGCAAATCCTGGCAGATACGCAGAAATTCGGCGGCCATTTGGGCGCTCATCCGCTGGTGAAGCACCAGCGGGTCTTCATCATAAGCCTTAACTATTTCTTTATTATGGCTGATAGTAGCGGCGTCAATTTTACGTATTCCCAGCATGGGGGCTATTTTGGAAATGGGTTTAACCAGCTGATTTAAAATGCCCGGCATACCGGTATACGGCTTGAGGGCTATGCTGGAAAAGATAAGGCCGCTGGCGTCATACTGGTGCTTGCTGGCATAGGCTGCGGTAACCAGGCCGCCCATGCTGTGGCCGAAGATGAATATTTTGGAAGTGGGATGTTTGGCCTGCACCATGCTAAAAGCGCTGATAAGGTCATAAATATATACATCGTAACTGGATACATAACCGGCTTTGCCGTCTGTTTTGCCGTGACCGAAATGGTCATAAGCATAAACGGCATAACTGCGGTCTGCCAGATAATGGGCCAGCTCACTGTAACGGCCGGAATGCTCTCCCAGGCCGTGTACCACCAGTACAATGGCCTTGGGGCTGCCGTTTGGCAGTAAGGCCTGATAGTAGCAATTGTAGTCCTGACAGCCTTTAAAATGCCCTTCTGTAAACCTCATCTTGCTTTAGTCTTCCACTCCTGCTTCAGCTTCCATTTTGGACAGACGGGTATAATAATCTTCTATTTCATTCAGGTGAGCCAGGGCTATTTTACCGGTCATTACCGGGTCATCATTGGTGACATTGGTCTTGGGGTCTCTGGTGCCGTGTTCCAGCTCTACGTCCATGCCCATGCGGAACTGTTCTATATCAAACTTCTCAAAGGTGATGCCCAGTATTTCGGCCACTGCTTCGGCTTCATCGCTTGAAAAACTTTTTTTAGACATTTTCCAGTTTCCTCCCCTGCATAATCTTAAAGCTATTCTGAAGGTAAACTGAAAATATGTCAACCTGTTTTACCACCTAAAATGGCAAAGGCTCAGCGGGGCAGAAATAATCTTTACCGGGTGGGTGGCTGGGGGTATTTTATTCGTAGGTTTTCAGCTGTTTGCGCAGGGTTTTCCAGTTGGGACAGTACTTTTCCACTACTGCCCAGAATCTATCCGTATGGTTCATTTCCAGCCGGTGGGCAAGTTCGTGAATTATGACATAGTCCATAAGGGATGGCGGCATGGTTACCAGCTTCCAGTTAAAACTAAGGTCACCCCGTGAGGTGCAGCTGCCCCAGCGGGTTTTTTGGGCGCGTATGGACAGCTTGCCAAAACTTAACCCCATTTGAGCGGCATTTTTTTCAAGGCTGGCTTTAACTGCCTCGGCAGCCTGGTGGCGATACCACTTCTCCATCACTTCAGCCGCACCTTTGCCGCCGCTAAGCAGGTGAAGATTGCTTCTCTCCAAACTTACGTGGCCTCTTTCCCCGCCTTCCCTTATCCGCAGGGTATAGAGCTTGCCCAGATAGGGGACTTGCTGTCCGTCATGCAATCCATCCTCAAGTATAAAGCGGTTGGCGTTCATTTTGGTCTGATGTTTCAAAATCCAACTTGAGCGTTTCAGCAGGATATCATCCAGACCGCTCATGTTATAGTGATGGGGGACGGTAACTACCAGTCCGGTGGTGGAACGTATTGCCAGGCGGATAAGGTCTGAAAAACGGCTTTTCCGCAGGGTATAGTGGACCTCTTTACCTTCCAGGACTATGCTTTTTTTACCGATAACCTCAGGGCGGGAATAAATATTGCGTGGACTCAACGCGGTGTCTCAGCCTCCATTTTTTTGGTGCGGGGCTGATTTAACATAACAATAAATATGCCGGCCAGTACCAGCATGCCCCCCAGAAATTCATTAAGAGTAAGGCCTTCACCCAGGAAAATATATCCCAGTATAATAGCGCCTACCGGCTCACCCAGTATGGCTACCGAAACTACCAGTGCGGATACCAGCCTGAGTGCCATATTCAGGCAAGAATGGCCTACCAGCTGGGAAACTACTGCCAGCAGGAAAATCATCAGGTAGGTAGTGCTGGTATATCCGCTGAAACTTTCCCCACTTAGAAATGCCCCCGCCAGCAGGGTAATTGCGGCACTGCCGTAAAGCAGGGTTATATAGGGCAGGAAATCTATATGGCTGCGCATTTGGCGGCCTATAATCAGATAACCGGTGGTGGGTATGGTGGCTGCCAGAGCCAGCATATTGCCCAAAAATGCCTGTTCACCCACCTGGCTAGTAGCCAGATTTATAAGGGCCATGCCGCCGAAGGCTGACAGTACCCCCCCGATAGCCTTCGGGCTGAGTTTCTCTCTCCACATCACATAGGACATAATGGCTACCAGCACCGGGTGGGCGGTCACCAGAATAACCGAGCTGGCAATAGAGGTGTATTCCAGCGAACTCACCCAGAACAGCTGGTCAATGCCCACCAGAAAACCGGCCAGGATTATAAGAAGCAGGTTTCGCCGGGAAAGGCGTTTTATAGCCAGATATACCGGCTTTGCGGCAAACGGCAGGAGCAGACAAGTGGCCGCAAGCATACGCAAGCTGGTGATTATAATAGGCGGAGCGTCTGCCAAACGGGTGAAGACCGAAGCTGCAGCAATGCCAAATACCCCAAGAAGCAACAGGAGATACGTTTTCGCTTTCATGTGAAGGACTTAGCATACCCTAATTCTTTGAAAAATACCAGTTTAGGCCGCCTCTGGTGTGCGGCGATTTATGAGTGAAACGCCTCTTGAGAGGCAACCTGATGGCGGTAGCTGGTTTTATTTGTGAAAAAACAGCTGTTAAGTTAAAATTAGCTGATATGAAGAAGTTCCCCAAACGTACATATTCAAATCCCGCCCAGTTTCTCTCTGACATAGGTTTTATCCTGAAAAACCGCCGTAAATTAAAGGAATCCCGCTTAAGCGGATTTCCCAGTCCGGCTTTTCGGGAACGGCTGATGCTGGCCGTAACCGGGGTTAATGAATGCCGCTTTTGCACTTATGCCCATACCAAAATGGCTTTGGAGAGCGGCATTTCCCAGCCGGAAGTAAAAGCCCTGCTTGACGGTGATTTCGGCAACTGCCCTTCGGGTGAACTAAATGCAGTCCTGTATGCCCAGCACTGGGCGGATACTGCCGCCAAACCCTCCGCAGAAATGCAAAGCAAACTTGAGGCAGATTACGGGGCTGAAAAAGCAGGTTTTATCCACCTGTATCTGCGTATGATACGCATAGGTAATTTAAGCGGCAATACGGCTGATAAATTTCTGTACTATCTCACCTTTGGCAAAATAGGGCTTAACCGCCAGCCGTAAGTACGTTGAATTTAGATTTTCTATAAGATATAATCGGCCTGAGTTCTTTGGGTGGTTAGCTCAGTGGTTAGAGCACCTGCTTCACACGCAGGGGGTCAGTGGTTCAAATCCACTACCGCCCACCATGACCTTCAATAGACAGAACCGATTCCCCTGTTCCATCCGGTAACGGCGGTGTGTATTCGACGGTGACCTCATCACCCTTGACTCGGATTCCTTTTACGAAGCCTTTGATAAAAGCCTTCCGCTCACATACTTCACCCTCATCTAAGAGAGCCTTCAAATCCTCCACATATACAGCCATCTGCGCCGGATCCATGATTTCATAACGATGCTCGGAATATTGCGCTTCGATTTCACTTTTTCGAGCTATAAGCTTTTCTTGACGCATTCGGAGTTCCTTGATCCTTAGCGCCAGATCGGATAGTTCGATTTTCCCCGATTCTATTGCGTCGTAGATGTTTGACAGCCGAAACTGAGTGTCCTTGATACTATCATCAATGGAATCGATCTCCTGCCTGAAACCAGTAAGGGACTCGTTCCACTCTTCAGTGACAGCCTTGGCTAGGTCCAGAAGATTTTCTTTGGTCAGGACGGATTTCTTGATTTCATCGATGATCGCCTTTTCAAACTTGGGTGCGTTAAGGTACTTGAAATCACATGATCCAGCTCCTTTTTTGGTCAGGCTGCCGCAGACGTAATAGGCAAATTTGCCACTCTTGGCATCCTGACCGGTGAGTGAGCGTCCGCAATAGCCGCACCTGGCAAGCCCGCTTAGGAGAAACCGGCTGGAAACGACTCTGGGGTGAATGAGTTTCGGAGCCCGTGAGGCCATCATCTGTTGAACAGCGTCAAAGGTCTCGATATCGACGATAGCGGGGCAAGCGCCGGTTACCTTAATTGGTTCCAGGCCGCGCTTTGAGTTTCTACCCCATACCACGGTACCGGTGTAGAGTTCATTGTTGAGCATCGAATAGATAGTGCCCTTTGTCCAGCTCTTCCCTTTGGCACTCGCAATACCTTTGGAATTCAATTCCCTCGCCACCTCGACGACACCTTTACCCGAAATCACCGACTTGAAGATAGAGTGTGTGATTGGTGCCCGGACCGGATCAAGTTCAAGTTTCGTCCTGATCTTGCCGCCATCGGCCACTTTGACTTTGGAGTAGCCGTAGGGTGCCCTGTAGGAAAGGTAGAAACCTCGGGAAGCGCTTTCCCTCATACCGCGGGTTACCTCTTCCCCAAGATTATCAGAGTAGAATTCATCGAGTCCCTCGATCATGCCCTCCATAAGTCTGCCGACCGGGGTATTTTCAGTGGGTTCATTAATCGAGATTACTTGGACGCCATTTTTACGAAGCATCGTCTTGTAGACGATCGAATCCTCCCGGCTTCGGGCAAAGCGCGAGTATTTCCAGACGAGGATAGCTTCAAATGGCTTACCAGGCCGTCGAGCAGCGACGATCATTTCCCTGAAGGCCGGACGGGCAGTCGTCCGGCCAGTCTCGGCCTCGTCAATATATTCGCGCAACACCTGATACTCTCGACCTTGAGCAAACAATCTCATCGCTTTCAACTGAGCTGACAACGACAGATCGACGTCCTGTTTTTCCGAGCTTACCCTGGCGTAAAGAACAACTTTCATCTTAGACCTCCCAGTTCATTGTGTTCACTGCCGGTTTCGTGCCATTTTTCGCCGGTACACTGAGTTCACTTGCTAGTTCCGTGTTGCTACCACGTTCACTGACAAAAATCTCGCTTCACGGAAGAAGCAGAAGACTTAAGTAGTGGTATTTGTTTTTTATCCGTCATGCTCCGTTGTTTTGGATTCAAGTGCCGGAACTAGAAAGGGCAGTACCAGCAGTGCCCGCTGATAACCCGTTTCAAGATGAACACGGTCAGTAGATCATGGATTGCTTCTTTTAGCTTTAACTGGCGCTCTGCAAGCGTTTTAAGAGACTGGAACTGACTAAAGCCCGGAAGCTGGTTTTCTAAGTCAGTGAGTCGCAATACCAGGTCGGACAGGTTATCTGGTTGGAAATTACCTAGATTGAAGCCGCCGTACTGCGCGATCACTAGATCCGGGTCACCGATTGGTACAGGTGTCAGAGAATTCACCGCCCTTATGCCCGGATAGCCTCCAAGAAGTGAATCAGCCACCCGGATCATCGCCTGACCGATGTTTTCGGTATCCATGGCTCCACCAATAAACGACGTCTGCAACAACGGATTATTTGCGGCGTCGTTTTTTATGGCAACTTTGAAATTATCCCGCAGTGAGTCGACCTCTGTAAGAAGGGTGTTCCACTCCGAAATATGCACCCACAGTTTGGAATTGGGCTGGTGCTCTTTAAGAGCTGAATAAAGCGGGTCTTTGGTTTCTCCGGCGATACTCTTACTAGATGAAACCGCCTGATCTAGTTTTTTCGCCATGGATACCAAATCTTTGTAATGTCTTTCGAGGGCGTCTTTATAGACCATGGTCCTCGCTTGGGTTGTTTCCTGGCGCTCCCTGGCTTGATCCACGTACTTCTTCACCGTGCGTTCGACGAAGTTATCGTCTTTACCGATCTCTTTAATGGATTCCCCGTTATCGACTCGCCTGAGCCACTCATTTGCCTGTTCGATGCTTACTTCCGGCTTGCGTCCGCGGGCCATATTTTGTACCTCCTTCAGGATTATATAATTCTATTAGCTAAGATATATACGTTCATATATACGTTAATTAATGTCTTAATACCCCTATTATACGATTGCAATTGTGCTACCATCACCTCGTTGTGACACATTCTAGACCTTCAGATTCCGAACTGTCAAAAAACGAGCCGTCGGTTGAAGCGCGAACCGCGGCTCTCAAAATCCTAGCGCGACTGATCGTCGCCCGCCGCCTGAAAACCGCATCTTCCAATCAATCGGAGGATAAATCTCATGAATAAGGTCTACCTCGACTATCAGGAGATTGAGCGCATGATCGAAGCTGCCGAAAACCTCCGCGACCGGCTTCTCTTACTACTCCTCGCCCATCTCGGGTGCCGTATCAGCGAAGCCTTGTCGATAAGCGTCGATGATGTTGATTTGGCGAATGGCACGGTTACCATCAAGCATCTTAAAAGCCGTCTAAAGTTGAAATGCCCAAATTGCCAGGCGGGTCTCGGGTTAACTTCGGTTTACTGCCCGAAATGCGGTGAAAAAGTCGAATCGGCCCTTAAGGAGTTGAAGGATTTCCGAAGACAGCGGATTCTACCGGTAGATAAAGCTTTGCTAGTACACCTCCGGGACTATATCACCCGGGGTGGCCCGGTTATTCGAAACGGTAAACGCCTGCTGTTTGGCGTGAATCGCCACCGCGCCTGGCAGATCATTAAGACGTTGGGTGAAAAAGCCGGCTTGCCGCGGATAATAAACACTGAGACCGGTAAGGTTCACAATATTTCGCCTCATAAACTCCGTGATGCTTTCGCCGTGCACGCGGTGAAACACGACGACACGGGAGACGGGCTCAGGATGCTGCAGGAGCATCTTGGCCATCAGTCCTTTAATACCACGGCCAAATACCGCAAGGTGGCCGGCGAAGAGCATCGGAAGTGGTACGACGATCTCTGGAAGAGCGATGGTAATTCAGCTAAGACCTAAGAAGGGTGGTTTCCTCCGGCCTTTCGGCTGCGGCTGGTTTATCAGGGAATACCTAATGGGCAATGCGCCTTTCGGATCTCCTGTCATTAATCCTACAATCGGAGCTCCCCAGGCCGATATCTTTCACTTTTACAAGATGGCTCTTATCGGGGAGTGGGCGATGGACCGGGCGGTGAGGTTAGCCGAGAAGCTGGCGAGGAAACAGGGCAAGCCCTTTTCGCCTGATCAGGCGGATGAATTATTCAAAAAGAACATATCGACCATCCCCTACAAGACCACAGCCTGCCGCTACCACTCTTTTGTCGTTTATTTTTCGATGTTGAGAAGGTTGCGATGGGTGGAGCCTTCAGGCTATAAAGAACCTTCGGCCTTCCAGGATAATTTCGTCAAAGGTCCGCCGCGGATATACTACCGGCTGACGCGGGTAGGGCTCGGAGCCGGAGACAGCGCCTGGGCAAATCCCCAGAGAGCGGAACGGGGCTGAGCCATTCGTCGCCTGAAAGCGAACAGCATTCGGCATTATTGGGATGGCAGGTGCAATCTAAGTAAGCGCCGCCGAACACCCCAAGCAGCCGAACATCAGGCCACTAAAGCCCGAAAGAGCCGTCAACAGCCGTTAAAAGGTATTTCGGTATTCCCAACGTTTGATTGCACAATTCAACTGGCCAATATCGGATTGTTATTGCGGCAATTGGCGGTGAAACGCACCAAGAGGCCAATTCAGGCGCCATCCGGTGAGGAAAGAGCCCGAATTGTGTGATTAAGCTTTCCCCAAAGCTAAACTGATTATCCTGTCCGCCATCGTGGATACGGGCTTGTCGTAAATATAGGTTCATTTTGTAGCTGAACATAAGCAAAGATTGTTGGATGATGGGTGCTGGATTTACCACCGGCACCTTAACAACTTAACAGCCATAAAACACTCACCTGAGCGCTTGCCCCTACTGAAAGGGGGTAAGCGCCTTGAGAACTACTCTAGGTTGCCACGACGATCAAAACAATCTGCCGCTGTCCTATAACCGGCTTACCGGTGACTGGCTTCTCTATTATGCCGTCGCCAAACGCTTTGAGTGGCGCGTACCGCCACAGGACAGGCCGGATGTAAGGCATTCCATGATGATGGAGTTGGCAGACGCTCAAAACCGCAAGGGTGGCTTGCCACTGCCAGAAGCGGCGATGTACCGCATTGCTTCTTTCGAGGTTGCCGACTACTGGCGGAAAAAGAAGCGCCAGCCCGACCTCATATCCCTTGATGATGAGACCGCCGACAATGACACCGGCCTGTCATCAGTTTTGCCCGATGATTCAGCCCTCGACCTCGATGCCTGGGTGGACGCCCGGACTTTCCTCTTAAGCTGTCCCAAGCGCCTGATCCAGATTGCCTTCAAACGTGTAAACGGCGTCACCTTGGACGGTGCAGAACGTAAATATCTCTGCCATTTCCGTAAACGTGAACAGAAACTAGTATTTTGCGGGTAACGTTTTGACCCTCTCTAGCGGTTATATAAGTGGGAGCATTAACTAGGCCAGCGAACGGCGGCTAGTAAGTGTCTCACTATTATGCGAAGCCGGTGGAATTGCCCAATCGCCGGATAGCTAAAGGGGGGTATCAACTATCGAACAATTGAATATCGAGGGCAAGCGTTCAGGTGAGGGTTTTATCGCACAGCGCGAAAGTGTTATCAGCGCCCTGAATAGAGCCTTGGCCGATAAGGTGAGCATCTCGGGTTTCACCCTTGGCCGCAAAGGCTTCTTATCCTACCTTAGAGCACTTGGCGGGAGTAACGTCATTAAGGTTGTCCCGTCAAACGGTGATGCCAGCGTATCGCGGGTCACCGGTAAATGCCTTAAGGTAGTCTGCGGCGCAAACCAAGCCTACCTTACCAACAACGAATGGACCGGCGACAAGACAAGCTCCGGCTACTGCGAGCTTAAGGTAAGTCCCCGCTACTCCGTTATCCCTAACCTCGGAGCACTCGAAATATCCGAGGCTTTGGAACAGGTGCTTACTTTCACTTCAAGCCAAAGCTCGCGGCCAGTCCTTCAAGGCGTCTGCTTTAAGGCGGCAAACGGCAAGCTCGACTTGGTATCCGCCGACGGCTACCGCCTCGCCATTGTCACACTCGACTATCAAGGCGAAGGGACGGCGGTCATCCATCGGGACGAGCTAAAGGGCGTTGCCCAAGCTCTTCGCCGTGCCAGGCGGGTACGCCTCGCCTTTGAAACGGACGAAGCCACCAAGCGGACATACCTGGTGCTCGAAACGGAGCTTATCCGTTACCGGTGGTCTGGTATGAGCGGCGACTATCCTGACTATCACCCACTCATCCCGACGGGTTTCAAAACGGCGGTAAGCCTTGAAAGCACGGAAACGCTACGGGCGATTGCCTCGCTTAAAGTGCTGACCGATGTCAAAGGCTGTCCGGTTGACCTCGCCATCGGTGACGGCAAGGTCGTCATATCGGCAACTGACGATAAGGGCGTGACCGAGCTTTCCGCCGAGACTGCCGGCGAACCGGTACGGCTTAGGCTTGACGGCGGCTTTTTTACCGACGCCCTGAAAGCCTGCGGCGGCATAGTGGAACTAAACATCACCGAGCCAAGCCTGCCGACGCTATTCAAGGCTGACGGCTTTCAACTGGTGGTTATGCCGATGGCGATTGGCAAGCCGCAACCGAAGCCGGAAATCAAGGCCGAGGCTAAGGCACCGGAACCGGTGAAAGGCGAACCGCCGAAAGAAACGGCGGCAACCGAGCCGGTCAAGGTCGAAGCACCGAGGGTGGCAGAAGCCAAGCCCGACACGGATAAGGTCGAAGCGGTAGCCGAAGCCGAGGCTATCACCGAGAAGCCTAAGATGCCGAGGATAACCAAAAAGATAGCTAGAGAAGCTGTCGCGGTCTAACCCATAAACTGAACGCTTGAACTCACAAAACAACCGCCAACGGCGGGGTAGAAATACCCCGCCGTTTGCTTTTAAGGGGGTAAATTACGATGGAGCAGAAATCATGCCGGGAAAGGATTCACTTAGAGCTTAAGGATCGGTTAGGGGATATACGGACACTCTGGCGGCTGTATCAGAAAAACCCCGAGGCATCGCATCGGGAGTTGGGCAGGTTCGATGAATACGGTCTATGCTTCGACTATGTCGCCAAGAACACATTCCGAGACCAGAAGCGGAGCTATTTCCGCTGGCAGTTGTCCTGGGGCGGCCCGGCCGATGAGTTTCGTTTCTACTTGGATGAAAACGTCGATGCCGTTTTGATCGAGTACTGGTTTCTCGATTGGAATGACGGTGCGAGTAAAAAACTGTCCGGCGATGCTTACAAGCTGCTGGATGAAATCTTCCAGCATTTCAAAGACCTCGGTATTGTGGAGTTGGAACGCTCTAAGTCCTTAAGCAGTTAGTCTATCAATAACGGCGGGACATAACTGTCCCGCCGTTTGTCACATAAGGGGATTGCTCGAAATCGGGCAGTCCCCTTTTTGTTTACTCAGTATCGTGAAAATATACCTCGTGCGATACACGGGGGAAAAACACGAGATAATTGCACGGGACAACACAACGACTTCTGCGCGAAGGCAACACGACTTTAACCGATTTCCAGTGCACGGGAGCAACACGGTATTGCACCAAACGTTGAATGGGTTTTGGCATCCAATGGAATTTGATGTAATGCTGAAAGAACCTCGATTTTTTGGCTTGAATGTTATAATTAGATCATGGTTAAAGCGTTGCTCCTCAAACGTGAAAAGGCTCTAATCGACGACTGGATCTCCAGATTCATGGACTTCTCTGACATTATCGCCCTGGCTTCGGGTTCGGATGTGGCGCCAAGCGAACAGGATGAGATTAGATATTACCGGTTTCGCGAGTGGTTTATGCGTCGTGAATCCGCGTTTCTGCCGCTTTGGTGGAAATACATCGAAGACCAGAACGCCGAATCTGGCGGCAGGACCGGCAATGACTTTGAGCCAGACGCTAAGGAATCAGCCGCTTTTGTCAATAATCCCTTCGGCAACTACTACCACCCTAAAAGCTTAGTGCAGACTTTCGTCCATCTTGGATTGCAGAAGGCCAACACAAATTGGGAGTCATGCGACGATCAAGCCGGGGACATGAGGACAGTACTCATCGGGGTTATCGGTGTTGCTGTCGAGTTTCATCAATGGGCTTTTGGAACGACGCGATCCGTGGATTAGACCGTCGTTCGTTTTGGAGCCGGCTGATAACGGAAAAATCGATCGCGATCGATCACACATTTGCAGAGACCGTTTGATCAAAGCTATTTGACAGGGAGACGGGTGAGAGTCGAACTATATCTGAAACACGAGACATCTTGGACTGGTTAAGAACCGGACAAACCGAGAGCGTACAGCTCTCGGTTTGTTATTAATGCTTCGCCCTCCTCGGAGAGTCGGACGAGAGCGGAAACGTGACATGCTGGAGTGGATCTCGGTGAGAATGGGTGATTATATACACTCCCAGGCATCACGGGGCTGTGGCCGATAGATATTCATAAATCAATAAAATGCTGATTGACTATCTCTTCTGGAAGCTGTTTCTTAAAAGCATCATCGTCAAGGGTCAATTTGGCGTTTAATGATTCTCCAAATTTGGATTCCATTATTAAGAATTGTTGAAGCTCATCAAATGTGAAATCATCAAAAATCGTCTTTGCAACAGTTATTCGTGTGTGGATATTCACTTTATTTTGTATCTCATGTAATGCTTCATAATATATTTTTCGATCATCAGGTTGTTTAATTCGTCTAACAAGACCATTATTAGTCATACGCTGCAACATCTGAATTACTGTTGGCCGTGCCCTGTTGATCTGCCTAGAAATTTCATCGATGGAACGAATCCCGTAGATACTAAGGTACTCTAAAATAAATTGCTGCTGTGGGGTTACCCTGGCATTAACCACCCGCGCAAATCTTCCAAGTAATTTTTTCAATGTGTGGTAGTTCTGCGCATGGATTGTAACTAACTCGTAGATTAGGGTTTCCGATCGATCAAGTTCATTCATAGTCACATCGTAGTCCAAAATGGAGCGTCTTGACAAGCTCTGAAAGTGTGCTATGATACTGTTGTATACAACTAGTGCTAACAACAATAATTAGAAGGTACTGATTATGGTCTCATAAGTCTTCCCTATACGAACTCTCTAATAATACTTTGAAAAGGAGCACAAAGTGTCAAAATTCCACAAGACCCTAAGCAGAAGAGATTTCATGAAAATTTTAGGAGCAACCAGCACGGGAGTTGGTTGTGCGGCAGCCGTAACCCCGGTTTTACATGATCTGGATGAAGCAATGTCCATTTCATCCTCAGAGATCAAATCCTTTACGTCAATGATGATACGTCCCTGGTGAGTAAAAGAAGTCGAGAAACCAACGGTCGAGATTGATTTTGACAAACGGACATCATTTACAGGCGTTGATGCCGCTAAAGGTGTATTGGGTGGAGTTTATATTTCCAAAGAAGAACTCCAGGCTGTACAACAAAATATCGCTGAGAATCAGAAAAAAGGAATCGCTAATAATATTCCCGGCTGGACTCTTAGAGATCAGATCGGTGCCATAACAGCCCTGGATTGGGGGCACATGAGAGACGGGGTGATTGCGCCTCAGGAAGGCTATCGCTCCATTCCGACCTATAAACAGTTGGGTGCCTCTAAATGGCAGGGTACCCCCGAGGAAAACAACCTCATGATGCGGACTATTCTGAGAAGGTATGGATTTTCCTTTATAGGGTACACAAATCTGGATGACAAAAGTATTGGCAATCGCAGAAATCTAATATACAAGAACGTAAATGATTTTGATTCTATTGATGATTTTGAAGTAAGGGGAAAGGTAAAAGTCATACCTAATAAATGTAACAATGCTATCGTTGTATACAGCACGATAGGTAATGCAGCAGGGACAAAAAGAGGTCGAGCTACACCCGAACTATTTGTCTTCATGGAGGAAGAGGCAGAGAGGATAACCCGGGTTCAGCAGTTCCTATGGGGTTTGGGTTATCAATCCTATTACTTTGAAGATACCATGGGGGGTATAAGCAGGCCACCATTCGGTATAATGTCTGGTTTAGGCGAATACAACCGTACGCATGGCCCAGCCGCAACTCCGGAGGGATTTGTTGGTGGGGCTTGTGCGATCATATTAACAGATCTACCCCTAGCTCCAACGAAACCAATCGATTTCGGAGTTCTCAAGTTCTGCAGTACCTGCGGCGTTTGTGCCAATGCATGTCCATCAGGCGCCATCCCAACCAAAGAAGAGATGAAAGAACCGACATGGGAAAGATCGACAGGACCGTGGAGCTCATCTAACGATCACAAGGGCTACCCCAATGAATCAGTAAAATGCGCCACTTGGTACATGGCAAATACTGTTTCTGGATTCAATCACCGCCCAATTGGAGCCTGTTACCGCTGCGCTGCGGCTTGTGTATTCAATAAGAGCAATGAGGCTTGGATTCATGAAATTGTTAAAGCTACAGTTTCGACAACTCCACTCTTGAATAGTTTCTTTGCTAACATGGACACACAAGCTGGCTATGGCGAAATGCCTTCAGATGAAGAACGTTCCACTCTTTGGACCGGGAATATGGCTGAATGGGGCATTCACCAGTATGGGAAAAACGAATGGTAAACTTCACTAATTAGGATTGGAGGAACGATTCATGAAGATAAACCTAGATATTAAATGGTACCAGTGGATTTTTGGGATGTTATCCTCGGCACTTGCTGTTTTGTTTGTTCACGATGGATTTGCGACCTTCACTGAACAAGAACCACAAGCAATAGGAGTAATTGCCCTATTGGTAGGTGGAGCCCTTCTGACAACTCTCTGTCTAACTTTCGGATTAAGATGGAGCATCAGAAAAATTGGCCGTAATACAAATCAAAAATAACTGTTTAAAGATAATCGACAATCAGGTGAGAGAGCTAGTCTCGGCCATTGAACTCGGACCGAAGTGGCTAGAAGAAGTGCTGTCTATTATCAGCATGAAAGACGATGTTGAGCGGATCCATAAGGAACGGGACGAGGTTAAAGCGAGACTACTTCGCCTCGGAAGGGCGTACGTCGATAACGTCATGCCGGAGGAGGAATACAAGCAGCAGAAGAGACTGCTTGATCTTAGCCTTGAATCATTGGTAGTGCCTGACTACAACGCTGCTGAAGTTGACCCTCCCCCCGTAATTAGTATCGCCGAGATGTAGAGTCCTCCGCTAAAATAAAACGTTCAAGGAGGGCTCAATTGATCAGGAAAAAGTTCACCGAAGAGCAGATCATCACCGTGCTAAAGGAAGCCGAAGCCGGGGCAAAGATCAGCGAGCTGTGCCGCAAGCACGGAGTCAGCGACGCCACTTACTACAAGTGGAAAGCCAAATATGCGGGTCTTTCCATTAGCGAGCTTAAACGGCTCAAAACTCTGGAAGATGAAAACCGCCGTCTGAAGCAGATTGTGGCCGACCAGGCGCTTGATAATTGGGCGCTTAAAGAGCTTCTCGCAAAAAACTTCTAGAGCCCAAGGTCAGGCGGGAGGCGGTGGAGTTTGCCAGGGGAAATCTTGGGCTCAGTGAAAGAAGAGCTTGTCTGCTTGTCGGTATTTCGCCATCCGCCTACCGCTACAAGCCGAAACTAGACGATGATCTGGCCTTGCGCCAGCGGTTACGGGATCTGGCCGGGGAGCGGAAGCGCTTTGGCAGCCCGCGGCTCCACATTATGCTTAAACGGGAAGGACTGGTGATCAATCACAAGCGGACCGAGCGAATCTACAAAGAAGAGGGATTGGCGTTAAGAAGAAAACGCAAACGCAAAGGAACTGCCGTTAATCGAATCATATTGCCGGTGCCCGATAGGCCTAACCAAAGATGGAGCATGGACTTCGTTTCTGATTCCACCGTCACCGGGAGACGCTTCAGGACACTGACCATCGTCGATGACTTCACCCGGGAATGCCCAGCGATCGAAGTGGATACATCTCTCGGTGGCGCCAGGGTGGTGAGTGTCCTGGAAAGGTTGGCTGAGACTCGAGGCTTGCCCGAAGTCATCACTATCGACAATGGACCTGAGTTCGCCGGCCGGGCGCTTGATGAATGGGCTTATCGGCGGGGTGTAAAACTCAATTTCATACGGCCAGGCAAACCTATAGAAAATGCCTTCGCCGAGAGCTTTAACGGTAGATTCAGGGACGAATGCCTGAATGAAAACTGGTTCATGAGCTTGAAACAAGCCCGGGAAATCATCGAGGATTGGAGGATCGACTATAACGAAGTCAGGCCACACACTTCATTGAAAGGTCAAACACCTCAGGAGTATGCTGAGGCAAATTCTGGACTCTACTCCGGAATGCTACTAAAGGTGGGGTAAGGTCAGCTTGACTAACGTTTAGTGGAAAACGCTCACTTCCATACGGTGCAACTCCAAGAATTCTTTTATTCAGCGATTGAGCAAAATTGATTTCAAATTGGATCCAATCACTATGAGTAGCGTACATTCCACCCAAGATTATCGCCACTTCAACAGGCCTGATTTGTTGCCTAAGTTCTTCGGCGAGCTCATTTGGTTTGCAATGAAGAGGGTCACATTCAGGTACACTGTAGTTCGAATATATGAAATTAGGCGCATTAGCCAATAGATTGCAAAACCGGTTGTATTCTTCTGAATATCTCCACGCGTGACTCACAAACAACCTATATCTATGTAGCTCGGGCATGGATGCCTCCTAAATGAACTTGTTTAATTGTAATCTCTTCGAGCTTGCCATTGGGTATGCTCACGTGAAAAAGCATTCTCGGCATCGCCTACGAACTTGCAAAGCGTGACCTCATTAACAACGCTAGGCACGTCTGATTTAATAATTCCAATCTCATTGGCCGTTAGTCCATAGGAACTCGAGAGCTCTTGATAGCGTTTAGTTTGCATCCAACTTAATGATGAAGCTGCCATCGTGGTTAAAACACTCGTTGGAATTGAATTCCATTGTGGCTCACTGATCCTTACAAGAGCGCTGAGCACGGCCAAAAATTGCATCCCTATTATTGCGTAAAACCATTGGTCCGTTTTTGTTGCGTTATATCTTGCTTTTTTTATGTACCAACTGCTTTGATCTTTTACGCGTTTTTCAAGGTAAATGCTCAACCGCTCTTGGTATGTTCCGTTTCTTATTTCAATCATCTTTTGAGTTATTTGTTCGTTGTCATCGACGGTACAGCATCCGCTTCGGTTTTGTGAAAGTATTTTATTTAAATCTTTTAAGAAATTGGTGCGTGCAATTGGGTCGGATTGATTAAAAGGTTTTGCCTTCATTACATAACGCCAAGTAATGGTTTTTACAGATTCTGCTATAGCTCGGGTTAAATACCAAGTAATATCATACCTCTTCCGCGCGAGGATAAGGGAAATAAACACAACTAAAGATAGAATACATGCAGAAACTATGGCAAAGACTTCCGAAGATCCGGAAAATAATGAAGTAAGGGAACCGAGGATCAAAAACGCTAATGAAAAACGCATTAACCTGAGATAGTTGTTTTGGGCTTGGACCGACAACCCATCTGAGGATCGATATAAAGCAGGAAAATCTTCGGTATTGATATAAGTACTCTCCAGACGTAAGTATATCGTGGAGGTTCAAGGGACGCAAACATATTTTCAGGAGTTGAAATAAGATAATACAGAAAGAATGATTTACCTGAATCAGGCGGGCTCCAAACTGTTAAATCTAATTGCGAACCTATCTTCAACAATTTGTTAGAAAGTATTTACGGCACTTGGCGGAGGCACCCATTATCTATGTTAGGTAGTGCGGGACTTCTTTGTTTTTAAGCAACTTCAACGGTAACCTGTGTTACAACACGAACCTGATTTCGTGAGTTCTATTGCTTTAATTTACCTGTGCCAAATTGGGGTAAACCCTGGGTCAATATTTGGCCTCTTTGTTAGAAACGGAGGAGTCTGATCAAGGGGGTTTCCTGTAGGATAGTCAATAGTTGGCTCACCCTTGGTATTAATAAGTAAGAGCACTAAAACGAAAACCCAAGAGATGGATATGATACCGATTGCTAATCGGATTATTTTCATATAACCTCTTCGAAGACTAATTTGATTTCGCTGTCGGTTAAATTATCTATTGGAAGTGGTTCAACTCGGTATGGATTTAACATATTCCTTCTCCAAGTATCTATGGATAAGGAATTCCTTTTGATCGACAAAACTCGTCAAATGATGCATAGGTTGTCCCTTCTGCGAAATCGATGAGGAATACGTGGCTTTGGTCAGAAGACTTGATAAGCACTTGTGCGAGTTTCTCATGTACAATTGCGGTCCAAGTTTTTGTTTTCATGTCAAAAACCGTGGTTGTTTTGGCATAAGCAATTGAAAGGCCGGATATAGTGGCGCCCTGTTCTAACAGCACCCTAATTGGATCCGAGTTTTTGGCAACTTCAATAAGTCTTACTTTTTCATCTTCGTTCAACGCAACGGGACAACCTTGCTCAAAGAATGAACTATAATGGGGTGATGTAAATAGCGGAAAAAAAGTGTGACTTAACCTAGGCGTTCCTGGATTGATAGCTACGATGTTCCCCTTATTATCAATCAATACTTTGTAGGTTCGGCCGGTTGAAGTGGTTATTGTCGCCTCGGTTTCGTAGTCAAAAACCCCCGTAATAAGCACTTCTGTGATCGTATCCCCTTGGAGTGCGGCTTTAACATCCGCGCTTGCCATTACAGCGGCGACGGCCTTTTTCCCATCGAAATCCGCAGAGGAAAACGGCAAAAGCACACTGACTACAATTACTGTTACACACAATAAAAGCCCCACGCCAAGAACGCCAGTTAGCTTTGTATTATGCGCCCATCGGCCAACAAAATTCCCCACCCTCGTTCGTTCCTTATGGTGTTGTTCCATTAGCGCGGTCCTAAGGTGAGTTCGAAATTTACTAGACTCCACTTCAAGATATTTTCTTTTCGCTAGCACCCGGATTAGTTCTTCCGTAGTCATATATACCCCCGTTCCCTACATCGACTTCTCGTTGAGTTCCTTAAGGCAACTTATCCCCCGAAATATCAACGATTTCACAGTGTTTTCCGATTTACCAGTTATTGCCGCTATTTGGCTGATTTCCATATCTTCAAAATATCGAAGGGCTATGATTTCTTGATATTTAGCTGGAAGTTTAAGAAAACTGCTCTGAAGGTCCAGGCTCTCCTCCACATCTCGCTCGTGTTGGAGTACGTTTTCTACAGGTGCTATCGACTCCAATCCATTGAGACTTATTTCATATGAATAGCGAGAATTGTGACGGCAATTATTTACTATCTCATGGGAAGCTATTCGATATAACCAAGCTGAAAAAGGTGTGCCATTCCAATTGAATGACTTGAGGCCTTTCAACGCCTTAAAAAATACTTCAGATGTTACGTCCTGTGCTTGATAGAGATTGGCAGTCCTCCTGAGCACGTAACCGAAGATTCTGGCGTAATGCAACTCATAGAGCTCTCCAAACGCCGAAGAGTCTGTTTTTGCTTTTTCTACTAGGTTTTTTTCATTCAATCCGGACACATCCATCTTAATAGTATAACGGACATATGCCGCAAAAAGGTGCATCTGAGAATGAAATAATGTTAGAGTCTGTCACCTTAAATGAAAAGGTTGATCCTGATCATAAAAGGCGATACTCGTTTTGTGAACAGATCACGTGCACTAACCGCCGATCCTGTCCTAAAAAGGCAACCCTTAAATGGTTGCCTTTGCCAGTGAAGGATTCTCTAGCGGTTTATTGCCAAGCACGACATCCAGAGCGCGGCCAAAGAAGCCTGGTAAGGATAATGCCGCCATATCGAAGGATGTGATCTGTGTATTTGGCGTGTTAATAGCGCGTGAGAGTGTCCGATTTATGAGTACTTTGCATCCTGAATGGAAGTGTATCTACAGAACGACAACGATCCTTTGGCTATCTGGCAATAACCAACACCTTGTTGTATTGTTCTTTCTCCCCACTTGACTATGAAGCCGTTAGAAACGATACTTGTGTCAATGGAGATTGATGTTAACAATCCAATTGTTCGACTATGTTCTGACGCTATAAAGGCTGAATCTGAGGGAAGATCAACCGATGCTCTTGGACTGTGTATGAAGGCCTGGGAAGCAAGAACAGACGCCTATGACTCATGTATCGTGTCACATTACATGGCACGCTACCAAGACAATGTTGAAGGCACATTCCTTTGGAATCAACGGGCTTTAGATTTTGGGGAAGCAGTTAAAGACGAGAGGGTATCTGGGTTCTTTCCGTCGTTATATCTTAACCTTGGCAAGTCACATGAAGACATGGGCGATCTAACAAAGGCGAGTAACTATTACAATCTCGCTTTGAATACACTTAACCTCGTTGCAGATGGACCTTACAAAGGAATACTCGCCAAGGGAATACTCACCGCAATTGAGCGTACCGAAAAGACACCGCATAGCCAATCTATTTCAGGAGGGCAAGGTTAAATACACAGGTCCGAGTTCTGTGTATTGACTGCCAGCGCCCACCATTCTGTTCCATGAGCAGAGCTTGTTTCCCCACCCCGTTTACTTATCACGGCTGATAGGCTAAAGGGCTGTATCCTATTAGGAAGAAGATTCCGCTTTGGGCGAATCCTGGCAGATAAACATATACCCTTTGCCGGGTATATTTATAAGAAACTTGGGGTTGGAAGGGTTGTCTTCAATTTTTTCCCGCAAATGTCTTATATTTACCCTTATTCTCTCGTAAGCGTTTTCCCCCCAGATTTTTTGAGCTATCGTTTCATTATAAATATAACGTCCGTTGGAACGCATCAGGTAATACAGTATCTGCCCCTCTATATTTGTCAGGCGTATGGGTTTGTCATTTTTATAGAGTTTGGTTACTGACTGGCCGAAATGGAATGGGCCGCATTCAAATTCCAAATCAACTTCGGGTGAATGCAAACGCCTGCTTATAGCTTTGATACGGGCGAGTAGCTCCATCTGGCGGAATGGTTTGACCAGGTAATCATCCGCTCCCAGGGAAAGTGCCTTCACAATGTCGCTCTCCTCATTCCGAATAGTCAGAATAATCACCGGTAACTCAGAAAAGAGCCGGATTTGCCTTAGCACTTCATAGCCGCTGATATCCGGCAAGCCGATATCAAGAATAATGGCATCAGGCTTGGCTGTTTCCACCATGGCCAGGCCGCTTTCACCGGAACTGGCTTCCAGCAAACGCACATCCGGCCAGCCGAGTTTAAAAGACAGCTTCACAATTTCGGTTGTTTGGGCATCATCCTCAATTATTAGTATCTTCATGCTCTTCTCAACTTCCGCCATTTTGTTTTATGGGTAAAATAATATCACAGGTGGTACCGTGGCCTTCCTTGCTGTGTATAGTAATCTGCCCCTGGTGGAGGTCTACAAATGTTTTAGATAGAGCCAGCCCCAAACCAAGCCCCCCGGAACTTTCCCTGGAAATTAGCCGGTCGTCATATGAGGTCAGCAAGCGCCGCTGTTTTACTTTTGAAATTCCCCGGCCGTTATCTTTTATACAAATAACCAGACAGCGGCCTTTTTGGAATACGCTCATTTTGATAAAGCCGCCCTGGGAAGTAAATTTCAGGGCGTTTCCCAAGATATTCATCACAATTTGTTTAAACCTGACCGGGTCAACCTCAATTAACGGCAGGTTCGGTTGGAAACCGGCTTCAAGAGTTTGATTTTTAGCCTGTGCCTGGGGGCGTATGAATTCTATAATATCCCCCAATAACCTGGTGCAGTCAATGCTTTCAGTATTCAGTGAAAGTATGCCCAGCTCCCCCCTGACCAGGTCAAACAGGTCGTTCATCCTGTTGTTAAGCTCTTCAGCCCCTTTATTTATCTGGCTGGCCAATTCATGCGAAATATCGGGCGGCAGCATTTTTATCAGCATATCACTGGCGGCTATTATGGGAGTAAGGGGAGTTTTTAATTCATGTACCAGAATGCGGGTGAATTCTGCCCGTTTCTGAGATTCGTTTTCCAGCCGGGTATTGAGCAACTTTTCCCGCTCGTACATATTTTTCAGTTTTATTTCATATTCTTTGCGTAAAGATATATCACGGATAACAGATAATATTACCGGTTTGCCATTTAACTCAAAGCGCAGTCCGCTTACTTCGTTTTGCATAATCTTGCCGGACTTTGACTGATGCAGGAGTTCATAAGTCGCTCCATCTTCCTTGTTGACAGTGGCTTTGGTTCCGGCCAGAAACTTGGCTTTGCTCTCCTTGGAGTTGGGCTGGAAAAAATCAGCATATTTACCGAACATTTCCTGCCGGGTGTACTCAAACCGCTGGCAGGCCATGTCGTTTACTTCAATTATCTTAAAGCCTTCTTTATGGGCATCCCATTCCCAGAGGATTATGGCATCACGGGCTTTATTAAATATGGTGCGGAATTTTTTCTCGCTCTCGTATAGAGCTTTTTCGGTAAGGGTTTGCCTTTCAATCAGGGTCTGTATAAGTTTATTAAAGGTAACCGCCTCATCTGTTTTTTGTCTGGCAATCTCTTTGAGATGGGGCTGGGGTGTTACGGTATTAACTTGAGTAATCTGCTCACTGTCTGCCTTGTTTAAAAAGGCACAGTCATAGTCTGTATCGGAATATCTTAAATATGAATCATTTATGTTTACCGGGATTTTATGGCCTGATTTTGACAATAAAATGGCTGACCTGATATTAGCGCCTGACTTTTTCAGCCTGTTCCAGTAACTTTCCCACTGGGGGCGGCTGAAATCCGAAGAAATCTGGCAGATATCCAACTGGGCCAGTTCTTTGGCACTGTAACCGGTCATTTTGGTGAAGGCTTTATTTGAATACACCACTTCCCCCCGGTTGTTTAACCAGTAAACGGCCACCGGAGCGCTATCCAGTGCTAACTTGCCTACAGAATTGAACATCAATAGTTAATTATCCTTAATAACATATGTATCAAATCTCTGTACCAAATTATAGCTGTAAAAATCTAAAAATACACTACCAATTTCCTTTTGCCCTGCCCAGCCATTCGTGGCGGTGTTAATAATTTTAACACCAATTAACAGATAAATAATGAATATCAGCATTATTATTTTTAGTGGTGTTACTATCTGTTTTAGAGGAGGTGATGGCTTAAGAGAGACTTCCGGAAGAGACCGGGTGACTTTGGGAAAGACCAAAACGAAAAGGAAGGAAATTAATGAGTAAATTTCACAGTGCAGTAACTCGTCGTGATTTTATGAAAGGGCTTGGTTTAGCCGGAGCGGGTATTGGTACTGCGGCTGCCGTGTCCCCCTTGTATCGTGATCTAGATGAAATGATCGGTTCGAAAACCGCCCAGTGGAAACGTCCCTGGTGGGTAAAGGAACTCGAACTGGAAGAGCCTACCACTGAAATAGACTGGGATATGGTTGAGAGATTTGATGCCCGCTACTCAGCCCACTCACCAGCTGAAGTATGCCGCTTTGTAGGATTGGATGAGTATAACAGGGTGAGAGCCTTATCTAACGCCAAGCAGGATATGCTTGATAATAAGCCCGGTTCAACCCTGCGGGATAATGCTTTAAATATCGGAGCCGGTACCGGTCAGTATATGAGCGGTTATAAAACTGATTACGTTTTCCCGGCCGCCGGGACTTGCTGCGGTTCTTTCTCCGTATATTGGACCGGACAGAAAGGTGTTGCTACCCCGGAAAGCATGGGTGTACCTAAGTGGTCCGGTACGCCTGAAGAAAATACCCAGATGGTACGGGCTGCCATGCGCTTCTTCGGTGCTACCGACGTATCCGTAGGTGAACTGAACGAACGGACCAAGAAATTTGTTTCCACCTATCCCCAGGGCGGTGACGTCAAATATCTGGATAACTGGCCGCCTCCGGATACCTACATCAAGAAGATTGTCTTTGAAGATGTTGACCAGGGTTATTCCACTGATACCAAATATGTCATTCCCAATAAACCCCTCTACTGCATAACCTATACTGTACCCATGTCAAAAGACCTCTTCAGGACTGGCCCCGGTTCCCAGCTGCGCTCAGCGGCCAATATCAGCCGCTACCGCCTGCGGGCAGCCATTGATACCTGTACCAAAGGTTTCCTGACTGCTTTGGGTTATCAGGGTCTGGAAGAGCCGTATCCTTGCTTCCCGTCACAGGCCGGTGCTGTACTGGACGGCCTGGCTAAAATGGGACGCAACTCAAACGTCTGCATCAGCCCCGAATACGGCAGTGTTCACGGCTATTTTGATATCATAACCGACTTGCCTATGGCACCCACTCACCCCATAGATGCCGGTATATTCCGTTTCTGCCATACCTGCCACAAATGCGCTGATGAATGCCCTGCCAAATGTATTGACCAGGGTTCAGAACCGACCTGGGATTTCCCGGCCAGCATGTACAAACCCGAAATGCCGGTAGATTACCATGCCCCCGGCAAGCGTTTGTTCTGGAATGACCCCATCGCCTGCCAGATGTATTCAAACTCGGTGGCTGGTGCTTGCGGTGTCTGTATGGCTACCTGTACCTTCAATACCAACGGCGCTTCCATGATACATGATGTAGTCAAGGCTACTTTGGCCAAGACATCTCTGCTCAACGGCTTCCTCTGGAATGCTGATAAAGCTTTCGGCTACGGTTTGGTTGAGGGTGACGAGAAAGAGAAGTTCTGGGAGATTGGTCTGCCTGCTTACGGCTTTGATACTACAGTCGGCTCAACGGTGGGCGGTTACTAAAATTTAATTTTTCAGGAAAATTGTATGAAAAGGTTAATGGTGCTGATAACAGGTCTGTTGATAGTAGGCTGCTTATCTTTATTGGCTTCCTGTGCAAGTAACGTTGAGGCAGAGGATACGCAGGGAGATATTCCTATGGAGCATGGATATCCGGCTAAAGACCCGAATGTTCCTTACCTGCCTGTTCAAGACCCATTGCCGACTGATTCATGTGGTTGCGGGTGAATAAATGTTGAGACCAATCTCTGATGGTTGGTAGGAGGAAAATCAAAATATGTGGTTTATAATTGGCTTGATAGTTGGGGCTTTGATACTGGGAGTAGTCTGGATGTTAAAACGCAATAACGCCAGCCTTTCTTGGTATGAATGGGTAATCGGTTTAGCTGGCCTGGCATTGCTCCTTTTTACAATCCAGAATTTCATTGGCAGCTTTGCCGAGCTGGAATCCAAGGCCGCTTCTATGTTCCTGCTGGTTACCGGTTTGCCTTCGCTGATACTGCTGGCTTTGGCCTGGCAGCTGGCGGCTAGAAGAACCAAAAAAGCTTAACACTGGGGTTATCTATGTATCTGGAAGGGGAGGGGGTTAACCCCCTCCCCTTTGGTATTACCGGCCGTAAGCCGGCCTGTCTGTTTTGTCGGCGGTTTAGGGTACTTAGAGAACCGGCTAAGAAGCGGGTTTAAAGCTTGTATCCGGGGGTGGCTAAAACAGGCGGGGGTTTATTCGGCCAGGGACAGCCGGTATCCTATGCCGGCCTCGTTTTTGATTATGCACCCGGCCTTCAGGTTTTTTTCTATCTTCAGGCGCAACCGGGATATGTAAACCCGTATGCTTTCATCTGAACCGGGGTAGGCGTGCCCCCAGAGGGCATCAGATATATCCCGGTAGTCCACTATCTGCCCGTTCCTCTGCAGCAGCAGGCTCATAATCATGGTTTCTACTCTGGTCAGGAATACCCGGTCATTCCGGAACGAAAGTTCATGCTTGGCACAGTCAATGGTAATATCCCCGGATTTTATTATGGCCGTATTTTGGCTGATATTTTTAGATAAGGCTTTTTTAACTCTGGCCAGAAATTCAAGATGGCGGAATGGTTTAGTAATATATTCGTCTGCTCCTTGTTCCAGAGCTTTTAAAACATTTTCCTCGTCTTCACAGGCGGTGACCACAATAATAGGGGCACCGGTAATCGGGTGTATTTCGTCCAGAACCTTCAGGCCGTTCATATCCGGCAGCCCCAGGTCCAGCAGAACCAAGTCAGCCTTGTCGGAGTTTACGCTTTCTACCGCCTCATAACCGGTACGGCAAACAGTAATTTTGGCGTCATGGTAAGATAGTCTTAAGATAGAGCTTATGGTTGAGGCAGCCGCGTCATTATCTTCAACTATTAGAATGTTCATTTACTATCCTGAGGTCAGAAAGTTCGTTTTCGGATATGGTTTTAAGAGGTATGGTGAAAGCAAATTCGCTGCCTTTAGGTTCTGCCGGGTTATAAGTAATCTGGCCGCCATGGGCTTCAACATAGAGTTTGGCAATAGGCAGCCCTAGTCCCAGACCGCTGAGGTTATTCCCGCCGCTGAGTTTGCCGTATTCGGTAAAAAGGTCGGGAATCATGCAGGCGGATACGCCCGCACCGCTGTCAGTTACCCTGAAACGTAAAAATCCTTTTTCTACCCCGGCGGCAACTGATACGCTGTCCTCTGCCTTGGTATACTTTAAGGCGTTGTCTATCAGGTTGGTCAGTATCTGCAGCAGGCGTTCCTTGTCACAATATATATAAGCCTTAGGTGTTTCATCACAAAAGGTAAGGTGTTTATGCTGTTTTTGAAAGATGGGCGTATAACGCATTTGCAGTTCGTCCAGGATATCCTCAACGGAATACTGGGCCATTTTCAGTTTCAGCATGCCTATTTTGCCGCGTTCAAGTTCAATCAAATCGTGAATGCGGTTGTTTAAAGTCTCTGCCCCTTCGCGGATACTGCTGGCCAGATTATACAGTTCGGTGCCTTTTTCAGATACATTTACCAGAGCGTCGCTGGCGGCCAGCAGCGGGGTCAGGGGGGTTCTGATTTCATGCACCAGTGCCTTAAGGTGGGCTTGCCGTTTCTTGGTTTCGTCCTGTAAAGCCTGTCTGAGCAGGCATTCTTTGGTATAGCTTTCGGCTATAGATTTTTCGGAGGTCTTTACCTTGGTAATATCTTCCATCCGCCCGCAGATGCTGGATATAGAGCAGCTATCATCATAAGATACCCAGAGTATCTCTTTTATCCAGGTGGATTGGCCGTCCTGAATAATCTCGTACTCAGTGGTCAAAGAAGAGCGGTTGGCAAAGCGTTTGCATTTGTCCAGATACAGTCCCCGTTGTTTCAGCAGGCAGTCAAAGTCTATTACCTTAAAACTGCTGTCAGTCTGATGTCCCAGGATAAATTCCAGCAGCTTTTCGCATATCTGGTTGGGGGTGGTGGGGGCGACATACGGGCTGAATACCAGATTGTCATGTTTATCCAGAATGTACAGGTATTCATCTGAATTGTGGAAAGAGAACGGGAAAATCAGCCGGCGGGTTGCGTCTTCTTCATAACTGGCAAGCTGTATCTTGGCATAAGCCTGGTCAAGTTTATCTTCTAAAAAGTGGGGCTGGGGGTTAAGTACCTCCACCGAGTAGTCAAGAGCGGTAACACTTTTAAGTTTGTTTACATAACTAGCGGCTTTTTCTTCTTCGCCATTTTCCAGAATAAAGGTTATGGGGGCAGGGTAGAGACCCGTTTCAACCGGTTGCATAACCTCCAGGGTGGGCATATTCTGCCAGCAGGTCATAGTGGTAGGATTGCGGAAGATATGCCCCTGTTCTATCCGTTCCTGGTAGATAGCTGTGCCTATGGCTGCTTCGTAACAATTGTCCAGCTCTACTACGGATAACCTGCCGGCATAATGGTCTTTAAGCTGGCTGATAGATTCGTTGCACATACCATAGTTTAAAATGCAGTAGCCGTTTTCCAGAATTGCCCTTTCAATATAATAAGAGAGCATCTCTATTTTTACACTGTAAAAGCAGAAATTGGTTATGGGGTAAATACGTACGTCCAGATTCCTGTGCTGAGCCCAGTTTTTCACGAAGTTACTCATGCTCACGCAGGTGACTATTCCAACCTTGTTATTTTCAGTCTTCATTTGGTAAATCCTCGCTAAGTTTGCAGATAAGCTCCCGGAGTGATTCCGGGAAATAACAAAAAGAGAGCCTGTCTTTGTTCTGGTGCTGGTAGATAAAGGGTACGCCCCCCGCTATGACACCCAGCCCGGCGTCTTTGAAACAAGATTGCAGTTTCGCCAGTTTATCAATATGGTGAAACAGGGTCAGGCTGACAACAGCCTTTGGATAAATCTGCCCGGCCATCTGCCGGATGTTGTGTTCGTCAAGCTCCAGTACCAGCGGCCTGAATCCGTTCAGTTTAAGATAGGCTTTCAGCAGGGTAATACCCGGCGGGATATAGGATACAGGGCTGAATATGGCTACAGGAGCGCAATCACGGTCTATTATCTGAGCTTCTTCGGCTTTATTTTGGATTATGCCGATAAGATTCCTGGCCTCGTTATGCTGAATCAAGCCCTGTTTGTAGTCGTCAAACATCTGTTCAGCCAGATCAATCAGCTTCGCAGTTTCCGAAGGGAGAACAGCGCGAATGGCTTTTTCAAGTTCAGCGGATTGGGTTCTGGTAATCATACTGCTTTCTGACAGTAAATTCTGATATGCCATATTTCCATTTTATATCTATTAATCTGGTAATACAATGCACCCCCGCACGTTTAGGTAGGGTGTAACAGAACTGATACAGGGTATTACTGATTAGTATCCACTAGTTATTGAGTGTTAGATACGTGATGTAATACCATGCATTTAACACCACTTTAGGACAAGGGCGACGCGCGCAATCTGCCTGGGGCCTATTTTGCAATTAAATCTTACATAGAAAGGTAAACAAAAGGGTCAGGACATGGATGGAAAAATAAACCGCCGTGATTTTGTAAAAGGTGCGGGTATTGCATCTGCTGCCACCGTTGCCACTATCATGGCAACAGCTTCAACTGTATCCGCTGAGGAACTGGTTAATCCGAGTATCAAAGCTATGGATGAAATGGGAAGTGCCTCCCTTACCCGGGACCTGCCGGAAAGTTTTTACAAAAGAATTGAAAACAAGGACGGCTATATAGGTACTACCAGAGTTATTGCCCCTACTCAAAGACTTGATGCCCGTGAACATGGTTTTTCCCAGATAGTCCGGCGCGGCTCAACCGGTGACTGGTCAGGTGAACCCGGAGACTGGGGACCGGTGCTGTTTGCGGCTGTTCAGGAAAAAAAGAAACACGCAGCTGAAATTACCCCTTTGGAAGCGGCTGATTATACCTGGAGTAATGCTTTCCAGATTGCTATGGACAGGTGGCATATTACCCTTGAGCCGGGTCGGTATCAGCAGGCACCTATAGCCGCCACTAAGGTTGAGCTTTCTCCCGAAGAAATGACAGCCCGCATAAAGAAAATCTGCCGCTGGTTTGGCTGTGAGCAGGTGGGTATCTGCGAAGTAACTGAAGATATGAAACCTTTCTTCTACAGCGTTGGCAGAACCAAGGGTACTTATACCACCGGACATGCGAATTATGTAGATGAGGGCCGTGAAATACCCTGGCCGTATCCCTACAAATACTGCATTGTCATGGCTGACAAATGTGATACCGATACTCTAAGTGCCATGACCGGACCTCTGGTTGAGGCCAGTGCCAAAATAGCCTGTTCCCAATCGGACTTTGCTCCCCATTATCTGGAATCCATAATCCGCTCACTGGGACATGATGCTAAGGCCAATATCTTTAGCGATACTGATATTATGGATACCCCCTTTGCAGTCAAAGCCGGTCTGGGTGAACTGGGCAGGAGCGGCCTGGTGATTTCACCCTGGGGCGCCCAGATGAGAATCATGGAAGTCTTTACCAACTTGCCGCTGGTTCCGGATAAGCCCATAGATTTTGGCCTTCAGGAATTCTGCAAGGTCTGCAAGAAGTGTGCTGATAATTGTCCTGCCAGTGCTATTTCCATGGATGACGAACCCAGCGAAGTGGATACGGTAGTCAAGTCTATCCGCTGGTTCCAGGATGGCAAAAAATGTTTGTCCCAAAGGTTGGCTTATGGCTGTTCCAAGTGCCAGAGCGTCTGCCCCTGGTCTAAACCTGATACCCTGATTCACGAAATAGGGCGTATGGTAGGCCAGAACCCGGCCTTTGCCCCGTTCCTGGTTAAGCTGGATGACTTCTTCTATAACCGCTATCCTGAAGGGCATGCAACCGGTGAATGGGCTCCCTGGAGATAGACACGGGGTCTCTCTGAATATCAAGGTACTTTAAAAAGGAGTTGGAGATATGACAGCAATTATCTTTTTGTTCGGCTTGCTTGTCGGTATATTCGGCAGTTGGCTGTGGCATGCCGCCAAGGAACATAATATAAAACTTATCTGGGTAGATTACCTGATGATGGCTTTGTTTGTTTTGCTGGTTGGCAGCGGTATCGTCTTTGTTAATACATTTAACGAAGAATCGGTGGCCAGTGCCGCCCGCAGTTCCGGTCTGATATTCGGTTTGCTGGCTTTGCTGGTGCTGGGTATAACCTGGCAGCTTATCTGGCGGCGTAACCGCAAATCAGGCATTTAAACCACTTAGTTAGTACTACGGAAAGGCAGGGGGCTGTATGGCCTTCTGCCTTTCTTTTTGTATTTGGCAGGTAAAGGCTAATCCTATTTGAATGTTAGTTGGGGTAAATTTGACATAAAAACCAGATTGTTATATCCTTAGTTAACTGCATAAGCAGGGCAACACAGATAAGAAAATATAGTAATTCGGGTTTGGCCCCGGTTTCACATGGCCTGGCCCGGGCAGGGAAAAATCCCAGGGCTGGGTAGCTTTTCAACCGTCCTCATTGAAGGACCGGCTCATCTACCCCCAAGGTAATTACTTGCACTCCTATCTTCTGCATCCTTTTTAGAATAGGGCAGGATAATGATGGGATATAAGATTTCCTATCTGGACAACAGTTAGAAATTAGCGGTTGTCTGACTGCCGGCAGAAGAAAAATATGAGTGCCAAGCACTCAACAGGAGTTGTATGTCTTTCGAATCTTTCAATTTTGCTCCGGCTGTTATGGCCGGGGTCAGGGCTTGCGGTTATCAAGAGCCCACCCCCATTCAGGCCCAGGCTATTCCCCCTATTTTAGAGGGGCATGATGTTATTGGTCTGGCCCAAACAGGTACTGGCAAAACCGCGGCTTATGCTTTACCCGTTATCCAGAAAATGCTTTCTACCCCCAGGGGGCGGGTACGTACTTTGGTGCTGGCGCCTACCAGAGAGCTGGCCTGCCAGATTGCTGAGAGCTTCCGCTCGCTGGGTCAGCGCGCCCGCATCCGGGAGTGCTCTATCTACGGCGGGGTTAATATGGACCAGCAAATCCGCCGCTTACGGAGCGGGGTAGATGTGGTAGTGGCTTGCCCCGGCAGGCTTTTAGACCATATCTGGCGGGGAACTATTGATATTTGCGGGGTGGAGACCCTGATTATAGACGAGGCTGACCGCATGTTTGATATGGGTTTCCAGCCGGATATCCAGAGTATTTTGAAATGTCTGGTTCAGCCGCATCAGACCCTTTTATTTTCAGCCACCATGCCGCCGGAAGTCCGCAAGCTGACCTTGGAAACCCAGACTAATCCGGTAACTATCCAGATTGGTACTCAGGCTCCGGCAAGCAGTGTCAGCCACAGTGTTTATCCGGTGAAAAACCATCAGAAAACCCCTTTGCTGATTGAAATTCTGAAAACAACGGAAACCAAGTCTGTTTTGATATTTGCCCGCACCAAGTACGGGGCGGAAAACCTGGCTGATGAAATATCCAGAGCCGGTTTTACTACTGCATCTTTGCAGGGCAATCTTTCCCAAAACCGCCGCCATGCCGTCATGGAAGGCTTCCGCCGGGGGAATTTTAAAATTCTGGTGGCTACCGATATTGCCGCCAGGGGTCTGGATATTGACCATATTTCCCACGTGATAAATTATGATATGCCGGATACCCCTGAAGATTATACTCACCGTATCGGACGGACCGGGCGTTTTGACCGCACCGGGCAGGCCCTCAGCCTGGTGACCGGGCGTGATGGTGATATGGTAAGGGATATTCAAAAACTGATAAACAGCCCAATCCAGCGCCTCCGGGTTGATGGGTTTGATTATGCCACCACCCGTAATGACGGGCAGAACCATTCGCAGCGCCGGGGCTTTGCTCCCCGCCGGGGTTATTCGGCTGAGGGTTATAACCGCTCTGAAATGCCTGCAGCTGAAACTTCACCAAATAGTCTTACGGCTGAAATGCCCTCAGGCAATGTCAGGCCGTTTAGTCAGGCTGTCCGTTCCGGACGCCCGGCTGATTCCGCCCCCCGTTTCCGCCGGGAAGGGTACTCTGCCCCCCGCTTTGGGGGACGCCCTTCGTTTGAGGATGCCCCTATGGCAGCTAAGCCTGTAGCCAGGTTTAATGCCCGTCCTGCTTTCAGGAAAGAGGATGATGCTCAAGCTGCGGCTAAAGCCTACCCTTCATTTGGCAGGGAAACCGGAGTGACTTCGGCTGAAAATACCCGGTCTGTTTCTGAAAACCCGGAGCAGTTTTCAAGCCGCCGTCCGGCCCGCTTTAACGGCAAAGCTTCTTTTGCAAACCGCCCGGCCCGGCCGGGGAATAAAGTGGGAAAACCGCCCTTCTTCAGGCGTTCAAAACCGCCTGTTTCAGAGAACAACCCAACTTATTAGGAATAAAAGGGGAGTGCCAAAATCACTCCCCTTAATTTTCAAAAGGTTATTTGACGGACTCTATGGCGGGTGTTATATTAGCCTGATTAATACGGTGCATAAACAAAAGCTGTTTATTTTGGTATTTTGCTTTGGGATAAACTGTATCTGGTTTAAAGGAGCATAGCCTTGTCGCTGACTGTTTTGTGGATAATATTTGCCGTAATGGTGCTGTGTATGCTGGCACTGGACCTGGGCGTCTTTCACCGCCGTGCCCATGAAGTAAAAACTAAAGAAGCCCTTATCTGGAGCGGCGTCTGGATTTTGCTGGCCCTGATATTCGGCGGGCTTATATATTTCAGTATGGGCAGCGAATTCGGGCTTAATTACCTGAGCGGGTATATTATTGAGCTGTCCCTTTCGGTAGATAACCTGTTTGTGTTTATCATGATATTCTCGTACTTTTGTATTAAGCGGGAGTATCAGCACAAGGTTTTGTTCTGGGGTATTCTGGGGGCTATTATTATGCGGGCGGTTTTTATAGCGGCCGGCATTACCCTTATAGAAAACCTTAGCTGGGTACTGTATATATTCGGGGCTTTCCTTATCTATACCGGTATCCGCATGGTCAAAGACCAAAATCAGGAAATACACCCTGATAAGAACCCGCTGGTGAATTTTGTCTGCCGTATTTTGCCCATGACCAACAAACTGCACGGAGACCATTTCTTTATAAAAGAAAACGGCAGAAAACTGGCTACCCCCCTGATTCTGGTACTGGTTACCATAGAGGCTATGGATTTGGTTTTTGCCATAGATTCCATACCGGCGGTTATGGCTATTACGTTAGACCCGTTTATTGTCTTTACGTCTAACATCTTTGCGGTGATGGGCCTTAGGGCTATGTATATGGCTCTTTCGGGGATTATCCAAAAGCTGCATTATCTGCATTATGGTTTGGCTGCTATCTTGTCTTTTCTGGGTATTAAGATGCTTATCAGTGAATTTGTCCACCTGCCGGTGGCGCTTTCCTTAAGTGTGGTGGCGGTTATACTGGCGGTATCGGTTGCGGCGTCACTTCTTAAGCCGCCTAAGGAAATAAAGCCGGTTGAAGTACCTCACCCGGAGTGTCCGGTAGATGAGGGTGATAAGTAAACAACAGGGGGGCGAAAGCCCCCTTCCTTTTTCCCGGTATTATCTGGCTTGGTGTGCTTTCCCCGTGAATTTTGCCTGACTAAAATGGCATAGCTATGCGCTTTGGGGGATTCAGGTGAAATCATATGGGCAGGGCAGGAAACGGGGCTTAAAAGGGGTTCTAGCCGGGCTGGTAGCCCTCGTTCTGGGCGATGTTATCCAGATGAATGGAAACAGCGTCTTCCACTTCCGGCAGGCATTCACGTCCCAGCCGCCGTTCGTCAGTGGTCTTGATGTATGACTTACACTTTTCGCAGACATCTGCCCGCTGGTAGGGGAATACAGCAGAGTAAAAGTGGCGGAGTTTTTCAGTGTTAGCATTAGTGCAGTAGGCGCATTTTATCCGCCGGTAATTCCACTGGGTATGGCAGAGTGAGCAGAAAAGGCGGCGGGCACCGGTGTCTTTGTCCAGCCGTGAGTAGCGGGGGCTGGAGCCGCAAACGGGGCAGGTATTTTTATCCCAGCCCAGCAGGTCTACCTGCGGCTGGTAATATTTGGCCTGGGCAACCAGGAATGGCGAAACCAGATTGGTCACAAAAAACAGCAGGGTTTCAGGATTGAAGCTGGTTTTTTGGGCAAACTCAGCCAGATAGTCCAGATTGTCTGCCAGCAGGGCGGAAATAAAGCCGGATAATCCTTCAGGATGGCTTTCTATCAGCTTAAGAAGGGCTGGAGCGGGGAATTTCTCTCCGGCGGTTTGGGTAAAGGTGCGTCCCAGTTTAAGGCCTGTCTGGTGAAAAAGTTCGGCAGGGGGGCTAAGCGGAATACCTTTCAGTATATATTCCCCGGATGCCAGTTTGGCTATGGCATCTTCCTCTGAAATAAGGGGAGCCGGCTCCTCTTGCGAGGAAGCCGACTCCTGAATTGCAAAAACCTTCTGGTACAGGGCAAGTATGGTTTCCAGTTCCGGCTGAGCGGCCCTGTATCTTTCAATTTCCGAATTGATACGCTCCAGCCGATTAGTATTCATTTAGCTTGCCGGTATAACCTCAGGTGCTTTCTTGACCTGTTCGGGGGTAAGCCCCTTCATGTGGTCAGAATAAAGCGGCAGGTATTTGGCACACAGACGGAATACATACATAGCCCCGGCAATAAGGCCGAAGGTGAAGACAAATTCCAGTATGTGCGGGAAGTAGCTGCCTTCGCGGTTGGGAGCCTGAGAGATAACCAGGGTGTTTATGCGGTTTAAGACCACACCCATAATTATCAAACCGGTTGACCAGAGAAGGCCGGTGCGCGAAGTGCGGACCTTCTTTATAAAGAGCAGTATCATGGGCAGTAACATGCCGATACCTACTTCAGCTACCCAGAGTACGGTATACCAGTCACCGTTAAGGCCGGCGGCCAGGTTTCCGGTGATAGCGTAGTCAACGCCGCGGGCTGCCAGATAAACCAGCAGAATCCAGGCGATAACCAGCCCCAGTTTGGAAAGTATATCCATACGCAGGGTCATCTTCCATGAGCGGGACAGGATGATGGAGAAGTAAGTGAGTACTGCCAGACCCAGAGCCATGGCGGATACCAGGAAGAGGTGACCCATCAGCGGGCCGTGCCAGAGGGGCTGCTGAGCCGGGTTAATCAGGAACAGGGCACCCAGTGAAGACTGGTGGAGGAAGGAGAGCATAATGCCGAAGATAACCAGCGGGATAATAAAGGAGTGCTGCAGGTTACCCAGCTTCTTCCAGCCAATACGTTCAAAAATATTGTTGGAGAATTCAAGGTAGAGTACGGTCAGGTACATCATAACGCACCAGCCTACTTCAAACATGATGGACTCATGGTTCCACATCCAGATAGGATGAACAATCCGTATGGAGCGGGCAAGGTCAATCATGATGCCGATAGCGCCGATGGTGTAACACAATGCACCAATGAGAATAGCCGGCCGTACCAGGGGGCGGAATTTCTCAAAACCGAATATGTATACAATGGCAGCCATGGTAAAACCACCGGCCGCCGAGGCGATATATGCGCCTACGTCAAAGGCAACCCAAAGACCCCAGGGCCAGTTATCTGAAAGGTTGGTAATGGGACCCAGACCGTAAGCCAGTTTTAATCCGGCTACGGTTAAGGCGCCCAGAGCAAGGATAATCTGGAGGAGTCCCCATTTGCCGAATAAAGGCACGTTGGGGTTGCCGGTCTGTTCGAGCTTGTTTACCCAGCCCTTGATGGCACTGAACATGCTCTAAAGCCCTCCCTTCCTGGAAGGAGAATTCCCTTCCGTATATGCGAGTTCGCCGTTTAATTTAGCATTTAGATACTTCATGGCTTAGTCCTCAAGTACCTTGTAGCGTCCGGTAATGGTCGGTACGGTACCGTCGGCTTCTTTTTCCACCTTGACCAGGAACGCCTTGAACTCAGGAGTGGAGGAGTTGGAGTCTGCGGTGTTCGGGGCAAGTGTGTTGGCACTGTCACCCTGTGCAATTCCCATAAAGCCCCAGTGATAGGGTATAGCTACCTGATGAACAGTCTTGCCGCCAATACTGAATGGTTTAAGTCGCTTGGTAACGGCCGCAGCCACTGACACGCTGCCTCTGGCCGAGGTCAGTTTTACAATATCACCGGCTTTGATACCCTTTTCGCTGGCCAGCTGTTCGGATATTTCCACATAAGCGGCCGGGGCAAGTTCTACCAGGAAAGGCATATTGCGGGTTAGTTCTCCGCCCAGACTATGCTCAACGGTGCGTACAGTAGTGCAGATAACCGGATATTCACCGGCACTGCCCTTAGTGTCGCCCTCAAAGACCATAGCGGCCGGATTATTCTGGGTGCCGGACAGAGCATTGTCCACCGGGCTTTCCCAGGGTTCGTAATGTTCGGGCATGGGGCCGTCAGCCATAGCGGCAAAGAGTTGTCCTTGACTGCCGCTTGTGCCTTTGAAGGGCAGTCCGCCGCTCTGATTAACCGGGGGGTTATTGCCGTCAACAATGTCACCGCTCCAACCCATACCGTTCCAGCTGACAACGGGTTTAGCCGCATTGAAGGGCTGGCCGCTCAGGTCAACTGAAGCCCGGTTGTTCAGGATACGGATATTCACCGGCCAGCTCCAGGCCCAACCGGCATGGAAGACACCGGTCTGTTCGCGGCGCGCCATCTGGTTACCGGCATCTGTAAAGCTGCCGACATAAAGATTGTTGCCGCAGGCAACCGTTCCGTCCGTCCTCAGCTCTTCAGGGCTTTCAAGCTGCTGCAGGGAAGATACTTTATAGCCGTTCATCTCTTTGGCTACGTCAGCCGCAGAGGGGTTGGTGCTGTAAGTCCAGCTGAGCTTGGTGATAGCTTCTGCATTAAGAGCGCTTTCGCCCTGATAAAGGGACTGAATGCGGCTAAACAGGGAGCTGATAACCTCCAGCTCGGATTTGGCTTCACCCGGAGCATTTACGGCCTGGTTCCGCCACTGTACCCAGCGGTCGGCATTGGTTACGCTGCCTTCCTTTTCATAAGAACAGGCGGCGGGCAGCAGGAAGACTTCGGTTTGTGAACTGATGCCTTCTTTCTTCCAGAAAGCGGCAGTTTCAGATTCAAACATATCTGTCACTACCAGCCAGTCCAGTTTAGCCAGGGCTTGAGTGGCTTGAGCGGCAGCGGCACTTTCAACCACCGGGTTTGCACCCCAGGCGAAAGCACCTTTGATAGTGCCGGCAGCCATCTGCTTGATAGCATTTACATAAGAGTAATCGGTATTTGTATCTGTCTTGGGCAGGAAGCTGAAACCAAAGCCATTTGAGCTGGAGGCATTAGAGCCGTACCAGGCCTTCAAAAGGCTGGCTGCGTTCTGCTCGCTGGATTTAGCGGCAAAAGCAGCAAAATTGGTGTCATCTTCAGTGGGGGCAGATAAATAACCGGGCAGTTTGTTCCAGGCAACACCATTGTCGGCTGCACCCTGTACGTTAGATTCGCCGCCCAGGGCGAATAAACCGCCGCCGGATACGCCGATATTGCCCAGCAGCATCTGAAGTATGGCATAAGCCCGGACTGTCTGAGCGCCGGAAGTGTGCTGGGTGGAGCTCATGGCGTAGATAATAGCGCCGGCCTTGTCAGCTTTGCCGGTTGAGGCAAAAGAGGCACAGACCTTTGCAAAATCAGCCTGAGAGCAGCCACAGGTTGCGGCTACCATTTCCGGGGTGTAACGGGCATATTGCTTCTTCAAAAGCTGGAAGACACAGTTGGGGTTGGTCAGGGTTTTGTCTATTATCGGGTCGCCGTTGCTGGCTTTGGCAAAACTCCAGTTTGACTGGTCGTAAGAATGGCTGGCGGAGTTGTAACCGGTAAACATACCGTCCAAATCAGCCGGGCCCTTGAAGTTGGAATTTACTACCATGCCGGCAGTGGTGTACTCGGTAATATAAGTCAGGTTGTAATTTGCGGGGTGGGCTTCAATATCAGCAATGACATACTTGATAAGACCGCCGGTAAAGGCAATCTCCGAACCGGAGCGGGCGGCAACGAATGTGCCGGCCTTGGCCGCAGTCCGGGTCAGGCGGCAGTCAACGCTGATAAGCTCTGTCCCTTTGCCCATGGCTTCACCCAAATGGGAGAAACAGGCGGGGTAGTTTTCAGCCGGGTTACCGCCCATGTCCAAAATGACATTGGCGTTGCTGATATCCGTCCAGCTGTTGTTCATGGCATGATGCCCGAATGAAGCCGCCAGGGCTTCCAGGCTGGAAGCGGTACTCAGTCTGGCCTGGCTGTCCAGGTAGACAATACCCAGGGCGCGAAGCATCTTGGACAGCAGATAACATTCTTCGTTGTCCAGTGTAGCCCCGCCCAGTGAGGCAATAGCCTCGGTGCGGTTGACAGTCTTGCCGGCAGCATTTGTAGCTACAAACCCGCTGTCACGGCTGGCTTTTACCTTGTTGGCAATTTCACCAAGGGCCCAATCCCAGCTTTTCTCTTCCCAATCACTTGCACCGGCGGCACGGTAAAGCACCTTTTCTAGACGGTGTTTGTTATTGTGAAGCTGAATCAGTGAAGCACCCTTGGAACAGGCACTCCCCCGATTTACTGGATTATCAGGATCACCTTCCATATTGGTGAGGTTGCCGGCCGAATCGGTATAGCAGATAAATCCGCAACCGCTGGCGTCAAAGGGACAGATGGTGGTGGTTTCTTTTACCCACCGGGGGCGCGTGTCAACCATCGTGGGCTCAACACCCTTGATGGGTCCACGGAAAAGACCAGCTGTGGCAAAGAGACCCGCGGTCCCTCCGCTGATCTTGAGGAAATCTCGCCTACTAAACTGAGACCTCATCACTACCTCCTTACTAAAGGCTCTGGAGACACAATTTGTTAATATGATATACCAAGTAGTTGTTTAAACGCAAGTTAAAATCACGAATAAATTATATCCAAAGTACTAGTGCTGGGGTTTAATCAGGAATAAATCTTTTCAAAAATATTCTTTGGCTTGGAAAACCCGGTAAACCAGGCGGTCTTTAAACTGAAAATGCGGTAAAATATTCCAAAAAATCTTAGGCTCTTCCCTGACAACAGGCATAGTTCCCGCCCGCCTGGCTTTAAGATTCTGAACCGTATTTTTGCAGCCGGGTATTATGGTAAAACTGGTTTCGGCTATGTTTAAACTTGATTTGGAGTCTGCATTCCGCTATTTTTTAAGGTATGAGAATTATTGCCGGAGATGCCAAAGGCAAAAACATAATTGTACCCCAGCGTAAAGCTACCCGCCCGGCTACCGAACTGGTCAGGGGGGCTATGATGTCCATGCTGGAGGCAATAGCCGAAGACTGGAGCGAGGTGCTGGATATTTATTCCGGCAGCGGCTCTTTAGGTTTGGAAGCCCTTTCCCGCGGGGCCGGTCATGTAGATTTTGTTGAACATGAACGCGCTTGTTGTGATATAATAAAACAAAATTTGGAAACCATTGGCTGTGCAGGCCAGGCTCACGTTTATTGTTTGGATGTACCCAAGGCTATGTCCTTGCTAGGCAAGCAATATGACGTAATACTGGCAGACCCTCCGTACCGCAACCAGCAGATTGGCGAGGTACTGGAAAAGCTGGGGAATTCCAGCCTTATAGGTGAAAACACAGTTATGGCGGTTACCCATTCCGCCCATCTGACCCTGGCGGAGCGTTACGGGCGGCTTACGATGTTAAAAGAACATCGTCACGGTGATAGCCTGATTGCTATATATAGAAAGGACAGCCGTTTTGATAGCCATTTACCCGGGCCGGTTTGACCCGGTAACCCTAGGCCATCTCAGCGTCGCCAGACGCGCTTCTGGCTTTTGTGACCGGCTGATTATTGCTGTCTTTGATAATCCTGCCAAACCGGGTCTTTTTACGGCTGCCGAAAGGGTAGACCTTATTAAGCAATCCGTCAAAGACCTTCCTAATGTAGAGGTGCATTCTTTCAGCGGGCTTATGGTTAATTTTGCCCGCAGGATGGGTGTTTCACTTATAATCCGCGGCCTCAGGGTAGGGGCTGATTTTGAGCGTGAAATGGAAATGTACGTCATGAACCGCCGTCTGGACGAGGGGATTGAGCTTTGCTGTCTTTTCTCAGAGCCTCAGTATCAGTATCTCAGTGCTTCGCTTATCAAAGAAGTGGTGATGCTGGGGGGGGATTCAAGCGGGTTAATCTCGGAACATGTGGCAGATGCTTTAAAAAACAAGTTGGCGTCTGCCTAGTGTGGTATAATCAATTAATTATTTTACAGGAGGGTGTATCGCCAGAAGAAGTTTTGCTTAAGACAGATTTTGGAGGTAGAAGGAATTTATGTCGTTCAAGATAACAGATGACTGTATCAGTTGCGGAGCTTGCGAACCGGAATGCCCCAATAAGGCTATTTCGGAGGGCGAGACTATTTACATTATTGACCCTGAAAGGTGCTCTGAGTGTGTGGGTGCTTTTGAAACCCCTCAGTGTGTTGAAATCTGCCCGGTAGACTCATGTGTGAAATGCTGCAATGAATCTCACGAAGAGTTGCTGGCCAAATGGCAGAAACTGCACCCCGGCGAAAGCCCCAAGTAACAAACCGGAAATTTTAAGGCGATCTGGATAGATTGTTTTAAATAAAACAGTAAATGCCTTAGGGCCATCTGGGTTACGGCGGTTTAGTGTGCTGGTTTTGTGTTGGCTTTAGTTGAAGAAGTCCCGGATAACACCGAATTCATCAGGTAAAAGCGACAAAATCAGCGGGAACTTGTCAAGAAGTATCTGGGCAATGGCAGAGTCAGTAATGACCGAAGCGGAGCCAAAGAACTTGACCCAGATGGCCAGCAGGGCGGCAGTAAAAATGCCGGAAACCAGCAAACCGAATATTGCGCCCCCCAGCCGATTTATCCAGTTAAGGAAAGTCGGCTTTATTATGGCATCAAGCAGCTTGGCAATGATAGTGGTGGCTGCCCAGATGACCATGAGTACCAGTAGGAAAGCCACTATATTGGCCCACTCCGGGCTGGATATAAAACTGAGCCATTCGGCTACTGTGGGGTAGAAACGCCCTGCCAGTATAATGCCGATAATCAGCCCCACCAGATGCAGAAAGTTGCGTATCAGGCCGGTAAAAAAGCCGCTTACGGTCTGAATACCCAGTACTATCAGTAAAACTATATCTAGCCAGTTCATAGCTTTGATTAAAGCATATCTGCATGGGTAAACGCAATAGCCGGATTGGTCTGGATTTGTCAGCCGTATTTAAGCAGGTCTTGGGCTAAAGGGAGATTAGCCCTTTCCCAGCTCTACCGAACGGTCAAAAGCCGCTTTGGCAGCCTTAATCACGGTTGTTTCCAGTCCGGCTTGCTCAAATACCTTTATAGCTTCGGCGGTAGTGCCGCCGGGAGAGGTTACATTTTTGCGGAGCTGGGCAAGCGGCAGGCCGGATTTTTCCGCATAAACAGCCGAACCGGCGGCTGTCTGGGATACCAGTACCGTTGCTTCCTCAGGGGTAAAGCCCATTTCCTGAGCCGCTTTTTCCAGACTTTCCATAAACAGGAAGAAATAAGCCGGGCCTGAACCTGAGATGGCGGTAGCCGCATCCAGCATGGTTTCTTTGCCGGTATATATTTCTTTGCCCATGGCGGAAAGTATGCTTTTAGCTTGTTCTTTCTGGGCGGGGCTTACCGCCGGCAGGGCAGTCCAGACGCTCATGCCCATGCCTATCATAGCCGGGGTGTTGGGCATAACCCTTACTACGGCTTTGTGTTCAAGCCCGCCGGACAGTTTACTTAGAGTTGCCCCGGCAATAATGGATATGACCAGCTGTGTCTCTGCCAGTTTGCCCTTAAGTCCGGCGCTCAGTTCAGCCAGGTTCTGGGGTTTTATAGCCAGCAGGACTACTTCGGCGTTTTTTATGGCCTCCGGGTTTGAAGGGGTGGTCTTTATGCCATAGGTATTTTCAAGGAAAGTGCGGCGTTCGGCTTTAATCTCACTTACGGTAATATCCTTAGGCGGGCAGATATTCTTTTGGATAAGGGCGCCCAAAATGGCCTCGCCCATATTTCCCCCGCCGATAAATGCTATTTTCATATTATTTCACCACAATATTTACTAATTTGCCGGGTACATATATGACAGACGCCGGGGTTTTGCCCTGCAGGTGGGGTTTGACTCTGGTGCTGTTTAAGGCAGTTTCCTTAGCTTCGTCCTCCGAGATACCGGCCGGCATTTCCAGCCTTTCGCGGAGTTTGCCGTTTACCTGGATAATCAGGGTAATCACTTCGTCTTTAGCCAGTTCTTCGTCCCACTTAGGCCAGCTCTGGTTGTGAATGGAATATTCCATGTCCAGATTTGCCCAGAGTTCCTCGGCAATATGGGGGGCAACCGGGGCAAGCATAAGGGCAAAAGTTTTAAGGCTGTTTTGCCAGCTTTCCGCCGAGACGGCGGCAGCCTCTTTAAACTTGGCCAGGCTGTTTGAAAGCTCCATCAGGGCGGCCACTACCGTATTGAAACGCAGCCGTTCAATATCCATAGTTATCTTTTTGATAGTCTGGTGGAGGGTGCGCTTAAGTTCGCGTTCCGCTTCAGCCGAGGCGGTTTGGGGGGTGTATTCTTCTGTAAACAAGTTCCAGACCCGGTTCAGCCAGCGGCTCATACCCGAAAGGCCGGAATCATTCCATTCCCCGCCCTGATCCCACGGGCCCACAAACATCAGATAAGCCCTGACGGCGTCTGTGCCTACCTCTGCCACCAGATTATCCGGGGTAACTACATTCCCCTTTGATTTGCTCATTTTCTGGTGGTTGCTGACGATAATGCCCTGATTAAAAAGCTTTTTAAAGGGTTCGCCGAAGTCTATTATGCCCATATCCCGCAGGGCTTTGGTGAAGAAACGGGAATAAAAAAGGTGCATAACGGCGTGTTCGGCACCGCCGGTATAAAGGTCTACCGGCATCCAGTACCGCAGTTTTTCCGGGTCAAACGGCCCTTTGTCATAACCGGGGCTGGTATAACGCAGGAAATACCACGAAGAACACATGAAGGTATCCATGGTATCTGTTTCACGTTTAGCCTTACCCCCGCAGACCGGGCAGGTGGTATTTACAAAGCCTTCATTATATTTCAGGGGGGATTCGCCCCCGCTGCGGAACTCTACATCTTCCGGCAGAAGCACCGGCAGGTCTTTTTCAGGTACGGGTACAATGCCGCACTTTTCGCAGTAGATCATGGGTATGGGGGCGCCCCAGTAACGCTGGCGGGAAATAAGCCAGTCACGCAGTTTGTAGTTTACGGTTTTTTTGCCCCAGCCGTGTTCCGCCAGATAGTCACATACCTTTTCTTTGCCTTCGGTATTGGGCAGGCCGTTAAACGGGCCGGAATTCTGCATAACCCCTTCATTTATATAGGCGGCTTCAAGGGGCTGGCCGTCATAATCCGGCGGGGCAATTACAGTTATAACCGGCAAGTCGTATTTTTGGGCAAAGACAAAATCACGCTCGTCATGGGCGGGCACGCCCATAACCGCCCCGGTGCCGTAACTCTGGAGAACATAATCACCAATCCAGACGGGTACTTTATGGCCGTTTACCCGGTTGGTCACGTATGCACCGGTAAAAACGCCGTCTTTTTCCCTTTCGGTGGAAAGGCGCTCAATCTCAGTGCAGGCGCGGGATTTCTTTATATATTCATCCACCGCCGCTTTGTTTTCGGGGGTGGTAATCTTTTCAACCAGAGGGTGTTCGGGTGCCAGTACCATAAAGGTCACCCCGTAAATAGTGTCAGGGCGGGTGGTAAAGACCTTTATCTCCTGTTCGGGCGCAGCCGGGCAGTCCAGGGCAAAGGATACTTCCGCCCCGTAGCTTTTGCCTACCCAGTTTCTCTGCATGGCGGTTATTTTTTCCGGCCAGTCCAGGCCGTCATGGTCTTTCAGTTCATCAGCATAGTTGGTAATGCGGAAAAACCACTGTTCAAGGTCACGGCGGGTGGTGGGGGTTTCACATCTCCAGCAGGTGCCGTCTACCACCTGTTCGTTGGCCAGCACCGCCTGACAGCTGGGGCACCAGTTTACCGGGGCTTTGGCGCGGTAAGCCAGCCCGGCTTCATACAGCTTTAAGAAGAACCACTGAGTCCACTTGTAGTATTCGGGCAGGCAGGTTATAACCTCTCTGTCCCAGTCAAACATAGCGCCGATAGTTTTAAGCTGGCGGCGCATATTTTCCACATTATTCAGCGTCCAGATACGGGGGTGGATATGGTGCTTGATGGCGGCGTTTTCCGCCGGCAGGCCGAAAGAGTCAAAACCCACCGGGCGCATTACGTTAAAGCCGTTTAAGCGTTTGTATCTGGCAAAACAGTCCGCCGGGACTTCGGCATACCAGTGGCCTATATGGAGGTTGCCAGAAGTATAAGGGAACATGGTAAGGGAGTACCATTTGGGTTTGGGGCTGTCTTCACCGGCGTGGTAAAGGCGGTCTGCCGCCCATTTATCCTGCCACTTTTTTTCTGTTTCCTGCGGATTATATTTTTCGGCCATTTCTGTTTTCCTATCTGAGATATCAGATTATATTACCCCGTACTGCCGGTGCTTTCAAGTTTGGGGCGGCTTTTCGGGGCTATTTCTATATTGGGCAGGAATTGGGTAAAATGAAGCAGACCTGAAAATGTGCTATATATAAATAGAAAGGCTGGCCGTAAGTGGCCGGTGGTTTTTTAATGACAGTTAAAGAGATTGTGGTAATAGGTGCGGGGGCGGGAGGGCTTATGGCGGCAGGCCGGGCGGCTGAGTGCGGCGGTAAAGTAATCCTGCTGGAAAAGACCGAACAGCCGGGCAAGAAAATGCTTATTTCGGGGCAGGGCAGGTGCAATATTTCCAACAGCCGGGATATTGCCGAATTTATCACCGCTTTCGGCCCTAACGGGCGGTTTTTATACAGCGCCTTCAGCCGTTTTTTCCGGCAGGAGCTGGTGGATTTGCTGGCACGTTACGGGGTGGAAACCAAAACCGAACGTGGCGGGCGGCTTTTCCCTGTTTCGGACAAAGCTCATGACGTGGTGGCGGCCTTAACTGAATATGCCTCCGGCGCGGCCTTGGTAAGCGGGCAGAAGGTCAGCCAGATACTGGTAAGTGAGGGGCGGGTAGTGGGGGTCAAAACCGAAAAGGAGACCTTCAGGGCGGATGCGGCGGTGATTGCCACCGGGGGTGCGTCCTATCCCGGTACCGGCTCTTCGGGAGACGGTTTCCGTTTGGCGGAAGCGCTGGGGCATACTATTGTGAAACTCCGTCCGGCTCTGGTGCCTCTGGTGGTGAAAGAGATAGATTTGGCAAAGAGCATGCAGGGGGTGGCCCTGAAAAATATCCGCCTGACGGCCTACCGCTGTGAAGCGGATAAAATACCTGCGGATTTGACCCTGCAGGACTGGGGGCGGGGTATTGCGGGCAAAAAACCGCCCAAAGCGGTGATTGAAAGCCGCATGGGTGAGCTTATGATTACCCACTTCGGGCTGGGCGGGCCTTTGACCATGCTGATGGGTCTGCCGGTTGCCGAGGCACTGGAGCAAGGGGCGGTGAGTGTGGCCATAGATTTAAAACCGGCACTTTCGCTGGATAAACTGCGTCTTCGCCTCCAGCGGGACTTTGATACTTTCGGCAAACGCAGTTTTCAAAACCTGCTCTCAGAGCTTTTGCCCCAGAAGATGATAAGGCCGTTTGTAGACCTGACCGGCATAGACCCGTTCAAATGCGGCGGCCAGATAACGGCGGCTGAACGAGAAGTTATCTTGGCAAACCTGAAATGCCTGCGGTTCAATATTACTTCCACTTTGCCTTTAAGTGCGGCGGTGGTGACTGCCGGCGGGGTAGACCTGAAGGAGATAAACCCGCGGACTATGGAGTCTAAACTGGTAAAAGGGCTTTATTTCTGCGGGGAGGTTATGGATATAGATGCGGATACCGGCGGTTATAACCTTCAGGCGGCTTTTTCCACCGGCTATCTGGCAGGTGAATCAGCGGCGGGGGCTTAGCGGGAATGGCCGGGCGGGGTAATAGCCTGCTCTTTGTTTTACCCCTTCTTTGGCTGTCTGCCGGATATAGAACATCCGCTTGAGATAAATACGTACAATTACTAATACCGTATAGAGCCTGTAAAACGCATAATGAATATCCGGTGCAGTTGCCAGGGTTTTTCAGCATATGATATGTCCTGCCATACCGGGAGGAATGAAAGTGAGCATGCAAATATCTTTTAATCTGGATATCATAAATAAATGCGTCTGCCATAAATGTCCCGTTCAGAACCAGAGTGAATGTGTCCGCACCCAAATGGCCGGGCTGAAAACCAGCTTTAGGGAAATACCCCTCAATCCCCATAAAATACCCAAGGCATATTGCCTTAACGGGAAGTCTGTCTGCAAAGGAATTGACCGCAGCAAACCGTGTATCTGCGGCAGCTGCGAAATATATGCCAAACACCAGCTGTCCGAAGCTGAACCGGGCGGCTTCTACTGTATTGAGGGCAAGTCTGCTTAGGATAATCAAATACAGGCTTTTTTATATGCCTCCGCCTGCCGCTTATGCTATTTCACCGGGTTTCATTTAGTAGTAATATATTTCTTATACAGGCGGATGCCTTACAGATAAAAGATTTGCCGCCGTTTTAAGCAGTCTGTTTGCACACTGAGTGCCGTATTAGTCCGGATAGGAGGTATTTGTCGTATATGGAAAAAGTTACGGGTAAAAATGCCGGGGAGATTAAACTTTATGCTCTCAGCACCTGCGGCTGGTGCCGCCTGACCCGCCAGCTTCTGGCTGAACTGGGAGTGGCTTATGAATTTGAATATGTTGATTTGCTTACCGGGTCTGAGAGGGATAAAGCGGTAACAGAGCTTAGCGCCCTTAACCCGTCAAAATCTTTTCCCACTATGCTGATAGGGGGAAGCAAAGTGATAATAGGCTATAAGGAAGCCGAAATACGGGAGGCTCTGAAAGCATGAGTCAGCAGCTTCCCGAACCAGCCGAAGATTTAGCCCTGTTCCAGCTGCGCCTAAGAAGTGAAGCTGAGGCTTCGGGTTATCACCTGAACCCGGATAACGCTTTTGTCAAAATGCTGGCAGAGGGCTTGCTGGCCAACCGCCAGCGTTATGGTTATCAGTCCTGCCCCTGCCGTTTGGCAGAGGGTAACCGGAAAGCTGATTTGGATATTATTTGCCCGTGTGATTACCGTGATGCAGATATAAACGAATTTGGCAGCTGCTACTGTGCGCTCTACGTTGACAGCCAAATTGCCAAAGGTGAAAAAAAGCCTCAGCCGGTTCCGGAACGCCGCCATGCACCCAAAACCCTGCCAAAAGCAAAAACTGCCCAGGCACCTGCTAGTCTTGCATATCCTGTCTGGCGCTGCCGGGTCTGCGGGTATCTGTGCGGGCGTGATGAAGCCCCTGACCAGTGCCCTATCTGCAAAGCAGACAAAGAGCGCTTTGAGCTCTTTATGCAATAAAACCCAAAAGTCCAAAAGGCTTGCCTCTATGTGCCGCTTAGTCTATTATAGTGTCAATTACTGTGCTTATGGGGCAGGCCTTTCGGGATGAATTTTTTACGCCGGTATGATTTTTATCTGCTGATACTGTTTATAGGGTTAGGTGTGCTGGCCTTTAACGGTGGCTGGGTACTGCCTTTGCGGCTGTTATTTGGCCTGCCGCTGGTCCTGATAGTGCCGGGTTATGCCCTGGCATCAGTCCTGTACCCCTCTAAGCTTAGCCTCAGCCGCTCATCACGGCTTATGGTGAGTTTGGCACTCAGTCTGTCAGTCTCCATGCTGGCCGGGCTGGTTTTAAACTATACGGCCGGGCTAAATCAGGAAAGTGTTTTCTATACGCTTGGCGGCTTCAGCCTTGTTTTCTGTCTGGCGGCTATTGCCCGAAGGCAGCACCTGCCGCCAGATGAAAAGCCCGGCCTGATACTGGTTCCGCCTGATACCAAAAAACAAACGCCGAAAAGCACCGCCCAGGTCTTTTTAAATGTGCTTCTGGCGGTTTGCCTGCTGGGGGCGGGGGGCTTTGCCGTTCAGCGTCTGGTTCAAGCTTATTCACCGGCTGAGTTTACCCAGTTTTATCTGCTGGGAATAGATGATACCGCCGAAAATTTTCCGGAGCTGTTTATTCTAAGTAACGGGCAGGTGTCCGCTGTTAAGTATGGCAACCAGCCTGCTGTGGAAGCTGACTTAGCCCGCCTTAAACTGGTCATCTCCAATAACGGCCAGTCAGGTACACTCTACCGGGTGGAGGCCTTTATTAACGGGCAACTGTATATATTTTCCCTGGCAGACGGCGGGGAATTTGATGGTTTGGTGGATGTGGCGGCGGGTGCGGCCGAATCACTTGAGCTTTATTTTGCCCCGCCCGAAGCCGGAGATAACCAGATACTGGAAATCTGGCTTTATGCGGGTGAAGAAGCTGTTTTTTCTCAGCCGCTAAAGCTGGTGTTCAGTGCGGCTTAGGCTAAATCTTTTCATTTAAGAGCTTTGTGTAAACTTCTTTCAGGCGGTTAATTACTTCCGGCCAGCTGCACATTTCCGCCTTGGTGCGGGTCTTTACCGGTGTCCCCTGAGTATAGGCCTGAAAGGCCTTTAAAAATTCAAAATCATCTTGGGCATAGTATAGTCCGTCTCCCTCAGGAAACATTTCCGGCAGCGCCCCGAAGGGGGTGGTTATAACCGGCAGATTGGCCGCCATGGCTTCCAGCACCGACAGAGGCATTTCGCTGGAAAAAATCTGGTAATTGGCATCTTCTTCCGGCAGCATGGGGTAAATATAACAATCTGCCAGAGCATATAAATCTGCAATATTGGGGCGGAAACTGGTCAGAATCATGCAGCCGCTTTTCCTCAGGCTTTCCAGCAGTGTCCGGTTGAAAATACCCGGATTTGACACGGCCATGATCACCTGGGTATCCGGGTTTTGCAGCCGCCTCAGCAAGTCCACTCCCCGACCGGCCCGTACAGGCCCTACGTGAAGCAGCAGGAGCTTATTTGGGGGCAGGCAATACCGCCGGCGGAGTTCGGCCTTGGTTTCAGGGGAAACCGGCCTGAAATTAGTCATATCCACCCCATTCGGCAAGATAACGGTTTTTACCCCGCACTCCCCGAAAAAACCGGCACTTTTTTGGGATAAACAGATGGCCAGGTCCGGCTTTACATAAGAAAGCATATTCCTGACGGTGCGGGTTTTAACAGGCTGTTGGGCGGAAATAACCGTTTTGGCACGGGGGGCAGACAGTTTGGCCATTTTCAGGCGGAAAAGTTCGGCGGGATCCGGCTTTCCCAGCAAATGGATTATATCCGGCTGGAAACGGCGGATGCGGTTTAAACTGCGGGGGCGGGTAAAGTGTTCCCTGGGACAGGGCAGCAGGGATATCCCCTTTTCTTTAGAGAGAGAATCAGCCAGCTGGGCCGCCATCTTGTAGATGCTGCGGTCAGGGCAGGTTTTAAAGTCACCTATCAGGCAGATTTTTATCATATTAGGCTCTCTTAAATATCCGGAGCTTAGTGTAAGCCACTTTTGGCTGTTCGTCAAAGCATTTTTGATTGCGAAGCTGAGAGAAGTTTGGGTAATTGCCAGATATGCCAAATGACCATGACAAAGCGTAATATTTAGGCAAAAACTATTGACAAATGGCACCTGATGGTCTTATTATAGTGACAATAAGCGAAAAACAGGGTACAAATGAACCAAAAGGCTGTATTTATTGACCGTGACGGCACAATTGTAGAAGACGTGCCGTATTGCAATTCCCCTAGAAAGATACGCTTGCTGGAAGGGGCGGGCAAAGCTATTAGACGATTGAATGACCAGGGCTTCCTGGTCATTTTGATTACAAACCAGTCCGGGGTTGCCAGAGGCTATTTTTCGGAAGAGACTTTAGGCGAAATCCACAACAAGCTCAAAGAAGATTTGGGCTATTTCGGTGCTCATTTGGATGATATTTTTTACTGTCCGCATCACCCTGCCCAGAGTTGCACCTGCCGTAAACCGGCCACCGGCCTTATTGACCAGGCAGTTGCAAAATACGGCCTGGATATCAGCGGTTCATACTTTATAGGTGACCGGCTGATAGATATTCAGGCGGCCAACCGTTCAGGCTGCCAGGCGGTGCTGGTGCCGTATACTTTGCCCGAAACAGATTATTTTAAGCTGGAAATTTCTGTTGACAGCCGCCCCTCTTTTCTGGCAGGTGATATTTCAGCCGCGGTGGATTGGGTGCTGGCGGATGCACTGGGCAAGGCGTCTGTTTCGGTAGTTATACCCACCCTGAATGAAGAAAAAAATATCTGCAGTGTTCTGCCCCGCTTAAGGTGCGTGCCGGGTATTGCCGAAGTTATTTTGGTGGACGGCAGGTCTACTGATAAAACTGTTGAAAATGCCCTGCGGCTATGGCCGGAAATAAAGGTCATAAATCAGCCTGGCCGGGGTAAGGGTGATGCCATGCGGGCGGGTTTTGAAGCTGCTTGCGGGGATATAGTGGTTACTCTGGATGCAGACGGGTCACTGGCTCCGGAGGAGATTCCCTGCTATGTGGGGCCTCTGTTTGACGGGTATCAGATGGTCAAAGGTTCGCGCTTCTGCCGGGGCGGTGGCACTTCGGATATGCCGCTCTTCCGCCGTTTTGGCAATTTTGTCTTTACCAAAATGGCTAATCTGGTGTGCGGCTGCCGTTATACAGACCTGGTTTACGGTTACCATGCCTTCCGCCGCCAGATACTGGGAAGCCTGTGTTTGAAAAGTGACGGGTTTGAGATAGATACCGAAATGTATATCCGGGCCACCCGCAAGGGCTTGAAAGTAAAGGAAGTACCCAGCTACGAAGCAAAAAGGCTGGAAGGGGCGGGTAAACTCCGCAGTTTCCATGATGGCGCCCGCATCTTGCGGACTATACTGCGGGAGAGCGTTAATGGCTGACCCGTTTATTTCGGTAGTGGTTTCAGCATACAGCATGGAGCGTTATACCGACCTGTTATCCCTCATAGACAGCCTTAAATCCCAGGCTTATACCAATTTTGAAGTAATACTGGTTATTGAAAAATCCAGCCAGCTTTTTTCCAACCTGAACCGCTGTCTTTCGCAGCACCCTTACAGCCGTAATTTCAAGCTCTTTTTCAATGACGGTCTGCCGGGGCTGGCCAGTGCCCGCAACCTGGGGGTGGAGAAGTCACAGGGGGAAATAATAGCTTTTATAGATGATGATGCGGCCGCTTCACCGGAGTGGCTTGGCTGTATCGCCTGCTGTTTTAGGGAGGATAAAAAAATCATAGGGCTTACCGGCCCGGCCTTGCCCTGGTGGGAACACCCCGGACTCAGCTGGTTTCCGGCGGAGTTTAACTGGGTCATAAGCACTATGCCCTGCCTTCCCCGCAGCCGCGGCTATATCAGAAACGCCTGGGGAACCAATATGGCTTTTCGGCGGCAGGCTTTCAGTAACGGGCAGGGCTTTGATACCGAACTGGGCGCTAAGGGCGGGGGTAAAAAGGGCAAGTCAGAACTGGTGGGTGAGGATACCGAATTTTGCCTGCGTATCTGCCGGCAAAGCGGCCTGAATATCCTTTACGCACCCGAAGTAAAAGTTATGCACCGGGTATACCGTTACCGGCTGAAGCCGGGTTTTATTGCCAAGAGGGCTTATTGGGAAGGGTATACCAAGGCGGTTTTTAAATACAGGCTGGGCAAAGAAACAAGCGGGGCAGGGGTTTTATCTGAAGAACTGGGTTTGCTTAGGCGGATTTTTCTCCGTCTGCTTCCCCTCAGCTTGCTAAATCTGCCTCTCAAACCCCGCCGGTCTGCTTTAACTATTCTGACCACCTTAAATATTCTGGGTTCTACCGGCTGGGGTTATATACGCGGAATGGCCTCAGCCAGATTTATATCAGTCAAGGAGGCGGTAAATGCCTGAAGTGTTAGTCACCGGCGGGTGCGGTTTTATCGGCAGTCATCTGGTAGATGCCCTGCTGTCACAGGGATTTAAGGTAAGGGTAATGGACAACCTTTCAAACGGTTCACTCGAAAACCTTAAGTGCGGCCAAAGGGATAAACTGGAAATAATAAACGGAAACCTTACGGACAAATTTCTGCTGGATTCAGCCGTAAAAGGCTGCGAAACGGTATTTCACCTGGCTGCCCATGCCAATGTCCAGAATAGCGCCAAAGATACCGGCATAGACCTTGAGAATAATACTCTGGCTACCCATAACCTGCTGGAAGCCATGCGCCGAAACCGGGTGGACAGGCTGGTATTTGCTTCCAGTGCGGCGGTGTACGGGGAGAGCGGTCTGACGGTACTGGATGAGGATTACGGGCCGCTTTTGCCTATTTCCCTGTATGGTGCCAGCAAACTGGCAGGCGAAGGGCTGATAAGTGCTTACAGCCATCTCTACGGGCTGAAAGCCACCATGTTCCGCTTTGCCAATATTGTGGGCAGCAGACGGCACAGCGGGGTGATATATGATTTTGTCAGCCGTCTTCGCCAGAACCCGTCCAGTCTGTTAGTGCTGGGTGACGGAAGCCAGAGCAAGCCTTATCTGCACGTTAGTGACTGTGTTGCCGGTATGTTGCTGGGGTTTGAAAAATCAACCAAAAATTTGGGTTTATATAATCTGGGTACGCCTGATTCGGTGGCAGTCAGGGATATTGCCTGTCTGGTCGCCTCGGAAATGGGGCTTAAGAATGTTTGCTACAGCTATAGCGGTGGGGAACGCGGCTGGCAGGGGGATGCCCCTCAGGTACGCTTTGATATCAGCCGTATCCGCACTTTGGGCTTTAAACCTAAGTTTACTTCACTTCAAGCCGTCAAACTGGCAATCAAAGAAACTCTGAAGGAGATTTGACTATGCAGGCGGTAATACTTTGCGGCGGTTTGGCTACCAGACTAAGACCCATAACTGAAAACATTCCCAAGTGTCTTTTGCCCATGGCCGGGCGTCCTTTTCTGCACCACCAGTTTCGCTTGCTGAAATCACAGGGCTTTGACCGGGTGGTTTTGTGCATAGGCCATCTGGGTGAAATGGTCAAAGATTGTTTCGGGTCGGGAGATGAATACGGCCTTAAGCTGGCCTACAGTCAGGAAACCGAAAAACTGCTGGGTACGGCCGGGGCTTTGAAAAATGCCGAAGATTACCTGGAAGAAGAGTTTTTTGTAATAAACGGGGATACCTATCTGGATATGGATTACCGGCAGGCCTGGCAGACCTATTCTCAAAATAATTGTGATGCCCTTATGACAGTTTATGATAACAGGCATGGGCGTATAAATGCCCGCAATGACGTGGCACTGGATGAAAATATGCTGGTCAGCTGTTATGAAAAAGACAGCCACCTGCCGGAACTGAAGTTTGTAAATGCCGGGGCTCTTATTCTCCGGAAGAGCCTGTTTGCCACCCTGGAAAAGGACAAACCTTATTCGCTGGAGAGGGCTATTCTGCCGGTGCTGGCTCACAACCAGCGGATGCTGGCCTATCCGGTAAAGGAATGTTTCTATGATGTGGGTACGGTAGAGGGCATATATACCTTTTGCAACTATCTGGAGAACCAGCCGGTATGATTATCAGCCGTACACCATTCCGGATAAGCTTTGCGGGGGGCGGCACAGACCTTAAGGCTTTTTATTCCCTTAAAGCAGGTGAGGTGGTAAGCACCGCCATAAATAAATACATGTATATTACGGTCAACAAACGTTTTGACAGCACTATCCGGGTCAGTTACTCGTCCACCGAAATAGTAAATACGGTTGATGAAATATGCCATCCCATTGTCAGGGAGGCGTTGAAACTTACCGGTATAAGCGGGGGGATAGAGATTGTCTCTATAGCGGATATACCTGCCGGTACCGGGCTGGGTTCGTCCAGCACTTTTACGGTCGGTCTGTTAAATGCCCTTTATGCTTATCAGGGTAAACTCCTTTCGGCTGAAGAACTGGCCAGACAGGCCTGCCGGATAGAGATAGACTGCCTGAAAGAGCCTATCGGCAAGCAGGACCAGTATATTGCCGCTTACGGGGGCATATGCTATTTCCGGTTTGAAGCTGACGAATATGTGGGGGTTTCACCCCTGCCGCTTAAGGCGGAGCTTAAAGCAAACTTAAATAAAAGTCTGCTCCTTTTCTATACCGGTTCTTGCCGTCAGGCAGGCAGTATTCTGGCTGAACAGCAGTCCAATACCACCCGCCCGGCTAATTTTAAGAATTTAACCTGCCTTACCAGACTGGCCGCTTCTTGCCGGGAGTGCCTTCTTGACCATGCTTTGCCGGAGGACATGGGGAATATTTTACATAAAGGATGGCTGGCCAAGAAGAATCTAAGCAGCGGTATTTCAAACCCGTATATAGACCAGTGTTACCAGTCTGCATTAAGTGCCGGTGCTTACGGGGGCAAGCTTTTGGGAGCGGGCGGGGGCGGCTTTTTGCTGGTCTGCGCCCCGCCCAAGAGCCATGATTCCGTACGCCGGGCGCTTTCAGATTTGCCGCAGGTGGATTTTGAGTTTGAACCTGAGGGCAGCAAGATAATTTATGTTTTGTAAATTTCAGAATGCAAATGGAGGTAAATTATGATTATCAGCAAGCCGGATGTTGCCAACGGCAAAGGGCACAAGCCCGAATTACCGGAAACCAGTCTTGTAAGCGATATGGACTGTTTGTTCCGTGAGTACCTGGGGGGTCTAAGCCATTGTCTGGAAGAGCTGGCTGCCCAGGATATCAGCGGGGTAGCGGAGCTGATTTATCAAGCTTATAGCCGCCGCCGCCAGATATTTATTGTGGGCAACGGGGGAAGCGCCTTTACTGCTTCGCATATGGCCCGTGATTTGCGGATAGGCACAGCCCTCCGGGGTAAACCCCGCCTGCGCACCTGCAGCCTGGCTGACAATGTGGCTTTTATCACTTCTCTGGCTAATGATGTTAATTATGAGTCTATCTTTACGGAGCAGCTTATCGGCCAGATAGAGCCGGGAGACGTGCTGATAGCTATCAGCTGTTCGGGCAATTCGGCCAATGTGGTACGGGCGGTGGAATACGCCAATGAATGCGGTGCCTCTACGGTGGGGCTGACCGGTTTCGGCGGGGGAAAGCTGCTTGAGCTTTGTGACCGCTGCATAGTCCTTTCCAGCTGTGATTACGGGCAGGTGGAAGATGTGCACCTGAGCCTTGGGCATATCTTTTCCTGTATGGTAAAGGCCCGCATAGAAAAAGAAACTGTCTAGTTCGGGGATTAGCCTTGGAAAATATAATGAGCCTTTCGGTAGTAATTTGTACCCGAAACAGTGCTTCTACTATAAAAGACTGTCTGGATTCGCTTATGCCTGCTTACCGCAGCAGTCTTATCCGGGAAATTATCATAGTGGACGCCCAAAGCACGGATGCAACCTGCCATATAGCCGGGGATTATCCGGTAAGGATATATTTTGAACCCGGCAAAGGGGTTTATTTCGGTTACCAGTATGCCCTGGGCATAGCTTCCGGGGAATACGTGCTTTTTCTGGACAGTGATGCCTATCTGGATAATACCAGCCTGACCAGCGTTCTTAATACATTTACCGACCCGGAAATAGGCTTGGTGGGTGTATATTCCTTCAGCCCGGACAAAAGCCGCCTGGGCAGGTGTGCCGGGCAGTGGTGGGACTACCACCGCATGCGTCTTTTAGCCCATTCCAGCTCTTCACTATTCGGGCGCTTGTATCACCGGGTAGTGGGTTTTGGGGCGGTCTATACCAGCGGCCCGTGTTTTATAGCCAGCCGCCAGTGTCTGGAAGCAACCGGCGGTTTTGCTCCCGAATTATACCTGTATTATCTGCACCCGAAACTGGCCTATCCCGGTGATATTATGCTTTCAAAACGGGCTGTTAATGCCGGGTACAAGGCGGTTTGGGCAAACTGCGGGCGGGTTGGGCATTACCCTCCGGCAAACGCCTTGGAATTATGGCGTCAGCGGGTCAATTGGGGGCGGGGTGATGCGGCTTATCTAAAGATATGCCGTACTGGTTTTACTAAAAGGGCTACGTGCGTGCTGTCACGTCTGGGTTCTCCCTTTATGGCTTTGTATCTGGCTTTCAGGTACTGCAACCCGGTTCATTTGTGGTATTTGCCGCTGGCTCAGCTGGCCTGGCTGGGCGGCTATTTTAATTTCAGGCTGAAAAGATGAAAAACGAAGCCCTTTTGCTTTCGTTTTCAAAGCTGTTTGGCATTTTGGCGCTGGTTTTGTGGGGTTTTAGCCTGGCGGGAAGCACTTTCAGCCCTGACACAGAAAATATACTTAAGCCGCCGCTGCTTCTTTTTGTCTTGGCGGTGGCATCTTTATGTATAGGGTCGGCATTTCTCTGGAAAATGCGCACCCCGCAAACCCGTTTATTGTGTTTATATACCTTTATAATGTTGATTATGCTCTGGCTCAGCCCGGTTATTCTGCAGTCCAGCCCGGTCTCTGCCCAGTGGACATATGGCATTTATTACCCCAATACCCAGTTTATCAGCCAGACCGGCGGTATAGACCCGGCCGCCTATACCTTTCATAACTGGCCGGGGTTTTTTATACTTGATTATAGTTTGTCTGCGGTATCTGGTACTTCCTGTCTGGATTTTCTGGCTTTTTACGGGCCTTTCCTTATGCAGATATTGATGTTTGTTCCGCTGTACTGTTTATTTAAGAATATTATCCCCAATCCCAATCACCGTTTTGCGGCTATCTGGGTGTTTTATCTGGCAAACTGGGTAGCCCAGATTTATTTTGTGCCTCAGGGGGTAGGGGTTTTCTTTTTGATTTGCCTTTTGGCCCTTATCACCAGCCCCGGTTTTTCCCTTGCCCAGGGAAATGCCGTTTCCCACCGGGTAGTGGTTATTCTGGTGCTGGCGGCACTTACGGTAACTCATTTGCTGACCTCGGTGGCAGCTTTGCTGTGTGTGGCGGCTTTAATCCTAAGCCGTCTGGTAAAGGGGTTTAATCTGGGTATTCTGGCAATAGTAATGGTGGGCTGCTGGACTATTTACGGGGCGGCCACTCAGTTTGATTCCCAATTGCCGGAGTTTGTTAACCGGGCTTTTGAGCTTGAAAACCTTTTCCAGTTCAGCTCCGCAGGCAGCGGTGGGGAAGCGGGAGCGGCATTCCTGCAAATATCTCAGGTAAGATTTATCTTTTCAGGCTTATTTGCCGGTCTGGCGGTTTTGGGGGTGCTTTTATCCCTCAAATACCGTCACCGTTTTGATTTCCCCCTGCTGGCTCTGGAAGGGGTGGCAGCGGTGATTTTATGCAGTATGCTTTACGGTTCGGAATTCTGGACGCGGGCATTTCTGTTTTCGCTGGTGCCCATTGCGTATTTTACGGTTAAACTGCTGCGTAACCGCCTGACTACCCTTATAATGGTGGCCGTTTTATTGGTGGCTATTCCCGGGCATCTGCTGGCTCACTACGGGGCAGTATCTGATATGGTCAGCCGTTTTGATGTATCTGCCTGGCAATACCTGGAAAACTATACTCAGCGGGGCTATATAAGCGGGGGTATCAGCTATATAAAACCTGACTATCTGAATCTTTCGCTGAAAAAACTAAACTGGCAGGATGGTTTGCTGGTCGGGCAGGACTATACAGGCCGTTATCCCCAGTACCTGCAAATAGGCAGGAGTACCGATGTGGACTGGGTTTATTACTATGGGGACAGCCAGCATGTGCCTGCTCTGGAAACTGTGCTTGAAGATTCGCCTGGGTATGGGCTTATCTACCAGAACCGGGAGATGAATATTTACTTTAATCAGGGGGCCAACTGAATTGGAAGACAGCCTGCCTTTGTCTGTAATAGTTTGTGCCAGAAATGCTGAAAAGACTATCAGCCTCTGCCTGGAGAGCATCCGTATGAATAACCCTTGGGAGATAATACTGGTGGACGGAAACTCCACTGATAAAACAGTTGCGCTGGCGGCCGGTTTTACCCGGAATATCTTAAGTGACCAGGGCAGGGGAACCAGCTTTGCCCACCAGATAGGCTCAGAAATAGCCAGTCAGGATTACATAATGTTTGTAGATGCTGATGTGGAACTGCCGCCTGAAGCTTTCAGCCGGATGTTTGCTGAACTGAAAAAATCCGGACTTGAGGGCATATATGCCCAGACCGAAGGGGCAGGGCGGGGAAATTTCTGGGAGAAAGCGGCATCGGACTTTCTTTCCTGCCGCCCCAGTCCGGCCGGTATCTGGTTCGGGGCAGGGCTGGTTAAGCGTGAGATAGTCCTCAAGTACGGCTTTGATTCATTTATAAGCCCAGGTGATGACGTAGATTTTAACCGCCGTGCCCTAAGCGGCGGCTGCGTATTTGGTGTTTCGGCGGTACAGGTCAAACATCACCACCGCACTACTTTTCAAAATGTGGTCCGCCAGTATATCTGGTACGGCAAGGGGCGTTCACGCCTGGCCTGGAAAAACGGCTTGCTTATCCTGCGTTTTTGGCCGCCTTTCCCGGCTGTGTATGGTCTGGTTTATTCGCTGGGGCATTTCAAGTTCCGTCCGCTATCTCTCCATCTTTTGGCACTGGTATTTCAAAGCTGGGGTATGATATGCGGACTAGCTGAGCTGGTTTTCAGCCCCCCGCCGGACCGGCCGCCCCGGCCTTGCTGGAAGTGGGGTATCTGATGAATATACTCCATCTGGGCAGCGGCAGCCTGAAAATACCCCCGGAGGGTTACGGCGGCATTGAAAAATATGTATTTGAATCTGCCCGCTGTCTGGCGGCCAGAGGCAATAAGGTAGTCATATTTGATATACGCCCGGATAAGGCGGATGCTAAAAGTGAGCGGATTGAAGGGGTAGAGATAGTCCGGATTCACCGCATGTCCACAAACCGGTCTTCCAGTTTGTGGCTTGCCAATATTTATTCGGTATTGAATTTGCTGGTTTTCAGTCTGAGAGCCCGCAGTTATATAAAACGTAACCGTTTTGAGATTATTCATATACACCGTACGCTGGTGGGGCTGATACTGGTGCTGGTTTTGCCATCCCAAAGGCAGAAAATGATTTATACCCTGCATTCGCCGGTTTGGGTGATGGAGAAGGGCAGCTTCAAAGACCGTATGAGCCGCAAACTGGATATATTTGTTATAAGGCATATCAAAAGGGTTCTGGTGCAGTCAGCCCAGATTAAGGCCATACTGGAGATGGAACGGGTGAAATCCGCCAAAATAGGGCTGCTTCCCTGCGGGGTGGACACCGAGGCTTTCAACCCTGCTCATCGGAGCAATCTTATCCGCTCTAAATATGGCATAGGTGAACGGCTGTTGGTTTTGTTTGTAGGGCGGATAGTGCCTTACAAAGGGGTGGAATACCTGGTGAGGGCGGCCAATCTGGTGGTAAACAAGGCCGGTTTCCGTGAGTGTGCTTTTTTACTGGCCGGGCCGATAGCCGAACACGGTCTGGATGCGCTGGAACATGCCGGATACCCCGGCAGGGTCAAAGGATTGATAAAGGAATATAAGCTGGAGGACTTTGTGTTTTTAACCGGCAGCCTTCCCCAGGACGAATTGCAAACCGCCTTTGCTTCGGCAGATATTTTTGTGCTGCCGTCTTTGGCGGAATCATCACCGGCGGTGGTGCTTCAGGCGCTGGCCTCCGGCTGCGGGGTTATTGCTTCCAATATATCCGGCATACGTGAGCAGGTTATAGACGGGGTAAACGGCGTTTTGGTGAAAGCGGCTGACGAAGCCGAACTTGCCAAACAGATTTTGGAATTTTTGCAATCCCCAGGCAGGCGGTTTGCTATGGGTGCTAACGGAATAGCTTTGGTCAAGGAGCAGTTCAGTTGGGAAGTTCTCTGCGGCCGTCTGGAGGGGATTTACAGGGAGTCAGTATGAATAAAATTTTTATCAGAAAACTGCTGAGCCTGAGCCACCGCTATGGGGGGTATATACCTCTGTCCCGCCTGAATACGGTCAGCCGCTGGCTTGGAAATGAAAAGGGGGAAGTGCTGGATATAGGCTGCGGTGGCGGGTCTGCCATGCTTTTTCTAAACCGCCGGAAGTCATTCAGTGCCTGCGGAGTAGATATAAACCCGGCACTTATTGCAGATGCCAAAAGCAAAAAGAGCCATCAGCAGTATTTCTGTCAGGATATTCTCAGCCTGAATCTGGATGATAAAAGTTTTGATACGGTTATCTGCCTGGAGCTTATTGAGCATTTGCCCAAAGATGAGGGGTTAGCGCTTATTTTGCGGCTGGAGAAAATAGCCCGGAGAAGGGTTATTTTAAGTACGCCGGTAGGCTTTTCCGAAGTAGAGGGCAATCATGATGGGGACGGCTCTGCCCACCAGTGCGGGTATTTGCCGGCTGAACTCAGGGAAAGGGGCTATCTGGTTCGGGGTAACCGTCTGCGTTTGGAAAGGGCATGGTGGCCGTATCTTTTAAAACATTCGCCGGCACTGGCCTCGGTACATTGGGCTTTCTGGCTGGTGACAGGGGTAATTTTCAGCCCGCTGGCATATTTTTTCCCCGACCAGGTAGCTTCGGGTATGGTGTGCCTCAAAGAGGTTGGTTGTGAAAGAAAATAAAGCGGGCAGTCCGCCGTCTATACTGGTGCTTTCCAACGCTGATTTTGAAAGCCGGGGCTTTCAGGCAATTGTACGCGGTCTGGAAAACTGTCTGGGAGAAAGCCTGCCGGGGCTTACCTTTGATTATTTCAGCTTTGCCCCTAAGAGATATAACTATCTGGAAAGCAACAGTTTACGGCTGATTCCCCACCCCTGGGCAAAAGGCAGCTCTGAAACGCTGAATATTTTCAGCTACATGGTGCTTATGCCAAAAAGCCTGCTTAAGGCTGTTTATTATAAACTTCGCCCGGCTAAAAACCCTTACCGCCGTTATGCCGCCCTTTTGCATATAAATGTGGATTGTCTGAATGAGACAGATTACGGTTTCAGCTGCGTCTGCCTGAATCTGCTTAAAAGCTGGGCGGGTTTGCGGGCCTTTGGCTGCCCGCTGCTGACGGCCCCGGTGGATATCGGGCCTTTCAATACCCCCGTCAGCCGCTTTCTGGGCAGGTATATACTCTCAAAAGCAAAGCTGGTAGCTTTGCGGGATGAACTCAGCTATGATTATCTGATTAAGCTTGGGCTTAAGCCTGAAAACCTGTATCTGGGGGCGGATATGGCCTTTCTGATGCCGCCTGCACCGCCCCGGGTGATGGAAGAGGTGCTTACCGCTGAAAAGGCGGTTAAGGATAACCGGCTGATTATAGGCATTTCACCCAGTTTGTTTCAGATGGAACTGGGGAATATATTTGCCGGTTCGGCAGCAGATAAACCCGAAATATACCTTGGGCTGATAGCCTCTCTGGCTGATTTTGCGGCTGATACGCTTGCTGCCCGTATTTATCTTATTCCCCATGTCCACCCTGATGACAGCCGGGTCTGCCGTGAGGTATACAGCCGGATGCACCGCAAAGATAGTGTGCAGGTATTTAACGGTGATTATCCGTCTGAAATCATAAAGGGGCTGATAGGGGAGTGTAATATTTTTGTAAGCTGCCGCATGCACGCCAGTATTGCCGCTTTGTCTCAGGCTATACCCACCCTGACTTTAGGCTATCAGGAAAAATACTGGAAACTTTTAGGGGATTACTTGGGGCAGTCTGACTATCTGGTAGATATTAAAATGCCAAAGGCAGAGGATATTCAGGCTACTCTCAGGCAAAAACTGGCCTATATGGCAGCCAACCGCCCTGAAATAAGTGAGCGAATAAAAGAGCGACTGGAAGTAATAAACCAAAGGGCAGCTTTGTACGGGCAGAAAGTGGCAGAAATAATCAGCCGCGGGAAGCCCGCTTCCCGATAAGCCTTTCGGCCAGGCCGCTAAGCCCTGTCCAGAAATGTTTGGCCGGTTCTATAATCAGACTGGAGTTAGTCCTGCCCAAATGGTAGTTTATGACCTGTTCAATAGTATACAGGTAAGCTATCCTGCGGGCGGGCGGATGGGGGGCGGGGTATTCGGGCAGTTTCCAGCCCAGCAGGGGCAGGACAGCTTTTTTGGCGGCATAATCCTGCCGCTTGTTTCGCCACTCCATTACCCGCTTGGCGGCCAGAGGCTGGGATTTGATACACCCGTTTTTGACGGCGCTTTGGTAAAAACCCTGTCCGGTGCTGCCCCGTACAATCACCGCCGAGGTCCCCTCATGGTCATTTTCCAGTTCTTTCAGCCAGGCATCTCCCAGAGAGATGTCCGCCAGTTCGTTCAGCTGGTCATTGCATATCAGGCAGCGGCGTGGGGTGAAGAAACCGTGTCCGTGATAAGGGTGGTAAGCCTTTAAAGGCAAGCGGAGGGTAGTTCCGCCGCATGTTTCCAGCCGCATATTCCCCGGCCAGCCGTTGGTGCGGTAACTAAGGCTTGTTACCGAATCTTTATTTATGCCCTGCTTTTTAAGTATATATTCTGTCCCTTTGAAACTCATGGTGCTTGAGCAGACTATACCCAGATGCAGCACTATCCGTTCTTGCAGTACCGGGTTTTGGCGCTCTGCCTTGCGGATAGCCTGAATATGGCAGGGCAGGCCTGCCACTGCATAACGCCCTGGTCTGGCGGCTATCTCTGATATGGCTGTGTTGGCGGCAACCGGGCAGTATTTAGACCCGGCGGCCTGTTTTAATTCCTCTGCCGTACGGGCAATAAAACCTGTGGGAGTAAGGGGGGAAAAGGGGGGTGCAATGCTGACTAATGCCCCGTCTATTAAGCCTGTTTCCAAAGCATAAGCTAGCAGCGTGGTAGCTATTCCGCCCGAAGTGGAAAGGTGACGCTGCAAACTGTCACTGCTGAAAGCGGTATAACAGCTGTTTTTAATTAAAAAGGGTGATTTACCGCCGAAAAGAGATTCGGTGTATTCATCCAGATTTATTCCTGTGCCGGGGCAGGCTTTCAGGCATTTGCCGCAGTTCTGGCAGAGGGCTTCGTTCAGCTTCGGCAGGTAAATGCCTTTCTGGGGGTCAATCTGCATTTTTATAGCACCGGCAGGGCAGACCGCCTGACAGATACCGCAGCCGCAGCAAAGTTTCTGCCGCAGGGTTACAAGTATACTCTTTGGCGCTTTTAGGTTAGCCATTAAGCGGGGCACTCCTCTTGGCAAATAGTCTGCTGCTGACATATACAGCGCAGACAGATTGGGCAATCACCCAGGCCAGGCCCGCTCCGTTGATACCCATGGACGGTATAAGCCCGAAACTTAGTATTAAACTTAATCCGGCAATCAGGCAGTTCATGGCAATAAGCCCTTTCAGGCGTTTTTTTACTTTCAGGCTGCCCATATAGATTACGTTCAGGGTTTGGGGCAGCAGGCCTATTATCATTATCCTGAGTAAACCGGCCGATGACAACGCGTATTCCTGCCCGAAAAAGAGCAGTATTTTATCCGCCAGCAGGAAAAATATTATGACCAGCGGCAGTATAAGCCCCAGGCTTAGCTTCAGGCTCTTTTTGATATGGGTAGATAAGCCGTTTTCATCATGCGAACCCTCACTGAACAGGGAAGTGGAAACAGAGGCGGGGATGGTGGTAAGGGCGGCAGCAGTACTCCAGCCTATATAAAAATAGGCATTGGATTCCGCTCCCAGTATACCCAGTACCAGCAGGGGCAGGAGCAAGGCTGGTGCTGAACCTAAAAACTGGGATAGATTGTTGCCCAGTGAAAACCCGAAACTTGATTTTATATAAGGTGTGCAGAGTTCAAAACCGGGGCGGAAGCCTTCTGAAACTCTGGGTATAAAGCCGAATATTGCCACCAGCAAAGCGGCTATCAGGGCTAAACCCCAGGCCAGAATAATCCCGTTTTCCGGGAAAAGGCTTGCCAAAATAACTACCAATATCAGCCGCAGTCCGCTGGCTGTTATTACCCTTAGGGTAGAGTAGCCCGAGTGCCGCTGGGCAATCAGGCTGTCATCTGCAATGGAATTAAGGGCAGTAGCGGCGGTAAAAGCGGTAAAAGCAACCGCCAGCAGCAGGTTTTGACGCAGAAAGACAAGTTCCGGTGACCATAAACCCAAGCCCAGTAAAAAGATAACCCCAGCCAGTATGGAGACTATAAATGTAAGGCTGATAGATGAGTTTATAATGCTTTTAGTCGGGTAAGCCTTCTGGGGCAGAAAGCGGATAATCCCAAACCCCAGCCCCAAATGTGAAATAGTACCCAGCAAAGACATGGCAGATATGGCAGCTCCGGCCAGCCCCACCGCCGCCGGGGGAAAAAAACGGGCGGCCAGTATCCAGAAAACAAAGCTGAGGGCGGCGCCTGCCCCGCCGGCTATCATCAGAAAAATGGCATTTATATAAAGAGGGGAGCGGATTTTATCAAAGAACCGGTATGGCTGCAGGTTAGCGGGACGGGTATCGGCAGCCGCATCAGGGTGGATTTTGTTAAACATATGTGCCACAAAGTCTCCAAGCCAAGTTCAAGCTATAGCCTGACAAACATATAATAGCAAAAATAACGACAAAAGGCTATATATTATCTGGCGTAACCGTGTCAGGTATCTTAGGGATGCGGGTTTTGTCACTTGTACTTGGCGGCTATATTTTCTAAACTGATAAAGATGAATTATTTTAAAAAGAAACGGTCAGGACTGCTTTTCAGCCTGATGTTTATCTGTCTGGCAGGTGTTACTTTTTTCTTCTGGGCGGTGCCGGATGTGCTTGGCCAGCAGTATATTAAACAGCTGGATTACTTGCCTTCACCCCAGGCAGGCGAAAAGATACTTATATTTTCACCCCACCCGGATGATGAGACTATTGCTTTGGGGGGATATATTGCCAGTGCCTGTCAGGCCGGTGCCGAGGTGGAAATTGTGCTGGTTACCGATGGCAGCAAGTTCGTAAATAAAGATATCCGCTACCAGGAGTTTGAGAATGCCTGCCGTCTGCTGGGGGTACCGGCGGATAATCTGGTGTTTTTAGGCTTTAAAGACGGCAGTCTCCAGTCAGTGCCGCTTACCCGCCTGGTAGACTCATTTAATCTTTTGATAAATGAATTTTCACCGGATATTGTATTTTATCCCCATCACAAAGATGCCCATGATGACCACGCGGCCATAAGCAGGGCAGTGGGGCAGTCTTTGAAAGTGAGTCCCGGCATCCGGTGTTACGAATATCTGGTGCATTACCGGATTTTCTTCCCCCAGCCGCGGGTTTATAATTCTAATCTGTATCTGTTGCCCCCGCTTACGCTGGTAAATGAAGACCAGAACTGGCTTCGGTTTGACCTTTCTGAAGGAGTATTGGAGCAGAAAACGCTGGCCTTGGAAGCTTATGAGAGCCAGCTGAAAAATCCATTCCTTAAGCCTCTTATCCAGAGTTTTATCCGCCAGAATGAGCTGGTTTGCCTGCCGAATTAGATTGGCCGGTTTCTTGCAGATTTTAGTCCGGCAGAGTGAGGATTAACAGGGATAAATTAGATGCCCTGAGCCGGATTACAGTTTTGCTGGCGGCTTCGGGCTTGCCTTTGGCAGCCCCAGCGGCTAACATTTAGACGCGGTCTGTTAAGTATATAAAGATTATCGGGAGCGGCCGGATATGGATAATATTTTAGATAAGAAATGGGCTTACCGTGAACTTGGTCAAACGGGCATAGGGCTTAGTCCTTTGGGTTTGGGCAGCTGGCAGTTCTCCCGCGGCAAGGGGGCGGCTATCGGTGTTTGGGGTATGCTGAACCAGGCCAAAGTAAATGAGATTGTGCTTAATTCGCTTGCGGGCGGCATAAACTGGTTTGATACCGCCGAAGCTTATGGCATGGGGCAAAGCGAAGAGTCTCTGGCCGAAGCTTTGAAGCAGGCGGGTATCCGGCCGGGTGAGTGTTTTATAGCTACCAAATGGCAGCCTACCATGCGCTCAGCCTCTTCTCTGAAGACCCTTTTGCCCATACGTGAGGGCTTTCTAAGCCCGTATAAGGTAGATTTGTATCAGGTGCATTTCCCGGGGCTTTTTGCCTCCATTGATGCCCAGATGGATAACATGGCCGCTTTGTATAAAGAAGGCCGGATACGGGCTATAGGCGTCAGCAACTTTAATGCTTCCCAGATGCGTATTGCCCAGAAACGTTTAAACAAACACGGCCTGTCACTGGCTTCAAATCAGGTCAAGTATAATCTGCTTGACCGGCAGATTGAGACAAACGGGGTGCTAGAGACTGCCCGCGAACTGGGTATCAGCCTGATTGCTTATTCTCCGCTGGCCATGGGTGTTCTTTCAGGTAAATACCAGCGTAATCCGGAGTATCTGGAGATGGTGCCTTTTATCCGCCGTAAAACTATCCGTCGCGCGCTGGAAAAGAGTATGCCGGTTATCGCCAAGCTCTCTGAAATATCTGCCAGGTACAATGCGGATATAGCTCAGGTAGCTTTGGCATGGGTAATTTACGGGCAGGGGGACACTGTTTTCGCTTTAGCCGGTGCCAGTACCCCGGTGCAGGCACGTGAAAACCTTAGAGCCCTGGATATAAAACTGACCGCCGCTGAAATAGCTGAATTAAACAGTGTTTCCGGGTCTTAGGTTTGTCCGGGAGGGTCTGTTTGGGAAGGAGGTATTTGCCGCTGGCAGCAGGGACGGGCGTCCAGTTCGAAAACTCCCCCCTCTATCCGCAGGGCTTTACCTTTTAAGAGGGCGTCTGCTACTTTGTATCTGGCGGAATAAAGCATTCGCTGGAAAGTAGGTCTGGAGATATTCATTTGCCGGGCAGCCTCTGCCTGTTCCAGCCCCAGCAGGTCTTTTAAACGCAGGGCTTCGGCTTCCTCGGTAGACAGCTGGTTCTCCTCAAGCAGGCTAAGAGGTATGCCGGCAGGCTTATAATAGGCTACTTTGGGTATTTCACTTATGCGGCGGCATTTGTATGGTCGGGGCATGGTGTTTACCTTTCAGTTTCTTTGGCACTTGGAATCAGAATAGCTTTTGCTTTTATTTGTGTCAATATTTTGCTCCGGGCTGTATTTACGTATTATTACTAATTGACCGGATGTCTTTATTAGATTAAATTCAGAAAAGGAGGGCAAAACATATGGCAGATACCAATTTTATAAATCAGCAGTTAGAACTTTTGAAAGATCCGGATGGGCTAAAACGCCAGTCTGCCCGGCTGGAGCTTGAAGATTTAGGCAGCGCCAGTGTGCCGTATTTAGTAGCCAAACTGGACGAATATCAGGGGGAAGCGTTGTGGGAAAGTGTCAAGGCTCTCAGCCGTATCGGTGACGCTGCATCCGCCCCGGCTCTGGTCAAACTTCTTTCTCACGAGGTATCGGATATACGCTGGCTGGCTTCTTTGGGTTTAATAAAGATAGGCAGAGAAGCGGTGGGGCCGGTGCTTAGGGCGCTTAGTTTGTCAGATGCGCGTTCCCCCTTCCTGAGGGAGGAAGCCCACCACGTGCTTACCAGTCTGCGGGATAAAGCGCTGAAAGATGATTTGTCCGGAGTTATAAGTGCTTTGGAGAGCAATTCCCCCCGGTCTGCTGTGCCGGTAGCGGCTGAGGAAGCACTTCTAAAGCTGAAACTTTAGGGGCGGACTTTCGGACAGAACTAAATATAAGCATTTACAAGTAACTAAACTAAGCCACAGTAATTTATGGCAATTTATGGTCAAAAAATAAGCTGTATTTACTTAAAACAAATCAGTATCTCTCTATTATACCTCTGTAGCTTGACTGCGGGGGTATAACAGAGGTACAATACACTTGATATCAAGGACACGAGGAGGTATTTGTCACTCCAAAGTGAGAAAATATACTTAAATATAGTCTTGGTGACCCGTTATAAAACGGGTTTTATCCCCGGCCCTTTCCGCTGTTTTTAATCTTCCGGTTGTTTTCTTCTCAGTTGTTTTGTGTCATTCTGCTAATCTTAGCGTAGTTTCAAACCTCTTTATTCAAGCTGTCCGCTTGTCCAGCCGTGTTCTCTTAATTCAGCTTTTGGGTTGGGGTGTATCCCGCACAAAGGAAGGATTAACATGGTTTTAACACATATTGAAGAAAAGATGCCCCAGACCTCTTTGCCGGAGCATGATTACCGCCTGATGGCCCACAAGATAAGCTCTGACTACAGTGAGGAAGAGTGGGGGAACTGGAAATGGCATGTTTCCCATACTATTAAGGACTTGGCTACCGTTGAAAAACTGCTGGGGGTGAAATTTTCAGTTGAAAAACGCCGCAGTCTGGAAGATACTATCCGCAATTTCCCCATGAGTATTACCCCGTATTACTTTTCCCTGATTGACCCCAAAAATTTTGAAAATGACCCGGTTTTTATTCAGTCTGTACCCAGTGCCGCCGAGCTTAATTTCAGCTGCCATGATAAGGAAGACCCACTGGCTGAAGATGTGGACAGCCCCGCCCCCGGCATTACCCACCGCTATCCTGACAGGGTGCTGTTTCATGTTTCAAACCGCTGTGCCATGTACTGCCGCCACTGTACCCGCAAACGTAAAGTGGGGGATGTTGACAAGACCCTGTCCCGTGATGACCTGGTAAAGGGCTTGGAATATATCAAAAATACCCCCCAGGTTCGGGATGTGCTGCTATCCGGGGGTGACCCCCTGCTGCTTTCAGACAGTATGCTTGAGTGGCTGCTGTCTGAGCTGAAGGCCATACCCCATGTTCAGGTAATACGCATCGGCACACGGGTGCCGGTGGTACTGCCCCAGCGGATTACCCCCCATCTGGTAAAAATCATTAAAAAATACCACCCTGTCTGGGTAAATACCCACTTCAACCACCCCAGAGAGATTACTGCTACCTCTATCCGGGCGCTTCGCCTGCTGGCGGATGCCGGTATCCCGCTGGGTAACCAGACCGTCCTGCTGGCCAAAGTAAATGACTGCCCACGGGTTATGAAGGCTCTGGTGCACAAACTGGTGGAAAACAGGGTAAGGCCTTATTACCTGTATCAGTGTGACCCGGCGCAGGGGCTTTCCCATTTCCGCACTTCCATAGGCAAGGGGATAGAGATTATTGAAAATCTTATCGGGCATACCAGCGGTTTCGCTGTGCCTACCTATGTAATAGACGCCCCCAACGGCGGCGGCAAGATACCCATTATGCCGAATTACCTGATATCCCAGTCCTCCAGCAAGGTTATCCTGCGTAATTACGAAGGGATTATAACCGCCTATTACCAGCCGGAAGACTATCACCCGCCCAAGTGCGGCCAGGACTGTTCGGCCTGTAACCTTGAGCTTGATTTAAACGGTGCGGCCGAAGGGTCACTGGTGGGCATTGCCCGCTTGCTTTCAAATCATGAAGACACTGATTATTTAGTCCCCACCGAATGTGACCGGATGGACCGCCGCAAGAGCGGTTATGACCAGATAGTCACTCTGGGTACGTCTTTGATTCAGCACGGCAAAAACAGTGACCGTATTTACCTGATGCGGCTGGCTGCCGAGGAAACCGCTACCCTGCTGCCTGAAATGCAATCACTGGCCGCTGAAAACGGCTATACCAAGCTGTTTGCCAAAGTGCCCGGTGATGTTAAAACCCTGTTTGAGGCAGACGGTTTTGAAACCGAAGCGGTTATTCCCTGTTTTTACGGCGGGACTAAGGCCGGTTATTTTATGGGCAAATTTATAGATGAGGGCAGGAAAACAGAGGAAAATGCCGAATTGCTGGAAGATGTGCTGAAGGTGGCCCATTCCAAAGCCGGTAAGGCACTTTCGTTTAAACTGCCTAGGGGATACACCCTTCGCAAATGCACTGCTGACGATACTGCGGCCATGGCCGAGGTGTTTTCCACTGTATTTGCCTCATACCCGTTCCCTATTTACGAACCGGAATATATCAGCCGCACCATGACCGAGAGTATAACCTATTATGGTATCTGGCACGGGCAGAAACTGGCGGCGCTGGCTTCGGCTGAGCAGTATCCGCTGGAAGGCCATGTGGAACTGACAGATTTCGCCACCCTGCCGGATTACCGCCGCCGCAAGCTGGCGGGTATCTTGCTGCATACTATGGAAACCGAAATGAAACAAAAAGGTTTCGGGGTAAGCTATACGTCTGCGGTGGCAGAGTCTTACGGTATGAATATAAGCTTTGCCAGACAGGGGTATGAGTTTGCCGGCCGGCTTAAGAATAATACCCAGATAAACGGCGGCCTGAAAAGCATGAATATCTGGTACAAATGCCTGAAGAAACAGACTAAATAAGCCGGATTTTTATGGCATTATATAAGAAAGCGGGCACCCCTGAGAGGTGTCCGCTCTTTTTCTTACAGACTGGTATTATTTCAGGCGGTGGGGTCTATTACCCGTCCGGTAAAGAGGGTAGTGCCGGTAGCCATATCTACTATACAGAAGATAAAAGCCCGGTCAATAGACAGGGTGACAAGTTCGGTTGGGGCGGAAGTCAGGTTCATACTTACGGCTGTTGCCGCGGCCGCTTCAGTGCCGTCTTCGCTGACAGATATAAATGACTTGTGGAATACATCACCTATCATAAGGTTATATCCGCCGTCCATCTTGGAGAAATCTGCCTGGCTGCCAAAGGCAGTGGGCATACCCAGGGAAGACAAAGCGTCTTTAAGGGTAAACTTTGATTCAAAGCTGAACTTGGGCAGGGACAGGTTTATCTGGTTGGACTTGATAGAAGAAAGTATCTCTGCCAGCATCTGTCCGGAAAGGGCATCTTCCACCTGGGCAAATTTGCCTTCATCCGGCAGAATAATCACCATTGAGAGCCCGTTTCCGGCATAAGCCAGCTCTACAGCCTGAAAATCATCTCCGCTGTAATAGCCGTGGTTTTCAATCTGGCGCAGCATCTGCACATTTACGCTGGTACCGTTTTGCAGGTAGAAAAGGCCGCTTTGAGTATTTTCTTCATCAAAGGGTGCTGCCCAGGCGGCATTAAAGTAGATAGCATTGGTCAGCACCAGACGGGTGGTTGCATCTATGCCGTCAGCCGGGATAAGGTCTTTGATTTTGTCTTTGGTTGCGTCTGATACCCAGTCATTTATGACCTTGCGGGCTTCTTCGGAATTAGCGGCAAAGTCCAGCACCCTAAGACCTGCCCCGTAATTCTGGGCCAGTGTATCCAGAAAATCTGACAGGAAGGTGTAGTCTTTCTGCCCCCAGATGGCATTTACCAGCTTGAGTTCAAAAGTGCCTTCATCTGCTTCCTTGGCCTGAGCCTCTCTTTTATTCAGTTCCTGGTCAATAAAGTTAAAAAAGGCATGCAAATCAGCATCCGGCAGCAGGTAATTAAGGGTGTTTTGCATTTCGGTTTTGGTGGCGGTATCTGCCCCGGCATAGGTCATGGCCAGAGCAATGGAAATGCTGAACGGGGAATAAAAGAAGTTGCCTTCCTCGGTGCCTTTCAGGTAGCGGTACAGTTTAAAGGCTAAATCATTATTGGCTTGGACTTGGGTGTTTAAATTTTGCTGGCTGACATTCGGACTTAGAATCCGGTCTTTGTCAGATTTCAGTTCTTCAGCCGAAACACCGCCCGCACAGGCGGTAAAGGTGAATAAACTGACTACGGCCAGCAGCGAAAGCGCAAGTTTGGTTTTCATGCTTGTATCTCCTTGTTTTGTCTGCAAATATTAAAACGCACAGGGGTTAAAAAGGATAGCATAGGATAAAAATGCCCGTAGACCATTCCAGCCCAAAGGTTTATAATTGTAGTTTCTTTCAGGAGGACCGATATAAATATACGCAAAGCGGAGCGCTTTTCTTCATTTTCTCATCTGGCAGGGGCGGTGGGGGGTGTGCTGGCACTGATAGTGCTGGTCATACTTAGCTGGGGGAACTGGGATATCATGGCGGTCTCAGTCATTTATGCGCTGGCTGTTATCAGCCTGTTTTCTTTCAGTACTATTTACCACGCCCTGAAAAAACAGGAAAATGAAATAAATGTCTGGCGCAAGCTTGACCATATAGCCATATTTATAATGATAGCCGGTACTTATACCCCCATGGCTTATATCTATCTGGACGGGGGCTGGCGGCTGGGTATGCTTATTGCCACCTGGGCTTTTGTACTTATAGGTGTCTTCCAGAAGGTGTTTTTCCTGAATGCACCCCGCTGGCTCTCACCGGTAACCTATCTGGGTATGGGCTGGATGGCGGTTTTCCCTTTAAGAGAGTTTTGGCTGAATATGCCGTCTCTGGTGTTCTGGCTGATTGCTTGCGGCGGTTTGGCCTACAGCATAGGGGCGGTTATTTACGGTATTAAAAAGCCAAACCCGGTGCCGGGAGTATTCGGTTTCCACGAGATATTCCATGCCCTTATACTCTTGGGCTGGGCGTTTCATCTGGCGGCGGTTATACTGGCTATCTTAGGCTAATTATCCAGTGCCTTCAGGGCATCTTCCAGTTTCTGTTTGAGGGCATCGTTCTGCTGGCATAGCCTTAGCCATTTATCACCCAGAGTGACCAGCTGCTCCTTGCAGTTTTTATATTCCGCTGATGTATCGGCCGCTTTTTGGCCGCTGCGGTATAAATCAGGGTCGGCAAGCAGTGTTTCCAGTTCCTGTTTGCGTTGTTCCAGGCTTGTTATTTCAGCCTCTGTGTCGGATATTTCCTTCTTCAAAGCCCCGGTTTCTTTATAATGCTGGTTTCTTATCTGCCCTTCCAGAGTTTTGCGCTGTTTCTGGGAGAGTGCGGCCGGAACGGGGGAGGGGCGGTGAGAAATAACCGGTGCAGGGTTTTTGGGTGCTTCCCCTTTAAAAGGGTTGGCGGCGGCAAATTCCAGATAGGCATCATAATCGCCTTCAAAAACCCTGATTTTGCCGTTACGTACTTCAATAATCTTGTTGGCCACTTCGCGGATAAGGGTGCGGTCATGGGTGATAAAACACAGAGTGCCTTTGTATGCCTGAAGGGCGTCTGCCAGTATTTCGCGGGCGGGTATGTCCAGATGATTGGTGGGTTCGTCCATTAGTACCAGATTGGCGGGCTTAAGCAGCATTTTGGCAATGGCCAAGCGGGTTTTTTCACCCCCGGACAGCACCGATATCCTCTTTTTTACATCATCCCCGCTGAAGAGAAATGCCCCCAGCATACCCCGCAGCTGCTGTTCGGGAGCGTCCGGTAAAATAGTTTCCAGCTCCTCTATCAGGTTATTTGCAGGGCTTAGAGACTCTACATAATACTGGGCAAAATAGGCGGTGTTTACGTTTGCCCCCAGATTACGGTAACCTGAATCAAACGGCATAACCCCGGCCAGTATCTTAAGGAGGGTGGTTTTGCCGGCACCGTTAGGGCCTACCAGAGCGGCCTTGTCACCCCGGGCAAGCACCAGTTCCAGCCCCTGGTAGATAACCAGGTCACCGTAAGACTTGGTGAGGTTTCTTAGTTTTATAACATCATGCCCGCTGCGTTCGGGTTCGGGGAAATTAAAGTGTATTTTTTTGGTCTGGCGGGGGATAGCTACCGCAGACAGCTTATCCAGCTTTTTTATCCGACTTTGCACCTGGCTGGCTTTGGTGGCTTTGTAACGGAAGCGCTCTATAAACTTGGTTTCTTTATCAATAAGTTCCTGCTGGCGGCGGGCCTGGCTTTCCAGCTGGTTCAGGCGGAGTTCACGTTCCCGCAGGTAGCTGTCATAATTACCGGAGTAAAGGCGGGCTTTTTGGTCTTCCAGTGACAGTATCTTGGTAGCGATGGAGTTTAAAAATGCCCGGTCATGGCTGGTAAAGAGCACCGAGCCGCTATACTGTTTGAGGTAGCTTTCAAACCAGCGGGTGGACTCTAAGTCAAGGTGATTGGTAGGCTCGTCCAGTATGAGTATATCCGGGCTGAGGAAAAGGAGTTTGGCCAGTTCAGCCCGCATCAGCCAGCCGCCGGAAAACTCATGCAGGGGGCGGTCAAAATCTACCGGTTTGAAACCCAGCCCGGCCAGTATCAGCTTGGCTTCCTGTTCGGCATTATAACCACCCAGAGCCTCAAATGAGTGCTGAAGCTCCCCCAGCTCGTTCATCAGGCGGTTATTTTCAGAGCCGTCTTTTTCCTCGGCCAGTTCCCCCTGAAGCAGGGAAATTTTGTGTGAAAGGGAGCTAAGGCGGTCAGAGGCACTGGAGACAGCTTTAAGCAGGGGCTGTTTGGAGCTGGGCTTGATATCCTGTTCCAGATAACCCACCGTAGTGCCGCGGCGGAGGATAATTTTACCTTCGTCCGCTTCCAGCCTACCGGCAATCATTTCAAAAAGGGTGGTCTTGCCGCTGCCGTTTGGCCCAAGCAGAGCCAGCCGGTCTCTTGCCCCTATATTCAGGTTTACGCCGGTGTAAAGGCTGCGCACCCCGAAGGATTTGGAAAGATTTTGGATATTTAGCATTTTAGTTTTGTATCAGCGCCATTATACAGTAAGAAACCCCCGCCGCCAAAAGGGGCGTCTCCTGACAAAAAAATAGGGGGACGGTTTTAAAGCCTCCCCCTTGGTTTTTCCTGCCGGAAAGTTTCAGAAAATTTAGCCTAACTGAATGGCGTTAACTGCATCAGGTGGCAGGGTAATAGTGACCGGCTGGTTAATATTGTCTATAGAGATTGACATAACAAGAGATAGAGTTTGGCCTTCTGTTACTATATCCATGGACATATCCATTTTTACTACAAAAGAAGTATCTTTGGCAATCCAGGCAGTCATTTTGACATTTTTCAGGCTGTCAGCGGGGTTGGTTATGCTTGACGGGTCATCTACAGCTTGCTGTTCATTCAGGTATTGTATCAGTTCTTCCAGGTCAGGGGTGATGGTCACTTTCCAGCAGCTTACTCCGTTTATTGTTTCAGACCCGTCTACGGTAAGGGTTGATTTGGAGAACAGATAGTCATTTTGCTGGGTTTGGGAATCCCAGTTTTGGTTTTGCGTCTGGGCATCCATCAGCATTTTGTACCAGGTATTAAGCTGTATGCCGGTGTACTGGTCACTGTTGGTAATCTTGAAATACTGGATACTGTCAATCAGATACATTTCCATTTCCAGTGTGCTTTCTAGTTCTCCAGTCATGATGGTGCTGGTTGTCAAATGGGCTTTTTGATTGCTGAGGTCTTCTTGGCCGTTTGTGGTCATAACTGTTCTGACGCTCATACCGGAAACCTGTATGGTCATTTCAATAACACTGGTTGTATTAAAGCTGGTTATATTGGGAGAAGCTGCCAGTATGGACGCAATCAGCTGTGAGCCGGTAGGGGTGGTGGGGGTTTCAGATGCGGGGGGATTATTGTTATTGGTGTCTGGTGAGTCAGTGTCATCAGTAGCGCTTGAACAGCCGCCCAAAGCCAGTGAGAGCAGCATGAGCAGGCTGAGTAGGGTAGCCAAAAATTTGCCGGATTTCATCTGTTTCCGCCTTTCGCGTTTACCCTCATAGTAAACTGTATGACTATATAGGACATAATGATAAATCCAGGTAATAAATAAGTCAATAGATTTTTAGTTTAAACCGGCTATATAGCCTGAAGCCCAGGCCCAGCCCAGATTATAGCCGCCGCGTACCCCGTTTACGTCCAGCACCTCACCCGCCAGATACAGCCCTTTGACCAGCTTTGATTCCAGTGTCTGGATGTCTATCTCCCCGGTGTCTATCCCCCCGGCGGTAAATTCGGCCTCATTCCAGCCGCGGGTACCCGAAACCTCAAACCGCCAGTTTTTTAGTTTGGCAGCGGCTTTGGCGGGGTTGTCTTTTTCAAACAGCTGTTTAAATGCCACACAGAGCTTGTTGGGCAGTATGCCGGTCAGCATTTCCTCCGGGCTTAAGCCCGTTTTCCGGCGCTTTAAAAGCTCTGTTTCCATCTGTTTCGGCTCTATAAATGGTATCAGGTCTATTCCAAGGGAGACATCTTTTATGTTTAAACGGTTTATGGCCAGTGAAATCTCCTGGCTTATGTCCAGTATCAGGCTGCCTGACAGGCCGTATTTGGTAAAAAGCAGTTCACCGTCAACCGGGGTGCCCACTTTGTCCCTGATACGGCTTTGAGCCCGGGCAATTATGCGCTGCCCCTGCAGCAGGTGGCAGATGGGGTCTTTGACCACTAAGGGTACGGTGCTGGGTATTGGCTTTATAATGCGGTGCCCCAGTGAAGCGGCCAGTTTGTAGCCGCTGCCGTCAGAACCGAAAGCAGGGTAGGTGCAGCCTCCCCCGGTCAGGATAAGGTTTTGCCCTGTCTGCTGTCTGCCATCTGCCGCTTGCAGGCTGAACCCGTTTTGAGTTTTGCGGATAGACAGGCAGTCAAAGCCGTACTCCACTTTTACCCCCAGACGCCTTATTTCCATTTCCAGTACTTTCAGTACCGAAGCGGCCTGGTTGGTAAATGGAAAGATGCGGCCGTCCTGTGAATAATAGTGAAGCCCCAGTTCAGAAAAAAAATTTAGTATCTCGTTCCGCCCGAAGCGGCTGAAAACTGAATTTACCAAAGGTCTGGCTTCGGGGTTATAAAAGCTGGAATCCAGTTGTTCGTTAAGCAGATTGCAGCGTCCGTTGCCGCTGGCAAGTATTTTTTTGCCTAGCTGGACAGTTTTCTCAAGGATAATCACCGGATCACCGCGGCGGGCTTTGCTGATGGCGGCTGTCATGCCGGCAGCACCCCCGCCAATAATCAGGGTTGTTTTCTGGGGCATTTCTAAAAGGCCTCTCTGGGAAATTTGTCATGCAGGCGTTAAACGCCAGAAGTTATTATACACCAGGCTGCGAATAAGCTGTTGGTTAAAGGGCAGTTTTGTAAATGATGGGGAAGGGGGACAGAGGGTTATTTTTTAGTTTTCCCAGGTAAAGGCGGGATAAATTTTGCTAAGGGCTAGGGTGTTACTTTTTGGCCGCAGGCAGGGCAGAAGGATGCATCCGCTGATAGCCCGCTGCCGCATTTGGGGCAGTACCTGCCGGGTGTGGTGGGAGTATTATCAGCAGCTAAGCCGGGTTTTTCCGCCTTAGTGAGTTTAGGCGGGTTTTTCAGATAGCTTCTTATAAGGAAAAATGACCCTAAAAGCATAATCAAAGCCGGAAATCCGGTAACAAAGAAAAACATCAGAGCTGCATTTGACTCGCTTTCATTAAGAGAGCCGATGAGGTTTTGGGCTGAAAAAACAAGAAGAGGCAATCCCCACAGACCCAGCAGTATGCCTATAATCAGCCTGACCATAGTGCTAACTCCTTATTGTTTTTCCGGGGTGCATAGTTTTTTTGTACCGCAAACCGGGCAAAACTCTGCCTCTGCCTCCAGTTTCTGCCCGCACCGGGTGCAATACTGCACTCCTCTGTTGAGTTCCTCTGTATCCAGCGGTTGATTTCTGACCGGTTTTTTATCCAGCTTTCTAAACAGGTGGATTAAACCCCAGATAAGGGCTACAGGTATCATTATTACTACAATGAGTATTAGTAATTCCATCGGACCAATTTTGGGCATGGCACTTCCTTTCCAGTGTAACACCGGCTGTACGCTAGGAGTATCTCTATAAGGTATATAGCCGTAAGGATTGTATCCCTGTATTAGTCCCGCAGGGGTATGCCTTTGGCGTCATACTGGAATGAGCCGGTAAGTATCAGGATACCCTCAATAAACCCCCAGATAGAACCGATACCCAGCGTAACAATAGTCACTATAATCTGGGCTATACCTATGCCTACATAGCCAAGGTAAAACCTGTGCACGCCGATGCTTCCTAAAAATATCCCCAGCAGACCGGCCGCTATTCTGGATTTGCGTTCTTGGTATTCTTCAGCAGTCAGGCTGCTTTGGCGGATTTGGCTGCCGCAGGCAGGGCAGAAGGATGCATTTTCAGCTACTTGTTTGCCGCATTTGGAACAATACATATTGTGTTGCCTCTATACTGTTGTTTTAAACATTATAGCTTTGAAAATATGTATTAACAAGTCCGTAAAAGATAATAAATAAGCCGGGATTTTATCAGTATAAATACCTTAGGGATATCAGGCTGCCCGCCTGAGCCCAAAAAAAACATTCAAAAACGTTAATCAGAGAGACGTATTGCCGTTCTTATATATGCAAGGGTGTGAATATGTCTCTGTTAATCAGTAGTCTTTAAAATATATCCGCGATTCGGGCTGTTAATTAAAAGTTTGGGATTAGATGCGTTCTCCTCTATCTTATTGCGTAACCTTAAGATGTGGGTTTTAAGATTGCTGCGGGCTTCCGGGTAATAATCCCCCCAGAGTAATTCAGATAGCTCTTCGTAGCTCACTGTTTTATCATGGTTTTTCATCAGCATATACATAATGCGGCCTTCGCTGACAGTCAGATTTATGAGGGTATCGCCTATCCATAATTCCCTGATTGACGAACCGAAATGCATTTTGCCGCAAGTGACGGACAGGTCTTCACCGTTTATCTGTTTTTTAGTCAATAAGCGCCGGACTCTGGCCAGCAGCTCCATCTGGCGGAATGGCTTGGTAATATAATCATTAGCACCCAGAGTTAAACCCCGAACAACATCACTCTCATCTCCGCGTACCGTCAGAATAATAATGGGTACATCTGAAAAGTTGCGGATTTGCTTCAGGACATCAAAACCGTTCATATCAGGTAACCCCAAATCCAGCAAAATAATATCAGGGTTTACTGATTCAACAGATTCTATCCCCTTTCGGCCGCTTGACGCAGAAATTACCCGTGAATTTGGACAGCTTATCTGAAATATGGTAGATATGACATCAACTATTTCGGCATCGTCTTCAATTAACAGCAGCTTCATATGGTTTCCTTTTGTTCTTATACCCCAGTTTTAGATGCTCTGGCTTGACCGGAGTCAATGTGGGTATAGTAAACGTGAAGATGCTGCCATGTTCGTTCGCATTTTCCACCCATATTCTGCCGCCGTGAAGCTCTACAAATCTCTTTGACAGGGCTAAGCCCAAGCCCATGCCGTCAAATCTTTCTCGGTCTCTTTCCAATCTGTGGTAGGGTTCAAATAAATAAGCCATGTCTGATGAAGATATGCCTATACCCGAATCAATAATCTGGAAGACCACATCAGTTGAGGTTCTAAAGCACTTGATTTTTATCAGCCCTGACCCCGGAGTATATTTGATAGCATTGCTTAAAAGGTTAAGCAGGACTTGCCTTAATCTGTCAGGGTCGGCTTCTATAAATATAGTATTTTCATCATGTTCGAATACCAGCCTTAGATTAGCTTTCCTGAGTTTGGCATCAATATACTGGATAATATCGGCAGATAATTCAATACACTCAATCGGTATTTTTTTAATCTGAAGAACACCTATTTCACCTCTGGCCAAATCCAAAAGCTCGTCAATCCGTTTATTCAGGTTGAAAGCCCCTTTATTGATATTCTGGGCTAAGTTAAGCCAGGGTTCTTGCTTTAACCCCGAAGAAAGGGTGTCACTGGCCGCCATTATCGGCGTCAGGGGAGTCTTCAGTTCGTGGACTAAGGCTCTGGTAAATTCAATCCGGTTTTGGATTTGAGTTTCCAGTTCGTGGCGCAGTGAGGCTTCATTCTGATACAGGTCTGTTAATTGCTGTTCGGTAGTCTTCCATTCGGTTATATCTTCTATTCTGCCGGCAAAGGCACCTATGCTCCCGTCAGCTTTAAACTGGGGGTTTAGAGTTTCTCTAATCCAGCGGCATTCGCCTTTGCCATTTATTATCTGGTATTCAATCTTCAGGGGGTCTTCAAAACCCCTTTCCAGGCAGTCAGTAATAAAAGCAGAGCGTTTTGAAATTATCTGGCTGCGTTTTTTGTATAAATACCCGCCTTTATTCTGGGTAGACAGGAACGTCATCTTGAATTCTTTGGTAGTTATGCTCAGTAATTTTTCAATTATCGGGCTGATAAAGGTGACTGTGCTACCCGAATTATCTATGATATAGATAATCTCCTTCATAGTTTCCAGCAGGGAGAGGGGAATCAGCTCTGCTTTGGGGGATAAACCGGAGGTAATCCGGGCTTCGTTTTCAATATGAGCTTTATCAATCGCAGACTGAATCAGGTTTTTTAGATAGTCAAGGCTTTCATTATGTATGCTGTAGGGCAGTCCGGCTTTTTGGGCTTCTCTTTTTACAATTTCTTCATCTGGCTGGTTGCTCTCAAACCGGAAAGCTGTTAGTTCCTCAATACCGCAGCTTGAGGCAACTTGGCCATTTCGGGTTTCTGAACCAAAACTCTTTGAAACTTCCCTGTTCCACTTGGTCAGAAAGGAATTGTTTCCCAGCCAGGAGTTTTGACTGAGATATTTCTCCACCCGTTCGGGCCCAAGTAACATTTCCCAGCAGTTATTCCCCTCAATCTTACGGATATTGCTGTCACAATACATATCCAGCAGGCTATTCAATTCAGGGTGGCAAGACCCATATATAATGATGGTAGCTTCGTTTGCCAATACGGATTTGTCCACTTGGTTGCGGATGGTGTCGCCGCTTATGGCGAACAGACAGCAGGGTAGTACCGGGTAAATAACGAACTGGTCTTGAGGTATAAGCGGGACAATTTGCCTGACTTGATCTAACATGGAGGCGCAGGTAACTAAACCTATTTTCATATTAAACCTTCTCTTCACTGGCTGACGGATTTATTTTATTTATCAGCCAGATAATATCCTTGATGTTTTCAGGGAATATGCAGCTGCCAAAATTAAGTTTCAGGCTCGGTTTTAAGTAAAAAACGTTGCCGCCGGCCAGGATAGTTAATTTTTTGGGCTGCATAAACTGGAGGAAATTTTTAAAAGAGTTCAGGTGATTATACAGGGGGATAGTGACTATCAAAATCTTATGGCGATCATCAAGTTCCAAATCCAGCGAACCGTCCGGTTTTTGCAAAATAGGCATTTGATAACTTTTGATACCCTCAATTTGCAGCAGGGACTGGAGCACTTCGGCTGATTTGGGTATAACCTTGGAGAAATAACAGATGGGAATTGCCTGATTATCCCGGTATTTTATGCCCGCAAGCGGGATATTGTATTTAATAAACTCTAAGGCAGCCGTAAGGTCTGCGGCACTGAGGCAGTTGCCTTCTTCCCATTTCTCAATGGTGCTATATGTGAAATTCCGGAGCTCATCTAATGACAAAGCCGGCACTTGGGTGTAATCAGCCTCAAGCAGATTTGCATATAGAGGTAGCGAGTTTTTACACATAGCTGGCATGAGTTTAGCCCTCATATAATTCTGATACTTTTAATCATAGCATATCTTTGCGTTATTAATGGTTATATTCGGTAACTATTTAGTAACTTTTCTTCAGGTTATTTTGTTACTTCAGCTTGCTTTGCATAAACCTAGCTACAGTTTGGGTTGCCCGGGTACAGATTTGTTACCAGATAACTCAGGCTTATTCTGCTTGCGGCCAGAGCGTGTGCCGCCGTAGCTAAATACACGCTTTAAATCTTAGCGTATCTTCCAAATCAAATTGATACCGTTGCCCCGGAAATCACCACCTATTGTTACCTGAGATGAAACTTTGACTTGGTATATTTAGTTCAAGTAATTGGGGTATGAGCTAAATCTATAGCTAAAAGGGGGGGTACTATGCGCTTTGGCACCGGGAAAGACCGGGCTTATCCAAAATATAAATTGTGAGGTTGGATGTATGCAAAATTTCCATTCTACTTTATCAAGACGTGACTTTATGAAGGGGATTGGGTTAGCTGGTGCTGGCTTTGGTGCTGCTGCTGCTACAGCTCCGGTATTCCGTGATTTGGATGAAGGTGCTTCCATAGCCGCTAATACTTATAAGAAAAATCCGTGGTGGGTCAAAGAGCGCAATTATTGTGACCCCACGACTCCTATTGACTGGGATGTATGGAAAGCATTTGACGCTACTCATTATGACTACATCGGCGGACAGTATTCTGAAGAGTATTTAGCTCAAATCGGTGTCCCTTCGGTACTCAATGAGAGTGTAGCAAAGAGGCACGAACGTATAACTTCTCGTTTGGGCAAGCCTGGGTTCTCCATGCAGGACTGGGCCTTTTGTCAGGGCGCTAAAAATGTAACTTCTTCCATGTGCTATAACGAATTTGGTCAGAGTCGGTCCATGTTCTTGGGTGACAAGAAAATGATGGATGAAGTGATGACCCCGGAACAGATTGGTTTGTCCAAGTATGAAGGTACTCCTGAATATAATGCTCTTATGTTAAAAAGCGCTATTCGCTTTTTGGGTGGTACAGATATTCGGTGTTTACCAGTTGATGACAAGACTAAGAGGGTATTGAACGTTGGGGAGAATCAGCATCCTGACCAGCCCTATGTCTGGGAGGATGGAATATCTTGGCCTTATGAGACTATGACCAAACGGGCTATTCCTACGAAAGACGCCCACATCTTAGTGTTCAGCTATAACGGTTCATTTGACGGTACCGTACGCAGCCCCTCCTGGATATCTAACGGCGTTGCTTTTAATCAGTGTCTTTCAGGTGATTCTATTCAGCTTTACCTGCAACGCTTTCTAAAGGGTCTTGGCTACTGGCTGGTAGGCGGTGACGATTTCCCCGGTATAGCCAGTTATCCAGGCGCAGGTGCGTTGTCCGGTTTTGGCGAAATTGGCCGTATTGGTCATGCTGTTGGTTGGGATAAATGGATGCGCTGCACCCGCCTGATGGTAACTAATCTTCCTCTGCCGGCGGATAACCCCATAGATTTCGGGGTAGTTTCCTTCTGCACCACTGCCTGCAAGAAATGTGCCGAATTCTGCCCTGTCAGCGCTATCAAGATGGATTCGGAGCCCAGCTGGGAATTGGCCACTGACCCCTCTAACCCGTACCTTAAACCCCAGAATTTCAATAACCCCGGCCGTAAGACCTGGTATCTGAACCAGGCTGGTTGCTTCTCCAACTGGTGTTTGACTGATACTTTCTGTGGTATTTGTATGGGAGAATGCGTATTTAACAAACTGGCTGATTCCAGTATCCACGAGGTTGTTAAACCCGTTATTGCTAATACCACTTTGCTGGACGGCTTCTTCTTTAATATGGATAAAGCCTTTGGCTATGGCTGTCTGCCTGAAGATCAATGGGAAGACTGGTGGACGCTGGGCGAGAAGATGCCTATACATGGTATTTAGGCTTTTTGCGATACTAATTAGAAAGGATAATAACTAATATGTTTTGGCCTATAGTTATGGTCATTTTGACAATCGTTGTCGGGGCTCTGCTGATGTGGGGCAAAAATAAGGGGCTATCATTCAAAATGTATGAATGGCTGCTTTTTATTGCCGGTATAGCCTTGTTTATTTTCACTCTGGAAAATATTCAGGGTAGTTTTCAGGAGAATGTGCCTAAAGCCGCTCTGATGTTTGTGCTGGTAACCGGCATTCCTTCCATTATCTTGCTTGCCATACCCGCCATAGGTACTTTCAGACGGGGTAGCGGCCGGTCTTAATACAGGGTACTTTTATTTGCTCTTAGATACCCTGAAAAGGGGGGCGGCAATGCCTCCCTTTTCAGGTGTGTTTAGCGGTTTAAACGGCTAAGGGCGTAATGGGACTGAAAATTAAGCTCAGGCTTCCAGGTAATTTATTATCTCCGGCAGTTTTCTCCGGCTGCCGTGCTTTGTGAATGGAATATATGAAAACTAAAATCGGAATCAAGCAAGTTGTAATATCTTTGGTTGTAGTAACCCTGGTAGGGTCTTTTATTGTCGGGCAGTTGCCCAAGGAAACCCGGATTGAATCATATCTGCCGGATAATGGCACCGGCTGCACCTATGACCTGGTAAAGTATATTCCGCCTCAGGATTATATTTTTAAATCTGTAGACGCTGAGGGTAATGTAACCGGTTATATTACCCTTACCGAAGGCAAAGGCTACGGGGGAATACTTTTGGTGGAGATAGAGTGGACGCCGGACGGTACCATCCTGTCCATTTCTGTTCCCCAGCAGCAAGAAGGTGATGCCTGGTGGGATAAGCTTAAAACGCATGAGTTTTTTGAACAGTATGTGGGGCGGCAGTTTAATACCGGCCTGCTGCTTGGGGAAGACATAGATGCAGTTTCCGGGGCCACCATTTCCAGCAACGGGGTGGCTTTGGGTGTATATGAAGGCAGGGCTCTGGTAGCGGCTGAACTGGGGGAGCCCTATCCCGCTCCGGTAGAGACTGTTAAATTCGGTTTGGGTGAGATACTTCTGGTGACCGGCTTGCTGATGGCGGTGGTGTTCCGGACTATGGCCGTTTTTCAGAAGCGGAAATGGTTGCGCTATATTACGCTGGGATTAGGGCTGGTGGTTCTGGGTTTCTGGTTATCCCGCCCCCTTAGTCTGACCAATATTGCCGCCTGGCTTATCGGCTCACCGCCCAATATGGCTAATAATCTATTCCTTTATATACTGGTTATTGGGGTGGTCGGCTTAGCCCTGCTGACCGGCAAGAATTTCTACTGCTTCTGGCTGTGCCCGTTTGCTGCCGTGCAAGAGGTAACCCACCGGATTGGTGGCCAGATAGGCCTGCGTCCCAAACCCAAAGTCTACAGATTCTTACGGAATATCCGTTACCTGCTGCTGTGGGCAACCCTGGTGATGGTCTTCTGGTTTACCAATCCTTCTCTGTCTGTTTTTGAGCCCTGGGGCACTCTGTTCAGTCAGGTGGGCACCTATGACCAGTGGTTGCTGCTGATTGTAACTATCACCTTTGGTTTCTTTATCTTTAGCCCGTGGTGCTTTTATTTGTGCCCGGTAGGGGCGTTTATGGATGTTGTACTCAAAATCCGTAAAGGAGGGATAGGCCTTTGGAACAGACTAAGAAATCCGGCGGAAAAGAAATTAGCCGGGGACAAAACATAACGGTGGTAGTCATGGTGTCAGTGATAACCCTGCTTGCCATAGCGGTTATATTCATGAAGGTGGCCGGGATTGAGCTGTATGCCTAACGGCTTAGTTGCTTAATGCACCTATTACTTTTAGAAGGATGAAAATATGGAAAAAGCATTTGTTTCATGGAGCGGGGGTAAAGACTGCTCACTGTCTTTATACCGGGCCCTAAAGGACGGCTATGATGTGCGCTATCTGGCCAGTATGTTTACCGAAGGCACAGGCCGCCTTTATCCCCACCATTTCACTCCGGAATTGCTTATTAGTCAGGCGGAAGCTATCGGTATTCCTCTGGAAGTTACCTGGACCAGCGGCCAGGAATATACAAATAACTATATCAAGATGCTTAAAGGTTTCCGCGAAGAGGGCATAACGGTAGCGGTATTCGGGGACGTAAGCGTGGGCAACCCGGATGCCCTTGAACACCGGATGTGGGTGGAAAGGGTCTGCCAGGCTGCCGGTATGAGGGTAGTGCTGCCTCTCTGGGATGAAGACCGTGAATCCATTATCGGTGACCTTATAGATTCCGGTTTTGAAACCCTGATTGTGGCTGCCGACAATACCAACCTGGGCAAAGGCTGGCTGGGGCGGAAGCTGGATAATGAGCTCTTTGAGGAATTAAAGCTGCTCAATGCCAGTTCGCCTGACGGTAAAGTAGGCCTTTACCATACGCTTACGGTTGACGGGCCTATTTTCAGGAAGAAACTGGAAATAGCTGACAAGAAGATAATCTATAAAGAATGCGGTCTGTATGACGGCAAACCGGCTGTAGCCCCCTTCTGGTATCTGGAACTGGAAGACTGTTTTCTGGTGGACAAACCGGTGCTGATTGCGGAGAGTGCCGCGGGGTTGGAATAGTTATGAAAACGAATATATACCATATTACTCATACCCCTACTACCGGGAGTGTCTCGCTGCGTTTTTGGGGCTGTAATATGAGCTGTCACGGGTGTCTGTGCAAAGAGGGTATTTATGACCATCTGCTGAAAGAAAACAGACTTGGTAACCTGCCTCAAACTGAAAATGCCTTTAAACCCAGGCGTCTGCTGGAACTGGATGAAGTACTGGCCAGACTTGATGAACTGAAACCCCAAAAGGTGTTCCTGACCGGAGAAGAAGCCTCTCTTGACCCGAATTACGCCGCCATTACCCGGGCTTTTCATGAGCGGTATGGCTGTAAAAATGTTTTATATACCAACGGGTTTAAAATGCCTGCCCTGGGAGACACCGATGCGGTTGAGGTGGGTATAAAGGCTATTTCCGAGGAACTGCACCAGTGGTACACCGAACGTTCGGTTGAGCCGATAAAGCAAAACTTTATCCGTTATGCCCATTCGGAGGTAAAGCTGACTGCCGCTTCCATACTTATACCCGGGCTGGTGGAAATAGATGAAATTGAGCGGATAGCCCAATTTATAGCCGGTGTCAACCCGGATATACCGTATTTTGTGCTGCCGTATTTCCCGGCCGGCAATAATAGCTGGCGTAAAACCAGCCCTTATGAGGTGGCCGAAGCGGTGGAAAGAGTAAGCCGCTATCTGACGAATGTATCCGGCTGTCAGGGAGTTGAGCAGGAAATACTCCACGAAGTGGAACGGGTAGTCTAAGGCTATGGCCGGGACTGTTTCCAGAATATATTATCCCAGAGTGTTTGTTACCGGAGTCGGTACCGGCGGCCGGGCTTTCCTGACGCCGGCAGCCGAAGAGACTGTAAAAAGCTGCGGTATTATTGTGGGCTGGCCGGAAGTTATAAAAAACCTGGGATTCGGGCTGGAAAACAAGCTGGTTTTAGAGCAGAACTGCCTTAATTACCAGCAATTACTGGCTGAGGCGGCCGGTTTGGCCAGGGCTAAACTGGAAGACGTTGCCCTTTTGGTTATGGATGACCCGCTGGTATATTCGGCCGGACTTGGCGGCTATAGTGACATCTTTAAAGACTTCCGGATTGAATTTATACCGGCTGTTTCCAGCCTGCAGTTACTGGCTGCTTCCGCCCGGCTTTCACTGGAAGACTGTCTGCAGGTGGTCTATAGACCGGATGCCTCCGGCAATATTGACCAATCTGATTTAGCCTTAAAACGGGAGCGGATGCTCAAAGCCCTGAAGGCTGGCTATCATATACTGGTACTTAGTGACCTGGAACAGACACTTGCCCAGACCGCCTGTTTTTTGATTGAGAAAGGGCTGGCTGTTGAGACCGGGGTAATAGTGGGTGAGCAGATGGGCACTGACAGCCAGAAAATAACCGAAAAAAGTATCCTGGAAGTTTCCCGGGATACCAGCCACTGGATGTCCTGCATGGCGGTCAGACAGGGCAAAATTTTAAAGAAGTAAATTGCGAGGGAATTTATGACTATCTCCAACCTTAAATATCAGAATAACCCGGAGCTTTGGGCAGATAAAATGGACAGGCAGACCAATGTTTATCATGTTGCCTATGCCCCGGCTATCAAAAAGGCTTACCTTTTCCACTGGGGATGCAACCTGGAATGCAGGGGCTGTTTGTGCAAGAAGGAAATAAACTGCATGGCGCTGGAGGAGAATCTGGACGTGGTCTTCCGTGACCCCCGTTTCTGTCCCCCCCAGACCCCGTCTGCCCCGCTTTCCTTCGGTAAGCTCATTTCCCTGCTTCAGGATATAGAACTTACCGAGGTGGCCTTTGAAGGGCAGGAAGCCTCGCTTGACCCGATGCTGCCGGATATCTGCCGCTGGCTGAAGGAGCGGGGCTGCAAGGTAATCCTGCATACCAACGGGGTAGCTATGGCGGATGCCAGCCATATAGATGACGTTATTGTCAGCCTGAAGGCTATTACCCCTGAAATATATGCCGGCTATACCTGCCGTTCCAACTCAAGCCTGCTTGAAAATTTTAAGGAATACTATCAGGCCGGGGTTAACCTGAAGGCTGAAAGCGTGTTTATACCGGGCTATATTGACCTTGAAGAAACCGAAAAAATAGCCAGGTTTATTGCTTCGGTAGATGAAAATATACCCTACCGGATGGATGCTTATTTTGAATCCGGGGATAATCCCTGGCGGCCGCCTACGCCTGAGGAGATGCAGACGGCACTGGAAGTGGCCCGCAAGCACCTGAAGAATGTTTATTGCACCCAGCAGACCAAGCAAAACTTAAGCAAAGCAGACCTGCTGTACGAAGTGGTGCGGCTGTATTAGACAGCCGGATAGATTAAGGAGGCTAGAAAATTGACTACTAAGAGTGAACTTAAAAAGATATCTCTGGGTTCGTTTGAAGGTTTTACGGCCGATACGGTTTATTATACGGCTATCGGCTATCCCAATAATGTTTTTGCCCTGCGTTTTAATGAAATGCGGGATGTCATAAGCAGCCGTCACGGTATTATGAAGTCAGACTTTTTAACTATCTGCCATATACCGGATGAGCTGGGCCTTTATATGCATGACCAGAGCAAGAGCCATTTCTATTATTACGGGCAGCTTCTGGCAGATGTGCTTAAAGAATATGACGTTGAAATTGAAAACACCGCTTTTCTCTCCACCGGTGTCCAGATGCGTAATCTGGCTTTTGCGGTGGAAAGGTATGAAGAACTCTGGGTAGTCTGCTTTACCACTGCCGGCGTCCGCCACAATGCGGTGCGTATAGGCAAAGATGCGGCAGTGGGTATAGAGCGTAACGGGGAATTCAAAGGTTTCGGCACTATCTGCCATGTGGTGGTGACCAATGCCTCTTTTGACCACGGGGCACTGGTTTCATCAATCATAACCGTTACCGAGGCCAAGAATGTAGCCTTGCAGGAAATGGATATACGCAGTTCCCATAATCCTGACTGGCTGGCTACCGGCACCGGTACAGACCAGGTGATTGTAGCCTCCGGCTTTGGAGAGAAGTGCAAGTATGTTCAGGGGCACACTGTAATAGGTAAAATGATGGCTGATGCGGTTATAAAATCTACCAAAGAAGCGGTGGCTAACTGTATCCGGGATACGGCCGGACAGCCTGACTAGCCAAGATGAATATTTACCAGATTACCTATGAGCCGAATTACCGGGTGCTGGGGCTTCACTTCTGGGGCTGCAACCTTTTTTGCCGCGGCTGTTATAAAAACTACCGGATTGACGACCTTAGTCTGCCGGGCAGTTCGGTAGAACAGCTTAAAGATGCTCCCAGAGCCAAAAATCCTGCCAGATTTTTAACCCTTGAGGAAGTGCTGGAAAAGACTGAAGGCCTGACCCCCAGAGATATATTCTTTATGGGCAAGGAAGCCTCGCTTGACCTCGAACTGCCTCTGCTGGCAGCCCGGCTTCATGCCCGGCACAAGAGCTTCCACACCCTGCTGACCAACGGGCGTAAACTTACCGACCTTTCAGATATAGACGAAGCGGTTTTCGGCTTTAAATCTGCCAGCGAATCTGTCCACCGGGAATATACCGGGCTGTCCAATACGGGCATACTGGCTAATTTCAAGAAGGTTTACCAGAGCGGTAAAAAGGTTCAGGCTGAAATAGCTTTCATTCCCGACCTGGTGGAAGAGGAAGAGATTGGGGCGCTGGCTAAGACTATCTCTGAAATAGACCGCCGGCTTCTTTTCCGGGTTACGGCCTATTTTGCTGTACCGGGAGCTCCGTGGCCTTCGGCCTGCCGGGAGCAGGTGGAAGATGCCGCTTCAGTTGCCCGCAGATACCTTGATAACGTGGTTACTATGGCCTCTGACAGCCGGGATAACGGCTGGAAGCCGGAAGTAATTTTTTAGGAATAAATATGAAACTAAGCCAAAATGCCAGGATTGTGCTTGAGAAACGTTACCTCAAACGGGACGGGGACGGGAATATTGCCGAATCCTCGGAGGATATGTTCCGCAGGGTAGCGGACACGGTGGCGGCGGCTGAAAATGCCTATAACCCGCCTGGTAAGGCTGCCTGTATGGCAGAAGAGTTTTACGGCATGATGACCGGATTTGAGTTCCTGCCCAATTCGCCCACCCTTCTGAATGCCGGGCGGGAACTGGGGCTTTTATCCTCCTGTTTTGTATTGCCGGTGGCAGATTCGGTTGCGGGGATAGCGAAAGCTGTCGGCGAAGCCATGGTTATCCACCAGTACGGGGGCGGTACCGGCTTTGCTTTTGATGCCATACGGCCGGAAGATGACCCGGTAAAAAGCGGCCATAAGGTGGCCGGCGGGCCGGTCAGGCTGGTGGGGGTCTTTTCGGAAGCGGTCAACTACATAAAGCAGGCCGGGGTGCGCTGCGGCTGCAATTCGGCCAGTCTGCCGGTAAATCACCCGGACATTTTAAAATTTATCCGGGCTAAAGATGAAGGCAGTCACTCCGCCAACTTCGGCATCAATATTGCCCTGACGGATGATTTTATCCGGAAAGTCCGGCGCGGAGAAGATTATGAGCTGGTTAACCCGCGCACCGGAAGGGTCAGCGGCAGTTTATCCGCCGCCGAGGTCTTTTACCGCATAGCCCGAAGCTCTTGGGAAACGGGTGACCCGGGGATAATGTTTATTGACCGCATAAATAAAGATAACCCCACCCCCCGGCTTGGGGAATTTATAACTACCGACCCCTGCGGTGGACAGCCTTTGCTACCGTACGAATCAGCCACTTTGGGGACAATAAACCTGTCCGGTATGCTCTTGAAAGAAGGCAACTGCTGCCGGGTGGATTACCCGCGGCTTGGCGGGCTGATTGCCAAAGCTGTCCGCTTTCTGGATGACGTACTGGAGGTAAACCGCTATCCGTCAGCCGAGGTTGAAAAAGCGGCTAGGGCCACCCGCAAAATAGGTCTGGGGTTTATGGGCTTTGCCGAGATGCTGATAAAGCTGGGTATCCGCTATGATTCAGCGGAAGCGGTATCCGCAGCAGATGAGCTTATGGCTTTTGTAAAAGAAGCTGCCTGCCAGGCCACCGAAGAGCTGGCTCTGGAACGGGGGGCTTTTCCGGCTTTTGCAGGCAGTATATATGCCCAAAAGGGTGCCAAACCCAGACGGAATGCCACCTGCCTTACCTTTACCAATACCGGCACTACCAGCATTATTGCCGATACCTCGGTCGGTATTCACCCCATATATTCGCTGGTTATGGTCCGCAACATACTGGACGGGCAGCGGCTGCTGGATATAAACCATGCTTTTGAAGAAACCGCCAGAGAGAGGGGCTTTTTCAGCCCGGCGCTTATAGAAAAACTGCTTACTGGGGAAAGTCCCTGTAACTGCCCGGAGATACCGGAGGATTACCGCCGGTTGCTGGTTACCGCCCGGGATATTCAGCCGGAATGGTGTATCAGGGTGCAGGCAGCTTTCCAGAAATATACTGACAATGCTATTTCCCAAACGGTCAATTTCCCTGCCGATGCCTCGGTTGAGGATATCGCAGATTTATTCCTTAAAGCCCACGAGCTGGGTCTTAAAGGGGTTACGGCTTACCGTGACAGCAGCCGGGAATTGCAGGTGCTTTGCACCGGTGCGGACTGCCGGGATATAGCCAGAAAGTATTTTGAGGATTGCTGTGTTTAAGGTATCTGGGAAGCCCCAGCCCGGTCTTGTACAGGTCTTTTACGGTGACGGGCGGGGCAAGACCTCGGCCGCTATGGGTGAGATTGTGCGGGCTGTTTCTGCCGGGCTCAGGGTTACGGTAGTGTTCTTTATGAAAGGCGAACGCCGGAATGCCGAATATAGTTCCTTAAAAGCTCTGGGGGTGGAATACGCTGTTTTTGGCCGGAGCAGTTTTTTAAGCGGTGCAGACGCCCGGGCAGAAGATGCCAGACTTTGCCGTCAGGCTCTTAAGTTTGCCGAAGGGCAGATAAGTTCGGGTAAATGGGATTTGGTGGTGCTGGACGAAATAAACAATGCCCGTTACTACGGCTTTATAGAAACAGAGGATATTTTAAAACTGCTTTCCGTCAAACCGGCCCGTACCTCACTGGTGCTTACCGGCAAAACGGCGGACAAAGAGGTAGCGGCAAAAGCAGACCTGGTGGCTGAATTTCGCAAACTGAAGCACCCGTATGACCGGGGTATTTTAGCCCGGGCGGGTATAGACTATTAGGTGAATAAAACACAATGAACGAATATATCCTGATACTTATTCTGGCTGTCCTTTGGGATTTGGCTCTGGCTGAGCCTCCGGCGGCTATCCACCTGACTGTCTGGATAGGGCGGGTGATTTCGCTGGTGGAGAAGGCAGGGCTTAAGATACGCAGTCGCGCCCTGCAGTATATCTTCGGCATGGCGGCCTCTTTGTTCCTGATAGCTTTATTCGGCTGGCTGACTTATCTGCTGCTTGATTATCTGGGCGGCCTAAGCTTTGCCTTATACCTGATAGCCGCCTTTTTAATCCTGAAGACCACGTTCTGTTTACGCTTTAACGCCCGCATGTCTTTACTGGTGGAGAAATACCTGAAAGGCGGGGACTACCGGATAGAGAGTGCCGCCCCGGAAATCCGCTATCTTCTGACAACGGTTGAACGTGACAAGGAGGACGGATTTGCTCCGCCCATGATATCCTCCACCATCCGTTCGCTGGCGGAAAACGCTTCGGATTTTCTGGTAGCCCCTCTGTTCTATTTTCTGATTCTGGGTGTGCCGGGGGCGGTGGCCTACCGGGTTTGCAACACCCTGGACGGTATGCTGGGACACCGCGGTGAGTACGAATACCTGGGTAAGTTTGCCGCCTGCCTGGATGATATCATTAACTATCTGCCGTCCAGACTTACCGGGCTGATGTTTATACTGGCGGCTTTTGTTTCGGGGATGGATGGCCAAAACGCCTGGAGGATTGCCCTCAGGGACCAGTCCAAAACCGAAAGCCCCAATGCCGGCTGGCCGATGGCATCTGTTGCCGGAGCACTGGGGGTAAGGCTGGAGCGGGCTGGCCACTATGCGCTGGGGGATGCGGCAAAACCCCTCAGCCCCGGTCACATTGGTCAGGCCGTAAGGCTGTTCGGGGTGATGTCCGCTATCAGCATTGCCATCAGTACGGGCATACTGCTGGCGGTATATTTAATAAGCTTGAACTGATGGGAGGTGGCTTTTATGGCCAGAGAAATGACACATTGTTACGTTAAAATACCGGTTAAACCGCTGGATGATACTGCTATGGAAAAACTGCGCCAGCTGGAGCAGAAGCTGGGTCTGCCCTTGATAGCTTTCAGTGCCCGCAGTGACGAATATGCCAGGTTATCCGCTGAAGAATTGGCTGAGCTGGATAAGCTGGGGGCGGAACTGGATGCCTCTATTGTGGCTTACTCCCGGGGTAAAACCGCCCGCCCTGCCGGGCAGTCCTGCAGGATATAGGGGGAAATACTATGGATGAGCTGATTTACCTGGATAATGCCGCCAGTACCCCGGTTGACCCGAGGGTAGTTACGGCTATGCTGCCTTACTTTACCTGGCACTACGGAAACCCCTCGGCTATTCACCCCATGGGTCGCAGGGCGGACGAGGCTCTGGAAACCGCCCGTGAGCAGGTGGCCGCCCTGATTAACTGCCAGCCGGAAGAGGTTATCTTTACCAGCGGCGGCACCGAATCAGACAATCTGGCTATCAGCGGTGCGGCGATGGCTGGCCGGGGCAGACACATTATTACCTCGGAGATTGAGCACCATGCCGTGCTCTTAGCCTGTCATGCCCTGGAAAAGAAGGGCTTTGAGGTTACCTATCTGCCGGTGGACTCCTTCGGGCAGGTTTCTCCTAAGGACGTGGAGGCGGCCATTACTCCCCAAACGGCTTTGGTAAGCATTATGGCGGCCAATAATGTAATCGGCACCCTTCAGCCTGTAGCTGAAATAGGGGCTGTCTGCCGCCGTCAGGGAGTTATTTTCCATACCGATGCCGTCCAGATGGCCGGTCACCTGCCGCTGGATGTAAAGCGGGATAACATAGACCTTTTATCCCTGTCTGCCCACAAGTTTAACGGCCCCAAAGGGGTGGGAATACTCTATGCCAAGGGCGATGTGCCTTTAGCCCCGCTTATTCTGGGCGGTGGGCAGGAAAGCGGCCTGCGTTCGGGTACGGAAAATGTGCCCGGTATTGCGGGACTGGGGCTGGCAGCCGGGATAGCCGCACTGGAAATGCAAGAAGAGGCGGGCAGGGTTTCCTCCCTTCGTAAAAAACTGGCCGAAGCCATACTGGGGTCTATTCCCGGCAGCCGCCTTAACGGCCACCCCCAAAAGCGTCTGCCCGGTAATCTGAATATCAGTTTTGAAGGAGTGGAGGGAGAATACCTGAGCAAGGAACTAGCCAAGCAGGGTATCTGCGTATCTACCGGTTCGGCCTGCAGTTCGGCAAGCCACGAAGCCCCTTATGTGCTTCTGGCGACCGGCCTTGAGCGTGATCTGGCTAACTGCTCTATCCGCCTTTCTCTGGGTAAAATGACCACCCCGGAGCATATTCAAAAAACCGCAGATACTTTGAGTGCGGTAGTCAGCCAAATCCGCCGGCAAACCCCGGTCTGGTAGGAGGAAAAAGCTTATGCAACTGAAAAATACAGGGTATTCACCGGTAACTTTGGAAAGGGAGGTCTGTTCTTTGCCGGGTGTAAAAGCCGAAGTGTTTTCCACTCGTGTCTGGGATGCCCCGGCTAATCTGCTGGCGGTCTTTTTTGATGAAGACCATGCCGCCCTTTCAGGTACAGACGGCTACGGCAGCATCCGGCTGGTCTGCAACTGCTACCTGCCAAAAGATTTGTGTGATTACCTTCATTTCAACCACAAAGATTACGATGATTATTTAAAAGACCTGAAGCAAGAGATGGCCTCATTTTACAGTCTTGAAACCCAGGAAATCTTCATGCTGTCCACCGGGGTCAGCATGGACGAAGTTTGTTATACTCTTGAATCCGGGGATAAGCTCTGGGTCTGCGCCTGGGTTACGGCCGGTTTTAAGCATAATGCCATGCGGATAGGGGTGGATAAAGGCGCAGGACTGGAGGTTGAAGGGGAATGCCAGCCCTGCGGAACTATAAATATCATTACCGCCACTAATGCCCGGCTGGACTCTGCCGCTCTGGCTTCCAGCTTTGTGACTGTTACCGAAGCCAAGGTGGTGGCCCTGCAGGACCTTAATATCCACAGTTCATTTAATCCGGCCTTGCAGGCAACTGGCACTGGTACTGACCAGATAGTAGCGGTTTCCGGCTGGGATTTTGGCTGCCGCTATGTCGGCGGGCATACCCGGCTGGGGGAAATGACGGCCAGAGCGGTTACCTCCGCCTGCCGGAAAGCCCTCAGCATCCAGCTGGCCAAAGACCCCAATTATCACTCCGGGGGTAAAAAATGAGTACAGCTGCCAAATACGCCACCCGCCAGATAACTGACCAGGCCGGACGCCAGGTTCATTTCGGCTGCTTGCCCCAGCGGATTATATCCCTTGCCCCCAGCCTGACCGAAATAGTGTATGCCCTGGGAGCGGAAGACCTTTTAAAGGGCGTGACTGACTACTGTGATTACCCTCCCGAAGCCAAAAACAAGCCCAGGGCTGGCGGTTACAGTACAGTTGACGTCGACCAGATTGGCAAAATACAGCCGGATTTGATACTGGCCGGGCAGATACACTTAAAAGATATTGTCCCCCGGCTGGAGGCGCTGGGTTATCCGGTGCTGGTGCTTGAACCAAGCACGGTAGAAGGTTTGCTGGAAACTATCCGGATAGTGGGCAAGTGTACCGGGCGGGCTAAGGCCGCTGAACTGCTGGCGGAGTCACTGGGCAGGCGGACAGACTTTATAACCGCCAAAATCGCTTCCCTGTCACCGGAAAACCGCCCCCTGGTTTATGTTTTGCATGAATGCCAGACCTGGAAAACCTTTGGTTCGGATACCATAGGGGATACCCTGATTGAGATGGCCGGGGGGTATAATATCGGGCGGGATTTCGGCCGTTATTATCCGTATCCTGCCAAAGAGGATATTAAACTCAAAAACCCGGATATTATTATTGCCGAAACCGGTTACGGGGATAACCCCCGGGAACCGCTTAATATCGCCCTTGGCGAGCCTGTTCTGGCAGAGGTAACCGCCCGCCGGACCGGGCGGGTCTTTGGTATCCACAGTGACCTGGTCAGCCGGGCAGGCCCCCGGATGGTGGACGGGCTGGAGTGTCTGGCTCACCTTATTCACCCGGAGTTATTTCCGGCCAAACCTGCCGTTTGCTGCGGCCGGGTCTATATAGCCGGGGTAGGGCCGGGTTTGGCTAAGTGGGTTTCACCCAGAGTGAAAGAGCTGGTGGCCGAGGCGGATATACTGGTGGGTTGGAAACAGGACTTGCAACCTGTAAAGGGTCTGATTAAAAGTCAAAAGCTAAAAAACCAGGCGGAGCCACTCTCCTTTGCATTATGTTATGTATATTAGAATCTTTTGATAGAAGCAATAACTCTTCCCAATATATCAGCGTTAGTCATAACTAAATCTTTATAATCTCCATTTGAGGACCGCAGAATAATCTGTCCATTATTCAAATATAGATGTTTTGCAGTCACTTCATTATGCGCTGTACGAACGGCATAAATTTTACCTTCAAACATCTCTGAATCTTTATCAACAATGATTATATCGCCGTTTTCAATCCCATCCCCTTTGAGGCTCTCACCGCTCACTCTCAACGCATACACTCTCTTACTCGCATTTTTTAATAATTCCTTTGGGACAGGAACATAATCAGATGCTGCCTCTTCATCTACTAATTCCGGATATCCTGCGGGTATATAACCAATTACTGGGATGAATTCAATATCATCCATTCTTCTGGATATTGCTTGTGCGCGGCTTAATAAATTACCAAGAGATTCTTCTTTCTCACCCAATAATGCTGATGTCGAAATATCAAGTCCACGCGCTAACTTCTGCGCAATTCCAAGTGTAGCACTATATGTTTTCCCGCTTTCCAATTGGGATATGTAGGCACGATCTACACCTGATCTCCGGGCTAATTCACTCTGCGTCATACCTATTTTTTTGCGTAACTCTTTGAGCGTTATACCTATTGATGACTTATCTTCCATAGCACCTATTTTCACTTGCCTGTTGAATATTTACAAGTTGTAGATATATTTAACAAAAGTGTCAATTATATATTGACTTAAGTCAATGGTAGTGGTATCCTCATGTAGAAATGAGCAACAAAATAGTTGATATTATCAAACAATACCTTGGCAAAAACAGCATCTCGGGAAACCAATTTTCCCGGACAATAGGATTTGACCCAGCAATATGGTGCAGAATTAAGCACAAAAAAATGCAACCCTCACCTGCATTTTTGACAAGTGTCGCTCGGACTTATCCGGAACTGCGTCTCCAAATTCAAGAGTCGATGTTTGGTACAGAGGAGAACGATGGAAACTAATAAATCAGAAATAGAACTATATCCCATGACTCCATCTCAAATTCGGCAACGTAAAAATGCCGGAGCACTCGGAGGTCAAGCTATTCTGGAACGATACGGAGTCGAGTGGTTACAGAAAATCGGTAAGCTTGGTGGGAGACCTAGATTAGCAAATATTGAACTATTAAGACAGCAAAAAGCCCTTAAGGCTGCTAATAAAGAAAATCAGATAGGAGGAATGGACAGCCGCCGGTCTGAAAACCTGGGGCAACTTAAACGGCTTATAAGGCTGAAATACTTTGGGGCGAAGTGTGAGCTTCGTCCCAGAAAGGGGAATGAGGCAATGCCTCAACAACAAGTGGCTTATCGTATCAAGAATGAACGCACCGGTCAATGGTGGGAGGGAAAGGCTGATAGCCCGATAGATGCCATGCGGAAAGCCGGCAATGAATTCCCGGTCAGAAACCCTAAGTTCGGCTATTTCCATTTAACTAGTCTGAAATGAGGTCCAATATGACAACAGCAACACGTAAATATACGATAGACGATATACTGGCCAAACTCCAGGGCGTCAAAAAGAACGGCTCCGGCTGGATGGCCTGCTGCCCTGCGCATGCCGATAAAAACCCGTCACTATCAGTATGCGAAAAGAGTGGCAAGATTTTGATCAAATGCTTTGCCGGATGTAGCTATGAGACGATCATGTCCGCGTTGGATATGCCTGTTAATGATGCAATGCCCAAAACTGCCAAGTCATCCAAGAAAAATTCACCGCTGGGTCGGATAGTTATGGCATACCCGTATGAGCAAAAAGACGGATCCATATACTACGAGCATGTACGCTACCAGCCAAAAACCTTCAGATTTAGACGCCCGGATCAGAACGGGTACTACATCAATAATATGGATGGGATAGACCATATTTTGTACCGGCTGCCTAATCTGGTACGCGGGATAGCTGAAGGTAAATCAGTCTACATTGCTGAAGGTGAAAAGGACGTTGATAACATACGAGGCTTAAACTTGGTCGCAACGTGTAATGATTGTGGCGCCGGCAAGTGGGAAGACAAATATTCTGATGAATTAAAAGGTGCGCCTCAAGTGATCATTATCGCCGATAAAGACGAACCCGGCCGCAAACATGCCTCCGAGGTCGCCCTATCCGTACATAACAGAGGCGTACCGGTAAAAATTATAGAGATGCCGGGTGAATTCCAGAAGACTGAGGACGGCTATACAGGGGTTAAGGACTTTTCCGACTGGCTGAATGCCGGCGGAACTGCCTCCCAGCTGGAAAAACTGGTAGCCGAGGCACCGGTCTATGTACCGCCGCTAATACAGGACTCCCTCCGTGAGATATCCGGAGAGCGGTATTGTGTGGAAAACGGCAGGGTCTGTCTAATAAAAGGCGGCAGAGATGGATCGCTGACTCTCCCCCTGTGTAATTTTACAGCCAGGGTAACAGAAGAAATAACCAGAGACAACGGGGTAGAAGTATCCAAGTTTTTCCGGATACTTGGCCATGATTACGCCGGTAATAATCTGCCCGCTATTGAGGTGTCTGCATCATCTTTCCCTGGATTAAACTGGGTAGTATCAGAATGGGGAATGCGGGCCATCATAGGCGCCGGTCAGAGCGTTAAAGACTGCCTCAGAGAGGCTATGCAGCTGCTCTCCCAAAACGCCCAATCCCGTCATATATATACCCATACCGGCTGGCGTCATATTAACGGGCAAGATATATTCCTCTCCCAGGGCGGGGCTATAGGCTGTGATGGAGTGGATGTAGACCTGGAACCCCAGCTGCAGAGGTATTTCCTGGGCACACCGGACCCGGAGAAATTAAGGGAATCTGTCCGGGCCAGCCTGAACTTTCTCTATATCGCTGACTTGTCCGTTACCCTGCCGCTTTGGACAACGATGTATCTGTCTCCGCTGGCCGAAGCCCTTGAACCGGCTTTTACCTTATGGCTGGTGGCTGTGTCCGGCAGTTATAAATCAACTCTGTCTGCGTTGGCACTCTGCCATTTCGGAGATTTTGACAATAACCATCTGCCGGCGTCTTGGCGGGATACCGGTAACCAGCTGGAAAAACTGTTGTTCACCGCTAAGGACCTGCCGCTGGTTATAGATGACTGGGCACCTGGTCAGGATAACAATAAGAAACGCGAGTTGGAAGCTAAAGCTGAGCATATCATTCGTGCCCAGGGCAATCACCAGGGGCGCGGCCGGATGCGCTCAGACACAACCTCACGCCTGAGTTATTATCCCCGCGGTATGTTGGTTACATCAGGTGAGCATACACCCTCCGGCCATTCCCATACCGCCCGTATTATCAGCGTGCGGTTGGAAAAGGAAATGGTTGACCTCGGCTTAATGACCGAGGCTCAGACTAAGGACCGCCACCTATACCGCCAGGCCATGGCCAACTATATCGCCTGGTTACAACCGAACTGGCTTGAGCGCAAATGTGAACTCCGGCAGAAATTTACCCAGCTGCGGGCTGAGATTACCAATGAATTAAGCGACTGCAAAATACATTCCCGCCTGCCGGATGTAGTAGCCATCCTTCTGATTGCGCTGTCTACCGCTTTAGAGTTTGCTAAATCTACTGGAGAGCTTAAGGCAGACGAATACGATTTATTCATGAATGAGGGCCGCCGTTATTTCATGGACATGGCCAAGGAGCAGGGCGAAATGGTTGAGGAACAACGCCCAGGTCAGAGAGCTATTGAGGCTATCCAGGCATCGCTGCGTATCGGTACGGCAGTATTACGCAATAAAAATGATGCCGCGCTGACTGAGTTGCCATCAGGTAAGACCGCTATCGGCTGGCGGGATTATATGAACGGGCATACCCTGCTGGATCCGGCCGCCACTTACCAGGTAATAGTCCAGCACTGCGCAAAGTCCAACAATCCATATACCATCAACGAGCTGGAAACATGGCGGGATTTAAACCGCATGGGATTTACTGAGGCCTCCAATGACGGCAGGCCTACGGTCATGGCCAGAGTAACGGCTATCCCGAAGTCATTCCGGGTAGTCAAGGTTAAAAATGAGGCTATCGGATTGGCTAAAACAACATCCCTGCCGCTGGAAGGCATGGAAAATGTGTAAATATTTTTTACCGGCGGGGGGTATATCAAAATTTTGGAAACATGGAAACAAACCACTTTTTCCAATCGTGGCTTACGTTGTTTCCAAGACCTGGAAACAAGCCCTAAATTTTGGAAACATTGGAAACAGACATAATGTTAGCTGGAAACATTTTGGTAACACGATTGATATACGAACAAATAAACTACTTAACAATAATAAAATGGAAACATTTTGGAAACAACGTAACTTAGCTTTGAGATTCCTTTATTGTTTCCATGTTTCCAAAAGAATAGGAGTTAGCTGACATGAAGATTGTTAAATCATTCTCAAAGGGCTCGGATAAATGAAAGTCGCGTTATATGCCAGGGTAAGCACTCGGGATAAAAATCAGGATCCGGAAGTCCAACTGATGGAGCTGCGGAAATATTGCCAGGAAAACGGCATGGAAATAACCAGGGAATATATAGATCATGCCTCGGCCAATGATTTCGTCCGCAGGACGGCATGGAAACAGTTGTTAGTGGATGCATCTGCCCGAAAGTTTCGGGGGTTACTGGTGTGGAAACTTGACCGGGCATTCCGCGACATTACGGTGGCCACCTCGTCCGTTAAAATGCTGCGCAATGCCGGCATAGATTTTATTGTTACCACTGTCCCTGTTCTTTCAGTCCAAGGTCCAGCTGGAGACCTGATGTTTAACATCTATGCCGCTTTTGCCCAGTTTGAAAAGGACACCATTATTGAAAGAGTTAACGCCGGACTTTCAAGAGCAAAGGCTAAGGGTAAGGCATTCGGTCGCCCAAGAAAGGCAATAGACTTCAATAAGGTTTTGGAAGCCCACGAGATAGCCTGCTCACGGGTTAACCGGATTACTAAAGAAAATCAGGGTTATTCCGAGACGGCGAGGATATTGAGCGAGCAGACCGGGCTAAGAATTACAGCCGGTTGGGTCTATAACCGGATAAAGGCCGGCAATTAAAATGCTTCAAAAAACCCACCCCCATTTTTGCATAAATTTTAAAGCCAAAAATCTTATCGGATGGGAGGCTTCAAAAAACAAATGATTTTTGAAGGAATAGTTGAGGTGACGGCATGACAGCCAAAGGGTTCAAAATAGAAGCCTGCGGAATGGGGTTTAATAATACCGGTTATCCCGGAGCATTTACACCTGTGGTTGTAAGCATAATCAAATCCCTCATTAGCGGTAATATCCTGCACTTATTCTCTGGCTCCAGCACGATAGGAAGTGAGCGAGTAGATATTGCACATCAAAATGCTACGGCAAATTGTACTGTTGAGGAATTTATTGCACAGGATAAACGTCACTGGGATTGGGTTATTCTTGACCCCCCTTACCAAATTACACGCACTGATGCAAAGCTAAATGGGTATGGAATAAAGGGGGCCGTTTCGTCTTGTGTCCAAAAGAGGCGTCCGTTAATTAGCTGGTTGCGTCAACATGCTGATAACGTAATATGGCTAGACCAGTGTGCGCCAATAATTAAAGGATTTAAGCGAGAAAAATTATGGTTATTGTTGCCTGGTGGATTTCATTCAGTGCGTGTACTGACGTGGCTTAGCCGTAACCAAATAGAGCTGCCATTAGTAACCAGCAACAGGCAATAGGAGTGTAAGAGATGACAGCAATTAAAGAGCTCCTTTGTAAAGAGATAAGACATCAAAATTCACAATTGTAAAAAATGATGGCCTATCTTAATAAAAATTGTGCTAAGGGAAAGGAAAGAAAATCAATGAAAACTGTTTTAACTAAAATCAAAGGTATCACCCCATTATTGATGCACAGATTCCCGATGGCGGGGGCAGACGATACGTCAAAAAGACGCACCGGCGTACCAGATTGGAAGGCAGAGGCTGAACTATCGTTATACAAGGATGATCATGGACAAATTTATCAGCCAGCGAGCCATATTGAAGCCTCGCTTAAAGAGGCCAGTAAAACACTAAAAATACCAGGCAAACGAGGGGCAACCTATTCAAAACTCATTGGTTCCGCTGTCTCTGTTTCCCCTGATGCTATCACTCATTTGATACAGAATTATGAAACCGATAGTCGTCCTGTTGTCATACAGAAAGCACGGATAGTACGTTACAGACCAATATTTAAGGAGTGGGAATTAGAATTTGAAATCAATATTGGAGATGAACAAATTCCTATTGAGGTTGTTAAACAGGCCTTAGATCATGCCGGACTATACGTAGGGATAGGTGATTTTCGCCCAGGACGTGGGGGTAAATTCGGTAAATTCATAGTTACAAAATTTATTGAGCAATAATGCAGCATACAGGGTAGGGCGGGGCATGGTCTGGTAAGGCACGGTGGGGCTAGGACGGACCGGGCGGGGAGGGGTAAGGCAGGGCAGGGTAAGGTTTTAAAAAGTGAGGAGATGATAAAAATGAGACATCTTAAAGCAGTCTGGCCGGATGGTTCTTTTATTGAAGGCATTCGTCCCAAGAATAGACTATTCGAGAGCCCCGGCACGCATCATTTAATAGTTACCGAAACGAATCTTGATAAACAAAATTTAATAGGTAAGCGAGTCGCTATTCCGATTTGTGGACCTCAGTATTGGGTGGTTATGGAATAAACACAAAAAAGAGGAGTGAACAGCATGGAAAAAGCAATTGTAAATTGTCCTAAGGTCGTAACGTTCGGCCAGATACGGTCATTTAAATCCAAGCAGATTATAGAAGAAGGTGAACCGGTCTGGCTGGATATAGAGTTCGAGGCATTTTTAGAGCAGTATGAACTAAAACTGCTGCTGGATATCAATAAAATGAGATATCCGATTGATTTCATAGCGGTTTCATTTGCTGGAACGGATGAAAATACCCCTCACAGAGTAGTTACGTTTGAAGAGATAGACGACGTTCAGATGAAACCATCTGTAAACGTACCTGGGCGTGGGCAGAATAATCCAGGCTCGATGCTAAGTGCCTTAATCCATGGAAATATTAAGCCAATCATGCGGGTATCGTTTAGCGCAAACGTGCCCGAGAACTATCAGGAACCCCGAATCGCTTCATCAACCATGGGAGTAAAAACAATCATATTCAACTTTATGGGGACTAAATAGAGAGGTGAATTTATGAGCAGGACAGGTGTTGTTGAACGGGGAGAGGATGATTTTAACCTACGAATGCTTCAGAATGAACTGGATATCTGCGCCGAGGAAATGGGAAGCGCTGGCTGTGAAGGGTGTTCATGCCAGCGCCTCTGTGACCGTTTATGGGCGTCAATAAAGCCCGCCAGAGATAATATGCTGTCAGTGGATGAGTATTTTGATTACAGCCGGAAGTTTAAAGAGCTTCGGGCGGCAAGATACTGCCGCCAGTATTTGCCGTTGATTATCGCCTGAATGACAGGATTACGCCTAAAACAGTACCGGCTGATATAGGCCAGAGTAAAAACCACTTGATTACAGACCATCCGCCATCCAGAAATGAATAATCCCATGCTACCAGTTTCGGTAAAGCGTGGGTGAAAAACCCGATTAAACCGTTTGTGAAATTCGCAATTGTAATGCCAATATTGGCCATCGTGCTATCGGTATAACTCATTACCTGGAACCCCAGTAAGGCATTAAAAAAATTCTGCTCGGCAGTACCTATCCAAACACCGTCAAGTATCAGACACATAGCATTGCCGATTACGAAGGCAAATACTACCCATACCAGCCATTGAGGACGCATCAGAGACTCACCGTCTTTCTGTTTACCAGTTCAGTAGCCGCTACGACTACAAATGGCAGGACTGTCCATAAATCAGCTCCCAAAGCGGCAGACAAGAACCCTGTCCAGATACCACCTGCGATGATACATGGCAATAATTTACGGGTTACTCCGAACGATATCATGGTAATAGCAGCTCCGCCGCCGAATATAAACGGATACCAGACAAATTCAAGCGGGATACCTGCTTCGGATATAATCTCATTTATAGGGGACAGGAATTCAAGCCGGTCAGGATCCAGCGCTCCGAAAAATCCGGCAGGCGTATCAGAAATTTCATCATCATCTATAATCTGAATACCTTTGTCATCTCCAGAAACTACTAATGCGCTCAAATTGTAGGCGTTGTAGCTGATTATAGCTGCCGAGACATCCGCATCGGTGGTTGTTGTCCGGAATGAGGGCGTGGCATCATTACTATTCCCGGATAGATCCGTAAATGTAGTGGCGTATTGCCATTCCCACGAGCCTTTTAATACCCCACCAATCGTTATTTTAGCGTAGTACAGGTAAGGCATGGATCCGTTAGCCCCGATAACCCAGTTATTGGCATTATCAGTAATAGAGCCAGCATAAGCGGCAGAATCAGCCAATATATTGTCAACGTATAAAGAAAATGTTCCCCCGGATAAAACAGTTTTTACTGTATGGTCGCTAGATATTATTCCGGTAGCTGTTAGTGTTACAGCAGGAGTATAGCCACCTACAACAAAATAATAATCATAACTGTCTGCTGACCAAGTTACGCCGCTGTCCGATGACGAACACTTAGTTCCACTGGCATAAGCATCCGAATTTTCTGACCACACCTTAATATAATTAGAAGCGTCTCCAGTCGGGCAAGAGAAAGCCAAGGCATAAGAAGTTCCGGAACTTAATTTTGCTGACTGACTTAAGTAAAATGTTTGGGCGCCAGCTGACCCACTGATAGTAGATGCGCTAATTGATCCAGTTGCAAGCGCAGTACCAGTTGGCACTCCTCCAGATACGGCGTAGATATATACATTAAAATTTCCGCTTGGCGCTAATATTTTCTGACACCATAATGTAATACTGTTGACATATATATCGCTAATAGGGATAAAAGTTTGTCCATACCAATTTGCTCCGTAGACTCTGGATGTGGTGGCTGAATAATATGTGGCTTGGCTAATATTTGCTGCTGATCCGATTAGCGCAACAATTTCGCCTGCATTATTCGGGTAGCAAATATAAGCACCGCCTTTGTCGATTATTAATTTGCTGGTCCCGCTGGATGTATTTATATACCCACTCAACTCAATCTCAAAATCACTCCCCAGCTCCAAAGACGCAGAATCAACAACGCTCATACCGGCTGTGTCAGGGAAATAGGCCAGTTTACCGCCCATAGCAGTTTCACCGCCTGTATACAGGCTGTAATTAAGAACGGAATTCTGCGCTATCTGGTCAATCCACATAATCCACGGATCAGATCCTTGCCCGGGCATAAAAGGTATGTCATTACCGATGGAATCACGCAGGGCCAGATTAGTAAAGCCCGAATTAATGTAATACCCGTCCAGCAGGCTTTGGGTCGACCAGGTAAACGGCGCTGACACTTTCATGGCCGTATAACTGCTATTGGTAGCCCGGATATCCGCCCGGTATATAGCATCTGTTATATCAGACGCTAAGATAGTGCCCGGCCCAATCAGCACGGACATGACAAACATACTGACTGCGATAATAAATTTTTTCATGCGTGTTTACCCATCAATAAATATCCCAGATACAGAGCATTAAGCAGCGTCAGAATGGCCAGAATAGCCGGATGCAAAAAACCCATCAGAGTTGAGCCATTCAACACATGGATGCCCGCAATCATAGCCGCCTGGTTGTCTGACCATTTGCTCTGTCCCCAGACAAACAATAGAATAACCAGTACTCCCACCCCGAAGCTGGTCACTATCTGCCAGTCCATGGAGAACAGTTCGGCCAATCCGGCTAGAAACGCTCCTACTACTGTTCCGTCCCATTGCAGTTTCCATTCATCAATTTTAATCGGGTTCCAGTCACGGTCTGAAGTATCAATAGTCTGGTTTTGCACCGAGAATATTTTGGGGCACATTGTCTGTAATCCAGGGATTGTGCCCTTGCCATAGGCCGCGCCGGTATCGTTTAAGATCGTGCCCTGATTAGTTTCAGTAAGGAGTTTGACCGCCCAGTTGATTTCCAGGGTACGGCATACCTCTATAACCCAGTTGCCCATCAGCACCTGATTCTCTGATTTAGTATCAAGCTGACTGTAATCAGAGCCGGTCAGGGTATAATTAACCTCCGGCGGGCTCCCCCAGTATTGTGGAGAGCCAACCATTTTTACTATCAGAGCAGCTTCCCATACGGGTGAATTATCAGCTGTAAAATAGAAGGCTGAATATCCCATGCCATAGCCGGAGTCAGCATAAGCGTAGGGTTCTACCGCTCCCAGCTGGGTTACTCCGTCAGTATCCATTAAGCGGAAGTGGAACAACTTGTTAGCCGGAGTAGTAGGCTGTCCAGAATCATAAGCAATAGTGTATTTAAATGCATACAGACTATCGCCGGCCTCAACGATATTATGAACCACTTGCACATCGTCTATTGAGAAGGTGGTAGGAGTAGTGGGATCAGCCGCCATTACCTGGGCAGCAGGACTTCCCAGTACCAAGACTACCGCCAGTAATAAGCCGCAAAGCACCTTTTTCATAGTGATTTATCCCTGGCCAGGCGTTTATGCAACACTCCCATTGTTTTGGGACTAACACCCTGTTCGATTAAATCATCCATAATCCGGCGGTCCATTTCCCGGTGTTCTACCTCATCTTTGGGCGACAACGGCTCTTCTTCCAATTGTCCCGGCCGCAGGTCAATTCGGGTTGTCGGTTTGATTATTTCAAACTTTTTCATACCCTCAAATATATCTACAGCCGCGAAAGTATCATAGTATTCGCGAATAGGCTTGGCAGTCAGCAATTTCGTCTTCAGCTGAGACCAGGGTTTACCGGTAAAAAAACCCAGGCAGTCAAAGGTCACCCAGCGGATTATTTCGCCTCTTTCCAGCTTGCGGTCTTTTCCCCAAGGCGACCAGTATAAGTCCCAGCATAGGGTTAAGAGATGGGTCTTATTACGCATCCGGTAATACAGATCGCCCCATTCCTGAATGGTATAGTTAAAGCCCATGCCACTTTTGCGCCGCTGTTTGGCGATATACGACATAAGCAGATTGAACATTGACATAGAACGTGACGAATCCATGAAGTTGTCTATTTCATCAATAGAGACTATATGCCCCCTGAAATTCTCTATCGGGGTCATAATCATCTGTTCCATGGTGACCGGATGGGAGAGCAGGATTCGCTGGCCTTCAGAATCCCTCTCTTGCCGCAGATAAATATTGTAGCCCGGGAAAGTAGCAACCTGTCCATCCTTGGCAAGATGTAATACATCAAGATAGGTCATACCTATACTTTTTCCGGAGCCTTCTGGACCGATAAATCCCCAGTTAAACGGCATCTTTCCCCCTTACGGTCCCCGATCATCTTTGGCGTCACGGTTTGCCGCCAGTTTCTTTGAGGTATAAAGCTCAGGTGCAATCCGCTGTGATAGCGCCATCACGACTTCCTTGCGGGCCATCCCGTCTATGGAGACATTGGCGGCCATTTTGAAAAGAAGTTTTTCTTCTCCTTCTTTGTCATTGGTGGCTTTACAGCGTGACAGGTATTCGACCGCGGAATTTACCTGCCCCTCATTCTTGAAACAGGTTCGCATAAGCAGTTTGAGAGGCGTTTCACCGGGGTCTACCAACTCCTTAATAACTGACGGGACTTGAGCGTCACCTATCAAATTTTGGACGTCATCGACATTTATGCCACTGCCGTTGCCATTGTGGTTAGACGATGACTGGAAAGGGGTAAATCCGTTTTCAGTGCCAAATGGAGTTTTCCTAGCCATTTATGCCCCCGTTCCTGTAAAAGAGCTATAAATGAGGTAGATAAAAAACAGGAGAGCCAGCACAATCGCTACCTGCAAACCTATTTTTATGCGTTCAGGCCATGGATTGGTACGGGAAAATAGCTCTTTCACTAGGTAAGTCCAGTCCAGATATCGATATGTCCGTTCAGGCGGCTCTTTCATTTCAGCCGGTACCCGGTATTCACTGAGAACACCATTTACAGACTGATACAAAAATACTGTCTGCCCCCTGAAGCGCCAGCGCCGGCCGGCGGCATTTTCTATATGCTGAAGGCTGAAACCGTTTTCACGGTCCAGCACCAGAGTATTCGGTTTAAGATTGTTATTATTTTTATTCTTCATAATTATTACCCCGGTAAATGGAGTGTGCCGTTAGAGATAAGCCCCACTATGACCATCAGAATAAACAGCAGGGTTATGGATAAAATTGTTATAGGAAGCCAGTTATTCAGCCATGATTGCTTGTGCTCTTTATCCAGGCTGACATGAGCCTCTTCCCTGCACTCATGAGAGATTGCATTAACTAGTTCACGTATGGATTTGGCATCACGTATATTTTCTTTTGTCCCGCCGAGAAGCACGGGGGCTGTATCCCGTTCGTTTATTACCAGAGTTGACGGTCCGATACCGTTTTCCCCTGGGATTAGAGCGTCAGGGAAAAGCACCCATGCCTCCCGGGTATCTTCATCTACAGCCACGCCCTTATATACCGGCAGATCTGGTTCCAAGATACGAGAGTCTTCGGTAAGTTTGAGTGACGGTTGTATCCGCTTTGTTTTCTGCCAGGGCATGCTCATAGTAAAGAGTGGGGACTAAGAATATTTCTTGCCGGATTTGCTTTTGCTGGAGCTTCTAGCGCCACGCACACCCTGGAATGTGAGCAGACCGCCGCCGAAGATCATGGCAACCAGGATCAGAAGAGGCAGCACGTTAGCAAACGGCTCGAGGCCGGTGTAATCGGCTATGTTGGCATCCCCGGTAATAGCGGCCACCCCGTCCAGGATGATCGGATAAATTACCAATGAAACCGCTATAGCAGCAACACCCAGGACGACCTTCCAAATATTTCCCACTTTATTCACCTCCTCTCATTACTGTGTATTTAAAAAATGGACAATCAGCTAAAGTTTCAGGCCATCACCCGCGGCCTTTGACGCTTGACCAGATTCCGGCAACTAAGACTGAAATAATCGCAACCAATATCAACAGAGGAATAATGCCCGCGAATGCTCCCATACCGGTAAAGCCGGTCAAGGCATCGTGTTCGTAGGTAATAGTCAGAGTCCGTGAATCCTCAGCTGCTAGACCAGTCACGGTTAAAGTTTTGGTAGCTTGAGTCCATGTGCCGGCAACAGGAACATCAGTAACCTCATCTGAGGTAATGGATATAACCGAAGTATTGACGTTGTTATAAAGCTCATACGTAAGTACAACGCCCGCTGAGGTTTCACCCGCTCCGGTGGCCACAGCCGCTTCGGTCTCAACATACCTGTCAGTCTGGACGTCATGGGTACTGTCCATAACCATGGGGAAAATAATGAAAACGACTGCAATGCCAATAATTCCGATGACTACCCCAAATATCTTCTGCAAAGCCTTCTCACCCCCTTCCATAACAAAATATTTTTCTGTTATTTGCGATTGTAGAGGGTATTTTTTTATTTAAGGTCTACTCAAGTAGGCGTTAATCAGATAAATCTTTAATAAAATTAAGAAAATCTTTACTGAGGGATTTGGACATGTACACTGTAACTATGAATGCAGAAAAGCCGGAGAGGCAGAGAATGCCGGGCAAGACCCATGCAGTACTGGGGCTGAAAGAATCATCACACGAGGTGCTCTCGTTTGTTGACGATATCAAGTACCTCAGAAAAAAGGTGGGACCGCGCTCCCTGGCCAGAAGTTTGGGTGTCAGTAAAATGACTGAACTTTACTGGTCGCGGGGTGAACGGCTGCCGTCTAATCCAATGTTATATGAGAGTGTAAAAGGATGGGCGGAGAGGGAACGGGCAATAGATGCTGCGGCGGTTAGTTAAATTTATATCTGTTATAGTCCTGCTGGCTGGCCTGATTATTCAGCCGGCTGCTTCGGTAACAGCAGCTGACCAGCTGACCGTCCACTTCGAGCGTATCTACGAAAGCCCGGTCAGTGTGACCTTCCGTGTCACTATCACCAATGAGGGTAAAGCCCTGCCCGACCTGCCGCTTGAAGTCCTATTTGACGGATTGAATGTCTCAGACCTATCTCGTCTTACTATTACAGAGCTGACCATAAATGAATATCAGGTCAGTTACCCTACCCAGTTTGAAACTATTGAAGAGAGTTATACTGCTACCGGTAAATTGGTACTCAGTATAGATGCCAGCGGCCAGACCCTATACCAGGATGTTTCACTTCCGGTTATGGATAAATCAGGTAACCTGGTTTCATCCGGAGGGGAAATTATCAAATCAGGTGCCTATGATAGGATAGATCAGAAAACAGGTACGGTGTACTGGTTTACGGATATCCCGGTTGCCTGGCAAACCAGTACTATACAGGAGATTATCCCTATAGAATTGGCTGACTGGACAGCAAAATCCAAGTCTCTTAAGGACAATAAACTTAAGACCTCTATATCTTTACCTGAAAAGAGCCTGGAAAAGAACCCTAAAGGTGATACCGGCTGGGGCAGCGGTACCCGGGTATGGGACGTCACCTTATCTCTTCCCCTGCTGACTACTGATAGCGGATGGGGCAGTCAGGGACTGATGAAATGGGATTTAGCCGGCACAATCTACTATGATGATACTAACTCCAGCTGGTGGAATAATAACTGGCTGTACCGCCGTTTTATCGCCCTGGATATGACCACAATCTCCGAAACTCTGACCAATTTCCCGGTGTATATCAAACTGGATTCCACCAATTTTGATTTTAGCCGGGCACAGGATAATGGAGAGGATATCCGTTTTACAGATGGGGTGAGTAACCTGGATTATGAGATTGTCAGCTGGGATTCTGTATCTGAAACAGCTGAGATTTATGTCAAGAATCCTGTTCAGCTGGCCAATGTGGCTACTGATGGCATATATATGTACTACGGGAATAAGGCCGTCAGTGATGGACAGAATCCCGCCGGTGTCTGGTCAAACGGATATGTGGCTGTGTACCATATGTCTGATGCCAGCTCTACCCTAATAAATAGCTCCGTAGGCAGCCTGCCAGGTACTAAATCCGGCGATATGGCCGCACAAACCGCCGGACTGCTGGGGTATGCCCAGTACTTTGACGGAATAAATGACCAGATAATCGTTGCCTATAATGCCATTCTGGATATTACCAGCGGCAGCGTAGAAGCGATTATCCTGCCTGACAGCGCCGGTACAGACGGCTATATCTTTGCTAAGGGCAACCCTGCCCTGGGCTACTACTGCAATACCCGCTATATTGGCAGCATAAACCGGATAGAATGGGCGGGACCATCAGCTGTCCAGAGTAATAATGTTTTTACCGATACTGACTGGACATATATTTCGTTTACCTGCAATGGCCGGGCTATCAGCTTCTACCATAACGGCACTGCCGCCGGATCACAGACCCTGAGCTCTGACCCGGACACTAATACTGACGGGTTATATATTGGCAACCGGATGGGCGGCAGCAGCGGCAGCACCTATTTTGACGGTCTGATTGATGAACTGCGTATCTCGGGTGTTGTCCGCTCGGCTGCCTGGTTGGCTGCTACTAATTTAAACCTTATGTCTCCGGATACTTTCCTCATTTTCGGCACAGAAGAGGGAAAGCCGGCAGATCCGGCTAACCTCTCAGCTGATATCTCAGGAAATAATATTGAACTGACCTGGGTAAAAGGTGACCTGTCCCTGTCTACGGTCATTGTACGGGGCAGTCTGCATTATCCGGAATCACCAGATGATGGCCTGGTAGTATATGACGGCCCGGCTGAAAGCTTCACCGATACCGGTGCTGCCGGAGAACTAAGCACTCACTACTACAGAGCCTGGGGATATTCCGGCTGGGGATATTCGGACGGATACAGCCAGGACAGAACGGAGGGAATCATGATTGGAGTTATCATTACCCTGGGACTGATAGCTATTGCCTATATAAAGCGGGATATCATTATGACTATTATCGCCGGGATATCCCTGCTGCTCTTAGGCTACGGCATTATAGATCCGGATATTGGCGGAAATGCCATTATACAGGCTCTGCCTATTATCCTGATGAGTGTTTACATGATAATCCGGGCAGCCATCTACGCTACTAACAGAAGAGAGGTATGATATGTCCATATTATATGATCCTTCAAATCCTGTAAGCGGGTCTTCCAGCCGGGCAAAACTGATTGAAAATGTCTCAGGCCGTGATGCAGTTATTATCAAAGCGGCCGAAAAACAGCGCAATGGACAGGCTATCCAAAAAAACACTACCGGTCAGTCTGATGTATCGGTCAAAGTAGCTAATGATATCTGGACTATAACCGCTCCCGGCGGGTTAAAGTACGAAATCAATACCAAGAACGCGGAAGGAGATGTTGCCCAGTATATAAATAACTTTCTGGTCAACGCTCAGGCTCCGGATAATATTATCCAGGGCGCGGCGGAGCAAGTCCCCGTGATAAAATCCAGTGGCAGAGCTATAACAGTAGAGAGTGAAGCGGCAGGCAGCAGCAAAGGAGTAGCTGAGCAAGAACCTAAAGTAGGAGATAAGAAATTCACTGCCATAACTGAAGAGAGTTTAGCGGCCGGCAGTGGCAAAACGTACACATATGAGCCGGTAAATGATTCTGATGCCGGCACCGATAACAGCTCTGATACCACAGGTACCGATAACAATGTTAAGGTCACAGTGGATAATTCTACCGCTTGGACGTTTACTACCCCCAATGGCACAGTCTACACCGTGCCTATGGCGGGCTTAGCCTGGTCAGACCCCGCCAAAATGCACGAATATATAACAGAGTACCTCGCCAGCATCGGCGCGCCCGCAAATGTCATCCTAGCGGCTGTGGAAAGAACACCAGATGTACTTCAAAATGCCCAGCTCCGGACTGATGATATAGACGAGCTCAAAAATACCCTGGCCGGCATGGATAAATCTACCGCCACCGCTAAGGCTCTGGCAGCTTTTATTGATGCCAAGGGTTTTTCATCCCTTTCGCCTGAAGAGCAGTTTAAAAAGGCGATTGAATACGGTTTGATACCGGCTGATTCGGTCTATGTACCGCCTGATTCCGGATATAACGTAGGCCAAAACGCACCGCCCGGAATGCCTGATGACGTGGCTGTAAGCCTGGGGCTACTGCCATCAAATGAACAGATTGAATATAACGCCCCCAATTTTGACTGGGCGTATATGCCCAAAAATGAAGCTGATAAGTATTTTGCTGAACTTAAAGAGATTGTGGGTTATGATGTTAGCTCTGATAACCTCAAACAAGCTATGCGTGAAGCAAATGAAATTGTAACCAGGCAGAACCTACAGGCCAGCTCAAAGTCTATATCAGACGCGGTACTGGAAAATATTGCGAAGCAGAAACTATCCGGGCAACTAAGAATGGCTGACCTGTTAGGTATGAAACCGTCTGATATCTATAACAAAGACGGCAGCCTGAATTCTGCCAGAATAGCTACAATTCTAGGTGGCCAACCCAGTGACTACAAGACGATTGATGACGTCCTCAGAAAATCAGCAGACCAGGATTCAGGATTAGCCCGTGATATTATTAAAGAGATCTTTACCTTTGGGCAAGCCCAAACCAAGACATTCAACAGAGATGATCTATCCAAAGAATACGATAAGGCCGCCTGGCAAGCCGGAATCAAAGGCATGGAAATGGCCGAGAGTAAAGAGGAATTCATTACCCGGATAATCAAGCAGCAAAACACCGGGGAAGTTCTCAAAGATTTTACGATCTATATGATTCCCATAGTCGGCACATTGTATTCAATCGGTAAGGGCGATTCCGGCGGTCAAATAGCCCTGTCAGCTGCTATTGATGTGGCTACCTTTATCCCATTTATCGGACAAGCAGCTGCAATAGCCAGAGCTGGAGCTAGACCCGCCGCGGCATTGGGTAAAGCAATATTGGCAGAAGTTAAAGCGCCTCTGACCAGTGTCCTACACCCATTGGCAACTGCTAAGGTGGCTCTATCCCCGTTTGAAACCATGATTATGCCCCGTAAGATCCCTCTAAGCTCAGCTGAATTGAGCTTCCATACCGTCCGTCTGCCCGTTGTTGATGTCGGCGGTAAAAAAGCGCTTGCAATGGCCCTACGGGATGAAATAACTAAAAAGGCCATCGCGGGTAAAACAGCCAAAGCTACAAAAGAGGGTGTAACAGCGGAAATACAAACAACCGCTCTGAACAAAACCATAGCTCCGGCCGTAATCAGCGCTACTCCGGATGTCCGCCCCTTTTTAGACGGCCTGACTGTGGGCGTAGTCAAGGATGATGTAAAAGGAGCTGCTTCTGTAGGTAAAGGTAGAGATTTATTTGTATCTCCTTCTTTGCATACCAAGTTTTCTATGTCTACAGCCGCTGGCGTTTCAGGTTCTAAAGGCGCTCTCAAAGGCGCAATTATTATCAGAGACCCGGAATTACTTTCAAAGCTGAAAATCTCCGGCAAAACATGGGCCGGCACAGCCGAAATAGAGATGCGTCTGCCCGCCGGTACGGTATTGCCAAAACCAGACCAGCTTTTATATTCCCGTGATGCTTATGGAGATCTCTTACATATACTGGTAATTAACGGCAAGGCCTCTCCGCTTACGCAGACAGAAATAAACCAGATGAAGATTATCGGTTCAGCTGATACTCTAAAGAATATATTTAATCCGGGTACAAAAGCCAAGGTCAGCAAAAAAGCAGGTAAAACTACTCCTTACGATGAGTTAGTTGAAGCTCAAAAAAATGTAACTCAGATCAAAAAGCAGCTGGAACAGCTTAAGAAGACAGGTCGAATCAGCCCTCTATCAGAAGGAACATACGCCCTGGGTGATTTGCACGGCAAATATAACCAGGTAATGCATACGCTCACCAGAGAAGGCTTCGTAGATGAGGCCGGCAACTGGATAGCCAAAGATACAACCCTTGTACAGGCCGGTGATATTGTAGACCGAGGTTATGGCGGCACTAAACTGATTAATAAGATGCAGGTTCTTGACGCACAGGCTAGTAAAATGGGCAGCCGTATAACTACTCTCATGGGTAACCATGATATAGTATTCGGAGCAGTAGCAAGAGAGCTGAAAACTCTGCCTCCGGAACTGCTTAGCCAGGCAGGCAAGGTACGTTCGAAAGAGTTGCTTGGTAAATACGCCGAATATTTTAGAAGTACAGGTAATGAAACTTCAGCTAAATTAATGGAACTCTTTGCTGATGGCCGCGGGCATGTGGCTGAGGCCTTATCAGCTGATAGTAAAACTCTGGAATGGCTCAAAGATCGCCCTGCAATGTACGTAAAGGATGGGGTTCTATATGTCCATGCAGATAGCCCTAATGTATATATGCAGCTCTTAAAAGAAGCTAAAATCAAAGGGTTTAAAGGCAGCAATCTTGAGATCGTAAACAAATACACTAAAGAACTGGCTAAGACCACCGAAGGATCTAAGCATTTTTATGACTTGATGGTCAAAAACCGCTATCAGATGACTAAAGAATCAGCAATGGAAATGCTGAAAACATTTGATGCTGAAAGACTCGTTCATGGGCATACACCTCAAGGTGGCCGCATAACTTCCAAGTATGACGGATTAGTGACGAATATTGACTCAGGATCCGGTACCAACGGCGTATCCAAAATACATCATATAGGTGAACAGAATATCAAATTAGTTCGTAATAAAGCCCGGGCTATAACACGCGCCGAGATGGAAGCTGAATATGCTCGTGCTATGGAAGAATTCAGGATGCGGGACATGGCCGTCAGACGTGGCTATACGGTGCCTTATACAGTAGGAGGTTTCGTAGGGAAAGCTGTAGCAATATCGGCACGCCCTCAACAATCGAGCCGCAGGATAGCTACATCAAAAGAAGCCCGTGCAACATCTGAGCTAAGACGCCCTATACCAAATAATAGAAGAATAGATACCCTCCCTCGCCGCGGTGGAACTGGTATAAGGGTCACTGATAATCTATCGCGTTATACTAATACCAGCCAGCGAATAAGTACCTCTGCAACCAGGGTGCCCAGTGAAGGGCGTGTAAATCCTCCTGAGACAAGAGTTAATCCTCCTGTCAGTAATCCGCCGCCACGTCCCCCAATAGGTACTTATACGCCAAAAGAGCCTGATAAAAAAAGGCAAGTGACTACTGAAATAACACGCCCTAAACTGAAAAACGGAGATGTAGCATGGAGACAGGGGGCTTTGGGCAGTGGTGGCGATCAGCGCCCGGTCTGGTATATAAAACGTGCTGATGGTCATGTTGAAATAGTATTCCAACCGCCTGAAGATGCCCCCAGGCTTGAAGGTACTCCGGAAGAAACATTCTTTACTCGTGGCAAAAAGCCACCCACTAATCTTACTCAGGAAATGGGTGTTACCACTGCTAAAATTGATATTGAACGTAATCCGGAGATAAGGTTTGTTCAGGCAAAAGCACCAAAGATTAAGCAGAGTATTCCCAGGCATATTCGCCGCTCAATTGGTATGTGACCAACTAAAGTACTATTGACAGATGTTATAAAGCGGAATTAATATGAGCTATGGATATTGTATTGGCTCTCATTATAGGGGCAGTAGGAGTTGGGTTCTTATTCGCTCTAGCATATTTATTTGGTTCTTTACAAGGCCATATAGATAATCTGCGACGGAGATACTACTATATCGGTTACCACAATATTGTTGATAATTCTAAAATGATAGTATCTGGTCCTTATGAAACATCTGAAGAGTCCTTAGAATTTGTTATAGGTAAGCCATATATCGCATATGCTTTCCAGTACAAATTAAAAACCTTAGATGTCACAACAGCAGCAAATCAGATTTCTAATGGGGCTAAATACGCCCAATTATATGAGTTAACTCGCCCGCCCAATATCAATAATTAGCCAGTGACAAAGTGTCACAAATATTCCCAGATATAGAAAGAGGCCGGGTAAAATACCCGGTCTCTTTGTTCTAAAGGTAAAAGATAATAGTGATTGTATTTGCAGGGATTATTACTTTGTTTGCCTATTATAAGGCGACTGATTGTTGGGCCTTAAAGAAATACCCATCTCTCCTGCTGCACTATATATTGCATCTGGAGTTCTTCCTAGCTTTAAAGCTATCAATCTGGTCGGTGTATTCCCTGCGGCCAATTCGCGCAATATTTTGGTATCGTTATCATCCCATCGTTTACCATTATTCTTTGCTGAATTACTCATGATTATCTCCATTCTTTCTTTTTAAAATTCAAGTCTCCTTAAATATCTTTTACCTCTTATTTAATTATAACAAAGTATGCAAAATATTTTTACAGCTTTAGATTATCAACCGGGCTAAACTTCTTATGCGCTTCAGCTGCTGCTTCTGATTGTAACGAAGCCGCATAACGTCTGGTCATGGCCAATGTAGTATGTCCAAGCATTGATTGCACTTGGAATAAATCCCCGCCATTCTTTATCGACAATGTCGCGGCCGTATGGCGAAAGGTATGCGGCGAGTTACGGACATCCTTCAGCCCGGCTCTTTCGCCTAATCTATGAATAGCCAAATATATACCTTTAGGCGTGAGAGTCTTACTGTCAGTAGTAACCCAAAGAGACGGATTATTATCAACTCGGGCATGTAGATATTTATAAACTGCCATCTGGGTGCGTTTAGAAATTCCCACAACACGCTGTTTACGTCCCTTACCCCAGACGCTGATTGTTTCTCTATCTACATCAATATCTGAAATATTGATGTTCGCAAGCTCCCCTAACCTAATCCCATTATCAATTAACACCAGCATAATAGCCCGGTCACGTAAACTCAAAATACCTCGCCCTTCACACGCTAAAAGCAACGACCTTAGTTCATCCGGATAGTAAGGCCGAATTATTTTTTTGGGAACTTTTGGCGGACGGATAGGAGCCATCGGGCTAAAACTGATAACACCTTCTCGTGTTAGCCAATTGAAAAAAACTTTAATAGAGCGATAATAACCGTGGACACTTACCGGCTGACAAGTTTCCTGTTTGGTAAGTAAAAATCCTCTTATATGTGAGGCAGTAACTTCTTTTGGATCTGTAAGACCAAGAGCTACCATGTAATCGATTATCTGACCAATCTTCTGCCGATAATCAAAAATAGTCCTGCGGGATAAATCTTCAACACGGCATGCCAAAAGAAATGCTTCAAGGTGACGTCTAAGACCAGTGGATACAATCAGGGTATCAAGTTTACGTATAGTTCTATCGTGAGCTTGGGGTGCAATCAGGGTATCTTTCACCGCACTTTTTGGACAGCCGCCGGTGTATTTAGCTTTAAAGTAGGCCGTACAGGTCTCGAACCTGTGACCCTCTGATTTTCTTTATTAGCAGCCTTAAGGGCTTTTTGCTGTCTTAATAGTTCAATATTTGCTAATCTAGGTCTCCCACCAAGCTTACCGATTTTCTGTAACCACTCGACTCCGTATCGTTCCAGAATAGCTTGACCTCCGAGTGCTCCGGCATTTTTACGTTGCCGAATTTGAGATGGAGTCATGGGATATAGTTCTATTTCTGATTTATTAGTTTCCATCGTTCTCCTCTGTACCAAACATCGACTCTTGAATTTGGAGACGCAGTTCCGGATAAGTCCGAGCGACACTTGTCAAAAATGCAGGTGAGGGTTGCATTTTTTTGTGCTTAATTCTGCACCATATTGCTGGGTCAAATCCTATTGTCCGGGAAAATTGGTTTCCCGAGATGCTGTTTTTGCCAAGGTATTGTTTGATAATATCAACTATTTTGTTGCTCATTTCTACATGAGGATACCACTACCATTGACTTAAGTCAATATATAATTGACACTTTTGTTAAATATATCTACAACTTGTAAATATTCAACAGGCAAGTGAAAATAGGTGCTATGGAAGATAAGTCATCAATAGGTATAACGCTCAAAGAGTTACGCAAAAAAATAGGTATGACGCAGAGTGAATTAGCCCGGAGATCAGGTGTAGATCGTGCCTACATATCCCAATTGGAAAGCGGGAAAACATATAGTGCTACACTTGGAATTGCGCAGAAGTTAGCGCGTGGACTTGATATTTCGACATCAGCATTATTGGGTGAGAAAGAAGAATCTCTTGGTAATTTATTAAGCCGCGCACAAGCAATATCCAGAAGAATGGATGATATTGAATTCATCCCAGTAATTGGTTATATACCCGCAGGATATCCGGAATTAGTAGATGAAGAGGCAGCATCTGATTATGTTCCTGTCCCAAAGGAATTATTAAAAAATGCGAGTAAGAGAGTGTATGCGTTGAGAGTGAGCGGTGAGAGCCTCAAAGGGGATGGGATTGAAAACGGCGATATAATCATTGTTGATAAAGATTCAGAGATGTTTGAAGGTAAAATTTATGCCGTTCGTACAGCGCATAATGAAGTGACTGCAAAACATCTATATTTGAATAATGGACAGATTATTCTGCGGTCCTCAAATGGAGATTATAAAGATTTAGTTATGACTAACGCTGATATATTGGGAAGAGTTATTGCTTCTATCAAAAGATTCTAATATACATAACATAATGCAAAGGAGAGTGGCTCCGCCTGGTTTTTTAGCTTTTGACTTTTAATCAGATAGGAGGAATGGACAGCCGCCGGTCTGAAAACCTGGGGCAACTTAAACGGCTTATAAGGCTGAAATACTTTGGGGCGAAGTGTGAGCTTCGTCCCAGAAAGGGGAATGAGGCAATGCCTCAACAACAAGTGGCTTATCGTATCAAGAATGAACGCACCGGTCAATGGTGGGAGGGAAAGGCTGATAGCCCGATAGATGCCATGCGGAAAGCCGGCAATGAATTCCCGGTCAGAAACCCTAAGTTCGGCTATTTCCATTTAACTAGTCTGAAATGAGGTCCAATATGACAACAGCAACACGTAAATATACGATAGACGATATACTGGCCAAACTCCAGGGCGTCAAAAAGAACGGCTCCGGCTGGATGGCCTGCTGCCCTGCGCATGCCGATAAAAACCCGTCACTATCAGTATGCGAAAAGAGTGGCAAGATTTTGATCAAATGCTTTGCCGGATGTAGCTATGAGACGATCATGTCCGCGTTGGATATGCCTGTTAATGATGCAATGCCCAAAACTGCCAAGTCATCCAAGAAAAATTCACCGCTGGGTCGGATAGTTATGGCATACCCGTATGAGCAAAAAGACGGATCCATATACTACGAGCATGTACGCTACCAGCCAAAAACCTTCAGATTTAGACGCCCGGATCAGAACGGGTACTACATCAATAATATGGATGGGATAGACCATATTTTGTACCGGCTGCCTAATCTGGTACGCGGGATAGCTGAAGGTAAATCAGTCTACATTGCTGAAGGTGAAAAGGACGTTGATAACATACGAGGCTTAAACTTGGTCGCAACGTGTAATGATTGTGGCGCCGGCAAGTGGGAAGACAAATATTCTGATGAATTAAAAGGTGCGCCTCAAGTGATCATTATCGCCGATAAAGACGAACCCGGCCGCAAACATGCCTCCGAGGTCGCCCTATCCGTACATAACAGAGGCGTACCGGTAAAAATTATAGAGATGCCGGGTGAATTCCAGAAGACTGAGGACGGCTATACAGGGGTTAAGGACTTTTCCGACTGGCTGAATGCCGGCGGAACTGCCTCCCAGCTGGAAAAACTGGTAGCCGAGGCACCGGTCTATGTACCGCCGCTAATACAGGACTCCCTCCGTGAGATATCCGGAGAGCGGTATTGTGTGGAAAACGGCAGGGTCTGTCTAATAAAAGGCGGCAGAGATGGATCGCTGACTCTCCCCCTGTGTAATTTTACAGCCAGGGTAACAGAAGAAATAACCAGAGACAACGGGGTAGAAGTATCCAAGTTTTTCCGGATACTTGGCCATGATTACGCCGGTAATAATCTGCCCGCTATTGAGGTGTCTGCATCATCTTTCCCTGGATTAAACTGGGTAGTATCAGAATGGGGAATGCGGGCCATCATAGGCGCCGGTCAGAGCGTTAAAGACTGCCTCAGAGAGGCTATGCAGCTGCTCTCCCAAAACGCCCAATCCCGTCATATATATACCCATACCGGCTGGCGTCATATTAACGGGCAAGATATATTCCTCTCCCAGGGCGGGGCTATAGGCTGTGATGGAGTGGATGTAGACCTGGAACCCCAGCTGCAGAGGTATTTCCTGGGCACACCGGACCCGGAGAAATTAAGGGAATCTGTCCGGGCCAGCCTGAACTTTCTCTATATCGCTGACTTGTCCGTTACCCTGCCGCTTTGGACAACGATGTATCTGTCTCCGCTGGCCGAAGCCCTTGAACCGGCTTTTACCTTATGGCTGGTGGCTGTGTCCGGCAGTTATAAATCAACTCTGTCTGCGTTGGCACTCTGCCATTTCGGAGATTTTGACAATAACCATCTGCCGGCGTCTTGGCGGGATACCGGTAACCAGCTGGAAAAACTGTTGTTCACCGCTAAGGACCTGCCGCTGGTTATAGATGACTGGGCACCTGGTCAGGATAACAATAAGAAACGCGAGTTGGAAGCTAAAGCTGAGCATATCATTCGTGCCCAGGGCAATCACCAGGGGCGCGGCCGGATGCGCTCAGACACAACCTCACGCCTGAGTTATTATCCCCGCGGTATGTTGGTTACATCAGGTGAGCATACACCCTCCGGCCATTCCCATACCGCCCGTATTATCAGCGTGCGGTTGGAAAAGGAAATGGTTGACCTCGGCTTAATGACCGAGGCTCAGACTAAGGACCGCCACCTATACCGCCAGGCCATGGCCAACTATATCGCCTGGTTACAACCGAACTGGCTTGAGCGCAAATGTGAACTCCGGCAGAAATTTACCCAGCTGCGGGCTGAGATTACCAATGAATTAAGCGACTGCAAAATACATTCCCGCCTGCCGGATGTAGTAGCCATCCTTCTGATTGCGCTGTCTACCGCTTTAGAGTTTGCTAAATCTACTGGAGAGCTTAAGGCAGACGAATACGATTTATTCATGAATGAGGGCCGCCGTTATTTCATGGACATGGCCAAGGAGCAGGGCGAAATGGTTGAGGAACAACGCCCAGGTCAGAGAGCTATTGAGGCTATCCAGGCATCGCTGCGTATCGGTACGGCAGTATTACGCAATAAAAATGATGCCGCGCTGACTGAGTTGCCATCAGGTAAGACCGCTATCGGCTGGCGGGATTATATGAACGGGCATACCCTGCTGGATCCGGCCGCCACTTACCAGGTAATAGTCCAGCACTGCGCAAAGTCCAACAATCCATATACCATCAACGAGCTGGAAACATGGCGGGATTTAAACCGCATGGGATTTACTGAGGCCTCCAATGACGGCAGGCCTACGGTCATGGCCAGAGTAACGGCTATCCCGAAGTCATTCCGGGTAGTCAAGGTTAAAAATGAGGCTATCGGATTGGCTAAAACAACATCCCTGCCGCTGGAAGGCATGGAAAATGTGTAAATATTTTTTACCGGCGGGGGGTATATCAAAATTTTGGAAACATGGAAACAAACCACTTTTTCCAATCGTGGCTTACGTTGTTTCCAAGACCTGGAAACAAGCCCTAAATTTTGGAAACATTGGAAACAGACATAATGTTAGCTGGAAACATTTTGGTAACACGATTGATATACGAACAAATAAACTACTTAACAATAATAAAATGGAAACATTTTGGAAACAACGTAACTTAGCTTTGAGATTCCTTTATTGTTTCCATGTTTCCAAAAGAATAGGAGTTAGCTGACATGAAGATTGTTAAATCATTCTCAAAGGGCTCGGATAAATGAAAGTCGCGTTATATGCCAGGGTAAGCACTCGGGATAAAAATCAGGATCCGGAAGTCCAACTGATGGAGCTGCGGAAATATTGCCAGGAAAACGGCATGGAAATAACCAGGGAATATATAGATCATGCCTCGGCCAATGATTTCGTCCGCAGGACGGCATGGAAACAGTTGTTAGTGGATGCATCTGCCCGAAAGTTTCGGGGGTTACTGGTGTGGAAACTTGACCGGGCATTCCGCGACATTACGGTGGCCACCTCGTCCGTTAAAATGCTGCGCAATGCCGGCATAGATTTTATTGTTACCACTGTCCCTGTTCTTTCAGTCCAAGGTCCAGCTGGAGACCTGATGTTTAACATCTATGCCGCTTTTGCCCAGTTTGAAAAGGACACCATTATTGAAAGAGTTAACGCCGGACTTTCAAGAGCAAAGGCTAAGGGTAAGGCATTCGGTCGCCCAAGAAAGGCAATAGACTTCAATAAGGTTTTGGAAGCCCACGAGATAGCCTGCTCACGGGTTAACCGGATTACTAAAGAAAATCAGGGTTATTCCGAGACGGCGAGGATATTGAGCGAGCAGACCGGGCTAAGAATTACAGCCGGTTGGGTCTATAACCGGATAAAGGCCGGCAATTAAAATGCTTCAAAAAACCCACCCCCATTTTTGCATAAATTTTAAAGCCAAAAATCTTATCGGATGGGAGGCTTCAAAAAACAAATGATTTTTGAAGGAATAGTTGAGGTGACGGCATGACAGCCAAAGGGTTCAAAATAGAAGCCTGCGGAATGGGGTTTAATAATACCGGTTATCCCGGAGCATTTACACCTGTGGTTGTAAGCATAATCAAATCCCTCATTAGCGGTAATATCCTGCACTTATTCTCTGGCTCCAGCACGATAGGAAGTGAGCGAGTAGATATTGCACATCAAAATGCTACGGCAAATTGTACTGTTGAGGAATTTATTGCACAGGATAAACGTCACTGGGATTGGGTTATTCTTGACCCCCCTTACCAAATTACACGCACTGATGCAAAGCTAAATGGGTATGGAATAAAGGGGGCCGTTTCGTCTTGTGTCCAAAAGAGGCGTCCGTTAATTAGCTGGTTGCGTCAACATGCTGATAACGTAATATGGCTAGACCAGTGTGCGCCAATAATTAAAGGATTTAAGCGAGAAAAATTATGGTTATTGTTGCCTGGTGGATTTCATTCAGTGCGTGTACTGACGTGGCTTAGCCGTAACCAAATAGAGCTGCCATTAGTAACCAGCAACAGGCAATAGGAGTGTAAGAGATGACAGCAATTAAAGAGCTCCTTTGTAAAGAGATAAGACATCAAAATTCACAATTGTAAAAAATGATGGCCTATCTTAATAAAAATTGTGCTAAGGGAAAGGAAAGAAAATCAATGAAAACTGTTTTAACTAAAATCAAAGGTATCACCCCATTATTGATGCACAGATTCCCGATGGCGGGGGCAGACGATACGTCAAAAAGACGCACCGGCGTACCAGATTGGAAGGCAGAGGCTGAACTATCGTTATACAAGGATGATCATGGACAAATTTATCAGCCAGCGAGCCATATTGAAGCCTCGCTTAAAGAGGCCAGTAAAACACTAAAAATACCAGGCAAACGAGGGGCAACCTATTCAAAACTCATTGGTTCCGCTGTCTCTGTTTCCCCTGATGCTATCACTCATTTGATACAGAATTATGAAACCGATAGTCGTCCTGTTGTCATACAGAAAGCACGGATAGTACGTTACAGACCAATATTTAAGGAGTGGGAATTAGAATTTGAAATCAATATTGGAGATGAACAAATTCCTATTGAGGTTGTTAAACAGGCCTTAGATCATGCCGGACTATACGTAGGGATAGGTGATTTTCGCCCAGGACGTGGGGGTAAATTCGGTAAATTCATAGTTACAAAATTTATTGAGCAATAATGCAGCATACAGGGTAGGGCGGGGCATGGTCTGGTAAGGCACGGTGGGGCTAGGACGGACCGGGCGGGGAGGGGTAAGGCAGGGCAGGGTAAGGTTTTAAAAAGTGAGGAGATGATAAAAATGAGACATCTTAAAGCAGTCTGGCCGGATGGTTCTTTTATTGAAGGCATTCGTCCCAAGAATAGACTATTCGAGAGCCCCGGCACGCATCATTTAATAGTTACCGAAACGAATCTTGATAAACAAAATTTAATAGGTAAGCGAGTCGCTATTCCGATTTGCGGACCTCAGTATTGGGTGGTTATGGAATAAACACAAAAAAGAGGAGTGAACAGCATGGAAAAAGCAATTGTAAATTGTCCTAAGGTCGTAACGTTCGGCCAGATACGGTCATTTAAATCCAAGCAGATTATAGAAGAAGGTGAACCGGTCTGGCTGGATATAGAGTTCGAGGCATTTTTAGAGCAGTATGAACTAAAACTGCTGCTGGATATCAATAAAATGAGATATCCGATTGATTTCATAGCGGTTTCATTTGCTGGAACGGATGAAAATACCCCTCACAGAGTAGTTACGTTTGAAGAGATAGACGACGTTCAGATGAAACCATCTGTAAACGTACCTGGGCGTGGGCAGAATAATCCAGGCTCGATGCTAAGTGCCTTAATCCATGGAAATATTAAGCCAATCATGCGGGTATCGTTTAGCGCAAACGTGCCCGAGAACTATCAGGAACCCCGAATCGCTTCATCAACCATGGGAGTAAAAACAATCATATTCAACTTTATGGGGACTAAATAGAGAGGTGAATTTATGAGCAGGACAGGTGTTGTTGAACGGGGAGAGGATGATTTTAACCTACGAATGCTTCAGAATGAACTGGATATCTGCGCCGAGGAAATGGGAAGCGCTGGCTGTGAAGGGTGTTCATGCCAGCGCCTCTGTGACCGTTTATGGGCGTCAATAAAGCCCGCCAGAGATAATATGCTGTCAGTGGATGAGTATTTTGATTACAGCCGGAAGTTTAAAGAGCTTCGGGCGGCAAGATACTGCCGCCAGTATTTGCCGTTGATTATCGCCTGAATGACAGGATTACGCCTAAAACAGTACCGGCTGATATAGGCCAGAGTAAAAACCACTTGATTACAGACCATCCGCCATCCAGAAATGAATAATCCCATGCTACCAGTTTCGGTAAAGCGTGGGTGAAAAACCCGATTAAACCGTTTGTGAAATTCGCAATTGTAATGCCAATATTGGCCATCGTGCTATCGGTATAACTCATTACCTGGAACCCCAGTAAGGCATTAAAAAAATTCTGCTCGGCAGTACCTATCCAAACACCGTCAAGTATCAGACACATAGCATTGCCGATTACGAAGGCAAATACTACCCATACCAGCCATTGAGGACGCATCAGAGACTCACCGTCTTTCTGTTTACCAGTTCAGTAGCCGCTACGACTACAAATGGCAGGACTGTCCATAAATCAGCTCCCAAAGCGGCAGACAAGAACCCTGTCCAGATACCACCTGCGATGATACATGGCAATAATTTACGGGTTACTCCGAACGATATCATGGTAATAGCAGCTCCGCCGCCGAATATAAACGGATACCAGACAAATTCAAGCGGGATACCTGCTTCGGATATAATCTCATTTATAGGGGACAGGAATTCAAGCCGGTCAGGATCCAGCGCTCCGAAAAATCCGGCAGGCGTATCAGAAATTTCATCATCATCTATAATCTGAATACCTTTGTCATCTCCAGAAACTACTAATGCGCTCAAATTGTAGGCGTTGTAGCTGATTATAGCTGCCGAGACATCCGCATCGGTGGTTGTTGTCCGGAATGAGGGCGTGGCATCATTACTATTCCCGGATAGATCCGTAAATGTAGTGGCGTATTGCCATTCCCACGAGCCTTTTAATACCCCACCAATCGTTATTTTAGCGTAGTACAGGTAAGGCATGGATCCGTTAGCCCCGATAACCCAGTTATTGGCATTATCAGTAATAGAGCCAGCATAAGCGGCAGAATCAGCCAATATATTGTCAACGTATAAAGAAAATGTTCCCCCGGATAAAACAGTTTTTACTGTATGGTCGCTAGATATTATTCCGGTAGCTGTTAGTGTTACAGCAGGAGTATAGCCACCTACAACAAAATAATAATCATAACTGTCTGCTGACCAAGTTACGCCGCTGTCCGATGACGAACACTTAGTTCCACTGGCATAAGCATCCGAATTTTCTGACCACACCTTAATATAATTAGAAGCGTCTCCAGTCGGGCAAGAGAAAGCCAAGGCATAAGAAGTTCCGGAACTTAATTTTGCTGACTGACTTAAGTAAAATGTTTGGGCGCCAGCTGACCCACTGATAGTAGATGCGCTAATTGATCCAGTTGCAAGCGCAGTACCAGTTGGCACTCCTCCAGATACGGCGTAGATATATACATTAAAATTTCCGCTTGGCGCTAATATTTTCTGACACCATAATGTAATACTGTTGACATATATATCGCTAATAGGGATAAAAGTTTGTCCATACCAATTTGCTCCGTAGACTCTGGATGTGGTGGCTGAATAATATGTGGCTTGGCTAATATTTGCTGCTGATCCGATTAGCGCAACAATTTCGCCTGCATTATTCGGGTAGCAAATATAAGCACCGCCTTTGTCGATTATTAATTTGCTGGTCCCGCTGGATGTATTTATATACCCACTCAACTCAATCTCAAAATCACTCCCCAGCTCCAAAGACGCAGAATCAACAACGCTCATACCGGCTGTGTCAGGGAAATAGGCCAGTTTACCGCCCATAGCAGTTTCACCGCCTGTATACAGGCTGTAATTAAGAACGGAATTCTGCGCTATCTGGTCAATCCACATAATCCACGGATCAGATCCTTGCCCGGGCATAAAAGGTATGTCATTACCGATGGAATCACGCAGGGCCAGATTAGTAAAGCCCGAATTAATGTAATACCCGTCCAGCAGGCTTTGGGTCGACCAGGTAAACGGCGCTGACACTTTCATGGCCGTATAACTGCTATTGGTAGCCCGGATATCCGCCCGGTATATAGCATCTGTTATATCAGACGCTAAGATAGTGCCCGGCCCAATCAGCACGGACATGACAAACATACTGACTGCGATAATAAATTTTTTCATGCGTGTTTACCCATCAATAAATATCCCAGATACAGAGCATTAAGCAGCGTCAGAATGGCCAGAATAGCCGGATGCAAAAAACCCATCAGAGTTGAGCCATTCAACACATGGATGCCCGCAATCATAGCCGCCTGGTTGTCTGACCATTTGCTCTGTCCCCAGACAAACAATAGAATAACCAGTACTCCCACCCCGAAGCTGGTCACTATCTGCCAGTCCATGGAGAACAGTTCGGCCAATCCGGCTAGAAACGCTCCTACTACTGTTCCGTCCCATTGCAGTTTCCATTCATCAATTTTAATCGGGTTCCAGTCACGGTCTGAAGTATCAATAGTCTGGTTTTGCACCGAGAATATTTTGGGGCACATTGTCTGTAATCCAGGGATTGTGCCCTTGCCATAGGCCGCGCCGGTATCGTTTAAGATCGTGCCCTGATTAGTTTCAGTAAGGAGTTTGACCGCCCAGTTGATTTCCAGGGTACGGCATACCTCTATAACCCAGTTGCCCATCAGCACCTGATTCTCTGATTTAGTATCAAGCTGACTGTAATCAGAGCCGGTCAGGGTATAATTAACCTCCGGCGGGCTCCCCCAGTATTGTGGAGAGCCAACCATTTTTACTATCAGAGCAGCTTCCCATACGGGTGAATTATCAGCTGTAAAATAGAAGGCTGAATATCCCATGCCATAGCCGGAGTCAGCATAAGCGTAGGGTTCTACCGCTCCCAGCTGGGTTACTCCGTCAGTATCCATTAAGCGGAAGTGGAACAACTTGTTAGCCGGAGTAGTAGGCTGTCCAGAATCATAAGCAATAGTGTATTTAAATGCATACAGACTATCGCCGGCCTCAACGATATTATGAACCACTTGCACATCGTCTATTGAGAAGGTGGTAGGAGTAGTGGGATCAGCCGCCATTACCTGGGCAGCAGGACTTCCCAGTACCAAGACTACCGCCAGTAATAAGCCGCAAAGCACCTTTTTCATAGTGATTTATCCCTGGCCAGGCGTTTATGCAACACTCCCATTGTTTTGGGACTAACACCCTGTTCGATTAAATCATCCATAATCCGGCGGTCCATTTCCCGGTGTTCTACCTCATCTTTGGGCGACAACGGCTCTTCTTCCAATTGTCCCGGCCGCAGGTCAATTCGGGTTGTCGGTTTGATTATTTCAAACTTTTTCATACCCTCAAATATATCTACAGCCGCGAAAGTATCATAGTATTCGCGAATAGGCTTGGCAGTCAGCAATTTCGTCTTCAGCTGAGACCAGGGTTTACCGGTAAAAAAACCCAGGCAGTCAAAGGTCACCCAGCGGATTATTTCGCCTCTTTCCAGCTTGCGGTCTTTTCCCCAAGGCGACCAGTATAAGTCCCAGCATAGGGTTAAGAGATGGGTCTTATTACGCATCCGGTAATACAGATCGCCCCATTCCTGAATGGTATAGTTAAAGCCCATGCCACTTTTGCGCCGCTGTTTGGCGATATACGACATAAGCAGATTGAACATTGACATAGAACGTGACGAATCCATGAAGTTGTCTATTTCATCAATAGAGACTATATGCCCCCTGAAATTCTCTATCGGGGTCATAATCATCTGTTCCATGGTGACCGGATGGGAGAGCAGGATTCGCTGGCCTTCAGAATCCCTCTCTTGCCGCAGATAAATATTGTAGCCCGGGAAAGTAGCAACCTGTCCATCCTTGGCAAGATGTAATACATCAAGATAGGTCATACCTATACTTTTTCCGGAGCCTTCTGGACCGATAAATCCCCAGTTAAACGGCATCTTTCCCCCTTACGGTCCCCGATCATCTTTGGCGTCACGGTTTGCCGCCAGTTTCTTTGAGGTATAAAGCTCAGGTGCAATCCGCTGTGATAGCGCCATCACGACTTCCTTGCGGGCCATCCCGTCTATGGAGACATTGGCGGCCATTTTGAAAAGAAGTTTTTCTTCTCCTTCTTTGTCATTGGTGGCTTTACAGCGTGACAGGTATTCGACCGCGGAATTTACCTGCCCCTCATTCTTGAAACAGGTTCGCATAAGCAGTTTGAGAGGCGTTTCACCGGGGTCTACCAACTCCTTAATAACTGACGGGACTTGAGCGTCACCTATCAAATTTTGGACGTCATCGACATTTATGCCACTGCCGTTGCCATTGTGGTTAGACGATGACTGGAAAGGGGTAAATCCGTTTTCAGTGCCAAATGGAGTTTTCCTAGCCATTTATGCCCCCGTTCCTGTAAAAGAGCTATAAATGAGGTAGATAAAAAACAGGAGAGCCAGCACAATCGCTACCTGCAAACCTATTTTTATGCGTTCAGGCCATGGATTGGTACGGGAAAATAGCTCTTTCACTAGGTAAGTCCAGTCCAGATATCGATATGTCCGTTCAGGCGGCTCTTTCATTTCAGCCGGTACCCGGTATTCACTGAGAACACCATTTACAGACTGATACAAAAATACTGTCTGCCCCCTGAAGCGCCAGCGCCGGCCGGCGGCATTTTCTATATGCTGAAGGCTGAAACCGTTTTCACGGTCCAGCACCAGAGTATTCGGTTTAAGATTGTTATTATTTTTATTCTTCATAATTATTACCCCGGTAAATGGAGTGTGCCGTTAGAGATAAGCCCCACTATGACCATCAGAATAAACAGCAGGGTTATGGATAAAATTGTTATAGGAAGCCAGTTATTCAGCCATGATTGCTTGTGCTCTTTATCCAGGCTGACATGAGCCTCTTCCCTGCACTCATGAGAGATTGCATTAACTAGTTCACGTATGGATTTGGCATCACGTATATTTTCTTTTGTCCCGCCGAGAAGCACGGGGGCTGTATCCCGTTCGTTTATTACCAGAGTTGACGGTCCGATACCGTTTTCCCCTGGGATTAGAGCGTCAGGGAAAAGCACCCATGCCTCCCGGGTATCTTCATCTACAGCCACGCCCTTATATACCGGCAGATCTGGTTCCAAGATACGAGAGTCTTCGGTAAGTTTGAGTGACGGTTGTATCCGCTTTGTTTTCTGCCAGGGCATGCTCATAGTAAAGAGTGGGGACTAAGAATATTTCTTGCCGGATTTGCTTTTGCTGGAGCTTCTAGCGCCACGCACACCCTGGAATGTGAGCAGACCGCCGCCGAAGATCATGGCAACCAGGATCAGAAGAGGCAGCACGTTAGCAAACGGCTCGAGGCCGGTGTAATCGGCTATGTTGGCATCCCCGGTAATAGCGGCCACCCCGTCCAGGATGATCGGATAAATTACCAATGAAACCGCTATAGCAGCAACACCCAGGACGACCTTCCAAATATTTCCCACTTTATTCACCTCCTCTCATTACTGTGTATTTAAAAAATGGACAATCAGCTAAAGTTTCAGGCCATCACCCGCGGCCTTTGACGCTTGACCAGATTCCGGCAACTAAGACTGAAATAATCGCAACCAATATCAACAGAGGAATAATGCCCGCGAATGCTCCCATACCGGTAAAGCCGGTCAAGGCATCGTGTTCGTAGGTAATAGTCAGAGTCCGTGAATCCTCAGCTGCTAGACCAGTCACGGTTAAAGTTTTGGTAGCTTGAGTCCATGTGCCGGCAACAGGAACATCAGTAACCTCATCTGAGGTAATGGATATAACCGAAGTATTGACGTTGTTATAAAGCTCATACGTAAGTACAACGCCCGCTGAGGTTTCACCCGCTCCGGTGGCCACAGCCGCTTCGGTCTCAACATACCTGTCAGTCTGGACGTCATGGGTACTGTCCATAACCATGGGGAAAATAATGAAAACGACTGCAATGCCAATAATTCCGATGACTACCCCAAATATCTTCTGCAAAGCCTTCTCACCCCCTTCCATAACAAAATATTTTTCTGTTATTTGCGATTGTAGAGGGTATTTTTTTATTTAAGGTCTACTCAAGTAGGCGTTAATCAGATAAATCTTTAATAAAATTAAGAAAATCTTTACTGAGGGATTTGGACATGTACACTGTAACTATGAATGCAGAAAAGCCGGAGAGGCAGAGAATGCCGGGCAAGACCCATGCAGTACTGGGGCTGAAAGAATCATCACACGAGGTGCTCTCGTTTGTTGACGATATCAAGTACCTCAGAAAAAAGGTGGGACCGCGCTCCCTGGCCAGAAGTTTGGGTGTCAGTAAAATGACTGAACTTTACTGGTCGCGGGGTGAACGGCTGCCGTCTAATCCAATGTTATATGAGAGTGTAAAAGGATGGGCGGAGAGGGAACGGGCAATAGATGCTGCGGCGGTTAGTTAAATTTATATCTGTTATAGTCCTGCTGGCTGGCCTGATTATTCAGCCGGCTGCTTCGGTAACAGCAGCTGACCAGCTGACCGTCCACTTCGAGCGTATCTACGAAAGCCCGGTCAGTGTGACCTTCCGTGTCACTATCACCAATGAGGGTAAAGCCCTGCCCGACCTGCCGCTTGAAGTCCTATTTGACGGATTGAATGTCTCAGACCTATCTCGTCTTACTATTACAGAGCTGACCATAAATGAATATCAGGTCAGTTACCCTACCCAGTTTGAAACTATTGAAGAGAGTTATACTGCTACCGGTAAATTGGTACTCAGTATAGATGCCAGCGGCCAGACCCTATACCAGGATGTTTCACTTCCGGTTATGGATAAATCAGGTAACCTGGTTTCATCCGGAGGGGAAATTATCAAATCAGGTGCCTATGATAGGATAGATCAGAAAACAGGTACGGTGTACTGGTTTACGGATATCCCGGTTGCCTGGCAAACCAGTACTATACAGGAGATTATCCCTATAGAATTGGCTGACTGGACAGCAAAATCCAAGTCTCTTAAGGACAATAAACTTAAGACCTCTATATCTTTACCTGAAAAGAGCCTGGAAAAGAACCCTAAAGGTGATACCGGCTGGGGCAGCGGTACCCGGGTATGGGACGTCACCTTATCTCTTCCCCTGCTGACTACTGATAGCGGATGGGGCAGTCAGGGACTGATGAAATGGGATTTAGCCGGCACAATCTACTATGATGATACTAACTCCAGCTGGTGGAATAATAACTGGCTGTACCGCCGTTTTATCGCCCTGGATATGACCACAATCTCCGAAACTCTGACCAATTTCCCGGTGTATATCAAACTGGATTCCACCAATTTTGATTTTAGCCGGGCACAGGATAATGGAGAGGATATCCGTTTTACAGATGGGGTGAGTAACCTGGATTATGAGATTGTCAGCTGGGATTCTGTATCTGAAACAGCTGAGATTTATGTCAAGAATCCTGTTCAGCTGGCCAATGTGGCTACTGATGGCATATATATGTACTACGGGAATAAGGCCGTCAGTGATGGACAGAATCCCGCCGGTGTCTGGTCAAACGGATATGTGGCTGTGTACCATATGTCTGATGCCAGCTCTACCCTAATAAATAGCTCCGTAGGCAGCCTGCCAGGTACTAAATCCGGCGATATGGCCGCACAAACCGCCGGACTGCTGGGGTATGCCCAGTACTTTGACGGAATAAATGACCAGATAATCGTTGCCTATAATGCCATTCTGGATATTACCAGCGGCAGCGTAGAAGCGATTATCCTGCCTGACAGCGCCGGTACAGACGGCTATATCTTTGCTAAGGGCAACCCTGCCCTGGGCTACTACTGCAATACCCGCTATATTGGCAGCATAAACCGGATAGAATGGGCGGGACCATCAGCTGTCCAGAGTAATAATGTTTTTACCGATACTGACTGGACATATATTTCGTTTACCTGCAATGGCCGGGCTATCAGCTTCTACCATAACGGCACTGCCGCCGGATCACAGACCCTGAGCTCTGACCCGGACACTAATACTGACGGGTTATATATTGGCAACCGGATGGGCGGCAGCAGCGGCAGCACCTATTTTGACGGTCTGATTGATGAACTGCGTATCTCGGGTGTTGTCCGCTCGGCTGCCTGGTTGGCTGCTACTAATTTAAACCTTATGTCTCCGGATACTTTCCTCATTTTCGGCACAGAAGAGGGAAAGCCGGCAGATCCGGCTAACCTCTCAGCTGATATCTCAGGAAATAATATTGAACTGACCTGGGTAAAAGGTGACCTGTCCCTGTCTACGGTCATTGTACGGGGCAGTCTGCATTATCCGGAATCACCAGATGATGGCCTGGTAGTATATGACGGCCCGGCTGAAAGCTTCACCGATACCGGTGCTGCCGGAGAACTAAGCACTCACTACTACAGAGCCTGGGGATATTCCGGCTGGGGATATTCGGACGGATACAGCCAGGACAGAACGGAGGGAATCATGATTGGAGTTATCATTACCCTGGGACTGATAGCTATTGCCTATATAAAGCGGGATATCATTATGACTATTATCGCCGGGATATCCCTGCTGCTCTTAGGCTACGGCATTATAGATCCGGATATTGGCGGAAATGCCATTATACAGGCTCTGCCTATTATCCTGATGAGTGTTTACATGATAATCCGGGCAGCCATCTACGCTACTAACAGAAGAGAGGTATGATATGTCCATATTATATGATCCTTCAAATCCTGTAAGCGGGTCTTCCAGCCGGGCAAAACTGATTGAAAATGTCTCAGGCCGTGATGCAGTTATTATCAAAGCGGCCGAAAAACAGCGCAATGGACAGGCTATCCAAAAAAACACTACCGGTCAGTCTGATGTATCGGTCAAAGTAGCTAATGATATCTGGACTATAACCGCTCCCGGCGGGTTAAAGTACGAAATCAATACCAAGAACGCGGAAGGAGATGTTGCCCAGTATATAAATAACTTTCTGGTCAACGCTCAGGCTCCGGATAATATTATCCAGGGCGCGGCGGAGCAAGTCCCCGTGATAAAATCCAGTGGCAGAGCTATAACAGTAGAGAGTGAAGCGGCAGGCAGCAGCAAAGGAGTAGCTGAGCAAGAACCTAAAGTAGGAGATAAGAAATTCACTGCCATAACTGAAGAGAGTTTAGCGGCCGGCAGTGGCAAAACGTACACATATGAGCCGGTAAATGATTCTGATGCCGGCACCGATAACAGCTCTGATACCACAGGTACCGATAACAATGTTAAGGTCACAGTGGATAATTCTACCGCTTGGACGTTTACTACCCCCAATGGCACAGTCTACACCGTGCCTATGGCGGGCTTAGCCTGGTCAGACCCCGCCAAAATGCACGAATATATAACAGAGTACCTCGCCAGCATCGGCGCGCCCGCAAATGTCATCCTAGCGGCTGTGGAAAGAACACCAGATGTACTTCAAAATGCCCAGCTCCGGACTGATGATATAGACGAGCTCAAAAATACCCTGGCCGGCATGGATAAATCTACCGCCACCGCTAAGGCTCTGGCAGCTTTTATTGATGCCAAGGGTTTTTCATCCCTTTCGCCTGAAGAGCAGTTTAAAAAGGCGATTGAATACGGTTTGATACCGGCTGATTCGGTCTATGTACCGCCTGATTCCGGATATAACGTAGGCCAAAACGCACCGCCCGGAATGCCTGATGACGTGGCTGTAAGCCTGGGGCTACTGCCATCAAATGAACAGATTGAATATAACGCCCCCAATTTTGACTGGGCGTATATGCCCAAAAATGAAGCTGATAAGTATTTTGCTGAACTTAAAGAGATTGTGGGTTATGATGTTAGCTCTGATAACCTCAAACAAGCTATGCGTGAAGCAAATGAAATTGTAACCAGGCAGAACCTACAGGCCAGCTCAAAGTCTATATCAGACGCGGTACTGGAAAATATTGCGAAGCAGAAACTATCCGGGCAACTAAGAATGGCTGACCTGTTAGGTATGAAACCGTCTGATATCTATAACAAAGACGGCAGCCTGAATTCTGCCAGAATAGCTACAATTCTAGGTGGCCAACCCAGTGACTACAAGACGATTGATGACGTCCTCAGAAAATCAGCAGACCAGGATTCAGGATTAGCCCGTGATATTATTAAAGAGATCTTTACCTTTGGGCAAGCCCAAACCAAGACATTCAACAGAGATGATCTATCCAAAGAATACGATAAGGCCGCCTGGCAAGCCGGAATCAAAGGCATGGAAATGGCCGAGAGTAAAGAGGAATTCATTACCCGGATAATCAAGCAGCAAAACACCGGGGAAGTTCTCAAAGATTTTACGATCTATATGATTCCCATAGTCGGCACATTGTATTCAATCGGTAAGGGCGATTCCGGCGGTCAAATAGCCCTGTCAGCTGCTATTGATGTGGCTACCTTTATCCCATTTATCGGACAAGCAGCTGCAATAGCCAGAGCTGGAGCTAGACCCGCCGCGGCATTGGGTAAAGCAATATTGGCAGAAGTTAAAGCGCCTCTGACCAGTGTCCTACACCCATTGGCAACTGCTAAGGTGGCTCTATCCCCGTTTGAAACCATGATTATGCCCCGTAAGATCCCTCTAAGCTCAGCTGAATTGAGCTTCCATACCGTCCGTCTGCCCGTTGTTGATGTCGGCGGTAAAAAAGCGCTTGCAATGGCCCTACGGGATGAAATAACTAAAAAGGCCATCGCGGGTAAAACAGCCAAAGCTACAAAAGAGGGTGTAACAGCGGAAATACAAACAACCGCTCTGAACAAAACCATAGCTCCGGCCGTAATCAGCGCTACTCCGGATGTCCGCCCCTTTTTAGACGGCCTGACTGTGGGCGTAGTCAAGGATGATGTAAAAGGAGCTGCTTCTGTAGGTAAAGGTAGAGATTTATTTGTATCTCCTTCTTTGCATACCAAGTTTTCTATGTCTACAGCCGCTGGCGTTTCAGGTTCTAAAGGCGCTCTCAAAGGCGCAATTATTATCAGAGACCCGGAATTACTTTCAAAGCTGAAAATCTCCGGCAAAACATGGGCCGGCACAGCCGAAATAGAGATGCGTCTGCCCGCCGGTACGGTATTGCCAAAACCAGACCAGCTTTTATATTCCCGTGATGCTTATGGAGATCTCTTACATATACTGGTAATTAACGGCAAGGCCTCTCCGCTTACGCAGACAGAAATAAACCAGATGAAGATTATCGGTTCAGCTGATACTCTAAAGAATATATTTAATCCGGGTACAAAAGCCAAGGTCAGCAAAAAAGCAGGTAAAACTACTCCTTACGATGAGTTAGTTGAAGCTCAAAAAAATGTAACTCAGATCAAAAAGCAGCTGGAACAGCTTAAGAAGACAGGTCGAATCAGCCCTCTATCAGAAGGAACATACGCCCTGGGTGATTTGCACGGCAAATATAACCAGGTAATGCATACGCTCACCAGAGAAGGCTTCGTAGATGAGGCCGGCAACTGGATAGCCAAAGATACAACCCTTGTACAGGCCGGTGATATTGTAGACCGAGGTTATGGCGGCACTAAACTGATTAATAAGATGCAGGTTCTTGACGCACAGGCTAGTAAAATGGGCAGCCGTATAACTACTCTCATGGGTAACCATGATATAGTATTCGGAGCAGTAGCAAGAGAGCTGAAAACTCTGCCTCCGGAACTGCTTAGCCAGGCAGGCAAGGTACGTTCGAAAGAGTTGCTTGGTAAATACGCCGAATATTTTAGAAGTACAGGTAATGAAACTTCAGCTAAATTAATGGAACTCTTTGCTGATGGCCGCGGGCATGTGGCTGAGGCCTTATCAGCTGATAGTAAAACTCTGGAATGGCTCAAAGATCGCCCTGCAATGTACGTAAAGGATGGGGTTCTATATGTCCATGCAGATAGCCCTAATGTATATATGCAGCTCTTAAAAGAAGCTAAAATCAAAGGGTTTAAAGGCAGCAATCTTGAGATCGTAAACAAATACACTAAAGAACTGGCTAAGACCACCGAAGGATCTAAGCATTTTTATGACTTGATGGTCAAAAACCGCTATCAGATGACTAAAGAATCAGCAATGGAAATGCTGAAAACATTTGATGCTGAAAGACTCGTTCATGGGCATACACCTCAAGGTGGCCGCATAACTTCCAAGTATGACGGATTAGTGACGAATATTGACTCAGGATCCGGTACCAACGGCGTATCCAAAATACATCATATAGGTGAACAGAATATCAAATTAGTTCGTAATAAAGCCCGGGCTATAACACGCGCCGAGATGGAAGCTGAATATGCTCGTGCTATGGAAGAATTCAGGATGCGGGACATGGCCGTCAGACGTGGCTATACGGTGCCTTATACAGTAGGAGGTTTCGTAGGGAAAGCTGTAGCAATATCGGCACGCCCTCAACAATCGAGCCGCAGGATAGCTACATCAAAAGAAGCCCGTGCAACATCTGAGCTAAGACGCCCTATACCAAATAATAGAAGAATAGATACCCTCCCTCGCCGCGGTGGAACTGGTATAAGGGTCACTGATAATCTATCGCGTTATACTAATACCAGCCAGCGAATAAGTACCTCTGCAACCAGGGTGCCCAGTGAAGGGCGTGTAAATCCTCCTGAGACAAGAGTTAATCCTCCTGTCAGTAATCCGCCGCCACGTCCCCCAATAGGTACTTATACGCCAAAAGAGCCTGATAAAAAAAGGCAAGTGACTACTGAAATAACACGCCCTAAACTGAAAAACGGAGATGTAGCATGGAGACAGGGGGCTTTGGGCAGTGGTGGCGATCAGCGCCCGGTCTGGTATATAAAACGTGCTGATGGTCATGTTGAAATAGTATTCCAACCGCCTGAAGATGCCCCCAGGCTTGAAGGTACTCCGGAAGAAACATTCTTTACTCGTGGCAAAAAGCCACCCACTAATCTTACTCAGGAAATGGGTGTTACCACTGCTAAAATTGATATTGAACGTAATCCGGAGATAAGGTTTGTTCAGGCAAAAGCACCAAAGATTAAGCAGAGTATTCCCAGGCATATTCGCCGCTCAATTGGTATGTGACCAACTAAAGTACTATTGACAGATGTTATAAAGCGGAATTAATATGAGCTATGGATATTGTATTGGCTCTCATTATAGGGGCAGTAGGAGTTGGGTTCTTATTCGCTCTAGCATATTTATTTGGTTCTTTACAAGGCCATATAGATAATCTGCGACGGAGATACTACTATATCGGTTACCACAATATTGTTGATAATTCTAAAATGATAGTATCTGGTCCTTATGAAACATCTGAAGAGTCCTTAGAATTTGTTATAGGTAAGCCATATATCGCATATGCTTTCCAGTACAAATTAAAAACCTTAGATGTCACAACAGCAGCAAATCAGATTTCTAATGGGGCTAAATACGCCCAATTATATGAGTTAACTCGCCCGCCCAATATCAATAATTAGCCAGTGACAAAGTGTCACAAATATTCCCAGATATAGAAAGAGGCCGGGTAAAATACCCGGTCTCTTTGTTCTAAAGGTAAAAGATAATAGTGATTGTATTTGCAGGGATTATTACTTTGTTTGCCTATTATAAGGCGACTGATTGTTGGGCCTTAAAGAAATACCCATCTCTCCTGCTGCACTATATATTGCATCTGGAGTTCTTCCTAGCTTTAAAGCTATCAATCTGGTCGGTGTATTCCCTGCGGCCAATTCGCGCAATATTTTGGTATCGTTATCATCCCATCGTTTACCATTATTCTTTGCTGAATTACTCATGATTATCTCCATTCTTTCTTTTTAAAATTCAAGTCTCCTTAAATATCTTTTACCTCTTATTTAATTATAACAAAGTATGCAAAATATTTTTACAGCTTTAGATTATCAACCGGGCTAAACTTCTTATGCGCTTCAGCTGCTGCTTCTGATTGTAACGAAGCCGCATAACGTCTGGTCATGGCCAATGTAGTATGTCCAAGCATTGATTGCACTTGGAATAAATCCCCGCCATTCTTTATCGACAATGTCGCGGCCGTATGGCGAAAGGTATGCGGCGAGTTACGGACATCCTTCAGCCCGGCTCTTTCGCCTAATCTATGAATAGCCAAATATATACCTTTAGGCGTGAGAGTCTTACTGTCAGTAGTAACCCAAAGAGACGGATTATTATCAACTCGGGCATGTAGATATTTATAAACTGCCATCTGGGTGCGTTTAGAAATTCCCACAACACGCTGTTTACGTCCCTTACCCCAGACGCTGATTGTTTCTCTATCTACATCAATATCTGAAATATTGATGTTCGCAAGCTCCCCTAACCTAATCCCATTATCAATTAACACCAGCATAATAGCCCGGTCACGTAAACTCAAAATACCTCGCCCTTCACACGCTAAAAGCAACGACCTTAGTTCATCCGGATAGTAAGGCCGAATTATTTTTTTGGGAACTTTTGGCGGACGGATAGGAGCCATCGGGCTAAAACTGATAACACCTTCTCGTGTTAGCCAATTGAAAAAAACTTTAATAGAGCGATAATAACCGTGGACACTTACCGGCTGACAAGTTTCCTGTTTGGTAAGTAAAAATCCTCTTATATGTGAGGCAGTAACTTCTTTTGGATCTGTAAGACCAAGAGCTACCATGTAATCGATTATCTGACCAATCTTCTGCCGATAATCAAAAATAGTCCTGCGGGATAAATCTTCAACACGGCATGCCAAAAGAAATGCTTCAAGGTGACGTCTAAGACCAGTGGATACAATCAGGGTATCAAGTTTACGTATAGTTCTATCGTGAGCTTGGGGTGCAATCAGGGTATCTTTCACCGCACTTTTTGGACAGCCGCCGGTGTATTTAGCTTTAAAGTAGGCCGTACAGGTCTCGAACCTGTGACCCTCTGATTAAAAATCAGCGGATATTCTTACAGGAGCCCGGCAATTACCTTGAAGTGCCCAAACTGGCTGCTCTGGAAGCTCAAAAAAACGGTGACACCGTAGTGGTGCTTAAAACCGGTGACCCTCTGGTAGCCCCGGCTGGCTTGGACGGGATAACAAGCACTTTTAACGGCTTTGAGGTGGAGATTATTCCTGGTATAAGCTCAGTTCAGCTGGCAGCAGCCAAAGCCGGCATATCTTTGTATGATGCCGCTATTATTACCTACCACCCTTTGCCGCATGACGGGGGCAAAGACCTGCGGAAAAAACGCCGCCGGATGCTTGATGCTCTAAGCTGGGGCTTGCATTTAATAGTCCTAACCGGGGTTCGCCAGATGCCCAATGCTACTGCCCGCTGCCTGCTGGATAGGGGTATAGCGCCGGATTCCAGAGTAATGGTTATTGAAAACCCGGCCTGTCCTGACGAAAAAATCACCAGCTGTTCCCTTGCTGATGTAAGCTCCCAGAGATTTGGCTGGTTTTCAGTTATGGTTGTTTTTAATAAACCTGACTAAAATAATAAAGGCCGGTCAAAGCCGGCCTTTAGCTAGTACCTGTGGCTGCTTAATCAGGAAATGAGTTTACCTTTGTCCTGGGGTGCCTGGGAATAGACCGCATCTACTTTGACTGTGCCTACCCCGGTGATATCCACCCCCATGGCTTCTTTGAGTGCCTTGGCGAACTGGTCAAAGAGGGGGCCGGAGGTGTGGTATTTGAGGAAAGTGCCTTTTACCTGATAAGTGGTGAAGGGAGGGGCAACCGGTACTTTCACGGCTACAATAGCCACTTTCTTGGTTTCTTCAAGGTTCTTAAAAGTGCGGGTGGTGCGGCCGTATAAATCAGCAAAGGCCAGTGTTTCTGCGTCCACTGCGGTCATGCTGGTTTTGGGGGTAACGTTCAGTTCACCCTTTTTATCTATAGTGGCTACCATTTTGGGGACACTGGGGTCCTGAAAAAGGTTGATTACTTCTTGTGACATTTTGCCCATGTTAGATTTCCGTCCTTTTTGAATAAAAATAAATTTCTAAGAAGATTACGTCTGAAAATATTTAGTCCGTATATACTCCTCCTATTAATAATACCAAGCGGCGGTGTCTATTTTGGTGACACAGGGTTAAAAACTGGTGGCTAAAGGTATTAAATTCACGGTAAGGTTCCTGTGTGCTGTCTTAGCTTAGCAGGACCAGAACAGCCAGCACGATGGCGGTTATACCCAGCAGCAGGTGCACCCAGAACAGCTTTATGGTAATAAAGCCCTTAAGCGGGTTATGGGGGGTTTTCAGGGTAAAGCCGCAAATCCCGGTTGCCAGAATGAAGATAAGTGCCCAGGTAGACATAAAATAGCCTCCTTTTAGTTTTTGTGCAGCTTAATATTTGCATACTCAGGGCGGCTTAGTCTGTAAAATTTATTACATATTCAGCGTCCGGTTTTTTGTATAATCTAGGTATAAACCGAAAACGGGGAGGACTCAGGTGAAATATTTGAACTGCATGATGGATTTGTGGCTGTTTGACTCCCTTAACCCGCAGGAGAAGACCGAGATAAGCCGCCTTTTCAGGCGTCCGGAATATTTAAAGAATGAGTATCTTTTCAGCGAAGGCGAACCGGCCAGTGCCGTTTTTGTGGTGGCTAAAGGCCGGGTGAAGCTCTTTAAAACGGCTGAAAATGGGCGGGAGATTATTCTGGCTTATTTGACTCAGAACCAGCTCTTCGGGGAAGAGATTTTGTTTAATGATGCTATCCGGACTATTACCGCCGTGGCCATGGAAGATACCCGGCTGTGTGCCTGTTATAAAAGTGACTTTGAAAATTTGCTTTCGCAAAATTCGCAGATAGCGGTTAAAGTTATCCGCACCCTCAGTGAAAAAATAAATAACATTACCGAAACTCTGGCGGATATGGCTATTTACGATATCCAAAACCGGCTGGCGCGCACTCTGGCCAGGCTGGCTAAAGAACACGGCGAAGATGTAGGTGATGGCAGACGCCTAAATTTCCGTTTAACCCACGATGACCTTGGTTCTTTAGTGGGGGCATCCCGGGTGATGGTGACTAATGTTATAAAATCCCTGAAAAAATCCGGCATAATCAAAGATGATATTGACCATAAGCTGGTGGTCAGCCAGTGGTTTCTGAATGATTTTTCTGATGAAATGCCCAAATTTATCAGAAAAGATTCAAGCGCCTGCAAGTGTTTCCCGAAACCCGGCGAATAAGTATCTTAGCAGTAAATGTTTAATGCATCTTTCAGGGGGAAGAGGCGCTTCAGGTCTTTTTGTTATAACTATATAGCGGTTTATTCGGTAATCTGATAGCCTACTCCGGGTATGTTAATGATGAATTCTTTCGCACCGTCAATCCTGCTTAATTTTTGTCTTATTCGCATAATATGGGTTTTAATAGTTTCTTTGGCATAATATTCATTGCGTCCCCAAATTGATTTGGATATATCAGCGTAACTTACAGTACTTCCGGTTTTGCTCAGTAGTATATGCAGTAGCTGTCCCTCCGTAACGGTTAAATTTACGCGGTTGTTTTTGTAGGATATTTCCTTCAGACTGTTACCAAATCTCCAATGTCCGTACTTGATTCCCAGGTCCTGACTTGTTTTATTGAGCCGTTTCAGTAGAGATTTTACTCTGGCTATCAGTTCCAGCGGCTGAAAGGGTTTGGTAATGTAATCATCTGCACCTAGTTCAAAAGCCGTAAAAATTTCCTGTTCGTTGTTTCTGGCAGTTAGAATAAGTATGGGCAGACTGGAAAATGCCCGTATTTGCTTAAGGACGTTTATGCCATCAATATCCGGCAGACCCAAATCTATAATAGCAATGTCAAAATCGTCTTTATAGACAGCCTCAATGCCTGTTTTACCCAGATGTACAGCCTTGGTTTCCATATCCGGCCAAAAAGACTTGAAGAGTAAGAAAACGGATTCAACTATCTTTTTATCATCTTCTATAAATAGAAGTTTCATGTCGAAGATACCTTTAAAGGCGGTTGAGGTATGGTAAACAGGAAGGTAGTGCCTTTCCCGTATTCGCTTTCTACCCAGATACGTCCGCCATGCAGTTTGACGTATGTTCGTACAATGCTGAGCCCCAGTCCCAGCCCTTGCAGCTTTTTCTGTCTGCTCTCCACCCGGTAATAAGGTTTGAATATATTTTTAATCTCTCCCGGTTCTATCCCAATGCCGCTGTCTGAAACAGAGAAAAGAACGTTATTCTGGTCACGGCTGATATTAATGGATATCAGTCCGGAATCTGGGGAGTACTTTATAGCGTTATCTATCAGATTGTCCAGGATTTGCCTTAAACGGTCCTCATCAGCAATTATAAAACTTACTTCCGGGGCGATAATTATCTTGAAATCAATATGGTTGGTATTGTACATACCATGCTGTATGGAGATGATATGGTCAAGCATTTCTTTAATATTAAAGCGGCTTCGGTTCAGTTTGGGGTCTCTGACTTCACACTGGGCCATATCCAGTAGTTCGTCAAGGCGGGTATTTAAATTCATGGTGCTCTCGTAAATGTTTGCAGCCAGCGCTTTATATTTACCGTCAGCCGCTATATTGGAGAGTACTCCGCTGGATGAGATTATGGAAGTAAGGGGTGTTTTCAAATCATGGACTACTATTCGGGTAAATTCCAGCCGGCTTTTCATTTCTGTTTGTATGCACTTCCGGAGTTTCTTTTCATTCTCATAAGATGCCAGTAGTTGGTTATAGACCAGTTTGCGTTTATTGATTTCGTCTGATAGTAGCTTTTTTACGTCAATGGCGAGGTTTTCCTGGCCGGATAAGGCCGGGTTGCCGGAAATGTTGACAGGTGCTGCAGCCGAAAAGGAGATTTCTCTGGTTACATCTTTTATAAAAGTGATACTCAGTATTCCGTTATCGGAGTTGTCCTTCAAAAGGAAACCCTCTGATTCTGCCCAAATGAACCCGCCATCCTTTTTAGAATAACGTTTAACAATCTTTGAATAGCAGTGTTCGTCATCCCAGATTCTCATGGCGTGCTGATAGCTGATTTCCAAATCATCCGGGTGAGTAAGATCGAACATGGTTTTACCAATGAGTTCTTTTTTACGGTAACCAAGCATTTTACATAAAGCTTGATTAACGTGGATTATCTGGTGCATCTTCTGATCGACAATAGCCATTCCGACCAGAGTGTTGCGCTGCATTATCTTGACAATCTGGCTGCAATAGTCCGCTGTCCCGATCCGTTCTGAAGAAGGCATTTTCATCCGGTGCTCCTTGAATTTAATTTTATACCCCTTATTTTCGAAGGACAACGGCTGTTACAATTTTTTACCGCAACTTCATTATTTATAACCATAATTGAATTCTCCTGTCACTGCCTGGTTGGTAAACTCCACTAAACCGTACTTTTTCGGTTGCCTGTATTATCTATTGCCCTGATTCCCAGGCAACCTTTCAAGTAAATAAAGTGGAGGTGAGAACAGAGTAAAAAACTTTATCTGACTGGCAATTCACTGGTATTTGTTGTCTGAATATAAGGAGAGGAAAAATGAATAAATTCCATTCAATTGTAAGCCGGCGTGATTTCATGAAAGGACTAGGTTTAGCCGGGGCGGGGTTGGGAGCAGCAGCGGCGGCAGCACCGGTTTTCCATGATTTGGATGAAGCGGCCTCTGCACCTGTAGCCGGCGGTTTTAGACGCCCGTGGTGGGTTAAGGAACGCGAATATGAAGATCCTACTTGTGAAGTAGATTGGAATCAGATAGAGCGGTCTGATAATTCGTGGACTATGCACGGTGTAAGGAACGGGGTAAAAGGCGGCTATCTCTTTGCCGGCCAGAAATACCTTGACTGGCAGAAAGAAGGTTCTGACCTGGCTTTTAACGGGGTGAAGAATAATGAACCTGGTCTTACCCTTAGGGATATGGCACTTGAGGGCGGCGCATCTCCATTACTTATGGGCTTAAACAAGGTAGTTAATTTTGTGTTGCCTGAAATAGACCAGAATGAGGTGCTGGCCCAGTTTGGTTTTACCGCCGCCGCTTGGCCTAATGCCTCGTCTTTCTGGGTAGCTTCTGCTCCGCCGGACTTTTGGGGAGTATCAAAGTGGCAGGGTACACCTGAAGAAAATTCCCGTATGCTACGTTCGGCCATGCGTTTCTTTGGGGCTTCCGAAGTGCGGTTTGCCGAGCTGAATGAGAAAACCAAGAAGCTTATTTTCACCCACCATGTTCATAATACGCCTATCGTATTTGAAGATGTGGACCGGGCATACGAAGTTGCCGGTCAGAAATTTGTCCTGCCAGATAAACCGCTCTATATAATCAGCGTTGCCATTCAAATGAGCAAAGAAATGTACCGCCAGGGTAATGCCGGCATCCGTTTTGCCGCCAATAATATGCGTTATCGTCTTAACAATGTGGTACAGGTGGCTACCCAGTCGTTTTTGAAGGGTATCGGTTATCAGGGTATTGGCTATCCTTCCGAATCACTTTTCCATGGTATGATGCCATCTCAGGCGGATGCTATTCTCACCGGTTTTGCCGAAATGGCCCGGAATAACAACTATTGCATAAGCCCGGAATTCGGAACGGTGGTTGGCTACTACAGTATTCTTACTGACCTGCCGCTGGCTCCAGATAAACCTATAGATGCGGGCTATTTCCGTTTTTGTCATACCTGCCGTAAATGCGCGGAAGCCTGTCCCTCTCAGGCTATCTCTTTTGATAGTGAGCCTAGTTGGGAAATACCCCCGTCTTCTGTAGACCCGGCTAAGGAAACTAAATACTCTACTCCAGGTAAGAAAGTATTCCACACAGATTCACCTGCCTGTTATTCAAGATGGATAGGCCTGCATGGTTGTGCCCGGTGTATGGGTACTTGTGTGTTTAATACCAATATGAAAGCCATGGTGCATGACGTGGTTCGGGCTACTGTGGGTACCACCGGTCTCTTTAACGGTTTTCTCTGGAATGCGGATAAAGCGTTTGGTTATGGGCTGGTGCCTCCGGAGAAATGGGAAGAATGGTGGGATAAAGATTATCCGGTACTCGGTCAGGATAGCACCATAGGTTCTTACTACGGTGGGTATTAAGAAAGACGAAAGGAGAGTTTGATATGTGGTTATTACTGGGTATTCTGCTAGGTATAATCGCTTTGGGATTAGTCTGGTGGTCTAAAAAGAGTAATACAAGCTTGCAATGGTATGACTGGGTCATTGGTCTTGCAGGTTTGGCTATGTTACTTTTTACTGTTCAGAATTATTTTGCATCTGTAGCCGAAGGAGAGCCTAAGGCATCCTATATGTTTTTGTTGGTTACAGGTTTACCTGCCGTTATCCTGCTGGCAGTTGTCTGGCAACTATTAGCCAGAAGAGCTAAACAGTCTTAGTGTAAGCAACTGAATATATTCGTAAGGGGAGAAACCGCCGGTTTCTCCCCTTTTATTTTTCTAGCGTACTCTTAGCTACGGATTTCTTAGAAAATAACCTAAGCCAGATCTGTTTATTATAACTGAGGAATTACCTGTAGATTTCTCTATCTTAGTTCTAAGGTATTGTATATGGACCTTCAATTTCTTTATATTTTCTTCGTTGTCTTCTCCCCATAGGTGTTCAGTGAGTTGAGTATAAGTGGCTGTATTAGGTGCTGCAAGGATAAGTTTTTCAAATAGGAGGCTTTCGTAAACACTCAGGTCAACTTTGCTGTTATTAATATGGATTGTTCTTTGAATTTTATCAAAATTGATATTGCCAAAGCTAAGATCATCAACACTTTTCTTGCGGATTAAAGCTTTTATTCTGGCAATGAGTTCCATTTTACGGGGTGGTTTGCTAATAAAATCATTTGCTCCTAATTCTAGGGCTTTTACAACATCTAGTTCATCGGTGCGGGCGGTAATAACCATTATAGGAATATCAGTAAAATGCCTTATTTCTGAAATTACTTCAAATCCGTTGATATCTGGCAACCCGATATCCAGAATAATTATATGAGGGGAGTATTCTTCTAATAATCTAATTCCCTCCCAGCCAGTCTGAGCTGTAAAGATTTCAGCGTTTGGCCATGTTAACTTGAAAATAGAGACAAACGCATCAGCGGTTTTAAAGTCATCTTCAACAATAAGTATTCGTTCCATTTGTCAGTCCGTATTATTGGCAGGCAGTATGATTGAAAATTTGCTGCCTGTATCTTTGATGCTTTTAACCCGTATTTTACCGCTATGGAGTTCAATAATCTTCTTGGATAAGGCCAAACCTAAGCCCAGTCCATCTGATTTGGTAAGTACATACGGTTTAAATAGTTTATGCAGGTCATCTTCTGAAATACCTGTGCCTTCGTCCATTATCTCAATGGTTACGTATTTTTGATTGAAACCGCATATCATTGTGATTTTATTCTTGGGCAGACTGAATGTTATTGCGTTATTCAGCAAATTTACAAGGACCTGTTTAAGCCGGTTTTGATCTGCGTATACTGGGGGTAAGTGAGGCCTGAAGAAAAGATGAAGCCTTAACTGTTTAGAGTTAAGGCTGGGGCTAAGCACAGAAGCTATCTCATTTATCAAGTCAAATAATGAAATCCATGTGCGGTTTATTTGTAAAGTACCCACTTCCCCTTTAGCCATATCGTAAAGTTCATTTATACGGGCTAAGAGTTCTAAGCTGGATAGTTTAATGTTATCGGCTAATTTCTTGTGCTTACCCTCCAAGTTGTCTTCCAGCATTTCGCTATTTAGTACTATGGGTGTAAGCGGGGTTTTTAGTTCATGTACTAAGGCTTTATAAAATTCGGTTCTTTGGTATATTTGACTTTCAAGTTCTATACGGAATTTTTGTTCCGCTTGGTGTAACTTTATAGCTCGCTTTTCGAGGCTTTTCCGTTCGGATATGTCACGTATTACAGCAATCGAAATAGGCGAATTGTCTATGGCTATCTGGGTAGCGTGAATTTCCACATCCAATACATTGCCGTCTTTTCTAAGATGCTTAGCCTCAAAAAAAACGTGGTGGTTCTTATTCATTTCTGTGCCAACCCAGGATAAAAGCGCATCTACTTCCTCCGGGGGGTGCAGGAATGAAGTATCATGCATTAGCAATTCGCTTCTAGAATATCCAAAATGTTTAATAGCGGCTTCATTTATTTCCACTATCATTCTGTCATGTGGCCCGGTGCCTTTAACTTCAGCGATAACAATTGGGTCGCTGCTTAAATCAAAAATGGTCTTGTACTTACGATAAAGTTTCTGACAGTTAAGTTTTTGTGATTTTTGCTCTTTATTCTGGCGGTAAAGATTTAGATTTATCATCCGGCGAGTCATTTTGTATTTAGTTGCTAAAGAATTCAATCTGGAAACAGGTCGAGTTTGATGCCTCTCAGCTGTTGATCCAGGGCTCGTATTGAGTTTTGATATTCTCATGGCTCTATCCCCAGACGTGCATATAAAGTAATTCCAGTCCAACTAATGTGTGCTTAAGCTGGATAATTATACAACAGATTTATCTGCTTAAGGGTATTTTTCTTCATTTTTAATCTGTTCACTTATCCCAATGCTTTTTATTAACTATTCTTATTATTTTTTAACTACGGGATTTTAGAATTAGCTGATGGGTTGCAGAAGCGTCATTGGTTTTCTGAGGTTTAAGGAGGTGATGTGTAATTTTGAATTTATAACTTGGCAATGGGTTTTTCATAAATTTATTAGAAGGAGATTAAAATGAGCAAACAGCACTCTACAGTTTCCCGTCGGGATTTCTTAAATGGTTTGGGTTTGACGGGGGCTGGAATTGGCTTAGCTAGTGCAGCTTCCCCAGTTTTTCATGATATGGATGAATTATTGGCTTCCTCTGGCCCCATAAACAAAAGACCATGGTGGGTTAAGGAACGAAATATTAAAGATGCTACCACTCCCATTGAGTGGTCTGCTGTGCAAAGGCGTCCTTACTTCTGGGCTTATCCTATGACTGCTCATCAGGAAGCTATAATTCAGGGTCTAATGAAACCTGAAGACCTGCCTTATCAGGTACAGCGGATATTGACGGCTGAAGAACTGGAAACAAGAAATCAGGTTGTTATTGATTATTGCAAGAATGAATTTCCGGGTTGGGAGCCTGGTCCAGATGGTTTTGGGGATTTAAGAAATACAGCCTTGGCCCAAGTAAGTGAGTTCTTTGGTTTTACCCGTTTCCCTCGCCGTTTTCAAACTAATGGCAAAATTATCAACTTAGCCCAATTGGTGGCGGATGCAGGCGGGGGTGACCGGATTGACGGCTTTTTACCCCCGATGTATGAAGGAGTAAAAAGCCCTGAAGAAATGGGTATCCCCAAGTGGCAGGGTACACCTGAAGAAAATTTAATGACTCTGCGGTCGGTAGCCAGACTTTTTGGGGCAGAAGATGTGGGTTGCATAGAATTAGATGATGATATCAAGAAGATGGTCTTTGATTCCGAGATGGATGGTAAGAAGTATGTATTTGAAGATGTTGACGCAGCCTACGAAACTGCGACCAAGAGAGTTATACCGAATAACTGCAAATACGTCTTCACCTGGAGTATGCGCCAGCCCCCTAACATGACCAGACATCAGGCCGGGCGTAAGGAAAATGCGCCTACATACATTGCTTATATGCGGGGTCATTTCCTATCCTGCTATATCAAAGACTTTGTCCGGGGTTTAGGCTATACAATGGTAGGAGCTGGAGGTACCGGTATAGGTTGTATCGGACCTACTGGCGGCTTTGCCGCTTTATCAGGCTTGGGTGAACTTGGCCGGGCTTCTTATGTTATTCATCCCAAGTATGGTTTGACTAACCGCGCTATGTGGATGCATATAACAAATTTCCCAATTGTACCTACCAAACCAATAGATTTCGGCAGCCGTGAATTCTGTAAGACTTGCAAAATCTGTGCCGAAGCCTGCCCGTTTGGAGCGATAAAAACCGGTGACCCCACTTGGGAAGATGATACGATTTATGGCAATCCCGGATTTTTGGGTTGGCATTGCAATTATGATTTGTGCCCCCATTGTCCTGTCTGCCAGGGTACTTGTCCTTTTAATACTATACGGGATGACAAGTCATTTATCCATGAATTAGTCCGTATTTCAGCCAGTCATACCACTGTCTTTAACACTTTCTTCCGTAATATGGACCTTAACTTTGATTACGGGCGTAAAGACCAACGTGACTGGTGGAAGGAAGAAGATTTCCCGTTTGGTATTGATACAAGTTACTAAGAAGAATCCATATTTAGAAAGGAGAGATACTAATGTTGTATTGGGTTGGTCTGATTGTCGGTATTGCTCTAGCTGTCTGGATAGGATGGCTGGTGATGCAGAAGCAGTTTAAATTCCGCTGGTACGAAGTGGTTCTAGCTGCCCTTGGGTTTACATCAGCTTTTGCAGCGGTTCAGCATTATTTCGCTTCGGTCAGAGAGTATGAGCATACTTCGGCTTGGCTGGGAGCTTTGGTTTTTGGGTTATTAGCTTTGATTATGCTTGGGGTATCCTTGCAGTTAGTTAGAAGCCATAACCGCACAAGATAAATTAATCAGTAGGGGCTAGGGTTGAGAAATCACCCTATGCCCCTGTTTTATTAGGAGGTGACCAGACATGGACGCGCTTAGGCCGTTTTCCCAGTCGATGTCTCCAGAGAGCATTTCTTACTATCGACGGTTAACTGCTGAATACGAAGCTTATTGCCAGCAACAAATGGATAATCACTTTATGGCCGCTAAGTTTAATTTTAAAAGCTGCCAGCGATGTGGATATTGCTGCCTATGTTATCCTTGTATCCCCCGACCGGATGAAATTGCGCCTGCTGCCCGATATCTTGAGATGACTATATCCGACTTTGTTAATAAATATATGGTGGCAGATACAGCTGACTGTCAAATATTTTTTCTTCGTTGGGCTAAGGAGGGGCAAGAAGATATAACCGGTGCCAGAATTCCTCCATGGAGAACTTATGACAGAGGTTACTGTGTATTGTTTGACAAGGAAAAGAAATCCTGCCGGATACACCCTGTCCGCCCTTCTGAAGCTAAGCTGATAAAGTGTTGGGATAACCGCCAAAGCCGGGATAAAAAGCTTTGGGGCATGAGCGGTTGGGGGAAAGATGATATATTCGCTTTTTTGCCTGATTTTGATCCTAAATACTTCAGGAACGCTAAATTAAATACAAGTAGTTTGATTTTTAAAGGAGAATCTAACTTATAGCATTTAACAGAGGATGAGGGGGGAAACGCCTCACTATCTGCTGTTTTTACATTTTTGTACTAGTGGTTGCCTTTTTGGTGATTCTGGCGGTCTATACCCGTGATTTTATTCAGACATAAAACCGGGTATAGACCAGCTATTATGTTCTGCAAGGAAATACGATGTTATTTAAATTTAATCTGAAGCGTGTGCTTATTTTATTAGCAGGCTTGAGCTTGCTAATAGCAGGTTTAGTGGGGCATTTATCAGAATCTCACGGTGAAGATAAATCTGCGTTATATGAAAACTATTTGGCAGATGCATTTACAGGCATTGCTGATTATTCTCTTCTGAAAGTTGATCCCACAAATTTAGGTTACATATATGCGGTGGAAGATAATGACGATCTGCTTGCCGGATATGTCACTATCACTACTGGACAAGGCTATGGAGGACTTCTGACTGTTGTCTTAAATTGGTCACTGGATGGGGAAATTCAATCAATCTCTATACCTCAGAATAGTGATGACAAAGCCTGGTGGGATCAGTTGATAACAGGGGATTTCTTTGACCAATACATAGGGCGTAAATTTGATGACGCATTGGTATTGGGGGCAGATATAAATGCAATCAGTGGTTCTACAATATCATGTAACGGGGTAGCTTTGGGGGTGCACGCTGGGCGGGCTTTGGTAGCTGAGCAACTGGCTAAGCCGTATCCGATTCCTGAAGAAAAAATCAAATTTGGCTTAAGTGAAGCGTTGCTAATTGGGGGCTTATGCACTGTAGTTTTATTTAGGATGCTTTCAGTTTTAGCTAGATTTCGATGGGTTCGTTACGTTACTTTATTTTTCGGGCTTGGTGTACTGGGTATCTGGTTAGCAAGGCCATTAAGTCTGACTAATTTTGCTGTCTGGATAATGGGTTCACCCCCCCATCTAAACACTAATTTGTTTCTGTACATACTGGTAATCGGGGTGGTGTTACTGGCTTTAATATTCGGCAAAAACTTTTATTGTTACTGGTTGTGCCCTTACTCAGCAGTGCAGGAAATTGCCTATAAACTTGGACAGGTAGGATTAAGACCCAGTGCCAAGTGGCATAAACGTTTAAGGAATGTTCGGTACTTTATACTTTGGTTTGCCTTATTTTTTACTATTCTGTTAGGGAGTGTATCTATAACAGTCTTTGAGCCTTGGGGTACACTTTTCAGTATGAAAGGGTCTTTTGATCAATGGGTATTATTAGGCATATCCGTAGCTAGTGGATTTTTTATTTATAATGCGTGGTGTTTTTATGTTTGTCCGGTGGGAGCTTTTATGGATATAGTCCTTATAGTTAGGCGTAAAGGGAGGGATTTATGGAATACAATTGGTATACCCCTGATTAAAAGGCAAGTCCAAGTTTCCAGGTACGACTCTGACTATTGCAGGGTTGTAAATCACCTCAAGAACCAAGTAGATATTGAAGGTGGCGTTTTTGGAGATGTAAGCATTGGTAATGAAGAGGCCAGTCTGCATGAAAGTTGGGTGAAGAATATTTGCCATTCTACTGGTATACAGGCTCATTTGCCGCTATGGAACATCAATCGGGAAGATATTCTTAAGATGCTTATTTATTATGGGTTTGAAGTTCTGATGATAGTAACGGATGACTCTAAACTGGGCAAAGAATGGCTGGGGAAAAAGCTAGATTTGGATGTCTTAGCCGAATTGAAAAACAGATTTGAGAAATCAGAGGATGGGAGAGTTGGTTATTATCATACTCTGGTTGTCGATGGGCCTATCTTCCAAAAGAGATTAAACCTTGAAAAGGTATCGGCTGTTTTTAGAAGAGATGAATGGGGCTCCAATTGGTATTTGGATATAGAGGATTACTCATTGGTTTCTAAGTATCAATAGGAGTTCTGCTCTTCAATAAAACTATAGTAGAGGAGGTGTAACTGGGACTGACTTTCGGGAGAGACCGGATAACCCCATTTGGATTTTAACTAAGGTAAAGGAGGAGACTATTATGGATAAATTTCATTCAACACTCAGCCGGCGTGATTTTATGAAGGCGGTTGGATTGGCCGGTGCTGGGGTCGGTGCGGTAACTGCCGCATCACCTGTGTTTCATGATCTGGACGAAGTTTCTCAGATTGGTGGAGTAACTGAAAAACGCCCCTGGTATGTGCGTGAGTTGGAATATGCCAAACCCACAGTGGAAATAGATTGGAATGTCATTCAGCGCCAAACTCATTATAACAACTGGGAAGATCATCTAGACCAGGCTGAAAAAGATAAACGCGCGCACATGTATTATGACAACACAAAGCAGATGGTTTTGGAAAATAATCCAGGTAATACTATGTTTGATGTTGCTATACGTCACCCGGCTTGGACAGCTGTCCGGCGTAACATGGATTATTTTTTTGGGGTGGAGGGTATTCAGCAGGATACTCCGCCTGGTTTTGAAATGGGTTTTGATCCTGAGTCAGGGCATTGCGTTATCAGCCCTGTATGGGCTACCGATCTTTTTGGGATAATCACACCTGATAATATGGGAGTGCCCCGGTGGGAAGGCACACCCGAACAGAATGCAGCTTTAATCCGCATGGCTGCTAGATGGTGCGGCGGGGCTGAAGTGGGCTACTTGAAGGCAGATGAATATACCAAGAAACTTGTACATAAGACATGCGGCGTTTTACCGATTCTGGCAGATAAGAATGGCAAAGAAGTAGTTTGGGAAGATGTTGATCAGCCATACGAAACAGATAAAAAAATGGTTATCCCAGAAAAGTGCAACAACATAATAGTAGTTGTAATACGCGAGGCTAGAAATCCGGCTTTGATGGCGCCGAGCTATAGGGCGGATGCTACCACTGCCAAATCTTATGCTCGTTCAATTGCATTTGATATCCATTTCAGAGGATTTATTCATGCCATTGGCTATACTACTGCAGGTTCAGGCTGGGGCCCCTGGAATAACGTGCCGTTCGGAGTACTATCTGGGATAGGTGAGTTGGGGCGTATGAGAGGGCAAATAACCCCATCTTGTGGTCCATTAATTCGTAAGGTGGAGGTGTTTTTCACTGATCTCCCGTTACCCACTACTAATCCCATAGACTTCGGGGCTAATCGTTTCTGCAGGGATTGCGGATTATGTGCCAAAGCTTGCCCTGCTTCAGCTATACCGACTTTCCGTGAACCGACCTATGAGATTACTCCCGCTGATGATGCTAATTCCAATCCGACCAAGCTTATACCGGAATACTTTAATCTATCCGGTAAAAAGGTCTGGCCTAACAACGACTTTGCCTGCCACAATTTCTGGGTGACTTCTGGTAAACATGGGTGTGCGGCTTGCGTAGCTTCTTGCGTATTTAGCAAGGATATCAAGTCCAGTATCCACGAAGTAGTTAAAGGCGTAGTTTCTCAGACAGGTATCTTCAACGGCTTTTTTGCCAATATGGACCATGCCTTTGGTTACGGCATAGTCAAAGACCAGAATATGTGGGACAACTTCTGGTTTGAACCTGATAAATACTGGCCGCTTGAAGGTATTGAAACCAATTTATAAAGACTGGCAATAGCCTTATTTTCTAGAAAGGAAGTTAGAAATATGTGGTCTCTGTATACTCTCATATGGATGCTCATAGGTATCGCTTTAGGCGTAGGTTTTACATTTCTGATTAATAAACTTGGCCAGAAAGGGATATCTTTGCGCCTTTATGAATGGATTATAGGTATAGCCGGGCTGATACTATTCCTATTTACTATTCAGAATTTCTATACAGCTTTCCAAGAGTTTTATTCTCAGGCAGCCTATATGTTCCTGCTGGTTACCGGTTTACCGGCGATAATCCTTATGCTGGTCAGCTGGCAGTTAGTTACCAGACGTATCAAGGCCCAAAGTTAATATAAGTATTACCTGAAATCCCCTTGGATTCAAAGGGGGAAACGGGAAAGAAAGCCGGTGAAAATCCGGAGCAGTAGCGCCTACTGTGAGCGGGGAAAAGAGCAAGCCAGCAAAGCGCCCGGATTCAGGTACTGCCCTTCCGGTGACTACGGAAAGAGCAGGTGCGGAGTTAAAGATAATTAGCCCCCTCCTGTATTCCGGAGGGGGCATATTTTACGGGGAAAGGGAATAAGGCTGATATGGAGGGAACAAAGGTGATATCTGAACTGAAAACAGATACCTGTTATAAAGAACTGGGCAGTTTTCACGGGGTAAAAGCAGGCATTGTCTATCATAAGGCACTGGGTGCGTCCACCAATACTTTGGTAATAGAACTGCCGGAGGAAAGGAATATACTCTCCACCCGCACCGGGCTGGGTAAGGCCAGATATATCTTAAACACCCACATACCCCCTGAACTCTGGGATTTCATGCACGACAACTCATCAGACTGGCAGACAGCCTATTCGGTAGTGCTGGAAGAAGTCCTTGAGAGATACGGCACAGACCTGGATAAAGTCTCATTTTTATCTACTGGAGTAGACCAGGACAAAATAGCCTGGGCGGAAGAAAGTTATGAAGAGTTTTGGGTACTTGCCTTTGCTACTGCCGGGGTCAAGACCAACGCCATGCGGATAGGCTGTGATGCCGCAAGCGGTATAGAGCGAAATGGCAAGTTTGAGAAGATAGGCACGATAAATATTATCCTGCTTACCGGCTCTACTCTGGAGACACCCACGCTTGCTTCGTCGTATATCACACTGACCGAGGCTAAGAATGTAGCTTTACAGGAACTGGATATACGGAGTGCGGTACACCCCGAATGGCAGGCAACCGGAACGGGAACAGACCAGATAATCAGCGTATCAGGCGGGGATGATAAATATACTTATGTGGGTGGTCATACCAAACTGGGGGAGATGATGGCCAAAGCTGCAACTCAGGCAGTCAAACAGGCCGTCAGAAACTGCCGGGGATACTAGATAGTCGCTATTTATTAAATATTCATAGCCGAATAGTTAGTAATGTTAATATAGATTCCAGATTACTTATTAATATCTTGAATTCGTTTTATAGTTATTTATTCTCAAACGCCCTCAATTATCAAGCTAATGTCATAGCCGGTCTGGTATGGATTAGGTAGTCGTTGTATACCTTGGCAGGTCTATTAAGACAACTTATAATATCAGGAGGGTGATCTTATAAAATAAATTGATGTTAATTATACGGTAAATCCCGTGCCAGTTTACCAAATAAAATATCCGATTCTTCATTATTTAATATTCTTATACTCTTATAAACTCTTTTATTACCTTCAGCAAGGCTTTAACTGCCGGAATATAGAATGTAACCCCATTGTCTATAAAATCTTACACAAATGTTAGCCGTATTATTCAATTGTACTTGTTTTTTTTGTATGGTAATATTAGTATGGCTATAAGTAGCGGATTGTTGTGGGGGACTCTAGCCATGATTGATAACTTGGATACGATTCAGATCGATACCTTGCCTGTAGGTATTGTAGTGATAGATGTTTTGTCCAGAAAAATCATGAATATAAATCAGGCGGCCCAGAATCTTATCGGGGCAGAGGCATCCGAGATTATAGGCCATTCCTGCCATAAGTTCATTTGCCCGGCGGAAGAGGGTAAATGCCCGATACTTGATATGGGGCAATCAATAGACAATGCTGAAAGGCAGCTGCTGACCAGCAGTAGCAAGCTGATTACTATTTTAAAAACTGCAAGCAAGGTTACCATAAATGGCAGGGATTTTCTGTATGAAGTCCTTCAGGATGTGACTGACCCGGTTAATCTCCGTAAACAGCTTCAGATACAGGTGGCGGAGCGTACCAAAGAGCTGGCCGAAATAAACAGCAAACTCGTTCAGGAGATAAAAAACCATGAGAAAACCGAACGTAAATTAAACGAACTGTTTACCCGTTATTCAATGTTTTTCAACAACTGCAATGACGGGTTAACTTTGATTGATTTTTCAGGTGGAACACCGCCCGGTAAATATATTGAAGTAAACAAGGCGTTTTGCCAGATGGTTAATTATTCACGGGAAGAGCTTCTTCAGTTGACCCCGATTGACCTTACCGCTTCGGAGATGAAAGATTATGCGCTGGGAAATACAAAACTGGTGTTGGAGTCTGAATATGCGGTACTCCGTTTCCCGAATGTATATATTACCAAAGATGGCAGGCGGCTGGATTGCGAAATAAATGCCAGTTTTGTTTATTTATCTGGACGGGAAGTGGCGGTAGTAGTATATCGGGATATTTCGGAAACCAAGCGCTTGGAACAAAGTCTTCGTGAAGCCTATGAGCGGGAACTTCAGGCCCATGCGGAGGTTGAAGATCAGCTAAACCAGCGCAATTATTTTATGCGGGCACTGGTGCATGAGCTTAAAACATCTCTTACTCCGCTGCTTGCCGCTAGTGAGTATTTGGTATCTGAACTTTCGGACAGTGCTTTATTAGGTTATGCACGAAACATGCAGAATGGGGCTATTAATCTGAATAACAAGATTGATGACCTTATGAACTTGGCCAAGGGGGAAATAGGCCAGCTGCAAACAGACCCTGAGTATGCCAGTATCAGAAAAGTTATCGGGGATTGTGTAGATTACCTCCAGCCTCAGGCCCAGAAGATGCAAAAACGGATAGCACTGAATGTTAGCGTGGATATTCCCTTGACATTATTTGATAAAAAAATGATTTATCAGGTGGTGCTTAATCTGCTCAGCAACTCACTTAAGTTTTCCCGTACCGGCAGTGAAATTTGTATTGAGGCCGTGAAATCAGGGGATAAAATCAAAGTTTCGGTCAAAGACCAGGGTACTGGTATACCCAAGAACAAGCAGCAGGGAATTTTTACTCCTTATTATCGTATCAAGACCAAGCGGGACAGGTACGGTGGGTTGGGTTTGGGACTAGCTCTTTCTAAGATGATTATTGAACTGCACAGGGGTGAGATATGGTTTACCAGTGAATACGGCCATGGCAGTACCTTTTACTTTACACTACCGATAAGGAGCGAATGGGATGAAGACCCTGATAATAGAGGATGATTTATCCATAATTGATCTGGTAGTGCTTACCCTTTCGGTAGCCTGGCCAGATATCCAGATAGTTAGAACCCAGCTTGGCAAAGAGGGCATAGAGCTAGCTGAAACCGAAGCGCCAGATTTTATTATACTTGACCTTGGTCTGCCGGATATGAGCGGTATAGAAGTACTTCAGGAAATACGCAGTTTTTCCAAGGTGCCCGTTTTAGTGCTGACTGTAAAAAAAGATGAGATGGATGTGGTAGTGGCACTCAGCAAGGGAGCTGACGAGTTTATCAGCAAACCTTTCCGCCAAATGGAACTAATCTCCAGGGTAAAAAATGTCTTAAAGCGGTCACATCCTTCGGAGGGTGAAGTATACGCTATAGGTAACCTGACCTACTATCCCGCCCTGAACAAAATAGATTCTAAAGGTCTTGAACTTAAGCTTTCACCTACTGAAAATATCATCTTCCTTTATCTGGCTAATCAGCGGCCGAATTATGTTACCTACCGAAGCCTTGCCTTGGCCATCTGGGGTGATGAATATCCGGGTTGCCATAAAGCAATACGGGTGATGGTTAATCAGTTGAGAGAGAAGCTTGATTCATCATTGAACCAGCCTGATTTGATACTGACTAAGTATGGTTTGGGTTATTATCTTGGCAACTGGTAAATACCCGTGTTAGCCTCCTTTTTCAGAAAAATCCTTCGTTTTTATGCTTTATGCTCGGTTTCCCCTCTTCATAAGTAAACTCTAATGCGTTTATAAGAAAATCCTTATTATTTCGGGTATTCGTTTATGCGAATGCTTACCTGTCTTCACTTATCATTAAACTGTCATTCAGAGCGAAACTTATGTCTTTGCCCATGTCAAAAATATCTTCACCTATTATGTGGTTTAAAGACTGAAAAGAGGTGACAGAAAGCAAAAGCAGAATTGAATACAGTTTATGTCCAAGTAATCATTAGAGGAGGTTAACATGCTGAATTTTCACAGTACACTTACCCGTAAGGATTTCCTGAAAGGAATAGGTATGGCCGGAGCTGGATTGGGTGCCGCCTCAGCTGTAGCCCCTATGTTCCATGACCTTGATGAACTCGTAGCTTCAACACCCAGTACCCGCAATCTACCCTGGTTTGTAAAAGAAAGGGAACACGGAGATCCCACTACTCCTATAGACTGGGATATGATTCAAAGACGCCCTTACACTTGGGTGCGTATGGATCCTACTCTACCAGTTTATGATAATCTAAAGTCTATTGGTGCACCGGTATCCAGGTGGCTGGATTGGGAAGATAAAAAAGCCGAAGATGAAATCCTGTATGCCAAAGCCCGTGAGGATTTTCCCGGATGGGAACCAGGTCTAGATGGGTTCGGGGATATTAGAACTACCGCTCTTACTCATGCATCAGAAATGTTTTCATTCGGAAACTTCCCTACTAGGATGAATCTGGGCGGTAATATGGTGGATTTAGTAGCAGCGGTCAGGGCGGCTGGTGGCTATCTGGGGAGTACGGATAGCTATGCCGGACCTAAAATGGTGCACACACCGGAAGAGATGGGCGGCACTAAGTATCAGGGTACTCCCGAAGATAATCTGAGGACTCTGAAAGCCGGTATCCGATACTTCGGTGGTGAAGATGTGGGAGCACTTGAGCTTGATGATAAGCTTAAAAAACTCATCTTTACTGTTGACCAGTACGGTAAAGCATTGGAATTCGGGGATGTTGAGGAATGTATAGAGACTCCTAAACAGGTTACCATTCCAAATAAATGTAAATATATTTTCCTCTGGACCATGCGCCAACCATACGAATGGACCCGTCGTCAATCCGGCAGGTTTGAGGGCGCAGCAACCGAAACCAGTTACGAACGTGCTTACAATACCAAAGCTCATTTCCAGGATTTTGTTCGTGGTTTGGGTTATCAAATGATAAGTGCCGGCAACAATAGTCTTTCTCCGGCTGGTGCCTGGGCAGTTCTGGGCGGTTTGGGTGAATTATCTCGGGCTTCTTATGTAAACCACCCGCTCTATGGTATTACGGTCAGAGTCACCTGGGGATTCCTGACTGATATGCCGCTGCCACCCAGCCGCCCCATTGATTTTGGTGCCCGCAAGTTCTGCGAAACTTGTGGTATTTGTGCCGAGAATTGTCCCTTCGGGGCTATCAATCCCGGTGAACCTACCTGGAAGGATGATAATGCCTTTGGTAACCCTGGTTTCCTTGGCTGGCGATGTGACTATACCAAGTGTCCCCATTGTCCTATCTGCCAGGGTACCTGCCCCTTCAATTCCCACCCCGGTTCGTTCATACATGACGTAGTCAAGGGCACTGTTTCCACCACGCCGATATTTAACAGCTTCTTCAAAAATATGGAGAAAACCTTCAAGTACGGGCGGAAAAATCCGGCTACCTGGTGGGACGAAGTGGATGACTATCCTTATGGGGTCGATACCAGTTACTAAAACAACTTTAGTATGGGAGATGATATAAAATGATTTTTTGGATAGGTGCACTTTTCGGAGCAGCTTTAACCTTACTGGTAAACTGGCTTAGAGCCAAGGTAGTGGTAAGGTGGTATGAGTGGCTGATAGGAGCGCTGGGTTTGTTGTCAGGAATAGGTGCTGTTCAGCATTATTTTGGGTCTCTGGTAGAAAACGAACCCGAATCTGCCTGGATGGGTTTTCTAGTGTTATTTATCCTGTCGGTTCTGCTGCTGGTAATTACTTGGACATTGTTAAGACGGCATAAGCAGTCCATATAACTTTTTGGAGAGTCAGAGGGTACATCTAAGATGTACCCTCTGCAACTTATAATTGGTTCGGAGATAAACCTTGCAAGAATATCGTTCTTTTATGTCTGACCTTTCTTCTGGTGATATTTCAAATTATCGTGCTCTTACGGCCGAGTATGAAAGCTACTGCCGTGAACAGGCGGGTAAGCACTTTATGGCCTCCAAGTTTAACTTTAAAAAATGCCAGTGCTGCGGATATTGCTGTCTGTGTTACCCCTGCATGCCCCGTCCTGATGAAATTTCACCTGTGGCTGAATACTTGAATATCTCGGTCAAGGAGCTAATAGACAGGTACATGGTGGTGGATACGGCGGACTGCCAGACCTTTTTTCTCAGGTGGGCAAAGGCAGGGCAGGAGGATATCACTGGTGCCCGAATACCACCCAGAAGGACTTATGACCGCGGGTACTGTATCTTTTTTGATAAAGACAAGAAAACTTGCTTTATTCACCCTGTTAGGCCGGATGATGCCAAAATAATCAAATGTTGGGATGATCGACAGAGCCGCGACAAGAAACTCTGGGGTATGAGCGGCTGGAAGCAGACTGATATTTATAGATTTATACCGGATTTCAGTACCAACTACTTTAGAAAATCAAAAGAGAAGCCAATATGATACCGGCTTTACGTATCGTAAATATTTTGCTTGGCTTACTGGCTTTGAGTGGGCTATTAATCACCGGCAGTGGCTGCAGTGGCAGTGAAGAAAAAATTGATGATACTCCTTACGTTGTTGACTATACTAAAATATTCAGGTCCTATACTTTTTCTTCAATTGACGCTGATGGTTTGCCTGCGGATGAATGCAGCGCATTCACTACCGATACTCCCATTATTTACTTTACATGGCAGCCACGCTCATTGGATGTATGCTGTGCGGCTACGCTAGTAATCTGGTATTTTGAGGGAGAGGAAATACAGCATCTCTCTCTTATGGATCCATCTACTTGTGTGCATACTGCCTTTTTGGAAAGACCAGAAGGTGGGTTTGAGCTGGGTAATTATCAGGTCGCTCTTTACATAGGCATAAGTGAATATTTGCGATTGGATTTTATGGTTAAATAGGAAATCCAATCGCACCCATGCGGGTGCGTGGATTGAAACGTTCAATTGACGATTTATAATCTGATTAAGAAAGGCCTGCCTTCATATAAGCTGGGGAATAAACGGGTATTCATAAAAGAGGATCTGATTAACTGGGTAAAATCCCAGAAATCGTAATCCGGGAATTTTTCGGTATTTTTGTCCATATAAAATGCTTAATGAAAAATTAGGGCATTTTACCGAAATAGTGTTATAAAATAATATATTTTAGGCCGAAAACATACGTGTTTTCCTGTATTTTTGTCATATTTGTCATATGGTTATGAATGATAACAGGCTGTTTATAGCATTTAAATCACTTTAAGTATTCTCCTGATTATCTTTTTCAAACTGGATGCGTTGTTTAAAGAAATTAGGGACAGAATTTTGGACAGAATTAATAGGAATTTCTCCCTGGATCTCAATATTATCTGCTAAGTTATTATCATTATCATGTATTTTAATTTTTAGATATGTTTGTTCGGGCATTGGCTTTACCATATCCAACTTATCCACAGCTTCTCTGAGTGCGTTAGGTCTTATACCCAGATACACAGAAGTTGTTTGGAGGCTTTCGTGTCCTAATAATGCCTGTACAGAAGTAAGGGCGGCGCCTTTTTCTAATAATTGCTCAGCATATGAATGGCGTAACTGGTGAGGGTGAATTTTAACTCCGGCTTTCTTGCTCCAAGTGGAAAGTTTATCAGTAATAGATCTGCTGGTAAGATTAAATAAGCTATCAGAAGGCTGTTTATGTGCCAAAAAGCTGGTAAGTTTTGAGATTAAACCCAAAGGTATAGGCACAGCTCTGTCTTTCATCCCTTTACCTTGACGAACAAACACAGTTCTTTTCTCTAGCTGTATATCGCTTACTTTAAGGTTGGCTAATTCACTCCGTCTCAAACCGGTCATTTGGGCGAAACGTATTAACATCTCATCCCGGGCAATTGTATCTTTATGATTGTGTTTGCAAGTAATGGCATCAACAAGTTTTTCAATATCAGCAGGCTCAACATATTCCGGCAGGTGCTTGGGTTTTTTCACTTTAACATCCAACCCTTCGCCATACCAATCCATAAACCCGCGGATTATACCGGTATAACGGAAAATGGTAGCCTGGGCTCTATGGTGGTACAGGCCTAAAAACTTCAGGGCTAATGCTTGGGATGGTGGCATGCCGCCTAAGAAAGCCTGGAATTTATCAAGTAAGGCTTTGTACTGGAGGTATTGATTTGGCGTTATCCGGATTTTTAGCAGGTCATAGTAGCCGGTGAAGAGTTCATCAGTAGTTAATTTTTTATGCGAAAGTCGGCGTTTTGTCTTCTCGTCCAAGAGAGCCTCCAGAATTTCCATTACGTTTGGAAAATCGGGCTTTTGTATTTGAGACAGGACATTGGATGGTGGAGCTGAGGGGATTCGAACCCCTGACCTCCTCCTTGCAAAGGAGGCGCTCTCCCGACTAAGCTACAGCCCCACGGAGCACCATTATACCAAGTTTGAGTTAAAGTGTTAAATAGTGGGGGTATAGCTGTATTTTCGAAGCAGCAGGTGTTTCAAGTTAGGTATGGCGTCAGTTGCGCTCAGTTCCCCCCGGAGGACTATTTCCGGTGCTTTCAGGAAATCACCCGGTCCTATGCCGGAAAGGTCTGGTTCTATAGCAATATCTGCGGCCTGGAGATTTTCCTTGGCCATATGTATTGACATAATGTTTACTATCTGGAAAGCGGTATCAAAGATGGATGGGGCGGAATCTTTGTCTGGTTTTATATAATCATGGTGATAAATGGCATTTACCGCAATTACAAAATCTGCTCCCATATCCCGTACAATCTGGGCCGGAATGGGGGTAATAAGACCGCCGTCCACCAGGAAACGGTTTTTGTTTTTTACCGGATGGAAGATGATGGGCAGGGACATACTGGCAATTACCCCGTCAATAACCGGACCTTCCCTGAAAAGCACTTCCTGTCCGGTTTTAACGTCTGCGGCTACGCAGGCAAAGGGCTTCTTAAGTTCGGCAAAAGTAACATCCCCGATAAGTCCTTTGAGATAGTCTTTTATCTTGCGGGATGACAGGAAGCCTGCTCTGGGGGCAGCCAGGTCCAGCAGGGGCATAAGCTGTTTCCAGCTCAGGTTGCTTACTATTTCTTTCATTTCCGGCGGTGTATGGCCGCTGGCGTATAAAGCACCTATAATAGCACCCATGCTGGTGCCGGTGACTAAATCCAGCGGTATGGCTTCTTTTTCCAGTACTTCCAGCACCCCGATATGAATAATACCCCTGGCGGCGCCTCCGCCAAGAGCGATACCTATTTTAGGCGGTTTGGATGCGGGCATGAATAACCTCCTCTGCTTGCGGGGCAGTATGCCCCGGGTTTTCTTCCCATATAGATTTAGAAAAGTTCCTCTATCTCTTCGGTGCTGATTTTTTTACGGCTGACTTCGTTGTATATAGACTGGTCATACTCACGGGGGACAAAGGCTACCGGCATGGGTACGGCCGCACCGAATATAAGTGCCTGCTGGCGTGAAGCCAGTTTGGCCAGTACGCCTTTGAGTTCGTTTTTGCCGGAGATTCCTGAGAGTACGGCGTCTATATCTTTTTCATTGTCCAGCAGGGCGGTTATTTTAGTGCCCAGCTGAGACATAACCTCTGTATCTATGCCCGAAGGCCGCTGGTCTATAATAAGCAGGGTGACATTGTACTTGCGCATTTCACGGGCAATAGTGCCGAAGATGGTGCGGGAAGCAACTTCGGGGTTTAAAAATTTGTGGGCTTCCTCTATGGTGATGACCAGCGGGGTGGGTTTGGCGGCGTCTTCGGCCATGGCCTGTTCCATGCGGTCACGGTAGCTGGTATATATGCGGCGGGTGAGCAGATTGGCCACCAGTATGTAAGCGGTGATATCTGTATACCGCCCGAACTCCAACACTACATTTATATTCCGGTTTAAGTACTCAAGCACCCGGTCTACCGCTTTGACCGGGGCGTTTTCCACGATAAAGGGCAGGCGGGTAAGGGTGTTTAAGCCCCGTTTCAGGTTTTGGAAGGTGCTTTCATGGATACTTAAACTGTCCAGCAGTTTTTTATCATCTTCTTCATCACCGATATTATTGGCTTCTTTTATCCAGTTCTTCTTGAAATATTTGCGTAACTGGTAAACGGCTTCTACTGCCTGTTCGGTCAGGTTCAGGGTCTGGCGGAGCAGGCTGATATCTTCCGGTTCTATTTCGTCATAGCCTATCTTTACCTCAAAGTCCACGCTGACTTTGCGTTTGCGGGAGCTTTCCCCGTCCAAAGTAAATACGGCTACCCTGTCCGGAAAGAGCTGTTTTAAGGCTTTGACTTTGTGTTTTTTCTCACTGGTGCCTTCCCAGCCGTATTCGGAGTGCATATCAAACACCAGATTTACGCAAGACCCTTTCTGGAGCATACCCACCAGCAGGGTGCGGGTGAGGAAGGTTTTGCCGGTGCCGCTTTTACCGAAGATGCCGTTTGAACGTTTGACCAGTTCGGGCAGGTTCAGGCAGAGGCGGGTTTCCATATCCAGCGGGTTGCCCACGTAAAAATGGGAGGCGTCTTCCTTGCCGAAGACCATTTCTATATCTTCGTTGGAGGCAATATCTACCGGGGCATAGTGACTGGGTATGGTCTTGACCGGCTGAGGGCCGTCCAGAAGGCTTTTTTCGTCATTTCCCAGTACCAGATAGGGTATTACCTTGAGGTCTCCGTAAGCGGCTGTACCGCTGAGTATTTCAGCCAGAAACTTTTCGTCTGCGGCCGGGGGTGTAAGGGTAAGACGCTGGTCGGTTACCCCCAGAGAAACATCGGTTATCATACCCAGAAAACGTTTGGTTTTTCCCTGTATAGTTACATAACGGCCAACTGCCATGTCCTCCACCAGAGCTTCGCCATCCAGACGGACATATATTCCGCCGGAGAGTGAACCCCCTATTACAATACCCAGTTTGTTTTCGCTTGTCATAGCTGTATCCTCTCCAGGATTACTTTAAGCCGCTGGTACTGGCCGGGCAGGATTCTGGCCAGCTCTTTGCCTGCTTTTACTAAAAATGACTGTTTATCAGGTGCGGCGGCGGCAAGCTGACGCAGGCAGGCGGCGGTTACTTCGTCTGCCGGTACGGGCAGTTCGGAGTTTATTAGTATGTTTAAAAAGCCGAACGAGCGGCTGAATTCGGCGGTTTCTTCAGGGGTGCAGGTTTCGGTAAAACTGTGGATATGGGCAGGGCGGGGCGGCAGCCAGTGGCAGATTTGCCCCTGTCCCCGGTAACCTAGTATCAGGCAGGAAAATTCGCTCCGCAGGAGTTTGCTTAGCTGGGGGCTTTGGGCATATATATCTTCTTCGCTTGCGGCGTCCTGTCCGCGGGCAATGGGTTTTCTGCCCGGCTCTATGGAAGAGGTGGTGGCATGATAGACGGCGGCATAAATAGTATTTTCGCCTTCGCCGGTTTTTACCAGCGCCCCCAGAGCAGGTGTGTTATAAAGCTGGTAAGACTGGGCGGTAAAGTCAGTGGTGCTGGTATCTATAACCTCGCCGATACGGTTTGTATTTAGGTTGTCCAATTTTTTTACCCCCTGCGGTTAATGGTATATTTCGATCTGTTAAACAGACTGGCGGTGCTAGTTTACATAAACTATACCCAGCGGGTTTTCTTGCTAAGGCTTTTGGCCGAACTGCTGGGGTTTATTTTGCTTGCGGTCAGCATTTCTTCTACCAGCTGGTTGAAAATACGCCTGTCCTGACCGCTGACTACTGCCTGTTCGTGGGCTTCGGAAAGGGAGACGGGGTAGCCATGCCCCAAGCGGCATTGTTCCAGTATCAGGCTGTGGCTTAAGCTTAACAGCTCTTCAGAGCGGGCAGTCCAGCCGGGCAGTTCCACCCGGGCTATTTCTTCACTGGTTTTCAAGTAGTAAAAATAGACCCTGTGTTCCCCGTAATATTTTTCCAGTATGGAAGATGAGCTGGCAAACAGGGCGGAGCGTTCACCCGGTTTCAATATGCGCTCAAACAGCATGCTGTCCGTGACGCCGGAAAGTATGTCACAAGGGCGTTTGCCGTTTGGCAGCTGGTCACACTGGCTGGTGCAGTCTGCCGGTTCGTACGGGCAGTAAAGCAGGCGGAGGGTATTGACTACGTCTGTGCTTCCGGGGTAGCTGATATAGCTGGCTAAAGCCACCTGTCTGTCTTTGGTGTTCAGGTTTTGTATTTTGCCCAGATATTTCAGGTAACCGTTTACCAGCAGGTCTTCAACCACGTATTCGGGGAACTCTTTGGAAAGGAGTGACCAGAGTATCAAAGTGCCGTCTGCCAAAGCCAAAGTGGGCAGATTGGGGGAGGCGGCATCTGCCATTTCAGCCAGATGGCGGGTTTCTTCTACGCTTCTTTTTATTCCCAGCAGAGTGCCTTCTACGGCTACTTCTTTGCTGCCGCAGGAGATTACCATATCTTCGGGGCGGGCATACAGAGCGGGCAGGCTTTCCAGAGCGGCAGACGGGGATTGGCCGTACTCCAGCCGAACCCTGCCGATATTTATCAGGTAACAGCGGCTAAGCTGGTGGCGGTCTACGTCTATTTGCGAGCCGTCTGTGGCCAGTATGCGGTAGCTTTGGGGCAAGGCAGGCGGCGGGTGGGTGGCATCCGGTATTTCTTCCGGGTGTGCCAAAAGAAAAGTGGTCTGGCTGCGTTCGGCCTTATCCAGCAAATGCTGGTATTCAGCCGGAGTGCGTTTCATGCCGTTCAGCCCGGCCTCAAGGTGTTTTTGGTGTTCCAGGTCACGGCCTTTTAAGTCTGAGACCATGCTCTGTATCTGAAGGGCGGTTTTGTCCAGGTTTAAAGACAATACCGTTTGTCTCCTTGTTTCTGCATTTGCTTCAGTATAAAACAAGATATGTATTCCCACAAGCAACAAATGGCATTTATGCCGGGGTGCGTCCGGGTTTTTGCCCCTAACGGGAGAAGTGTTATAATGGATTTTATGTTAGCCACTCTGCTTAGTGTTACGGTTATATCTTTTTCAGGTGTGCTGATGCCCGGCCCCATGTTTGCTCTGACTCTTTCACGGAGTTACCATACCCCCTGGGCAGGTGCCCAGATTGTGCTGGGGCATGTGCTGGTGGAACTGCCCATTATTCTGCTTATTTATTTCGGTTTTGCCGGTTTTTTTGAGCTTGTCTGGGTGCAGATACTGCTCAGTCTGGCAGGCGGAATTATGATTATTTACATGGGGCTGGGTATGATAAAAGCCCGCCGTGAAGCCGCTCAGGATAAGGCTAATTTTAAATATAATACAGTGGTGTCAGGTGCGGCCATGAGCGCCCTGAACCCGTTTTTTCTGGTCTGGTGGGCAACTGTAGGGGCGATGCTGGTTATGAAGGTATCGGACTACGGGCTTGGGGGGCTGGGGGCTTTGGCGGCTACCCACTGGCTGGTGGATTTAGCCTGGCTTTGTCTGGTTTCGTTTATTGTGTACCGCACCCACCGCCTGTGGGGGAGCAGGGTGCGGGAGATAGTTTTTATAGGCTGCGGGTTGTTGCTTGCGGCTTTCGGGGTGTATTTCATTGTTTCCGGGCTGAAGCTGTGGCTTTAGCGGTATCTTAATACGGAGAAGGTATTTTAATGGCAGTGGGGCTGGTTTATAACCATATATATTTGAACCACGAAACGGGTACCCATGTGGAAAACCCTGACCGCCTGCTGGCGATTATGGAATACATAAATACGCATGGGCTGAAAGACCGTCTGGTACATGTTGAGCCGAAACGGGTGGGTTTGGGTGAACTGGAGGGTTTTCATACCCGCAAGTATATCAGCCGGGTGGAGGAAGTGGGTTTCAGCGGCGGCGGCTGGCTGGACCAGGATACGGTGATTTCGGTGGATAGCTACGAAACAGCCCTGTACGCGGTGGGCGGGGTGCTTGAGGGGGTGGACAAGGTGCTTTCAGGTGAACTGGAGAGTGCTTTTGTAATGTGCCGCCCGCCGGGTCACCATGCCCTGCCGGAGGCTTCCATGGGTTTCTGTATTTTTAATAATGTGGCTTTAGGGGCTTTGCATGCCCTTAATAAACATAGACTCAAGCGGGTGGCGGTGGTGGATTTTGATGTTCACCATGGCAATGGCATTCAGCATGTCTGCCTGAATGACCCGCGGGTGACCTATATTTCCACCCACCAGATTCACCATTTCCCCTTTACGGGGGACAGCTGTGAAGACGGCCCGTTTCAGAATATTTTAAATATCCCCCTGCCTGCCGGCTGCGGGGACAGCCATTACCAGAAAGTATTTGACCAGCTGATTTGCCCGTACCTTCGGAAACTATCACCTGAGCTGATACTGGTATGTGCCGGTTATGATGCCCATTTTGCTGATGATATGGGTGAGATGTGCCTTTCACAGCAGGGTTTTGCCGGTATAACCCGTGCCCTGAAAAAGACGGCGGATGAGGTCTGCGGGGGAAAAATGGTTTTCAGTCTGGAGGGCGGCTACCATTATCTGGGTCTGGCAGAGAGCGTGGGGGCTAGCCTTGCGGTTTTATTAGATGAGGCTTTGCCTCCCCCTAATACCAAAGCCCCCGAAGAGACTGCGGATACGCCTGATATCAGCGGGCTGATTCTGGAGTTACGGGGTATTTTCGGGATTAGCTAAGTCCGAAGGGCGTTTCTTACAGTTTATCTGGCATTCGGGGCAGTTTTCCTCGGTGCAGGGTTCTACGTGGATAGTCACGTAGTCTATTTTCAGTTTATCTTTGAGGTCTTTTTCCAGATGGTCACATATGGAGTGGGCTTTTTCCACCGAAAGCGTTTTGGGCATAACCAGATGCAGGTCTACATACCGGTAACTGCCGGCTTTGCGGGTGCGCAGGTTGTGAAACTCCACCAGTTTTGAGGTATGTTCATTTATCAAACTGCTGATGGCATCTACTTCTTCTTTGGGCAAACGGGCATCTACCAGCGCCCCGAAAGACTTGTTGAGTATATCCCAGGCGGCTTTGATGATAAGCAGGGCTACCAGCAAGGCTACGATGGGGTCAAGTACGCTCCAGCCGGTCAGTTTTGCCAGTAGCAGACCCAGCAGTACTCCGGCTGAGGTGATTACATCTGTGGTGAGGTGTGAGGCGTCTGCCTCTAGGGCCACTGAATCAGTCTCGCGGGCTATCTTTTTCAGGTAACTGGAGACTAAGGTATTGGCAACTACGGATACGCCCATAATTACCACGCCCCATTCCAGCATCTCAGGGGCAGAGCCCTCTATAAGCCTGTTTATTGCCTCGTAGATAATCCAGATAGCGGCTACGAAGATGAGGACTGCTTCTACTGTGCCACTTACGTTTTCCCACTTGCCATGTCCGTAAGGGTGGGTAGCATCTGCCGGTTTGTCAGAGGCTTTGACGCCGAAAAAGGCGATAACTGCGGCTACCAGATCCAGAGTGCTGTGGATAGCTTCTGCTAGTATACTCACGCTGCCGGTAACAAAACCGACCGCCGCCTTCATAACTATAAGCGTTGAGTTAGAAGCTATCGAAAATGAAGCCGCCCTGGTTTTTCTGGTAGCCATAGTTTATCCTTGTTATCTGTTAAGCTCTCTTAAAGGGCTTAAGTAGTTTGCCCCAGTCACCGTTTTCCCAGGTGACCAGCAGGGAAGGGGCGACAAAGAGTGAGTCATAAGTACCGGCAATAAGACCGATAAGCAGGACTACGCTCAGATTCTGGATAGATGCCCCCAGGAAAAGCATAAGGGCTACTACGGTAATGATAACCGTAAAGCTGGAGTTGATAGAACGGACTATCGTTTCCATAATGCTCTGGTTTACTACTACATCAAAGCTGGGGTGAATGCCTTTAAGCTGGTTTTCCCGTATGCGGTCAAAGACTACCACGGTGTTATTTATACTGTAGCCGATAACCGCCATGATGCCGATAACAAACATGAGGTTAATTTCCCAGCCAAATATGCCGGCCAGCAGGGCGAAAATGCCCAGCACTACCAGTGCGTCATGGAACAGGGCTATGACTGCGCAGGTGCCGTAGTGGAACGGCTTGGGCATACGGCGGAAAGCCCAGGTAACATACAGCAGAATACCTACCAGAGCCGCTCCGATAGCTATCAGGGCCATTTGGGTGGTCTGCTTGGCAATCAGGGGGTCTACATTTTCAAAGCCGCGTTCAGTTAGGTTGCCGAAGGCTTCTTCCAGAGCGGTTTCCAGAGTGACCTTCTGGCTGATATCAAGCTCGCTGGTGCGGATAAGGAAGTCTCCGTCACCGGTTACCTGAACAATAGCTTCGCTCTGCCCCAGGCTTCTAAGCTCCTGGGTAAGCTCATCCACGCTGACTGTCTGGTCAAATTTGATGGTCAGAATGGAGCCGCTGGAAAAGTCTATGCCGGGTTTCAGCCCGAATATCAGCAGCGAAGCCAGCCCGGCAAGTATAATCAGGGCTGATATAAATATAAACAGGGGTCGGTGCTGGATTATCTTATTCATTTTTGCCTCTTGTCTGGGTGGTGAATAGGGCAAGCTTTTTAGCGGTTTTAGTACCTACAAAAAGCCTGAGCAAGGTGCGGGTGACAAAGATAGCGGTGAACATACTGACCGCCACACCCAGGAACAGGGTTACGGCAAAACCTTTGACCGGTGCCCCGGCCGCAATAGTACCGCCCACCCAGAACAGGATTCCGCAGGCTATAAAGGTGGTAACGTTGGAGTCCCAGATGGCAGACCAGGCACGGGAAAAGCCGGCTTCCACCGCCGCTCCCAGTGTCTTGCCAGCCAGCAGTTCCTCTTTCAAACGGGCAAATATCAGGATATTGGCATCTACTGCCATACCTGCTGATACAATGAAACCGCCGATACCCGCCAAAGTAAGGGTAACCGGTACCAGTTTAAAGAGAGCCAGTACAATTACTCCGTAAAATACCAGAGCTATACTGGCCAGCAGACCGGGCAGGCGGTAAAAGGCTATCATGAATATCATAACCAGGATTATGCCTGCCAGACCGGCTTTTACGGCCAGGTCAACAAAGTTTTGACCCAAGGTAGGTGAAACGGTCTGCTCGTATATGGGCTCAAGCGGCACCGGCAGGCGGCCGGCATTCAGCTGGTTGGAAAGCATTTCTGCTTCGTTGTAGCTTAAGCCTTCTATCACGCCGCTGGTTTCAATAACATTGTTTATGTAGGGGGCAATTGGTACGCCATCATCACCGGCCAGGGCTTCATCACCTTCAAAGATACCCAGCTGCTGGCTTAAAAGGCGGGTGGTGATTTCTTTGGATAACTGGGCCCCGATGTCATCCCATTCAAATACCAGTAAAATATTGCCGTACTGGTCCCGGTTTACATAAGTACTGTCTTTGAAATAGGCACTGGTCAGGGCATACTCAACCCCGTCAATAGTGGCGGTGGCCGGTTTCCATTTGCCCAGACTGTTTTCCCATTTATAATCTTCGCCTTCAGCCGCCAGTTCGCCGAATTCCAGCAGGGCGGTACGGCCGATGCGGGCTTTTTGTTCATCTGTAATATCCAGCCCCGGCAGTTCAACCACTATCCGGTCATCTCCCTGACGCTGGATTGAGGCTTCGGTGACACCAAGAGGGTTGATGCGGTTGGAGATAACCTCCACCACGCCATCCATTACGCTGTCAATATTGCTTTCATCTACATTGGACAAGTCAGCCTGATATACCATGTGCAGGCCTCCCTTTAAGTCCAGACCAAACAGGATTCCCTTGCCCAGAAGTGCGCCTTTGTCTGTTGGCAGCACTATGGTAAAGGCAAGGATCATGGCGGCCAGTATGGCCAAAAACACGAGCCCGTTTTTCCTTCGCATAATTCTCCCCAAGCTAATTTAGATTATTTTCAGGCTTGTCCTTCAAGCCTTTGGCTGATAAATTTAAAGGCCTCCTGGCGGTTTTTTATTTCACCGGCCGCCTGGGCCTCGGTAATTTCACCCAGCAGGGTTTTTATCCGGGGTCCCGGCCTGAGGTTAAAACGCTCTATCAGGTCGGTGCCGGTCACCAGACGTTTCGGAACAAGCCTGGTAAGCTGTTTTTTCTGCTCCGATAAAATATGCGCTACTATATTAACATGTTCTTGCCAATTTGCCACCATCAAATTCGGCCCGTCTGTTGCCAAATGGTCTGCCAGACTCAGATAAAGGGTAGATTCGGCGGCTTCCCCTAGGTCACGGAAATAGCGGTAAATAGCTTTTGCGGAGGGTAACTGGCCGTCAGGGTTCATTTGAACCGGGCGCAGATGGTAGCAAACCATTTTTTCTACCATTAAAATTTCTTTTTTTGAAAAACGCAGGCGGGTGAGTATCTGGCTGCTTAAGCGGCTGCCTTCCAGCGGGTGTCCGGTAAAACGTATCCGCCCGTCCGGGTCGGTGCTGCGGGTCTGGGGTTTGGCGATATCGTGCAGCAGAGCGGCCAGTTTGGTTAAGGTGCGGATACTGGAAGTGCCGCTTATTTTCCCTGCAAAATATTTTTTAAAGCCGCTTTCGCGGTAGATTGCGGTGATGATTTCAGGGTTCTGGTAAGGCCAGACAGACCTGCCCAGTATGGCATCAAGTGCATAAATGGTTTTTATGGAGTGTTCCAGCACATCCCAGGTGTGTTCATAGGGCTGGGGGTGGCGGCAGCAGGGAGTAAGCTCAGGGAATATGTTTAGCAGCAGCCCCAGCTCAAGGCACTTTTCCCAGATGCCGGGCTGGCTGGTTTCAAGCAGTTTCAGCAGTTCTTCCCGAATTCTCTCACCGGCAACGGTTGATATCAGGGCGGCATGGGTGGTGATAAGGCTTTGGGTTTGCCCGTCAAGTGCAAAGCCAAGTTCGGCTGATAAGCGGATAGCCCTTAACAGCCTGATGGGGTCAGCACTGAATACATCTGCTGAGGTTACCCGTATAACCCGGTTTTCAATATCCGGCAGCCCCTGCATGGGGTCAATTATGGCCTGTACCGGCAGGCTGCCCTGATGTACCGCCGACAAGGGTGCGGCCATGGCGTTAAGTTTGAAATCACGCCGGGTGAGGTTGGCAGTAATATCTGCCGTGCCGGAGATATCCAGCTGAAAAGCGGGCAGGATTACTCTAAAGACGTCATTTCCGGCATCCAGCACCACCTGAGGGGCTTTGAAATAACCGGAGATTTTGGCAGAAGCGGCTTGTCCGCTGCCGGTGATGCACAGGTCAATATCGGCAGTGGGTTTTTTAAGTATCAGATTACGCAAAAAACCGCCTACCAGATAGACTTCGCTAGCTTCTTCTGAAAATAAACGGCGGAGGTCTTCAAGCAGGGCGGCGGTTTTTTTATCAATACGGAGCAGCAGGTTTTTATTCGTCACGGCCTTCACCCAAAAATCTACTAAACTATACTCCGAACGTATCTTCAATATCAAGAAAATTACGTTTGGATAGCTTTGGGTAGCCGCCGGGAAGAGCCTTTACTGGCTGATAGCAGCAGACCTGTATTTTGCGGGACAAATTTATCCGGCTAGGTCATGGATTTGGAGATACTTTTCAGCATGGCCAGAATGGCAATAACCGCCCTTTGCAGTTCAATAGGCTCCTGGGCCAGTACTTTGGCTACGTAAGGGTCAAGCTGTCTGGGGGTAGAGATATATTCCGCTTCCATTTCCGAGATGCTGTCCTTCTGGGGGGTAAGATATCCGGCCAGAGTGAATAACTCGTCCTCTTCAAAACCCAACGGACGGGCAATTCGTTTGAGTATTCTGGCAGACGGAAAACGCTCGCCGCGCTCAATGCGCCCCAGATGCGAGGGGGAGACGCTGGTTTTAGAAGCCAGTTCTTGCAGGGTAAGCGGTATTTTTACCCTTTGCTGGCGGATTATCTCTCCAAGGTCTGCCCAGCCATTTGGTGATGTGGCTTTACTCATGATCTTCCTGCCTTAGATATAATTCGGGTAAGGACTGAATATGATAAAGATACAATAGTATTATACGATAACGGCCGCTTATATGCCAGATGTCAATATATGAGCTTTGTACAATGTATACCACTGAAAGGCAAGTGTCAAAATATGTATTCTTTACCTGCATATTTATACAAATTGCATACTGTTTGAGGGTATTTAAGGCTTATTTCATGGCAAAAAAGACCTCCCTGTCTTTTTTAAAGGGCTTTAAAATATTTAACATAAACCATAAGGGTCAATATCAATACTCCAGCCCTGTCCCGGATTTATCTCTCTGAGGAACTCTGACGGGTTGGGCGAACGCAGGATTAGCTGGTATCTATAACGTCCCCGCAGACGCTGGATAAAGGCAGGTGCCGGTCCTAAAATTTCCAGATTGCCTAGCCCAACGGCCTCCGCTTTTTCCCGAAGGGTTTTAGCCATAAGTTTGGCCTGCTGCTGACAAAAGTCATGGTTCAAATGGCTGAATACCAGACAGGCCAGTTTCCGGAAGGGAGGGTTATTCAGTGCCTGGCGGTAGACTATTTCTTTGGCATAAAAACCCGGATAGTCATGGCAGACAGCTGACCGGATGGCATAGTTTTCAGGGCTGTAGGTCTGGATGACTACTTTCCCTCCTGATATACCCCGGCCTGCCCGCCCGGCTACCTGGGCCAGCAGCTGAAAAGTGCGTTCGCCTGCCCTGAAATCAGGCAGGTTCAGGCTGATATCCGCATTTATTACCCCTACTAAAGTAACATCCGGCAGGTCCAGCCCTTTGGCTACCATCTGTGTGCCGATAAGTATATCTGCCTGGTGGCAGCTGAATCTATCCATTATTTGCTGGTGGGTGTTTTTGCCTTTTATGACATCACTATCCCAGCGAAGCAGCCTTGCCTGGGGGAAAGCCAGTCTTGTTTCTTCCTCCAGTTTCTGGGTACCCATTCCCAGGTATTTAATCCGGCGGCTGCCGCAGACCGGGCAGGTGAGGGGGTTTGGGTAGTGCCTGCCGCACTGGTGGCAGACCAGATTTTCCTGGTCGGGGTGGTATGTAAGCGGGGCATCACAGCTTTTGCACATAGCTACATAGCCGCAGTCACGGCACTGGATAAAACTGGCACCGCCCCGGCGGTTTATGAATAAAATGGCCTGCTCATGGTTTGCCAGTACTTTTTCAATAGAGGTCTGCAGGTTACGGGAGAAGATGCTGCGGTTGCCTTCGGAGAGTTCGGTACGCATATCTACCAGCTCTGTTTTAGGCAGGGAAGCACCCCGGTAGGGGGTCAGGCGTTCGGGCAGTTCCAGTAACTGATAGATTCCTTTTTGGGCTTTGAAATAGCTGTCAACATCCGGGGTGGCACTCCCCAGTACCAGCACTGCACCGTACTCTTCAGCCATTTTATTAGCCACCGTACGGGTATGATAACGGGGTTGGGGGTCCTGCTGTTTATAGGTCCATTCGTGCTCTTCGTCTATGATAATAATGCCCGGTTTGTCCAGCGGGGCAAACAGGGCGCTTCTGGGTCCGATTACAATGTCAGCCTGACCGTTTTTTATCCTTTGCCATTCGTCAAACTGTTCACCGGGACTGAGGCGGCTGTGAAGAACGGCTATTTGGCCGGGGAAACGCCCCGCAAAACGGGCGATAGTCTGGGGGGTAAGGGAGATTTCAGGTACCAGTACTATAGCCTTTTTGCCCAGACGCAGGCTTTCAGCTAGTGCCTGCAGGTATATTTCGGTTTTACCGCTGCCGGTTATGCCATGCAGTAAAAAGGTACGGGGATTTTGGTCATCTTCGGGCGGGGTATTCAGTGAACGGGTGATGAACTCAAGGCACTTTTTCTGGGGTGGGCTTAGCTCAAGGTGCGGCAGAGGAGGTATCCGGCTGTAATCTACAGGATGGCGGAATATCTGGCGTTCCTCGGTACTTACCAGACCCTTTTGCTCAAGAGTCTTTAAGACGGCCGAATTATTTTTCACCAGCAGATTTAACCCGCTTTTGGAAATGCCCCCGGGGTTTTCTTTAATATGATTAAAAACCTGAGTCTGGCGGGGGGGTAATTTTGGCAGGGTCTGGTTTTTAATAAATGCCAGTGCCTGCACGCTAAGGCGGAAATGTTTTTCAAATTTGGTCTTTGCCCTGACCGGGCTTATCCGGTAGGTGCGTTTGACTAGCCCCTGGTTTATAAGTTTAAGTATGGCACTTTGAGCGGTTTTCTTGCCGAATATTTTTTCCAGTTCGTTTTGGGGGGTGATGTCTTTGGCCTTTAGCCGGTCAAATATTTTTTGCATGTTTGGGCTTAGGGTTTCAGACGGGTTTTTTGCTGCAGCCGGCGGGCTGGACTCCAGGCTGATATAGGCCAGGCTTTGGCGTTCAAAAGACGGCGGCAGCATGAGGGCTACTGCTTCGTAAATACTGGATAAATAGGTTTGGCTTATCCACTTGGCCAGGTTCAGCTGGTGAAAAGAAAGAAGCGGCGTATCAGAGATAACGCCGCAGATTTCACGTGTTTGCCCGAATGCCGGCTCTTCAGTTACTTCAAGGACTATGCCCTGAACTATTTTAGGCCCGAAAGGAGCCCAGACTGCCTGACCGGGTTTTATTTCTAACCCCGCTGGTATAGAGTAGGAAAAACTGCCCGGTCTAAGTACCGGAGTGTGTACGGCCAGTTCGGCAAAAGCCAATTTTATACCCCCTAAGAGAGCTTAAGAGGGTGTTTGTTTAACTTCTTTAATGCGGGCGGCTTTTCCGGAAAGCTTGCGCAGGTAGAACAGGCGGGCACGGCGTACTCTGCCTCTTTTAATAACCTCCACCTTGGTAACATTGGGTGAGAGGAAGGGGAAGGTGCGCTCAACGCCTACGCCGTAGCTGATGCGGCGGACGGTGAAATTGCCGCCGTCAGCGGCCTGCTTGACCTTGAGGACTACGCCCTGAAACATCTGAATGCGCTCTTTGTCGCCTTCTTTGATGCGGGCGTGTACTTTTATGGTATCACCGGGGCCGAAGCTCGGCAGAACTTTTCCGGCGGCGGTATTTTCTACAGCAACTGTTTCTTCATCTGCGGTTTCTTCTTCACTGGTTTCAGGGGTTTCCTGATTATTAACAGTCTCTTCCATGGCGGTAAAAACTCCTTTAAATATCAACGGAATATTAAAACACAAACCCATTTCATAATCAAGTGCGCGGGTTTGGCAGGGGGGATGCGGGGTGGTTGCATACCTTATATATAATACCGGGTTTTAATCTTTGGGGTTTTCTTCGGCCAGTATTTCATCTATCAGCTTGCGGTCTGCTTTAGAAAGGGTTATTTTTTCAAGCATATCCGGGCGTCTTTTCAAGGTACGCCGCAGAGATTCTTTACGCCGCCAGCGGTCTATCCGGGCGTGATTGCCGGAAAGAAGTACCTCCGGAATATCCCAGCCCCTGAATACCGGGGGACGGGTGTAATGGGGGTGTTCCAGAAGACCGTTTGAGTGCGAGTCTGATTCTGAGGAGTCGTCTGAACCAAGTACGCCGGGTATCAGGCGGGAAACCGCATCTATAACTACCATGGCGGCCAGTTCCCCGCCGGTCAGTACAAAATCACCTATGCTTATTTCGTCGGTGGCCAGATGCTCCCGCACCCGTTCGTCAAAGCCCTCGTAATGGCCGCAGATTATAATCAGCCGCTGGTGGTTTGCCAGTTCGCGGGCGACAGATTGGTTGAAGGTGCGTCCCTGCGGGGAAAGGAGAATTACCGGGGCAGGGGTGGGGTCTTTTTCCATGACCGCCTCTACTGCCTCAAACAAAGGTTCGGGCTTAAGCAGCATGCCGGCACCGCCTCCGTAAGGGGTATCATCTACCGCATGGTGCTTGTCATGGCTGAAATCCCTGAAGTTATGTATTTCTAACCTTACCAGATTTTTGTCCGCTGCCCGCTTGAAAATGCTCTCTTCAAAAGGGGACTGAAACATCTCCGGAAAAAGGGTTAACACGTCTATTTTCAAGCTTTTCTCTCCTATTTTTACCCCTTGACGCTGTTCTATTTTAGCATACCCTTTTGGCCAGACCCAAAAGCCAAAAAGGTATATAAAAATATATTTTCAAAGGCTTGACAATGGGGGTGTTGGCTTATAGAATGGGAAAAAGTGGGGTAATGTGGTAAGTCGGGGAGAGAGTACTTAAGAGAATGTTTTTTGGAGAATTTGAGTACAAGCTGGACGAAAAGGGGCGTTTCCCTTTGCCTCCGGGCATCAGGCCCAGCATGAAGGACGGCTTGATACTTGCCCCCGGCACCGGTGAGAAATGCATTTACGCTTACCCCCTGTGTGAATGGAAAAAACTGTCTGAAAGCCTGAAGAGTACTACAGTTGCTCCCAGCAAGATGCGCCGCCTAAACAGGGCTCTTTTCGCTTTGGCTTTTGATGTTAATCTGGATGCCCAAGGCCGCCTGACCCTGCCTGCACCCTTAAAAAGCTATGCTGGGGTTAATATAGAGGTTATTGTGGCGGGTGTCAACAATTATATAGAGATATGGGATAAAGAGACCTGGGAGTCTGAGAAGAAGGCCAGCCAGGAGCAGGCCTGGCAGATAATAGAAACGCTTGAGGGGAACTAGGCGGAAGTGACTGAGTATCCTCACATACCGGTTATGCTGGAGGAGTCCATACAGGGGCTGGGGGTTATACCCGGCGGCCGTTATGTGGATTGCACTTTGGGGGCTGGCGGTCACTCAGAAGCTATTTTGGAGCACAGTTACCCCGGCGGACAGCTTTTATCTATAGATGCAGACCCCAAGGCTATTGCTTTGGCTGCCGAACGGCTTAAGTGTTTCGGCAGTTCGGTTTTACTGGTAAATGACAACTTTGCCAATCTGAAAGATATATGCCAGCGGTATGAATATATGCCGGTGCATGGCATTTTATTTGATTTGGGGCTTTCTTCCATGCAGCTTGACCGGGAGGAATCCGGGTTCAGTTTTCAGACCGAAGCCCCGCTGGATATGCGTTTTTCACCCGGCCAGGAGCTATCGGCGGCGGATATCGTTAATACTTATGACCTTGCCGGGCTGTCAGATTTAATCTGGAAATACGGTGAAGAGCCTTTCAGCCGGCGGATTGCCAGGGCTATTTTAGAGAAAAGACCGTTTAAAACAACTACCGAATTGGCGTCTGTCATAGAAAAAGCGGTTGGGGGGCGTCACGGGCGGATTCATCCTGCTACCCGGACTTTCCAGGCTTTGCGGATAGCGGTAAACGAAGAGCTTTCGCACCTTGAGAGTGCCCTTGCACAGGCTCAGAGCCTTTTGGGACATGGCGGGCGGCTGGTAGTGATAAGCTACCATTCGCTTGAAGACCGTATTGTAAAGCAGTATTTCCAGAAAGAAGCCAAGGGCTGTATCTGCCCTGATGATATACCCCAGTGTGTTTGCAACCACAAGCCTTCACTTAGGCTGATAAACCGCAGGGTAATTACCCCTTCGGATGAGGAAATATCCCGAAACCCGCGTAGCCGGAGTGCCAAGATGCGGGTGGCGGAACGGATTATACAACCCGGCGAGGGGCGTTTTTTTCACAGCCGGGCTAAGGGATTAGTTAATCATGTCAGCGAAACTGGCTCTGTTCGGTACGGACAGGCTAAACATAAGGGGGTGGTCCAGAGGGGAGGCAGCTGATGTGCGCAAAGGAATAACGTTCCCGTAAGGGATTTTTAGATACACGGTTTTGCAAATGGAGGGAGATATATGAAAAACAGAATCGTTACAGCGATTGATGTCGGCACTACCAAGATCTGTACCATAATTGCCGAAGTAAATCCTGTGGGCGGTGTCAACGTAGTGGGTGTTGGCATAGGCCCTTCGCAGGGTTTACATAAAGGCTTGGTAGTAAACATCAATGACGCACGGGAGTCCATCAGGGAGTCTATCCGTAAAGCGGAGCAGGCTTCCGGATACAAGGTTGAGTCCGCCTATGTAGGCGTAACCGGACGCCACGTGGCCTCTATGAACAACAGGGGTGTGGTGGCTATTACCAGGAATGACCGTCTGGTAAGAAGTGATGACCTGAAGCGGGTTATGGCTACCGCTCAGAACATCAGCGTCCCCAATGACCGCAAACTGCTCCACGTTATCCCCAGAACTTATGCAGTAGACGGCCAATCCGGGGTGAAAAACCCGGTAGGTATGCATGGTTTCAGGCTGGATGTGGAAACACATATTATTACTGCGGCCGCTACCTCGGTACAGAATCTGGTAAAGTGCATTCGGGGGCTGGGCATTGATATTGATGACCTGGTGCTTGAACCTATTGCCTCCAGTGAAGCTGTGCTGACTGAAGACGAAAAGCAGGTGGGTGTTATCCTGGCCGATATTGGCGGCGGCACCACTGATATCTGCATCTTCAAAGACGGTAGTATCTGGCACACGGCTATTATCCCGGTGGCTGGTTACCAGCTGACACGGGATGTGGCTATTGGCCTGGGCCTTCCCTTTGACGTTGCCGAGGAAATGAAGAAACGCTACGGCAGCGTCCTGCCCGTATATGAAACTAAAATGGAATCTCCCAGCCCTATCTGCGAAGATGGCCATGGCGTTTCTTATCAGGACCTTTGTGACATTATCCGCGCCCGGGTTGAGGAAGTTCTCCGCCTTATCATGCTGGAGATACCTAACTCTGATTATGACAGCCTGGTACCGGCAGGGCTGGTACTGACCGGCGGCAGCTCTAATCTGGCGGGTATGGAAACTCTGGGACGGGATATCCTGCGCATACCGGTAAGGGTAGGAAACCCTGACAAAGTTTACGGCATTGTAGATTCACTTCATGACCCGGCTTATGCCACCGGTGTGGGCCTGCTCATCTGGGGTGCCAAACACCAGCCGGTTAAAAAATCCTGGCTGGATAATATCGGCTTCTTTGGCCGAATGCGTAACTTGCTCAAGGGTTTTGCCGGTTTGTTCGGGTCTAACTAAGTAAAGTAAATATTTAGAGTGATATAAGGAGAATATAAAAATGGCTAAAACAAGTTTCGTTCCCAATCCCGCCAGAATTAAAGTATTCGGCTGTGGCGGCGGCGGTTGCAATGCTGTTACCCGCATGGTCCGTGAAGAAATACAGGGTGTTGAGTTTATTGCTATCAACACTGATGCTCAGGCTTTGGCTATCACCGAAGCCCCTATCCGCCTTCAGATAGGCGAAAGGGTTACCCGCGGCTTGGGCGCCGGCGGCGACCATAACATGGGTCAGAAGGCGGCCGAAGAGAGCCGTGATGAAATCCGCGAGATAGTCAACGGGGCGGATATGGTTTTTGTAACTGCCGGCATGGGCGGCGGTACCGGTACCGGTTCTGCTCCCATAGTAGCCGAAGAGTCCAAGAAAAGCGGCGCTTTGACCATTGCCGTTGTTACCAAGCCCTTCACTTTTGAAGGCGCTCACCGGGTTTCTACCGCCAAAGAAGGCATTAACCGTCTGCTGGGCAAGGTAGATACCCTGATTATTATCCCCAATGACCGTTTGCTGGACCTTTGTGACCAGAAGACCGGCGTTGATGCCGCCTTTAAGATGGCTGATGATGTACTCCGCCATGGCGTACAGGCTATCTCCGAGGTAATCACCGTACCCGGTTTGATTAACCTGGACTTTGCTGATGTGCGTGCCGTTATGAAGGATGCCGGCCCGGCCTGGATGTCTATAGGTTATGGTTCCGGTAAAAACAGGGCTTCAGATGCCGCCAAGAGCGCTCTGGCAAGCCCCCTGCTGGATGTTTCCATCACCGGCTCCAAGGGTGTTCTCTTTAATATAGTGGGCGGCCCTGACCTGAGCCTTATGGAAGTTAACGAAGCGGCGGATGTAATTAAACAGGCCGTTGACCCTGATGCCAACATTATCTTTGGTGTGGCCTCTGATGCTTCCATGGGTTCCAATGTAAAAATCACCCTGATTGCTACCGGTTTTGTCTCCAAGATGGGCATGGCCGAAGAAGAGGGCGATGATGCCATTACCCGCCAGCTGAAGGGCATAAAAACAGAAGACGAGCTGGACGTTCCGTCCTTCCTGAGGAGACCGCTTTTCAACCGGGCCCGCCCGGTTGCTCCTCCGGTAGATTCCCATTCTAACAAGCCTTCATCCAGGATTTCCTGGTAAATAAGGCATAGTTATTGCTGCAGGGCTGCGGTCATTGACCGCAGCCCTGTTTCTTTGTAAAAAATAGGACTATTTACGTATTGACTACCACTATCCCTTGTGTTAATCTATCTGCGCAACACAATATACAGTGTTGGAGGGCGTAGTGAATTGTCCTTATTGCAGCCATCCTGATACCAAGGTTATAGACTCAAGAGATGTTGATGACGGGGTACGACGAAGACGCGAATGTGTAGTTTGCGGGCAGCGCTTTACCACCTATGAGCGGTTTCAGCCGGCCGGTCTCTTTGTAGTGAAAAAAGACCAGCGGCGTGAGGAGTTTAATAAAGAAAAATTGCTGAGCGGTCTCAGGCGTGCCTGTGAAAAACGCCCTTTGCCGGCCGGAGCGGTGGATAAGATAGCCGGAGATATAGAGGCCGAACTTTACAATATGGGTAAGGCTGAAATACCCAGTACCCTTTTGGGGGATATGGTTATGGAAAAGCTTAAGGCACTGGATAATATTGCCTATGTGCGCTTTGCCAGTGTCTACCGCGAGTTTACCGATATTACCCAGCTTAAAAAAGTGGTGGACAATCTGGTAAGCGGGCAGGATGAGGGCATACATAAAGGGCAGCTGAGCCTGCTGCCTGAAGACAGGGTCTCCCCCAAGACCAGATATCAGAGGAGATGACATGGTAAATCACATAAGCGGTAAGAAACCAACTCCGGTTAATCGTAACCGCGTGGCCAGGGCTATGTTTGCAGCCGCGGCCTCAATGGGTATTTCCGACAGAACCCAGATAGAAACACTTATCAGCCAGCTTATAAAGAAGCTGGAAAAACCGGTAGGTTTACCTGGTATGGAAGATTTGCTGCCCAGTGATTTAAAAGCCCCTGCGGTACTGGCCACCGATGACGAAATAGATTTAATGGTCAAAGAGGTGCTGGAGGAAGGCGGCAAGGACAGGCAAGCCCAAAATAATACCCAAGCCAAGGAGGAAGAACCAATGCCGGTAAAAGTACAAGTTAAATCTGAAATTAAGGCTGATGCCAAAACTGAGGGGCTGAAGCTTACAGATAATGCCATGTGCGTGCTGGAACGCCGCTATCTGAAAAAAGACAAGCAGGGGAAACCCTCTGAAACAGTGGAAGATATGTTCCGCAGGGTTGCCCGCACTATTGCCATGGGTGAGCTTATTTATAACCCCAAGGCAGACGTAAGAAGCCGCGAGGATGAGTTTTATAATATTATGACCCGGCTGGAGTTTTTGCCCAATTCCCCCACCCTTATGAATGCCGGACGTGAACTGGGTCAGCTTTCGGCCTGTTTCGTGCTGCCGGTAGATGATTCCATAGAGTCTATTTTTGATGCCGTAAAGCATACTGCCATGATACATAAAAGCGGCGGCGGCACCGGCTTTTCGTTTTCCCGCCTGCGTCCCGAACAGGACCGGGTGGGCACTACCGGAGGGGTGGCCAGCGGGCCTGTATCCTTCATGCGTGCCTTTGACGTGGCAACTGATGTTATCAAGCAGGGCGGCACCAGACGGGGCGCCAATATGGCTATCTTGAGTATTGACCACCCGGACATCATGAAATTTATCCATGCCAAAGATAAGGCCGGGGTGCTGACAAACTTTAATTTGTCGGTGGCTATTACTGATAAATTTATGCAGGCGGTCAAAGACGGGGTTGATTATGATTTGCTTAATCCCCACAACGGCGAGGTGGTTTCCCGCCTGAATGCTACCGAGGTGTTTAACAAGATTGTCCACATGGCCTGGAAGACGGGTGACCCCGGTATTGTGTTTATAGACCGCATAAATGCTTATAATCCCACTCCCCAGCTGGGGCGGATTGAAAGCACTAATCCCTGCGGTGAACAGCCTCTGCTGCCTTATGAGTCATGCAATCTGGGGTCTATAAACCTGTCCCGCATGGTGACCGTAAGCGGCGGCCAAGCGGTGGTTGATTATAAAAAGCTCAGCCGGGTTGTAAAGAGTGCGGTCCGTTTCCTGGATAATGTTATTGATGTTAATAAATTTCCCCTGCCCCAGATTGAGGAGATGACCAAGAAAAGCCGCAAGATTGGTCTGGGGGTAATGGGTTTTGCGGATATGCTTTTGGAACTGGGCATACCTTACAATTCGGAAAACTCTATCAAGCTGGCAGAAGAGATAATGTGCTTTGTAAATGAGGAAGCCCACAAGTTCTCTTCAGAGCTGGCGGTGGAGAGGGGGGTGTTCCCGGCTTATCGCGGGAGTATTTATGAAAAGAGCGGCCGCCCCATGCGGAATGCTTCCTGCACAACCATTGCACCCACCGGTACTTTGTCTATTATAGCCGGCTGTTCTTCGGGTATTGAGCCCCATTTTGCCCTGTGCTTCACCCGCAATATACTGGACGGTACCAAGATGATAGAGGTTAACCCGTATTTTGAGCGGGCGGCTAAAGAAGGCGGGTATTATTCCGAGGAGCTTATTAAATCTTTGGCGGAAGGGGCTCATCTGGACGAAGCTGATGTGCCGGCCGAAGCCAAAGAATTGTTCGTAACTGCCCACCAGATTGTGCCGGAGTGGCATGTTCGTATTCAGGCAGCCTTTCAGAAGTGCACTGATAACGCTGTGTCCAAGACAGTAAACTTCTCGCGTGAGGCGGTTGAAGGTGACGTAGCTGAGGTTTACAAGATGGCTCATGACAGCAACCTTAAGGGCATTACCATCTACCGTGACGGCAGCCGTGAAGACCAGCCTATGTCTACCGGCAAGGCTGAAAATAAAATTGAGACCCCGGCGGCGGTTGTTAACCCCAATTTGGCACCGCGCAAACGTTCCAAAGTAACCCAGGGTATTACCGAAAGGGTCACGACGGGTTGCGGATATATTTACGTTACTGTAAACTCTGACGAGCATGGAATTTGTGAGGTATTTTCCTCGCTGGGCAAAGCGGGAGGCTGTGCCTCTGCCCAGCTGGAATCTACCTGCCGGCTTATTTCGCTGGCTTTGCGTTCCGGTATGGAAGTGGCTTCGGTGGTTAAACAGCTTAGAGGTATCCGCTGCCCATCCATTGCCTGGGATGACAGCAAAGCTGTGTTAAGCTGTGCTGATGCTATTGCCAGCGTGCTGGAAAAACATGTGGATGGTTATACCCAGCCGGTGGCAGGTTCGGCAAAGACCGTAAGCGCTAATGCTCTGGTTCGGAATATAGCCGGGCAATGTCCGGAATGCGGCAGTATTCTGGTGTATCAGGAAGGGTGTTTTATTTGTCCCGGTTGCGGTTATACTAAATGCTAAAAAATAATGGAGGAATATAAAATGGAAAACGTTAAGGATATGCTGGCTCTGGTACTGGTGGCTGCTGGATTTATGTATCTTATGATAGTCATGGTAGCCGGTCTGCTGGCCTAACTTTAGTTTAATTAGTTCTGGTATTAAAACACCTCTCCTGCCCAACAAACAGGATAGGTGTTTTTTTATCTCAAATAATATATTATAGAACTAAGATTGCACATGGGTGGTGATTGATGACAGATACACTTGAAAGAGTGATGATATTTATAGATGGCAGCAATATGTACCATTATCTGAAGTCCCATTTTCAAAGGACTGATATAGATTTTGGCTGTTTTTGCTCTAAGATTGCCGGACGCAGGCGTTTAGTGCGTATTTACTATTACAATGCCGAAGTAGGCCGTAAGGAAGAACCGGAACGCTTTAATGACCAGAAGAAGTTTTTTAGCAGTCCGGAAAAGATATCCTATATGGAGCTTCGGCTGGGCAGGCTGGTATATTCGGGTTGGCCGTCCACCCCGCCGTATGAAAAAGGGGTGGATGTACTGCTGTCTACCGATATGCTGAGCCACGGCTTCAAGAACAACTTTGATACGGCTATACTGGTGGCAGGTGACAGTGATTTTGTAAGTGCCCTGCAGGCTGTCAAGGATAACGGTAAAAATGTGGAGGTAGCCCTTTTCGGCAAGGAAACAACCTCCATGGAACTTCGTAAAGTAGCAGATAAAACTATTACTATAGACGGGCGTCTGCTGCGTAACTGCTGGAAACAGCAAAGAAACAATTATGGCACGCAAAGACCGCCTCAAGAATCGTAAAGAGCTTTCACGCACCCGGGTTTCTTATGCCTCCTCGGAGAGGGTAGCCGGTGAAAGCGGGGTTGTTATCAAGGACTGGGGGGGTAGACTGCCGCTGGCAGTTGCTTATCCCAACTCTTATTACGTGGGGATGTCAAACCTGGGGCTTCATACCCTTTACCGTTTGATAAATAACTATCCTCAATATCTGGCGGAGAGGTTTTTCTGGGAAGGCGGCGCCGCCAAAGGCCGCCCGACCCTGAGTGTGGAGTCACGCCGCCCTTTTACTGACTATGTGGCGGTTTTATTCACCCTTTCCTATGAACTGGATTTTCTGAATATCCCCTCTATGCTGGCAGATTGCGGTATGCCGCTCTATGCCCGTGAACGGGACGAGACTTTTCCGCTGGTTATCGGCGGGGGGGCCTGCATAATGTCTAACCCCGCACCGGCAGCTGATTTTTTTGATGTGTTTTGTATAGGTGAGGCTGAGGCTATTTTGCCGGAGCTGCTGCCTGTGCTTGCCGAAACAGCAGGCGAACCCAAAGGGCTGGTTCTGGAACGGCTGGCCAAAATTCCCGGTTTATATGTACCGTCTGTGCCCCCGGAGAAACCGGTGGAAAGGGTATTTCCGGCAGAACTTACTCAAGGGGCGGGGACAGCGGTTTTCAGCAAAGCAACCGAACTGGGGGAGATGTACCTGATGGAGGTGGAACGCGGCTGCGGACACCAGTGCCGGTTCTGTCTGGTGGCCGGCGTGTTTTGCCCTCTGCGTTACCACCCTTTGGAACTTCTTTTGAAGCAGGCAGAAGAGGGCATGCTTGAGCGAAAGAGGATAGGCCTGGTAGGGCCGGTAGTGAGTGATCACCCTCAGGCGACGGAGTTGATTTCCCGTTTGCGGGGCATGGGTGTAGGTTTAAGCATCAGTTCACTTCGGATAAAGCCGTTGCCTGAAAAAATGCTTGGCGAACTGGCACTTTCGGGTGTTTCCAGTCTGGCTATGGCACCTGAGGCCGGTTCAGAGAGGCTGCGGCGGATTATCCGCAAGGGGATAACCGAAGATGACATAATACGGGCAGCGGCTTTGGTGGCGGAAAAAGGCTTCCGTCAGCTGAAGTTTTATTTCATGCTGGGGCTGCCGGGTGAGACCGATGAAGATATAGAAGAGATGATAAAGCTGGCCGAGAAAGCCCAGCAGGTTATGTCTGCTGCGGGGCGGGGAGTAAGATTAAGCCTGAATATTGCCCCGTTTGTGCCCAAGCCCTCCACCCCGTTTCAGTGGCTGGGTATGGAAGATGCCGTGCTGGTAAAAAGGCGGCTGGATATAATACGCCTCCGTCTGGAGGGTCAGGGGATAGAGGTCAGGGCTGAAAGCCCGGAGATGTCCCAGATACAGGCGGTGCTTTCCCGGGGTGATGTTAGTCTTTCAAAACTGCTGGCGGCTGCGGGGGGTGACTCTCTGGCCTGCTGGAAGCGGGCAGCCAAGTTACTTGAGGTGGACAGCCCATCTTTGGCTAAAACAAGGTTTGATTTGGCAGATAAACTGCCCTGGCATATGCTGGAAAACCCGAAGCAGAGACAAAGACTGGAAGCGGAGTATAAAGCGGCTACTAAGGAAATATAAAAGGGAGACTTTTAAAAGTCTCCCTTTTTAGTTTAGAGGGTATTAAGTTTAATTATTCAGAAGTGCGGTGACCAGGTTATTCACCATTTGCCCGTCCGCTTTACCTTTTACCAGCGGCATCAGCTTGCCCATTACTTTCCCCTTATCCTGAGGGGTGCTGGCACCTGTTTCCGAGATTACTTTTTTAATAATCAGGGTCAGTTCGGCTTCGCCCATCTGTTCCGGCATATAGGACTGGAGGATTTCCATTTCCTGCTGTTCTTTTTCAACCAGCTCAGGCCGGTTTGCCAGCTTATATGCTTCTATGCTTTCACGCCGCTGCTTTATCTCCTTGGCTATTACCCCGAAGATTTCCTCATCTGTAAAGGTCTTCTGCTTGGCTATTTCAGCATAGCTGATGGCTGAAACCAGCATCCGGAGGACAGAGCACTTCAGTTTTTCACCTTGTCGCAGAGAAAGCTTGACCTCTTCGCCAAGCTTTTCTTTCAAATTGGGCATTTTTAGGTAGCCTTTCTGGCGGCTTTTATTGCCAAACGCCTTTTTGCGGCATCCTTACGCTTGCGGCGGGTCGGGGGGCGTTCAAAGCGGGTGCGGCGACGCGCTTCAGAAAGAATGCCGTCCTGCTGTACCTTGCGGTTAAAGCGTTTGAGCATACTCTCAAAGCTCTCGTTATTTTCGGGTCTAACGTCTGCCATTTGTATATCACCCCCTTACTTTGAAAAAATGACCTGGAGGATTATTCTACTTGGATAGAGTGTCTAAGTCAAGATGTGCAATCTGAAGCGGCTTCGGAGAATAGAAAAACAAAGAAGAAGCCCTCTCTTTTCAGGGAGAGGGCTTCTTAAGAATACTTTTAAAACAGGGGTTTTTTAGTAGTCAGCATTGCGGCGGCCGAGCCAGAAGCCCAGAGCCAGCAGCAAGAGACCACCGATACCAATCAAGACGTAGGTAGCCCAGGTGGGCAGGTCCAGGCTGAAGCCAACGGTGAAACTGCCGGCACCGGTATATGCACTTGCATTTCCGGCACCGTCAACCGCCTTGACTCTCCACCAGTAAGGGCTGTCTGAAGATACGCTCTCCAGTTTTTGGGCGTCAGTCATGGTGTAGCCGGATTCGGTGAGGTCCTTTATCTGGTAGAGAATGTTGGTAAAGTTCTGGTCAGCGGCAATTTCCAGTACATAGGTAACACCGCTGGGGTCAGTTACGTCATCCTAGTCAAAGACCACCGGTTGCTTAGCCTTAAGCCCCATTTCGGGGGTAAGGGGGGCGGGGGTGGCCGGAGCAGTGCCTTCAACAAAGAAGGTAAAGGTCTTGCTGGTAGTGCCGGAGATAACGGTAATGGTGTGAGGTCCGGCAGTGGTGGCGGGGACATTGAATTTCAGACTGAAATCCCCGTTAGAATCAACTATGGGGCTGGGGGTTATGGTGACCTGGGCGCTGTCAAAGGTGACCAGTACGGTATCATTGGCCTTAAGCCCCGAGCCGTTTATGGTTATTTCCTGCCCCACGTTTCCGGGGGTGGAGGCATTGTTGGTGGGGGACATGGTGATATTGGTAGTTACTGTCAGGGTGGCGGTGGAAGTAACACTGCCGTCAGTGGCGGAGATAGTGTAAGCGCCAGCCTGAACACCGGGTATTACAAAGGTGGTGGTAAAAGTGCCGTTAGACAGGGTGACGGTAACACTCTGGCCGAAGTAGGTCAGGGTAATGGTGCCGGTGGTGTTAAAACCGCTGCCCCTTACGGTAACACTGGTACCCACATTGCCGGTGTTGGGGGTTAAAGTGATTTTCTGAGCTATATCAAAAGTGACCTGAGCGTTGTTGTTCCAGGCATCATTAACTTTCAGAGTGTGTGAACCGCGGGTGAGTGCGGGTATTTCGTAAGTTGCGGTGAAACTTCCGTTTGAACCTACGGATACGCCGGCATTAACAGCCGCACCTGAATCTATAGCTATCTGAACAGCTCCGTCATAAAAACCGGTGCCGGTTATGGTTATGCTGTCACCTACACCGGGACTGCTGGACGAGAGGGTTATCTTGGGGTTGATAATGAAGTTAACCGGTGCGGTGCCGGTAGCGCCGCCGTCATTAGCGGTTATGCTCAGAGTGCCCTTTTTGGCAGCCGGGATGGTGATAGTGGTGGAGATTGTGCCGGTGCTGCTTGAAGAGGTGGTGGCAAAGGGAGTGGTGCTGCCGGACAGATAGAAATTGACAGTGGTGCTGGGGGTAAACCCGCTGCCGGTTACGGCTACACTGTCACCCACATAACCGGTGCCGCTGGCAAGAGTTATGCTGGGGGTAATGGTAAATGCTTGAGATGCGGCACTGTCTCCCCCGGTGAAGAGGAAAGATACGGTGTAAGTACCCCGGGTAAGGTTGGTAGGTACGGTAAAGGTGCCGCTGACTACGCCGCTGCCACCTACAGTGGCGGTGGCTACATTAGCGCCATTGAATAAAATATATACAAGTGAACCTGACGAAGCAACAGAAGTGCCTGTAACGCTTACCATTGAACCGGCCGGGCCGGAAGTGGGGGAGAGAGTGAGAGTGGCTGCCGAAACCGGGGCAAGCGGCAAGGCCGCAATCAGCAAGGCCAGGGTGGAAAACACCCCTAATACGCGAAGTAAAAATTTGTGTTTCATTATCTGAGTTCTTTCAAGCCTCCTTATTTGAAAATAACGTACCCTCTAAACTTGGGGCAATTATACCACAGAAGCCCTCCTATTCAAACAATTTGCAAGCTGATTATATCTATCTACTAAAACGACAAAAAGGTCTTGAAGATATTAGAACATATGTGCTAAATTTAACCACGCTAAGCGCAGATTTTGCTAAAAAGGATTGGAGAGATGACGCTATCAGACCATGATTTGAAAACGGAAGAAACAGATTTGCTGCCTGAACTTACCTCATACCCTGACCAGGGTTGTGAGTTTTCAAAAACCTGTTTGGACTGTCCTCTGCCGGTGTGTGTCTTTGACCAGCCGCGCGGCCGCCAGAGGTGGCTGAAAAGGCAAAGGGATAAGGAAATAGTAAGCCTGTTTCAGGGCGGTCAGGACGAGAGGGAACTGGCAGACAGATTCCGGCTGAGTATCCGTACTATCCAGAGGGTGCTTAAGAAGAGTCTGGCCGGGGTAAATATAAATAGAAAAACGGAGGTTTTAGAAAATAGTAATGGTACAGATTTTTAACCCGAATGAACTGAAAAGCCGTGATTTGGACAGGTTAAAAAGGTATGTAAATCTGCTGGATTTTTATCAGGGTAAACAGTGGGATGGCCGCCCGTCCCGAAATGAAAAACAGCTTACCTTCAACTATGCCAGAGTGATAGTGGACAAGCTGTGTTCATACCTGATGAGCGGGGTCAATTTCGGGGCGGAAGCTTTGAATGAAGAAGATATTGAGAAAGCGGTGACTGCCCGCTCTATGCTTAACGAAGTTTACCAGCAGAATAATCTGGAACAGCTGGACCTTGAGACTGAGATAGATTGCGCGGTACTGGGAGACGGCTGTTTCAAGGTTATCTGGGATGCAGCTTCGGGCAGGGTTAGGGTAAGTGCGCCTGATATACAGGGTATTTACGCCTGGTGGTCACCGGATGATATGTCCCGCATCTACCGGGTGGCTTCCCGTTATGCCTTAAACAGTGAAGAAGCGGAGGTGAGCTACGGGCTGGAGCTTCCGTCCAGGCAGTCATTCCTGACAGAGGTCTGGACAGAAGAAACCTTTGAACTCTGGCAGGATGAAAAGCTGCTTGAGAGCAAACCCAATCCTTACGGCTTTATCCCGTTTGTTATTTACCCTAATCTGCGTGAACCCAAGCGTTTCTGGGGGGTGTCTGATCTGGATGAGATTATGGAACCCCAGCGTGAGCTTAACCGCGCCTTAAGCCAGCTTTCCCGTATTCTGGAGCTTTCGGGTAACCCGATTGCAGTGCTGGAAAATGTGGAACAGTCTGAGGATATTGCGGTGCGGCCGGGGGGCTTTACAGCTACAGTGCGGTTTCTATGGACTGCCCGGATGTATTCCGGGTGTGTTATCTGGAAAGCTATACCGGCAGTGTGGCAGATAAACGGGCATTCCTGAGCCATCTGGTAGCGGATAACAGTTTTAGTGATAATATCTGGTGCGAAAGCGTGCCTACCAGCATGAGCAGTGAATTTGGCTTTGCTATGGAACATGACGGGCAGTATGTATATCTGGACGGGGTGAACCGTATTTACCGTGCCAAAATTGCCCAGAGCAGTTTGGAAATAGGGGCAGATATACTTAAGTTTGAAACTGTCTGCGACAGCCTGAGCGGCAGTTTGACAGTAGAGCTGGATAACTCAAGCGGCCGTTATAACCGGGCGGGCAGTGGCGAGCTGGATATGCTTACCCCCGGCAGTGAAATCCAGTTTTCCCCCGGCTGCGGGACAGACAACGGTAACGAATACGGGCCGGGTCAGTTATATGTTATCCAAAGTTTGGAAAAGCGTATTTCGGGCGGTAAATCAAGCCTGTTGATACGGGCGGAGGATACTTTTTGCCGTTTGAAAAGGTGGCGGGCAACCAACCAGATGCGCTGGAACCGCAGTTCCTCTCAGCTTTCGGTCAGAGGGATACTGGGGTATGTCTTAAGCAAAGCGGGTATCCGCATGGAAGTGCTGAGCGCATCCGCCCAGCTGGATAGTTTTTACCCGGATTTTACTATACACGTAGGTGATGACGGGTATGAGCTGCTGGAGAAGCTGCTTAGTTTTGTGCCTGATTTGGTCTTTTTGCAGGGCCACTGCATTTACTGCGTTTATCCCCGGGAAACAGACAGCCCGGTGTACAGTTACGGGCTTAATCACCCTGTATTCAGCGGAGTTTATGCGGATACTTTTTCCGAAGTAAACCGGGTGGTGCTGGAAGGGGTGGATTCTTCTTCCCGTATCTTTATGGTTCAGGGCTTCCTCTGGGATGAGATTTACCAGAACCATGACCGTACTCTAAGGATTTATGACCGCAACATAAACACACTTGCCCAGGCAAGGGAAAGGCTGGATAGCTATTTCAGAAAAGCGGCATTGAAACAGCAAACGGGGCGGATAGTGACGCCCGTAAATTGCGGGCAGCAGCTTTTTGACGTGGTAAGAATCAGCCAGCCGGAAAGCGGTCTGGAAGGGCTGGTCCGGCGCATTAACGGTATCCGTGTGGTTTACGAGCCGGGCAAAGGAATATACCGCCAGGAATTAAGTTTGGGAAAGGTGTAATTAAATATAAAATGGAGATAAAACGGGCAGTCCTGAAGGTTTTTAATTCTGTAGCTTATACCGCCTCTATCCAGCTGGCGGGTGATTATAAATCTATGCTGGAAGAAGTAAAAGTGGCCCGGAATATACCTGCCGCCGAAATGCTGGCCGGGCGGAATCTGGGGGTCTGGTTTTTTGATGACCACAATACCAAAGATACGCTGGTAATTGCAGTTTATTCCTAAAATGGGATAGGCACGGGTTGATTGAATCCGTTTTTTAAGAGGTGCAGGCTGGTTTTTGGCTTGCACCTCTTTATTATCAGGATAAAAGGGTTTTAGGGGTGTGTTTTATCTCAGCTTGAGCCTTTGGCGCTTCTGGGGTGATAAGCTTCGGCTGCCTCCAGGCAGAGTGCCAGACTCATCAGGTAGTCATCGTGCCCGCGGGCGGTTTCCACATAAAAATTCATCTGCTGGCTTTGGCGGTAGTCTGCCCGTGCCAGCTCCATTTCCTGCCAGAACAGGGCATATTCGGCACTGCCGTTGGCCGCATACATCTTCAATCTGCCTGAATTTACAGCCGAAAGCAAATTAAAGCCCAGCCGTGATTTTGAAGACGGCTGGAAAACAAACGGCAGAATACGGCTGCCCAGTGATTCCCTCAGGAATGAGGCTACCGGCTGCCCTAAACCGGTGGCATCCACGGCCACTTTGCGGCATTTCCAGACCTTGCCCAGCAGTTCCACTAGTTTTTCATAAAGCAAGGCATGGCGCGCTCCCTGCCAGCTACAGTGGCAGACCAGCCTGACCTGAGGCAGGTTAAAGGGTGCTTTGGCAAATGTATAGTCCAGCTCCGCAATGGTAAGCACGATTGAGTCCCGCCGCAGGTTTACGGCTGTGGGCAAATCAGCGGCTGATTGTACGTCCTCACCTGCCAGGTCCAGCCCGGCTACGTACACCTTGCCATTCTCCGGGTATAACTGGCAGGGGTGGCTGCCCTTAAGCAAGCCAAGCTGTTCGCTGCTGAACATGCCCCCGCCGCCGCTTACCGGAAGCAAGCGGTACTGGGTGAGGAACAGGGGGTGATTTTCTCCCAGCCGGTCTTTTTCAGACAGGGCATAAGCCAGATAAGCCGGGTTGTGGGCGGCAACTTCTTCCCAGTCATAACGGAAATGCCGTTTCAGACCGTCCTTGTGTTCTTTTTCTATATTCTGCCTTTTTATCTCTTCCAGCAGGCTGGAGCTGTCCCAGGTAGTGCCGTACAGAACGGTGGTTACATTGGTGGTGGCACCCATAGGTTTAAATTCCTTGCTGTACTTTTCCTGGTTTACGTCCTGGGCTTCGTCTACTTCAAGCAGCAGGTGGGCGGTATTGCCCACCACATTGGCACTGGGTTCGGCGGAAAGAAAAACCGCTCTGGCCTGATTAAGCCTGATGATATACCCGCCTTCGGTCTGGTATATGTCTCCAAAACCGGCCTCGTTCAGGCGGTCTTTCAGTCTCATCATGGAGATATTCAGTTGAGGTTTGAAGGTAGGGGCACATTTAACCAGATTTTTGGGCTCAAACATGAAAAGAGTCAGCAGCAGAAGCTCCAGCTGAGACGAAAGCTCATTTTTCCCTCCCTGCCGGGCTATTTCCACGCTGAAGGTTTGTCCCTGCCGGTTAAATATACTCTGCAATACCGCTTTGGCAATATCCTGCTGGTAGGGGCGCAGTTTATTTATCAAAGGTAGCCTTTATAATGCCCAGCGGTACTGCCACGTCCCGCAGGACATTGAAAATAGCTTCCTTTAACCCTCCCTTGTCCTGACGGCTGATGTTATAGCGGGCAGAAAGCAGGCGTGAGAGGGTGGTTATGGCCTGCATGAGCAGTTTTAAGTTATCCGGGTCATGGCGGAGGACAGATTTTATCTTTACCCGCAGCAGGGCAATTTCTTCGTCAATGCCTTCCGCCAAAGTGGCCTGCTCATAGTCTTCCAGTTCAGCAGTATCCAGCACACGTGAATAGAAGCCGTGTTTGCGGGCATTCTGGTTGCCGTAGGGAGCGCCTTTTTTCCGTTCAACAAATTCTTGTGTCATAGTGGCAAAATAATAGCACAAATGTTCTAATATTAGCTATGACTATCTGTCACTCCTTCAGGTAGTTATTGCCAAAGTGTTACTAAGGACTTACAATAGTGGGCAAGTATGCAACTAGCGAAAGAGCTTTATCAACTGCAAGAACTGGAACTGGATTTGGAGTCTCACCTGCTACAGGCCTCCAAATTACAGGCAACCCTTAAGGATGATTCTGCTCTCCGGCAGGCGGAAAATAGTCTGGCAGAAGCCGCTTTGCACTTGAAAGACCAGCAGGCTTCACTGCGCGCGCTTGAAGACCAATCTGCTGATTTGGATGCCAAGGTAAATGAGGTCAAAAAAAGCCTTTATTCCGGGCGTATCAGCAACCCCAAGGAGCTTTCCAATCTGAGTAAGGAGCAGGAGCTCCTTGAGGCCAAGCGTGCCCAGATAGATGACCAGGCACTTCAGGGGATGGATAATCTGGAGGAATTGCAGGCAAGATGTGACCAGATGATGGAAAACCTGGAATCTGTCCGCACTCTCTGGCAGCAGAGCCAGTCTCAAAATACTCAAGCCTTAAACGCTATCCTTTCGGAGATAGAAAAACTTAAAAGTGAGCGGCAGGAATTTATATCCCGCTTTAACCCTTCGGATTTAGAGCTTTTTCAGGCTCTGCGGAAGAGTAAGGGCAAAGCCGTTTCAAGGGTAGAGCAGGGTAATTGCCGCGGCTGCGGCTTGAAGCTTACGCCAGCCTGGATACAGCGTGCCAGAGCCGGTACTCTGGTGCAGTGCAGCGGCTGCCAGCGCATACTATATCTGGACTGAAAGAAAGGTATCTGAAAGATTAGCAAAATCATTATAAACACAGACGGGGCATCAAGGGGTAATCCCGGCCCGGCTTCCATTGGCGTAACCCTTAAAGACGAAAAATATAATCTGGTTGCCTGTATATCCAGGGCTATCGGCCATACCACCAACAATCAGGCCGAATATCAGGCCCTGCTGGCCGGGCTGGAAAAGGCGGCTTCACTGGACGCAAAGGAACTGGAAATACGGTCTGATTCCGAGCTTCTGGTAAAACAGATAAAAGGTGAATACCGCATGAAGAACGAGGGGCTTAAACCCCTGTTCAGCAAGGCGGTGTCATTGCTGGGGCGGTTTGAGAGCTACCACATAAAGTATATACCCCGCGCCCAAAACTCCGAGGCAGATGCTCTGGCAAACAAGGCTCTGGACGGCGGGAGTTAAGAATCAGCTACAGTTAAGGGGGGCGCTGCCCCTTTTTTTTGGGGTATATGTTTTGTGCGGCCGGGGTATATCTCTGCTATACTAAGCTTGCCAAGCAGACCGGATGGCTGCCCGCTTTTATGGCGGGAGGAAAGTCCGAGCTCCTCCAGACAGGATGCTGGGTAACACCCAGGGGGGGCGACCCTACGGAAAGTGCAACAGAAACATACCGCCTGTGCAAACAGGTAAGGGCGAAATGGTGAGGTAAGAGCTCACCGGCAGTCCGGGTGACCGGCTGGCCGGGTAAACCCCGTCCGGAGCAAGGCCAAATAGGGGAACTTAAGGCAGTCTGGCCTGTTCCCGGGTTGGCCGCATGAACCAGTTGGTAACAGCTGGTCTAGATAGATGGTCATCGCCTTTGCCTTCGGGCAAGGGTACAGAACTCGGCTTACAGGTCTGCTTGGCTTAAATTTTATTAGTAAATCACTCCTTTTTAAGGGGTGGTTTTGTTATTTAAAAACTATCCAGGCCGGATTCAGCTGGTATATTTAAGCCGGGTGTTTAGATAGGAAAACAGCAAAAGGCTGCTTCCGCTTGCGGCCATTACCGTCATTGCCGTAAACAGGTTGGCTACGTATTCTCTGGCCGGAGCGGAGTCAGGCAGTACCAGAGATAATACCTGGGGTAAAATAAAAAAGGTAACTGCCAGCAGGCAGAGTATCCACCAGATTTTAAGCAGCAAATTTATTTTATATTCAGGCAGGGCGTTTTGGGCTTCGGGCGTTAGCTTGCTTAGCTGCCATGTCTCGGCAGTAAACAGCAGCGGAAATACCACATTTACCACTGGTATCAAAAATCCTGAAAATGCGCGGTTGGATCTGTATCTGGGGGTGATAAGGTACAAGTTTACATAATAGGCGTGGCTCAGATGCAGGTAAAACATACCGCATACAAAGCTGGCGGCCAGCAGTATGTCTAAGCCTATAATAGCTTGGTCTATTGCCTCCTCACAGAGATGCACATAAGACGGAATAACAAAACCAGTCCGGCTGATATCGTCCAGATAGCTGCTTAAGTTTGCTTGCTGGGCAGCCAGATATATGCTGCTTAATACACATAACCCCAGCAGCACCGGCAAGAGCCAGCCCAGTATTTTTAGCCGGGTAAGTTTTTTATGTTGGCCGGTATTCAGCAAGTCAGTGCCTGTTTGTTTGGAAACATATATATAAATGTATAATAAAAAGACAAATATAGCAATCAATATCAGTTTATCCGGATTTTGGCTGCGCTAAATGGTTTTCTTTAGTAATAAAATCAGCTGCTCTTAAGGCTTCAAACAGGCCTGTTTTCAAGGCTTAAGAGGCTCAAAATATAAAGATATCAGCCATTATTGAGGTTAGCCAAAGGGTTTGACTGGTTATAAATTATCCCCCGCAACCCTCCTCAGGCGGTTTGCCGCTTTCTAGGTGGCGCTGGGTTATAATGGGTGCAGTTATGGAAGACCTGAATGTTTCTGCTCTGGATTTTGTCAGTTTCTGCCACCGCCGTTGCGGGCAGGAATGGCCTGAACTTTATGATGAAATGTGCCGGGTAGCTGGGAGACGGCTCTACCGGGGAATGGGTTATTACGAACTGAATAACTTGGGCATTCCGCTGGACCTGGCTAATCTGGACAGTACGCTGGCTCTGGTGGATCAGTATAAATCAAATCAGAAGTGCTCTTAGCGGCACTTTATATCAAGCGTTATCCGCAGGCACGAAAGTAGTACTTCCGTGCCTTTTGTTTTATGATTAGGACAGGATATTTTACAGGGAGATGTCTATGACTTTGAGAATAAAAGTATTGCTGGGTACTATTCTGGCTATGGTCGGTTTGCTGGTTTCTTTCGGGGTGGGTTATCTAAGCGGCGGGATAGCCGCCTTAAATAGCGATGAAAACCTGTCCAGCATTGTAAATGCCTGGCAGATTATCACTACCGAATACGTAGAGCCGGATAGTATTGACCAGGCAGCTCTGGCTGAAGCGGCCATAAAGGGCATGATGGATGAACTGGATGACCCTCATTCCGTTTATCTGAATGCCGAAGACTACCAGTCCAGCCTGGAATATGATGACGGAAAGTATGTGGGCATAGGTGCTACTGTCCAGATAGAAGATGAAGCTATTGTCCTGGTTCCTTATGATGGTTCTCCGGCAGCTCTGGCCGGTATACAGGCCGGTGATATTTTGCTGGAAGTGGACGGGCAGTCAGTGGCCGGGTTCAGTTTGGCAGACCTGTCCCCGCTGGTAAGGGGAGAAAAGGGGACTTCGTTAACCCTGCTGGTGGAAAGAAGCTCCTCTGACCAGCCGCTGCTGTTTGAAGTCACCCGTGATGAAATACTGATTTCCAGCGTTACCTCCGAGATGATGGGTGATATAGCATATATACGTATCAGCCGTTTCAGCGAAAGAACAGATGAGGAACTGGAGCAGGTGCTTAAAAACCTGGGCAGTGCGGAAGGTATTGTGCTGGATTTGCGGGGTAATCCCGGCGGTCTGGTAAGCTCGGTTATAAACGTAACCAGCCGCTTTGTAAGCAGCGGGGTGGTTTTGACTACGGTGGACAATGAAGGAAACTCCTCTGAATATAGTGTAGTGCCTAAAACGGTAACGACCAGTTTGCCCATGGTAGTTTTGGTAGACCAGTACAGCGCCAGCGGCTCGGAAGCCCTTTCCGGTGCTTTGCAGGACTACGGGCGGGCAACTATTGCGGGAAAAACCACCTATGGCAAAGGCAGCGTAAACCGCACCTTCAATGTAACGCCGGATACGGGTATCTACCTGACTATAGGCCGCTGGTATACACCCAACGGGCGGATGATAGAAGGGCAGGGTATTACCCCGGATATAGAGCTGGAGCTGACCGGGGATGAGGCTGTCAGCTGGGCATTAGGTTTCCTGCATGGGGACACCTGAATTATTCCGGAAAGCTGATTAAGGCGGATATACCTGACATAATGTTAGTTTGTGTTGACCATTCAAAGCTAATAGCATATAATTTTTATAAAAATTTTGATGTGAAGCTGGGCTATGGAAGAAATTAAGAATATCACCGAAATTACCCAAAGTGCCCTTGCCGAACTGGAAGCCATAACGGAACTTAAAGACCTTGAAGCGTGGCGTGTCCGGTATCTGGGCAAGAAAAGCCTGCTGACCGGGGCACTCCGGAATCTGGCCAGTTTGCCTATAGAAGAACGCAAAGCGGCCGGAGCGGCAGCCAACGAGGCCAAAGCCGCACTTGAAGCTGCTTTTTTAGAGAAAGAGCAGCTATCTAAAGAAAAACAGTTTGCCAGCCGCAGTGAGGGGCTGGATATTACTTTGCCCGGCAGACCCTGGCCTATCGGCCGGATACACCCCTTGACCCAGGTTACCAATGAAGTGACTGCTATCTTCTCCACTCTGGGTTTTTCCGTACTGGAAGGGCCGGAAATAGAAGATGACTATCATAATTTTGAGGCTCTTAATATTCCGGAAGACCACCCTGCCAGAGAAAATATGCAGACCTTCTGGATAGACCGGCCTAATGAAGACGGCAGGCTGGATACTTTGCTTCGCACCCATACCTCTCCCATGCAGGTGCGCTATATGGAGAAAAACAAACCCCCCATACGGATAGTTGTTCCGGGCAAGGTTTACAGGTATGAAGCTACCGATGCCACCCATATTCCCATGTTTACCCAGGTGGAAGGGTTGGTGGTGGACGAAGGCATTTCCATGGCTCACCTGAAAGGCACTTTGATGGAGTTTTGCCGCCGCTTTTTCGGGGCTAACCGCAAGGTGCGTTTCCGCTGTGACTACTTCCCCTTTGTAGAGCCGGGTGTGGAGGTAGCGGTAAGCTGTACTTGCGGGGGCAAAAAAGAATGCAGCGTCTGCCATGGTTCCGGCTGGCTGGAAATACTGGGGGCGGGCATGGTACACCCCAGGGTGCTGGAGAGGGTAGGTATAGATTCGGAAAAATATACCGGCTTTGCCTTTGGCATGGGGCTGGAAAGATTGCCCATGCTGAGATACGGGATTGATGATATCCGTCTGTTCTACTCTAACGATACTAGATTCTTGAGGCAGTTTTAATATGAAAATACCTTTGAAGTGGCTTAAAGAATATCTTCCCACAGATATGTCGCCGGCCGAACTGGCCGAACGGATGACTATGGCCGGTACTGAGGTGACAGTACTGAATTCCCGCAAAGATAAATGGCCGAACGTATATGTAGGCCAGATAATGGAAGTAAACCGTCACCCCAACGCTGACCGTTTGGTACTGGTTAAGGTGGATTGGGGGCAGGGGCAGGAGACAGTGGTTACCGGCGCGCCTAACTGCAAAGCCGGTGACAAGGTCGTTTTTGCCCGTACCGGTGCAGTTTTGATAGATGGCCACAACGGCAAAGAAATGGTACTTAAGCCGGCTGTTTTGCGGGGGGTGGAATCCTGCGGAATGGTTTGTTCCGAAAGGGAATTGGGACTGTCTGACGAACATGAGGGTATTTTGATACTGCCGGCTGATGCTCCGGTGGGTATGCTGGCCAGTGAATATCTGGGTGAGATAATACTTGACCTTGAGCTTACACCTAACCGGGGTGATTTGATGTGTGTAACCGGTGTGGCCAGAGAACTGGGCGCTTTAATAGACCGTTTGCCTTCTATAAGCACGCCGGATTTCAAGGCCACCGGTAAGGATATCAAGGACAAAATAAATATAGAGATAAAAAACACTAAACTCTGCACCCGTTATACCGCCAGCCTGATAGAGGGAATAAAAATCGGCGAATCACCGGACTGGCTTAAAGAGCGGCTGATTGCCTGCGGTATGCGCCCGATAAACAACGTGGTAGATGCTACCAATTACGTTATGCTGGAATTCGGCCAGCCCCTGCACTCCTTTGATTATGACCAGATTAAGTCAAAACATATTATTGTCCGCCCCGCAGCGGAGGGTGAGGTTTTAACTACTCTGGACGGGGTTGAACGCAAACTCAGCCCGGATATGCTCCTTATTACCGAACCGGACAAAATAATTGCCCTGGCCGGGGTAATGGGCGGTGAAAATACCGAGGTTACTGAGAAAACTGCCAGCGTACTGCTGGAGTCGGCTACCTTTGACAAGCACAGCATCCGCAGGACTGCTAAAGCTTTGAAACTCCAGAGTGAGGCTTCAGCCCGTTTTGAAAAAGGGCTTAGCTTTGAGCTTGCGCCTGTTGCCCTGAAACGCGCCACCCAGCTGATACTGGAAATAGCCGGCGGGCAGGCGGCTTCGGGCTTAATGGATGTCATGCCGGTTAAAAAAGACAGAAACAGCGTTGTATTATCTCTTTCAAAGGTCAACCGGGTATTAGGGCTTGAGGGAGAGAAATTTGACAGCTGTAAAATAGCCAAAAGGCTGGGTTTTGCCTGGATGCCCGAATATGTACCCGGTATGGAAGAATTCGGCTACGGTTCCGTTGATGATAAAATGCGGTTTTTCCCCGGTTACTGGCGGATGGATATTGAAAGTGATATTGATATGATTGAGGAGGTGGCCAGGATAGCCGGCTACGATACTATACCCTGTCTGCCTCTGGATAAAGCCATTCCTAAAATAGAAACACCCCCTCTGCCGGGCATAAAGCGTTTCTTACGGCAGATATTATCAGGGTATGGTTTTCAGGAACTTATATCATATTCATTCACCAGCCGCGAAATGCTTTCCCGTGTTTTTTCAGGGGCTGAGCCCGAATGTCTGGCTATCAGCAACCCCATGAGCAGTGAGCAGGAAGTTATGCGTACCAGCTTGCGTCCTGCCCTGTATGCATCTTTAGCGGCAAACCGCCGTTTTGAAAAAAACGGCCTCAGGCTGTATGAGCTTGGGCGCATCTACCTGCCGAAAGAGAATAATAAGCAAGATGAGCCCGAAATGCTGTGCGCCCTTATAGCGGGCAGTGCCTCTGAAGCCTGGTGGCAGAGAAATACCGCTGGTTTTGACTTCTTTGATGCCAAAGGCATTGTGGAATCTTTGGTCAGCCGGTTGGGTATTGCAGCTGATTTTGCGGTATCTGATGAACCGGGTCTGACTCCGGGGTATCAGGCCGGTATACTGGTGGGAGACATGCCGGTGGGTGTTTTGGGGCAGCTAAGCCCCCAGACTGCAGATAAATTCGGCATAACAGAGCCGGTATATATGTTTGAAATCAATCTTTCCAAGCTCATTACCCGGGCTACGGTTCGGCGCAAATTTACCCAGATTAACCGCTTCCCCTCAGTGGAACGTGATTTGGCTTTGGTGCTTGACCGCAGTATTACCAACCGGCAGGTTACAGATATAATTTCCGAGTTTGATTTGGTTAAAAATGTAGAGCTGTTTGATATGTATCAGGGCAAGCAGGTAGCCGAGGACAAAAAATCACTGGCTTATCATCTGCTGTTTCAGTCTGATACCCATACCCTGAAAGATGCGGATGTAGACAGTGTAATGAACCAGATACTTAAACGGCTTAATACTGAAACGGGGGCGGTTCTGCGTTCCTGAGTGTATTTATCCGGTTATTGCAAAAGGGGCTTTTGGGTAGAAGCCCCTTTTGGTTTTTAAGCCCGAATGAGGTATTATAAATGCGGAGGAAAAATGTTAAGCGATAGTTCAAAGCAGATTAAAAAAGAAGTTGAAGCCATCAATTCAGATTTTAAGACAATAGTGGGTTGCGGTGAGTCAAAATGCCCCAAACTTAAAAGACTGAAACTGGCAAGTACCCCGGATATTATCCTTAAGGTTATGATAGAAATACCTAAGGGTAGCCAAAATAAATACGAATATGATAAAGAACGCAAGGTAATCAAGTTTGACCGTATGCTTTTCTCGGCCGTTCATTATCCCAGTGACTACGGTTTTATTGAGGATACTCTGGCCGAAGACGGTGACCCGCTTGATGCTTTGGTTTTGGTTTGGGAGCCCACCTTCCCCGGCTGTCTGATAGAGACCAAGCCGGTAGGTCTTTTCAAAATGTACGATGAAAAAGGCCCGGATGCCAAGCTGCTGTGCGTACCCATTGGTGACCCCCACTTTAATTTTATCCGTGACCTTTCGGACGTGCCTCCCCACCTGCTTAAAGAAATATTCCATTTCTTTAACATCTATAAAGAACTGGAAGCCAAGAAAACCGGTGTTGAAGGCTGGGAAGACCGTGAGTCAGCCATTAAGACTTACTGGGAATCTCACCAGAGATATCTGGATTCACTTAAAAACAAGCCGGAACAGAAATAAAAAATCAGGGGGGCTATTAGCCCCCCTGATTTTTTACCTTTAGACAGCTCTTGGGCAAAACAGGCAGTTATAAATCACTCTGGCTCTTGATGCAGGTGATTACCCTTTCCATTATGCTTTCAAGCGGAACAAGTTCGGATTCTTTGTTCCGGCGGAGCTTGAGTTCCACTCCGCCTTTATCCAGATTGCGGGGGCTTATAGTCAGCCTCAGGGGGATACCTAAGAGGTCTGCATCGTTAAATTTGACCCCGGCTGTAAGTTCGCGGTCGTCAAACAGCACTTCCACCCCTTGGGCTTCCAGTTCGGTATATATTTTTTCAGCCGCCTGGCTGACTGCCGGGTTATCCAGGAAAAGCCCGCAGATATATATCTGATAAGGGGCAATAGGCATAGGCCAGATAATGCCTTTTTCGTCATGGTTTTGCTCTATGGCGGCGGCCAGCAGCCGTCCTACCCCCATGCCGTAGCACCCCATTATTATCGGGTGGCTGATGCCCTCGGCATCTGTGAAGTTTGCCCCGAAACGTTCTGAAAGGAATGTTCCCAGTTTAAAAATATGCCCCACTTCCACCCCCCGTTTGGAGGCAAAAGTGCCGTCACAGAAGGGGCAGGCAGCACCTTCTGCCGCCAGGGCAATATCCGCCATTTTATCTGCCTTGAAATCCCGCCCGAAGTTGACGTTTTTCAGGTGAAAGCCGTCTTTGTTAGCCCCGGCTACAAAGTTAGAGCCGTTTTCAACAGAGTCATCAGCCACTGTCAGGCTATTTTTCAGCCCCACGGGTGATGCAAATCCGGCTGCTATCCCGGCGGCTTTTACTTCGCTGTCTTCCGCAAGACGCAAATCATTGCATTTCAGCAGATTTTTCAGCTTTATTTCGTTTATATCCAAATCTCCCCGTATGACCGCCATCACAAACTTTCCGTCTGCCATGTAAAAGACTGCTTTGAGGGTATTTTCCGGTTTGAGCGAAAGAAAAGCGGCTACCTCTGAAATAGTCTTCTGGCCGGGGGTGGCTACTTCTTCTAAGTCTTTCGGGGGTTCTTTGGGCAGGGTTTTCTTTTTGAACACTGCTTTTTCGGCATTGGCGGCATAATTGCACTTCGGGCAGTAGATAATACTGTCCTCGCCGCTTTCGGCCACAATCATAAATTCGTGTGAGGCCTTTCCGCCTATTGCCCCGCTGTCCGCATCTATTACCATAGATTCCAGACCGCAGCGGCGGTATACGTTTTCATAGGCCTGTTTCATAGTCTGGTAGCTTTCGTCCAGCCCTTCGGGGCTGGCATCAAAGCTGTACATATCTTTCATAATAAATTCGCGTACCCGTATCAGCCCGCCGCGGGGGCGTGGCTCATCACGGAATTTGGTCTGTATCTGGTAAAGCCGCTGGGGCAGGTCACGGTAGCTCTGGATATAGCGGCTGGCAAGGTCGGTTATAACCTCCTCGTGGGTAGGGCCAAGCACCAGATTACGGTCTTTGCGGTCTTTCAAATGGAAAAGGGTCTGCCCGAAGGGGGCTTCGCGTCCGCTTTGCTGCCATATTTCCACCGGCTGGAGTACCGGCATGGCCAGTTCCTGGCAGCCTGATTTATTCATTTCCTGCCGGATAATGTTTTCAATTTTCTGGATAGACCGCCAGGCCAGAGGCATAAACGAATATACTCCGGCGGTCAGCTGGGCTATCATACCCGAACGCAGCAGCAGCTGGTGGCTTATAGTTTCGGCATCTGACGGGATTTCACGCTGGGTCTTGCCAAATAACCTGGAATAACGCATATTAAAAGCTCCTTGTAAATAACGGCTTGCCAAGAAGGATTATACCCTAAAATCATCTGCCAAAGAAGCCTGAAAGCGGGGGCATATAAACTACAGGGAAGCTATTTCCCGCAGCAGGGCATTTACCAGCTCATCTTCGGGAAAGGAGGCTATCTTTTCACCCTTGCGGAATAGCAGCCCCTGTCCCTTGCCGCAGGCTATGCCCAAATCAGCCTCTTTGGCTTCGCCGGGGCCGTTTACGGCACAGCCCATTACGGCCACCCTGATCGGTTTATCTATTTTGTTCAGGGCTTCCTGCACCCTGGCGGCAATACCCACAATATCCACTTCGGTCCGGGAGCAGGTAGGGCAGCTGACCAGCACCGGGCCGCGCTGCCTTAAGTTCAGGCTTTTCAGTATTTCATAAGCGGCAAATACTTCTTCCTGGGGCGGGGAAGTCAGGGAAACCCGGATAGTATCCCCGATACCCATATACAGCAGGTTGCCTATGCCCACCGCACTTCGCACCAGACCGGTTTTGGGGGTGCCTGTTTCGGTAATGCCCACATGAAGCGGGTAGGGTATAAGGGAAGCTATCTGGCGGTAGGCTTCAACGGTGGTAGGCACGTCAAAAGCCTTCAGTGAAACCTTAATCAGGCTGAAATCCAGGGCTTCCAGTATCTTTATATGCCCCATGGCGGCTTTGACCATCTTTTGGGCAGTGGTGAGCTCTGGGGGCAGGTCTTTGGGCAGGCTGCCGGCATTTACCCCGATACGGATTGGGATTTCCCGTTCTTTTGCCGCCCTGACCACCGCTTTAACCCGTTCCGGGTCACCGATATTGCCGGGATTGAGCCTGAGGCCGTCTGCCCCGGCTAAGAGTGCTGCTAGTGCCAGGCGGTAATCAAAATGAATATCCGCCACAATAGGTATCCTGACTTCTTTGCGGATAGATTTCAGGGCAGTGGCGGCTTCCATATCCGGTATAGCCAGCCGGATTATTTCACAGCCGCATTCTTCCAGCTCTTTTATTTGGGAAATTGTAGCCGGGATATTGCGGGTATCTGTTTTGGTCATGGACTGGACTGATACCGGGGCATTCCCCCCGATAGTTATATTCCCCAGCCGGATTTCAGTACTTTTACGCCGCATAATCATATTTTAAAAGCCTCTTCGTAGAGAGTATATCAGAAACTAGCCTTGGGCAATGCGTATAATATCCTGAAAGGTTACCGCCAGCATAAGCCCTATCAGCAGGAAAAACCCGGTCATATGGATAAGGTTTTCCACTCTGGGAGAGATGCGTCTGCCGCCCCGTATCCACTCAATAAATACAAACAATATCCGTCCGCCGTCAAGGGCGGGCAGGGGCAGCAAATTGATAATAGCCAGATTCAGGCTGAGGAAAGCGGTAAACTCCAGCAGAGGGCCAATCCCGGCACGTGCCACATCCCCGGTCATCTGGGCAAGCCCCACCGGCCCCACTACGTCAAAGGGTACACTGCCCATGATAAGGCCCAGTATGGAGTTTTTAAAAAGCACCAGGGTTTCAAAATTTTGCTGTATAGACAGGGGAATGGAAGCCAGAACAGACTCGCTTTCGCTTATTATCTGGTAGTCCAGAGTTTGCAGTGAAATACCCACCGGGCCTTCACCGGCCGGCGGCTGCCAGCGGGGAGACAAACTGACAGTACTTTGGGTCTGGTCAGCATGGAGTACGGTTATTTCTATGGTTTGCCCCAGATTCAGCTGGGAAATACGGGAAAATTCGGAGGTGTTCCGTATTTCAGTGCCGTTTACACTTAAAATAGTATCACCCGCTACCAGCCCGGCTAAAGCGGCAGGTGAATCCGGCACTACTTCTTCCACGTTTACCCTGCCCACCAGCACGTCATGCGGCACCATCAGGGCAAAGGCAAACAGAATAATGGGTAAAACAGCGTTTACCAAAGCTCCGGCACTGAAAAAGAGCAGACGCTTCCCGGCACTTTTTGAGGAAAGGCCTTTATTATTTACGGGGTCATCCTCTACTTTTACAAAACCGCCCAGCGGCAGCCAGTTAAGGCTGTACTCAGTCTGTCCGAATTTGCGGCCGAATATTTTAGGCGGATAGCCAAACCCGAATTCCTCCACCTTTACCCCTATAGCTTTGGCGGAAAAGAAATGGCCAAGCTCATGGGAGATAACTACTATGGAAAATATAATCAGAAAAGAAACAATGGTTAACAGCATTTATAGTTTACCTGCCAGTTCGGTTACTTTGCGGCGTGCCCAGGCATCTGCGGCCAGAATATCATCCAGAGATGGGCTGGCAACAGCCTGATGGGCATCCAGTACTTTGGCTATCAGTTGGGGTATCTGCCCGAATCCTATCTCACCCTTCAGGAACATCTCAACAGCCAATTCGTCTGCGGCGCACAGTGCTGCCGGAAAGGTTTTGCCTTCTTCTCCGGCGGATATGGCTAACTTCAGGCAGGGAAATCTGTCCATGTCCGGCATTTCAAAGTCCAGCTTGCCTATTTCCGCCCAGTTTAGGCGGGGTAGGGTGAGGTTGGTCAGCCTTTCGGGGTAGGTGAGAGCACACTGAATGGGGAAACGCATATCCGGCCGTGACAGCTGGGCTTTAAGGCTGCCGTCTGCAAACTCCACCATGGAGTGAATAATGCTCTGGGGATGGATAACCACTTGAATATTCCGTACCGGCATATCAAACAGCCAGCGGGCTTCTATTATCTCCAGCCCTTTATTCATGAGACTGGCTGAGTCTATGGTAACCTTGGTTCCCATTTTCCAGGAGGGGTGCTTAAGTGCCTGTTCAGGGGTGACTTTGGCTATTTCGTCTTTAGTTAAGGAACGGAAAGGTCCGCCTGAGGCGGTCAGGATAATCCGGGCGGGGGGTGTGACCTCACCTGACAAACACTGCCAGATGGCACTGTGTTCACTGTCCACCGGCAGTATTTTAGCTCTGTTTTCCTGTGCGGTGGCGGTTACTATCTCCCCGGCTGAAACCAGGGATTCCTTGTTGGCCAAAGCTATTACCTTGCCGGCTCTGGCAGCGGCAAGCACCGGCTGCAAACCGGCACTGCCGGGGGTGGCCACTACCACTATGTCGGCTTCGGGCAGGGCGGCCATTTCCTCCATGGGGATAAAACGGGCGGTACAGGCGTTAGTATCATGGCAGTTTTGGCAGTAGATGTATTTGGGGCGGAACTGCTCGGTTTGTTCTTTAAGCAGATTTGCATTCGTTCCGCCAGCCAGTCCCAGTACCTTGAACCGGTCCGGCAGTGAATGGATAACCTCCAGAGTCTGGCGGCCAATAGAACCGGTAGACCCCAGTATGACAATGTTTTTTATTGAATGAACCATATCACGTAGTAGTATACCACTATGCCGGTAAAAAGCAGGCTGTCCAGGCGGTCCATAATTCCGCCGTGTCCGGGTATCAGATTCCCGGAATCTTTACAGTGCATATTGCGTTTAAACAGAGATTCGGCGATATCCCCGGTTTGTCCGGCTACGCTGACCAAAAGACCTATCAGCATGGCCACAAATACATTTATAGGCAGTCCCAGCAAGTCAGCAAAAATGGGGGCGACTATAATACTGAATACCGCCCCGCCTATAGCTCCCTGCCAGCTTTTGTTGGGGCTGATGGAGGGTGCCATTTTCTGTTTGCCGAAACGGCTGCCTATGAAAAAAGCCATTGTATCGGTAGCGGCGGTAAGAATCAGCGTCCAGAGCACCCATTCGCGTCCCATGGGCAGTTCGCGCAGGGCCACCCAGAAACTGGAGAGCAGACCGATATAAATTACCCCGGAGAGTGTCCAAGCCCAGCGGGGAAAGGCATCTGTGCGGTCTTTCAGGGTCAGCAGGTATATGAGTGAGGTCAGGCTGAAAGACCCCAGTAAGAACGGCAAGACGCTTTCTATTTGCAGATGGGGGCTGATTACGATAAGCATACCCCAGAAAATGCCCAGCGCCTTGAAGGGCTGGGATTTAAGGTAAACGGTAACGGCATTGTAAAATTCATTTAGGGCCAGGGCGACTACCACCGCCATAGCCAGGGTCAGCCAGGCTATGGGCTGGTCAATCCAGATAACTGCCAGAGCAATAATGGCCAGCAGGCAGCCGCTTAAAACGCGTTTTTTAAGCATAATTTACAAACCACCAAAACGTCTCTGCCGCTGATTAAAGGCAGAGATAGCGTTATCAATTTCTTTTTCACCGAAATCCGGCCACATTACTTCCGAAAAATACAACTCGCTGTAGGCTGACTGCCACAGGAGAAAATTGGAAAGCCGCATTTCGCCGCCGGTGCGGATTACTAAATCAGCTTCCGGTATGCCTGCGGTATACAAATAGCCGTCAAATACATTTTCGGTTATTTTATCAGCGGCTAATCCGTCTTTAACCAGCTTTTTTACCGCCTGAATAATTTCATCCCGCCCGCCGTAATCAAAGGCCAGACACAGGGTCAGGCCGGTATTCCGGCTGGTACGGGACAGCAGGTCTGCCAGTTTATCTTTTAGTACAGATGGCAGTTTATCCAGATGCCCCAGATGTTTTAAACGGACGTTGTTTTCCACCAGCTCCGGGATATAAGATGACATAATGTCATTTATCAGCCCGAAAAGCCCTTTTATCTCGGTATCCGGGCGTTTCCAGTTCTCAGTGGAAAAACTGTAGAGGGTAACGTATTTGACCCCCAGCGAATTTAAGTGGCGGATAATTTGTCTGGCGTTTTCAAGGCCGGCTTTATGCCCATCTAAACGGCTAAGGCCGCGGCGTTCCGCCCAGCGGCCATTTCCATCCATTATTATTGCGATGTGGTTCGGGGGGGTATTATTTATTCTAACTGTTGTGTCCAAGATAAAAACCTCTATCGCAACAGGGGGTTGCCGGACTATCCTTTGAGTTTGACGGAGAATAGGGGGTTAAACTTGCTTTAGTTCAGTTTCTTTATCCGCTCCCAGCTTGTCAGCCTTGGCAATAAAGCTGTCTGTTATCTTCTGAAGCTGGTCAGAGCCGCGTTTCAGGTCGTCCTGGGAGATTTCCTTGGACTTTTCCAGTTTTTTCATTTCGTCCATTGCATCACGGCGGACATTTCTCATGGCTATTTTGTCTTCTTCCAGCCTTTTGCTGACCATTTTAATCATTTCCTGGCGGCGTTCTTCAGACAGGGGGGGTATATTCAGGCGGATAATATTGCCGTCATTATTGGGCATAAGACCCAAATCAGATTTCATAATGGCCTTCTCAATAGCGGAAAGGCAGCTTCTGTCCCAGGGCTGAATAGTAATATAACGCGGGTCAGGAGCGGCAATGCTGGCCAGATGGTTAATAGGGGTGGGTACGCCGGCATATTCCACTTTGATATGTTCAACCAGGGCCGGGGACGAACGCCCGGTGCGTATGCCGGAGAGTTCCTGCGAAAGCACATCAAGCGAAGCAGCCATCTTTTTTTCAGATTTTTGTAAAATTTCGTTTATCATTTTAACTCTCGCTGGATATTAATGTACCTATCGGCTGACCGGAAATGGCGCTCACCAGGCTTTCGGAGGATTGGAGGTCAAACACAATAATCGGCAATTTATTATCCAGACAAAGTGAAAGGGCCGTTGCATCCATAACCTGGAGGCGCTTATTTATAGCTTCCATATGAGTAAGGTGCTGGAAAAGGGTAGCTTCGGGGTGTTTTTTGGGGTCAGCGGTATAAACGCCGTCCACCTTATTTTTGGCCATAAGAAGCACATCGGCTTCTATCTCTATGGCCCGTAAAGCGGCGGCAGTGTCGGTGGTCATATAGGGGTTGCCGGTGCCTCCGGCAAATATTACTACCCGCCCTTTTTCCAGGTGGCGGATAGCCCGTCTGCAGATATACGGCTCGGCTACCTGCTGTACTGCCAGAGCGGATTGGGTGCGGGTTACGATGCCCTCACGTTCCAGGGCATCCTGCAGGGTAAGGGCGTTTATAATAGTGGCCAGCATACCAGCATAATCGGCTGAAACCCGGTCAATTCCCTCTTTGGCGGCGGTTGCCCCCCGCCAAATATTGCCTCCCCCTACCACAATGGCCACTTCCACGCCCATAAGGCAGATATGCTTAATCTCGTGGGCAATACTTCTTACGGTAGGGATATCAATACCGTATCCGGTGGCTCCTTTGAAAGCCTCTCCACTGAGTTTTAACAGGATACGTTTATATTTTATTTCAGCCATAAAAAATACCGGTACTAGCCTCCAAGCTCAAATCGGGCAAACCGCTTCAGGCGGATATTCTCTCCAACCTTGGCAACAGTCTCAATAATGAGACCGTTGATGGTTTTGGAGAGGTCTTTGATGTAAGGCTGAAGCAGCAGGCAGGCGTTTTCGGCTTCAACTTCACATTCGGCCGGGCGGTCTTCTTCAGACAGGTAAAGCGGACACATGGCCGCAACCTGCATGGCCAGATTGTGGGCCAGTTCCTTAAAGGCATCAGTGCGGGCAACAAAGTCAGTTTCGCAGTTAAGCTCAACCAGCGCACCTATCCGTCCCTGGGTATGAATATAGGATTCCACAATACCCTGGACAGTTTCACGTTCAGCCTTCTTGGCGGCTTTTACCAGGCCTTTCTCCCGGAGAATCTCCTGGGCTTTTTCAACATTGCCATTTGAATCCATCAGAGCGTTGCGGCATTCCATAACGCCTGCGCCGCATTTCTCGCGGAGTTCCTTTATCTGTTCAGCATTGATAGCCAATTTATTAACTCCAGTGTTTATTATTTAACCGGCAGTTTCAGCCTGAGCTTCGCCGGTGGTTTCAACTTCGGTAACCTTCAGGGCGTTCTGGGCTTCGATAACGGAATCAGCCATTTTGGAGCAGATGAGTTTGATAGCCCGCATAGCGTCATCGTTAGAAGGAATAGGATAGTCAACTTCGTCAGGATTGCAGTTGGTATCAACCATAGCCACCAGCGGGACACCCATCCGTTTGGCTTCGGCCATAGCAATCTTTTCTTTAGTGGGGTCTACCACAAAGATTACATCCGGCAGGCGGGTCATTTCTTTGAAGCCGCCCATAGTGCGGTTCAGACGGGCAATCTCTTCTGCCAGTTTCTGAGCTTCTTTCTTGGGCAGACGGTTAAAATCACCCCTGGCCTGCTGGTCTTCCAGCCGTACCAGATAATCAATCCGTGACTGGATGGAATGGAAATTGGTTAAAATGCCACCGGTCCAGCGCTGATTGATAAAATACATGCCGCATCTCTTGGCTTCTTCAGCCAAAATTTCCTGGGCCTGTTTTTTGGTACCGACAAAAAGAACCTTACCGCCTTCACTGACAACCTGATTAATGTAATTGCAGGCTTTGTCCAGCATGACTACGGTCTTTTCAAGGTCAATAATGTGAATACCGTTGCGTTTGGTGAAGATATATTTCTTCATCCGCGGATGCCAGCGGCTGGTCTGGTGACCAAAATGCGCCCCGGCTTCCAGAAGCTCTTTGATGTTTGTAGTTGGCAAGCTCTATCCCCTCCTAGTTAGTTAAAAACCGTTTAATAGCAATATTTGCATGATGATAACACAGAAGTATAACACAAGCCCAATTAGCCAGCAACACCGCTTCCGGTGCCGAAGCGGCTAAAAGCTGCGGCTGATGTCATGTATTTATTACAAAAATGGAGCGCACCAGCTATATTTTCCGGTCTCAGACCTGGCGTGCCCATTTTACGGCATTGGTAAATATTTTCAGCCCGTCGCCTTCTTCTTTAAGGCCTTCCGCCGGCCAGCGCGGGTGCTGGCTGCCCCGGACAAACCGCTCCGGGTGGGGCATAAGGGCAAATATCCGCCCGCTTTCGTCTGCAATACCGGCAATATCCATCAGGGTGCCGGCCGGATTAGCTGGGTAGGGGGAGTTGCGTTTGCCGTCTTTGTCGGTATAATAAACCACTGAATTAAGCTTGTTTATTACTTCCGGGCTGCCCAGCAGTTTACCTTCGCCGTGGGCTACCGGCAGATACAGGCGGTCTATACCCTGGGTGAACACGCAGGTGGAAAAGGGGTTTACCGCAAGGTATGTCCAGCGGCATTCAAAACGGCCGGAGTTGTTTTCTGTCAGGGTTATTTTCTGCCCGTCTTTCATAGGGCCGGGCAGTATGCCGGTTTTGACCAGTGCCTGAAAGCCGTTGCAGATACCTATAATAAGCCCGCCGCTTTCGTGGAAACGGTTTATTTTTTCACCCAGTTTCAGGCGTACTTCATTAGCCAGTACCCGTCCCGCCCCCAGGTCATCACCGTAGCCGAAGCCGCCGGGGAAAGCCATTATCTGAAATTCGGCTAAGCGCGAAGGCTTGGCCAGGAGTTCGTTTATATGCACCATCTCTGTTTCGGAGCCGGCCAGCTCAAAGGCATAAGACGTTTCAATATCACAGTTAGTACCGGGTGTGCGGAGTATCAGGGTTTTTACTTTGCTCATCTCTACCTACCAGCGCATCGGCCTTTGCCAGGCCTCTTTCAGTTCGCTAACCGGGGTGTTTATAATAATCTCCCTGCCGCCCAGCCCGCTTATTTTCAGACGGGGTTCGGCGGTGACCTCACCTATAAGCCCGAAGTCTCCCGCCTGCATCAGCTTTTCAAATTCGGCCTTATGTTCGGGTGATACTTCTGCCAGAAAACGGCTGTTGGACTCTGAAAAGAGTATGTAATCTTCCCGCTCTATCTTTTCAGAAAGAGGTACATCTGCCAGACGTATGTTTGCCCCCAGTTTGCCGCTGAAGGCCATTTCGGCCGCCGCAACTCCCAGCCCGCCTTCGGACAGGTCATGGCAGGCAGCCACCAGCCCTTTGGCGGTAGCGGAAGAAAGGGCCTGCATGTTTTCTTTGGCGCGCTCTGCATTTACGGCGGGTGCCCGGTTGCCTATAAAGCTGTGGTTTTTGAAGTAATGGGAACCGCCCAGTTCTTCGGCGGTTTTGCCCACAAGATAAATAAGGTTTCCGGCTTTTTTGAAATCCATACTGACGGCCTTCTCACCGTCTTCCATTACCCCTATGGCGGAAATAAGCAGGGTGTGGGGAATGGTAATCAGCTTGTCATTATAACGGAATTCGTTATTCAGGCTGTCTTTGCCTGAAATAAAGGGGGTTTCAAAGACCAGGGAAAGGTCATGGCAGGCCTGACAGGCACGTACCAAATCCCCCAGGCTTTCGGGGCGGCTGGCATTGCCCCAGCTGAAGTTATCCAGCAGGGCTACCCTGTCCAGGTTGCCGCCTACCGCAATAATCTGCCGCAGGGCTTCGTCTATAGCCGATGCGGCCATATTGTAGGCATCTACGTCAGCGTAGCTGGGGTTAATGCCGTTTGATATTACTACCGCTTTCTTTGAGCCAAGCACCGGGCGGATAACGGCGGCATCACCCGGCCCGTCATTTTCAGCCCCCGCCATGGGTTTGAGGACGCTCCCGCCCTGTACTTCATGGTCATACTGGCGGATTATCCACTCCCGGCTGCACACATTCCAGTGGGAAAGTATATTTTTAAGCTCGGTTTCCAAATCTTCCGGGCAGTCAAAGTCAGCTTCGGGGTGGCGGTGTTTGTGGCGGGTGGCAGTTAATTCCAGCTGAGGCCGCCCGTTATGCAGGAAGTCCATCTGCAAGTCAGCTACCGGATTGTCTTCGTAAAAAAGCTTGAGGTGGCGGTCATTGCTGAATTCGCCTATGACCGACGCTTCTACCCCTTCGCTTTCAAAGAGTGCCATAATCTCACTCAGTTTTTCTTTTTTAACTGCCAGCAGCATCCGTTCCTGGCTTTCGGATATCCATATTTCAGAGTAGGTCAGGCCGGAGTATTTCAAGGGTACTTTATCCAGATAGACTTTTACCCCGGTAGATTCAGCCATTTCGCCTATGGCAGAGCTTAAACCCCCGCCGCCGCAGTCTGTAATGCGTACAAACAGCTCACGGTCACGGGCGGCAAGCAAAGTATCCAGCATCCGCTTTTCCACAATGGGGTTGCCTATCTGGACGGCGGTAAAAGACAGCTCGGTAGAGCGGTCATTCAGTTCGCCGGAGGCAAAGGTTACCCCGTGTATGCCGTCACGCCCGGTACGCCCGCCAATCAGCACCACCAAATCACCGGCAGATTGCTTGCCCGGCAGGGCGTATTTTTTGGGTATCAGGCCTATAGTACCGCAGTAAACCAGCGGGTTGGCGGTATAGCGTTCATCAAAAAGGACTGCCCCGTTAACTGTGGGTATGCCCATACGGTTGCCGTAATCTGCCACGCCGGAGCGTACCCCTTTGAAAACACGGCGGGGATGAAGCACTCCCGGGGGCAGTTCATTTTCTGGCAGGTCAGGTTGGCCGAAACAGAATACATCTGTATTGGCAATGGGTTTGGCGGCAAGTCCCGTGCCCAGTATGTCACGGATTACCCCGCCAATGCCGGTAGCCGCCCCGCCGTATGGCTCAACCGCTGACGGGTGATTATGGGTTTCAGCCTTAAAGCAGACCCCCCATTTATCATCAAACTCTATTACGCCGGAGTTATCTACAAAAACAGATAAGCACCAGGGTTTGTTAAGTTCAGCAGTGGCTTTGGCTATAGTCTGCTTCAGCAGGTTATTTATAATCTGGCCGTCATAATCCAGCATAGCCTTAAATGTTTTATGGCAGCAGTGTTCGCTCCAGGTCTGGGCCAGGGTTTCCAGTTCGGCATCAGTGGGTGCCCGCCCCAGTTTCAGGTAATGTTCATAAATAGCCGAAAGTTCCTGGTGGCTCAGGCTGAACTCCTTGCCCAGCGAGGCCATGTTGTCCTTCAGCTTTTCGGCCAGCAGGTCAATCTTCCTCAGTTTAAAAGTATACTTCGGGTTAGGGGGGAAGGGGTTTGAACCGCTCTTAACCACATGCTGGACAATGGGGTTTATAAGAAGCTTACTGCCGATGGTATCCAGTTCGTCAGCCGAAATTTCCCCCTTAAGCAGATAGCGTTTGGCCGTTTTGGCGGCAGTTACGCCCTTTATGCCCAAATCAGAAATGGCTTTGAGGATAGTTTCCTGAACCGGGTCGGTTACCCCGGCGTTATAGGTGACTTCTATAGCCGAAAAGCCGTCAGCTTCCGCCTGCGGGCAGTTGGCGTCATATTTAAAGGTCTGGATTATCTTGTCTGAAAGAAGCTCCCCGGAAATGGTCAGGACTTCACTGTCTGAAAGCTGTCCCTCCAGCCAGAAAACGTCTATTACCCGCACTTCGCTAACTGAGGTAATGCCAAGGTCTTGTATATCACGGCAAATGCTGTTGCCTTTCGGGTCTGGCCACTCCGGTTTCAGGGAGACTTCTATCCTGTGCACTTTTTACCAGCCCCTGCGGGAAATCAGTTTATCGGGTTCTATTTGTTTTATATCCAGACCGGGCATGGCATCACCCAGACCCTTGGATATTTCGGCCAGTACTTTGGCATCTTTATAGTGGGTTACCGCTTTGACTACGGCTTTGGCCATGGCGGCGGGGTCAGATGATTTAAATATACCTGAACCTACAAATACCCCGTCCGCCCCAAGCTGCATCATCAGGGCTGCATCAGCCGGGGTAGCCACCCCGCCGGCGGCAAAGTTTACTACCGGCAGTTTACCGGTCTTGTGAAGTTCAAGCACCAGTTCCAAAGGTGCATTTATCTCTTTGGCATAAGCGGAAAGTTCGTCAGCGGACATAGACTGTACCCGTCTGACAGAGCCCATAACGGAACGCATATGGCGTACCGCTTCCACAATGTTGCCGGTACCGGCCTCACCCTTGGTGCGTATCATAGCTGCACCTTCGCCAATCCGCCTTAAGGCTTCACCCAAATCACGGCAGCCGCAAACGAAGGGGACTTTAAAATCATGTTTCCAGACGTGAAAACTTTCGTCCGCCGGGGTAAGCACCTCGGACTCATCAATGTAATCAACCCCCATGGATTCCAGTATCTGGGCTTCTACAAAGTGACCTATGCGGCACTTGGCCATAACGGGTATGCTGACTACTTTCATAATCTTTTCAATAATAGTGGGGTCTGCCATGCGGGCAACGCCGCCGGCCGCCCTTATATCCGAAGGTACGCGCTCCAGCGCCATAACGGCACAGGCGCCTGCTTCCTCCGCTATTTTAGCCTGTTCGGGGGTGGTCACATCCATAATCACCCCGCCTTTGAGCATTTGAGCCAGGCCAGATTTTACTTTGAAAGTACCGGTTTCCATATCTAATCTCCCCTGAGGGTTCTCCCTCCTGTCCTATTCGGCTATATTCTACTATTTATGCCCCTTCGGGGCAAACATAATTGTATATTATTACGGCAGGTATCTGTTGATCCGGCCTGATCTTTGTGCTATACTTTTGTAGTCAAACGGGAAGTTTTTAAAGTAAAAACAGGGAGGCTTTGGTGAATATTTTTAAAGCTATCATGGGTAAATGTGATACCGCACCCTTAGCTGACGATGTCTGGAGTGTGATGGACAGCCAGATTACCCTTGATTTGGAAAAGCTGCCGGGGCTGTCTTTAAAGGGCGGGGCTGGTTATATGGCGGGCAAAGGCCTTGCCAAGCCGGTGCTGGTGGTACGCGGTCAGGATAATAACCTTTATGCTTATGAAAATGCCTGCCCCCATGGCGGACGCAAAATTGACCCCGTACAGGGCGAAGCCAGACTCCGCTGCTGCAGTGTAAACCACTCTACCTTTGATTATAACGGCAAGGTTCTTTCCGGGCCTGCCCAGCATAAGCATGAACTAAGGCGTTTGCTGACCAGCCAGGCTGACGGGAAACTCCTTATCAGCCTTTAATATCCGGGTTTAAAAAACTCTGCGGAACTGCTATCGGTAGTGACGGAAATATCCGTTATGCTATACTGTTGCCTGCGCCAGCGTGGCTCAGAGGTAGAGCAGCGGTTTCGTAAACCGCCGGTCGGAGGTTCGAATCCTCTCGCTGGCTCCATTTATTTATGACGAGGTATAAGACTAAATGAGCAAATTTGTAGACAGGCTTAAAAATGTTTCCAAAGGCTATGTGCGTCCCATGGGCTTTAACGCGGTTGCCTCTGCTCCCCCGCCCAAAATGCTGCTGGCAGCCGAGCTGGATATTGAAAACCTGACGGATAAAGAAGCATTTGGCGGGGCAGACGTGGTGCTTGTCTCTGCCAGTAAAGCCAGTGCCAAAAAGCTGAAAGAAGCGGCTGATTTGCTGGGAGAGACTGTTTGGGGTGTTATGCTGGGTGATAAAGCAGCCGATGCCGCAAAAATGGCCAAGGCCGGGGCAGATTTTGTGGTCTTCAGCCCGGATGCCGAAGTATCACCCCTGACCGCTCTTGAAAAAACCGGCAAGATAATAATTCTTGAAACCAATCTGACTGATTTCATGATAAGGGCGGCGGACTGTTTGTCCGTAGGGGCGGTTATCGTGGGTGAGCAGGCAGATACGGCTACTCTTAGCTGGCGGAAGATTATGCTCTACCAGCGTTTTGCGGATATATTGTCAAAACCCTTTCTGGTAAGGGTAAGTTCAAATATCACGCTTTCGGAGCTTCAGTCACTCTGGGCTTTGGGTATAGACGGGGTACTGGTAAGCGGGAGCGCAGGTTTGAAAGAACTGCACACACTGATAGACAAGGCGGAGTGGACTCCTAAACGCAAACGCGGGCACATGAGTGCCATTGTGCCGTCTCTGAAAATGCCTGCGTCCGAATCAGTTGCCCCTGAAGAGCCGGAAGAACCTGACGAAGGTGACGAGGAGTAGGCGCTTCTTTTCAGATTTGAATTTCAGCCAATAAAAAAAGCCGGTTTAAACCGGCTTTTTGTTTTATAGTTTAGACCAAATACTTTATTGGCACTTGGAGAGCTGGTAGCTTTTGCCTTCGGTGGTAATAGCCGGGGCAATAACCATTTCAACCTGCTGCATTTCGCGGATGTTGGAAGCACCGCAAACACCCATGGATGTCTTAAGTGCGCCCACCATATTTTGAGTGCCGTCAGTAACGGAAGTGGGGCCGAACAGTATTTGCTCCAGACTGCCGGTAGTTCCCACTTTGATGCGGGTACCTCTGGGCAGGGAGGGGTGGGGATGAGACATACCCCAGTGATAACCCCGTCCGGGAGCTTCGGCAGCCTTGGCAAACGGTGACCCCAGCATGACGGCATCAGCACCGGCACAGATAGCCTTGCAGACATCGCCGCCCTTTTTAAAGCCGCCGTCGGTAATGATGGGTACATAGCGGCCGGTTTCTTTATAATAAGTTTCACGGGCAGCGGCACAATCCATGCTGGCGGTTATCTGGGGAACGCCGATACCCAAAACCTCGCGTGAGGTGCAGGCGGCACCCGGGCCTACGCCTATTATTACACCGTGAACACCGGTACGCATAAGCTCAAGGCAGGCCTGATAACTGACGCAGTTGCCAACCAGCACCGGTACTTTAATCATTTTTACAAATTCTTCAAAGATAAGCCCGTGGCTGCTCTTGGAGACGTGGCGGGCTGAAGTGACGGTGGAAGCAACGGAGATAATATCCGCTCCGGCTTCTACTGCTACGGGAGCCAGTTTTTTGGCGTTGGCAGGCATAATGGAGACGGCACAGATGCCACCTTTGGCTTTTATTTCGCTTACCCGTTTGGCAATCAAATGTTCTTTTATAGGTTCGGCGGTATAAACCTTCTGCATGAAAGCAGTTACTTCGTCAATGGGTTTGGATATAATCTGGTCAAGAATTTCCTGGGGGTTTTCATAACGGGTATAAATACCCTCCAGATGCAAAACGGACAAACCGCCCATTTTGCTCATGGCAACCGCAGTATCCACGTTGGTTACGGCGTCCATGGCCGAGGCAATAAAGGGGATGGAGAAGTTAATATTGCCGATTTTGAAATCAATTTCTACCTGTTCGGGGTTAACGGTTAACCCGCCGGGGACAATGGCTACCTCGTCAAAGCCGTAGGTACGCCTGAGGGTTTTAAATTCTGGTACTGTCATCTCAGCTCTCCTTACTATTAAACATGAACTATATCAGAGCCGGCAAAGTCAAGTCAAGGCAAGTTATTTAGCTCTATTATAACCTTGCATAAGGCCAAAAAATATATAGAAATGGGGATAGTTTCCGGCCCGAAATACCATGGCAGTCAGGGCGGGGTGTTATCACCCTTTTATTATACAGTATTTCGGGATTTGGTTTTTTTCTTAGCCAGTTTAGCCTTCAGGCTTATTCTGCTACAATAATAAGGTTATGGCTTTATATGTGGTGGCAACGCCTATAGGTAATCTGGAGGATATAACCCTCCGGGCACTGCGTGTGCTTTCAGAGGTAAAGCTGATTGCAGCGGAGGATACCCGCCGTACCCGTAAACTGCTTTCCGCCCATAATATAAAGACCCCCCTGACCAGTTACTTTGAGCATAACCGCCTGTCAAAGCTGGATTATATTCTGGAGGTGCTGGGGGAGGGGGATGTGGCTTTGGTTTCAGATGCCGGTATGCCCGGTATTTCAGACCCCGGTTACGAGCTTATAAAGGCTGCTCATGAGCACGGCATAAAGGTTGTGCCGGTGCCGGGGGCTTCGGCCGTGATAACAGCGGTGGCGGTATCCGGGCTGGACTGTGCCAGTTTCAGCTATCTGGGGTTTCTGCCCCGCCAGAAAACTGAACGCCGGAAAGCCCTTTCGGAAGCGGCATCACTTGGTGCAAGCATTGTTATACTGGAAGCACCCCACCGTTTGCAGGGCTGTTTGCTTGACATAAAAGATGTGCTGGGAGACCGTGAGATAGCCGTCTGCCGTGAGCTTACCAAAATATATGAAGAAATATTCCGGGGCAGTATCAGCCAGGCTATCAGCCATTTTGACCAGCCGCGGGGTGAATTTGTGCTGGTGGTGGAGGGCTGTAAAGTGCCCGTGTCTCAGCCGGAGCTGACGGATGATATAATAAAGGAACTGGGCATGCTCAAAAAACAGGGCAAACCGGCTAAAGAAGCGGTGGCTCTGGTGAGCCAAAAAAGCGGTCTGCCCAAAAAAGAAATCTACCGGGCTTGGCTTAAAATTAACAAAACCTTATAATAGGTAAAATTTGCGAGGTGTTTCATGAGGAGAGGATGTATTTCACTGGGGGATGTGGTTTGCACTGGCTGCAACAATAATATTCCCTATCCTGAGCGTTATTTGGCTGTAGACGAAGAAGACGGCAAAGAAGTAGACAAAGGCACTACCGTTCATTACTGTGTGGAATGCGCCCTGAAGAAAGGGTATGCCAGCTACAAAGAAGAAAAAGGCGAGAGAATTCTAACCTTTCTGCCCTGAGGATATAAATGAGCGAACGAATATTTATAGGTGTGGCCTGGCCTTACGCCAACAGCCAGTTGCATCTGGGTCATGTTGCCGGCGCTTATCTGCCGGCAGATATTTTTGCCCGTTACCACCGCACCCGCGGGGATGAAGTGCTTATGGTATCCGGTTCGGATATGCATGGCACTCCCATTACCATAAGGGCGGAGCAGGAGGGCATTACGGCTGCCGAGGTGGCAGAGCGTTATCACCGGCTGTTTATGGCCTCGTGGCCGAAGCTGGGTATAAGCTGGGATTGCTATACCTCAACCGCCACTGCCAACCACGCCCGCACCGCTCAGCAGATGTTCCTCAGCCTGTATGAAAAGGGTTATATTTATAAAGATACGGTTTGCCAGCCGTTTTGCCCCCACTGCAACCGCTTTTTGCCTGACCGCTATGTAGAGGGGACTTGCCCCCACTGCAAATATGAAGGCGCCCGCGGTGACCAGTGTGACAACTGCGGCAAACCCTTAAATGCGGCCGAACTGTTAAATTTCCGCTGTAAAAACTGCGGCAATCCTCCTGAATTCCGTGAGACCGAGCATTTTTTCCTGAAACTTTCGGCATTTGAAGAAGAACTTACCCACTGGGTGGAAACTAAGACCTACTGGCGTACCAATGTGCTGAATTTCACCCTGCGTTATTTAAAAGAGGGGCTTAAAGACCGGGCTATTACCCGTGATTTGGACTGGGGCGTGCCGTTGCCGCTTCCGGGTTATGAGGGCAAACGGCTGTATGTCTGGTTTGAAGCGGTAATCGGTTATCTGTCTGCCAGTATAGAGTGGGCGGCATCTAAAGGCCAGCCGGATGAATGGCAGAAATACTGGGGCGGAGATACCAAAAGCTACTATTTTATAGGCAAGGACAATATCCCGTTCCATACTATTATCTGGCCGGCTATGCTGATGGGTAGGGGCGGGCTTGATTTGCCGTATGACGTCCCCTCAAACGAATACCTTACTATAGAAGCCCAGAAGTTTTCCAAGAGCCGTAATAAAGCAATCTGGGTGGATGATGTTCTTTCACGCTACAGTGTGGATACCCTGCGTTACCTTCTTTCGGCTAATATGCCTGAAAGTTCTGATATGGATTTCTCCTGGAGGGAATTTGTCCGCCGCAATAATGACGAACTGGTAGCCACTTACGGCAATCTGGCCCAGCGCGTTTTGACTATGGTCTGCCGTAATTTTGACAACAAAGTACCCGAATACGGTGAGCTGGACGAACGTTCCCTGAACCTTATTGAGAAAACCAGCGCCATGCTGTTTGAAACAGACAAGGCTTTGCACGGCTGTAATTTCCGTGAGGCTATTAAACTGGCTATGTCACTGGCCCAGGAGGCAAACCGCTATCTGGATGAAAAAGCCCCCTGGAAAGAAATAAAGGTGGACAAAGCTGCCGCTGCCCGCAGTTTATACGTGGCCATGGCGGCTCTTTCCGGGCTTCGGGTGGCTTTTTATCCGTTTTTGCCGGAAAGTTCAAGCAGGCTCAGTACTTACCTGGGTTTCGGCTCTGAAATAGAAAAAGACGGCTGGGTGCTTAAAATGCCGGTAGCCGGGCAGGAAATGATACCGCCGGAGCCGCTTTTCAAGAAACTGGAAGATTCGGTTGTAGAAGAAGAAACCGCCCGCATGGGGCTTTAGTATTTACCAGGAGGCAAGGTCTTGTTGAAACTTAGCTCTATCTACGCACCTATAAATGAGGGCCTCAAAGGGGTTGAGGACGAGTTTAAGCTGGTATCCGAAAGCCGGAAGCAGTCTTTTCCCGAAATGGCGGAAATGCTGGATTATATTCTGGTGGGGGGCAAGGTACTCAGACCGGCCCTTTCCATGTTGTCGGCCATGTGTTTCGGTACGGGTATAAAAAAAGTGTTGCCTTTGGCCACTTCTTCCGAAATGCTGCACATAGCAACCCTGGTGCATGATGATGCCATTGACAAGGCTGATACCCGCCGCAGCCGCCGCACTGTCAATTCCGTATGGGGGCTGGAAAAGGCTATACTCCTGGGTGATTTCCTGTTTGCCCATGCCGCCGAAGTAGCGGCAGAGACCGACAATATGCGTATAGTTACCCTGTTTGCCCAGACTCTGCAGATAATTGCCTCAGGGGAGCTGAAACAGGCTTATGCCAGTTTCAACCCTGACCAGAGCTATGAAAATTATCTTGAAAGGATATCCGGCAAGACGGCCGCCCTTTTTGTAATGGCTACCAAGGGCGGGGCTATACTGGCAGACGCTTCGCCCTCTGATGAGGAAATAATGCGTTCTTACGGCTATAATCTGGGTTTAAGTTTCCAGATAGTAGATGATATACTGGATTTTGTGGGCAACGCCAAAGATATGGGCAAACCGGTAGGTTCAGACCTGAATAACGGCACAGTTACCCTGCCGGCGCTTCTCCTGATGGACCGTTATCCGGAAAATAACCCTATCAAAGACATGCTGGGGGCTACAGACCGTTCCGCTCATGTGGCCAGAGCGGTGGAGATGATAAATTCGTCAGACATCATAGACCTTAGCTACAAAGAAGCTAAACGCTATGCTGATTTAGCCTGCCAAGATTTGTCAAAGCTCCCCAAAACGGCTGCCCGCGAATCTCTCTACCAGCTGGCTGAATTTATAGTTGAACGCAAGAACTGACAAGGAGGTTCAACGTGAAACTTTTTATAAATATTATCGGCATTATTCTGGTTATTTTTGTCCTTACCCATTTGCGTGAAGTCTGGCACTGGCTGGAAGGTATTTTTAAACGCAAAATTTGACAAGGAGATAGAAGATGAAACTGATGGGTTGTCTGGGGAGTATTCTGGCTCTTATTGTGATTGTCTTTGTCCTTACCCATTTGAGCGAAATATGGTCTTGGCTGGAAGGTATTTTCGCCTGATAAGGCAGGCAGGTTTTTTACCGCAAACAAAAAAGCCACCTTTTTAGGGGTGGCTTTTTGATTATTCAGGCAGGATATCAGGCGGATTCAGATACGGGAAACTCACCTACAAACAGGTTTTCCAGTTCAGCCCCTTCCAGGGTTTCTTTTTCAAACAACTTCTCGGCAATGAACTTAAGACGGTTTTTATTTTCGGTGAGTATAGTTTTAGCCTTTTGATGGGCTTCTTCAATCAGCCCGCGGACTTCTTCGTCAATCATATCGGCTACTTTTTCGCCGTAGTCTTTCTGTTCGGATATCTCACGCCCCAAAAAAACCATTTCTTCTTTGTTGCCAAAGGTGCGCGGCCCCAGTTTGTCACTCATACCATAGCTGGTGACCATCTTGTGGGCAATATCGGTAGCCCGGCGCAGGTCATCTGAAGCACCGGTGGAAAGTTCTTTAAAGGTCAGCTCCTCCGCTACATACCCGGCCAGCAGCCCGGCCATCATGGCCTTGAACTGGGAGCGGGTCATCAGGTAGCGGTCTTCGTTGGGTAGCTGGCGGGTATGCCCCAGGGTCATGCCTCTGGCCACAATGGATATTTTGTGAACAGGGTCAGCCCCCTGTACCAGCCGAAGCACCAGCCCGTGTCCGGTTTCGTGGTAGGCGGTGACCTCTTTTTCCTGGGTGCTTATGCGGCGGCTCTTGCGTTCCGGCCCGGCAATAACCCGGTCAATGGACTCTTCAAGGTCTTCGGTCTCAACCACTTTGCGGTTCTTGCGGGCAGCCAGTATGGCGGCCTCGTTAAGAAGGTTAGCCAGGTCCGCACCCGAAAAGCCGACTGTTTGCTTAGCCAGATTTTCCAGATTAACCGTATCTGCCAGGGGTTTGCCCTTGGCATGTATTTTCAGTATGGCTTCACGCCCGGTTATATCCGGTTTGTCCAGCACTACTCTGCGGTCAAAACGGCCGGGGCGGAGCAGGGCGGGGTCAAGGATATCAGGGCGGTTGGTAGCCGCAATAACTATTACGCTGGTATCGGTATCAAACCCGTCCATTTCCACCAGTATCTGGTTAAGGGTCTGTTCGCGTTCGTCATGCCCGCCGCCCAGTCCGGCACCGCGCTGGCGTCCGACAGCATCTATTTCGTCTATAAAGATAATGCAGGGGGCATTCTTTTTAGCCTGGTCAAACAAATCACGCACCCTGGAAGCACCCACGCCCACAAACATTTCTACAAACTCGGAGCCGCTTATAGAGAAGAAGGGAACTCCGGCTTCTCCGGCAATAGCCTTGGCCAGCAAAGTTTTACCCGTACCGGGGGGGCCTATCAGCAAAATACCTTTGGGAATGCGGGCACCCAGCGCCTGAAACTTTTCACGGGATTTCAGGAACTCTACTACTTCGCCTACTTCCTGTTTGGCTTCGTCTACCCCGGCCACGTTGGCAAAGGTAATGGTGGGCTTGTCCATATTAAAGAGCTTGGCCTTGGAGCGGCCGAAAGAGACGGCCTGATTGTTGGCGCCCCTGGCCTGGGTAAAGATGAAGATGAGCAGGCCGCCGAATATCAGGAAGGGCAGATAGGTAAGAATCATAGTGCCCCAGTCCAGTCCGCCTGCCGGCTGGATATTTACCTTGACATCAGTCAGGTCCAGGCCTTCAATGTCGTAAATACTGGCAATGTATTCCTTTACGGTGGACAGTTTTGTGCCGTCAGTGGTAGTTACCTCTATATTTTCACTGTCAACTGTAATTTCGGCAATCTTGTGTTCCTGAGACAGGGTTATTATCTGGCTCAGAGGCACTTCCTCCGGTTTCTGGGAGTTCGGCACCAGAAACGAAAAGATTGCTATGATAGCCACCAGCATCACGATATAAATAATGGTGCTGCGTTTCCAATTTGAATTCATTTGGTACCTCAAAATTTCATGTAATATGGGACATATTAAGTAAATTATAGCATATAAGGATTGCGTCGTCTTCAGGCCAGAGAGAAGTAGGTCTCTTTAAGAAGCAGGGCATCTTCCTCCAGATTAGGGCTTTCGCAGATTACCAGCCCGGCACAGCCTTTGTCACGAAGGCAAAGCAGCAGTTCTTTATAATTGAAATCTGACTCAGCCAGGTTCAGGTGCTGTCTTTCGCCGCGGGGTGAGTAATCTATACCGGAAATGTGTATATGCATATTTTTAAGGGCGCTTTCACCCAGGTAATCAGCCATAGTGGTTAACATAAAACTAAACTCGGAATAAGAGTTGAATTTGCCGGTGCGGGCATGGTAATGGGAAAAATCTATAGTCGGCAGCAGGCCGGGTATCTCGCTGCAAAGTGCCATAGTCTCCTTAAGGTCTCCGAACTGGGTGACTTTGCCGCTTACTTCGGGGCGGAGGCTTATCGGAAAGCCCTCTTTCTGAAGACGTTCAGCCACCGGGCGGATATTATCCCGTATGGCTTCGTAGGCGGCAGAAGGCGAATCCGTCAGGTAAAAACCTGGGTGAAATACCAGTGACCCCGCCCCGCACAGAGATGCCGTTTTGGCGGACTGGTAGAGCAGGTGCTGGCTCATTTTAACCTTGTTTTCTTCCACTGCATTAAAGTTCAGGTAGTACGGGGCATGGGCGGACAGCTTTATGCGGAGAAGCTCTGAAAGTATGCGTACCGGATTGGTATCCGGGGCTTTCATATATACCCCGCGGACAAACTCTATTTCCATGCCATCCAGCCCCAGCTCTGCCACCCGGTGGATACCGTTCTGGGTGGTGTGTTTGGGGGTGGAATAGGGAATGCCGGCGGTGCCGAAAAGTAAACCTGCCATAGGGTATAAGTATATCAGATGTGTTCGGCATTTAAAAAACCTAAGGCCTGTTTTAGCCTTATTACAGCCCGCAGCGGGTTGTATGCTATACTAAAAACAGATTTTTGGGGAGGGTGCACTTGGAATCAATAGATATTGCCCGGCAGATGGTAAGTATAGCCAGTGAGAAACAGGCTGAAGATATAGTCCTTTTGGATGTCAGGGAGTTGGTTAGTTACTGTGATTATTTCGTGCTGATGAGCGGCGCTTCCGGCCGTCAGCTTTCGGCTATTGCGGATACGGTTGAAAAGACCTTTAAACCTCTTAAAATAGGGCCGCGCCACCGTGAAGGTGACGCGGATTCAGGCTGGATACTGCTTGATTTCGGCGGGGTGATTGCCCATATATTCACCCCCGAAATACGCTCTTATTATAAGCTTGACCGTCTCTGGGAGAATGCCCCCAAACTGGTTTCTGTCCAGTAACTAACGGCGGTCGTAGTTTACCAGTTCGCTTTCGCTGAAAAACAGGCTTATTTCATGTTTGGCGTTTTCAGCCGAGTCTGAGCCGTGAACGGTATTCTGCTCTATATTTATACCCAAATCTCCCCGTACCGTACCCTTTTCAGATTTGGCAGGGTCAGTGGCGCCCATAGCCTTGCGCATTTTCTCAACGGCATTTTCGCCCTCAAAAACAGCGGCTACAATAGGGCCGGAGGTAATGTAAGTGACCAAATCCTTGAAAAAGGGGCGTTCCCGGTGGGGGGCATAGTGCTTGTCAGCTAAAACGGCATCCATCTGGAGCATCCGCAGGCCAATCATTTTCAGCCCCAGTTTTTCCATTCTGCCCAGTATTTCGCCGGACAGGCCGCGGTTAACGCCGTCAGGCTTAACCAGTAAAAGTGTTCTTTCCATATTTCTCCTTTATTTAGCGCCGGCCAAACCTATAAAACCGGCTATATCTTCTACACTAATCTTGCCCAGGGTGTCAACTATCATATCAGCTTCGCTCAGGGCCTGGGGTTGCTGGCTGTTGGTAACAGCTATGCATTTCATACCGGCTTTCTTGGCGGCTTCCACTCCGGCGGGTGCGTCTTCTATTACCAGGCACTCTTCCGGGCTGGCGCACAGTCTGGCGGCCGAGAGTAAGAATATCTGGGGGTTGGGCTTGCCCTTGGTGACATCTTTTTCGCTGACTGTAGCCAGGAAGTAGTCCCCTATACCCAGTTTAGTCATAACCAGCTTGATATTGGCCAGCGGTGCCGAAGATGCAATGGCCATGCGGTAACCGGCTGTTTTCAGGGATTTTAAAAGTTCTATCACACCGGGAAACAGCTGTATCTCCTGCCCGGCGTATTCACGGAAAAGGTGTTCCTTGCGGTCAGCCAGAGTGTGGATAGTATCCGCGTCTGACTTCTCACCCAGCACCGAATAAATTATCATGTCATTCCGCAGGCCGAAGGTACGGTAAAAATCTGCTTCGGAAAAAGTATAACCTATCTCCGCAAAAGTAGTCTGCCATGCCCGCATATGAAAGGGGGCGGAATCTGCAATTACCCCGTCCATATCCCAGATAACGGCTTTGTTTTGGGAGAGCGGCAGGCCGGTGCGGTGTTTGCGGGGGGATATCTGGGGGCGGCGCAGGTAAAGCGGTTGCAAACCGGCAGGGCTGTCAGTCAGGCCGTCTTCAATCCTCTTTTTAGCCAGCCGTGCCAGCGAGGCTGCCCTTGAAGGGCGTATATCAGCCGGGGCAAATACTGCTTTTTTATCTCCAAGCAGGGCTTTAAGCTCGGTTTGGCTGGTTTGGCTTATCGGCCCGCAGATAACACAGGGTTCACTGACTTCAGCGGCTAAATCAGCCAGATTGGTGATATAGGGTTTAACCTCTTCTTTTAAGCCGTCTCCGTTCTTTTGGTAGATCGCTGCGGCATATTCCTGCTGTCCTGAGGGCAGTAATGCCCACACCTTAAGGCCGCTTGCCAGATAGGGGTAGGCGGCCAGTTCCAGTGTGCCGATACCGCACAGGGGGATATCCAGAGCAAAAGCCAGGCTTTTGGCGGTGCTCAGGCCTACTCTTAAGCCGTTAAAACTGCCCGGCCCTATGGAAACCGCAATGGCTGAGGCATCTTTAAGGCTTAGCCCGGCTGACTCAAGCAGCCACTCCAAACGGGGCAGCAGCTCTACCGTCTGGTTTTGGTGGCTTAGCCAGTTGTACTGGGCCACTATTTCATCATCTTTAAGGACAGCCAGCCCGGTGTCCGGGGTGGCTGTATCAATGGCTATTAAAACCGGCATCCTTTACCCTCTGTGCAATCTCATTTAGCAGCTCTTCATAGCGGATACCCCAGGCAGACAGGGTCAGTTTCCGCTTATTTTCATCCAGATAGGCTATTTCTATCCGCAGGTTTTCCGTAGGCAGCAGCTCATCGGCTTTGTCAGCCCACTCAACCACCGTTACTCTGCTGCCGTAAAAATAGTCATCCAGTCCCAGTTCCTCTATTTCTTCGCTCAGGTCCAAACGGTATAAATCTATGTGATACAAAGGTAACCGCCCGTACATCTCACGCACCAGTACAAACGAAGGGCTCAGGGCATTTTCGGTAACATCCAGCCCCTTGGCTATTCCCTGGGTCAGGTTCGTTTTGCCTGCTCCAAGGTTCCCCACCAGGAAGATAATATCCCCGGCTGATGCCAGTCCGCCTATTATCTTGCCCAGGTCTTGGGTTTGCCGGGTACTGTGACTCACCAGTTCAAGTTGGTTCATTTCGGTTTTTTAAAATGCTCCCAGCCGTTCTTTTCCGGCTGAAGGGCCCTCCCATCTTTATCCACTAATTTCAGTTCATCCGGTTTACCCGGAATAATCTCACCTATAATAGTAACCGGTATTCCGCTTTGGGCTGATATCTGCTCTATCACTTTGGCCGGGGCGGTAAATAGCAGCTCGTAATCTTCCCCCCCGTAAAGTGCCATGTGTTGGGCTTGGAGAGGGTAGCAAAGACGCAGGCTGGGGTGGACAGGCAGCCTCTCAAGCTCAATTCGGGCACTCACCCGGCTCTGCCTTAGTATATGCAAAAGGTCAGCCGCCAGCCCGTCACTGATATCTATACAGCAGCGAGCCCCCTCTTTTACCAGCAGCCGGGCTTCATTTATCCGCGGTTCGGGGCGGTAAAAAGAGCGGCAAAATATCTCCCGGCTTTCGTCTGGAACTTTGGTTTGGTTTAAAAGCATATCCAACCCGGCGGCGGCATTGCCCAGATAACCGGTAACAGCTATTTTTTGCCCTGGCAAAGCCGTGTTCCGGGTAAGCAGCTTGTCCGGGTTTTCTGCCGAACCCAGCAGGGTAACCGCCAGATTTATTAAGGAGGACTGGTTGGTATCCCCGGCTATTATGGCCGTCTGGTATTTGTCAGCCAGGCTTCGCATGGCGTTATAGCAGTCTGTCACGCTGGAAACGAGCGTATCCGGCGGCAGGTCAATATTCACAATAGCATATTGGGGGACTCCCCCCATGGCGGCAATATCGCTTAGGTTTATCGCCAGGGCTTTGTAACCTAAGTCTGCCCAGTTAAGCATACTGCGGTTGAAATGTACGTTTTCAATAAGGCTGTCCACCGTGACCAGCTGGTATCCCTGAGGCCGGAAAACAGCCGCATCGTCACCAATATCCAGTATCAGGTTTTGACGGGCAGGGGTGGTTTCATCTGTTCCCTGGTGCAGAAGTTTGTTCAGCTGGTCTATCAGCTGGCATTCGCCTATGTCAGAAACCTTCATAATGCAAGGATTATACCATTTTCAGCTATCGCCTGCAGGGTCTAAAACAAGCGTTTTCTAAAATTCAAGGAGGGGATTTTTTAGCTTTGGCTTACGTATGGGCTGCGATGGGAATTAACCTTGACAATTAGTACATTGAGGAATATTATTGATTTTTGAAATCGCCATTAGTGTGGCGTTTTTGTTTGGCACTTACTCAAAAAAGCTGAGTTTTGTCATTGGTGGGTTCCCCGTTTCAATGACTTCAGATATGGAATATGTCTAAATAAATGCTTCAAAAGGTGATAGCTGATGAGTAGTTTGGCCGAAGCGCCTATCCATGACCCCGGATTTGACTCTGAAGAGGCGCATAAACGTAAACAGTATATGGTTGACTTGTTCGTAGTCCAAGCAAAAAACTACGATTTCCATGATGATGTTTTCGGGCTTTATGCCCACCGTTTCTGGATGCGGACCGTTCTTAAGATAATGGGGCGGTTTCTGAAAGACCGGAAGCATGTTGATATGCTGGATTTGGCCTGCGGCACCGGCTTTGTTACCTTCAATACAGCCAGAAACTTTGACAATGTTGACATAGAGGCCTTTGATATCAGCCCGGATATGCTGGCCGTTGCTAAAGAACGCTACGAAAAGTATTTCAAAGGGCGGAACATCAAGTTCTGGCGGGGTGATGCCGAAGTTCCCTTTGGCGAAGAGAAATATGACCTGGTAACTACCAGTTTTGCTTACCGCAACTTTGCCAACAAAGGCATTGCCACCGAAAACGTTTTCAATGCCCTGAAGCCGGGCGGTCTGTTTATTATTCAGGACCTTACCAAACCCGAACGCCACCCCATGCGCGGGCTGTATATATTCTACATGAAGTATATCCTGCCGGTGCTTACCGGCATTCTGGGCACCGAAAAATCCGCTGCCCGCTGGCTTTACAAGTCTGCCATGATGATGCCCACTAACGGGCAGATTGTAAAACTGATGGAAAGTAAAGGCTTTGAGAAATGCCAGTACAAGAGCCTGTCACTGGGTATTGCCTGCGTAATCTGGGGTTTCAAGCCGGAGAAATCAGAATAAGATGAGCAGTGTGAATGTAAGCGTAAAAGACCCCGGTTTTGAGTCTGAAGAGGCTCAGGCCCGCAAGCGTTATATGCTCCAGCTGTTTGGCTTTCAGGCCAAACACTATGATTTGCACGATGATATTATAGGTATGGGTATTCACCGCCGCTGGGGCAAAGAGATGGTTTTAGAGATACTGACCTATACCCGCAATATGCCCCAGGTGAAAATGCTGGATTTGGCCTGCGGGACCGGTTTTGTTACCTTTAACACTCTGCGTTACATGAATAATGTGGATATAGACGCCTTTGATATTACCCCCGAAATGGTGGAAGTAGCCAAGGGGCGGCTCAAGAAAAACTACCCTGACCGCAATGTAAAGTTCTGGGTGGGTGATGCCGAGGTACCCTACGGGGATGCCAAGTACGATGTTATCGGCACCTGCTTTGCCTTCCGCAATTTTGCCAACAAAAATCTGGCGGCCTCTAATATTTTTAAAGCACTTAAACCGGGCGGTCTGCTGGTTTTGCAGGATATGACCAAACCCGAAAAACAGCCCTTCCGCGGTATTTACCTGTTTGCCTTGAAAAACTTGATGCCCATCATGGCTCGGATAATAGGCACAGAACGCAAATCAGCCCGGTATCTGGCAAATTCGGTGCTGGCCATGCCCAGTAACGCGGAAATAATGTCTATCCTCCAGAATCAGGGTTTTATAAATATCAAATCCCGCTATCAGAGCGGTGGTATGGGTACACTGACCGTGGCCTATAAGCCGGAGAATTAAAATGGGTAAAGTGGATACACTGGCTTATGACATTGGGAATAACCGTACCCGCCACGTATATATAGGCAGTGACATACTGGGTAGTCTGCCCGAATATGCAAAACAGCTAAATGCGGACAAATTTTTTATAATAACTGATTCCAATCTGGAAAATATTCTAAAAGATAAAATAAAAGATTTGCTTTCCGGGGTGACCGAAACCCACCTGCTGGCTTTCCCGGCCGGTGAAGCCTCAAAAACTCTGTCTACTCTGGAAGACATAGGCTCAAAAATCCTTGACCTCAGGGCTACCAAATCAAGCGTTATCGTCTGTTTGGGGGGTGGGGTAGTAGGGAATCTGGGCGGTCTTACCGCCGCACTCCTTTTCAGGGGTTTGCGCTTTTTCCATATTCCTACCACCATGGTTGCCCAGATAGACAGTGCCATTGGCCAGAAACAGGCCGTTAACTACAAAATGGGTAAAAACCTGTTCGGACAGTATTATGCCCCTGAGTTTGTCTTTATAGATTTTAATTTCCTGCGGACTCTGCCCGAACGCCAGATACGGGCGGGTTTGGCCGAATCTGTAAAACACGGCTTGTGCCAGGAATCCTCCTTTTTTGACTATATAGAAGAACACGCCGGTGATTATTCGCCGGAAGTTATAGATTATATCTCCCGCCATACCATAGAGCTTAAGCTGGAGCTGCTTAAGATTGACCCCTTTGAGGGCAAGCTTGACCCCCAGCTGGAGCTTGGGCATACCATAGGCCATGCGGTAGAGATTATTAAAAACGGCCAGCTTTTGCATGGTGAGTCCATTGCTATCGGCATGGTGGCTGAGGCCGCCCTTTCCTGTGAGATGGGCTATATGAAGCCCGAACTGGCCGCTAAAATAGAGCGTATTTTCAAGAAGCTGGGTTTGCCCACCCGTATTCCGGCGGATGTTCCTCTGGAAGGGGTGCTGGAAGCCCTGCGCTATGATAACAAACGCCGTACTGCCCGTACAGACTTCTTTTTGCTTGAGGATTTTACCCGTTTCCACAAGGAAAATGGTAAAATAGGTACCAAGGTTTCTGAAGAGGTTTTGAAGAAAGTTCTTGAAAGCGCTTACTAGCGAACGTCCGGATTTTCAGGACTGGATACAGGCTGCCCGTCTCAAGTTCCTGCCCCAGGGTGTAATGCCGGTGGTAATAGCCGGCGCTTTGGCTTTTTCTGAAGATACCTTTGACGTAGTCAACTTTGTAGTGGCCTTTTCAGCCGCTGCCGCTGTTCAGATTGGCCTTACCATGTTTAATGACACCCTTGATTATGTTTATGGCACTGATTGCAAACATGCTGATGCCAAAAACCCTTTTTCCGGCGGGAGCGGGGTTTTTACCTGTGGGGTTATAAAGCCCCGCCAGTCCCTCCTGGTTATCTTCTCTCTGTATTTCTTCGCCCTGCTGTGTGCCATTTATATGGCGCTGGATATGGGCTGGGGGGTTATGTGGATTGCCGTTATCGGGGCGGCTATTTCCATACTCTATTCTGCTAAACCCATGCGTCTGGCTTACCATGGCCTGGGTGAGCTGATGATGCTTATCGGTTACGGGCCGGTGCTGACAGCCTGGGGGTATTTTGTGCATACCGGTATGGTTAACCGGGATGTGCTGCTGATAGGTGTTATACCGGGTTTGTGCATGTGGGCAATGATACTTATAAATGAGATACCTGATTATCAGGAAGACCGGGCCGCCGGTAAACGTAACCTGACTTATCGCCTGGGGCCTAAAAATGCCAAAAATCTTTTCAGTATCTCTTTGGCAGGCCTTTACACCTATATACTGGCACTTGTATTTACCGGGGTGATGCCCCCGCTTTCAGCCATATCCTTAGGCGGTATCCCTCTGGCAGTTATGGCTGTCAGGATTGCCCACCGCTATTATAATGACCCCATAAAGGTAGCCATGGCCAATAAATTGATGGTCATAATATATTCGGTCACAACTGCTACGGTGGCCATAGGGATGTTGACATAATGGTAGCCCCCAGTTTTTTTGAAAAAGTTGCCCCGGTATACGAATTTTTAACCCGTATGTTTATGCTGGGTACATTTGAAAGTGCCCGTGACAGAATGCTGAATGAAGATACCTCGGCTTTCAGTGTTCTTGACCTGTGTACCGGTACCGGGTATATTGCCAACAAGATAGAAGCAAAGCGGATTGTAGGTTTAGACCAGTCTGTCCAGATGATGGCCCTTAATGACCGCACCAAACGCCCCAACAAAACTCTGGTACGGGGAAATGCTTACCATCTGCCGTTTGAAGACGGGGAGTTTGAGCGTATTTATTGCTCCAGTGCCAGCCACGAGTTTAAACTCTTCGGTAAAGTACTGGCGGAATGCTTCCGTACCCTGAAGCCCGGCGGTAAGGTGGCTGTTTATGATATTTACCAGCCCAAAAACAAGTTTTATTCCCTGATAGTCAATACTATATACCGTTATCCTGTTGAGCATAATATTATGTGGGTGCATACGCTGGAGGAATGGCGCAAGCTTTTGACCGAAGCCGGTTTTGAGGTAGAGGAGCTGGAAGCTGTGCGGGGGGTATTTGTATTTGTGCGGGCCCGTAAACCTGTTTAAACAGTAAAAAGTTATAGATATATTACAAACAGGCCTTATGCAAGGCCTGTTTTATTTTTCCGCAACAGGTATAGCTAAAAATGGACAGTGGGCACTTAACAAAATAGTACCTTATGGTATCATTAGGTATGCGTTATGCTGTTATGGCGGACATACATGCTAATCTGGAAGCTTTAAATGCCGTTCTGGAAGATGCCGATAAAAGGGGTGCTGCCGGGATATGGTGTTTGGGGGATATTGTAAATTATGGCCCTGACCCGGTGGCCTGTCTGGAAATACTGAAAAGCCGCAAACATCTGGCTGTAGCCGGTAATCATGACCTGGCGGTTGCCGGTAAGATAAACCATTCTCTGTTTGCGCTGGAAGCTGCCCGCGCTCTGGTTTGGACCAGAAACCAGCTGTCCAGCGCGATGATTGATTATCTGGCCTCTTTGCCAGAGGTTGTAGTTGAGGGTGATTTTACCCTGGTGCATGGCAGTCTTCGCCGCCCGGACTGGGAGTATATAAGTACCCCCCAGATTGCGGCTGAAAATTTCGGGCTTATGAGTACCCCTTATTGTCTGGTGGGGCATACCCATATGCCTTATGTCTTTACCCCCGGCCAAAGGGGTATTTGCCGGGGTATGCCGCTTATGGCAGGCAGTATGCAGCCGCTCCGCCAGACCAGTCTGATAATCAACCCCGGCAGTGTCGGCCAGCCCCGGGACGGCAACCCGCAGGCCAGTTACGGTATTTACAACGAAGAAGCCCGTACTTTTTGTCTGTACAGGGTGTCTTATAACATAACGGCTACCCAGAAAAAGATGCAAAAAGCCAAATTGCCCCAGTTTTTGTCAGCACGATTGAGCAAAGGGAGCTAAATCCCTATAATAGGGGTACATGGAGAAAGACGCACCTCTGGCAGCTACTGGTACCCCTTCACTTATGGCTCAGGCCAAAGAGATGATGGAGGGCTATACCCTCAGGGCCCGCAAAGGGCTGGGGCAGCATTTCCTGATAAGCCAGGGCGTGCTTAACAAAATACTACTGGCTGCAGATTTGAAACCCACGGATACGGTTATTGAAGTGGGGCCGGGGCTTGGAGTGCTTACCGAAGAACTCATTAAAAGGGCCGGGCAGGTTATAGCGGTAGAACTGGATGACAAGCTGGTAACTGCCTTGACCGAAAAATTTAAAGCCTATCCTAATTTCAGGATTATCCATTCAGATATACTTAAAACCAGCCCGGCGGAAATACTGGGTCAAAATATTCCCTATAAGCTGGTGGCCAATCTTCCGTATTACATAACCTCAGCCGTACTTCGCCAGTTTCTGGAAGCTGAGGCCAAGCCGGAACTTATGGTGGTCATGGTACAAAAAGAGGTGGCCAAAAATATGGTCGCCCAAACAGGGGACATGGGTCTTTTAACCCTGAGTGTGCGTTTTTACGGCAACCCTTCGCTGGTATCAGTAGTGCCGGGCGGGGCTTTTTATCCTCCGCCGGAAGTGGATTCGGCTATTGTAAAGGTAGCTATCCCCCAGGCAGCCATTATGCAGGGGGTGTCTGAGGCTGATTTTTTTAAACTGGCCAGAGCCGGTTTCGGCACCCGCCGTAAAACCCTTCTTAACGCTCTGGCACAGGGACTGGGTGTATCCAAGCAGAGTGTACTGGCACTGCTGAACAGGGCAGGCATAGAACCCGCCCGCCGGGCAGAGACCTTGAGTATGGAGGAGTGGAAAATGTTATGCCTGGTGTACACGGAGAACCCATGCTGACACTGCTGGCTCCGGCCAAAGTCAACCTTAGTCTGGAAGTCCTCTACCGCCGGAATGACGGGTACCATGAGCTGCGGAGTATTATTCAGTCACTCAGCTTATGTGACCGCCTGTCTTTCAGCCCGGCCAAAACAGTGCAAATAAGCTCAGACAGCCCGGATTGGCAGGCTGAACATAGCTTGGTTTCCAAAGCTGTGGCCTTATTTAGTGAAAAGTGCGGGCAGGGACGCGGGGTAAACCTGACTATAGCCAAGCGTATTCCCCTGGTTTCGGGGTTGGGGGGAGACAGTTCCTGTGCGGCGGCTGTTTTAAAAGGGCTTAACAAGCTGTGGGGGTGCGGTTATCCGCGCTGGCGGCTTATGGAACTGGGGGCAGAGCTGGGTTCTGACGTGCCGTTTTTCATGATGGGCGGTACGGCTATGATGGAAGGACGTGGAGAAACCGTAACCCCCCTGCCCACTCTCAATCAAATGTGGGCGGTTTTGCTGGTTCCTGAAATAGAAATGCCGCCGGATAAAACTGCCGCTCTCTACCGTAATCTGCATGCAGATAGCTTTAGCAGCGGGGAAATAAGCGATAAACTGCTGGAAGATATATGTCAGGGTAAGCTAAGCTACAGTTCGTGTTTCAATGTATTTGAAAAAATAGCCTTCACCCTTTTCCCTGATTTGGCCAAATACCGCTGGCAATTTCTGGAAGCCGGGGCTTACCAGATATTTTTAGCCGGAGCAGGCCCGACCCTCTTTACCCTGCTTAAAGATAAAAATATGGCTGAGAAGATATACCATAATCTGTGCCAGAAGGGGCATCAGGCTTATCTGGTATCCACTTTAGGGCCACTGGATTGATGGGTGGCATAGAGGTATCATATAAATATCATTCAAATATCAGGGAGGTGTTTTGATGTCCAGTTCCGAAAATCTGTCGGCTGCTTTTGCCGGTGAAAGCCAGGCCAACCGTAAATATCTGTTTTTTGCTGATAAAGCTGAGAAAGAGGGTTTTGCTCACGTAGCCCGTTTATTCAGGGCTGCAGCCGAGGCAGAAACTGTCCATGCCCGAAACCACCTTAATGCTCTGAAAGGGGTGGGTGATACTGCGGCTAATCTCTCAGCGGCGGTTGAGGGTGAGAGTTATGAATTTACCAGTATGTATCCGCCTTTTATCAAAGAAGCTGAGGCCGAAGGAAATTCAGCAGCCTTGCTTAGTTTTAACCACGCCAACAAGGTAGAGAAAATTCATCACGGGCTTTTTGAAAAAGCACTGGAAGAAGTAAAGTCCGGTGTCAAAGCCCCGGACCAGGTATACTATGTATGTCAGGTTTGCGGTAATACCGTGCTGGGTGAGGCTCCTGCCCGCTGTCCCATCTGCGGGGCACCCGCCTCCAGTTTCAAGGCTGTCTAGGAAAATCTTTCTTACAAAACCAGGGGGGCAGATATCTGCCCCCTTTTGTATTTTCAGGACTGCTTTTGTGCTAAGGTCAGGTAAGAAAAATATCCTCCGGTTTGGCTGCAAATTCCTGCCCGCAGATACTGCAGCAGAAAAGTACCCGCTCTACTTCGTTATCTTTGCGGTCAATGCGGGCTACTGTTCCGTCTCCGCCGTCCTTGGGGCAGGTGGCACAGAGTATATATCTGAACCCGGTTTCGGGGTCACGGCTGGAGACCAGTCCCTGGGATAAAAGCTTGTTGGTTAGCGCCAAATCCTTTTTTATCTGCATATCATAGTTTCCCCTCTTTGTTTGTTCATTTAGTATATACTCCTAGAGACATTTAGGGTATCCCCGGAATTAGACTAAGGGCTTTTAGTGTTTTGGTATTTCCTGCCCGCAGACGGGGCAGATGTGTTCGTTCAGTTCCTTTTTCCTGCGGAATTCTTCCAGCAGCCCAGCGGATAAAATGGCGGTCGGCAAAGCGAAGACAGCCAGCCCCAGTACAGCGATAACACTCCCCAGAAATTTCCCCAGTGCGGTGATGGGGTAAATATCACCGTAACCTACCGTAGTCATGGTCATAACAGACCACCACATGGCATCAGGTATATTTTTAAACACTTCCGGCTGAGCCGGGTTTTCCACGAAGTACATCAGGCTGGAAGTAATAATAACCAGCAGCAAAATAATGGAAAAAGATATTATCAGGGCTTCTCTGCGTTCGCGGAGTACGTTTAGAATCATGTGGGAGGTTTCGTTGAAGCGCTTCAGATGGCTTAAGCGGAATAACCGCAGGAGCCGCAGGGTTCTCAAGAAACGCAGGTCTACGCGTATAAGGAACGGCAGGTAGAAGGGCAGGATAGCCAGTAAATCCATCAGCACCAGCGGGGATAAGGCAAAGCGTATCCGTCCGGTAAAAGGGTGCGAATACTTCGGCTCAACGGTACAGCTCCACACCCGCAAAATATATTCCAGGCTGAATACTGTCACTGAAAATATTTCAAAACTATGAAGCAGGGTATGATAATCACGTGCAATGGTATCTACCGAACCGAGTATAACCGCCAGCACATTTAAACAGATAAGGCTGATGATAAACCAGCTGATAAACTTGCGGGGCTGGCTTTCAAAGCCAAAGGTCAGCAGGTCGTGCACCTTTTTCATAGTATCATGACTGGTCATCTGCTTGTCTCCGTTTTACATAATCTATTTCATCTGCCCGGCTGGTTAGCTGGCCGTCAAGCTTCAAAAAGAGCAGTTCTCTTAGTATAGTTTGGATAGCCGGGCCGGGTGTAAATCCGAGGGCAATCAGGTCTGCTCCTTTTAAATGCGGCTTTATATTTGAAAGTTCTTCCTCAAAAAGTGAGATATTTTGCCTGACCAGAGGGTTGTCTGACGCTATATAAAAACTCTGCCGGGCTTCTTTCCGGCACTTTACCAGTATCTTGTACAAATGGCTGGGTCTAAGGCCGGTTTTTTCCAGTTCGGGTAGATTTTCAGCCAGATACCGGTAATCACCCAGACAGCCGGTAATATATTTACCGGGGTTAAGCCCGGTTACCAGGTTTTCTGCCTGAAGTTTATTCAGACGGGCAGAGAGCAGGCAGTAATATATTACCCTGGGTATACATGTGCCGTATATTTTTCTGGCTTCGGCAAATTTTCCCACCAGCCAGCCATCAGCCTTTACACCCGGCAGGCTGTATCTGAGGACGCCTGTTTCCTCTGCTTTCAGGAAGATATTTTCAGGTTTGGCTTCTTCCAAAACACATTCTATCTCATAACGCAATCTGTCAGCACCTATCAGCGGAATTAGCTGCATATCACGCTTAAGCAGGGCAAGAGTCTCAGCCGAAATATCAAAACCGAGCCGCTCCGAGTAACGCAAAGCCCGCCAGATGCGGCTGGGGTCATCCTGGAAGCTCTTCGGATGGAGTACGCTAAGTTTACCCTGTTTCAGGTCTGTAAGCCCGTCATAGGGGTCTACAAGGCAGCCGGAATTCTGTTGGCTAAGGCTTATGGCCATGGCGTTTATTTTGAAATCCCGGCGAAACAAATCTGCCTTGATATCGCCTGCGCCTACTTCCGGCAGTTTGCCGGGAGCGGGGTAAACTTCGCTTCGGGCGGTAGTAATATCCAGTTTGAAGCCGTTTATATCTGCCGAAAGGTTACCGAAGCGGTGGTGCAGGGTGGTTTTGTATGAAGTGCCCTGAAGCAGGTCTTGTCCGAACCGGATAGCGTTTGCGGTAATTACCAGGTCTGCATCTTTGGGGGTTTTGTCCAGCAGGCAGTCCCGTACCAGCCCGCCCACCAGATAAAGAGATGCCTCTTGGCTGGCGGCCAGTTCAGCTGCCGCCAGGATAAGCCGGTTTATTTCCGGCGGCAGGCGGTTTTTTAAAAAACTTCTCAGTTTTTCAGTGTTCATTTAAAGCCAATTATAGCACAGCTTCCTGCCTGATTTTATTGCCGAGATGAGCAGTTACTGGTATCATTTTAAGTAATTTTATGAGTACTCCTGCTATCAAAGTTTCCAATCTGGTTAAAAGGTACAAAGACTGCACTGCTCTGGACGGGCTGAACCTGGAGATAGAGCAGGGAGAGTGCTTTGGCCTTTTAGGGCCGAACGGAGCGGGTAAAACCACTCTGGTACGCATACTGACTTCACTTACTCCCTCAGATTCGGGTAAAGTGGAGGTGATGGGGCTTGACCTGGCAGACCACCTGAGGCAGATAAAGGCCATGTTCGGGGTAATACCCCAGCTGGACAATCTGGATTCTGAGCTTTCGGTAACTGAAAATCTGGTTACCTTCGCCCGTTTCTTTGATATAAAAGCAGCTGATGCCCGCCGAAGAGCCTCTGAGATACTGCATCTTTTTAAATTGGAACAAAAGGCTAATTCCGAGGTGAAGGCCCTTTCGGGCGGTATGCGGCGGCGTTTGCTGCTGGCCAGGGGGCTTATGAATAACCCCGGCATTATTATTCTGGACGAACCTTCGGTTGGTCTTGACCCCCAGTCCAAATATCTGGTCTGGCAGAAGCTGAAGGAATTAAAAGCCGGCGGAATAACCCAGCTCCTTACCACCCAGAATATGGATGAAGCGGCGGTGCTGTGTGACCGGATAGCCATAATGCATCAGGGCAGAGTGCTGGACATGGATACCCCCAAGGGGCTGGTGGACAATCATGTAGGTCACTGCCTTATGGAGATAGAAGTCCGCCCGGGTGAACATGAGGCCATCACAGCTGAGTGTATGCGGCGGAGGCTGGATTTTGAAGATTCCGGCCTTATTATCCAGGTGTTCCGCTGCGGCGAGGATAGCCTGCTTGATGAACTTAAGGCCCTTGGCTGGAATGTATGGCAGCGGATAGGCACACTGGAAGACGTATTTTTGCGTCTGACCGGGAAGGGGCTGGTGGAATGAACTGGCCTACCTACCGCGCCTTTTATATGTGGCTTCGGAACTACGATGTTTTTATCCGTTTGTTCTGGTCTATAGCTCCGGGGTTTATTATTGAGCCGGTAGTGCTGCTGGTGGCTTTGGGGTTTGGCTTCGGGTCATTTATAGGGGATATAAACGGCCAGCCGTATATGGAGTTTATAATACCGGGTGTTATTGCCAGCTACGCCATGACCAGCGCTACCTTTGAATGTACCTATAACGTCTTTTTCCGTATGGACTTCCGAAAAACCTATGACTCCATACTGGCTACCCCTATGAATATAAGTGACGTGGTAACCGGGGAGGTTTTATGGGGAGCTACCCGCTCCATCATAACAGCCTGCATTATCCTGCTGGTGGCGGCCCTGTTCGGTGTCATCCATTCGCCGCTGGCTCTGCTGGCGCCTGTTTTTGCGGTGCTGGAAGGTATCATGTTTGCCAGTATGGGTGTTTTCTTTGCTTCTATAGTCCCCTCTGTTTACAGTTTTAATTATTATTTTACCCTGTTTATCGGCCCGATGACTTTTTTCAGCGGGGCTTTTTTCCCGGTCTCCAGCTTTCCGGAGACGGTTCAGGTTATTTCAAATATTGTGCCTCTTACCCCGGCGGTCAGCCTTATACGGGGGGCGGTCAGTGGTGACTTTGCGGGGGTAAATGTGGTAATCTCGTTGCTGGCGGTTATCGGGGTGTCAGCCGCCTTTTATATAGCTACCCTGTTCAGCATGAAACGCCGGGTTATGGAATAACCCTTTAGGTAGTCTGGAGTTTTTGGATAATATACAAAGGAGCGGTAGATGAAGGTAATTGCCCTGGTGGGCATGCCGGGGGCGGGTAAGACCGAGGCCTCGCGTATGTTCAGTAAAAACGGTTTTATACGGATACGTTTCGGAGACATTACTGATGAGAAACTTCGGGAGCTTGGGCTGCCCCTGAACGAGGAAAATGAACGCAAGGTGCGGGAATCGCTCCGTAAGCAGTACGGCATGGAGGCTTATGCGGTGCTGAACCTTAGCCGTATTGATGAAAACCTGAAGAAAGACAACGTGGTGGTAGACGGGCTGTATTCGTGGGAAGAGTACAAGTTTTTAAAGAGCTACTATAAAGACAAGCTGATAGTCCTTGCCATTTCTTCTTCACCCGCCACCCGGTATTCCCGTTTGTGCGAAAGGGCAGACCGCCCTTTGAATTATGAAAATGCCGTTTCCCGTGATTACTCTGAAATAGAAAATATAAACAAGGCCGGGCCGATTGTCATGGCGGATATTACCCTTCTTAACGAACTGGATTTAAAAGATATGGAAAAACAGGTAAAGAAGCTTAGCTTGGAACTGCGGGCAGACGTATGAGCCGCCCGAATGCAGACGAATATTTCCTTAAGATAGCGGCGGTGGTTGCCGAACGTTCTACCTGTGTCCGCCATCATGTCGGGGCGGTAGCCGTAAAGGATAAACATATTCTCTCCACCGGTTACAACGGGGCACCGGCCGGTCTGACAGACTGTCTGGAACTGGGCTGCCTGCGTAATCAGAACGGCATACCATCGGGTACCCGCCATGAGATTTGCCGGGCAGTCCATGCCGAACAAAATGTTATTATCCAGGCGGCTTTGCATGGCACCAGTCTGGAAGGGGCAACAGTATATGCCACCCATACCCCCTGTGTGCTGTGTGCCAAAATGCTGACCAATGCCCGTATCAAACGCTACGTCAGCTACGGCAAATACGCAGATGATTCATTTATAGATATGTTCAAACAGGCGGGGATAGAGGTAGTTATAAAAGACCGCCCCCCCGGCATAGTAGAATATCTGGACTAAGAAGTATCAAAAATGGTCAAAAATTCGGAATAGCCAAAACGGTATTGCAGTGTTATAATTAGTGCATATCAATGTGAGTTAAAGTATTTGGTAGCAAAAGTAATAGTTAACCCGGTGGCGGGGGCAAAGTCCACTGAACAAAAATGGCCGCATATCAGCAGGCTTATGTGTGATATGGGCTTTTCTTATGATTTTCAGTACACCGAAAGCCAGGGGCACGCTATTGAGATTGCCCGTGATGCCGCCTTAAACGGTTATCCTTATCTGGTAGCGGTGGGCGGTGACGGCACTATTAACGAAGTAGTTAACGGTATTCTGACCGCCAGCCATGACCAAAAAACCCTGATGGGGGTGGTGGATACCGGCACCGGCAATGATTTTGTGCGTTCGCTGGGCCTTGACGGTAATTATCTCCATTCCTGCCAGCATTTGCTCAGCCCCAAGCACACTTTGGTGGATGCCGGTCTGGTAACGTTTCAAAAAGACGGCCGTCAGGTCAGCCGCTTCTTTGTAAACGGAGCAGGGGTGGGCTTTGATGCCGAGGTGGCAGCTACGACCGAACATATGCCTAAAGCTCTGGGCGGCACTATCCCCTTTGTCATGGCTCTGGCAAAAACCCTGCTTGGATACCGTAATAAAACTGTAGATATAGGGCTGGATGAAGATAACTATACCCGGCGTGTTTTAAGCGTGATTGTAGCCAACGGCAGTTATTTCGGCGGCGGCATGAAGGTAGCCCCGTCCGCCCTTATTACTGACAGCCGGTTTGATGTTATCACTCTGGGTGACGTAAACAAGCTGGAAATCCTGCAAACCTTCCCCAAAATCTACAAGGGTACTCATATTACCCATCCCAAGGTAAAAACCGAACACGCCCGTTTTGTGAGTATTAGTTCTGAAGAGGGGCTGTATCTTCAGGCAGATGGGGAGCTTTTAGGTAAAACCCCGGCAACCTTTGAGGTCTTGCCTCAGGCACTTACCATGGTTTTCTAGATTCGCCCCTGCTGTTTTTCTCTTTCACTAAAAACCGGGACTATCTGTCTTGTTCTCTGTTTATGCTAGCTTTTATTTTCGTTCTGATAAATGCCGCAGTAGCCGCCGGTTTCGGCATTCAGCTTGAAAAATACCAGCTGAATCAGGCGGGTATTCCGTTCCAGTATCAGCCCGGCTGGATTATAGACCACCAGCAAAGACTCACTCCGGCCGGAATAACCGGCATCCCATACCGCTGTATTGACGGTGCAGCCGCTGCGCAAAAGTGATGAGCGGGGAGTAGCCAGGGCCATCACGTCTTTGGGAATGTTTACTACTTCGTTGTATACCACAGAGTAGATGCCGGGCATCAGCTTTATCTGGTTATTGCAGTCAAATTCAAGGGGATTATTTGAGGGCAGTTTACGGCGGGCATTGTCTGTGGGCAAAACGCCTTCGCCTTCCAGAGTGCGTACCTGTTTCAGGCTCAGGTCAAATCCGTTCGGCTGCAGCTGGTTTTCCAAATCAGGGTAATTTTCCAGCAGGGGTTTGGCTGACTTTATAAGACGGAGTATTTCTTCTCTGGCTAAGGCCGTCATTGGCGTTTCTCCCGTATATTTTTTTAAGTGAATTTAACACAATACAGGCACTTCGGCAAATTTATTTTGGCGTTAACATAAAAAAGCACTTGACACTGCGCTACTATTTATTGTATACGTATTAAAGCTAGCTTGGTTCCGAGGCGGTTAATTGGGAGTCTGTGTCCATAGACTGCGCTGGAAACAAAGCAATTTATATCAAGGAGGTGCAGTCATGGCACAGGACAAAACTTTGGTCTGTCGTGATTGCGGCAATGAGTTCATTTTTACCGCCGGTGAGCAGGAGTTTTATGCTTCCCGCGGCCTGAAAAATGAACCCAAACGCTGTCCCGCATGTCGTTCCGCCCGCCGCTCTGAAAACAGGGGTGAAGGTGGTGAAAGAAGGACATATGAAGTAGTGTGTGCCGCGTGTGGCGTTCAGACAACCGTTCCTTTTGAGCCTACTGAGGGCCGCCCGGTTTATTGCAAAGACTGTTACGCTAAAACAAAAGAAAGCGAATAGTCTCCCTTTTATCCCGGTAAAATTAAATCAGACTCATGCTTGCAAGGGTTTCTTACAAGTGTGAGTCTGTGTTTTTTTATATCTAGGAGTTGTGCAGGATTTTAGACAGGAAGAGCTTGGTTCTTTCGTGCTTGGGGTTGGTGAAAAATTCGTCCGGTGCGGCACTCTCCACTATCAGGCCTTCGTCCATAAAAATCACCCTGTCAGCCGCCGCTCTGGCAAAGCCCATTTCGTGAGATACCACCACCATAGTCATACCCTCTTTGGCCAGAGTGGTCATCACGTCCAGGACTTCTTTTATCATCTCCGGGTCAAGGGCGGAAGTAGGCTCGTCAAAGAGCATTATCTGGGGGTTCATGGCTAAGGCTCTGGCTATGGCGACCCGCTGCTGCTGGCCGCCTGAAAGCTGAACGGGGAAGGCATGGGCCTTGTCCGGTATGCCCACTTTTTTAAGCAAATCTGCCGCAATCTCGGCCGCTTCCTCTTTAGTGCGTTTGCGCACCTGGCACTGGGCAAGGGTGATATTATCAATGACCTTCAGGTGGGAAAAGAGGTTGAATGACTGGAAAACCATGCCTACCTCACGGCGGACATGATTGATATTTTCGGTGCTGTCCAGGGGGATGCCGTCTACGGTTATTTTGCCGGAGTCATATTCTTCCAGCCGGTTTATGCATCTGAGCAGGGTAGATTTACCCGAACCCGAAGGGCCGATAATCACCACTACTTCGCCCCGTTTGATATCAAGGCTGACCCCGCGCAGGGCCTTTACCCGTCCAAAATGCTTCTGGACGTTTTCAATCTTGATAATAGGTTGTTCGGCTGCGGTCTGTTTTTTATTCATTATCTTGAAAACGCAGTTTTCTTTTCTATGTAGTTTATCAGACGGCTGGACAGGAGTGTCAGTATCAGGTAGAGCAGGCCAATCATAGTCCAGACTTCAATAGGATTGAAATTGGTTGCGGTAAATTCACGCCCCAGCCTTACCATGTCAGCTACGGCTACAGTGGATACCAAAGAAGTATCCTTGAGCAGGGCGATAAATTCATTGCCCATAGGGGGCAGAACCACCCTGAGTGCCTGCGGCAGTATCACATACCTCATGGCCTGGGTATGGCTCATACCAAGGCTGCGGGCCGCTTCCATTTGCCCTTTGGGTATGCTCTGGATACCCGCCCGGTAAATTTCGCTCATGTATGCCCCGTAGCAGAAGGTCATACCCCAGATAGCCATCACAATGGGGTTTGCCTGATAATTCATCATCGGCCCGAAATTCAGGCCTTGCCCTATGCTTTGAATTATGACCGGGAAGGCGAAATACCACCAGATTAGCTGCACCAGCAAAGGAATGCCGCGTACTATTTCAACATAAAATGTAGCCAGTCCGCGCAAAATGGTGTTTTTGGATAAACGCCCTAAAGCGCCGAACATGCCCAGGATAAGCATCAGGAAATAAGATACAACAGCCACCAGGACCGTTATGCCGATACCTACCCATACGTATTTGAAAATATCCAGAAAAGGGTCAGGCTGAAACAGCATAAGGCCGCCGGTCAGGACAAAAACACCGGCTACCAGCCACCACCAGGGGTCCATCCGGCTGGACGGTTCAGCCCCCGGTATCAAATTCATTTTTTCAGATTGTTTAAGCTTGTCTTCTGCCATTGCTCCATACAAGAGAGGGGGGCTTTTAGAAAAGCCCCCCTCGGTGTTCTTTACTGCTTAGGGATTTAAGTTCCACTTAGCTACCAGTTGGTCAAAGGTGCCGTCAGCTATGACGGCTGCCAGACCCTGGTTAATTCTGGCCAGTATTTCTGTTTGGCCTTTGGCTACCGAGATTCCGTAAAATTCGTCAGTGAAAGCCGTGCCCACTTTTTTGATTTTGTCAGGGTTGGCATTTACATAATCTATGGCAACGGGGGTATCACAGATAACGGCGTCAATCTGGCCGTTCATAAGGTCCTGGAAAGCCAGGCCGATTTCATCGTACGATTTAACGGTGGCACCCTCTATTTTCTGGGCTTCTATAAACCCGGTGGTTCCGGTCTGGGCTGCAACCTTTTTACCGGTGAGGTCGTTATGGCTCAGGATAGTGGTATTGTTTTTCTGTACACAGACCATCTGGCCGGCGTTGAAATAGGGGTCTGAAAAGAGCCATTTTTCAGCCCGTTCGGCGTTTATGGTAATTGAAGAAATGGCTACTTTGTACTGGCCGGTAGCCAGACCTGCCAGCAGAGCATCCCAAGCCACATTCTGGAAAGTAACTTCCAGGTTGCCCTTTTCGGCAATGGCTTTCATCAGGTCTATGTCAAAACCTTCTATGGCGTGAGTTTGTTCATTAACATACTCAAAAGGCGGCCAGGTGGCATCGGTTACTACCGTAACCTGTATTTTGGCAGTGCTGTCATCATTGTCATCGGTGTCGTCAGTGGAGCTTTGGCAGCCTGAAAACAGCAATGCGCCCGACAGGATAAGGGACATAAGGATAGTACTTAAGCGCTTCATCTTTCCTCCTAGATTTATTAAAGCCTGATTTAGAGCTTTACAATTAACGCAGATTAAAAAGATTGCGAACAAAGTCTACAATATTTATGTCCGTGTGTCCATGTTTTTGGAGTTTGATTTGAAAAAATAATGCCCGGCCGGGAGTTATTTGCATCTGAAAACCGCCCGGCAGAGGGCATTTGTGATTAAATTTTAGTGGCCTTTATTTTGAACGGGTAGCCACAAAGAGGGTACCCGGACCGGCGTGTACACCTAAGGCCGCTCCCAGTCTGGATATTATTATCTGTTTACGCGGGAAAAACTCTGCCAGACGGTCTGCCAAGGCAACGGCTTCATCCGGGGTAGTAGTATAAACCACTGACAGGGCGGCCAGATTTTTTACCCCGGCCGTAAATTCAGCCAGTTTGTCCATACCTTTACTCCGGCTGCGTACCTGTCCGGCAGGCAAAAGCTCGCCTTCACCCACAACCAGCACCGGCTTTACCGAAAGGAGCGCCCCCAGCAGGGCTTTGGATTTGCCTATACGCCCGCCCAGAGCCAGGTATTTGAGAGTATCAAAAAAGCCCATCATCTGGACTTTGTCTACGGCGCTGCGTACGGTATCGGCTACTTCGTTCAGGCTTTTGCCGGAAGAAGCTTCTTCTGCTGCCAGCAGACCCAGCAGTCCCAGCCCCATGGAGACCGAGCGGGAATCTATAACTTCTATAGGTGGGGCATCATTGCCCAGCAGTTTTTTGGCCTGGACAGCGGAGTCATATGTGCCGGAAAGTTTGGAAGAGATATGTACCGAGACAATTCCATCACAGTCCTGTGCCAGTTTCTGGTATACATCTATAAAGTCCTGGGGTGAGGGTTGTGAAGTATTGGGGTGAACTGTTGAGGTCTGGAGTTTTTCAAAAAACTGGTCCTGGGTTATTTCCACCCCGTCTTTCAGGGCTTTTTCTCCGAAGCGTACATACAGGGGGACTATGGTTATTCCCAGAGATTCTGCCAGTTGGGGAGGTATATCTGCTGTGCTGTCTGTTACAATCTTGATTGCCATATTAAATCTTCCTCCGATAATTACCCTGATGCTGTCTGGTATATTCCGGAAAATCCCCGGGGAGTGTACCCGCCTTAGACCATCTGACCTCCTTGGGGTGCTTACTGTATCTGCCTGGCAGCTGTAATAACGGGGTAAATTTTATAATGTTTACAGTTTCTTATAAAATATAAAAAAAGTCAAATTTAGACATAATCAGGCCCTTGCAGGCGGGTTTTTGAAAAAACACACAAGTTTGGAAGATGCTGCCGGAAAAAATGGCTGTGTATTATGACGGCAGGGATATGCCAAAATGAAAAGGGCAGTCCAGATGTCGGGTAAACAGGGTATGACTGAAATATGAAGTGATGAAATGGCAGAATGAAAATAAGCCTGGGGGGAAAATAATTGGTGGCAGCGGGTAGAATTTGAACTACCGACCAAGGGCTTATGAGTCCCCTGCTCTGCCACTGAGCTACGCTGCCACTAAAAAGGTATTGTAAAATCTGCAAGGAGTATTTGTCAAATAACCCAAAGTAAAGCATAAGGCAGGGCTAAACAGCGGGCAAAGGTGTTTAAGGGTATTTGCGGTCAAAATCTGGCAAATACGTAAGCTGGAAAAGCATAGGGCTTTTAAAATGTACCGAAAAGTGTTAGATTTTGGTGTTGTTTTAGCGTTTTATGCTAAAATAGCAGCGTTGCGAATAAACTTTGGGGGCGTAGCATGGCGCTGACTCAAGTTAAAAATAATACTTCCAATATAGAATCCATTACCTATGGCAAACTTACCTGGATAAATATTGAGAATCCCCAAGAGCCTGACACCGAGTATCTGGCGGCGAACTATCCTTTCCACCCGCTGGACCTTGATGATGTGCTCTCACGCCGTCAGCGGCCCAAGATTGACGAATACAAAGAATACCTTTTCTTTGTGCTTCACTTTCCTTTTTACAATAAGGAACTGCGGACAACCGTGCCGGCTCAGCTTTCGGTATTTATCGGGGAGAATTATATTATCACCCTGCATTCCGGTAACCTGAAACCGCTGGTCAAGCTGTACCGGGAGATGGAGCTGGATGAGGATGCCCGCCCCGAATATTTCAGCCACGGTTCAGGCTTTTTGATGTACCGCATTGTAGACCGGCTGGTAGACTACTGTCTGCCTATTACCGTAAAGCTGCTGGACAACCTGGAAGAAGTGGAAGATACCATTTTTACCGGCTCCGGCAGTGACCTTAACATTGTCAAAGATATTGCCCTGCTGCGCAGGGATATTATTGCCAACCGCCGGATTATCTGGCCGATGAGGGCAGTTATCGGCTGTCTGGAGAATAAGCTCAGGAAATTTATCAATCAGGATATGTCTGTTTATTTCGGAGATATGACAGACCATATGGATAAAGTATGGGATACTCTGGACGAAACCAAAGAAGTTATTGAGGGTCTAAGCTCTACTTTTGACTCCATGTCTTCCCACCGGACTAACCGTGCCATGCGGATTTTAACCATTGTGGCTACCATTTTACTCCCGTTCACTATGGTAGCCAGCATCTTCGGCATGAATATTCCCTTGCCTTTCCAGAATTCGGAAAATGCCATTTACTTTGTGGCGGTTATTACGGCTATTATTGTGGGTTTTATGCTGTATATGTTCCGCCGGATACGCCTTATTTAATTCTGCCGGAGAAAAGTTATTATGAATGTTTCCAGCCGTCTGCTTGTTGTCAGTGGTTTGTATATTACCTGCCTTATCACCGCTAACCTTATAGCGGTGAAAATTATTGCCCTGGGGGATATATTTCTGCCGGCGGCGGTTATAGTCTTTCCGTTCAGCTATATCTTCGGGGATGTCCTGACCGAGGTTTACGGTTTCCACTGGGCAAGGCGGATTATCTGGCTGGGCTTTATCTGCAACCTTATTTTTGTGGTCTTTGTGGCTTTGGGTCAGGTACTGCCGGGTGCGCCCTTCTGGGAAGGGCAGGGGGCCTATGAGACCATACTGGGTTATACCCCGCGGATTTTGCTGGCATCTTTCCTGGGGTATCTGGTGGGTGAGTTTGTAAACTCATTTATAATGGCCAAGCTGAAGCTGCGGACACAAGGGCGTTACCTTTGGGTGCGTACTATAGGCTCTACTCTGGCCGGGCAGGGGCTGGATACTTCCATATTTATTCTGGTGGCTTTTCTGGGTACGCCGGCATTTGTGCCGATGATGATACTCTATCACTGGGGTTCAAAGGTTATTATTGAAGCAGCGGCTACACCTCTTACTTACAAGCTGGTGAATTATCTGAAAAAAGCTGAAAAAAGTGACTACTTTGATACATCTACCAATTTCAGCCCTTTCCGGCTCTAGATAATGTTTAAGGGGTAAAGGTGGAGATAGTATTTTTAGGCGCTCACAACTGCGAAACTAAAACCACCCGTCCCAGCTGCCTGATGCTCTCCGGCGGGGTGGTGCTGGATGCCGGGGCTATTACCTCAAGCCTGACTCTGGACGAGCTTTATGAGCTTAGGGCGGTTATACTGAGCCATGCCCATTATGACCATATAAAAGACGTACCGCTGCTGGCTATGAACCTGGCTTACGGGCTGAAAAGCGTGGATATATACGGAAGCCAAGCAGTTCAGGAAGTAGTTACCCAGCCGCCTTTTTCCGGCGGTTTCTACCCCGATTTTTTCACCCGCCCCCCATCTGCCCCGGCCTTGCGCTTTCATGAAATAACCCCCGGTCTGGAATTTAGCTGTGAAAACTACCAGATACTGCCTTTGTCTGTACCCCATTCCAGAGATACCACCGGGTTTCTGGTAAAAGATGCAGGCGGCCATTCGTTTTTTTATACCTCGGATACCGGCTCAGGCCTGGGGGATGTCTGGCAGCAGATTAATCCGGAGCTGCTGATTATTGAGCTGACCATGCCGAACAGGCTTACTGAGCTGGCTTTAAGTTCCAAGCACCTTTCGTCTGAACTGTTGGAGGCAGAGCTTAGGCTCTTTCGGGAGCTAAAAGGCTATCTGCCCAGGATAGTCACCCTGCATACCACACCCTTGTTTGAGGCTGAAATCAAAACCGAGATACAGGCAGTGGCTGAAAGACTGCATACCGATATACTTATGGCCAGTGAGGGGCTTAAACTCCGGCTGGGAGAGTAAGGTACTTTGGCTGCCTCTGAGCTGCCGGGTTTTCCGGCGGGCCAGAATGCGGGCAGGCTATCAGGGAAGCATGAAAAAGGCCGGGTGTTGATAATAACCCCTCTTGCTGATAAACTCGTCTTAAGCTTAGCGAAAGCCGGTAATAAATGTATATAGTCTCAACTACCCAGATGCGGCAAATAGAAGAGGCCTGCGTGAAACAGGGTATCACCACCGAAACCCTGATGGACAATGCCGGCAGGGCGGTTGCTGTATTGGCCCGCCACCTGCTGGAAAAGCAAAACGGCTGCCGGGTGGTGATACTTGCGGGTGCGGGCAATAACGGGGGTGACGGGCTGGTTGCCGGGCGTTATCTGGCGGCCTGGGATAAAAAGGTGAGCATATTCGAACCCTTTGCGGGTGCTTCAAAAAATAAAACTGCTTCGGGTGGTTTAAAAACCCCTGAAAACATATTTACGGATTTAACCGGACTTAAGGATCATCTTAGGGAAGCAGATTTGGTAATAGATGCTTTGCTGGGTACAGGCGTAAACCGCCCCTTGGAAGGGGTGTACAGGCAAGCCCTGCAGATGACGGCTGATGTCAAAAATACCAGACCCGAAATGCAAATACTGGCCTTAGATTTATCCTCCGGCCTGAATGCCGATACCGGGCAGGCGGACGAAGCCTGTTTGAAAGCTGATTTTACCCTGTCACTGGGTATTGCCAAGCAGGGGCTTTTTACCCACCTCGGGCTGGAATTAAGCGGGGCGGTTTCGGTGGCGGATATCGGCATACCGCTGGGACTTACAGCTGATATCCATACCCGTCTGATTGAAAAAGACTGGGCAAAGGGTGTTTTGCCTGTCCGTTCCCCTCATGCCAACAAGGGCAGTTTCGGCCGGGTGATGATTGTGGCGGGGAGTGACCCTTACATCGGGGCGGCCATGCTTGCCGGAAGTGCCGCCATGCGTATTGGTGCGGGCTTGGTTACCCTGGCGCTGCCTCAAAGTTTAACCGGGGCGGTAGCCGCCAAAATACCCGAAGCTACCTATCTGCCGTTGCCCGAAGTATCTTGCGGCACTGCGGATAGCTTTGCTTCACGCCTTATCCTGAGTGAACTGGTCAAATATGACGTGCTTCTGATAGGGCCGGGCCTGGGGCAAAGTCCATATGCCGCCAGGCTGGTTACCGAAGTGCTGTCTAACCTGCCTGAGGAGCTTAAAGTGGTAATAGACGCTGATGCTTTAAATATACTTGCCGCTATACCCCGGTGGTGGCTGGAATATAGTTTTGATGCTATACTCACTCCGCATCCGGGTGAAATGGCCCGCCTAGCCAAAACCACAGCTGAGGCTGTCCAGTCTGACCGCTTCGGCATTTGCCGTGAATCTGCCCGCAAATGGGGTAAGACCATTATTCTTAAAGGTGCCGGAACAATAGTTTCATCACCAGAGGGTGAAACCCTGTGCAACCCGGCGGCTAACCCGGTACTGGCTTCGGCCGGAACGGGTGACGTACTGGCCGGAATAATAAGCGGTCTTTTGGGGCAGGGTTTGAACCTGTTTGAGGCGGCGGGTTTAGGCGTTTATCTGCACTCGCTAGCTGGGGCAACTCTGCGGAGTGAAATGGGTGATGCCGGTGTACTGGCTTCGGATCTGCTGTTAAAATTGCCTGCGGTTATAAAAGAATTGAAACAGAGCTGAGAGATGGATAAACAAATGTCTGAAAAACTGGTGGCGGTAGATATCGGCAATACCAGCGTAAATATAGGTATATTTGAGGGCGAAAAACTGCTGGCAAACTGGCATCTGGGTTCGGTTGCCCAGCGTATGGCTGATGAATATGCCAGTCTGCTCTTAGGCCTGTTGCAGCACGCCGGTATACACCCGGAAGAGCTAAACAGGGTAATCATGTGCAGTGTTGTGCCGCCCCTGACCACTACTTTTGAAGAGGTATTTAAAAGCTATTTCAAGGCTGCTCCTCTGGTAGTGGGTGCAGGTATAAAGAGCGGGGTTAAGGTGCGCATGGATAACCCCCGTGAGGTTGGGGCTGACCGCATAGTAAATGCCGCTGCCGCCAGGGTGCTTTATCCGGGGGCGTGCATAATAGTGGACATGGGTACGGCCACTACCTTTGATACCCTTTCCGAGGGTGGGGCATATATAGGCGGGGCGATTGCACCCGGTATTGCCACCTCAGCCCAGGCTATTGCGGAAAAGACTTCAAAACTGCCCAAGATTGAGATAATCCGTCCTGCCAAAGTTATCGGCTCTAATACTGTGTCGGCTATGCAGTCAGGTATATACTTCGGTTATATCGGGCTGGTGGAAGAGCTGGTCAGGCGGATTCAAACTGAATTGGGGCAGAAAACCAGAGTTGTGGCTACCGGCGGTTATGCCGCGCTTATAGCCGAAGGCAGCCGTATTTTTGATATTGTCCGCCCTGACCTTACCCTTCAGGGACTCAGGATTATTTACCAGATGAATCAGGCTTAGTTATCGGTGTATATTAAAAGCAGGAATGTAGGCTGCGGTAAGAGCCTTACTGCTTAAGGGATACTAGCTGAAAAGACTTGCCGGGGGGAGTGCAGACGGATATGGATAAGAAAAAGACAGTGGTTCTGGGCATAACCGGCAGTATTTCTGCCTATAAAGCGGCAGATATTGCCTCCAAACTGGTTGCCGCAGGGTATACGGTTAAAGCGGTCATGACTGAAAACGCCTGCCGTTTTATATCTCCCCTGACTATCCGGACGCTTAGCCGTCAGCAGGTAGTGACCGGTATGTGGGATATGAATTCCGAATACAGCGTGGAGCATGTCTCTCTGGCAGAGGAAGCGGCTGTTATTCTGGTTGCTCCGGCTACCGCCAATATAATTGCCGAATTGGCCTGCGGGCTGGCAGGCGATATGATTTCATCAACTATTTTAGCCAGCAAAGCCCCGGTTATAATAGCCCCGGCCATGAACGACAATATGTATTCCAATCCTGCCACCCAGCAGAATATTGCAAAGCTGAAGGAACGGGGTTTTGTATTTGTAGAACCCGAATCAGGCCGCCTGGCCTCAGGCAAAACAGGGCAGGGGCGCTTAGCTTCCGTAGATACAATACTGGGTTCGGTTACCCAGGTTTTAGGTAAAAACGGACCTTTGGCCGGGAAAAAACTGGTTATCAGCGCCGGGGGCACCCGTGAGCCGGTTGACCCGGTGCGTTATCTGGGTAACCGCAGTTCTGGCAAAATGGGCTATGCTCTGGCCGAGGAAGCTGTCAGACGGGGTGCCAGCGTAAGGCTGGTTTCAGGGGCTGTTGATAAACCTGCCCCTTTTGGGGTTGACATAAAGTATACAGAAACCGCTATGGAAATGTTTATCTCCCTCAGAGAAGCGGTCAAAGGGGCAGATGCCCTCATTATGACAGCGGCTGTGGCAGATTACCGCCCGGAAAAACCGGCGGCGGATAAGATTAAAAAAGGGGACGGGGAGCTTGACCTGCACCTGGTAGCCAACCCTGATATTTTGGCCTCGCTGCAGGGTGATTTTGTAAAGGTGGGTTTTGCGGCTGAAAGCCGTGACCTTATGATAAATGCCGTCAAAAAAATGGCTGACAAAAATCTGGATATTATTGCGGCTAACGATATCAGCCAGCCGGACAGCACCTTTGGTTCAGATACCACCCGCCTGACCCTCTTCTTTAAAAACGGGCGGATAGAGGAAATGCCGCTTATGTCCAAACAGGAAGCGGCCGTGAGACTTCTTGATGAACTTTCAGCTTTGCTTTAAAATTTGATTTAATACGCTCAAAATAAGATTATATTGTTCAAGTCAGATGCGGGGTGTTTACCCGGCCGCAGTTTGTGAGGTTAATTAGTATGGCTCAGTGTTCCGGTTTGCCTGAAATGGCCAAGGCTTATGAAGCCGCCGAGGTTGAGAAAAAATGGTATCAGTACTGGATGGAAAAGGGCTATTTTAAGCCAAACCCTGATTCAGACAAGAAACCGTTTGTTATAATAATGCCCCCGCCCAATGTTACCGGGGAGCTCCACCTTGGGCATGCCCTGACGGCTACGCTGGAAGACATTATGATTCGCTGGCACCGCATGCTGGGTGAGCCGGCTTTGTGGCTGCCGGGTGCTGACCATGCCGGTATTGCCGCTCAGGTAGTGGTGGAAAGGATGCTGGCCAAACAGGGCAAAACCCGCCAGGAGCTGGGACGGGAACTTTTTCTGGAGAAGATGTGGGAGTGGGTTAATCCCTGCCGGGAAAGAATCCGCCACCAGCATATGCGGCTGGGTGCTTCGTGTGACTGGGACAGGGAGACCTTTACTCTGGACCCCGGCCCTGTCAAAGCGGTGCGGGAGATATTCACCAACCTTTACCAAAAAGGCCTCATCTACCGGGGAGAGCGGATAATAAACTGGTGTCCCCGCTGTGCTACGGCTGTGTCAGACCTTGAGGTAGACCATAAGGATTTAGCCGGGCATATCTGGCACTTGCGTTACCCTCTGGAAGATGGAAGCGGGTTTGTCACCGTGGCGACCACCCGTCCTGAAACCATGCTGGGGGATACGGCGGTGGCTGTTCACCCTGACGATGCCAGATATACAGGCATGGTGGGTAAGAATGTTCTTTTGCCCATTATGAACCGCCGCATACCTGTTATTGCTGACGAAGCGGTAGATATGGCGTTCGGTACGGGTGCGGTCAAGGTTACGCCTGCCCATGACCCCAATGACTTTGAAATGGGGCTTCGCCATAGCCTGCCCATGATTACCATTCAGAACCGTGATACTACCATGAATGAAAATGCCGGCCCCTGCAGCGGCATGACAGCCAAAGCCTGCCGTGAGTACGTGGTCTCGGAGCTGAAGTCACTGGGTTTGCTGCTTAAGATAGAGGATTATACCCATTCGGTGGGGCATTGCCAGCGCTGCAGTGCGGTTATTGAACCTATGGTCAGCAAGCAGTGGTTTGTTAAGATGGAACCTTTGGCCAAACCGGCTCTGGAGGCGGTAAACAGCGGGCGTATCCAGATACTGCCCGAAAGATTTACCAAAGTTTACCAGAACTGGATGGAAAATATACGTGACTGGTGCATTTCCCGCCAGCTTTGGTGGGGGCACCGCATACCTGTCTGGTACTGCCCCTGCGGCGAGATGATAGTTTCCAAGGAAGACCCGACTGCTTGCCCCAAATGCGGCAGCACCAAGCTGGAGCAGGATCCGGATGTGCTGGATACCTGGTTTTCTTCGGGTTTGTGGCCGCACTCTACTTTGGGCTGGCCTGACCAAACCGAAGATTTAAAACGCTTTTACCCCGGTTCGGTTCTGGAAACAGCCTATGACATTATCTTTTTCTGGGTGGCCCGGATGATTGTCATGGGTATAGAGGACATGAAAGAAGTCCCTTTCCGCACTGTTTACCTGCATGGCCTGATACGGGATGATAAGGGCGAAAAAATGAGCAAAACCAAGGGGAATGTAATAGACCCGCTTAAGGTTATTGACCAGTACGGTACAGATGCCCTGCGGTTTGCGGTTACCTTTGGCACTTCACCGGGGAATGACTCCAAACTGGGGCAGACCAAGCTTGAGGCCGCCCGTAACTTTGTCAACAAACTCTGGAATGCCAGCCGTTTTGTAATCATGAATCTGGGTGAAGAAAAGGAACTTTTGCCGGAGGCCGGACTGCCCCTTGAAGACCGTTGGATACTTAGCCGTATGAACAGGGTTACGGCAGATGTAATCCGCCTGATGGAGGAGTTTCAGTTTGGCGAAGCCCAGAGGGTTTTACAGGATTTTGTCTGGGGTGAATTTTGTGACTGGTATATTGAGCTTGCCAAAGTGCGGCTGCGTGACGAAGCGTCTGTATCCCCCCGCCCGGTGCTGGTTAAGGTGCTTTCCACCATTTTGCGGTTGCTTCACCCCTACATGCCTTTTATTACCGAAGAGCTCTGGAGCTATTTGAGACCGTACCTGCCGAAATCACTCGGCGAAACTGATATTATTGTTGCCCCTTTCCCTCAGGCTGACGAGACCTGTTTTGATGAACAGGCCGAAAGTATTATGGGCAGTCTGGTTGAAGTAGTCCGTTCGTTGCGTAATCTGCGGGCGGAACATAACGTGGAGATTTCCCGTTACATACAGGCCAACATATATGCCGGAGATATGGCAGAGGTTCTCAGTAATTACTTAGGGGCGGTAGAAACCCTTTCCCGCTCCCGCCCGGTGAATATCCTGCCCGGCCACTATAGCGGTGCGTCTACTGCCACTGAGGTGGTTCTGGTGCTTAATGGAATTGAAGTGGTGGTGCCCATGTCTACCATGGTAGACCTTGAGGCAGAGGCCAAGCGGGTAGAAGCTGAAATTGCTGAACTGGAAACCCAAATAGAGCGGCTTTCTGCCCGGCTGTCAGATACCCAGTTCCTTGCCAAAGCACCCCAGGCGGTGGTAGACAAAGAACGCACCAAGCTGGAAGGCTATATTGAGAAAGTAAGCCGCCTGAAAGCGGTCTAGGAGGCCTGCTTTATGTCTGTACTGACGGTGGGCACTTCGGCAATTACGGTAGTTCCCTGTCCGGGGTGGGTGAGTATATGTATATGCCCGCCAATCAGCTGGGCACGTTCGTGCATACCTGCCAGTCCTAGTTTGCCGTTTTGAGCCAGATTGTCAGTCTGTTCCGAAAGGTTAAACCCTTTGCCGTTATCCTGGATAGTCAGTAAAATGGTCTTGGGTTTGAACTCCAGTTCCAGCCTTACCCAGGTAGCCAGCGAATGTTTGCGGATATTGTTAAAGGCTTCCTGAGCAATACGGAAAACAAGCAGCTGGATTTCAGCCGTCAGCTCTACTTCCCGTCCTTTTATACTTGATTCGGCATGTATCTGCCCGTCCTGTGCCAGTTTCTCGGTTAGCCACTCCAGGGCAGGTATTAAGCCCAGGTCATCCAGTATACGCGGACGCAGGTCTTGGGCTATCCGTCGTAAGCTTTCCAGTGCTTCTTCAGACTGGCTGCGCAGGGCATCAAGCTGGGGCTTGCAGTCTGCAATATCCCGTTCAGACTGTTTACTCAGGTTGTCTATTTTCTGCATCAGCAGCAAGAGCAGGGGGGCTACTTCGTCATGGAGTTCACGGGAAATACGTTTGCGTTCGGCTTCCTGTGCCCGTATAACGTCCTGCACGAATGATTTCATGTTTTGCTGGCGGCGTATTTCTTCGGTGATATCCCGGGCTATATTTTGAAAACCCAGTACCTCGTCAGCTGATTTTACCAGAGTGGTTGCCATACGCAGCACCGCTATCGAACCGTCATGGCGGCGGATTTTTTGTTCGTAAGGCATCTTTACCTCTTCACCGGAGGCTATACGGGAATTGATGTCCATTATCTGGTCATATTCGGAGGCGGTAGTCAGCAGGTCTTTCAGGTTTTTCTGTTTAAGTTCAGTCCGGGTGTAGCCGGTCAGTTCGGCAGAAGCCCGGTTGGCGTACACAATATGCCCGTTCCGGTCGTAAAACCAGATAGCATCAGAGGCATTTTCAAATAAACAGCGGTGGCAGAGGGCCGGTGGTTTAAAGCGTGTTTCGGTCATATCCGTCTATCCCCTGAGGTACGTCTTCCAGCATTACATAACCTTCGCGAAAACCTTTGACAATAGCTTCGGTACGGCAGCTGCAGCGCATTTTGTTAAATATATTTGAAAGGTGGGCTTTTACAGTCCGCATGGACAGTTCTAGTTTATCGGCTATTTCGCGGTTGCTAAGGCCTTTAGATGCCAGCTGGAGTATTTCAATCTCCCGGGGGGAGAGCTGACCGCGGACTTTATCTTCATCAGTTTCCTTGCTTACGTTTACCACCCGTTCCAGCAGTTTCCTGGTGGCTATGGAATCCAGTACGGATTCACCCGCTTTTATAGCTCTGATAGCCCCTACAATCTCGTCGCTTTTGGCGCTTTTCAGCAGGTAACCGCTGGCCCCGGCCTCAAGCAGGCCCAGTATATAACGGATATCGCTATATGCCGTAAGTATTAGGATACAGGTGGAAGGGTTATTTTTTTTGATAAGCTTGGTTGCTTCCACCCCGGTTAGTCTGGGCATGACTATGTCCATAAGGACTACGTCCGGTTTGAACTGGCCTACCATATCAACGGCTTCCTGCCCGTCTCCGGCTTCGCCGACTACTTCAATGTCTTTTTCCTGGCTTAACAATCGGCTCATACCTTCTCTAAGGACTGCATGATCATCAGCTATCAGGACTTTGGTTTTTGCCATGTTAAGCCTCCGTGAGCGGGGAATTAGTACTGTTAAATGATTGTATTATATCTTTGGGACTATGGCAATACATCATTTGGTTAAATGCCCGAAATGGCCGGCTTAGCCCGATTTTTGCTGAAGCCGCCGGGCATATTTTTTGAGATAGTTCAGGGATTTATTGGTATCAGAAGCAACTCTGGCTTTTTCACTGTGGAGTAGGCGGTATTTAAAAAGCCAGTAGGTAAATTCTTTCAGCTGATGGATTTTTATAGTACTGGTTTTAGAGTAACGTTTTTCGCGGCGGAACTGGTCCAGCATTTCGTCATGGGTGCGTTCATACAGCTGGACGAAAGCCTCGTCTATAACTGTGCCTTCTCTGCGTACCCCCAGAGAACGGTGCTCTTTGCGGACTTCACTCTGGGTGACTACCAGCAATGCTTCTTCTACCGTAATACCGTAAAAATAGTTCAGGTACTGGCGGTAACGCACTTCCCCCAGAAATGCCAGCAGTTCGTCAGAGGTGAGTTCCTGGGGGGCAATTCCCCTGAAAAGAAGGTTATCCCTTTCCTGGGCAGGTATCAGGTCTTCCAGTTCGCGGCTGAAGCGTTCAAACAGGAGTATCAAATCCAGTGCTTCACTGCCAATCAGGTACTGGTAGTGACGTCCGGCGTATTCTTCACTTTCCAGCGGCCAGGCGGCGGCCGCTTCCAGCATAGCCGGATACCACGCCTGTCCGTTTTCTATAGCCGCCCTGAGGCGGGCAATGACCAGTTCAGGGGTTTGTCCGCTTAGTACTTCAGTCAATTATTTACCCACTAGCCGGGTGGCTATTTGCCGCAGCATTTTTTGTATTTTTTGCCGCTGCCGCAGGGACAGGGGTCATTCCGGCCTACTTCTTTAGCAGCAGGTGCGGCCGGTTGGGTAGCGGCTTTGGCGGAGACACCGGGTATAGCGGCGGCGGGTGCGGCTGGCAGGGGTTTTTGCTGCTGCACCGGGCGGGAGGCAGCCTTGGCGGTGGCAGATTCAGTCTGGTGCTGAATCTGGATATTCACCCGGTAAATATTATGCACTACATCATGTTTGATAGTTTCCAGCAATTCCTGAAAACGGACGTGGCCTTCGTTTTTGTAAGCTATCAGCGGGTCACGCTGAGCAAATGCCTGAAGTCCTATTTCCCGTCTTAAGTTTTCCATGATTGTCAGGTGTTCCACCCACAGGGAATCCAGGGTGTGGAGCATAATAATCCGTTCAAGCAGCCTCATGGAGCCTGCCCCGATTTCAGCTTCTTTCTTCTGGTAAAGCTCTTCGGCGGTACGGGTAAGGAGTTCGGTTATTTCCTCCTGGGAAAGTTTTGCCAGTGCCTCTGCATTTATTTCGGCGGGCAGGGCAAAAATGCCGCCTATATGGGTGACTAACCCTTCCAGATTCCATTCGGAAGAGTCATATCCCTGGGTATGTTCGGCAGTCTGGGTCATTATCTCTTCCCGAATCATATCCAGTATGTTTGATTTCAGGTCTGCCCCCAGGAGTATCTTGCGGCGTTCCGCATAGATAACCTCGCGGTGCTTGTTAACTACGTCATCATATTCCACCAGGTGTTTGCGCACATCAAAATGGTAACCCTCCACCCGTTTCTGGGCGTTTTCCAGAGTACGGCTGACCAGCCCGTTTTCTATGGGGGTGTTTTCGTCCATGCCGGCCCATTCCATAATGCCCTGTATGCGTTCACTGCCGAAACGGCGCATAATATCATCATCCAGTGCTACGTAGAAACGGGAAGAACCGGGGTCTCCCTGGCGGCCTGAGCGTCCCCGAAGCTGGTTATCAATCCGTCTGGATTCGTGGCGTTCTGTACCTATTACGTGTAAGCCGCCGGCTTCCAGCACCTGCTGGTGGTGGACCTGCCACTGGCTATAGGCTTTGTCATCATCTTTAGGCGGTTCTTTGCCGCCCAGCAGTATGTCCACACCGCGTCCGGCCATGTTGGTAGCTACGGTTACCGCCCCCGGTTTGCCGGCTTCGGCTACCACCTGAGCCTCTTTTTCATGCTGTTTGGCATTAAGTACCTTGTGCTCAATACCCTGCCGTTTAAGCATGTTTGAGAGCATTTCAGAGTTTTCAATGGAAACTGTACCCACCAGCACCGGGCGTCCCAGATTCCGCATCTCGTTTATTTCATTGACCACTGCCTTAAACTTGGCGGACTGGTCTTTATATATCTGGTCACCGTAATCTTCGCGGATGGCAGGTTTGTTGGTAGGGATAATAACTACTTCCAGTTTATAAATCTTGGAAAATTCCTCTGCCTCGGTGGCCGCCGTACCTGTCATGCCACAGAGTTTGCGGTACATGCGGAACAGATTCTGGATGGTCACGGTGGCATAGGTCTTGCTTTCCTGCTGGATTTTTACGTGTTCTTTGGCTTCGATAGCCTGGTGCAAGCCCTCGGAATAACGCCGTCCCAGCATCATGCGGCCGGTGAATTCGTCAATTATGATAACTTCATTTTCCTTGACTACATACTGGTGGTCTTTTTTATAAAACTCCTTGGCGGAGAGGGCATTACGCAGATGGCGGATAAGGGGGGCATTCTGGGGGTCATACAGGCTGCTGCCCTTCATAACTCCTTCGCGTGAAAGCAGTTTTTCCACATTTGCCCAGCCGTCTTCGGTCAGTTCGGCATTACGGTCTTTTTCGTTTATCTCGTAGTCTTTCCCTGCCGCCAAACGGGGAGCCAGCCGGGCAAAGACCTCGTACAGTTTACCTGCCTCGGTATCCGGAGCGGATATGATAAGAGGGGTGCGGGCTTCATCTATAAGCAGGTTGTCAATTTCGTCTACTATGGCATAGTTCATTTCCCGCTGGACACACTGGGCAAGGTCAGGCCGCAGATTATCCCGCAGGTAATCAAAGCCGAATTCGGTGGAAGTGCCGTAGGTAATATCTGCTTTATAGGCTTCCTGCCGGGATATAGGGCGGAAATGCATCCAGGGGTCATTAGGTGTTTCAGAGGTATAAGTGGGGTCAAACAGCCGTGAAGGCAGTTCTTCGGTGGGTGTCTGCATGGGGTAAATACTGGAAACGCTGACCCCCAGCGCATGGTAGACCGGCCCCATCCAGTAAGCGTCACGTCTGGCCAGATAATCATTAACTGTTACCAGATGGACACCCTTTCCCAGCAGGGAATTAAGGTAAAGGGGCAGAGTGGCTACCAGGGTCTTACCTTCACCGGTGCGCATCTCGGCTATTTTGCCGTGGTGAAGCACCATACCGCCGATAAGCTGAACGTCATAGTGCCTGAGGCCGATAGTCCGGCGGGAGGCTTCCCTGACAGCGGCAAAGGCTTCGGGCAGAATGGCGTTAAGAGCGGCGTTTTCTTTAACGGAAAGGTCTTTATTTAAAGACTCAAGCTTAGCCTTGAGGCGGCTTTGTTTGCTGTTGTCAGCCGTTTTCTGGGCTTCTTCAAGTTCGGCGGTAGTACCGGCGATATCTTTCAGGATAGCGGAGGCGGTAGTTTCAAAAGTTTCTTTCAGCCGTTCCTTAAATTCGGCAGTTTTGGCCTTCAGGGCTTCATCACTGAGGGCGGAAAAAGAGCTTTCCAGCTGGTTTATTTTGTCTACCAGCGGTTCAAGTGCCCGGATCTCTTTTTCGTTTGAGTCTCCGAAGCCGGAAAAAAATTTAAACATGGTTTACTCCATTTGCATCTGATCGTACATCTCGCCGATGGAATTACCGGTATGTATCCGGTAAATAGCCTCACCGATGAGAGGCGCGATGGAAAGAACAGTTATTTTATCTATTTTCTTGGGGGGAGTGAGGGGTATTGAGTCAGTTACCACCAGTTCCTTTATGGGGGAGGCGGCAATGCGCTGGATGGCCGGGCCGGAAAGCACCGGGTGAGTGGCGCAGGAATATACTTCCTTTACCCCTTTGTTTATAAGTATGTTTACGTTGCCCACCAGCGAGCCGGCAGTATCTATTTCATCATCAAAGGTCAGGGCGTTTTTGCCCTCTACATCACCTATGATATTTATAGTGCGGGTTATGTCGTTATTGCCCATCCGCCGTTTTTCTATAATGGCCAAAGGGGCATCCAGCTTGGCGGCAAAGTCACGGGCTTTTTTGGAAATGCCCACGTCGGTGGCTACCACCACCAGGTCTTCCAGCTTCTTTTTCTTGAAATAGTTAGCCAGCAGGTTTTCGGCGGTCAGTTCGTCTACCGGCATATCAAAGAATCCCTGTATCTGGGGGGCGTGCAGGTCTAAAGTGAGGATACGGCTGGCACCGGCGGCAGTTAAAAGATCAGCAATCAGACGGGCGGTAATGGGTACCCTCGGCTGGTCTTTCTTGTCAGTGCGTCCATAACCGTAATACGGAAGTACGGCTGTTATCCTCTCTGATGAAGCCCGCTTCAGGGCATCCATCATGATAAGCAGCTCCATTATGCTCTGGTTTACGGGTGAGCAGGTCGGCTGGATAACGTAGACATCTTTCTTGCGGACGCTTTCCTGTATGCGGACGAATATGTTTTCGTTTGAAAACTGGAAAACTTCGCATTTGCCCATCTGCACCTTCAGGTAGTCTGCTACCGCCTTGGCCAGGTCAGGGTTTGCATTACCGGTGAAGATTTTCAATTCGTCTGTCAAATTACCGTTAGCCAACACGTATGTCCCCCTTTTTATGCGTCTATGCCGGGAACAGGGAATTTGCGGCATAGGTGAATTACCTCAGCCAGCACCTGTTTCTCTATATCTTCGTTGCCTATATTTTTGAGTATCTTGCCAATCCAGCTTACCGTCTGGCGGATTTCAGCCGGACCGAATCCGCGGCTGGTGGCCGCCGGACAGCCCAGGCGTATACCAGCCGGAACATTGGCGGTCTGGTTTTCGGCAAAGGGTACGGTATTGCGGTTGATTACAATACCGGCTCTGCGCAGTGCCAGCTGGGCATCATAACCGTTTACCCCGATGGGACTAAGGTCCACCAGCACCAAATGGTTGTCAGTGCCGCCTGAAACCAGGCGAAGCCCCAGTTTGCGGAGTTCCTCAGCCATTACCTGGGTATTTTCAAGGATTTTCTTCTGGTAAGTAACAAAACCGGGCTGCATAGCTTCCTGAAAAGCCACTGCTTTGGCGGCAACTACCTGCATGAGGGGTCCGCCCTGTATTACCGGGAATACTGCCTGGTCAATAGCTTTGGCGTATTGCTCTTTGCAGAGGATAAAGCCGCCCCGCGGGCCGCGCAGGGTTTTGTGGCTGGTAGAGGTAACCACGTCAGCGTAAGGTACGGGTGAAGGATGAAGCCCGGCGGCTACCAGACCGGCAATATGGGCAATATCCACCATCAGCTTGGCGTCTACCTTGTCACAGATAGCTCTGAAACGTTCAAAATCCAGTATCCGGGGATAGGCCGAAGCGCCGGTAACAATCAGGCGGGGGCGATGCTCCAAAGCCAGTTTCTCCAGATTGTCATAATCAATCCGTTCGGTTTCGGCATTCAGCCCGTATTCAATTACGTGATAAAGTTTACCGGTGAAATTGGCCTTTGAACCATGGGTCAGGTGTCCCCCATGGGAAAGGGTAAGACCCATTATGGTATCACCGGGTTTTACCATGGCGAAATAGGCAGCCATGTTAGCCTGAGCCCCGGAATGGGGCTGGACGTTGGCGTGTTCGGCATGGAACAGGGTCTTGGCCCTGTCTATAGCCAGCTCTTCTATGGCATCTGCATATTCACATCCGGCGTAGTATCTTTTACCGGGGTAACCTTCGGCGTATTTATTGGTGAAAACGGAACCCTGAGCTTCTAAAACAGCTTTGCTGGTATAGTTTTCCGAAGCAATGAGGTCAATTGTTTCTTTTAAGCGGGTGGTTTCCTGCATTATGGCATTATAAACTGCCGGGTCCGAGGTCTTTAAAAAGCTCATGGCTCTCCTTTCAGGTGTAAAAAAACAATCAGGCTAAGTCTACAACGCAAGGAATATTATATCAAATTGACTTGACATATTGACAGTGTTATCATAGCTCTATTAGGCAGCTAGATGTCAGATAAATAATATAATGCACGATAAAGAAGAATTACTCAAGGGTATATATTCGGAAATAGCCCAGTGTGTACGTTTAACCTTCATACCACCCGCACTCATGCTGTCCCCGGCGAAGGAAATGCCGATGCCAAAATTATGTTTATTGGCGAAGCCCCGGGTTTTAACGAAGACCAGCAGGGGCGTCCTTTTGTAGGGGCAGCCGGCAAATTCCTGACTGAGCTTATTCACTCCATAGGGCTCAGGCGGGAAGATGTATATATTACTAATGTAGTCAAAGACCGTCCGCCGGGCAATCGTGACCCCCTGCCGGACGAGATTTCTGCCTGTCGCAATTTTCTGGACCGCCAGATAGAAATAATAAAACCAAAAATCATAGTCACTCTGGGCAGGTATTCTATGGCCAGGTATTTCACCGGCAGCACCATCAGCAGAATTCATGGTAAGCCGATGAGACGGGACGGGGTAATTTATTATCCTATGTACCACCCGGCCGCAGCCCTGCACCAGGGAGGCTTACGTAAGGAGATTGAGCAGGATATGCTCCGGATACCGGGGTTGCTTGAAGAACTGAACCGCGCTGAAGCGCCTTTAGTCCCCAAAGAACCTCCTGCCCGCCAGCTAGGCCTGTTCTGACGAACTATGGCAAAACCTAAACTTAAGATTGTACCTCTGGGTGGCCTGGGTGAGATAGGCAAGAATATGATGTCTGTAGAATATGGGGAGGATATTATCCTCATAGACTGCGGGCTGATGTTCCCCGAAGAAGAAATGCTGGGTATAGATTTGGTTATACCTGACATTTCATACGTGCTGGAAAACCGCGAGAAAGTACGGGGTATTGTAATCACCCACGGGCATGAAGACCATATAGGGGCGTTACCTTATATACTTCCCCAGATAAATGTGCCTATTTATTGCACCAAACTAACACAGGGGCTTATTTCGGTAAAACTGAAAGAAGCCAAGCTGCTGCACCAGACTAAGATAAATGTTATCCCGTCTGACGGCACTTTCAAGCTGGGTAAACTCAAAGTGGACTTTTACCCGGTCTGCCACAGCCTGCCGGATTCGGTGGGGCTGGTTATTCAGACGCCTATCGGGGCGGTAGTCCACAGCGGGGATTTCAAACTGGACTATACGCCGGTAGACGGCAAGCCCACCAATCTGTCACGTCTGGCTATGCTGGGCTCGCGTGGAGTACTGCTTTTGATGTCAGATTCCACCCATGTGGAGCTGCCGGGTTATACCCCTTCGGAAACTGTGGTGGGTGAAAATATTGACCGCATTATCGGGGCGGCTACGGGGCGGGTACTGGTAACCACTTTTGCTTCGCTTATTTCCCGCCAGCAGCAGGTGATTGATGCCGCCGCCAAATACGGGCGGAAGCTCTTTTTTGCCGGCCGCAGCATGACTGAGATTCATAAAATGGCGGCTGATTTGGGTTACCTTAAAGTGCCCGAAGGTCTGGTCTGCAATATAGACCAGCTTCAGCGTGTGCCTCCGGAAAAAGTGGTTTTGATGACCACCGGTTCTCAGGGTGAGCCTACTTCCGCTCTGGTGCGGATAGCCAACCGTGATTTCCGCCATGTCCATATAATGAAAGGTGACACCGTAATTATTTCGGCTTCGCCCATACCCGGCAACGAGTCACTGGTGAGCCGTACTATAGACAGTTTGTTCCGCCAGGGGGCTAAGGTATTTTATGACCGCATAGCCAAGGTGCATGTGCACGGGCATGCCAGCCAGGAAGAACTGAAGCTGGTGCTTAATCTGGTTAAGCCCAAGTATTTTGTACCCGTACATGGCGAATACCGCCACCTGACCATGCATGCGGAGCTGGCCCGGACTATGGGCGTTGCCCCGGAGAATACTTTTATCATGGAAGACGGGGATATACTGGAACTCAATACCAAGTCCGGCCGTATTACCGGCAAAGTTCCTTCCGGCAATGTTTATGTAGACGGCCTGAGCGTGGGTGATGTGGGCGGGGTGGTACTCCGCAACCGCCGTATGCTTTCGCAGGACGGTATTGTGGTGGCGATTGTAGCTATCAACAAGCAAACCGGTATGCTGGTAGGCAGGCCGGATATTGTTTCCAGAGGTTTTGTTGATCCTGATGAATCTAAAGCCATGCTTGATGCCAGCCGTGATCTTATAATCAAGCTGCTTGACCATGACGGTAAGGATATTCCCGAAGGGGCTATGTATAATGACGTCAAAGAAACGCTGAACAAGTTTTACTACGAGCAGACTAAACGGCGTCCCATGGTTATCCCGGTTATGGTAAAAGTGTAGGTTTGCAGACGAGGTTAATATGCCTAAAAAAGAAGACCCCAGAGACACCCTGCGGAATGCCCGCCCCAGAGCTAAATCTGCGGTTAAGGTAACTGCCCGTCCGTTTAAGAAAACCGCTCCGGTACGCAGCAAGGCTAAAAAAACAGCTGCTAAGAAGGCTTTTTCAAATACCCCGGTCAGAGGCGGGGCTTCCTGGCTTTGGGTTATGCTGATAGCCTCGGCTATGGCCTTTGTGGTCTGGCAGTGGGAAGGCGTAATGGACTTTTTTGCCAATTTCGGCAGCGGTACGGCCGGATTGTTCGGCTGGGGGCTGCTGCTTATTCTTTTGGGTATTATCATAGCTATTGTGGCTCTCAGGTTTGACCAGATGTCCGAATGGGCTCACCGCTACCGCTTAAATCTCTGGAACAAATGGCTGGGCGGGGTGGTGCTGATTCTGGCGGCCTGGGGTATGCTGGGCATGATGGATGCCGGCGGTGATATAGGTCTAAGCATACTTGGCGGTAACGCTGATATAAACGGGTTTATGCGGGTGCTGGCCCTGATTGTACTGGGGGTTATCCTTATAGCTCCGGGTGCAGTCTGGCGAAGCCTCAGCGGGCTTTTCAGGGGTATTTTCAGCCCCTCCCGCCGCTCTAATATGCCCGAAGTGGCCCGCCTTGACCGTACGGTAGTCAGCCGCCCTGTATTCGGCGGTGATGAAGACCGTATTGATATGGGTGAAGAGGCCCGCAGGCCTCTGCCTGAAAAAGCTGCCCCGAAGATAGAACTACCCTCTATAAAGCTGCCGTCTTTCGGCAAAGCTGAATCACGGGTAGTAGAAGTAAAAAACCCGCTGGCGGCTAAAAGTACTCCCCAGACCGAGCTTCCCAATATGCCGCCGGAGACTGCCGCTAAAGAACCTAAATCGGTTGATGAGCGCACTGATGCAGACCGCAAACAGATAGCTTCCGAAGTCTGGAAGAAATATGGTGAGGCTGAGGGGATAGCCGAGGTGGATGGCTGGAAACTGCCGCCTATAGAAATGCTGGATAAAACTACCGAAATAGGTTTTTCGGAAGCGGATAATCTGCAGCGGGCAAGGGCTATTGAAGAAGCCCTGGCCAGCTACGGGGTGGAGGGCAAGGTTATCCAGATAAATGCCGGTCCTACCGTTACCCAATTCGGGGTTGAACCGGGCTGGGACCGCAAGTTTAAAGAAGTTAAAGAGCGTGACAAAGACGGGGAGACTGTTTCTCGCCAGGTGGAGGTTTCCAAGACAAGGGTCAAGGTTGACAGGATTGCCTCTCTGGCAAATGACCTGGCTCTGGCTTTGGCCGCCCCCAGTTTACGCATAGAAGCCCCGGTGCCGGGTAAATCCATAGTGGGTATAGAAGTGCCCAACACTTCATTCGGGGTGGTATCTATGCGGAGCGTCATGGAGACCAATACTTTTCAGAAGATACTGGCCCGTTCACCCCTGGCTCTGGCTTTGGGCAAAGGTGCAGGCGGTGAGGCTGTTTCGGGAGACCTTACCAAGATGCCCCATCTGCTTATTGCCGGTGCTACCGGTTCGGGTAAGACAGTCTGTTTAAACTCTATTATCTGCTGTATGCTGCTTAACAATACGCCTTCCAGCGTGAAGTTTATTATGATAGACCCCAAACGGGTAGAGCTGACCCCCTTTAACGGCTTGCCGCATCTGGCTACCCCGGTGATTGTAGACGTGGAAAAAGCCCTTTCCGCCCTGCGCTGGCTGGCGGCCGAAATGGACCGCCGCTACCAGACACTGGCCGCCGCCGGTTCGCGTAATATAGAGGGTTACAACAAGACCCGCATGGGTTCTGACCGGATGGCGTTTATTGTGCTGATAATAGATGAGCTGGCTGACCTGATGATGGCCGGTTTTGATGAGGTTGAGCATATCCTCTGCCGTTTGGCCCAAATGGCCAGAGCAGTGGGTATTCACCTGGTGGTGGCCACCCAGCGCCCGTCAGTAGATGTTATCACCGGGCTTATTAAGGCTAACTTCCCCACCCGTATCAGTTTTGCGGTTACCTCTCAGGTGGATTCGCGGACTATTCTGGATATGGTGGGGGCGGAAAAACTGCTGGGGCGGGGCGATATGCTTTATATGCCCACCGAGGCAGCCAAACCCAAACGCCTGCAGGGCTGTTATGTTTCGGATGCCGAGAGTGAACGCCTGATATATTTCTGGACCAACCAGAAAGATATTTCTCCGTCTGAGGCTTTGAAGGTTGAGGAGATTACCGCGCCGCCGCCCGCCCCAAAAAGTAAAAGCAAAGACCCTTTGTTTGATGAGGCTATGGCACTTATATCAGAGCATAACAATATTATTTCAGCCTCGTTTTTACAGAGGAAGATGCATATCGGTTACCCCAGAGCCGCCCGTTTGGCAGATGAACTGCGGGAAGCTATTGAGGGTGATGACGGCAAAGCCGAAGTGCCTAAAGATGAGTATTAAATAAACAGCTTACTCTGTATTAAAAAAGCCCTGACTTAAATCAGGGCTTTTATTTGGTCTTTTTTTCAACAGCGTCTTTGTAAACTCTGGCCAGACCTTTGCCGTGCTGGGTCATCTTGCGGCGGCGGCTTTCCAGCTTTTCTTCGCGCCGTTCCTGACGGGTTAAGGGGTTTTTACTTGGTTCTTTCATTTTTATTTACGGGGTCTGTTTCAAGTGCCGCCCGCAGTTCTACCACCCGGTCACGGATAAGGGCAGCCCGTTCAAATTCCAGATTTTTGGCCGCTTTTTTCATCTGGCTTTCCAGTTCTTTTATCAAACGGACAATGTCTTCCCTGAGAGTGGGGGCAGGCCTGAATTCAGGGCCGCTGACTTCGGCGGTGACTGAGCGGATACGTTCATTTATATCCTTGATAGCCTTGCGGATACCCTGCGGGGTAATATTGTGCAGGCGGTTATAGTCTTCCTGTATTTTGCGGCGGCGGCTGATTTCGTCCATAGCCCGCTGCATAGACCCGGTGATTTTATCTGCATACATGATAACCTGCCCGTCCACATGGCGGGCAGCCCGCCCCATAGTTTGGATAAGGGCCTGTTCGCTCCGCAGATAACCCTCTTTGTCGGCATCCAGTATGGCCACCAGGCTGACTTCAGGCAGGTCAAGCCCTTCGCGGAGCAGGTTTATACCTACTATAACGTCATAAACCCCCAGCCGCAAATCACGCAGGATTTCCACCCGTTCCAGCGTGTCTACTTCCGAATGCAGATAATGGGTTTTTATTCCCATTTCCACCAGATAATCTGCCAGTTTTTCAGACATCTTTTTGGTAAGGGTAGTGATAAGCACCCGTTCTTTTTTATCTACCCGTTTCTTTACTTCTTCCAGCAGGTCATCTATCTGGCCGCCGGTGGGTTTTACGGTTATAACCGGTTCAAGCAGCCCGGTGGGGCGTACCAGTTGCTCAACTACCTGCTGGGAGTGTTCTTTTTCATATGGGCCGGGTGTGGCTGATACGTAAATAGCCTGTTTGACTCTGGCTTTAAATTCATCAAAGCTTAAGGGGCGGTTATCCATGGCTGAGGGCAGGCGGAAGCCGTAGTCCACCAGGGTTTTCTTGCGGGCGGCATCTCCGGCATACATACCCCGTATTTGGGGCAGGCTCATATGGGATTCATCTACTATCAGCAGGAAATCTTCCGGAAAGTAATCCAGCAGTGTCCAGGGGGCGCTGCCTGCTTTCCGTCCTGCCAGGTGGCGGGAATAGTTTTCCACCCCGGAGCAATACCCCGCCTGCTGCATCATTTCAAGGTCATAATTGGTGCGCTGCTTCAGGCGGGCGGCCTCCAGCATTTTGCCCTCGGCTTCCAGTTCCTTCAGGCGGTCTTCAAGCTCGGCCTGAATGCCCTTTATAGCTTCGGCCATTTTTTCGGCTGAGGTTACAAAATGCTTGGCGGGGTAGATATTTATCTCATCTATGTCAGCCAGCAGTTCGCCGCTTACCGGGTCAAGGCTGACTATCCGTTCTATCTCATCACCGAAAAACTCCACTCTGAGAGCCAGTTCTTCGTAGGCAGGCTGGATTTCAAGGGTGTCTCCCCGCAGGCGGAACTTGCCGCGGGAGAAATCTATGTCATTCCGCTCATACTGCATATCCACCAGCCGCCGCAGTATAAGGTCACGCCTCAGGGACTGGCCCTTTTTCAAAGGGAGTACAAAACTGCGGTATTCTTCGGGTTCACCCAAACCGTAAATGCAGGAAACCGAGGCTACTATAACCACATCCCGCCGTTCAAACAGGGCGCGGGTGGCCGCATGGCGGAGTTTATCAATTTCCTCGTTTATGTCAGCGTCTTTTTCAATATACATGTCCTTTTGGGGGACATAAGCTTCAGGCTGGTAATAATCATAATAACTTACAAAGTATTCCACCGAATTTTCGGGCAGGAATTCTTTCATTTCGGAGTAAAGCTGGGCAGCCAGAGTTTTATTGTGGCTGATTATCAGGGTGGGGCGGTTTACTCTGGCAATTACATTTGCCATGGTAAATGTTTTACCGGAGCCGGTAACCCCCAGCAGGGTCTGGTCTGTAAGGCCATGTGCCAGCCCCTCAGAGAGTTTTTCCACCGCCTGGGGCTGGTCACCGGTAAGTGCAAAATCCGAGACTATTTTGAAATCAGGCATATTAAAATTATAAACGTTTGGGGGGATAGGGGCAATCCGGGGAGGTCACTTATTGTTGAAATAGTTAAGCGCCAGTTTTATCCGTTCTTCCAGAGGCATGCCGGTGATATCTTCCAGACTGGCAATAGCTTTGGCGGCTTCGCCTGCAGAGTATCCCAGGGCGGTCAGGGTGGCTAATATGTCGGAATTGGCTTCGGTAACCTGGATGAGTACACCTGCCTCCCAGCTTTTAGTTATCTTGTCTTTAAGTTCCAGCACAATACGGCTGGCGGTTTTTTTGCCCACACCCGGTATAGTGGAAAGAAGCTCTGTATTACCGCTTATAATGGCGGAGGCCAGAGCTTCGGCATTCATGGCGGAAAGCATGGCTAAACCCAGCTTGGGGCCTATGCCGCTTACGTCTATAAGGGTTTCAAACAGGGAGAGCTCTTCGGCTGTGCCGAAACCAAACAAGTTCAGGGCGTCTTCGCGGACATGGAGGTGGGTAAATACCCGTACTCTCTGCCCCAGTTCGCCGATAAGGGCAGGCGAGGAAGCCGGCATATAGGTGCGGAAACCCACTCCGGATACATTTATTACCGCCCAGTCTTTGCCGCTGGCTTCCAGAATACCGCTCAGACTTGAAATCATTTCAGTCTCCCTGTGATGTTATATTTGCAAAAGCCCTGTGGCTGTGGTGGCAGATAGCTACTGCCAGGGCATCAGCGGCGTCATTGGGCTGGGGTATTTCAGCCAGATTTAACAGCAGGCGCACCATTTCCTGTATCTGTTCTTTGGAGGCAGTGCCTGAGCCGCTTACCCGGCTTTTTATGCAAGCGGGGCTGTATTCGGTAACTGACAGGCTGTGGTTGGCAGCCGCAAGCAGGGCTACGGCCTGAGCTTTGCCAATGGCCAGGGCGCTCTTGATATTTTTATCTGCAAACGGGCTTTCCACCGCTACTTCGTCCGGCTGGTATAGCTCAATCACTTCTACCAGTCCTTTATATATGTAAGCCAGACGCTGGGGTATGGGTGCGCTGGCAGGGGGGGTAAGGCTGGAAAAACCTATCAGTGACAGCTCATCATCTGCGGCTTCAATAACGCCGTATCCCACTACCATTGTGCCGGGGTCTATTCCCAATATTCTCATAAACTAAGCCTGAGAGTGGTATTTCTCCACTACTTCGGGGTCAAAATCTGCATTGGAAGAAACGGTCTGGACATCATCCAGTTCCTCAAGCTTGTCCAGCAGCTTTAAAACCTGCAGAGAGGTTTCTTCGTCCAGCTTGACAGTATTTTTGGGTATCATATTTATTTCGGCTGAATCTACAGTTACGCCTTGGGCTTCCAGCTGCTGGCGGACTTTTTCCATATCCGGCATGGCAGTATAGATTTCCATATAGTCTTCTTCTATATTTACGTCTTCTGCTCCCATATCTATGGCTTTTAAGGAAAGTTCATCGGTATCAAGCCCCACCGTTTCCACCCCTATAACCCCTTTAGTTTCAAATATCCAGGATACTGCCCCGGATTCGGCTAAACTGCCGCCGCTTTTGGAGAACATATGGCGGACATCTGAAACGGTGCGGTTGCGGTTGTCACTCATACCGTTTACCAGTACGGCAACGCCTCCCGGCCCATAACCTTCCAGAATTATTTCAATAACTGTCGCCCCCTCCAGTTCACCTGAGCCTTTTTTGATAGCCCGTTCAATATTGTCTGAAGGCATGCGGTTGTCTTTGGCTTTTTGTATAGCCAGGCGGAGGCGGGCATTTCCTTCGGGGCTGGGGCCGCCCTGTTTGGCAGCGAAGATGATTTCACGTGAAAGCTTGGTAAACAGCTGTCCCCGTTTGGCGTCAGCCGCACCCTTGGCGTGTTTGATGGTAGCCCACTTGGAATGTCCGGACATATATTATCTCTCCTGTTGTCTAGCTGCTACCATTCTAGCACTTTTTACAATTTGGGATAAAGTGTTTGGGGAAAATGTAAAAAGCAAAATTTGTCAGGCGGAAGGTGGGGGTTTTTCAGTCCTGGGCAACTACCATTGCAATGGCGTATTCGCGGCAGTGGGATAGACTGACAGATATCTGTTTGATACCAAGTGTGATGGCTTTTGCCAGTGCCTGCCCGTACAGATTTACTGACGGCTGTCCGTCAGGCAGGTTCAGGGTTTCTATCTCTGAGTAGCTTTGGTTTTTAGGCAGGCTGAGGGCTTTTATGACCGCTTCTTTAGCCGCAAAACGGGCTGCCAGTGAAGGCAGACGGTCTTTACATAAAGACAGTTCGGCCGGGGTGAATATGCGGTTTAAAAAGCGCTTGCCCCAGCGGGCTTGGGCCGCTTTGATGCGGCGGATTTCAATAATATCCGTACCTGTATAAAGCATAACGGCTTTATTATAACGGCTGTCAGCGCACTTGGCGAGGTCTATTTTTTCTTTTTGCCCAGTATGCGGTTTAAGCTGCTGCCGTCAAGGCGGGTATAAAGTTTGCCGTCTACCTCCAGGGTAGGTGCCAGACCGCAGATACCGGCACAGTTTATAGTATCCAGGCTGATTTCATTATCAGGGGTGGTCTCGCCGGCTTTGATGCCCAGCCGTTTTTCAATATTCCTAAGCAGTCTTTCCGCCCCCATTACGTGGCAGGCTGTTCCCCGGCAAACATGCACCTTGTGAATTCCCGGCGGTTCCAGCCGGAACTGGCTGTAAAAAGTGGCTATATTGTAAACAGAGCTTTCGGGTACGCCTACGTAAACAGATACCGATTGCATCATGTCACGGGAAAGATACGAAAACTTGCGCTGGAAAGCCAGCAGAATGGGGATAAGGTTTTCCTTTTTTGCTTCGTACAGGGAGAGTACGGGGGTGTATGCCTGGTTTACGGGTTTGTCCATAATGCACCTCCGCAAGATTTACTTGGCCGGCACAAATTACCCTTACTGAAAAAAATTATATCCCAGATAAATCTTGATTAGCAATGGATTTGATAAAAATAAGTACTAATACTTATGATATATAGAGATGTACTTAAGGGCAGTTTGCACCTGTATCTACGTACAATGCAAACGTGAGTTAAGTTGCCCTTGGTAGTGGGCTGTGTTATCATTACGGGAGTTTTGGGTGGAGGAAGTGCGTGGCTGTACAGGAACAACTGGATAACCTGAACCGTCTTAAAAAACAGGCGGAAATGGGTGGCGGGGAAGCCAAGATAGATGCTCAGCATAAACGGGGCAAGTTAACTGCCCGTGAACGTATAGATTTGCTCTTTGACAAAGGAACATTTAACGAACTGGGGGCTTTTGCTGCCCACCGCTGCCGTGATTTCGGGCTGGAAAAACAGCGGAATGCGGGGGATGCGGTGGTAACCGGCAGCGGTCTGGTGAACGGACGGCTGGTTTTTGCCTACTCACAGGATTTTACTGTCCTAGGCGGCTCTATCTCCGAAGTGGTAGGCCAGAAAGTAGCCCAGGTTATAGATATGGCTATCAGGGCGGGTGCGCCCCTTATTGCCATAAATGACTCAGGCGGTGCCCGTATACAGGAGGGGGTTGCCAGTCTGAGCGGGGTGGGGGATATACTCCTTAGGAATACCATTGCCAGCGGGGTTATTCCCCAGATATCGGTAGTGGTAGGCCCAAGTGCCGGGGGGGCGGTTTATGCCCCGGCTCTGACAGACTTTATCTTTGCGGTTAAGGGCATAAGCCAGATGTATATTACCGGGCCGGATGTTATCAAAGCGGTCACCGGTGAAGATATCAGCCATGAGGCGCTGGGGGGAGCGGAAATCCACGCTAAGAAAAGCGGGGTAGCCCATTTCCTGTGCGAAAATGAAAAGGAGTGTTTTGAGCAAATAAGGGAGCTGATGGGTTTCCTGCCCCAGAGCAACCGCCACAAACCTCCCCGCGGCAAAAACAAGGATAATGAAGAACGCAAAACCCGTGACCTCAGGGATATTATACCGGATAATCCCAAACGGGCTTACGATATGAAAAAAGTGATTACCGAAGTAGCGGACGAGAAGGAGTTTTTTGAGGTTCACAAGCATTTTGCCCAGAATATAATAGTCGGCTTTGTGAGGATGGGCGGGCAGCCTGCGGGTATTGTCGCCCAGCAGCCTTCGCATATGGCCGGGGTTATAGATATAAATGCATCACTCAAAGCAGCCCGGTTTATCCGCTTTTGTGATGCATTTGAGATACCGCTGGTAAGTTTTGTAGACGTGCCGGGTTTTATGCCGGGTACAGACCAGGAGCACAGCGGTATTATCAAGCACGGTGCCAAGCTGATTTATGCTTATGCGGAAGCAACTGTGCCCAAGATAACGGTTATCACCCGCAAGGCTTACGGGGGTGCGTATATTGTTATGAGCAGCAAGCACCTCAGGGGGGATATAAACTATGCCTGGCCGGCCAGTGAAGTGGCGGTCATGGGGGCGGAAGGGGCGGTAAATATCATATCCCGCAAAGCTATAGCTGAGGCAGCTAATCCCGAAGAAACCCGCCAGAAACTGCTTGACGAATACCGGGAACACTTTGCCAACCCCTATCAGGCGGCTCAGCTGGGCTATATAGACGACGTAATTGACCCGGCGGATACCAGAAGCAAAATAATAAAAGCCCTGCGCTCTCTGGAAAACAAGGTGCTGGCAAATCCTCCTAAGAAACACGGGAATATACCTTTGTAAAGGAAGGTTGCATAAACAAAACATGGGGAAAACACTAGCAGAAAAAATACTCAGCCTGAAGTCTGGCAGTGATGCCAGCGCCGGAGACATAGTAGTCTCCAAGGTGGACCTGGCCTTTGTTCAGGATACCACCGGTCCTCTGACTGTCAGGGAATTTTGGGACAACGGCTTTACCAAACTGGCTAATCCGTCACGGACAGCCCTTTTTCTGGACCATGCCGCACCCAGCCCCCAAAGACAGCTTTCAACAGACCATATCCTGCTTCGCAAGTTTGCCCGGGATACCGGGGCGCTCATTTTTGATGTAGGCGAGGGTGTCTGTCACCAGCTGGTAGCCGAAAAGCTGGCCAGACCGGGTGATGTGATTGTCGGGGCGGATTCCCATACGGTTACCGCCGGCGGTCTGGGCGCTTTTTCCACCGGCATGGGGTCATCTGATATTGCGGTGGCCTTTGCCCTGGGCAAGACCTGGTTCCGGGTGCCGGAGACTATTAAAGTAGTAGTCAGCGGGCGTTTTAAGCACGGGATTTATGCCAAAGACCTTATTTTGTATCTTATCGGGCTTATCGGGGCGGACGGGGCTACCTATAAAGCTCTGGAGTTCTCCGGTAATGTGGTGAATAATATGACGATAGCTGAAAGGCTGACTATCGCCAATATGGCGGTTGAGGCCGGGGCTAAAGTAGGGCTTTTCCCATCTGACCGCCAGACACTTGAATACCTGCGTTCGGTAGGGCGTGAGGCTGACTACCAGCCTTTGGCGGCTGATGAAGATGCAGTGTATGAACGGGTGATAGAAATAGACGCAACCGCCCTTGAACCTATGGTTGCCAAACCCCACACTGTAGACAATACCGCTACTGCCCGCGAGCTGAAAGGTACTAAATTAGACCAGGTGTTTATCGGTACCTGTACCGGGGGGCGTCTGGATGATTTGGCGGTGGCAGCGGCTATATTTAAGAACCGCAGACACCATCCCCAAACCCGCCTGATAGTCACGCCTGCTTCTCAGAAAGTATATCTGGAAGCTATCCGCCTGGGATATATAGAAATACTGGTGCAGGCCGGGGCGAATGTTATGCCGCCCGGCTGCGGTGCCTGTCTGGGTGTCCATCAGGGTGTTTTGGGAGACGGCGAAGTCTGTCTTTCCACTGCCAACCGCAATTTCAAAGGCCGGATGGGCAACCCCGAAGGGTTTATTTATCTGGCAAGTGCGGCAACGGCTGCGGCATCAGCCATCAAGGGTGAAATTTCAGACCCCAGAGAGGTAATGTAATGCTTAAGGGCAAAGCTTTTAAGTTTGGTGATAGCATATCCACTGACCATATTGCACCCGGCCGTCTGGTGCACCTGCGGAGCAATCTGCCGGAACTGGCCAAGCACGTGCTGGAAGATGCAGACCCCACTTTTGCCCAAAGGGTAAAACCGGGTGATTTTGTGGTAGCCGGCAACAACTTCGGCTTGGGTTCTTCGCGTGAACACGCCCCGCTGATTATTAAAATGTCCGGGGTGAGTGCGGTACTGGCAAAGTCGGTAGCCCGCATTTTCTTCCGCAACGCCATAAATCTGGGTCTGCCCGTACTTATATGTGATACCGATAAAATTGCCGAAGGGGATGAACTGGAAGTAGACCTTACGGGCGGCAAAATATATGACCGTACTAACGGGGCAGAGCTGACATTTGGCAAGATACCCCCCGCCATGCTGAAGATACTTGATGAGGGAGGTGTCATGCCCTATATAAAGAAATACGGTGATTTCAAGCTTAACGAAGTTTAAGGAGTTTTATTCTGATGTCTCATAACGTAACCCTTATACCCGGTGACGGGATTGGCCCTGAAATATCTGAGGCAACCCGCCGGGTACTGGAAGCTACCGGTGTAAAGTTTAACTGGGAGATAGTAAATGCCGGTGCGGATGTGGTAGCCGAATATGGCACGCCTCTACCGGATATGGTGCTTGAATCCATTCGTAAAAACAAGGTTGCCATCAAAGGGCCGGTGACTACCCCGGTCGGCTCAGGGTTTAGAAGTGTAAATGTGGGTATGCGCAAGGCTCTTAATCTTTATACCTGCCTGCGCCCCTGCAAGACCTATCCCGGTGTTCCCTCCCGCTATGACAATGTGGATATTGTTATCGTGCGGGAAAACATGGAAGACCTGTATGCCGGTATTGAGTTTGAAAAGGGCAGCCCCGAAGCCCTAAGGCTTATAGAGTTTATCAAAGAGAATAAAAAGGTTGAAATACGGGCGGATTCGGGTATCAGCATAAAGCCTATCAGCGTGTTCGGCACCGAACGCATATTCCGCTGGGCTTTTAAATATGCCCGGGACAACAAACGCAAAAGGGTTACGGCTGTCCACAAAGCTAATATCATGAAATATTCTGACGGGCTTTTCCTGGCTATAGGCCGCAAAGTGGCCGAGGAATACCCGGAGATAGAGTTTGAAGACCGTATTGTAGACAATATGACTATGCAGCTGGTCAAAAACCCCTCCCAGTTTGATATTCTGGTCTGCCCAAATCTGTACGGGGACATTCTGTCTGATTTGTGTGCCGGGTTGGTGGGCGGCCTGGGGGTTGCACCGGGTGCTAATATCGGTGATGAGTATGCCCTGTTTGAGCCTACCCATGGCTCTGCCCCCAAGTACAAGGGGATGAATAAGGTAAACCCCATGGCCATGATGCTTTCCGGGGTGCTGATGCTTCGCTACCTGAAAGAGGAAAAGGCCGCTGATAAGCTGGAAAATGCTATTGCAGCTGTTATTGCCGAAGGCAAGAGTGTTACCTATGATATGCTTTCACCTGACAAACAGGCGGCGGCGGTAGGCACTTCGCAGGTGGCAGACGCCATAATAGCCAAAATGAAATAAAAGTGCGGCTAGTCTTATGGGTATTGTACCCTCAGGCTTAGCTGCCTGAATTGATAACAGGTGAGGAAGAAAATAAATGCCCAAAATTAGTGTCATAGGTGCCGGCAATGTGGGGGCAACACTTGCCCAGCGCCTTATAGAAAAAGACTTTGCAGATGTGGTCATGCTGGACGTGGTGGAGGGTATTCCCCAGGGTAAGGCTCTGGACATTTCCCAGTCTGCCAATGTACTTGGTTTCAGCCATACCATTACCGGCAGCAATGATTATGCCGAAACAGCCGGCTCTGAAATAGTGGTGATAACCGCCGGTATTGCCCGCAAACCGGGCATGACCCGTGAGGAACTGCTGGCTATAAACCAGAAGATTATGACCGATGTGGTTTCAAACTGCCTTAAATACTCCCCCGAAGCCACCTTGGTGGTCGTCTCCAACCCGGTGGATACCATGACCTATCTGGCCTGGAAACTTTCAGGCCTGCCCCGGAAACGGGTGGTGGGTCTTTCAGGCGTGCTGGACGGAGGGCGTCTGGCTACCTTTGTAGCCCGTGAGCTTGGGGTAAAACCTTCGGCTGTTACGCCCTGCGTAATGGGCGAACACGGCGGCAGCATGGTGGTCATGCCCCGTTTTACCCTGGTAAGCGGCAAACCCCTGTCCGAACTGGTTTCGGCTGAAAAAGCAGATGAACTGGCCAAACGGGCAGTCAACGGCGGTGCCGAGATAGTGGCTTTCCTTAAAACCGGCAGCGCTTTTTATGCCCCGTCTGCTTCCATAGCTGCCATGGCGGAGGCTATTTTTACGGGCAGCGGAAAGGTTATGAACTGTGCCGCGGTGCTGGATGGCGAATACGGCCTGAAAAATATTGTGCTGGGCGTGCCGGTAAAGCTGGGCAAAGGCGGCCTACAGGAAATTATCACCTTGCCGCTGGATGGGACGGAAAACGCCCGCCTTTTAGCATCTGCCGAAGTAGTGAAAGGGCAGATAGCCGCCCTTTCGCTTTAATAAGTTTAAAGGAGACAATGCAGTGAGTAATGATAAAGAATTTCTGGATGCTTTTTTAAAGCTCAAAACCGAGCTGGATGATACGGTTTACAAGCTTGAAGATGTGGTCATAAACGGCAATCTGGAAGAGAAAGTTGCCGCTTTGAAGGAAGCGGAAGAAACTTTGCTTCCCTCCCTTGAAAGATTTGATACCCTGCCCGAACCCGAAGCTGAAAGTGTCAAGAATGCACGGGATTCATATAAAAAAGCCATGCAGCTTTATCAGCAGGCCTGCGGGCATTACGTGAAACTCCTGACCGAGCAGAACCGCGAAGAGGGTAAAGATGGTGCTTACAAAATGAAACAGGCCGGAGACCTGTTTGTAAAGGCCAGCGAGTATTTAGAGGGTAAATAAGTGCGGGAGATAGATTCATCCCAAATAAGTGCGGCTCTCTCGGAGCTTATTGTAAAAACCAGTACCAGCTTGGGTGATGACATTTTAACAGCTTTACATAAAGCATATGAAGCTGAAGTGTCTCCTGCCGGGCGGGATATACTTCTGAGTTTGCTTGAAAATGCCTGTATTGCCGGGGAGAAAAAAATACCCCTCTGTCAGGATACCGGTACGGCCATTGTCTTTGCCGAAGCAGGGCAGGATGTGCATATAAATGGCAATCTTGTTGATGCTATAAATTTGGGTGTCAGGCAGGGGTACGAGCAGGCTTACCTCAGGAAATCTATTGTCTCCCAGCCGTTTTCCGAACGTGTAAATACCCAAGACAATACTCCGGCGGTTATTCATACTGAAATAGTTCCCGGTGACCGTCTGAAGCTCAGTTTTATGGCTAAGGGAAGCGGAGCGGAGAATATGAGCCGCCTTTTCATGCTTAAGCCCGGGGTGGGGCATGAAGGGGTGATAGAGGCGGTGCTGGAAACAGTGGAAAATGCCGGCGGCAGTCCCTGTCCGCCTATTATTATCGGGTTGGGGGTAGGGGCAACTGCCGAAAAGGCCATGTTTATGGCTAAAAAGGCTTTGCTTCGGCCGCTGGGCGTATCCAGCCCTGAGGCTGAGGTGGCGGCTCTGGAAGCCGAGGTGCTGAAACGGGTAAATGGCCTGGGTATAGGTCCGCTTGGCTTAGGCGGTAGGGTGACTGCCCTGGGAGTGATGGCAGAAGCCGCACCCACCCATATTGCCAGTTTGCCGGTGGCGGTAAACCTGCAGTGCCATAGCGCCCGCCATGGTGAGGTGGTGCTGTGATATCCGGTATAAAACTGAATTCCCCGTTTAACCCTGCTGAACTGGAAAAGCTGCAAGCCGGAGATAGGGTGCTGATATCCGGTGTTATATATGCCGCCCGTGATGCCGCCCATAAGCGGCTGGTGGAAGCTCTTAATCAGGGCAAACCGCTTCCTTTTGACCTTAAAGGCCAGACTGTTTACTACATGGGGCCTTCGCCTGCCAAACCGGGTGAGGTTATAGGTTCAGCTGGCCCTACCACCAGTAGCCGGATGGACCGCTATACCCCGGAACTGCTGGATGCCGGGTTGCTGGCTATTATCGGCAAGGGCAACCGTTCGGCTGAGGTCAGCCGGGCTATTGTAGGCAAAAAGGCGGTTTATTTCATATCTATAGGAGGGGCAGGGGCACTTCTCTCACAGCGTATCAAAGAAAGCCGGATGGTGGCTTACCCTGAACTTGGGGCGGAAGCTATACTGGCGCTAAAGGTGGAGGATTTTCCGGCTATAGTGGCTATTGACTCTCAGGGGAACAACGCTTTTACTCTTGGTCAGTCCATTTACCGCACGGCTAAGGAGGCCTGATATGAGTTGTATATTTTGCCAGATTGTCAAAGGGGAGATACCTGCCCAGATAGTTTACAAAGATGAAGATTTGGTGGCTTTCAAAGATATAAATCCCCAGTCACCGGTGCATATACTTATTATCCCCCGCAGGCATATTACCAATCTGACTGAGCTGGACGAAGCTGATACCGAACTGGCGGGTAAAATGATTTTACTGGCCGGCAAGCTTGCCCGTGAGATGGATATTGCCGAAAGCGGTTACCGGCTGGTGATTAACAGCGGGCGTGAAGGCGGGCAGGTAGTTAATCACCTTCATTTACACCTTTTAGGCGGCCGCCAGCTTGGCGGACAGCTGGGTTAGACAGAAGTCCGGCTGAAATACAGCATCAGCCCGGCCAGTGTCTTGGAGTCTGTTATTTGCCCCCCCGCAATCATGGCTTTTACTTCCGCCGGGGTATAGCGGAAAACCTCTATATCCTCGGTATCTTCGGCAGTGAGGGGGGCGTATTCCAGGTCACTTGCCACCAGAACGTGCAGATACTCGGTCAGAAAGCCCGGTGATGAATAAAATCCGCCCAGCCGCTTGAGTTTGTGCGGTTTATAGCCGGCTTCTTCCCGCAGTTCGCGGCTGGCACTTTCTTCCGGTGTTTCCCCGGCATCCATGCTGCCTGCCACCAGTTCCAGCATATCTTGGGAAGCGGCCAAACGGTATTGTTTTACCATCAGCAGTTTGCCGTCCGCATCTTCTGCTATTACTACCACGCAGGGGTTATGTTCCACCAGCTCACGCGGGGCAACTTTGCCCGAAGGCAGTTCCACCGCCGCTTTGCGGACTTTAATCAGGTTGCCGCAGTATATATACTGGCTTGAAAGTATCTTTTCTACCATGTTACAGGTCTCCTGAGTTTAGGCAATATTTGCTTCGGTTAGGGATAGCATCATAGCAGTTTCATCACAGTTGGGGAATTTGGGGCATCGGTAGCATTCCCCCCATATTTTGTGGGGCAAAGCATTCTTTTCCACCTGGTGGAAGCCGCATTTTGCAAAGAAAGCCGGTTTATAGGTCAGGCAAAATACGGTGGGTATCTGCAGGGATTTGGCATCTTCCAGACAGGCTTTGACCACCATTTCACCCAGCCCCTGGCGGTGGCGTTCTTCGGAAACAGCCAGAGATTTTACCTCCGCCAAATCTGCCCAGCTGATATGCAGGGCGGCACAGGCAATTACCTCACCGTTATCACCCCGGATTACATAAAAATCCCGCAGATTTTCATATATTTCAGCCAGAGAGCGGGCCAGCATCTGGCCATGGTCGGCAAAATTGTTTACCAGCTTGTGAATAGTGGTGGCGTCTTTTATGGTGGCTTTATCTATCGTATACACTTTCGTTATTACCTTTCAGTTTGGTATCAAGCTCTTTATAGAAATAATTATCCGGCCTCAGCCTTATGAAGTTTATCTTCTTTGCACTTCGCCTGAGACGAAGGATATCTCCGCTTGATACCGGCATATTGATAAAGCCGTCTATACTCAGGGTGGCTTCGTGCCAGGTATTTACCTTTAAATCTATAGTACTGTCTGCCGGAAGTACCAGACTATAGCCTCGCCCCAAGTGGGGAAGAATAGGGGTAAGAATAATATCAGCTGAGTTTGGCTGGAGGACAGGCCCTCCGGCGGCATACGAATAGCCGGTGCTGCCGGTGGCGGTGGAAACAATAGCCCCGTCAGCTTTATAGGTAGTGAACGGATGTGAGTTTATATCTACCGAAACGCAGATAACCCGGGCAATCTGCCCGCGGGCTACTACAGCGTCATTCATAATAAAAAACTGGCGGGCGGGTGCGGAGTTGTGGGGCAGATACTCTGCCTCAAGCAGGTTGCGTTCATCTATCCAGCCATTACCGGCCAGTACCTTTTCCAGCCCCAAAATGGCATCTTCAGGTGAAAGCTCGGTCATAAAGCCCACTTTGCCCAGGTTTATACTTAAAATGGGTATCTCGTGGGGCAAAATGGCATGGGCGGTACGTAAAATAGTGCCGTCACCGCCGGTAGTCACAATAAGCTGGGTGTTTTGTATTTTGGAGGCCAGCTTGTCTGCCTGCCAGGCGGAGTCTGACCAGTTTTCAATTCCCAGTGAGTCCAGCTTGGCGGCCAGCCTGACAGCCAGCTCACAGGCAGCCGGGTTTAAGGGGTGATATATAATGCCAATCTTTTTGTACATAACAGAAAATCCTTAAGTAAAGACAAAATGAGTGTAACAACCCTAAGTGCGGGTGTCAAACAGAGGAAAGTTTACCTGCGCCTGGAGAAAAACAGCAGCAAAAGGCCGACACAGGCAATGGCTGCACCCCAGACAATTCCGTAGGCCAGCTGTTTTACCAGCAGGAACGTAATGGCACCCAGAAGGAGGCCAATGAATAATACAATAATACCCAAGTACTGCAGGCGATATGATACATGGCTGCGGGGGGGCGCTTTGGGAGCGGTCCGCACCGGCTTGGGTTTGTCATCTTCAGTGGTATCTGACTTTTTGCCTAGCTTGCCGAATTTGCTGACTGCCCAGACAATAGCTATCAGGCCGCCTATCAAGAGTATTTCTATAGGGCCAACTTTCATAATGCTCCTGCAGGTTCAAAATCAAATACTAAGTATATAGAATACCATAAAATACCGAAAGTTCAAATCATATTCTGTACGGAGTGCATTTATCAGGGCTGTTTTAAGTGATACATATCCTGATAGGCTTTTTCAAACCCGGGCTCTGTTTGGGCAAGCTTATCCTTAATGGCTTGCATACGGTGGGCAAACCCGGTTTTGTCTCCGTTTTTTACCAGCTCAGCCCAGTCGGTTGCTCTCTTTATAAAGTCGGCTTCCAGCCCCGGCAGCTTTGGCATATTTACCTGGAGTGAGGCATACAGATTCGGGTCTTCGGTTAAAACGCTCTTGGTCAGGGTGTCCAGCAGGCGGAAAGTAGTGCCGCCGGCACCGGCTATACCGGGCAGGTTCTGCCCCAGCAGGGTATCAGCTGACACTATAGCTATAAAATGAGCCAGCCCCAGCACCACTGACATCAGCCGGTCATGTTCTTCCGGGCTAATTAAGCTGACAGTGCTGCCGTGTTTTTCCAGCCAGATTTTTACCTTTTCGGCAAGTTCAGTTTCTGCCCCGGTAGTGGGTGTCAGTATAAAGTTATAGCCTTTAAGTGATTTTGCCCCCGGCCCGAATACCGGGTGGGTGCCCAGTGTGCGGCAGTGGGGCAAATACTGGTGCATCAGCTCCACCGGGCGTTCTTTTACCGAACACAGGTCAAAAACCATCTGCTCCGGTTTGGTAAACGGGGCAATCTCCTTCAGGGTGTCTTCAAATGCGTCAATAGGTACGGATATCACCAGACAGTCCATTTCGGTCAGCTGGTCAGGCTGGGTAATCACCTGAGAGCCTAAGCGGCTGGCTACGGGTGCAAGTTTGGAGGGGTTTCGCCCCCAAAGCCAAACCTGATGTCCGTTTTCCGTAAGGAAGCGGCTGAACCACTGTCCCATCTTGCCGCTGCCGCCCAGTATGCCTATTTTCATATTCGTTTTTTCATTTTGGGGTAAGACCCAAGCACTTTCATAAATATAACATGGTCTTCGGCTTTTGCCAGCGCCTGTTTAATGTTTTCGTCCTGGCGGTGGCCTTCTATATCCAGGTAAAAGTTGTACTCCCAGGGTTTAAGGCGGGTGGGACGGGATTCCAGCTTGGTCATATTTATTTTTCTGGAGGCCAGTTCCTTTATGAAGTCATACAGCGCCCCGGCCTCATGTTTGACGGCGAAGACCACCGAAGTTTTATCATTGCCGCTGGGTGCGGAATCCTGCTTGGCAAGGACGAAGAAACGGGTGTAGTTGTTTATATTATCCTCTATTTCCCGTTCCAGCACTTTCATATTATAAATTACGGCCGCTCTTTCAGAGGCGATGGCCGCCCCGTCTAAAAGGTGTTTTTCTTTAATCATTTTGACACTGCCGGCGGTATCGTAGGCCGGTATCAGCTCTGCCCGCAGGTGTTTTAAAAATGACTGGCATTGCCCCAGTGCCTGGGGGTGGGAATAAATGGTTTTTACCCCTTCCAGAGTGGTTTCGGGGTTGGCTATCAGACAGTGGGAAACCCTTAGCTCATGTTCGGCGGCAACCATAAGGTTAGAATCAAACAGCAGGTCATAGGTGCGGGAAATAGAGCCCTCAAGTGAGTTTTCCACCGGCACTACCGCAAAGCGGGCCATTCCTTTTTCCACTGCCTCAAAAGCCCCGTCCAGCTGTTCGTAAGGCAGGGCGAGGGTGTTGGGGCCGAATATTTTCAGGGCAGTTTCCTCACTGTAAGCACCGGCCGCTCCCTGAAAGGCTACGGTGAACCGCTGCTGTTTCTTGGATATAAACAGTATTTCCTGGTACAGGGATTCAATATCCTGCGGGTCAAGACCCAGAGACCGGGCCAGTGACTGAACCCTGTTTAAAACCTCTGATTCACGTGAGAGGTCCTGAACAGGGGAGTTAGTTTCTTCTTTGACTTTGCCTATCTGGTCGGATACCTCAAGCCTCTTTGCCATCAGCTTGACCAGCTCGGCATCCAGTTCATCTATCTGTTTGCGCAGGTCTGAAAGGTTCATTGTTTTATTACCCTCGGTATCATTCCGGCTCTCAGCGCCAGATCAGCCAGCACTATACAGGTCATAGCTTCCACTACGGAAACTGCCCTGGGTACAATGCAGGTATCATGGCGGCCGCGTATTTCCAGACTGGTATTGGTCATGGTATCAATATTTACGGTAGGCTGGGATAAAGATATGGAGGGGGTGGGTTTTACGGCTACCCTGAACTGAAGCGGCATACCGTCTGAGATTCCGCCCAGTACACCGCCGCATTTGTTGCTGGTGGTGCGTATGTGGTTAGCCTGAATACTAAAAGGGTCGTTGTTTTTTGAACCGCGCAGGCGTGAAGCTTCAAAACCTGCCCCGAATTCCACCCCTTTTACCGCCGGAATGGCAAACATGGCTTTGGCCAGTTCGCCTTCCAGAGTATCAAACACCGGCTCTCCCAGACCAACCGGCAGATTAAGCCCTAAGCACTCTACCACCCCGCCCAGACTGTCACCCTCTTCGGCGGCTTGCTGGATAAGTGCCAGCATTTTCTTGGTGGCTGTAAGGTCAGGGCAGTTTACATCACTCTGGCTGATATTCTGGCGGATATCTTTGGTTTTGGGCAGTTTAGCCACTATGCCGCCCAGTTCGGCGGTATAGCCAATCACCTCAATACCGATAGTGGAAATAAGTTTGCGGGCAATAGCCCCGGCCATAACGTGTCCGGCGGTAATCCGCCCGGAGAAACGCCCTCCGCCCCGGAAATCATTGAACCCGCCGTATTTTACAAAACCGGTAAAATCCGCATGCCCCGGCCTGATTTTGCTGCGGGTGCGTTCATATTCGCTTGAGTCTATATTTTTATTCCAGATAACCAAGCAGATAGGTGCGCCGGTGGTGAAGTTGTTGAGTATCCCGGAAAAAATTTCTATCCGGTCATCTTCGCAGCGGGGGGTGGCATGGGCTTTGGCTCTGGATTTACGTTTGTCTACTTCCACCTGGATTTCATCTACATTTATGGCCAGGCCTGCCGGCACGCCGTCAATAACTACTCCCACGCAGTCTCCGTGGCTTTCACCGAAACTGGTAATCTGAAACAGTTTTCCCAGACTGTTAGACATCTTTTATTACCTTTCCGCCGAGGCTTTCCAGTTTCTGCCAGAAATCAGGATAAGTCTTGGATACACACTCAGCCTCTGAAATACAGGTTTCCCCGGTAACTGCACCCAGTGCGCCGAAAGCCATGGCAATGCGGTGGTCTCCCAAGCTGTCAATCTCCGCGCCTCTGGGCATTCCGCCTTCTATAATCAGGCGGTCATCTTCTTCGGTAACGTTTATCCCCATGGCGCTTAGCCCCTGGCTTACCGCCCGGATACGGTTAGATTCTTTAATACGTGCCTGACGGACTCCGCTTAAAATACTTTGTCCTTTGGCACAGGCAGCGGTTATGGCCAGAGCGGGCAGCAGGTCTATAGAGTGGGTAAGGTCTGCCTGTATGGCGGTGAGCGGTTTGGGGCTTACCTTTACCCAGTTTTGTCCGCTTTCTACTTCCGCTCCCATCTCACTGAGGAATTTTATCATTATGCGGTCAGCCTGAAAACTTTCTGTATCCAGGTTGGATATAAACAGCGGGGCTGCAATAGCCCCCAGTGCCAGAAAGCTGGAGGCCGAAGACCAGTCTCCCTCTACCCGGTATCTGGCAGGCAGGTAGGGTTGAGGGGGAATACTTATTTCCTGCCAGTCTATAGATGTATAGGCTTTTATACCAAAGCTTTCCAGCGTTTGTTTGGTCATTTTCAAATAGGGCAGTGAAGCCGGCGGGGTGGCCAGATGAATTTCAAGCCCGCTTTTACAGGCAGGCGCCATAAGCATAAGGGCCGAAACATATTGGGAGCTTATATTGCCGGGCAGGCTGACCTTTGAACGGGTTATTTCACCGCCCTTGATGACAGTGGTATTGCCGCGGGTTTCTATTTCTATGCCAAGCTGGTGCAGGGCTTGAATAAGGGGCAGCATAGGGCGTCTCATAAGGGAATGCCCCGCCAGCAGGCGGCACTCAAAGGGCAGTCTGGCACATACAGCTGACATAAAGCGCAGGGTGGCGGCAGATTCGCGGCAGAAGAGGTTGCCGGCCGGTTTTTTAAAGGTATTGCCGGTAAGCTGCCAGCTTTCAGCCTCTGCATCAGTATTTATATCTATGCCCAGCCCTGAAAGAACCTGTCTGCTTGCCAGGGTATCGTCTGCAGCCAGCGGGCTTATAATGCGGCTTTGGCCGTTTGCCTGGGCAGCCGCTATCAAGCCGCGTATGGTGTAGCTTTTTGAAGAAGGCACGGCAATTTCTCCGCCGGGCAGGCTTTTATCCAGACGTATTTTCATATTCCCTCAGTTTGTCTTCTATTTCTTCGCAGACTTCATGGCATGATTTGTTATGGGTGGAAATAGTAATATTAGCTGCCGCCCGGTATAAAGGCAACCGGCTTTCCAGCAATTTTAACATTTTATCCAATCGTTCGGCATTGTACAAAGGGCGGTTGGTATGGTTTTTCAGCCTGGCCTCCAAATCTTCAGGCCGGCTTTCCAGATAGATTACCAGACAGTTTAGACGCATAAGGCTGAGATTAGGGGGGCGCATTACTATACCGCCGCCGCAGTCTATAATCTGGCCTGATTGCCGGCAGAGGTCTTCCAGTACCCGGCTTTCCATCTGGCGGAAATAGTCTTCGCCTTTTTCTTTGAATATGCTGATTATGCTTAAGCCTTCGCGTGTTTCTATGCAGGCATCAGTACTGACCAGCGTTTTACCCAGCCTTTCAGAAAGCAGTTTGGATACGCTGCTTTTGCCGGCACCCATAAAGCCTATCAGGGCAATATTATTTTTTATTTTCATCTAAGGCCAGCTCTGCTTCTTTCATCATTAACCGGAAAGGGGCTTTCTGGTTTGTCCAGATTTCAAATGACATAGCCCCCTGCCAGACCAGCATTTCCAGCCCGTTTATTATTCTGGCGCCTCTCTTTTCGGCATCTTCCAGCAGGCGGGTTTTGCAGGGATTATAAATAGCATCTATGACGGTCAGGTCAGGGCGGAGGAGGCGGGGGGGTACAAGGCTCTGGCCTGCCAGATTTCCCATGCCCACCGGCGTGCAGTTCACGATAACATCAGTATCGGCTAAGGCTTCTTCCAGATTTGTATCGTTCAGTTCCAGCCCCTGGGTTTTGCCGCTGAGACGCAGGCACATTTTACCAGCCAAATCTTTGGCTTTTTCCTCCTGGCGGGCAAGTACAGTCAGGTGTCCGCCCAGATTGCAAACAGCCAGGGCAATAGCATGGGCGCTGCCTCCTGCCCCCAGCAGGGTAAAACGCTGCTTGGCGGGGGCTATACGGTTATGCTCCAGCAAGCGCACAAACCCGCCGAAGTCGGTGTTATACCCCTTCAGCCGGCCGTTTTCATTCACAATGGTATTTACCGCACCTATCTTTTCGGCGGCCGGGTCAAGGCTGTCAATATACTTTATGACTTCTATTTTATGGGGTATGGTCACATTTAAGCCGCGTATATTTAAAGGCCCCATGCTGGCAATTACGTTTTGCAGTTCCTCAGGTTTGGCCGCAATGGTCAGATACAGGTAATCCAGCTTGCAGTGTTTAAAGGCTGCATTCTGCATGGCAGGTGAGACGGAGTGACTTACCGGGAAACCAATAAGCCCGAATAATGCATCAGGTATGGTTTTCATAGTTCACTGACCGGTAGATTTCAATCATCTGCGCCAGGGTCATCTGACCTGATGCTGACTGATTGCTGTCATTCAGGCTGGCGTAGGTAAAAGGGCTTCCGGCCAGCGGGCAGAGTATGCGGCTCAGAATGCCCAGATTCCCCATAGCAAAAGCGACAATCTTTTTATCCGGTATCTCCTTTATCAGATTAAGCAGCTTTATATTATCATTTATTGAGGTAGCAGTGGTAATTACCTTATATATATCCGCCGGGTAGTTGAGCATATCCTTTACCAGTGTCTTCAAATCACCGGCGGAGGGAGTGTCAGCAAAATTATGGTGGGACACCAGACACTTTGATTGCGTTCTGAGCCGCTTAAGTACTTCACCCAGATGGGGGGTGGAGTACTCAATATCCAGCATAAATGCACCGGCTGCGGCGGCTTTTTCAAGCAGCCCTATCCGTTCTTCTTCGCTGCCGCTAAAACTGCCCCCTTCGGCAGACCTGCGGCAGGTGGCCATAAATGGTTTATCAAGCATAGCCGCAGCTTCCCGCCAGCTTTCACCCAGCAGGTCCAGCCTTAGTTCATAAAAGGCCGCACCTTCGCTTTTTTTCAGGCTTTCGGCCTCCGGCAGCCGGGTGATTACGCAGCAGACGGGCGGGTTTTTCATTTCATCTCCTCCAGTATGGAAATGACGTCTGCCCTCAAAATGTTTTCAGCTATCAAAGGTTCTCCCGGCCTTTTCAGGAGGATGAAACGGATACGTCCGTCAGATACCTTTTTATCATGGTGCATGGCATCTATAATTTTTTCGGGGTCTATATCTTGGGGGCGGGTGGGCAGACCGAAATCAGCTATCAGTTTTTCCAGCCGCAGTACAGTCTCATTTTCACATAAACCCAGTTTTACCGAAAGCCTTGAGGCAAAGCACATACCTATAGCTACCGCTGCCCCGTGGCTCTGGCTGAAAGAAGAAGTGCTTTCCAAAGCATGCCCCAAAGTGTGACCGAAATTCAGTATGTTTCTGATGCCGCGGTCAGTTTCGTCCTGGCAGACTATACCGGCTTTGATGGCGGCAGTCTGGCTTATTATATCTTCCATTATCTCCGGAGAGCGGTCTTTGATAGCCGGGGTGTTTGTCTCAAGCTGCTTGAACAGTTCACTGCTGCCAATAGCCGCACTCTTTATTATTTCCGCCATGCCGCAGGCAAACTCTTTTTCGGGCAGGGTTTTCAGGCAGCTTATATCTGAAATAACCAGCCTCGGCTGATAAAAACTGCCCACAATATTTTTGATTCCGCCGTGGTTGACTGCCACTTTGCCGCCGATACTGGAATCTACCTGTGACAGCAAACTGGTAGGCAGGTGTACCAGCGGAACGCCCCGCTGGTAGGTGGCCGCCACAAACCCGCTCAGGTCGCCTATGACCCCGCCGCCCAAAGCCAGTATGGGAGTATTCCTTTCGGCAAAGTGGTTTATCAGCTGGGGATATATATGGGAAGCCATATCCAGTGACTTATGTATTTCGCCCTCAGGCAGTTCCAGAAACAGGCTGCCTATGCCCTTTGATTCAAGGTGCTTTTTCAGCTTTTTGCCGTAAAGCCTGTTTATATCTATATTGGTTATGACCACTACCCGGTCACAGGGTATGGCCTGCTTCAGCAGGTCTGCTGTTTCAGCCAGCAAATCACTTCCTATGAGTATCTTGTATTCACGCCCGCTTAGATTAAGCCCTATACTTTTCAAGGTTCTTTCCTTATATATATTAGTGTTTTTTCACCAGTTTGTTTATCTGGCGGCAGGTATTTATAAGCTCTTTCAGTTCCGGCGGAGTAATCATCTGCGAAGCATCCACCAGAGCCTCTGCCGGGTTGGTATGTACCTCAATCATCAGTCCGTTAGCCCCGGCGGCCATGGCGGCACAGCTCATGCTGTATATCAGGTCACGCCGCCCGGTGGCATGGCTGGGGTCAACCATTATGGGCAAATAGGTTTCCTTCAGGGCTACCGGCACGGCTGCCAAATCCAGGTTGTAGCGGGTGAAGTTTTTGCCTTTGCCCACCGGCACTATGCCTCTTTCGCATAATATTATATCCTTATTTCCCTCTGCGGCTATATATTCGGCAAAAGAAAGGAATTCTTCCATGCTGGCCCCGAAGTGGCGTTTGTACATCACCGGTTTGCCTTTTCTGGCCACTGTGGCCAGCAGGTCCTGGTCATACATATTGCGTGAACCCACCTGGAGTATATCTACATATTCGGCAACCAAATCCGCCTGGGATTCGCCCCGTATCTCGGTCATTACCGCCATCTCAAAGCGTTCACCGGCCTCTTTCAGCCAGGACAGGGCTTCGGTGGCTTCATCCTTGCCGGCAGAGCCCAGCCCCTGGAAAGAGTGGACAGATGAACGGGGTTTGTAAACGCCGCCTCTGAGTATCTGGGCACCTGCCATCTTTGCCCCTTCAGCTATCTTCATCAGGGCTTCCTTACTTTCCACTGCACAAGGCCCGGCAATGAAGACCGGCTCGTCCCCGCCGATAGTTATATCTTTTACTTTTATTTCACGGGTCAGCCCCTCAGCCTGCCACAGGTTTGAGTACTCGCGGCTGATAAGCTTGTAAGGGGTTTCTACCATACGGGCTTCCTTGACGCCGGGCAAGCTGGAAAAGTAAGCAAACGGGATTGATTTTTCATCTCCTATCAGGCCGATAATAGTCCGGAACTCTCCCTTTGAGATGTCGGTCTTGAGACCGCAGCGGCGAACTTCGGCAATTACGTTTTCTAGTTCTTCCGGGGTGGCATCCTTTTTCATGATAATCATTGTTTGCTTTCTCCTTTGCTTTTTATACCCGTATAAATCAAAAATCCTCCCGTTGCCTGGGAGGATTTCTAACTTACTAACTGAGGGTTATTGATTTTTTAGTAAAACGTTATCTCCCAAGCAAACTTGTCTTGGTAAAGTAATAATAGTTCTTAAAGGATTTAACGTTTAACATACTTGCATGACAATAGCATAGCTGAAAAGGGTTTGTCAAGAAAACTATTTAGTGCTATTATATGGGGTCTTTTTTCCTGGTGGTTGTTATCGGTCGGGCAGCGGATAAGTGCCCTGAGGCAGACGGGGGATATCCCCCAGCTTTAAACCAGCGGGTTTTCAGTGATGGGTGGAGTTGACATCCATATATTGCTGTGCTAGACTAACTTTCTGTTTGTGGTTAGATTTCAGGTTTGACCATATCCGTTATGGTCGCCTTATGGGTTTTAAGGATGGGCCTGGCTCATCCTTATTGATTGAAAACGGGAAATTTATTAAAACAGCAATTGTTAACAGGAAGGTACATTATGCCAACGGTTAATCAGCTAGTAAGAAAAGGGCGCTCAAGTGCGGCCAAGAAGTACAAAGCACCTGCGCTGCATTACAGTTTCAATTCTCTGCGCAACAAGGTAGCCTTCGGTGACGGTTCCCCCCAGAAGAGGGGCGTCTGCACCCAGGTAAAGACCACTACCCCCAAAAAGCCGAATTCGGCTTTGCGCAAGATTGCCAGAGTAAGGCTGAGCAACCATATGGAAGTTACCGCATATATCCCCGGTGAAGGCCATAACCTTCAGGAACACTCTGTGGTTCTGATACGTGGTGGCCGCGTTCCTGACTTACCGGGTGTTCGTTATCACATCATTCGCGGTACCCTTGATACCGCAGGTGTGGCAAATCGGCAGCAGGGCCGCAGCAGATACGGCGCCAAAAAGGGCAAAGCCGCTCCTGCCAAGAAGAAATAACCGGAGATAAGATATGCCTAGAAGAGCACGAAAATTTAAAAGAGCAGTTGCCCCGGATTCCAGGTATAACAGCCTGATGCTTTCCAATTTTATAAACAAGCTTATGATGCACGGCCAGAAGGCCACCGCCCAGAGGATTGTTTATGATGCAATTGACATAATGGGTAAACAGGAAAATAAAGAAGGTTTGGCTGTGTTTGAGCAGGGTCTCAAAAATGCCACTCCTTTTATTGAGGTTAAACCCCGCCGTGTAGGCGGTGCTACTTATCAGGTGCCTATTGAGGTTCGCCCTGACCGCGCCCAGACTATGGCTATGCGCTGGATTATCAAAGCTGCCCGCAAACGGACCGGCAAGTCCATGGCTGAGCGGCTGGCAGCTGAGATGCTGGAAGCCTCACGCGAGCAGGGTGCTGCTGTTAAGAAAAGGGAAGAGACCCACAAGATGGCCGAGGCCAACCGTGCTTTCGTCCATTACAGGTGGTAGAGAGAAAATAGGGGGAATTGGATAGCCCTGACGGGTTAGCCAGATTTTAGATAATATGAGCGACAGGAAATACCCTCTGGAGAGGGTTCGGAATATAGGCATCATTGCCCACATAGACGCCGGAAAGACGACTACTACCGAGCGTATCCTTTACCTTACCAAACGTACCCATAAAATCGGCAATATTGACGATGGTACTACCGTAATGGACTGGATGGAGCAGGAAAAGGCCAGAGGTATTACCATTACTTCTGTCGCTACTTCTGCTTACTGGAACGGGCATCACCTGAATGTTATTGACACTCCCGGACATGTTGACTTTACGGTAGAAGTAGAGCGCAGTCTGCGGGTGCTTGACGGCGGTGTGGTGGTATTTGACGGTGTGGCCGGTGTTGAAGCCCAGTCTGAAACAGTCTGGCGTCAGGCCAGCCGCTACGGTGTACCCCGCATTTGTTTCATCAATAAGATGGACCGCACCGGTGCTAACTACGAGCGTACTTTGGGTATGATTACCCAGCGCCTCAAGGCTAAGTGCCTGCCTCTTCAGATACCCATTGGTTGTGCTGAAACCTTCCGCGGCAGCTGTGACCTGCTTGACTTCCAGTGTTACGGTATGGATAACAGCCCTGAAGAACCCGCTGAGACATTTGATTTGCCCGATGCTGACAAAGAACGGGCAGTAAAATTCCGCAATACAATGATAGAACGCCTGGCCGAAGAAGATGACGAAGTTATGGAAGCCTATCTGGCCGGTGAAGAACTGCCGGTAGAAAAGCTGAAAGCCGCTATCCGCCGGGTATGTCTGGCTAACAAGGCCATCCCCATATTCTGCGGCACTTCACTTCGTAACAAGGGTGTAAAAAGGCTGCTGGATGCGGTCTGTGACTATCTTCCTTCTCCTGTGGATATCCCGGCTATCAAGGGGACTGCCCCTAAAACCGGTGAACCTATGGAACGCCATGCCAGCGACACCGAGCCGTTTTCGGCTCTGGCTTTCAAGATTGTATCTGACCCCTTTGTGGGACGTTTGGTATATTTCCGCATTTATTCCGGTAATGTTTCAGCCGGTTCGGGTGTGTATAACAGCACCCGCGGCGAACGGGAACGTATCGGCCGCCTTATCCGCATGCATGCCAATGACCGCGAAGAGATAGAATATGCTGATGCGGGCGAAATTGTGGCCAGTTTAGGCCTGCGCAATACCTTTACCGGTGACACTTTGTGTGACCAGAGTGCGCCTATCTTGCTTGAAAGCATAAAATTCCCTGAGCCGGTTATCAATCTGGCCATTGAGCCTAAGACCCGTTCTGATCAGGATAAAATGACCGAAGGTCTCCAGAAACTGGCTGAGGAAGATCCTACTTTCAAGGTTAAGTTTGATGATGAAACCGGCCAGACGGTTATATACGGTATGGGTGAGCTTCACCTGGACGTACTGGTCAGCCGTTTGCTGTCTGAGTTCAAGGTTAATGCCAGCGTGGGTAAACCCCGCGTTGCATATCGGGAAGCTATTACCGCCCATGCCAAGGCTCAGGGCAAGTTTGTCCGCCAGTCCGGCGGCCGCGGTCAGTATGGCGATGTTACCATTGAGGTTGAGCCCCGTGAACGCGGTGCCGGTTATGAATTCGTTGATAATGTTAAGGGCGGTGCTGTACCCCGTAACTTCCTGATGGCGGCCGAAGCCGGTATCAGGGAAACCCTGGAGACGGGCGTATATGCCGGTTACCCCATGGTTGACGTAAAGGTAACCGCTGTTGACGGCAGCTACCATGATGTAGACTCTAACGAAAATGCGTTTAAAATGGCCGGCTCCATGGCTATCAAAGCCGCTGTTGCCAAGGCCAAGCCTATACTCCTTGAGCCTATTATGAAACTGGAAGCGGTTACCCCCGAAGAATACATGGGTGATGTTATCGGTGACTTTAACTCACGCCGCGGCCAGATTATCTCGGTTGAGCCTAACCCGGAGACTACGGTTATCACCGGCAATGTGCCGCTGGCTGAAAGCTTCGGTTATACTACTGACCTTCGGTCAGTAACCAAGGGACGGGCAACTTTCTCTATGGAGTTTGAATCTTACCGTGAAATGCCGGGTGAATTGGCCAATCAGGTCGTTGAAGCTGCCGGCAAGAAATAAGTATACTGGTTAGGGTGATATTGTATGACTAAACAAAAAATCAGGATAAAACTAAAGGGCTTTGACCACAAGATACTTGACCAGTCTGCGCTGCAGATTGTAGAGGCTCTGGAACGGACAGGGGCTACCATATCTGGGCCGGTTCCTCTGCCTACCCGTATCCAGCGTTACAGCGTCATACGCTCATCCTTCATTGATAAGGATTCACAGGAGCAGTTTGAAATCAGGACTCACAAACGTCTTATTGATATAGTGGAAACTACATCCAAGACCATTGACGCCCTGACCAACCTGAACCTCCCGGCTGGCGTAAGCATAGATATTAAACTTTAGGAACGAATATGATTCAAGGTATTATCGGTAAAAAAATCGGTATGACCCAGATATTCCAGGAGGACGGCAAGGCTCAGCCGGTCACTCTGGTAGAAGCTGGTCCGTGTGTAGTGGTCCAGGTCAAGACCGAAAAGCAGGACGGCTATGAGGCTGTTCAGTTGGGTTACGGCAAGGCCAAGCATATCACTTCGGCTGTCAAAGGTCAGTGCAGAGGATTCGGTGAATTCAAAGTGCTGCGCGAAGTAGACGTGGATGATATTGCGGCGGTTAATGTCGGTGACCAGATTACGGTCAGTGACTTTAAGGACGGCGAAAAGATAGACGCCAGCGGCGTCTCCAGAGGGCGTGGTTTTGCCGGTGTAGTTAAACGCTGGCATTTTGCCGGTGGTCCCAAGACCCACGGTCAGTCTGACCGTCACCGGGCTCCGGGTTCCATCAGCTCCACCACCACTCCCGGCCGTATTTATAAGGGCAAGCGCATGGCAGGCCACATGGGGAATGATGCGGTGACTATCCGCAATCTGGTTGTGCTCAAAACTGATGCAGAGAAAAATCTGCTGATGGTAAAGGGTGCTATCCCCGGCGGCAAGAATACAATAATATTAATTAAGAAAACGGGTAAATAAACGTGGAAATTCCTGTTTATAACGCATCCGGAGAAATCATTAAGAATATCAGCATCAGCGAAGACGTCTTTGGCGTGCCCTTCAATGAAGCTCTGGTTCATCAGGCTTTTGTAGCCCAGCAGGCGAATGCCCGCCAGGGTACTCAGTCCACCAAGACCAGAGGTGAAGTACAGGGTTCAAGCCGCAAGATATATCGCCAGAAGGGTACCGGTAATGCCCGTATGGGTACCAACCGCTCACCCGTCAGGCGGCATGGCGGCGTAGCCTTTGGCCCCCGCCCCAGGGACTTCAGCAAGGATTTGCCCAAGAAGATGCGCCGTCAGGCCATCAGGTGCGTGCTGTCCTTCAAACTGGAAAGCGGCGAACTGAAGGTTGTTGATCAGCTTAGCTTTGATGAACCCAAGACCAGAGATATGGCCAAGATACTTGCGGCTCTTCAGGTAATGTCTCCCACGCTTATAGCGGTAGATAATCCTGATACCAATTTTATAAAGTCTGCCCGCAATATACCGGCAGTCAAAACCACTCCGGCTAATCTTCTGAATATATCTGATATGCTCAGGAACAAGCAGCTGGTTATGACTGAAGAAGCGGTACGTCAGGTTGAAGAACTCTGGGGTCAGCGCTCACGCTAAGGAGAAAGAACAATGAATTTATACGAAGTATTGCGCCGGCCGTTAATATCTGAAAAGAACAGTGTTCAAGCTGTCCAGAATAAATACGTTTTTGAAATAGCCAAAGGTGCCAACAAACGTATGGTAAAGCTGGCAGTGGAACAGGCTTTTAATGTAACTGTTGAAGATGTAAACATGCTTCACATACCGGGCAAACAAAAGCGGATGGGGCGCAATCTGGTCCAGACCGCAGGGTTGCGTAAAGCCATCATCACTCTCAAAGAGGGTGATAAAATAACTCTATTTGAGGGTGTTTAGTCAAGGAAAGGGTGGTTGATATAAAGTGGCAATAAAGATATATCGCCCTACTTCCCCGGGCCGCCGGCATCACAGTGTTTCCTCTTTTGAGGAAATTACCAAGAGCCGGCCGGAAAAAGCGCTGCTGGTTTCGGTCAAGAATGATTCAGGCCGGAATAATCAGGGGCGCGTAACCGTTCGCCATAGGGGTGGTGGTAGCAAAACACAGATTCGCGTTATAGATTTCAAACGTAATAAGCTGGATGTGCCCGGAAGAATAGCGGCTATAGAGTATGATCCTAACCGGACTGCCCGTATAGCTCTGGTCTTCTACACTGACGGTGAGAAACGCTATATTTTAGCTCCTTCAGATTTGAAGATTGGTGATGTAATTATGGCGGGTGAGAATGCTGAGCCCAAGAGCGGTAACGCTTTGCCCCTCAGTGCTATACCCACCGGTACATTTATCCATAATATTGAGCTTATCAAAGGCCGTGGCGGCATAATGGTACGCAGTGCCGGTGCTGCCGCTCAGCTGATGGCTAAAGAGGGTGATTATGCTCTGGTGCGTTTGCCTTCCGGTGAAATGCGCAAGGTGCGGAGTGACTGCTCTGCTACCGTAGGCCAGATTGGCAATATAGAGCATGGCACTCTTGAAATAGGTAAGGCCGGACGCAACCGCCACCTGGGTTGGAGACCGACTGTCAGAGGTTCGGCCATGTCACCTAACAACCATCCCCATGGCGGTGGTGAGTGCCGCAGTCCTATTGGTATGACCGGGCCGAAAACCCCCTGGGGTAAACCGGCTCTGGGTTATCGTACCCGCAAGGCCAAATACTCTGACAAACTTATTGTGAAGCGGAGGGGGTAAGGAATAATGTCACGTTCCGTTAAAAAAGGGCCGGCTCTTTGCCCTAAACTTATGAAAAAGGTAGAGGTAGCCAGTGCTACCAACCAGAAATCCATCATCAAGACTTGGGCTCGCTGGTCTACTATCACCCCGCTGATGGTTGGTTTGAATGTGGGTGTGCATGACGGCAGGCGTCACGTGCCCATCTACATCACCGAAAACATGGTCGGGCACAGACTGGGAGAGTTTACCACCACCAGAAATTTCCGCGGTCATGCCAAAGCGGAAAAAGTATCTCAGGTAAAATAGTGAAGTTAACCGGTTAGGGTAGGTTATAAAATGGAAGTAAAAGCAATAGTAAAGGACACGGGATATTCAGCGCTCAAGGTAAGGCTGTGCGTTGATATGGTTCGCGGCAAGAAAGTAAGTGAAGCTATTACCATGCTTCGCTTTATGACCTCGCCTACGGCCAAGGTTGTATCCAAGGTTATAAAATCAGCCGCGGCTAATGCGGAAAATAATTTCCAGATGAATCCGGCTGACTTAAAAATATCACAGATTTATGCAGATGAAGCGCGAATGCTTAAGCGGATGCGTCCTCAGGCCAGAGGCCGGGTTTCGCCAATATTAAAGCGCTCCAGCCATATAACTGTTGTCGTGGCTGACTAGGAGGGTTAATGGGACGCAAAGTTCATCCAATCGGGTTTAGACTTGGCATTATTAAAGACTGGAGTGCCAAATGGCATGCCAGTGATAAGGGTTTTGCCGAATGCCTCACCGAAGACCTTAAGCTTCGCAAGGCTATTGCCAAGAAGTATGTAGATGCCGCTATCTCTCAGGTAGATATTGAGCGCCAGTCCAACAAGGTGACTGTTTCTGTCCGGACAGCCCGGCCGGGTATTGTTATCGGACGGGGCGGTCAGCGTGTTGATGAAATGCGCCATTTCCTTGAGGAGCTTATCGGCAAAAAGGTACAGCTGAATATTGTTGAAATATCTCAGGCTGAGCTTGACGCCTTCCTGGTTGCCCGGAGTGTGGCAGAGCAGATTGAACGCCGTGTTGCTTACCGGCGTGCCATGAAGCAGGCTATCTTCCGCAGTATGCAGGCTGGTGCCAAGGGTATTAAAGTATGTGCCTCAGGACGTTTGGGCGGCGTTGAAATTGCCCGGCGTGAGGTAATGCACGAAGGGCGTGTTCCTTTGCATACTCTTCGGGCTGACATTGATTACGGCTGCACCAGGGCTCACACCGCCCTTGGAGATATAGGCATAAAGGTATGGGTATACCGCGGTGATATCCTGCCTGAAGCAAAAGAACAATCTGAACCCGAAGTAACGGAAATGGCTGCTGTTATGGCTGATGCTCCTGCTGCCGCTGTTGCCGAAGCCAAGGTTGCTGATACTGTGGCCAAACCCAAGAGGGTTACAAAAAAGGCCGAAGCTGAGGCTTCCGCTGAGGAAAAACCGAAGCGCGCAGCCAAAAAGGCTGAGAACATAACCAAGGAAGAGGAATAATATGCTCCAACCCAAGCGTGTTAAGTTTAGAAAGGTACAGCGCGGGCGTCGTGACGGGGCTGCCCATAAAGGCAACACAGTTGCTTTTGGTGAATTCGCTTTGCAGTCTCTTGAGGCCGGCTGGATTACCGCCCGCCAGATAGAGGCTACACGCCGGGCAATCACCCGTTATATCCGCCGCGGCGGGCAGGTATGGATACGGATTTTCCCTGATAAACCCATTACCAAGAAACCGGCTGAAACCCGTCAGGGTGGCGGTAAAGGTGCTCCGGAAGAATGGGTAGCGGTAGTAAGGCGCGGCCGGATAATGTTTGAAATCGGCGGGGTAACCCCCGAAGCTGCCAAAGAGGCTATGCGGCTTGCGTCTTATAAAATGCCGGTTAAGACCCGGTTTGTAGCCCGGGATGTACCTGCGGCTGCAGAAGAAACTGAAGTAGCGGAGGCTGAATAAGATGAATATAAATGATATTCGCGGCCTTTCTGATACTGAAATAAAGAAAAAGCTTGAAGATGCCCACAAGGAACTTTTTGAGCTTAGACTGAAGCTTTCTACCAGGCAGTTAGTGAATCACCGAGAGCTTCCCAGGGTAAAAAATGATATTGCCCGCATTCTAACCGTAATGCGTGAGCGCGAACTGCAGATAAGGTAGGACTGATATGGAAAAAAATAAAACCCGAATCGGTCATGTGATCAGCGATAGGATGGAAAAAACCATTGTAGTGGGTATTGATGTTGCCAAGCGCCATCCCCTTTACAAAAAGACTTATCGCCGGACTATGAAATATCTGGTTCATGATGAAAAAAACGAAGCTAAAATTGGTGATATGATTGAAATAGTTAAATGCCGCCCCATCTCCAAGGGGAAATACTGGCGGCTCAACCGGATAATCACCAAGGGCCACATTGTTGCGGCTTAGGAAGCATAGTTCTGGAGAGAAGAGATGGTTCAGCAGTATACCAGGTTAAACGTAGCAGATAATACCGGCGCTAAGAAAATAATGTGCATCAACGTTTTGGGCGGCAGCCGCAAGCTGCAGGCCAAAGTTGGTGATGTTATAGTAGCTGCGGTAAAAAAATCCAGCCCTGATGCCCAGGCTAAATCCGGCACTGTGGTAAAGGCCGTTGTGGTACGCATTACCAAGCCTTATGCCCGCCCGGATGGCTCTTATATAAAGTTTGATGATAACGCTGCTGTTATTCTGAATGACAAAATGGAGCCCAAAGGCACCCGTATTTTTGGCCCGGTGGCCCGCGAGCTTCGTGATAAAAAATTCACCAAGATTTTGTCGCTGGCGCCTGAGGTATTGTAGAGGTACTTAGATGAGACTGAAGAAAAACGATAACGTGCTGGTAATTGCCGGTAAAGACAAGGGTAAAACCGGTAAGGTTCGTTATGCCTTTCCCCGCACCGACAGGGTGCTGGTGGAAGGCGTGAACATGATAAAAAGGCATTCGCGTGCCAGGGGTCAGGCCAAACAGGCCGGGATTATTGAACGTGAAGCTCCTTTGCATGTTTCAAATTTGATGTTGCTTTGCAGTAAATGCAACAAACCGGCTCGCATCGGCAGCCGGGAACTGGCGGACGGTAAAAGTGTACGCTACTGCAAATCCTGCAATGAGGTAATTGACTAATGCTTAAGGTAGAGGAACGTTACACTAACGCCGTACCTGAACTTCAGAAGGCTTTCAAGTACGAAAATATTATGCAGGTGCCCAAGCTGGTCAAAGTAGTTATAAACACCGGTGTAGGTGAGGCTGTGTCCAACTCCAAGGCACTGGAAACTGCGGAAGCGGACATTGTAGCTATAGCCGGCCAGCACCCGGTAATCACCCGTGCCAAGCGTTCTGTGGCTAACTTTAAGCTGAGAGCCGGTATGCCCATCGGTTTAAAGGTCACCCTGCGCGGACAGAGAATGTATGATTTCCTGAATAAACTCTTCTTCATTACGCTGCCCCGGGTACGTGATTTTCAGGGTGTTTCAAATACCGCTTTTGACGAACACGGCAACTATACTTTAGGTTTTAAAGACCATTCGGTTTTCCCTGAGATTGACTTTAACAAGATTGAGAAACCGCGCGGTCTTGAAGTTTGTATTGTAACTACCGCCAACACACCTGAAGAAGGCAAGAAGCTCCTGGAACTCTTGGGCATGCCTTTCAGTAAGGATTAGAGGAGACTATGGCTAAAACATCTAAAATTGTTCAATCCCAGCGCGCATCCAAGTTCAAGGTGCAGCACCATAACCGTTGTAGCCGGTGTGGTCGTCCCCGGGGCTATATTAACAGGTTTGGTTTATGCCGCATCTGTTTCCGCGAGCTGGCATTACAGGGGCAGATACCCGGTGTCCGAAAGTCCAGTTGGTAGGGTATAATTGAGGTTTAATAACGGGGGTTTACGATGATCTCTGATCCGATTGCAGATATGTTAACAAGAATACGGAATGGCGTAATGGCCAAACACGAGGTAGTAATCATGCCGGCTTCCCGGATGAAACAATACCTTGCCAAGGTCATGAAACAGGAAGGCTTTATTGCCGGTTATGAAGTAATTGGCGCTAAGCCCAAACGTCAGCTGAAAATAGTCCTCCGTTATGACGAAGGTGGTGCTTCCTTTGTCAGCGGGCTGGAAAGAATCAGCAAACCCGGTCTTCGGGTTTACGTACAGCGGGGCGAAATACCCCGTGTTTACGGCGGTTTGGGTATTGCCATTGTCTCCACCTCAAAGGGTGTGATGACCGGTTCGCAGGCCTGGCGCCAGGGGCTCGGCGGCGAGCTGCTTTGCAAAGTCTGGTAAACTAGAGGTTTTGATATGTCTAGAATAGGTAAAATGCCGATAAAGGTTCCACCCGGCGTAACGGTGGACATAAAAGGGAATGATGTAACTGTTAAAGGGCCTAAAGGCACTCTTAACAGGACCTTCAGACCGGAAGTAACCATTACCCGTGACGGGGATTATCTGGTTGTCGCTCCGGTAGGTACAGACAAGGCCGCCAGGTCTTTCTTCGGCCTTAGCCGTACCCTTTTGGATAATATGATTGTGGGTGTCAAAGACGGCTTTGACAAGAACCTTGAAATAGTGGGCGTGGGTATGCGTGCTGACAAAGATGGCAACAATATCATCTTTAAAGTAGGTTATTCGCACACTGTTACGGTAGCCCCTCCGGCGGGCATCACTTTGAGTGTAGACGGTACCACCAAAGTCAAGGTATCCGGTATAAATAAAGAAGAAGTGAGCCAGATGGCTGCTGAAATCAGGTCTATCAGAAAGCCTGACCATTATATGGGCAAGGGTATCAGATATGCCGGTGAATATGTACGCATCAAGCCCGGCAAGGCTATCGGAAAGGGTGCTAAGTAATGGCTAAAGTAAATGCCAGAGAAGCGCGAATTGTACGGCACGAACGGTTACGCAAAAAGGTAAGCGGCACTGAAGCCCGCCCCAGACTGTGCGTTTTCCGGAGTATCGAAAACATTTATACTCAGGTAATTAATGATAACTGTGGTTCAACCCTTGTTCAGGCCTCCACCAAGGATGCCGAGCTGAAGGCTGAGCTGGACGGTAAAACTAAAACCGAACAGGCAGTTGTTATAGGCAACTTGATTGCGAAACGGTCTCTTGAAGCCGGCATTTCAGAAGTAGTTTTTGACCGCGGCGGTTACAAATATCATGGCCGGGTTAAAGCTTTGGCTGAGGCTGCCCGCTCCGGCGGCCTGAAATTCTAAGGAGGATGGAAAAGACGTGTTAGCTAAGGTAGAAAGAATCGATCCTTCTGAGCTTGAACTGAATGACAAGCTTATATTTATTAACCGCGTGACCAAGGTGGTTAAAGGCGGTAAGCGCATGGGTTTTGCGGCTCTGGTGGTAACCGGAGACGGTAAAAATCATGTAGGTATCGGCGTAGGCAAGGCCAAGGAAGTTCCTTCGGCTATATCCAAAGCCAGTGCCAATGCCAAGCGCAATCTTTCCCGTATACTTCTAAACGGGACTACCGTCCCCCACGAAATAGTTTTTAAATACGGCGCCGCTCAGGTTTTGCTGAAGCCGGCTGCTCCCGGTACCGGTATCATTGCCGGCGGCAGTGTCAGGGCAGTATTGGAATCCACCGGCATTAAGGATATTCTGACCAAGTCTATGGGTTGCAGTAACAAGGCCAATGTTGCCAAGGCTACTCTGGGCGGGCTGACTGCCATGCGGGATCCCAAAACTACGGTTACCAAACGGCGCTCTTCTTTGAAAGAGGAGGCTGCTGGTGGCTAAGATTAAGATTACCTGGGTAAAAAGTGCTATCGGTTATAAATTTGATCAGGCGGCCACTATCAAGGCGCTTGGTTTTAAAAAATTAAATCAGAGTGTTATACAGGATGATTCTGCTGCTATACGCGGCATGATACTCAAGGTAAGGCATCTTGTTGTTCTGGAAGAGGTGACCTAAGTGAGATTGAATGAACTTTCTCCAGCCCCCGGTTCTAAAAAAGACCGCAAGCGGGTAGGCCGCGGTGACGCCGGAAGGGGTAACTATTCGGGACGCGGAATGAAAGGGCAAAAAGCCCGTTCAGGCGGAGCGACCCGCCCCGGTTTTGAAGGCGGCCAGTTGCCCATATATCTGCGTCTTCCCCGGAAACGCGGTTTCTTTAATCCTTTCCGGATTGAATACACTGTAGTAAATATTGAACAACTGAACATATTTGAAGCTGGCACCGAGGTCACTCCTGAGACCATGCTGGCGGCAGGCTTAATAAGGAATTTTGTAAAGCCGGTAAAAATACTTGCAGCCGGGCATATTGACCGGGCTCTGGAAGTAAGCGCCCATAAATTTTCGCAGGCAGCCAAAGCTCAGATTGAAGCTGCTGGCGGTAAGGTACAGGAAATAGATTATGCGGCAGAAATCGAGTAGACCACGCCTCTTGCAGGCGATGATTGACGCTTTCAGCTTGCCTGATTTAAGGCGTCGGTTACTTATTACTTTGGGAATATTGGTTGCGGCACGTTTTATTGCTCATGTGCCGCTTCCTGGTGTTGATTCAGCTGCCCTGCAGGATTTGTTCGACCAGAACGGAGCTTTGGGTATGCTGGATTTGTTTTCCGGCGGTGCTATGCGGTACTTCAGCGTGGCGGCTCTGGGTGTTTATCCCTACATTACCGCATCCATCATCATGACTTTGCTTACGCCCGTTATCCCCAAGCTTACCGCCCTTTCAAAAGAGGGGGAAGCCGGGCGCAATAAAATCAATACTATTACTCACTGGCTGGCAGTGCCGACAGCGGCCTTAGCCGGTTACAGCCAGTTGCTTCTTCTGCAAAGAGAAGGGGCGGTAGCTCAGACTGAACCTTTGGCGGCAGTTGCCATAGTTTTGTCCATTGTGGCCGGCACAATGTTTATGGTCTGGCTGGGTGAACAGATTACCAATTATGGTATTGGCAACGGTATTTCGCTGATTATATTTGCCGGTATCGTAGCCGGTCTGCCGGATACGATTGGGCGTGGCCTGATGGCCTCTGACCAGTTTGCCGGTTTGGCTGTATATGCTATTATGGCTCTTCTGACCACAGTTCTAATAGTTATCTTTACTGAGGCACACCGCAGGATACCTGTTCAGTATGCCCAGACTGTTATCCGCAGCGGCAAGATGTACCGCCGCGGCGGTGAGAGCCATATACCCCTGCGGGTTAACTCTGCCGGTATGATACCCCTTATCTTTGCGTCTGCTCTGGTGATGCTGCCCGGTCTGGTGGCCAGTTATTTCATGGCAGGCTCAACTGAAGACCCTAACTTCTGGAATACTATTTATAATATCTTCAGTTCCAGCGCCTCCATGCCTGGAGGGTTGGTATACTGGGGTCTTTACTTCTTTATGACTATAATCTTTGCCTTCTTCTATACTATGGTGACCTTTGAACAGCAGGATATACCCGGCACTCTTCAGAGGCAGGGCGGTTTTGTACCCGGCATTCGTCCCGGCAAGATGACTGACCAGTACTTAAGCGGCGTTATCGGCCGGATTACCTGGGCTGGTGCGTTATTCCTGGGGTTTGTAGCTATTATGCCTTTCATTGCCCGTGAGGTTACCGGCATACAGGTTATTCAGCTATCCAGCTTCGGTATGCTGATTGTGGTCGGTGTAGCTCTGGATACTATGAAACAGCTCGAGGCGCAGCTTGTAATGCGGCGTTACGAGGGCTTTATTAAGTAGGCAAGAATAGTGTATAATGTTATTTTCCTTGGCGCCCCGGGTTCGGGTAAAGGCACACAAGGTGAAGTAGTCGCTAAAGAGCTTAGGCTGGCGCATATGGCCACCGGTGATTTATTTCGTAAGGCTATAGAGCGCGGTGATGAGCTGGGTGATACGGTTAAGTCCTATATGGAACGGGGCGAGCTGGTGCCGGATGAGATTACCATTAGTGTAGTCCTTAAGCACCTTGCTGGCTTGAAAGATGTTAGCGGGATTATTCTGGACGGATTCCCCCGGAGCCTGCGTCAGGCCGAGGCGCTGGATGAGGCGCTGGTAAAGCAGGGAGAGGGAATCGGCAGAGTAATATATATAAATGTGCCGGAAGATGAGCTGGTCCGGCGCTTAAGCGGACGCTGGGTTTGCCGGAGCTGTCAGTCACCTTATCAGTGTGGCTGTGCTGAGGTAGCCGAGGGGAAGTGCAGCCGCTGTCAGGGTGAGCTGTATCAGCGCCCTGATGACACACCCGAAACCGTAAAGGAAAGGCTCAAGGTGTATTTTAGCAAAACGGCACCGCTTATTGAGTACTATCGCTCAAAGGGCAAGCTGAGTGAGATTGATGGTATGGCTGAGATAACAGAGGTGACCAAGCGGATTGTATCAGCTATAAAGTGCGGTAAATAACCGGTTTATGACCATAATACTGAAAACCGAAAAAGAGATTGCTATAATGCGGCGGGCCGGTCATATACTGGCAGCTGCTTTAGAAGAAGTTAAGAAGAATGTCAGACCGGGGGTAACTACCCGGGAGCTGGACGAGATAGCCGAGAGGGAACTGCGGCGCAGGGGGACAACTCCTTCGTTCAAAGGTTACCAGGGCTTCCCGGCCAGTCTTTGTGCGTCTGTAAACGAAGAGATTGTTCACGGCATACCCGGTGGCCGGGTATTAAAAGAAGGCGACATAATATCGCTGGATATAGGCAATATATTAGAAGGATTCCAGGCGGATATGGCTGTGACAGTGGGGGTGGGTGAAATATCTCCCGCGGCCACGCGGCTTTTATCTGCTACTCAGGCCTCACTGGTGGCCGGGATTGCTCAAGCCAGGGCAGGCGGGCATCTGGGTGACATAGGTGCGGTAGTTGAGGAATATGCCCAAAGCAGAGGGTATGGGGTAGTCAGGGATTATACCGGACACGGTATAGGCCGGGATATGCACGAAGACCCCCAGATACCGAACTTTGGCCGCCGGGGTAAAGGCCCGGAATTAAAAAAGGGTATGACACTGGCTATAGAGCCAATGTTAAATCTGGGCACTGAAAAGACAAGAGTAGCCCCTGACTGCTGGACAGTGTATACTGCGGATGGCAGTTTGTCGGCTCATTTTGAACATACAGTTGCCATTACCGATGGTGAGCCGGAAATACTCACCGTGATAGAAGGATAGCGGGGATTTATGCCTAAAAAAGATGCAATAGAAGTTGAAGCGACAGTGCTGGAGGCTTTGCCCAGTGCCGCTTTTCGTGTTCAGCTTTCAAACGGGCATGAAGTCCTGGCGCATATTTCGGGCAAGATGCGGGTACATTACATAAGGATTTTGCCCGGAGACAGAGTACTGGTGGAGTTATCTCCCTATGACTTGACCCGCGGCCGGGTTACATACCGATTCAAGTCATAGGTTTGGGAAGGATACAGGAGAACAGCAAATGAAGGTTAGAGCTTCGGTAAAGACAATGTGCGAAAAGTGCAAAATAGTGAAACGTAACGGGGTGGTTAGAAATATTTGCACCAACCCCAAACATAAACAGAGGCAGGGTTAAGGAGGCATTATGGTTCGCATAGCGGGTACAGATATACCCGATAACAAGCAGGTTTATTTCTCTTTGCAGTATATATTCGGCATAGGCCCTGCTCGCAGTGAGAAAGTACTTGTTCAGGCGGGTGTGGATAAAGCGATTCGGGTCAATAAACTGACCGATGAGGAAATCAACCGCCTTAGGGAAATTATTGATAAAGAGTATCGGGTAGAAGGGGATCTTCGCAAAGAAATCGCCCTCAATATCAAGAGGCTTATTGATATTGGCTGTTACCGTGGTAATCGCCATAAGCACAATTTGCCGGTACGTGGCCAGCGCACTAAAACTAACGCGCGTACTCGTCGTGGCCCGCGCAAGACTGTGGCCGGGCGTGGACAAAAACGCGGTGCAACTAAGAAATAAACGCTAAGTAGCGTAGGAGGATATAATGGCAGTTAAAAAACGTGCCGGTGCCAAGAAAAAAGAGAAGAAAGTTATACCTGTAGGTAAAGCCTTCGTACAGGCTACCTTTAATAATACTATCGTAACTCTGACTGACCTGCAGGGCAATGTAATTGCCTGGGCCAGCTGCGGTACTGCCGGTTTCAAGGGCTCACGCAAAGGTACTCCCTATGCCGCCCAGATGGCTGCTCAGGCTGCCGCCCGCAAGGCTGCTGAAAGCGGCCTCAGGCAGGTGGAGGTATTGGTAAAGGGGCCGGGCAGTGGCCGTGAAGCTGCTATCCGCTCTCTTCAGGCGTCAGGTATCAATGTGACCGCAATCAGGGACGTAACTCCCATTCCGCATAATGGTTGCCGTCCTCCCAAGAGAAGGAGGGTATAGAGGTAGAATATGTCTAGAGAAACAGGTGCAGTTTGCAGAATGTGCCGCCGTAGCGGCGATAAGCTATTTTTAAAGGGCGATAAATGTGTTACCAAGTGTGTGTTTGAAAAACGCCCCAAAGCACCCGGCCCGCAGCTGGGCAGACCCCGCCGTTTGTCTGACCGTGGTCAGCAGCTGCGGCATAAGCAGAGTATCCGCTGGAGTTATGGTATGACTGAACGTCAGTTCCGCCGTTTCTTTGGCTTGGCTACTGCTCAGCCCGGTGTTACCGGTGACAACATGATGATTCTTTTGGAACGCCGTCTGGATAACGTTTTATTCCGCTTGGGTTTCGGCACTTCGCGGGCTCAGGCCAGACAGATTGTTATGCACGGACATATACTGGTAAACGGTCAGAAAACCGATATCCCGTCCTATCTGGTTAAAGAGGGTCAGGAAATAACTGTCCGCGAAACCAGTAAAGCTACTGCATATTTCAAGACTTTAGCTGAAAATATTGAAGCCAAGGCAATTCCTGGTTGGTTAAGCTTGGATCGAAAAACCCTTTCCGGCAAGGTTATTAGTCTGCCCGCTGCCGGTGATATAGACGCTAGATTCGATGCTCAGACCGTAGTTGAGTACTACTCCAGGTAACTAGTATAAGGAGGTATTTCGTGTCTGATCTAGCTATACCCACAATTAGTTGCACCGAAAGCGACGGTAAATACGGGCGCTTTGTGGTAGAACCTTTGGAAAAAGGTTTCGGGACTACTATGGGTAATTCACTTCGCCGTATACTTCTTAGCTATCTGGACGGGGTTGCCATTACCCGCGTCAGGATAGACGGCATTCAGCATGAGTTTAGCGCTCTGCCGAAAGCCAAGGAAGATACACTGGATTTTTTGCTGAACCTTAAAAATATAAGGGTGGAAAGCCTGTCCGGGCTTGAGGGTATTTTATACCTGAAGGCTTCAGGTGCAAAGGTAGTTACAGCAGCTGATATTGAACCCTCAAATGATTTTGAGGTAGTAAACCCGGAGCTGTACCTGCTTACCCTTGATTCAGATGATGCAGTTTTGAATGTGGAACTTGAGGTGGAACTTGGCCGGGGCTATCGGGCTCCTGAGAGCACCGAGAATACGCCTATAGGCACTATTCCGGTAGATGCCATTTTCACTCCCATCCGCAAGGTGAACTTTACCACTGAGCCTATGCACGTAGGCCGTGAAACCAGCCTTGAGCGTTTGGTGCTTGAGGTCTGGACTGATGGAACTATAGAACCGGCTACTGCCGTCAGCCGCTCAGCGGATATTCTGGTTAAACAGTTTGCGGCTCTGGTCAGCCATAACAAGGTAGTGGCTGAAGTAGAGGCCAGCGAACCGGTTAAATATGCTATACCCGAAGAAAAATATAATATGCCCATTGAGCAGCTGGATTTGTCCGTCAGGGCTGTCAATTGTTTGCGGCATGCCGGTATAACAACGGTGGGTGAAGTTATAAACAGGGGTACCAAAGAGCTGCTGACTCTGCGGAATTTTGGTCTTAAATCTCTGACCGAGCTTGAAGACAGGCTTAAGACTATCGGTCTGTCGTTGAACCCCGAAGAAGAGTTGTTTGAGGATGCTGAAAACAGCAAGAAGAAAAACAAGGGCATGGACGAAGCCTAAAACTTGTACTTGCACATAAGGTGAGGAAATATGAGACACAACGTATCAGGTAGAAAATTTGATAGACCCACTGGCCAGAGGATGTCACTTTACCGCAATCTGGTAACGGATCTTTTAAATTATGAGGAGATTACTATCTCCGAGCCCCGGGCAAAGGAAATACGGAGCATGGCCGAAAAGATGATTACTCTGGGCAAAAAGGGTACTTTGGCTTCCCGCCGCCGTGCTTTGGCTTTTGTATACATACCCGGTATTGTAGATAAGGTTTTTGAAGACCTGTCAAAGCGGTATGCCGAGCGTCCCGGTGGTTATACCCGAATGACCAAGCTGGGTCCCCGTCAGGGTGACGGTGCGGAGATGGTTAAGCTGGAACTTGTCAAGTAACTTTTGGGAGGGGTATTATCTCACCCAGAGTGTTATTGGTAATTGAATACGAGGGTACCCGGTATTCAGGCTTTCAGGTTCAGGATAAAGGGGCCACTATACAGGGAGAGCTGGAAACAGCTATCCGGAAATTAACAAGTGAACAGACCAGAGTGAGCGGTTCCGGAAGAACTGATGCCGGGGTACACGCGGCTTACCAGGTAGTCAGCTACCTCTCGGAATCTTCACTGGGATTGGACAAGATAAAGGGCGGGTTAAATTTTTACCTGCCGCCGGACATAGCCGTAAAAGAAGTCCACTTCGTAGCTGAAAGCTTTGATGTGAGACGCCGGGCTATCAGCCGGGAGTACTCTTACCAAATATTAAATAGTAAAACTCGCTCGCCGCTTGCCAGGCTTCAGGCTTGGCAGGTGCCTTACAAGCTAGATATAAAGCTAATGGAACAGGCTTTTAAGATGCTTGAAGGGGAGCATGACTTTATCGCTTTTGCCTCCAGTCTGGGGCCGGAGATAAAGAAAACTGTCCGCCGGGTTAACTGGACCCGGTTAGGTATTAGGGAGGATAGGCTGATATTCAATATAGAGGCCAATTCCTTTCTTACCCACCAGGTACGGAATACTATCGGGACACTGGTGGAGTTAGGACGCGGGACTATGAGCATGAGTGAGTTTGAGGCATTATTTGAGGCTAAAACCCCCGGACTGGCGGGGCCGGCAGCGCCGGCTTGTGGACTGAGCCTCGTTCGGGTAAACTATAGAGAACCTTTTGGGAGTTAAGATGAATACGTACACAGTTAAAGCTAGTGACATAAAACGGGATTGGCACGTGATAGACGCTTCCGGCCGTGTGCTGGGTGAGGTGGCTGCCGAAGCCGCTAAATACCTTATGGGCAAGCACAAACCCATGTTCTGCCGCAATCTGGACTGCGGTGATTATGTGGTTATTATAAATGCAAAGAAAGTGACAGTTACCGGCAACAAGCTGGACCAGAAGATTTACTATCGTCATTCCGGTTTCCCCGGCGGTTTCCGTCAGGAAAAACTGGGTGACCTTCTGAAAACTAAGCCTTTATTTGTAATTGAACATGCTGTAAAGGGCATGATTCCCCGCAATACTTTAGGTGCCCAGATTTTGGCTAAATTAAAGGTCTACGAAGGTGAGGAACATCCTCATGCCTCTCAGACCGGCGAAGTAAGCAAGGAGTCTTAACGGGAGATAATAATGGTAGAGAAGAATACATATTTTATCGGTGTTGGTCGGCGTAAGACCGCAGTTGCCACTGTCAAACTTACCAGCGGCAACGGCGTTATCGTAATTGATGGCAAGCCCATTGAAGAACGCTTTACCCGTGTGCAGGAACGCAACGTTATTTTGAATCCCATGATGGTCACTGATACTATGGGCAAGTATAACGCTGTTATAAAAGTTCTGGGTGGTGGTGTTGCCGGTCAGAGCGGGGCTATTGCTCACGGCATTGCCCGTGCTCTTGAAAAGTCTGACGATAAGTTGCGCGCTACTCTTAAGAGCAACGGTCTTCTTACCCGTGATGACCGGACTAAAGAGCGCAAGAAGCCCGGTTTGAAACGTGCCCGCAAAGCTCCCCAGTACACTAAACGTTAAGACATTATCCTATATACAAAAGCCAAAGGCCGGAACTTCAAGGTTCCGGCCTTTTTATTGTTTAAAAAAGTATAGTTTTAGTGTCCGCGTTCGTCCCTGAAATAACGCACTGCCCCGATAATTATTGTCAACAGGCCAATAGCCATAGACAGAATACCCAAAACAGTCTGGGAAAATGCCAGACTATCAATGCTGGCCGGCTGCAGATAAGTAAAGATACCTATACCTATCATCACTACTCCCAAACCAAGGTAAAAAAGGCTGGTTTTCATGAATTACTCCGTGAAATTAGTCTAGATATTATAACACACTGCCGCTTTGATTTGGGTTTTAGAGGATAGGGCAGTATTTGAATCCGTCTGGTGTTCACGCCATTTCAGCCAAGTAACTTTGGGCTCAGTGCCTTATTTCCGGGCAGTTAATCGGGTTTAGTAAAAACCTTTAAGCACATCACACGCCTGACCGGGCGGTAATATAAGGATATGGTGCTGCGGTGGCAGCAAAACATCTGCATAGCCGCCCTGTGCCTTTAGAGGGGTGGTCTGGCACTTGGCTCGTGCTTTAAAATGCCAGAGAAAACTAACTTTCGGCCAACTCCTGTTTAAAGTAGTCTACCGCATCTATCGGGTAGGGGTCTACTCCATTCAGAAAAGCCAGATACAGGCTTACAAAGTCTCCCTGGAGGATTAAGCTGAGGGCCTGGCATAAGGGGCTGAAGCCGTAACCGTCAATGCTGAAAACAGGTATTTTAGCCTGGTGGAGAATATCGGTGGTAATTTTCATGCGCTGGTGGATACGTTTAGATAGAAAGGTGGTTTTAAACATAACCGCTGCCCAGTATCGGCCGGAATTTTGGGGCAGCTGGTATCCGACTACCGAGTTGTGGTTCATTTCAGGTATTTCTTCGGCAAAAGCAAAACATTTGGCATTTTCATTCAGCTGGGTTTTAAAACGGCGGGCAGCCGGGAAAGTTACTCCTGAGCCGAATGCCATGACTGCCCGGCCTTCCAGTTTATCAGCCAGCTGTTTCGCGGGGTTGTTGCTGGTCTGGTATTTTTCTGACAGCCTTTCTGCAATCTGAGAAAGGACTATCAGGCTTTCGCTTACTTCGGCAGATTTGTTGGGTATAAAGCCCAGTTTGTGCAGGATGCTTAAAACAGGCAGCACCCCATAGGCAATAGCGGTGCTTGGGCGGTAAGTATAGTCATAAACCAGTCCCGGTATATTATGTCCGGCCGCCATTTCTTTCAGTTCGCCGCCGGTGGTTAAGACCAGCAGCTTGGCCTGGCGGCTGGCTGCCTGATTAAAACAGGATACTACTTCTTCGGTTGAGCCGGAACTGCTGGAAGCAATAACCAGTGTATCAGCCGATACATATGCCGGCAGCAGATAATCCTGATGGAGGTAGATAGGTATTTTACATTCATCCCGCACTATCCGCTCAGCCAGTTGGGCAGCCACTCCGGAAGTGCCCATACCCAGTATTACCACCTGTTTGACAGCCCGGTAATCTTCAGGCAGGTTTAGGGCTTCGGCAGTCTCCCAGGCCTGTTTGCAGAGTGAGGGCATACGCCGAAGTTCATCCAGCATATGGTTGGGGTCAAGTTTTGTATAAATATTTAAGTCATCAAGGTTTCTAATATCCATCAGGTATATCCCCAAGACAATATTTTAAATACCGGAAAGTTGGCGGCCGTCTTCCAGCAAAGCGGCGGTTTTAGCCTGGCTGGGGCTTTCGGCATATACCCGTAAGAGCGGTTCAGTGCCCGAAAAGCGGATAAGCAGCCAGCTGCCGTCTTCCAGTTTATAGCGGAAGCCATCCAGCTTGTCTGTAGAAACTACTTTGGTTTCACCCAGACTAGCCGGTTTTTGGTCCGTCAGGTGTTTTATTATTTCTTCCCGGCGGGCTTCGGCAAAGGTATAGTCAACCCGGTTGTAATAGTGAGGCCCAACCTTGGAATATAAATATTCCAGCATCTCGGCGGGTGATTTGCCAGTGGTAATCATAAAATCCAGAAAATACGCCCCCGCCAGTATGGCATCACGCTCAGGTACATGCCCGGTAAAAGCGTAACCTCCGCTTTCCTCACCGCCGATAAGGGCATTTTGCTCAAGCATAACCGGGGAGACATACTTGAAGCCGACTTTGGTTTCAAATACCGGCACATTATAAAGCTCACCCAGTTTATCTATCATACTGGAGTTGGTAATAGTTTTTACCAGCGGCCCGCGCAGCCCTTTTACTTCCAGCATATAAAGTGCCAGCAGGGAAAAGACCTGCAGCTGGTTAAGAAAGTTGCCCATTTCATCTACCACACCCAGACGGTCAGAATCCCCGTCGGTAGCCAGCCCTATATCTGAACGGATATCCTTGACCAGCCTCATCAGCTTAGCCAGATTAGGGGTGATAGGTTCAGGCTGAAGCATACCGGGGAAATTGGGGTTGGGTTCGGCATTTATCTCATTTAAGCGGTTGCAGCCGCCGTCAAGCAGTTGCTTGAAGTAGCCTATACCGGCACCATGCATAGAGTCTATGGCTATGTTAAAGCCGGCATCCCTAAGTTTTTCAATATCTACCAGCCCGCCTATTTTTTCAAAGTAAGCCGGAGCAAGGTCTACATGTTCAATAAGACCGCGGGAAACTGCCGTATCAAAATCCAGATTAAGCACAGGCGGCTTATCACCCAGTTTGGCTATCTCTGCTTCAATACCGGTTATCATCTGGGTGGGGGCACTGGCTCCATCGGCGGATTTAACCTTGAAACCGTTCCATCTGGCGGGGTTGTGGCTGGCGGTAATTATTACAGCCCCGGCCGCTTTCAGGTTTACCACCCCGTGGCTGATTACCGGCGTAGGGGTGGGGCATGAACAAAAATAAACCTTTATGCCGTTTGCTGCCATGACTTCGGCAGCCGAACGGGCAAAATCCGCTGAGGCAAAGCGGGTATCATACCCTATTACCAGTGAAAGGTTGCGGGGGCTGGTATTTTTCAGGTATGCGGCAGTAGCTTGGGCACAGACAGAGACATTATCAAAGGTAAAATCTTTGGCAATAATGCCCCGCCAACCATCAGTGCCGAACTTAATTTGGCTTGTTATTTTGGCTGTCTCCTTTGAATATTTTGCTCAATATAAAGATAACAGAGCCCAGAATAAGTACTACCGGCAGGAATAGTACCATGATGACGAACGTAAGTCCGGCCAGCCCCATTACGGTAGCCAGCACAATTACGGCCAGTTCAACTATAATCGCCCCAAAGAAGGCCAGCAACACAGTCTTTATCATAAGCACACCTTCCTGTCGGTAGTAAATATTTTTTACTTGGATACGCTTAGGGATTCCATAGTGGCCTTTATGGCATCTACCTTATCCAGCCGTTCCCACGGCAGGTCCAGTTCCGGGCGTCCCAGATGGCCATAAGCAGCAGTCTGGCGGTAAATAGGGCGGCGAAGCCCCAGGTTACGGATAATAGCTTCCGGCCGCAAATCAAAGTGTTTCTGGATAATGGACAGGATATCTTCATGGCTCATGCGGGCGGTGTTGAAAGTCTCAATGGAAACTGACAACGGGTGGGCAACCCCGATAACATAAGCTACCTGAATTTCCAGCCTGTCTGCCAGTCCGGCCGCTACCAGATTTTTGGCAATATATCTGGCCATGTAGCAGGCAGAGCGGTCTACTTTAGTGGGGTCTTTGCCGGAGAAAGCGCCGCCGCCGTGGCGGGCAAAACCGCCGTAGGTATCTACCAGGATTTTGCGTCCGGTAAAACCGGTGTCAGAAACCGGACCGCCTACTACAAAGCGGCCGGTGGCGTTTACATAATATTCGGTATTTTCGTCTAGCAGGTTGGTGGGGATAATAGGTTTGATAACCTCCCGGATAATATCTGCCTGAATTTTTTCGGTAGTTACATCCGGGTCATGCTGAGCGCCGATAACCACGCTGCTTATCCTTTTGGCCTCTCCGTTGTGGTATTCCACTGTTACCTGGCTTTTGCCGTCAGGACGCAGGTAGGCCAGCGTGCCGTTTTTGCGTACTTCAGACAAACGCTTGCTCAGGCGGTGGGCTAAAGAAATGGGCAGGGGCATATATTCCGGGGTTTCGGTGCAGGCATAACCAAACATCATTCCCTGGTCACCGGCGCCGGTCAGGTCAAGTTCATCTACCTGCCCGCTCTTGGCCTCCTGAGATTTGTTAACTCCCAGAGCTATATCAGGAGACTGGCGGTTAATAGAAGTGAGTACGCCGCAGGTGCGGTCATCAAAGCCGTATTCGGGCTTGGTGTAGCCTATATCTTTTATAACCCCCCTGACCAGTTCGGGTATTTCCACGTAGCAACTGGTGGTTATTTCACCCATGACTACCACTAGACCATTGGTTACGGCGGTTTCACAGGCAACATGGGCATTGGGGTCTTTGGCTATGATAGCGTCCAGAACTGCGTCAGAAATCTGGTCGCAAATCTTATCCGGGTGTCCTTCGGTAACTGATTCCGAGGTAAAAAGATATTTTGAAGAATTCCCAAAAGTCTGAGACATCGTTTCTCCTTAAGTTCCTTCCTGCCAGCTGGACAGGTATTTTATTTGCTCTTCGGTAAGGGTATCTATACTTACGTTCAAGGAGGAAAGCTTGGTGGCCGCTACTGCCCGGTCAATTTCTTCAGGCACAGCGTAAACCTTCTTTTCCAGCTTGGTGTGGTTTTTTACCAGATATTCCAGTGACAGAGCCTGGTTGGCAAAGCTCATATCCATTACGGCGGCCGGGTGGCCTTCGGCAGCCGCCAGATTTATCAGCCGTCCTTCACCCAGCAGGTAAATCCTCCGCCCGTCTTTCATTTTATATTCCTCAACCGAGGGGCGGATAGTCTCCTTGCCGCAGGCAAGGGTTTCCAGGGCGGGGATATTTATTTCGCTGTTGAAGTGGCCGCTGTTGGCCAGGGTTGCCCCGTCTTTCATAAGCTTGAAATGGTTAGCATCTATAACGTGCTTGTCTCCGGTAACGGTTATGAAGATGTCACCCGCTTTGGCAGCTTCGGCCATGGGCATTACGCTGAAGCCGTCCATCACTGCTTCCAGTGCCTTTACCGGGTCAACCTCGGTGACGATTATATGCGCACCCAAGCCTTTGGCACGCATGGCAACCCCATGTCCGCACCAGCCGTAACCCACCACTACCACAGTCTTGGATGCCCAGAGAAAGTTGGTAGCCCGGGTAATCCCGTCCAGTGTACTCTGGCCGGTGCCGTAGCGGTTATCAAACATATATTTGGTTTTGGCGTCATTTACCGCAATGATAGGGTAGCAGAGTTTGCCGCTTTCAGCCAAAGCCCTAAGGCGGATAACGCCGGTGGTGGTTTCCTCTGTACCGCCAAGTATGCCGGACAAAAGTTCGGTTCTCTGGCTGTGCAGGGTAGCCACCAAATCAGCCCCGTCATCTACGGTCAGCTGGGGTTTGGCATCAAGTGCGGCAGCTATATGGCGGTAGTAACTCTCGTTGTCTTCGCCGTGTATGGCAAAGGTATTTATACCGTGTTCTACCAGAGCGGCGGCGGTTTCGTCCTGGGTGGAAAGGGGGTTGGAGGCACACAGGGTCAGGTCAGCACCGCCTGCCTTTAGCACCAGCCCCAGGTTAGCGGTTTCGGTAGTGATATGCAAACAGGCCGCTATGCGTATGCCCTTAAAGGGTTTTTCTTGCTCAAAACGTTCTTTGATAAGGGACAGGGTCTTCATCTCACGGCCAGCCCAGTCTATGCGTTTTTTGCCCAGCGCGGCCAGAGACATATCCTTGACATCAAAATTTGGCATTACGAATTCATTCTCCTTGATTGGATTTAAAAAACTCCAGTATGTCTGAAAGTTGTTTATCCGTTGGTTTAGAACTATCAATTATAACACGATTTGGTTGAACAGCCAGAGGCTCAAATGACTTAATTTGCTTCAAATACACTTCCCAGCGCCCGTCAGAGACGCTCTGTTTGTCCAGACGCTCCTCAAGCCTTTTTTTAGCCAGCTCAGGTGAAAGTTTGACTTCCAGTACCACAAATTTGGCATTATTCTGGCCGGCGCACTCTTCAGCCTGCTTTCGCTGGTCTTCTTTTAAAAAAGTGGCATCAAGTATAACTGAGTAGCCTTCCTTCAGGGCATCACCGGCCTGGTCAAACATGGCCTGATAGGTTTTCTTAGTCATCTCAGGCGAATATATGCCCTGGTCAGCGTCTTCAAAACAGTGCTGATGGCAATCTATATTTGATAGTCCCTTGCGGACAATATCCGAAGAAATAACTACCGAACCGGATACCTCAGCCAGACTTTGGGCAAGAGTACTCTTGCCGCAGCCGCAAAACCCTGTTGTTATAAAGAGGGTGGGTTTGGGGCTGGCGTAGAAATCTGCCAGGTGGTAATAATTTTTGGATTTTTGGACGTATTTGGCTTTTTCAGCCTCGGAGATATACGGGTCATCCAGCTTAAAGCCTTCCACCTTGCCCCGGATATAAGCCCGGTAGCATTTGTAAAAGCGGAGCAGTTTATAAAGGTCGGTATCTTTGCTTTTTTGGATATAGCTGTTTACAAAGCGGCGGGAAAGGTCAGCCCTGCCGTAATGGTCTAAATCCATAGCCAGAAAAGCCACTTCGGAAGCTACATCCCCGTATCTGAAGCGGTCATTGAACTCTATACAGTCATATATGCAGATATTGTCCATAAAGCAGATATGGGCGGCGTGCAAATCTCCGTGGCAGTCCCGTATTTTGCCCCCGTTTACCCGTGCGTTAAAAAGGGCTTGGTTATCAGAGATAAAACTGCGGGTAAAAGAACTGATACGGGCGTATTCTCCGGGGCTTACGGTAAGGCCGACTTTACTGCCGGTCTGTTCAAAGTTTTCTTCGGTATTGTATTTAATAGCCTCAAGGTTGCCGTATTTCTGGACTTCGGCATCGGTTCTGGCGGTTTGATGGAAAACGGCCAGTTTTTCAGCCAGTTTTTCCAGCATTCCGCTGCTGACACCGCCGGTTGACAGCAGATTTATCAACATGCGGTCTTCGGGTAATCTTCGCATTTTCAGGGTATATTCCACCACCTCCCCACATCCACCCAGCGAATAACCCCCCTCATTTTCAGTAACAGGCAAAACCTCAAGGTAGGCATAGTCACACAAACGGCGGTTTAGGACCAGCTCTTTTTCAGACAGGGCTTTGCGTTCTGACAGTTCAGAGTAGTCCAGATATCCCAGATTAACCGCTTTTTTGGTTTTATATGCAAAATGGTCAGTCAGGAAAACAAAAGACATCTGGGTTTGCACCAGCTCCACTTTGCTGGTAGGCTCAGGGTAAAAGTCAGGCCTCAGCATAGCCTGGGCATACAAGGGCAAATCAGACATCAGCTTTCCTTGCTGACCATTCGGGCAAAGCATTTGAAGGAACGGTCATGTGTTTTTTCAATATTATCTGGAAAAGCGCAGGCGGGCAGTTCATCCATGGACAGATGGTACGAGATACAGCGGCAGCACTTGCCTTTCCTTTCGCAGGGTTCATATGTACAGTTGCAGTTTACTTTATTAAGTTCGGTTGCGCAGTTCATACTGTTCCGTGTTTCCTTCTAAGCAGGGCGGAAAGTTCAGCCAGCAGCTGGGGAGCCCGTTCTGCCGCTTCGGGGCTTTTTAAGCCCAGACCGCAGGCCGGGGTGATAAGTGAGTGGCGGGCAAGCTCGGCAAAGGGCAGGCCGCGGCTGTCAAAGTGGGACATGGCCGCTTCCAAACGGTCTTTCAAGCTGGCGGCAGTTTCTTCTTTTAATGCTTTTTCATCTGTGGGTACAATCCCCCAGGCAACTGCTCCGCCCCTTTTTATAAAGGCTTTGAGTTCATCAGTATATATAGACAGCGAATTTGCATAGGCATAAGTGTCAAAATTTATAATATCCACCCTGGTATCCATCAGAATTGACCAGTCCGTATTGCCGCAGCAGTGTACGCCTTTCAGGCCGGATATGCCTGAAAAAACCTCATCAAACATACCGGTAACCTGCTCACGGGAGAGAGGCAGGTAGGCTGACCCGTAGGCGCTCATGGCCGGTTCGTCCACAAAGATAATGGTATTACGGCAGATATTGCTCAGAAAATGTTCCTGCCAGGTTGCCTTCAGCTTAAGGAGCTTGGTAGCCGCATCTGAAAGGACTTCATCATACAGAATATCTTTGCCCGAAGGGTCTTTGATAGACATGCAGTAGGTCAGCGGGCCGGTTATATGCCCTTTTACCAGCAGGGGGGAAAGATTGCGGGAAGCAAGCTCATAAAGCCCGGCGGCGTACTCCGCCCCTATGGGAAACTTGTTAAAATCATTATCCAGATAGGCCTGATACAGGCTTTCCAGTTCGCTCTCAAAACTGGGGTTTGGTTCAATCCACACCTTGTCCTGGTTTATTTTTACCCCCGGCAGCCCCTGGCTGAACTGGGCGGACATACCTTCAAGGCAGCTTCTGCGGGGCAGCTGCGGCCAAACGGGTATATCCTGAAGGTAATGGGTAATAATATCCACCGCCGCCTTCGGGTCTGTATGGGGCATACTGCCTATCATGGTAGGCAGAAAATGAAAATCAGTTTTAGTCATTTTCACTCGCTGCGGGCATGTATTTATCAATTATCAAAGCTAATTCACGCTTACGGGTATTCGGCACTGCCTCAGGTGAAGTCATGATGGCGTTGGAAAGGGCGGTGCTGCATTCGCAGTTCCGGGCTTCTCCAATGCGCCCCACGGCCAGTTTTATTATATTTTTTGAAAGGTTTATATTGCCGCGCAGGGTGGCAATCACTTTGTCTACCGTTACGGCTTCTTCTTCCTCATGCCAGGCATCGTAGTCGGTGGCACAGGCGATAATAGCGTAACAGATTTCAGCTTCTCTTGCCAGTTTTGCTTCGGGCAGGGCGGTCATGCCGATAACATCTGCCCCCCAGCTTTTGTGAAGGCGGCTTTCGGCCTGGGTGGAAAAGGCAGGCCCTTCCATAACTACATAAGTGCCGCCGTTATGCACATCGGCACCCGCCTCCTTGGCGCATTCATACAGGAGTTTGCGTAAATCCGGGCAGAAGGGCTGGGAGAACGCTATATGGGCTACAATTCCTTTGCCGAAAAATGTATTGGTGCGCTGGCTGGTGCGGTCTATCAGCTGGTCAGGTATTAAAAGATGCCCCGGTTTGACCTCTTTTTTAAAACTGCCTACTGAATTTATGGCGATAATGTGTTCCACTCCCAAACTTTTCAGGGCATATATATTGGCGCGGGAGGGGATTTCCGAGGGGAGTATGCGGTGTCCCCGCCCGTGTCTGGGCAGAAAAGCCACACCTACTCCGTTCAAATTGCCGGTAACGATAGTGTCTGAGGGTTTGCCGAACGGGGTGTCCGGGCTATGTTCGCGGATATCGGTCAGCCCCTCAATATCATACAGGCCTGTCCCCCCGATAACGCCTATTTTAGCGTAGTTTACCATTTTAAAGACCTCCTCAGGTTTTATGTGTCTTTGGGCAGTTAGTCTGCCGGGTAGCATGGCAGATGCGACTAATTTTTAGCCTCTCGCCGTATTATCCCGTTTTCAGTTATAAAAGCGGTTATGAGGTTAGCCGGAGTTACGTCAAAAGCGGGGTTGGCTACTGCTATGTTTTCCGGGGCTATGCGCTGCCCCCTTATTTGGGTTATTTCCTCAGGTTTGCGCTCTTCTATAACTATATCCCGGCCTGATTCAATGGATTTATCAAAGGTGGAGCTGGGTGCGGCTACGTAAAAGGGTATGCCGTGAGCCAGCGCCAGCACTGCCAGAGAGTAAGTGCCTATCTTGTTGGCGGTGTCTCCGTTTTTGGCAATACGGTCTGCCCCCACTACCACCGCGTTGATTACCCCTTTTTGCATAAAGTGTCCGGCCATACTGTCGGTAATCAGTTTAAAGGGTATGCCGGCTTCTTTCAATTCCAGTGCGGTCAGGCGTGCCCCTTGAAGAAGGGGGCGGGTTTCGGTGGCAAAGGCAGAAATATTTTTGCCCTGCTGATGGGCGGCTATAATCACCCCCAGAGCCGTGCCGTAACCGGCCGTTGCCAGCGGGCCTGCGTTGCAGTGGGTGAGCACGGTCCAGCCGGGTTGTATCAGCTCCGCCCCGAAGGCGGATATTTTGCGGCTGGCCTCTTCTTCTTCATGGTGGATTTTTACCGCTTCTTCTACCAGAGATATTTTTACCTGTGAAACATCTGTCCCCGAAGCTACCACATGGTCCATGCGTTCTGCCGCCATAAACAGGTTTTTAGCGGTAGGGCGGGTGGAGGCAATCTCTGCTGATACCTGCTGGTAAAGGGGCAGAAACTCACTGCAATATTGGGTTTCTATGCCCAGTGCCCCCAGAGCTATGCCGTAAGCGGCGGCTACGCCTATGGAGGGTGCGCCCCTTACCCTAAGGGTCTTGATGGCCTCGGCAACGGCGTGGTAGTCATTTAGTTCCAGGTATTTTTCTTCCAGCGGCAACAGGGTTTGGTCAAGTATTATCAGGCGGTTATCCCGCCACTCAATTGCTTTCATATCAGCTGCGCATAGTCCTTCCGAATATTATTGTCCCCAGGGCGAAGATAGCTACTGTCCAGACGGCCAGTATGCCTATTTCACTGCTTACGGCCGAAAAATCTGCCCCCCGCAGGATTACCAGGCGTGATGCCTCAATGGCATGGGAGTAGGGGAAGGCGTATCCCAGCCCTTTGAGTATGTCCGGCATAAACTGGATAGAAAACCAGGTGCCGGATACCATGGCCAGCGGCATGGAGAAAAACCAGCTGATAGATTCTGACTGGTTTTCGCTCTTGGAAAAACCGGCAATCACCATCCCGATACCTATGCTGGACAGCCCGGTCAGGAAGAATATCAGGAAAGCCAAAGCTATATTACCCGTTATATCCATGCCAAACAGGTAACCCAGCAGCATAAAAAATATTATCTGGATTATACAGATAAAGGTCATGCTAAGCGAATACCCCAGTATAAAGTCCACGGGACGGCTGGGAGTGGTCAGCATTCTTGACATAAATCCTTTTTCTTTATCTCGCACCATTATTCTGGCGGAAGTGGGGATAAGGATGAGCAGCCCGAATACAATAATGCCGGGGGAGATAAAATCTATGTTGGTTATCTTGTTTTCAATATTTACCGGCTGGGCATTTATGCTCAGGGGTATTTCTATTTTGGCAAAGGCGCGGCAAACTGCGTTCAGCTGTGAGAGGATTTCACCGGCGGCCTGTATATCACTTTCGTCATAGGTCACGTCCAGATATATATTGCCGTTTTCACCCGCCCAGAGTTTGTTTACTTCTTCCCCGAAGCCGGCCGGTATTATTATATATGCCCGTATGTCAGACTGTTTCAGCTTGGTCAGGGCTTCGTCAGGGGTATTTATATAGCTGATTTCATAAGCGGGTACGTTAGGCAGGGCTTCATCTGCAAAGGCAATTGAAACGGGTGTTTGGTCTTCATCTATTACCCCAATCTGGTAGCTGGCACTGCCTTCGCCGGAGAAAGCAAAACCGAAAAGAAGCATGAACATAAGGGGGAAACCCAGCAGGAAACCAAGAGCCATGGGGTCACGGTAAGTTTCCTTTAGGGCGCGGATACCCAGTTGCCAGAATCTCATGGCCGCAGCTCCTTTCCGGTCAGTTTCAGATAAACATCTTCAAGGCTGGGGTCTTTTATCTGGGCAGAGCGGATAACCGCCCCGGCATTTTGCAGCCGGTTTACTATCTCGTTAAACTCCAGGTGTTCCGCCGAAACGGAAAGAGTGCCGCCTGAGAACTCCACCTTGGGGTAGAAAGTTTTTAAATCGGCTATTATTTTCTGGGAAATATTAAAGGCCTGTATCTTCATGGTGGGCTCTTTTATGAGGCTCTGTTTCAGCTCAACCGGTGTCCCCAGTGCCACTATCTTGCCCTGGTCCATAATGCCTATGCGGTCTGCCAGCTGGTCTGCTTCCTCCATATAGTGGGTGGTAAGGAGTATAGTTTTTTGACCCTTCAGGGATTTTATATATTCCCACATGGCGTGGCGTACCTGGGGGTCCAAGCCCAGGGTGGGTTCATCTAAAAAGACTACATCCGGGTTGTGGATAAGTGCCATCATTATGCTCAGGCGGCGTTTCATGCCACCGGAAAAGGTGCGTACCTGGCTTTTGGCCCGGTCTTCCAGCCCCATTATTTCCAGAAAGCGGGGTATCCATTCCTTCAGTTTTTCGGGGGCTACCCCGTTCAGCCTGCCGAAAAGTTCCAGATTTTCCACCGGGGTAAGGTGGTCTGAAATGGCGGTTTCCTGGGGGGAACTGCCAATAGTAGATTTGACTTGGTAGCTTTGGGTATTTATATCAAAGCCCATTATCCGGGCTGTTCCGGCGGTGGGTTTCAGCAGGCAGCAGAGCATATTTATGGTAGTGCTTTTACCTGCCCCGTTTGGCCCCAGCAGGGCAAACAGTTCCCCCCTTCGGATATTCAGGTTAAGTTTCTCCACTGCCAGAAGCTGCCCGTATGAGCGGCTTAAATCTGCGGTTTCAATAGCCGGTATTTCCGGCGGTGCTTTTGAAGTGGCGGCCATTTGTATGCCTCCCATCTCAAATAATGGCCTATTATAACATAAGGCAGCCATTATTTTGACAAAATGCAAGGTTGTATTATAAGCTTGGCCGAATGCAAGACATAAAATATACTCTGGAAGATTTACGGGCTAACCCCGGCTTGAGGTTACCGCCTCTTAAGCTGGTGATTGAGCGGGGTATGGTTGAGCGTTTTTGCCGGGCTGTTGGGGATGATATGAATAACTGGCAAACTGAGGCACCTCCCTCACTGGCACTTACTCTGGGTTTCGGGCAGATGCTGGAAGCTATCTCGGCGGATAATATTACCGTTCTTCATGGCTCAAGTGAGCTGGAAAGCCTAAAACCCCTTGAAATAGGGCAGGAAGTGGTGGTGGAAACCAGCTTGCTAAGTTTAAGGGAACGTCCGGGCAAAATGGGGCTTTCGTCATTTCTTAATTTTGAAATGCAGGTATCAAATAACAAAGGGGAGCTGCTGGCCAGGGTTTGCCAGCTGGCTATAATATATTCGGCATGACCAGTGTTTTTGAAAACATAACCGAAGGGCAGGAAATAGCCTGCCAGATGCTTGCCTTTAGCAGCCGTGACCTGGTTATTTGGGCGGGGGCTTCGGGGGACTATAACCCCATTCATTATGATAAAGACATAGCTTTGAAAAAGGGCTTAGGCGGGGTGGTAGTGCCGGGGCAACTGGTGGGGGCTATGCTTGGCAGTCTGGCCTCCCGTTTTGCCTGCCCCTCCGGCAGGCTTGCCAAACTGTCTGTCAGTTATAAAAAGATGATGCCTTTGGGTGAAAACCTGGTTCTGAAAGGTATAGTATCCTCAAAGGCAGATACACCTGAAAGCAAAAGTCTGAGCCTGAAACTCTGGGCGGAAGATACCGCCGGTGATAAAACGGTAACGGCGGCGGCTGTTATACTTTATTAGGCTGGCAGTCTTCAGCCAGCATGTCTTTGTTTTTCAGCCAGTCTGCTTTTAAAAGTTCCATAAGTAAAAACCGGTACTGGCCTGATTCCTTTTCTGCGAAAGGTTTGAAGCCGCATTTTTTAAAGCATAACTGGGCACGGCTATTGTCATGCAGGGTTTTTAGGTGGAGTCTTTTCAGCTTAAGCCCTTTAAATGCATAGTCAATCATCTGCCTCAGGGCATCACTGCCGTAACCCTTCCCCCAGTACTCTTTTTGCCCTATCATTATGCCTACTTCTGCTTCGGCGGCAGCGCTGTCCAGATTGTAGCAGGCACAGTAACCAATGTATTCCCCCTTCAGGGTTTCAATGCCGAATTGCACCCGCAGGGCTAAAGAATTTTCCAGCACGAATAAATATTCCCCCAGAAAGGTTCTGAAGGGTATCGTCAGAGGCTCGGCCGCATCCAGGCGGCTTAGCTCCGGGTCAGTTTGCCAGACATAATCCAGCGAGGCATCTTCCAGACGCTTGTCTCTCAGCCGGGTCAGCTTTCCCTGAGTGTATATCACAGCCTTATTCTTCCGGTTTAATGGCCGGCAGGCCGGAAGCGGATTCCTCTGCTTCTATATCTGCCAGAGCGGTGGTTATCATCTCGCGGACAGCCTGGCTTGTGGTATGCTCCAGACTTTCTGTCAGCCCCTTTTTGGCATTTTTGCCGCCTATCTTGGCCAGTGCCTGGATTGATGCCAGCTGGACTTCCATGTCAGAGTCCTCAATCAGGGAGATAAGTTTAGGTACGAAACTTTCCATGCCCAGTTCTCCGGCGGCTACAGCGGCTTCATAGCGGAGGTCATTATTATCACTGTTCAGTTCAGAGGTTATTACCGATTCCCACTGGCTGCCGGCATTCTGCCCCATAGAATAAACGGCACCTATTCTCAGCAGATGCTCGGGGCAGTTGTAAGCCTGGGAGATAGCCATGGTTACCTGCGGCTGACCGAAAGGTGAAACTGATTCCAGCGCCCTGCGTCTCAGTTCCAGCGGCAGTTCGGTATTTTGGAAAATGGCCAGCAGACTGGTTTGCAGCAGTTGGCTGGTTTTTTCCGGCAGCTGGCCGAATTCACCCATAAGGCTGTAACGCCCCAGAGTGGCGGTTGCGGCTATGCGGACTTCTATAGACGGGTCTTCATTGGCTAAAGACAGCAGCTGGTCAATAAGTGAGGGGCGGTTACATTCCCAAAGGCCGTCAATGGATTTGGCGCGCACTTCCGGGTTGGGGTCATGCATAGTGCGCAGAAAAATACTTTCAAAATCAAGTGACACATCATCTTCGGCCAGCTCACCCAGGCGGCTGACTATATCCAGCCGTCTTTCGGGGCTAAGACGTATCCAGAAATCCTTGAAAGCGGCTATTTCCTGGCTGTTGAGGTCAGACAGCAGGGCTAAATCTGTGTGCTTAAGGCCGGTGCTTTCGTCTGCCAGCCTGTCAAAAATTTCGGTTATTTCGGTATTTTCCTGACTCATCAGTTGTTACTCGCTTCCTCGTTGTCATCATCGTCATCATTATCAAGGTCATCATCGTCGTCTTCACCGCTTTCCCAGATAGGTTCGGTAAAGTAATCTATATAATCCTCCATGGCTTCGGCTGCAATCTGGGATACATGCTGCTTGGCCTCAGAGGCTATTTGTTCCAGTTCGCTTATGTCCACTTCCAGCTGGAGCAGTTTAGACAAAATCTGAACAATTACCAGGGCTGCCATGGGGTTTTGGAGACGGGAAGCGTAGCTGGGTACTTCGCCCAGCAGGCAGACCCCGTCTATATTGCGTTCTTTGGCTACCCCCAGCAGCAGGCCGTTCAGGCCGGAAATCTGGAGGTTGCCGCTGCCGCTCAGCCCCCGTTCTACCAGTTCATTGGCTACCTGGGGGTTGGTACCCACTGCCCATGCCCGCGGCTGTTCGCTGTGGTGAATACGGGTCAGGGCGGCGGCAAAGGTATATATCTTTTTAACGCCGAAACGCTGCCCCACGTCCAGAATAAGGTTAGCCAGTTCGTAGCTTTTGGCAGAAGGTTGGTCTTCCCCTATGAATAAGATAATATCGTTATCCTGTTTGTTTTTCAGGTAATAAAAGCGGTTTTGGGGAAACTGGGGTTCTTCCACTACCCCGTCTTTGACCAGTACGCCGATAGGGTCAAAAAAACTGGGGGAATCTATTTCGGCCAGCTCCTTAAACTCCAGTTTGCGTGCCAGATAGGTAGCCACAATAAGGGCGACATTGCTTATGCCCGGCCAGGCGGCAAGCAGGCAGGGAGACTTTAATTTGGGCCTGGAATTAAGCTTGTATTTTTTGTCCATATATCTGTCTCTCTTATTTGGCAGCTACAGACAGCTTCGGGAAATATATGGACGGGCTGAAAAGCTCACCGTCCAGCCAGCGTCCGTCACTGCCAATGGCGTTTATGGTTTTAAGTGCATTATATATATTCCCGGAAAGCATGGTGTCTTTTACCCTTCCGGCAATCTGACCGTTTTCTATCTTGTAGCCCAGCAGGACGTTGCCGGAGAAATCTCCGCCCAGCACATTTCCCTGTTCCGCCCCCATCATAAATTCCACTATCAGGCCTTCTTTTATACCTGAAACCATTTCTTCAAAAGAAACCGTGCCGGGCTTTATCATCAGGGCGCTGAAACCGGGCGCAGGCTGTCCGCCATGCCTTTCGGCGTTTCCGGTGCTTTTGGCTTTGGCCAAAGCGGCGGTGCGGAGGTCATAAATAAAGTTTTTAATAACTCCGCTTTCCACCATGGGGGTTATCTGGCTGGCCGTGCCTTCATCATCAAAAGGGCGTGAATTCGGGCTGAAACTCTGGGTAGGGTCATCAACCAGACTAAAGGCAGGGTCAAACATCTGCTCCCCCAGTTTGCCGGCCAGCGGAGATGCTTTTTCCTGTACCAGCTTGCCGTTAAGTGCGGCAGACAGGGCCGGGATAATGGTGCTACCTACCCCGTGGGGGGTGAAAATAACCGGCATTTCCCCGCTTTGCAGATTTACATTCCGGCTGGCACGTTCAAGCTGTTTGCCAACCAGATTTACTACTTCGCTGCCGGAGCGGATAGGGCGGCAGGAGCTAAGCCCGTCACCTACAAAAAGCATATCCGTGCCCCGTACCAGCGTGCCTTCCAGCCCCATGGAAAAATGGCTTTTTTTATAGCTGATATCAGCCCCGCTGGTATTCAGCAGGCGTATCCTGAAGGTACTTTTAGCAAGGCTGGCACTGCAGACCAATTCAGGGTTTATTTCAAGCAGCCCGGTTATCATATCTTTGCCCAGCTTTACCATCTCCTCCAGACTTACCGTCTCTACTTCAGGGTCAAATATTTTGACCTCAGGGCAGGTTTGGGTGGCCGGGAACTGGAAACGGGCCGTCTGACCATAAGCGGCTGTTTCAAGAGCCATATCCGCCAGTTTCGGCCAGTTGGCCGGGTTGGAGCTGGCGGCATAACCTATTTTGCCGTCTTTGATAATCCGCAAAGCCAGGCTAAGGCTCTGCTTGGACTCAATATTTTTCAGATGATTAGCTTCGAAATGAATGGGGGCGGATTCAGATTCCACCATAAAACATTCGGCTTGTTCAGCCACTTTTTTAGCTTGCTCAATTATTTTTTCAAGCATATCAGGCACCACCTACCAGGCATTTCTGAATACGGATATGGGGTGAGCCGTTGGAAACCGGCAGGGGAGACTGGCCGCCCTTGCCGCAGCCGCCGCCCTGGTTCATATCCAAATCATTGCCTATCATATCTATATTATGCAGGGTATCAAATACATTTCCGGACAGAACCACCAGGCGCAGGGCTTCGGCTATCTTGCCGTCCCTTATCATGTATGCTTCTCCGGAGGAGAAGGTAAACATTTCCATGCTGGTAGTTCCGCCGTACCAGTTCTTTACATAAATACCTTCTTTTACCCCGTCCAGCATTTCTTCCAGAGTGGAAGTGCCGGGCTCTATATAGGTATTACTCATACGTACAATGGGGGCATAGCGGTATGATATGGCTCTGGCATTGCCGGAAAGTGGCTCATTCATTTTGGCGGCAGTTTCACGTGAGTGAAGGCGGCCGCTGAGCTTACCCTCACGGATAAGGTAATTTTTAGTGGCGGCTACCCCTTCGTCATCGTATTTATAGCTGCCCCGGAGGTCCGGCATGGTGGGGTTGTCCACAATATTCAGTATTTTCGGGCCGAATTTTTTGCCCAGCACCATTACTTCCCGCATCTGGGGGTTTTCATATATATGGTCTGCTTCGGACAAATGGCCGAAGGCTTCGTGGACAAATACCCCCGCCAGTATGGGGTCAAGTATTACGGTATATTCGCCGCCTTTGACTTTGGGGGCGGTGAGCAGTTTTACGGCATGTTCGGTCATGTCTTTTATCTGGGAGTGCAGCCTGGTTATGGCATTGTAATCTCCGCGGCTGCCTACCGAGATATTGGACTGCTGGAGTTCGCCGTCTGCCGAAGCAATGGCAGTGGCGTTGAAATTTATATCTGCGCGTGACTGCTCTATGACACTGCCGCGGGAGTTTACGTAAAAGCGGCGGCGGTAGCCGTCTGAAAAGCGGATAAACGATGTTTTTATGCCTTTGGTTTGCCAGATAAGGTCTTTATATTCGTCCAGCACCCGTTTTTTATCTTCAAGCGGGCGTTCCACCGAGCTTTGAGACAGTTCATCCGGCTGGGCGTATGTAACCGAAGGGGCAGACGCAAACTGGCTCTGGGCAGAACCGGCCAGGGCAGCCTGATGGATTGCCTGATCTATCCGCTTCTGGATATCATCCAGACTGTTAAAGCTGACAAAACCCCAGCCGCCATTTACCAGCGCCCGGATATTGCCGCCCAGGTCACTGCTGCGTCCGGCAGTATCCAGGTTTTGCCCCCGGTAAGAGATATAGCTGCCGGAGCTTTCTTCCAGGTGGATTTCCAGATAGTCTGCCCGGTAGTGGTAAAGCTGTTGGGAAAGTTCATGGGCAATATTTCTGAGTTCAGTCAAGGTGGTCACCTTTAGAGAGTATTCTAACTTAAGTTTAAACTGGGGCAGTTGGCTTGTCAATTTATTGTTCAGTTTTCAGCCTTAATAGCCGGGCGGGCATTGACTAATGATGGGTAAAAGGGCTAGGATTTAGCCGTATGGGATTATTCGGAACTTCCGGCATCCGCCGTTTGGTAGATGAGCGTTTAATGGAAATAGCTCTGAAGGTAGGGTTTTCAGTAGGAAAACGCTACCGGAGAGTGGTTTTGGCGGGTGACAGCCGCACTTCAACCCCGGCTATCAAACGCATACTCAGCGGGGCGCTGGTTTCCGCCGGGGCAGATGTAGTTGATATAGGATTGGTGCCTACGCCTACCTTGGCCTTTATGGTCCGGGATTTTGATGCCGGTCTGATGGTAACCGCTTCACACAACACGGCTGAATACAACGGTATCAAGTTTCTTAATCCTGACGGCTCAGCCTTCAGTTACCTGCAGCAGCAGGAAATAACCAAAGATGTTGAATCAAGCCGTGCCCACCCCATGAAGTGGGATAGTTTCGGCCAGATAAATGCCTTTCCCTCTACTGTTGAAAAACATATGGAGCATATACTTGGTTATTTGCCGGACAAATGCCGTCTTAAGGTGGTGGTGGATTGCGGCGGCGGGGCGGCATCCGTTATAACCCCTTGGCTGCTTCAGCGTATGGGCAGCCGGGTGATTTCCCTGAATGATACTACCCACGGCTTTTTCCCTCACCCGCCTGAACCGCTGGCTGAAAATCTTAGCGGGCTGATACAGACCGTCAAAGAAAGCGATGCTGATTTGGGTATTGCCCATGACGGTGATGCCGACCGGATGGTAGCGGTGGATAAGCACGGAAACTTTATTTCGGGTGACAAGATGCTGGTGCTTTTTGCCAGAGCTGCCAGGGCAGACAAGGTGGTTACCACTCTGGATGCTTCTATGGCAGTAGACGAGATGGGGTTTAAGGTTATCCGTACGGCTGTGGGTGACAACTATGTTTCCGAGGAACTTAAACGGCAGGGTAACTTCGGGGGTGAGCCCTGCGGTGCCTGGGTCTTTCCCGAAAGCTCTCTTTGCCCTGACGGTATTTATGCCGCTGCCAGACTACTAAACCTGGTTTCTCACCAGCCCCTTTCAGAACTTATTTCGGATATACCGGAATATTCCATGAAGAGAGGCAGTGTGGAAGGCAGCGGTTTGAATCTGGCCCTGGTTGAGGAATCACTCCAGTGCCTGAATCCTCTTTCCTCCAGCCTGCTGGACGGTATAAAATTAAACCTGAAAGATGGCTGGCTGCTTATCCGCCCTTCGGGTACAGAGCCTAAAATCCGCCTGACGGCCGAAGCCAGAACACCGGAGTACTGTGAGACTATTTACCAAACCGGGCTTAAGTGCCTGAAGAGCTGTCTTTCCCGGGAGAAATAAAATGAAGGCAGTCATATTGGCAGCGGGCGAAGGCAGCCGCATGCGTCCGCTTACATTTACCCGCCCCAAGGTTATGCTGCCCATTGCGGGCAAGCCTATTTTGGAGCACCTCTTACTGGAGGTCAGCGCTGCCGGTATCACGGAGTTTATACTGGTGGTGGGTTACCGTGATGAACAGGTGCGTTCGTATTTTGCAGACGGTGCCAGGTGGGGGTTGAAAATCAGCTATTGCCAGCAGACCCGTCAGCTGGGTACCGCCCACGCCTTAAAGCAGCTTGAAAAGCAGCTGCAGGCTGATTTTCTGGTTATGAACGGGGATATACTGGCAAAATCAGCTGATATCGCCGCTCTGGCGGCATCTTCCGAAACTACACTGGGTGTTTTTGAAGCATCAGACCCACGCCGCCTGGGGGTGCTTGAAACAGACGGCAGCCGGGTAAAACGTATCCATGAAAAATCCGCAAATCCCCCCACCAATCTGGCAAATGCCGGTTTGTATTTCTTTACCCCACGTATATTTGCCGCCATAAACAATACCCCGCTGTCACTTAGGGGCGAATATGAAATAACCGCATCTATCCAGATGCTTATTGACAGCGGCCTGGCGGTGGGTTACCGCCCGCTTACTTACTGGCAGGACGTCAGCTACCCGTGGGATTTGCTTGACCTGAATGCCTCCATGCTTAAAAGCCTTAGCCAACGTATTTGCGGCCAGGTAGAGGAAAATGCGGTTATCAGGGGGGCGGTGGAAATAGGCGAAGGCAGCCGTGTTCGTTCGGGGGCGTATCTGGAAGGGCCGGTGATAATAGGCAAAAACTGTGACATAGGCCCGAATTGTTATATCCGTCCGGCTACCTCCATAGGGGATAACTGCCGGGTTGGGGCTTCGGTTGAGATAAAAAACTCTATTATTATGGATAATACCAAAATACCTCACCTGAATTATGTGGGGGATAGTGTTATCGGGCAAAACTGCAATCTGGGGGCCGGAACCAAGCTGGCAAACCTGCGTTTTGACGGCGCGGATATTACAGCCGGGGGTGTCAATACCCGCCGCCGCAAGCTGGGTGCGGTCTTGGGGGATGGGGTTGAGACCGGTATTAACGTAAGCCTTAATCCGGGCGTCCTTATAGGCGCAGGCAGCCGTATAGGGCCCGGTGCGGTTGTGAGCGGTGTTATTGAACCGAACTCATACATCGGCTAAGGCGGGGAGTGAAATATGAAACAGGCAGTTATACTGGCGGCCGGTGAAGGACAGCGTCTTAGGCCTTTTACCTCAAGCAAGTCAAAGGTTATGTTGTCTATTGCGGGTAAGCCACTGCTTGAGTACGTTATTGAATCCCTTGCCCGAAACGGTATCCGGGATATTATTCTGGTAGTGGGTTATAAACGTGAGCGTATCTTTGATTATTTCGGAGATGGCGGGCATCTGGGGGTAGAGATAACCTATGTCAGTCAGCCAAACCAGCTGGGTACAGCCCATGCCCTTAAGCAAACCAGAGACAAAATCAGAGGGGATTTTCTGGTATTAAACGGAGACCAGCTTATTAGTCCGGCAACCATAGGTGATTTTGTAAAAGAGCCGCCCCAGGCTGTTATGGTAAAAGCTATAAACGGTGAAGACCCCAGGCGGTACGGGGTGGTAAGCTCTTCGGGCAGGCGTTTGACCTCTATAGAGGAAAAACCCAGTATAGCTAAGAGCAATTTGATAAATACCGGCATTTACTCCTTTTCAACCCGGGTGTTTGACTATATTGCTGAGCATCTGGATATCCCGATGGTCTTGCAGTCCATGATTAAAGACGGGCTGGATATACGGGTAGCAGAAAGCCGGGGTGTCTGGCTGGATATAGTCTACCCGTGGGATATGCTCTCACTTAATGCAGTTGTCTCAGATACACTCAAGCCGGGCGTAGCCGGTACTATTGAAAGCGGCGTGGTGATGAAAGGGCCGGTGCTTATCGGCAAAAATACGGTTATCCGCTCCAATTCATATATTACAGGCCCGGTGATAATCGGTGAGGGTTGTGATATCGGGCCGAGTGTCTGTATTTACCCGTCCACCAGTATTGCAGACAATGTCACTGTCGCCCCTTTCTGCCAGATAAAAAACAGCCTTATTTACAGCGGTAACAGTATCGGGGTGGCTTCGGTTATTGAAGATTCGGTTATAGACCGGGGCTGTGTGATTCGCGGCCAGTTCAGCGCCCCTTCCGCCGAGGTGGAAACCCGCATAAATGATGAATTACATAAAATAAAAGTAGGTACTATGATGGGTGAAGACTGTATGGTGGGGAACGGTGCAGTTCTTCAGGGCGGTACGGTGGTGGGAAATTCCAGCCGTATAGCCCCTTTAAAAACCCTGTCGGGCAGTATACCTGACGGCAGTCTGGTGGTCTAGAATGTGCGGTATAGTGGGTTACACCGGTAAACGCCAGGCACAGGCTGTTTTATATGATTGTTTGTGCCGTCTGGAGTACCGCGGGTATGATTCCTGCGGCATAGCCGTAAACACGCCTGAGGTGCAGGTTTTTAAAGATGCAGGCAAAGTCCGTAACATACTTCAAAATGCCCCCCGGTTTGAGGGTACAGCCGGTCTGGGGCATACCCGCTGGGCTACCTGCGGTGAACCAACCCGGATAAATGCCCACCCCCACATAGACTGCACCGGCAAAATCAGCCTGGTGCATAACGGGGTAATAAATAACTATGCCCAACTCCGCAAACGGCTTGAGGCTAATGGCCACAAGGTTGTTTCAGATACGGACACCGAGCTTATTGCCCATTTGATAGAGGAGTACGATAAAGGAAACCTAGAAGAAGCCGTCCGTCAGGCAGTGAAGGAGATAGATGGCTCTTATGCTCTGGTGGTGATGCGTTCCGGGGATAATACCCTGGTAGCGGTGCGGAAGGACAGTCCGCTGGTTATCGGGGTGGGGGACAGTGAGTATCTGGTAGCTTCAGATGTGCCTGCTATTTTAGGATATACCAACCGGGTTATATATCCGGAAGAGGGGGATATTGCCGTTATCAGCCCGGACAGCCTGAAAATAAACCGGAATGGCGAATATATTATTCCCCGTGTAGAGAAGATAAACTGGACGCCGGATGAAGCCCAGAAGGGCGGCTACAGCCACTATATGCTTAAAGAAATACACGAACAGCCGCAGGTTATTCAAAATACCCTGATAAATATGCCCCTGACGGAGTCTTTTTATAAATCCCCGCTGCTGGAGCAGGGCCGTAAGACCGGCATACTGTTTCTAGCCTGCGGCAGTTCATACCATGCGGCTCTGACCGGCCGCTATTTGGTAGAGGAACATCTGAATATACCCGTCCGTCTGGAGGTGGCTTCAGAGTTCAACTATATGCAGCATTTACCGCCCTGCAAACTGGCCGTGGTGCTTAGCCAGTCTGGCGAAACCGCAGACATTTTGCGGGCCATGCGCCGTTTAAAGCAAGCCGGTTGTATGATAGTGGCCATAACAAATGTAGCCGGCAGTACGGCTGCCCGTCTGGCAGACCATGTTATATATACTCAGGCTGGGCCGGAAATAGGGGTAGCAGCTACCAAGAGTTTTATTGCCCAGCTGGTAGTCCTGTACGCTTTGTGTTTTGCCTGTGCTTCTGCTGCCAGCCCGCGTTATCAGGATTATTTAAGCACTATGCGGCTTTTACCCGGTGCTGTCCAGAAAATACTGGGCAGCCACCAGAATATTAAAGATGCGGCTATAGAAGTAGCCAAAGCTAAAAGTGCCTTTTTTATAGGCCGGGGGATTAACTATCCTATTGCCCTGGAGGGTGCTTTGAAGCTAAAGGAGATTTCGTATATCCATGCGGAGGGCTATGCTGCCGGGGAACTGAAACACGGGCCGTTTGCCCTGCTTTCTCCGGAAACGCCGGTGCTGGCGTTGGTTAGCCGTGACCAAACCTATGAAGCCATGTTGACTGGGCTGCGGGAAATAAAGGTACGGCGCGCACCTTTGATTGTTATCGGTGAAGACGGAGACGACCAGCTTGAACAGCTGGCAGACCGGGTGATAAAAATTCCGCCCTTCAACCGGCTGTTCAGTCCCATACTCTTTTCAGTAGTGCTTCAGCTGCTGGCATTTTATGCGGCTTATGAGCTGGGGCGTGACATAGATACCCCCCGCAATCTGGCTAAAAGCGTCACAGTAGAGTAGGTATTTCTCAGGCTACAAACAGGCCGGTAAGGTCTGTCTGGTCAATTATATGCCCTTCCATAGCCTTGATAAGGTCTGCCTGGTGGCTGCCGGCTTTCAGCCGCAGCACTGTATCCAAAGCAAACAGGCGGAAATGATAGTGGTGCACCCGGTTGGGCGGGGGATAAGGTCCTGTATAGCCGGTTTCTCCGGCGCTGTTTAAACCCTGGCGGATACCGTCAGGCAGGTTGGGCTCAGCGGGAACAGCTTCGGGCAGCCCCTCCCTGTCAGACGGGATATTGTAGATAAGCCAGTGGGTAAATGTTTTGGAGGCGTCCGGGTCTTCCAGTATAAGGGTCAGGCTTTTAGTGCCTTCCGGCAGCTTCATCCACTCCAGAGGGGGCGAAATGTTGCCGCCCAAACCGGAGTAACGGCGGGGAATATACTCTCCGCAGGCAAATGCACTACTACCTAGAAGCATATCCGCCTCCTCTAAGTATTGTCTATGCAATACTCCAGCTCAGCCAGCCCGGTTATCCTGCGGCAATCTTTCAAATCCAGATAACAGTTACGCCGGTCAAGCAGAACGGGGTTCAGCCCGACATTCATTGCTCCCATATAATCTACCTGATACTGGTCACCTATGTATAGTACTTCTTTGGCAGTCAGGCCGCTTTTTTTCAGGGCTGCCTGAAAAATAAGGGGATTGGGTTTAGTTACGCCCACCTCCTGAGAAATCACTACCGTTTCCAGATATTTATTTAATCCGGTTTTGTTAAAAAGTTCGGACATATCTTTCTCGGCGTTTGAAATAAGCCCTATTTTCAGGTTGCGCTTTTTCAGGTTTTCCAGGCAGGGTATTACATCTTGATAGAGGGTCATCTCCCATTTCAGGTTTTTCCAGCGGCTAATCAGGTTATTTATAAGCTCAGGTTTGGGCTCAATACCAATTTCCTCAAGGATAATCCGGTAATAGTGGCTCCAAACCGCCATTTGTTCCGCTCTTTCCCTCAGGCTTATAGGTTTTTGGGCATTTTGCTGGTAAAAATATTCGTCAGCCTTGTTCACGGGCAGGTAGAGGTCATCTTCATTTATCGTGTAGCCCAGTTCGGCAAGCAGCTTAACCGTCATCTCCTCGCGGCTGGGCTGGTATCCTATCAGGGTATTATACAGGTCAAAGAAAACACCTTTTATCATCTGGCACTCCAGGGTATTATTTTATGCTTCATTCTAGTCTAATAAAATAAATTAAAGCAAATTTGAACGGAGGGCAGGTTTAATTAACATGGCAATCTTCATTGACGCAGTTGCTTTAGCACTGGTATGATAAGCAATTATGGAACCAAGAATACAGGTATTCCCCAAAAACACTGAAGTAAAAAATAACCGCCTGGTTATCGGCGGTGCAGATGTTGCCGGGCTTTGTGCCAAATACGGCACGCCCCTGTACGTTTTTGACGAGGCTACTATCCGCCAGAACTGCCGTGACTTTAAACGGGAGTTTTCCCGCCGCTACGCAGACAGTTCGGTGAGTTATGCCTCAAAAGCCTTTTTGCATCCGGCCTTGCTGAAGATACTTGCCGAAGAGGGTATGAGTCTGGACGTGGTTTCCGGCGGAGAGCTGTCTATTGCCAGCAGCGCCGGTTTCCCTATGGATATGGTCTATTTCCATGGAAATAACAAATCTGCTGATGAACTAAGGCTGGCGCTCCGTCTGCATGTCGGGCGGATTGTGGTAGACAGCTTTGATGAAATCAAACTGCTGTCAAAACTGGCGGATGAGAGCGGGCATATTCCGGATATACTCCTCAGGCTTACTCCGGGAGTAGATGCCCATACCCATCACCATATTACTACCGGCAAGCTGGATTCCAAATTTGGTTTCCCCCTGTTTCAGGCAGCCGAAGCGGTAGGTTTGGCTATGGCGCAGGCCAGTCTGAATCTGGTCGGTTTCCATTTCCATATCGGTTCCCAGATATTTGAAACCCAGCCCTTCCTTGATGCTATAGATTTGGTGCTGGAATTTGCCGCTCAGGTTCAGGAACGCTATGGTTTTGACATAGAGGAGCTGGATATCGGCGGCGGTTACGGCGTTCAGTACGAAGTGGATAAACCTGCACCCCAGGTATCTGTTTATGCGGAGGCTATCGGCGCTAAGATTGTCTCCAAGTGCCACAGCTTAAAGCTGACTCCCCCCAGCCTTAATATTGAACCGGGGCGGGCTGTCATAGCTCAGGCAGGGGTGGCCTTGTATACGGTGGGGGTTATTAAAGATATTCCCGGTATCCGGGTGTATGCCTCGGTGGACGGGGGCATGGGTGATAATATCCGCCCGGCTTTGTATGAGGCAAAGTATGAGGCGGTGGTGGCAAATAATGTCCAGTCTTCAGAAAAACAAAAGGTAACTGTAGCAGGCAAGTTTTGCGAATCCGGTGATATACTTATAACCGATATTGAGCTGCCTGTCCTCAAGACAGGTGATATACTGGCAGTGCCCTGCTGCGGGGCTTACTGTTTGCCTATGTCCAGCAATTACAACGGCTATCAGCGCCCGGCTGTAGTGATGCTGAAAAATGGTGAAGACCGCCTGATACGGCGGCGCGAAACTGTGGAAGACCTTAGCCGTCTGGATTCGGTCTAAGCCGGGTTTCTTATATGTGGCAGATAATAGGTCAGGACAAGGCAGTCTCCTTCCTCTGTAACAGCCTCAATCAGGACAAGCTTTGCCACGCCTATGTGTTTTACGGCCAGTCCGGGGTGGGTAAGAAACGGATGGCACTTAGTTTTGCTCAGGCGCTAAATTGTCAGGCTGCCTCACCCCCATGTCAGGAATGCCCGGTGTGTGAGCGCATCATGGCCGGAAACTTTCCGGATGTTATCCATATAGAGCTTCTTTCAGCCGAAGATTCCTCTGACGGCAAAGCTAAGGCCGAAATAGGGGTTAAACAGGTAGAGGATATCCAGCACGCCGCCAGTTTGCCCCCGTTTGAGGGCAAGTACAAGGTTTTTATTATCCATCAGGCTGAAAAGCTGTCAGTAGAATCTTCAAACCGCCTTCTGAAAACGCTGGAAGAGCCGGGTTCTCAAAATATCTTTATTTTGCTGACCGCTGATAAATCACTCCTGCTGCCCACGGTTTTATCCCGTTGCCAGATTTTGGAATTAAAATATGCCGAAACCGGTCTTATCCATGAGGCATTTATTAAGCAAGGTTTGGATGAAGAAAAAGCTGAACTTTTGTCTCACCTGAGTTATGGCCGGGTGGGCTGGGCTATGGAAGCAGCCTCAAACCCCGAAATTTTGGAAGAACGTAAAGCTAAGATTGATAAGATTATGCGGGTACTGGGGCAGGACGAGGAAGACCGCTTTAATTATGCCGCTGATGTTTCAAATCTGTTTGGTAAAAACCGGGCAGAGGCTGAAGAGGTACTGGATATGTGGCTGGGGCTTTTTCGGGATATGCTGCTACTTAAGGCTGATGCCGGCCAAAACATGACTAATATTGATTATAAAGATATACTATATCAGGCCTGTGGCGGGCTTGGGCTTGTGGATATACGTGCGGGTATAGATAATATACTTAAGGCCCAAAGTCAGCTGCGGGCAAATGCCAACCCCAGGCTTTGTCTGGAAGTGCTTATGCTCAGTTTGCCCTTGGTAAAGGAAGGACTATAAAAATGGTTGATATTGTAAAGATACGCTATAAACAAGCCGGCAAGATATATTATTTTGACCCTGCCGGTTTTGAACTTTACCCGTATGACTGTGTAGTGGTGGAAACCAGCCGTGGCGAAGAACTGGGCTGGGTGGTTGCCTCTCCTTCACAGGTAGAGGAGAGCAGTCTGGAACAGCCGCTGAAGCCTGTTATCCGTCTGGCTACCGCTGAAGATATGGCCCGAGAACGCCAGCTGGAAGAGAAAAACCAGAGTGCAGTTTCGGAATGTATAGAGCTGGTAGACAAGCTGAATCTGCCCATGAAACTTATCAGGGCGGAATACAGTCTGGATGAAAACCACGTAACCATATATTTTTCAGCCGAAGACAGGGTGGATTTCCGCGAACTGGTCAGGGAGATTTCACGCAAGCTGAGAGTCAGGGTAGAGCTTCGGCAGATTGGCCCGCGGGATGAGGCCAAGATGGTGGGCGGTTACGGCCGGTGCGGACGGGAACTTTGCTGCTGCAGTTTCCTGAGTGAGTTTGACCCGGTGTCTATAAAAATGGCTAAAGAGCAAAATTTGCCGCTAAATCCCCAGAAGATTTCAGGTGTTTGCGGCAGGCTTCTTTGCTGCCTTGATTATGAATATGAAACCTACAAAGCCGCCAAGGCTAAGATGCCTAAGGACGGGCTGAAGGTAATCACCCCGGTAGGCAAAGGTGAAGTGGTCGGCGGTAACCCCTTGGAAGAAATGGTATTTGTTCTGCTGGAAAGCGGGGCTAACGCCGAAGTGCCTTTGAAGGATATCCGCCCGGATAAAGAAGGCCGCCGTCCTGATGCCTCACTCCACCGCTAATTTGGGTTCGTTTTCAAGCCCCAGGTAAGGCCGCCACTCATGGCGGATACTGCCGTTTGATCTGGGCAGTGAATATCCGTATCTGTATTGGGGTACTCCCGGCGTACTCAGAAGCTTCATATGGGCTTGTTCGGGGGTGCGTCCGGCTTTAAGGCGGTTGCAGTGCAGGCAGGCGGTTACCACGTTTTCCCAAACATGGGGTCCCCCCTGATGCTTGGGGTTAACGTGGTCTATAGTCAGCTCCAGGTCTTTGCGCCCGCAGTACTGGCAGGTATGCTTATCCCGGCTGAATATTTCAGCCCGGTTCAGTTTGGGGCGGAGGGGCGGGTGCTTTATAAGGCAGGATAGGCGTATAACTGAGGGCAGGGCAAAGAGGTCTTTTTCAGAGTGCCAGAAACCTGACCCGTTTTCCAGCATCTCGGCTTTGCTCTGGTAAACAAGCAAAACAGCCCTCCGTACGTGGCATACGTTCAGTGGCTGATAGTCTTGGTTTAAGACCAGTACCTGATGGTTATCCATCAAACACCGCTTCCCCCTGAAAGATTAAGTTTATTCTAAACAAAATCCTCATATAGGGCAAGTTTGTTCGCTTAGCGTTGGGGGCGGGTAGTCCTGTTAATACGGGATACCGGGCGCTGTTTTTGCTGGCCGGTGCTGTCACAGCGGAAGTTAGGGGCAGTGATGTTAAACACCATGCTTATCTGGGGATCAACAAAGCGTGAGCTTATGGCTACCTCTATTTCACTCAGCGGGCATCTGGTGGTAATTACGGTGGGCAGACGGCGGTTATAGCGGTAATTTATTACCTGATAGAGTTTTTCCTGAGCCCAGGGGGTGCTGGACTGTTCGCCGAAATCATCCAGTACCAGCAGTTTGGCGTTTTTAACCGCATCAAACATCTGGTCGTAAGAGGTTTTGCTCTCAGGGCTGAAGGTTGAACGCAGGTGGTCTAAAAATTCGGGTACGACCACAAACATGGCGGGTTTGCCCTGGCGGTAACGTTCATTGACAATGGCAGATGCCAGATGGGTCTTGCCGCAGCCGGTTTCTCCTTGAAAAACCAGCCAGCTTTCGGGGTTTCGGGAAAACTCCAGAGCCAGGTTGTAAGCGGCTTCTATATTCTGGCGTTGCTCAGGCGGCAGGTTTGAACGCTTGTGGTCATAATTTTCAAAGGTCATTTTCTTTTGAAGCGCCAGAGCATTATCCCAGCGGTATTCCAGGGTGTCCTCCGGGTTTGAGGCAACCGGATATATCCTGGATACAGATTTATCCAGCAGACGGCTCTGGATACGGGAATCAAGCTCGTTTATAGGTGTAGACAGGGTAATAATAGTGGGCAGTTCCTGACTGAAACGGTAGGTAAGCAACTGGTCAAGTTTTTCTTTTGACCAGTCCGAACCGCTCTGGACGGTAAGGTCATCTATTATCAGCAGGGGGGCGTTCTTAAGTATGTCAAAGCTCTGGCTGTAAGCAGCCTCGCTGTCAGGTTCAAAAGACTTTTTCAGGTCATCTATCAGCTCGGAAGCCCTTTTATACAGCACCGGCTGCCCCATGGCAAGGCGTTTGTTGGCAATGGCGGCTGCGAGGTGGGTTTTACCCGCACCGCTCGGGCCGCTGAAAACCAGCCAGCCGGCGGGGTTGGAAGCAAAGTTCAGGGCGGCATTGTAAGCTTGGCTGAACATATTCTGATTATGCGGTTCTTCGCTTTTACCCAGCGAATTCAGCTTTTCAAAGGTGTATTTTTGCAGACCTCCCAGACAGCTATAGGTCAGCAGCCGTTTTTCCCTGTCCGCACCGGATTCGGTCTGGGTGCACTGGCAGGGGATTACCCGGCTAAAATCCGTTACCCCTTCGGCGGAAACAGGGTACACGAACTTTGCCCCTTTACATAACGGGCATAAGTTTTCTTCGGCCGCTTTATCTGCCTTACCTTTGGACGAGGTGGTCGAAGAGCTGCCCTTTATATTTATCTGTTTCCCCAGTATGTCCTTTATGTGTTCCACTGTTTTTTCCCTGACTTGACCAATTTTCCAGTATTCGTTCTATATAACGCCAGTTGCGTTTATTCAGGTTGACCGCCTCTTTTATGGCTTCGGCAATCCATTCTTCGGGGTAGAGTTTTTCCGCCTCTTTCAGGTTGTCTGCCAGCATGGGGGTCAGCATGCCTATATTCTGTTCGTAAAGTTTAAATATATTTGGCTGTTCGGCTTGGCCGCTTATTACTTCGGTTGAGGCTTCTTTTAAGCCGGGCAAAACCAGATTGCCGGTTTTTATCTTTTCCACCACTGCCGCTTCTGATTCGGTATTTACAAAATAAAGCTGGTGGGTGTGTTTGCCGCTTTTTATTTCCAGCCCCAGCAGGGTTCCCCGTTTTACGGCCATTTGGAGGGCTTTATCCAGTGATTGCAGGCTTTCGTCCCGCGTTTTGCCCAAGGCTTTTACCAGGGTTTCTTCGGCTGCCAGTTCAGCCAGCGTGGTGTATCTGGGGTATCCTTTTTTTGCCTGAATAAGGCTGAATACCGCCAGGCTTACCTTCAGTTCGGTCATATCTTCTATTAGGGGAGCTACCCGGTGGATAAAAAAGCGGGATACGGGGGTAAACTCCTGTCTGGCGGGGAATAATGGCGCATTGCTCATAAGAAGCTGGGCTCCGTGCTTGAACCCAGATTTTCAAAGCGGGTCAGGTCATGCCGGAAGCGGCACTTTACAGTGCCGATAGGGCCGTTACGGTGTTTGGCTATGATAATATCCGCAATTTCGCGCGGGTATTCCTGGTCAGGGTGGAGGTTTGCCCATTCATCTTCTTTATAATAAAACTCGTCACGGTATATAAAGACCACTATATCCGCGTCCTGTTCAATGGAGCCTGATTCACGCAAATCTGAAAGCTGGGGCTGATGGGAGGAGCGGAACTCCGGGGCACGGGAAAGCTGGGATATAGCTATAACCGGCACATTCAGTTCGCGGGCAATACCTTTCAGCGAACGGGAGATATAGCTTATTTCCTGCACCCGGTTCTCTTTGCCGCTGCCTTCACCCTGAATAAGCTGCAGGTAGTCCACAATAATAAGGTCTATATTTTGCTCGTAGCGCAGCCGCAGGGCTTTACTCCGTATTTCGGCTACCCTTATCTGGGGTGAGTCATCTATAAAAATGGGGGCTTCGGATAGTACGCCGATGGCATCCATTATTTTACGCTCTTCATCAGGGCTGCTTTCATTCAGGCGGATGGAACGTGAATTTACCGCGGCTTCGTTGGAAAGCAAACGCTGCACCAGAGATTCGCGGGACATTTCCAGGCTGAATATGGCGGTACAGGCTCTTTGTTCAACCGCCGCATTCCGGGCAATATTCAAAGCCAGCGAGGTTTTTCCCATGGAGGGGCGTCCCGCCATAATGATAAGGTCTGAACGCTGCAGCCCGCCTAAGAAGGTATCCATGCCGGTCAGCCCGGTAAGGACATGGGGTATGGCCTGGTAACCCTCGCTGCCGGGTATAGGCACAGGTTCAAAATATTTATCCAGAATATTTTTAATATGGGTAAAGCCCAGACTTGAGCGTTCATGGCGCAGGCGGAATAGCAGGTCTTCGGCTTTGCCCAGTGAATCCGATACGTCAGGGTCGGCCTTAAATCCCAGTTCGCTTATTTTTTGGCCTGCCTCAATCAGCTGGCGCATGACCGAAAGACGGTAAACTATGCGGGCATAGTGTTCAATATCCAGTGAGGTAGGCACTACCGTAACCACATGGCTTAAGTAGGCTGACCCGCCGCATCTTTCCAGTTTGCCCAGCCGCTCCAGTTCCTGGGCTACGGTAACCTGATTGATGGCTTCACTCCGCCCGTAAAGGGACATACAGGCCTCAAAAATAAGGCGGTTAGATTCGGTAAAGAAATCCTGCGGCTTTAAGATGGGTATAATATCAAAAATAGCCTGCCCGTCTATCAGCAGAGAGCCGCTTACCGATTCCTCGGCATCTACATCATAAGGGGGCATTTTAGCATCAAGCAACTAAGTGTTCTCCTCAGCGGTGATTATCAGGTTTATTTTAGATGACAAATCTTTATTAAAACGGATAACTACCTCGTAGCTGCCCAGCTGGCGGATAGGTTCGGAGAGCTCCAGTTTGCGTTTATCTATGGCTTTGCCGGTTTGTTTTTCAATCTCGGCGGCAATTACAGTGGTAGTTACCTGCCCGTAAAGTTTATCTTTTGCACCGGTCTTGGCCTTTATGCTTACGTTAGTGCCGTCAAGCTCTTTGGCTAACTGCGCCATTTCAGCTTCGGCTTTAGCTTTGCGGCGGTCTTCAGCCGCCTGTTTGGCTGCTATTTCGCTGGTTACCGAGGCAGAAGCCGGCATAGCCAGTTTGTTGGGTATAAGATAATTACGGGCATAGCCGTCATTTACTTCTTTTACATCCCCGGTTTTCCCTCTGCCGGGTACATCTTTCAGAAAAGCAACCTTCATGCCAACCCCTTTTTAATTTATTATTATACTGGAAAAGCGGAGTAGTTTTGTACTCTTAAATAATATAATTTAGCGGTCAAGATAGCGTTTGGCGGAAAGGGCGGCAACTGCCCCGTCTCCGGCGGCAGATATAACCTGCCTTATTGAGCCGCTTCGGATATCCCCGGCACAGAGTATGCCGCTTACTGACGTTTCCATCTGGTCATTTACCAGTATGCTGCCGTTTTTGTCCATATCCACCACACCCTTCAGATAAGCGGTATTCGGCTGTAAGCCCACGGCTACAAAAAGCCCGTTTACCGGCAGGTCAGATGTTTTTTGGGTTTTAAGGTTATTTAATGATAGTGACTGGATGCTGTCCTTGCCGTTTATGGAGGTAATCACCGTATCCAGCACCATTTCAATATTGCCCTTGCTCTTTGCTTTATCTACTAATACCGCATCTGCCCGGAAACCCTGGCGGCGGTGAATCAGGTAAACTTTTTTTGCAAACTCTGACAGGTGCAGGGCTTCGTAAATTGCCATGTTTCCCCCGCCTACCGCCGCCACAACCTTGTCATTGTAAAAAGGGGCATCACAGGTGGCGCAGTAGGAAACGCCCCGGCCTGAAAACTCCTCTTCGCCGGGAACGCCCAGCTTGTTGCGTTCGGTACCTCCGCAGATAATAATACAACGCCCGCTTAGTTTGCCCGCTTCGGTGCTAAGTTCAAAGCTGTCTTTGGCTTTATTAAGGGCAGTTACCTCTGCCGAAATTATCTCCGCCCCGTATTTTTCGGCCTGTATTTGCATCTGCTGGGTCAGGTCAAAGCCGGTGATACCCTCCGGAAAACCGGGATAGTTATCCACTTTTTCCGAACGGGTTATCTGCCCGCCTATAAAAGCGCGTTCAATAACCAGTGTCTTCAGTTTTGCCCTGCCCGTATACAGGGCGGCAGTCAGCCCGGCCGGGCCTCCGCCTATAATTATTACGTCATACAGGAGTGGTGACATGGTTTTGTTCTCCTTCCGTAGCTGTTAGGGTGCGCAAGCGGACATCTTCGGCAATCAGTTTATCCACCCCTTTTTCGGCAGTGCGTTTAGCCAGCCCGATAGCATTTTTAATAGCTCTGGCATGGCTTCGGCCGTGGGCAACAATAACTGTTCCTTTTACCCCCAGCAGGCAGGCACCGCCGCATTCTTCAAAATCCATGCCTTTTACCATAGAGCCCAAGCCCACGTCAGCCAGCAAAGCTCTGCCCCGCAGGTGGGCGGCACTGTCAATGGCATGGCCTACTTTCCGCAGCTTAAGCAGGGCATCCCCCAGCCCCTCCAGAGTTTTGAGCACAACGTTTCCGGTAAAGCCGTCTGTTACAATCACATCCGCTTTATTCAGGGAGATATCATGCCCCTCTATATTGCCGATGAAATTCAGCTGGCTTTTCTTGAGTAGCTGGTGGGTTTCCAGTGTGAGCTTGGTACCCTTGGCCTCTTCTTCGCCGTTATTCAGCAGCCCGATTCGGGGTTTTTCAAGCCCCAGCACCTGTTTGGCATAAATATTGCCCAGGTGGGCGAACTCATCTAAATGATTGGGGCGGCACTCTGCATTTGCCCCGGCATCTATCAGCAGGGAAGGGATGTGGGGGCGGGTGGTGATGATGGCACCCAGTGCCGGGCGTTCAACCCCGTCTATTTTGCCCAGAATAAAAAAGGCGGCAGCCAGCACCGCACCGGTGTTACCGGCAGAGATGAAGGCATCTGCCTTGCCCTGTTTGACCAGGGAAGTGCCTATAACAATAGCTGACTTAGGTTTGCCCTTGATTGCCTCCACCGCGTGTTCGTTAAAGGTAATGGTTTGGGGGCAATGGACTATTTCTATAGGGTATTTCTTCAGGTAGTGCCCCGCATGGACGTGAATAACCTCTTTTTTACCCAGCAGGATAAGACCAATCTTGTACTCCTGGGCAGCCTTAAGCGCACCTTTTATGATTTCCTTTGGGGCGTAGTCACCCCCGTCTACATCTACCGCTATTATCATCTATATCCTCTTTGAAAATTCATCTTAATAAAACCGGGACTATACTTTCTCCCGGAGAAAAGGGGTTTCAAACCCCCGAAAGTTGGTGGGCTTGGCTGGACTATCTGTCTCTCTTTCCTGACAAAGCAGCAAAGCCGCACCCAAAGCCCCGGTTATTTCCGGCCGGGGCGGAACTATCAGTGAAAAACCCAGTTCTTCTTCAAAGGCTTTTTTCATAGCCGGGTTTCGGGCAACCCCGCCCTGAAAAACCACCGGCTGGCGGATTTCCTTGTGCAGCCCCAGGTCATTCAGATAGTTTCTGACAAGAGCTTTACATAAACCGTAAACAATATCGGGACGGCTGCTGCCGGTTTGCTGGAAGTGAATCATATCTGATTCTACAAATACCGTGCAGCGGCCTTTAAGTTCAATAGGGTTTTGGCTGAAATGAGCCAGTTTCCCCATTTCCTCCAGTGAAAGGTTAAGCCTGCGGGATTGGTGTTCCAGAAAGCTGCCGGTGCCGGCGGCACAGACAGTGTTCATGGCAAAATCAGATACAAACCCGTTTTCCAGCAGGATAAGTTTGCTGTCCTGCCCGCCAATCTCTATTACTGTTTTTACTTCGGGTATCAGGTGGGCAGCCGCTTTGGCTTGTGAGCTGATTTCATTTTTGACCATATCTGCACCCACTGCATCTGCCACTAGCTCACGGGCGCTGCCGGTTACGGCCACTCCCAGTACGCTGGTATCTTCCGGCAAACGGTGTTGTAATTGCCTCAGCCCCGTCCGCAGTGTACTTAGCGGGTCTCCGGCCGTAGGCAGATATATCCAGTCTGCCAGTTCGGCAGACGGTGACAGGCATATTATTTTGGTAGATACGGAACCGCTGTCAATGCCCAGAAAAATGTTCATCTAAATAACCTGTGGCCGGAAGGGTCAGGCGGATGGCCGGGTAGATTTTTGAAATTCTGTTTTTACTTTTTCCAGATTGGCTGAGCTGCCGAATAAATCTGCCGCGGTCATAGCCATAGCCTTGGCGGCATCTAAAGCACCCTTAATACCCTTTGCCGAACAGGCGGCAGAAGCAAATTCCGGAGTATGGCCGGAGACATCTTTGCCGGTAATGGCATAATAACCGTGCAGGCTGGGTACAACCTGGCTGACATTGCCCATATCGGTACTCCCAAAATTCATCTCAGGGTCTTCAAGCAAAGTCCGGTGACCCAGCATATCCATATTTTTTACATATAGGTTTGCCAGAGCCATGTTGTTATTCATGGGGGCATATATGGATTTATCAAAGCGGTACTCCAAACGGGCACCGGTAGCCTGGGCGGCAGATTTAAAGCAGTCCAGTACCCTGTCCATCAGCTCTCTTAGGTAGGGCAGAGTTTGGGAACGTATCAGGAAAGTGCCGGCGGAATGCCCGGGTACAATGTTGGCGGCTTTGCCCCCGTCGGTAATAATGCCGTGAATACGGGCACCCGGCTCTATGTGCTGGCGTAGGGAATTCAGGCTGGTATATGCCAGTACTATGGCGTCAAGTGCGTTTATGCCTTTGTCCGGGTGGGCGGCGGCATGGGATTCTTTACCGAAATACTCTACGTTTAATGTTACACAGGCCAGTGCCTGGGTGGTAGCAATATCATCATTGCCGGGGTGGGCTATAAGCGCCGCCTCCAGCTCTTTAAATACACCTTTTTCCACCATCTGTATTTTACCGCCGCTAAGCTCTTCAGCCGGAGTGCCGATAAGACAGACCGTACCGCCGTAAAGTTTGGCGGCCAGACGGGCGGCTACAGCCGCACCCGCTGCCGCGGTGGCAATAAGGTTATGGCCGCAGGCATGACCCAGCTGGGGCAGGGCGTCGTATTCAGCCAGAAAACCTATAACCGGTTTACCCTGACCGAAAGTGGCTTTAAAGGCAGTCTTAAGGCCGCCGGTATTTCTTTCAATACTGAAATTGTGTCTGGACAGGTATTCGCACAGCCATTCCACTGCTTTGTATTCCTGATAACCCAGCTCAGGGTTGGCATGCAGCTTAAGAGACAGTTCTTCCAAACTGCCCTTTTCAGTGTCAATCATTTTAATAACAGCACTTTTGATATTGGCAAGATTGTTATCTGACATTGACCTGATTATATCCCAAACCCACCTTAAATACCATTTGCCGTTCTGCTGTAATGGCTTAAAGACTATTTTTTTACGCTTGGATAGGCAGGTTTTTGATTTTAAACTGATACACCGCCAATAGGGGTTTGGTCTTGGCTTGTTAAGCATTATGGTGTAAAATATTAGAACACATGTTTTGATTTGTCCGGACTAATATAAATGAACAGGAGACCAAGCCTGTGGCTCAGGAATATATAAAGATAAAAGGTGCCCGCGAACACAACCTCAAAAATATAGATGTCCAGATTCCCCGTGACAAGCTGGTGGTTGTGACCGGGCTTTCGGGGTCAGGCAAGAGTTCACTGGCTTTTGATACCGTTTATGCCGAAGGGCAGCGCCGTTATATGGAGTCTCTTTCATCATACGCCCGCCAGTTTCTGGGCAGGATGGAAAAACCGGACGTAGACCATATAGAGGGGCTTTCACCGGCTATAGCCATTGACCAGAAGGGCGTCAGCCACAACCCCCGTTCCACCGTGGGGACAGTGACTGAAATATATGATTATTTGCGTTTGCTGTTTGCCCGCACTGGTCACCCTCACTGCCCTGAGTGCGGCAAGGAGATTTCCGCCCAGAGCGTGGAACAGATAACAGATGCCGTTCAAACTCTTGCGGAGGGTACAAAAATACTTATTCTGGGGCCGCTGGTGCGGGGGCGCAAGGGCGAGTATGCCCAGATGTTTAAAGACCTGCGTAAGTCAGGTTATGCCAGAGTGAGGGTAGACGGGCAGATTAGGGATTTGTCCGAAGAAATAGAGCTGGATAAAAATAAAAAACATGATATAGAAGCCGTAGTAGACCGGCTGGTGGTCGGTCAGGCAGGTGTGCAGGGGCGGATTGCAGATTCGGTTGAAACTGCCCTGAAACTGGGCGGCGGGTTGGTAATAATATCCGTGGTAGACGGGCAGGACATGCTCTTTTCAGAGAAATTTTCCTGTGCGGACTGCGGGGTGAGTCTGGGGGAGATAGAACCCCGGACTTTCAGCTTTAATACCCCCCACGGTGCCTGTCCCACCTGTATGGGGCTTGGTGCCAAGATGGAGCTTGACCCTGATTTGATTATACCGGACAAAAGTTTGTCTCTGGCTGACGGGGCGATCAGCCCATATCAAACCCAAAACTGGTATTTCGGGCAGCTTGAAGATTTAGCCCGCCGGGCGGGTTTTTCGGTTAATAAACCTGTCTCTACTTTTACGCCAGCCCAGATGCAGGTGCTGCTTTATGGTGAGGGCGGTGATATCCATAAATACCGCAACCGTTACGGGCGGGTACGGGAATATACCAGCGGCTTTGAGGGAGTAATCCCCCGCCTGGACAGACTTTACCGTGACAGCGAATCTCAGGGGGTAAGGGAAAGCATTGAAAAATACATGCTGGCCAGCCCGTGTCAGGCCTGCGGCGGTAAAAGGCTTCGCAAGGAAGCCTTGTCAGTAAAAATAGGCGAGCTTAATATTGCTGATGTTGCGGCCATGTCTGTAGATGAGCAGCTTAAATGGGCAAATGAACTGGCTGGCAAACATACCATATTTAACAAACGCGAACAGCTTATTGCCGCCCAGATACTCAAGGAGATACGTTCACGTTTGGGCTTTTTAAACAATGTGGGTTTGGAATACCTGACTATAGACCGTATTGCCGGGACGCTTTCCGGCGGTGAAGCCCAGCGGATACGCCTGGCATCCCAGATAGGCTCAGGGCTGATGGGGGTGCTTTACGTTTGTGATGAACCTACTATAGGCTTGCACCCCGCAGATGATACCCGTTTGGTGGAAACCCTGCAAAAGCTGCGTGATTTGGGCAATACCATACTGGTGGTGGAGCATGATGAATCCGTGATGCGGGCAGCGGACTATATTATAGATATGGGGCCGGGGGCAGGTGAACATGGCGGTCGGGTAGTGGCTACCGGTAATATCACTGAAATAATGCAAAATCCGGCTTCGCTAACCGGGCAGTATTTATCCGGTGCCAGAGTAATACCCGTACCCGAAAAGCGGCGTAATGGTAACGGGCAGGAAATAATAATACAGGGTGCCAGACAGAATAACCTTAAAAATATAGACGTACATATTCCGCTGGGCAAGCTGGTCTGTGTCAGCGGCGTATCCGGCAGCGGCAAATCCACACTGGTTACCGATATACTTTTTAAACATCTGGCCCAGGTGTTTTACGGGGCAAAAGACCGGGCGGGTGGCTCAGACGCTATAACCGGTACTGAACATATTGATAAAATAATAGAGATAAATCAGTCACCCATCGGGCGGACACCCCGTTCAAATCCGGCCACCTATACCGGGGCATTCACCCATATAAGGGAACTGTTTGCCTCTGTACCTGAAGCCAAAGTAAAAGGCTACGGGCCGGGGCGGTTTTCATTTAATATAAAAGGCGGCCGCTGTGAGACCTGCGGCGGTGAGGGTTCTATCCAGATAGAAATGCAGTTCCTGCCGGATGTGACCGTACCTTGTGAGGTCTGTCACGGGGCGCGTTATAACCGCGAAGTGCTGGAGATAAAATTTAAAGACAAGACCATTGCTGATGTGCTGGATATGACGGTAGACAGGGCACTGGAATTTTTTGAAAATTTCCCCAAAATCAGCTCCAAGCTCCAAACATTGCAGGACGTGGGTTTGGGATATATCCGCATCGGCCAGCCGGCACCCACCTTATCCGGGGGCGAGGCCCAGCGCATCAAACTGGCAACCGAGCTTTCCAAGCGGGCTACCGGGCGGACTTTATACATACTGGACGAACCCACCACCGGGCTTTCTTTTGAAGATGTGGCGGCGCTCTTACGGGTGCTTCAGCGGCTAGTGGACAGCGGCAATACGGTGGTTGTGATTGAACACCAGCTGGACGTTATTAAAAATGCAGACTGGATTATAGACCTGGGGCCGGGTGCGGGCGTAAAAGGCGGGCAGATTGTGGCTGAGGGCGTGCCTGAAGATGTAGCCTTAAATAAAGCTTCGCTTACCGGCAAATACTTGCGGCGGGTTTTGCCGAAACTTAAACCGGCTTAATAAATTACGGTCTGCTGTCAGGCGCAGTGGCAAATTTGTGAAGACTAATCAGCGGAGAGATAAATATGGACAGGCAGCTTGCTTTAGCTGAAGTAGAAAAACGGATAGAAAATAAAAATCTGGTCAAACATATGCTGGCGGTTGAGGCCGTCATGAAAAGTTTGGCTGCATATTTCGGTGAAAACGAAGATGAATGGGCTTTGGCCGGGCTTATACATGATATAGACCTGGGTGAAGTAAAAGACGATATGTCGCTTCACAGCAAACGCGGTGCCGAAATTGCCGCCGGTTTGGGTGCCAGTGAAGATGTCTGCCGGGCAATTCTGGTGCATAATTCGGCTCATGGCATCCTTCCTGAAAGCCGTATGGAAAAAGCTTTGTTCTGCTCTGACCCTATAACCGGCCTTATTACAGCCGCTGCGTTAGTCAGGCCGGATAAAAAGCTGGCCTGTGTGGAAGCTAAAAGTGTATCCAAACGCTTTAAGGAAAAGTCTTTTGCCGCCGGTGCAAACCGGGAACAGATAGCCGCCTGTTCCGATTTGGGTTTGGAACTGGATGAGTTTATCCGTATTTCTCTGGGTGCTATGCAAGCTGTTGCCTCTGATTTGGGGCTTTAAATATTTTCAGCAAACACTTTAACCCTTTGCATTTTGTCCCGCATACGTAATATAATTCTAACATAAATACTTTATGCTAACGGACAGAAAGAGCAAGGGGAAACTTCTGATGATACTGCGTACCCGTATTAAGGAACTGCGGGCAAGATACAATCTTACTCAGGCTGAGCTGGCTGAAACGGTGGGTGTCAGTCGCCAGACTATGCTTTACCTTGAAAAGGGCACTTACAATCCTTCGCTTATTCTGGCTCACAAAGTAGCCAAAGCCCTGCACGCAGATATAGATGACGTTTTTATCCTGCGGGATGTTTAGTTTAAGCGTATAGCTGAGCCTGACGGGGTTTTATCTATCTCAATGCGGGTGGGGAAAGAATCTTTCAGGTCATCTATATGGGTTATGACCAGTATTTTATCAAATTCATCCTGAATAGAGTTTATAGCCTCTTTCAGACGTTCAATACCGGTTGAGTCCTGTGTGCCGAAGCCTTCATCAATAATCAGCGTCCGCAAGGGTGCGCCCAGACGGTTTGCCAGCAGGCGTGACAGGGCAATCCTGACCGCAAAATCTATCCTGAAAGCCTCACCCCCGCTGAATGTTTCGTAGTTGCGGGTGCCCAGCTCATCCGAGATATTTATATCCAGCGTCTCGGTCTGGTCTCCCTTTTTGGTGGAACGCTGGGTTTCTATACTCAGATGCATACGCCCGTCAGTCATCCGTGACAGCAGCAGGTCTGCCCCGCTTTCCAGTTCCGGCAGGGTGTCTTCAATAAGCATGGTCTGGATGCCGTCTTTCTTGCCGAAAGCTCTGGCCAGTTTACCAAAGTAGTATATTTCTTTGGCGGTTTGCTCTTTATCCTGCTCCTGTTTTTTCAGCTTCTTTTCAAGTTCGTTCAGCTGTTCTTCTTTCTGGCTGAGCGAACCCAGTTGTTGCCTCAAGGTATCTTGCGTTTGGCTGAGTGACTTGTATCCGGCTTCGGCGGTTTCCAGCTCCTGCTCCAGTGCGGGCAGTTCAGCCAGTTCTCTTTGCAGGGTTTGCTGCTCACTCAGTTTAGTATTATGGCGGGCGGTGAGTTCTGCCAGTGCTGAAGCCGTTTTTTCCAAGCTATCTTTTTCCCGTGGCAGGCGGCTTTGTGCATCGTCCAGTTTGCGTTTTTGCTCCTCAAAATGGGTCAGGCCGGCCAAAGTTTGCTGGTTTTGGGTGTATTCGGCGTTATCAAAATTAAGTTCCTGTATTTCTTTTTCAATTACTGCCAGACTGGCTTGCTCGGAAACGGCATAACTGCGTTGGTTCAGCTGCTTCTCAATATCCGAAATCAGCTCTCTGCCTTTTGCCGCTTTGGTTCCGGCATCTTTGGCGTCTGCAATCCCTTTTTCCAGTACGCTCAGCTGTCCCTCATACTGCCTGCGCTTTTGGTTTAAGCGTTTGGTTTCAGTTTCAATTTGGGCAGTTAGGGTCTGTATATCCAGCCTCAGCTGCTCAAGCTTTAGTTTCAGGCTGCTTTGCTGTTTTTCCTTAGCATCTTGTTCTGTCCGGTATTTGCCGAATACCAGTTTGAGTTTGTCATGCCCCAGCTCGGTTTCGCACAGGGGGCAGTTGCAGCGGCTTTCACCTGCTTCGGTAAGCAGTTTTAGTTTTTCTTCCAGAGAGTTTATTTCCCTGGCTGTACCGGCATACTCGGTCTCTAGTCCGGCTAAACTCCCCTGCATATCCGCCAGCCTGGTTTGCCGGGCTTTTAAGGCAGTCTCTTCATTTTCCAGCTCCAGGTGCAGTTGGTCTGACAGGGTTTTTTCTTGTTCCAGTGTGCCCAAAGTCTGGGCGGTTTCCTGCCGCATTTTGAGGTGTTCCTGATATTTAGTCAGGGTGTTTTTCAGGCTGTTTTCTTCTTTATAAACGGCATCTTCCAGCGGTTTTTTTTCTTTTTCCAGCTGCCTTAGTTTTGCCAGTATTCGGTTGTGTTTTTCATACAGGCTTTGGCAGTCTGAGTATTCCTTATAGCCTTTGAGAATCGCTTCTTCCTGAGCGATGAGTGTTTCAAAGGTGCTGATACGCTCTTTTATTTCCTGCTGGTTTTGAAGCCAAAGGGATTGGTCTTTTGATATATCCCGCAGGTCTTTTTCTATCTGGAGGCAGGCACTTTGTTTGGCATCAAAGGCATGTTTTTTGTGCCTTAGGATTTCCAGTTTGGCAAGATGGGTTTTCAGTTTCTCCTCACCATCTGTCAGATCCAGGCGGGTATTTTTTAAAGTTTCTTCCAGTTCCGGTCTGGATTTTAGCCCTTCTTGGCCGTCTGCAATACTCTGCTCTATAAGCAGTTTTTTAGCCTCTGCCTCGCGTACGGCCTGTCTGGCCAGGTCTTCCAGCTGGTCATATATTTCTAACCCAAGTATATTGGAGAGTACTTCCTTGCGTTTGCCGGGGGGCTGCTGGGTAAACTGGTTGGCATGCCCCTGCCGCAGAAAAGCACTGTTTATAAAGGTGTCATAGTCCATATGCAATATGGAAATTATCTTCTTCTCTGTTTGGGTCAGAGTATCCCCGGTGATATTCAGGGGTTTCCCGTCCTTAATGGCAAACAGGCTCAGCAGGCTTTGTCCGTTTGCCCCTGCTTTTTTAGGCCGCTGCCGCTGGCGGATAACCTGATACAGTTCCCCTGAAATTTCAAAATCAAGGCTTACTTCGGCTTCCTGTTCGTTCAAAGAGACCACGTCATCATCACTTTTAGCCCGGCTTTTTCCCCAGAGTGCCCAGGTAATGGCATCTATCAGGGCAGATTTGCCGGCCCCGTTCTGGCCGCAGATGCAGGCGGTATGCACCCCGTTAAAAGAAAAAGGCGGAATTTCGCCGCGGTAGCACATAAAGTTTTTTATTTTGAGTTTGACAGGAATCATAATATTCTCCAGTTTTGCTGCCTATATTTTAGCATAAAAAGGGGAATATAAAGCCATCTGCCATGCGGATGGTCGGTGGAATACCCACTTATTTTGCATAATCCGGTAAACACAGATAAAAAACCCCTGCCGTTTGGGGCAAGGGCGGCCTTTGGTTATGAATGGGTCTGGCGGTTATTCCAGATAATCTTTTAGTTTGCGGCTGCGGCTGGGGTGGCGGAGTTTACGCAGAGCCTTGGCTTCTATCTGGCGGATACGTTCACGGGTAACGTTAAACTCTTTGCCTACTTCTTCCAGCGTACGGCTGCGGCCGTCTTCCAGCCCGAAACGCAGCTGAAGTACCCGGCGTTCACGCGGGGTCAGGCTGCCAAGCACTGTATCTATCTGCTCTTTGAGCAGCTGGCGTGAAGCGGCATCCGGCGGAGCCAGTGCATTCTGGTCTTCAATAAAGTCTCCCAGGTGGCTGTCTTCTTCTTCGCCGATGGGGGACTCCAGCGAAACCGGCAGCTGGGAAACCTTGGCAATCTCACGCACCTTTTCCGGCGGCAGGTCCATCTCAACCGCTATTTCATCAGGAGTAGGCTCACGCCCCAGTTTCTGGGATAACTGGCGGCTTATGGAAAGCAGTTTGTTGATAGTTTCAACCATATGGACAGGTATGCGGATAGTTCTGGCCTGGTCTGCAATAGCCCGGGTAATGGCCTGGCGTATCCACCAGGTGGCGTAAGTGGAAAACTTGAAACCGCGGTGGAAGTCAAACTTTTCCACTGCCCGTATAAGGCCGATATTGCCTTCCTGTATAAGGTCAAGCAGGGGCATGCCTCTGCCGATGTGTTTTTTAGCCACGCTGACTACCAGACGGAGGTTAGCCTGAATAAGGTGGCGTTCCGCCCGTTTGGCGTCTATCTCAAGGTTGTCCAGATAATACTTAAGGCTGGCTTCATGCCGCTCCAGATGGCTTATAAAGGCGGGGTCATTGGTATAGGTGGCTATTTCAGGGATAGTCATTTTTTCAGGTATGGCATCCAGTATAACCTTAGGCAGGAGAGAGCTGTTGATAGCCAGATTGATAAATGACTGCTCAATTTCCGCCATGCTCTTGCCGGTATTATCCGAAATATTTTTAGTGAGCTGCTGGTCAATCTCATGGTCAATAGCTGTTCTTAGTTTGGGGTCATGGATAACATTTTTCAAGCTGGCAGAAGTATCCATACCCAGTTCCTGTCCTAACTGGAACAGGACTTCGGTTGCTTGGGAAAGTTCCCTGAGCATACACAGGAAAGACTCCGCAGCCGAAGGGTAACGCCCGCGTTTTTCCAGGCACTCCTGGCGGATTTCGCGTATGCGTTTGCCTTCTTCCATTTTCTTGGCCAGGGTTTTTTCGTCTTCAGCGGAAAGCAGGGGTACCCGCCCGATTTCATGCAGATACATGCGCACCGGGTCATCTACTATACCCTGGGTATCTATCTGCTCAAGCGGTATTTCAAGGTCAATATTAAGCGGGCCGATTTCTTCGTCCGTGTCCGGCATCATATCCGCTTCGGCTGCCAGCTCTTCTTCGGTTAGTTCGGCCGGGATGTCGGTATCGGCTATATCTTTGAGGTCAGGCTCCGCCATTTTGTCATTTTCAGCTTCGGCATCCTGTTCCTCATGGATATCTTCCAGCCCATCCTCTATATCTTTGTCATCATAAGTATCGTCAGGGCTGAACTCTTTCTTATCTTTCTCAGCGGGCATTTATTGTCTCCTCTGTTTCTGGTTTCGCCTGTCTTTAAGGCTGAATACACTCCGCAATTCTTCGTTGACCTTTACACACTGGTCATTAAGCGTCTGGTATTCAGCAGTTTCCGGCTGGCTGATTTCATTTAGGGCCTGATTAAGTTTTACCGCCAAGTTCCTGAGGTATCTTTCTCTCAGCCTCAGGCATAGGTCATAAAACTTATCCTCTATATTATCATTTGCCGGATTTTTATTCATCAAGTTGTCATAATATTCCCGCAGGTTTTCATCAAGTGCTGCCCGCAGGTTGTCTTTTTCGGCAGACTGGCTATAAACGGCCAGCAATTCCCGGTACTGGGGTATTTCAAGATACTCCGGGTGAAGTTTTCCGGCAAAGCGGCTGAGTTCCGGTGATTTGAAAAGCAGGCTAAGAGCATACTCTTCCAGAGCCGGGTTTTTGGCGGCTGAAACTGTTTTAGAAGGGGCTTCCTTTTCCAAAACTTTGGTAATCCGGGTTTCATTTTTCAGTTTTTTCATCCGCTCCAGTATACGGTTCTGGCTGGTGCTTACCATTTCAGCCAGCTTGCCCAGGTAATGGGACTGGCGTACCCCGTCTTCCATTTTGGATATTATGGGCAGCAGGCGGTCGGTCAGTCCGGCTTTGCCTGCTGCGGAACTCAGGTCCAGACCTTTCTGGCTGTGTTCAAATATATAGTCCAGCAGGGGGCGGGCATTATCCAGTATTTCCTGCCAGGTCTGGGGTGCATGGCGGATAATTTCATCCGGGTCTTTGCCGCCTTCGGGTACGGCTACCCGTATTTCGGACTCTATCTGGTTTTCATAATCTATAGCCCTCAGGGTGGCTTCCTCACCGGCTGAATCCGCATCCAGCCCCAGTATAAGGTGCTTAGTCTGGCGTTTTACCAAAGCTATCTGGCGGTCAGTCAGGGCAGTACCCATGCAGGCCACTGTGTTGGTAAAACCGCCCTGGTGGGACATAATGGCATCCATGTAGCCTTCCACTATAATGGCCTGGTTCTTTTCCCGTATGCTGGCGGAAGCCAGATGCAAACCGTACAGCAGGCTGCTTTTATTAAAAAGGTCTGTCTGGGGGGAATTGCGGTATTTGGGCTGTGAGTTATCCATCACCCGTGCCCCGAAACCGGCTATCTGCCCTTTGTAGTTGGCAATGGGGTAAATAATATTATTGCGGAAGCGGTCATGAATCCGCCCCTCGTCAGAGCGGACTATTACACCGGCTTTCAGCAGGTCTTCATCTGTATAACTGCGTTCTTTCAGATAGTCATAAAGCCCCTGCCATTCAGGCAGGGCGTATCCCAACTGGAAATCTGCCAGAGACTGCTCATTTAAGCCGCGTGATTTAAGGTAACTGCGGGCACTTTCCGCCTGGGGGCTGTTTAAAAGCAGGTTATGGTAATACTGGGCGGCTGCCAAATTTATTTCATACAGACGCTCACGCTGGTCTCTGATTTGCGGGTTTATCTGGCTGGGCAAGCTTACGCCCGCTTTTTCAGCCAGCAGTTCCAGTGCCCCTTTAAAATCCAGCCCTTCTTTTTTCATTACGAAAGCGAAAATATCCCCGCCGGTATTGCAGGCTCCGAAACAGTGCCAGTTTTGGGCTTCGGGGTAAACGAAGAAAGAGCCGTGTTTTTCGCTGTGAAAAGGGCAGATTCCGCGCATAGTGCGGCCTGCTTTGGTCAGTTTGGTATACTGGCCGATAAAGCTCACGATATCCAGTTTTTGCTTTATTTCTTCTACAGCGTCATTCATATTATTCAGCCAGATTAAGTTCTTTAGCCAGCCTCAGGGCAAATAGGTCTGTCATACCCGCAATATAATCAACAACCCTCTGTTCAGGTTTATCAGACAGGGCTATATATTCCATGGGCAGCAAATCCTGATGGTCTACCAGATATTTGTATAACAAACGGACTATTTCCCTTTCATGTTCGGCCTTACGGTCTTTGCTCTGGTATACCTGTTCAAACAGGAAATCCCGAAGGGTATTGCTGGCACTCAGCACCTTGTTGCTCATGGTAACTTCCGGCTCCGCACCGGGAATCAGCCCGGTACATGACCACGAACTTTTTATGATATCACACACCATGGTGTTTATCCGCTGGGAATGGCTGTTTCCCAGCACCGAAACCGCACCCAGCGGCAGGTCATTTGCTTTGATAATGCCTGCCCGGATAGAGTCTAAAATGTCATGGTTTATATAGGCCACCGCATCTGCAATCCGGCAAATCTGCCCTTCAAAAGTTGCGGCCTTGTTATGGGCTTCTCCGAGTATGTTTGAGCGTGACTTGGAGTGGTTGAGTATACCGTCACGTACTTCCCAGCTGAGATTAAGGCCCTGCCCGTTTTTCTCCAGACGGTCTACCACCCGCAGGCTTTGTTCGTTATGGTGAAAACCCTTGGGGTAAAGTTCGTTTAAAACCTCTTCGCCGGCATGTCCAAAGGGGGTATGCCCCAGATCATGCCCCAGGCAAATAGCTTCGGTCAGGTCTTCGTTAAGGTTGAGCGCCCGGGCAATAGTCCGGGCTATCTGGGTAACCTCCAGCGTATGGGTCAGGCGGGTCACAAAGTGGTCACCCAAAGGGGCAATGAAGACCTGGGTTTTGTGCTTTAAGCGGCGAAAGGCCTTGGAATGTATAATCCGGTCCCGGTCACGCTGGAAACAGGTGCGAACCGGGTCCGGATCTTCAGCTTTTTGCCTGCCACGGGAAAGGCGGCTCTTGACTGCGTAAGGGGAGAGGCTCTCCTCTCTTGCTTCAATGCGCTCCCTTATGCGAAGCTCGCTAATCATTTAATCTTTAATTTGGCCTCTGCCTTGGCAATAATCTCGCGGGTGGTGCCTATCATATCAGGGCTGACGGAAACTGAGGTTATGCCCCATGAGACCAGCTTTTCAGTCAGTTCCGGGTAAACCGAAGGTGCCTGTCCGCAGATAGAGGCGGTAATACCCCGGCGGGCAGCGGTGGTAACGGCTTTTTCCAGGGCTACCAGAACCGCTTCGTTGCGTTCGTCAAAGGTTTCACGCAGCATTTCGCTGTCACGGTCAACGCCGAGTATCAGCTGGGTAAGGTCATTTGAACCTATGGAAATGCCATCTATACCGGCATCAATAAACTTATCAATCAGGAAGATATTGGAGGGGACTTCCACCATCATCCAGAGTTTGAAATCAGGCCCTCTCTTTAAGCCCTCATCTTCCAGTATCTGCTTTACTTTTTTCAGTTCATCTACGGTGCGGACAAAGGGAAGCATAACGTAGACATTGGGGTAGTCCTTGCGTACCCGTTTGATGGCTTCTATTTCCATCTTGAATACTTCAATATCTTTAATATAGCGGGAAACACCCCGGTAGCCCAGCATGGGGTTTTCTTCCTGGCCTTCGTATTTGTCACCGCCCAGCAGGTCACGGTATTCGTTAGTCTTAAAGTCATTGGTACGGTAAACTACCGGTCGGGGATGGAAGGCTTTGGCGAAGGACAAAACACCTTCGTATACCTGCTGGATATATTCTTCCTGCTGACCCATTTCTATCATGTAGCGGGGGTGTTTGCCTATCTGGCTGAATATAAATTCGGCTCTCAGCAGACCTACGCCGTCTACATTGCGGGCGGCTACTTTGTCAGCCAGTTCAGGCTGGGCTAAGTTTACATAAACACGGGTCTTGGTGCGGATAGCTTCCCGTACAATGGAAGCTATGTTGCTGGTTTTTACATTCCGGGTAACCTTGCCGTTATAAACCTTGCCGTGAGTACCGTCAACGGTAATTATCTGTTCGTTCTTAAGCAGTCTGGTAGCTTCTCCGGTACCCACCACGCAGGGGATACCCAGTTCACGGCTGACAATGGCGGCGTGGGAAGTGCGTCCGCCGCGGTTGGTTACAATGGCTGCCGCCCTTTTCATGGCCGGTACAAAGTCCGGGGTGGTCATTTCGGCTACCAGAATATCACCCTGAAGCACCAGGTCTATTTCAGAGGGGTCTTGGAGTACTTTGACTTCGCCGGTAGCCAGACCGGGTGAAGCCGCCGCACCCTGCAGCATGATAGGCGCTTCAATTTCGGGCTCCAGTTCACTGGCGTCCTTCAGGGCGGTAACAGGGCGGGACTGAACAATATAGATTGTATTTTCTTCTTTAGCCCATTCAATATCCTGAGGGCCGTTATAATGTTTCTCAATAAGCATGGCCAGTTTGGCCAGAGTGATAATATCATCTTCAGTTATCTTTTGCTGCTCTTGTTTGGTGGAGGGAACCGGCTGCCAGTAGTTGTTGCCGGATTCATCTTCGGGGCCGGAGGCGGAGTTGCCGTTTTTGCGTACCAGCCGCCTCTCCTGGTGGCTGATAGTCCGCGAAAGAACCGCCGGGCCTTCTTTATCTATAATATAAAGGTCCGGTGTAATTTCCCCTGACACCAGACCTTCTCCCAGACCGTATATAGCTTCAATTACTATTTTAGTGGGGTCTGAAGTAATGGGCTCAATAGTGAAGCATACTCCCGAAGCCTGTGACTGTACCATTTTCTGTACCGGTACGGCTATACCTACCTGCAGGTGGTCAAAGTTTTGCTGTACCCGGTAGTAAATAGCTCTGGCCTCAAACAAAGAAGCCCAGCATTTTTGCACGGCTTCAACCACCTCGTCACCGCCCTCTATATTAAGGTAGGTGCTCTGCTGTCCGGCAAAAGATGCCTCCGGCAAATCTTCGGCAGTAGCTGATGACCTTACCGCCACCAGACCCTGGCCCATTTTCTCGTAGGCAGCCTTAATCTGGCTGGCCAGTTCGGTAGGCAGAGGAGTGGCCATAATCATTTCTTTCACGCTGTTAGCCACAACAGCCAGTTGCTTGGAATCATTGATATCCAGTGACTCAAGAGCCTTGCTGATAGAGGGGCGAAGGTTGGAGCTGTTTATGAAGTCAAAGTAGGCATTGGCTGTTACGATGTATCCGGGGGGTACAGGGATACCGGCGCCGGTCATTTCGCCTAAATTAGCGCCTTTACCGCCGACCAGAGGGATATCGTTCTTCGTAACTTCGTTAAACCAGACAATAGCCTCATGACCTTTTTGCATCGGTAGATCTCCTTCATCTATGACGGTTCAGGTAGTTTATGATAGCACACCCAGATATTTAAAATCATTATTCTGGAGCTCTGTATTATTTCACAAAGTCCCCCATCTTTGCAAAGTTTTGCTTGAGAAATATTGAGATAGATTAGAGGGCTGTAGAGCACTAAGGATTTGGGCTAATATGTCTACAATACTGCCAGAGGTCTTAGATTGTTATAATCAGCTACACAAATTGACACCCTATTTCTTTGGGGGTAGAATTCATGGTACGCCGTCAGGCAAACTTAGGAGGCATATAATTATGATAGAAATGACGATAGACAGCATAAGGGTTAGCCTGATGAATTATCAGAGAGTGGTACTGCTTAAGGAAAAAACAGCCGACCGCTATCTGCCTATTTGGATTGGCACTGCCGAAGCTGAGGCTATCGCCGTCAAACTTCAGGGTGTGGCAGTCCCCCGTCCCCTTACCCATGACCTCCTCGGTACAGTTATAGATGTATTGGGGGCAAAGGTGCGTTCCATAGTGGTAGATGACCTTAAAAATGACACTTTTTACGCTAAGATATTACTAGAGGTAGACAGCGAGCAGATGGAAATAGACTGCCGCCCGTCAGATGCTCTGGCACTGGCGGTAAGGGTGAATGTACCTATATATGCGGCTGACAGTGTACTGGAAAAAGCCAGCATCATGCTGGACCGCGAACAGGATAAACGGGCCATGGACTAAATGGATTTGCCCGAACCACCCGCCGGCGGCAAGGGTGAAAAAACCCGCAAGGCCAGTGACGAAGAGATTAAGAGGCTGTCCGCCTTCCGTGATTTTGTAGATAACCTTGACCTTGAAGATTTTGACAAACGCAAATCCTGAAAAGTATTAGTACAACCGGGCATTCTTGACCTAAAGAACTAATTCTGGTATGCTACTTTGCGTTTTGAGGCTGTAATGAACAAATGGGGTACAGGTCTTCAGTATCTTGGTTTGGGCTGGTACATTGCCCTTGTCATATTGCTGGGGACGCTGGGCGGCAGGTGGCTGGATCAGGCACTTGGTCTTTCACCCCTGTTCTTACTGATCGGTCTTTTAAGCGGAGTTTTTCTGGCCTTTTACGGCGTTTATCGGTTGCTGCCGAAGATAACTAACAACGGTAAAGGGAATTGACAGTGCCAAAGAAAAAGATTTTAGGTATGCCCAAAGCGGTATTCTGGCCAGTAATGATAGTTATACTGGCAATGTTAGTGGTCGGTTTCCTGTCCGGCCCTATAGGTGTCGCCCTCTTTGGTGATCTTGGATTTCCTGACTGGATGAAAATTACCACTCCCAAACCGGAACTTCCGTCTGCTGAAATTTTCAGCATAGGCCCGGTGGCAATAACCAACACTATCCTTACTGCCTGGGTTACCATTCTGGTACTGGTGGGGCTGAGTATTGCCGCCACCCGCAAAATGAAACTTATCCCCGGCCGTCTTCAGGGTGCTTTGGAGATGGTGCTTAGCTGGATTTACAATATGTGCGTAGATGCTGCCGGTGAAAAATTCGGCCGCAAGTTTTTCCCCCTGGTAGCCACTATCTTTCTTTTTATTATCGTAAATGCCTGGATGAACCTGCTGCCCGGTTACAATACCATATTTATAGAGCTGGGCAACGGCCACGAAGCCCACTTGCTTCGCGGTGCCAATACCGATATCAACCTGCCGCTGGCTTTGGCCGCCATAACCTTTGTTATGGTAGAGTACTGGGGTATTAAAACTCTGGGCGGTTTCCATTATCTCAGCAAATTTTTCAACTTCAAACCCCTGATAAACGCTTTCCGGCACAAAGAAGGGGTAATTGGTATATTTAACGGCTTTATTACCATCTTTGTAGGTTTACTGGAATTCTTCCTGGAATTCGTCCGTATTATCAGCCTGACCTTCCGTCTTTTCGGCAACATGATAGGCGGCGAAATCCTGATACTTATGATTACATTCCTTGCGCCGTTCATCATCGGCATACCTTTCTACGGTCTTGAAATGCTGGTAGGCTTCGTACAGGCGCTGGTGTTCTGTAATTTGGCTCTGGTCTTCTCCCTGATAGCGGTTACGCCTCACGGGGAAGAAAATCATTAATCAAGTATTATGCAATTAGAACAAGGGAGGAAAAACAATAGTGGAAGCTGATGTAATCAAACTCTTAGCGGCTGGCTTGGCAATGGGTCTGGGTGCAATTGGCCCTGGTATCGGTGTAGGTATTCTGGGTTTTGGTGCTTTGCAGGCTATTGGCCGCAATCCTGAAGCCAAGGGTTCTATCTTTACCAACATGATCCTTTTGGTGGCTTTCGCTGAGTCCATCGCCATCTTTGCACTGGTTATCTCTATCGTACTTATTTTCGTTGCCTAAGGGGCATAATACAGGAGGAAACCGGTGGAAAAACTGGCAGAACTGGGAATAAATATACCTTCTTTCATAGCCCAGGTTGTAAACTTCGGTTTACTCTTAGGTCTGCTGTATCTGTTTGCCTATAAGCCCATTCTGGCTAAACTTGACGAGCGTTCCGCCCGTATCAAGGAAAGCATGGAACGGACAGACCAGGTAAAAGAGCAGGCCCAGCGGGCGGAAGAAGAGTTTAAAAAGAAGATTGGCGAAGCCAGCCAGCAGGGGCAACTGGTGATTGAACGGGCTGTAAAGACCGGTGATGAAATCCGCCAGAAAGCCATAGAAGAAGCTAGGGCTGAAGCTGAAGCCATGCTTAGCCGCGCCCGGACTGAAATACGTCAGGAGCGGGATGAAGTAGTGGACCAGCTGCGCAAGGAATTTGCCGAACTGACCATTTTGGCGGCCGGTAAGGTTATTGACCAATCTTTAGATAAAAAGGCGCATCAGGCGCTGATTGACAGTGTGCTTGAAAATAGCACCAACCTGCGGAAAAATTAAAAGAGAGCAACGGAGAAGCAGTGGCCAAAAGAGTTTATGCTATAGCCATGCGTTATGCGCAGGCATTATACGAACTGGCTAAGGAGCAAAAGTCTCTGGATAAGTGGCAGGAAGATTTACAGGATCTTTCCAGCCTCACAGAGGATGCTTCGGTTGCAGAGTTTCTCAGCAACCCCAAAATTGCCTCTGCCAGAAAACACAAGGTCCTTGCCAAGCTGAGCAATATAGATCCGCTGATGCTGAACCTGGTGGATATGCTGGTGGCTACCCGCAGGCTGGGTATCATGAGGGCTGTTTCAGGTGAGTATAACCGTTTGCTGAATGAGGCCAGAGGGGTGGAGGATGCTATTGTAACCACTGCCAAGCCTTCCAGCGAAGCGGATATTGAAATAATCAGACAGCAGTTAAGCAAGATAACCGGGAAAAAGATAAATGTAGTAACTGCAACAGACCCCGGCTTGATAGCTGGTCTGAAAGCCAGAATCGGGGATAAACTGATAGATGGTTCTGTCAGCCGGAGGCTGGTCTTACTGCAAAACGAAATCAGTCAGGGACGTATTTGATAACCCTCAGGAGGTGGCGTAATTGAGCGCACGTGGTCAAGATATAGTATCTATTATTAAAGAGCAGATAAAAGAATTCGGGGCTCCGGTCAGTATGACCAGCGTCGGTTCGGTTATCGAAGTAGGCGATGGTATCGCCCGTATTCATGGTCTTTCCAACGCCAAGTACAACGAACTTCTGGAATTTCCCGGCGGTGTTATGGGCATTGCCCTTAACCTTGAAGAAGACAGCGTAGCCGCTGTTATCCTGGGTGATGATGCCAATATTAAAGAAGGCGATGAAGTAAAGGCTACCGGCCGTATATCTGAAATTACGGTTGGTAAAGGTATGATAGGCCGCGTGGTAGACCCCTTGGGCCGCCCTCTGGACGGCAAAGGTCCTATCAAGGCTGAAACAGTCCGTCCTCTTGAACGCATCGCCCCCAACGTAGTTGACCGTAAATCGGTAAATACCCCGGTTCAGACCGGTATTAAGGCTATTGATGCCATGATACCCATCGGCCGCGGTCAGCGTGAGCTGATTATTGGTGACCGTTCAACCGGTAAAACCGCCATTGCCCTGGATACCATTATTAACCAGAAGGGCGGAGACCTGGTTTGTATTTATGTGGCTATCGGCCAGAAAGCTTCTAAAGTAGCCCGGACAGTAGCTTTGCTTGAGCAGTACGGCGCTATGGAGCACACTATTGTGGTTGCGGCCAACTCTTCTGATGCGGTTGCTTTGCAGTATCTGGCACCTTATGCCGGCTGCGCTATCGGCGAAGAGTTTATGGAACAGGGTCAGGATGCTCTGGTAGTCTATGATGACCTTACCAAGCACGCTTGGGCTTACCGCCAGCTTTCCCTCCTTCTGCGCCGCCCGCCCGGCCGTGAGGCTTATCCGGGTGACGTGTTTTACCTGCACAGCCGGTTGCTGGAACGGGCTGCCCGCCTTAACGACAAGCTCGGCGGCGGTTCGCTGACTGCTTTGCCTATTATTGAAACTCAGGCCGGAGACGTTTCGGCTTATGTACCTACCAACGTTATCTCCATTACTGATGGTCAGATTTACCTTGAACCTGATATGTTTAACTCCGGTATCCGCCCTGCGGTCAACGTAGGTATATCGGTATCCCGAGTAGGTTCAAGCGCCCAGACTAAGGCCATGAAAAAGGTTGCCAGCAAGCTGAAGATGGATATGGGTCAGTATCGTGAACTGGCCGCTTTTGCCCAGTTTGGTACTTCCGAACTGGATAAAGCTACCCGTATGCAGCTTGAACGCGGTCAAAGAATCACCGAGGTACTTAAACAGGGACAGTACCAGCCGGTACCTATGGCTAATCAGGTTGCTATCCTGTATGCCGCACTCAACGGGTACCTTGACAGTGTAGAAGTGGCTAAAGTACGTGATTTTGAAAGCGGGCTTTATCGCTTCCTTGAAGCGAACTTTGCTTCAGTGCTGAACAATATCACCAAGGAAAATGCCATCTCTGCTGAAACCGAGACAGCCCTTAAGACCGCTTTGGATGATTACAAGAAGGGTTTAGTAGTATAAATTTCGAACCTGGCGGGAAGTTAAATGGCTAATATAAGAATAATAAAAAGGCGTATCCGCAGTGTCCGTAACATAGCCAAGATTACCAGGGCTATGGAAATGATTGCGGCCTCCAAAATGAAAAAGGCCCAGGAACGCGGTCTGGCAGGTAGGCCTTACAGTGAAAAAATCACCGAGGTTATTGCTGCTTTGGCGGCTTTACCCCAGAGCGGTGAAATTTTGCACCCCTTGCTTGAACGCAGGCCGGTTAAAAAGATAGCCGTACTTCACATAACCCCTGACAGGGGTCAGTGCGGCGGCCTGGTTGCCAATATCAACCGCAAGACCGGTACGTTTATGCTGGAGCAGAAGATTCCGGTATCTGCCGTAGTTGTAGGGCGTAAGGGTGTGGATTTCATCCGCCGTATCAAACAGCAGATGCGGGCAGAGTTTATAAATCTGGGGGATAGGCCCGGCTACCTGGATACCCTCCCCATTTCCAGAGTTATTATGGATGACTTTATGAGTGGGGAAATTGACCAGGTTTTTATTGCCTATACTCAGTTTGTAACTACCGCCGTACAGAAGCCTGTTCTTGAGCAGCTTTTGCCGGTAGTGCCGCTGGAATTGCCTCCCGGCCAGAATCTGGAATATATTTATGAGCCGGAATCAGCTACTGTTTTAAATTCGCTTTTACCCCGTTTTGTTGAGATGAGTGTGTATCATGCCATTCTGGAGTCTATTGCCTCAGAGCAGTCAGCCCGGATGGTAGCTATGCGCAATGCTACCGATAACGCCAAAGAACTTATCGGAGAGTTGACACTTGTTTACAACAAGGCTCGTCAGGAATCTATCACTAATGAGCTTTTGGACATCGTCGGCGGAGCTGCCGCGCTGGCCTAATTCTAGGAGGATATAATGGCAAACGGAAAGGTTATACAGGTAATTGGTTCGGTTGTTGACGTAGAGTTCTCGGCAGATTCCATGCCGGCTCTGTTTAACGCATTGGAAATTCCCCGTGATAACGGCAAGATGGTGCTGGAAGTGCAGTCACACGTCGGTAACAACCGCGTAAAGTGCCTTTCCTTTACTCCTACCGATGGTCTGGAGCGCGGCGCCGAGGTTATAGATACCAAAAGGCCGCTTTCAGTTCCGGTAGGCCGGAATACTCTGGGGCGTATCTTTAACGTGCTGGGTGAACCTCTGGATAACAGGGGTGATGTAAAAGCTGAAAAGACTATGCCTATCCACCGCTCGGCACCAGCTATGGACGAGCTGGAATCTTCTGCTCAGGTATTGGAAACAGGTCTTAAAGTTATCGACCTGATTGCCCCCTTTGCCCGCGGCGGTAAGATCGGTGCTTTGGGTGGCGCTGGCGTAGGCAAGACAGTGCTTATTCAGGAACTTATCCGCAATATTGCTACCGAACACGAAGGGTTTTCGGTTTTTGCCGGTGTAGGTGAACGTTCCCGCGAAGGTAATGACCTCTGGCATGAAATGGAAGACTCCGGCGTGCTTCCCAAAACTACCATGGTATTCGGTCAGATGAATGAGCTTCCCGCAGTACGTCTGCGTATTGCTCTTACCGGCCTTACCATGGCCGAATATTTCCGTGACGAAGAAAGACAGGACGTGCTCCTGTTTATTGACAATATTTATCGTTATACTCTGGCCGGTATGGAAGTATCCGCTCTTCTGGGGCGTATGCCTTCCGCTGTAGGTTATCAGCCTACTCTGGCTACAGAGATGGGTGCTCTGCAGGAACGCATTGCCTCCACCAAACAGGGTTCGATTACTTCATTCCAGGCTGTGTATGTACCGGCAGATGACTATACCGATCCCGGTGTAGTCGCCACCTTCGGTCACCTGGATGCTATGATAGCCCTTGAGCGTTCACTGGCTGAACAGGCTCTTTATCCGGCGGTAGACCCGCTGGCTTCCAATTCCCGCATACTTGACCCTCAGGTAGTGGGTGAGGAACACTATCAGGTAGCCCGTGACGTGCAGAAGGTTCTCCAGCGTTACAAGGACCTGCAGGACGTTATTGCTATCTTGGGTATGGAAGAACTTTCTGAAGAAGATAAACTCACAGTTGCCCGTGCCCGCCGTATTCAGCGTTTCCTGACTCAGCCCATGTTTGTTTCCGAGGTATTTACCGGCCGTCCCGGTCAGTATGTATCTCTGGCTGAGACTATCCGCGGGTTCAAGGAAATCCTTGAGGGTAAGCATGACAGTTTGCCTGAACAGGCTTTCTATATGGTAGGCACTATTGATGATGCCGTAGCCGAAGCTAAAAAGCTCAGCGCGGCCTAAGTATTATATCTGGCAGGTAAAAAATTGGCTAAATTAAAGCTGGACATAGTAACTGCGGAACGTTCGGTCTTTTCCGAAGAGGTGGATTTGGTGGTTGCCCCTGGTATTGAGGGTGAAATGGCCATACTGCCTCATCATGCCCCGCTGATGACAGCTTTGCAGGCGGGGGAACTTAAGGCCAAGATAGGCTCTGAGGAGTATTCTATGGTGGTTTCCGGCGGTTTCCTTGAGGTGCGGCCTGACAGGGTAATTGTACTGGCGGACAGTGCTGAAAGGGCTGAGGAAATTGACATTGCCCGGGCTACCGAGGCTAAGAAGAGGGCTGAAGCCCGCATGGCTGACAAATACGAGCCCGGTATGCTGGCTGCCGAAACAGAGGCTTCGCTGAGACGGGCTATGATACGCCTTAAGGTGGCTGAGAAGCGGCGGAAACGCCCCTCTGTTTAGTCGGAATTCAGTACTTACAATAAAAGCCCCTCTAACGAGGGGCTTTTTGTTTAAGCGGCGGAAACTAAATCTAGTCAAGCAGTCCGGGAATAGGGTCTATTATCACCTGGCCTTTTTGCAGGTTTATTTCCTTGACCACATCTTTGACTGCCGGTATCAAGGCCTCTTTAGCACCGTAACTGCTTACGTATATATCGTTTGAGGGCATATGGAGTATTTCCTTTATTTGCCCTATTCTATTACCGGACAGGTCTGTCACTTCCAAACCTATCAGCTGAAAGTCATAGTAAACGCCCTTCGGCAGTTTTTTCAAAGCAGCGGCAGGTATTTCTACCTGAGCACCGCTAAGCTCCTCAGCGGCATCAATACCGGTTATTTCGCTCAGGTGAACAATCACCTGGGCTTTTTGCCAGCTGGTCTGGCTTATGGTATATGGCGCGCGTCCTATCAGGAGTTCATTCCCGGCATCAAAGCGTTCGGGGAAATCAGTCAGCACCTCAATTTTGAGACCGCCGTTTATACCCCATACTCCCAGCACCTTGCCTATTAAAATATATTCTTCTTCTTGGGTCATTTCTTTCACATATTAATAAGGTCAACCCGAACCGCGGCACCGGGCCGGGGGAGGGGTTGACCTTAGATAGGCCTTAACTTGATTTAACTAAAGAATTTCAAGACGGGCGCGCTTACCAGCTTTAGCCGCTTTAACCCGAATGAGGGTGCGCATTGCCTGAGCAATTCTGCCCTGCTTGCCGATAATTCTGCCCTTATCTACATCAGCTACCTTTAGAGTCAGCTTTATGCCTTCTTCTTCAGGTTCTTCTGTCACTACTACATCATTTGGCTCGTCAGCTAACGATTTGGCGATGTACTCGACAAGTTCTTTCATGGGATCTCCTTTTGTTTAGTTAGAATTAACGACGCCGGCCTTTTTCAAAAGACGGGCAACCGTATCCGTAGGTTGAGCACCTTTACCAATCCAGTAGAGGGCTTTTTCAGCGTTTATTACCACAGTTTCAGGATTAGTCATGGGGTTATAGGTGCCGACAAGGTCCGTATAAGTGGCATCACGCGGCGAACGGGCCTCAGTTACGATTATCCGGTAGCAAGGCTTCTTGGGGGCTCCGATACGAGTGAGTCTGATTTTCAACATGATTGTTTACCGCTTTACCTTTTTTGCTGGTATTATGACTTATCGTAGCCAAGCTGTCAAATAAGCCGTTAGTGTTGCTTAGCCCCAGGAAGGTATAAATATATACAAATTATCTCTGTAGTTATCTAAAAATATTAGATATAATGTGAATGTGAAAATTAAAAAGCTTCATGATTGGGATATGACGCCCTCTCAGGCAATAGCTCTCCAGCGTGAGCTGGCCCAGAAAGTGTCTGTTTGCGGTACTCTTCCGGATATACATCTGGTTGCCGGAGCAGATGTCTGGCACAGCCGCACTTCAGGTATGGGCAGGGCAGCAGTAGTGGTGCTTAGTTATCCCGACATGCAGCTGGTGGAAGTGAGCCGTTCCGAAGGGCATTGCCATTTCCCGTATATACCCGGCTTGCTCTCATTCCGGGAGATGCCCCTTCTGCTTTCTGCCTTTGAGGGGCTGGAAAATATACCTGATTTAATTCTGATGGACGGGCAGGGTTTAGCTCACCCCAGGCGGCTGGGTATTGCCTCGCATCTGGGGCTTTTTTTAAATAAACCGGTTATCGGTTGCGCCAAAAGCCGTTTGATAGGTGAATATACCGCTCTGGACGAAAGTGCCGGCAGTTTTTCAGATTTGTATCATAACACAGAGCTGATAGGGCGGGTTATGCGCACCCGCCAGGGGGTAAACCCTTTGTTTATCTCTGTGGGGCACAAAATTTGCCTTGAGGAAGCCTGCAGTATGGTTGCAGAATGCTGCCGGGGATACCGTCTGCCCGAACCCACCCGTCAGGCTCACCTGGCGGCTGCCGAGCTGATTTAACCCTCCTTCCGGTATTATCATATCCGCCCATAAATGGTATTCTATATAATGCGGGTTCGGGTATGCAGCCCCTAACCCTAGTTTGTTTTCAGCGTTATATTTAAAAGAGGTATTATGCAAGACATATTAAGTGAACTTAAGAGCCGCATTCTTTCCGATATGGTGCGACTTTGACATTGCTGCTAAAGAACTGGAAATAACCGAACTGGAAAGTGCCTCTGCCAGCCCTGATTTCTGGCAGGACCAGCAAAATGCCCAGAAGGCTATGAAAAAGCTGGCCGCCAACAAGCGGGTTTCAGAGGTTTGGCGGGGTTTGGAGCAGCGGGTAAATGACCTCTTGGAGCTGTTTGCATTAACTCACGAAGACCCTTCTTTAGGGAATGAAATAGAGCGTGAGGTGAATACTCTTACTGCCGAGATTGATACTCTGGAAGTAGGCTTAGCTTTTTCCGGCCAGTATGACAGCCGGAATGCCTTGCTTACGGTGCATGCCGGAGCGGGCGGGGTGGAGTCTCAGGACTGGGCTGGTATGCTTCTGCGGATGTTTATGCGCTGGGCAGAAAAGAAGGGTTTTGGTATGGAAGTACTAGACCAGAGCCCCGGTGAAGAAGCCGGTATAAAGAGTGCCACTCTGCAGATAGAGGGTGAATATGCTTATGGCTTTCTGAAGAGCGAGCATGGGGTGCATCGCCTTATCAGGCTTTCCCCATTTGACGCTGACCACGCCCGCCATACTTCGTTTGCTTTGGTAGAGGTAATGCCTGAAGCCGAAGACAGTGTGGATATTGATATAAAACCGGAAGATATTAAAATTGATATGTTCCGTTCCAGCGGTCCGGGCGGACAGAATGTTCAGAAAGTTTCAACAGCGGTGCGGGTTACCCACATACCTTCGGGGATTGTGGTTGCCAGCCAGACAGAGCGCAGCCAGCACCAGAACCGTGAAATTGCCATGCGGATACTGGCCTCCAAGCTGCTGGCGGTGGAGATTGCCAAGCGGGCGGAAGAACGTGCCAAGATTAAAGGTGAGCGTATTTCTGCCGAATGGGGCAATCAGATACGCAGTTACGTGCTCCACCCCTATAAAATGGTCAAAGACCACCGGACAGATTATGAGGTGGGTAATGCGGAAGCTGTACTTGAAGGTGAACTGGACGGCTTTATAAATGCCTATCTCAGGCAGAATATAGGAAGGGAAGAATGAAAAGACATCTGTTAGCCCTGGGGCTTATGCTGGGGATGCTGCTTGGCGGGTTATTTCCTGTATCACTCAGTGCCCAAAGCTCCATTAGTATAGACAGAAATAATACAAGTATTACCTTTCCCAGCAGTATCGGCTTCAGTATTACGGCCAGCAGTACCAGCAATATTACTGATATTAGGCTGTATTATACGGTTGAGCGTAAAAGTTTTGCACAAATATACAGTGAATTCGTATTGGAAGTTACCCCGGCTCTTAGCGTAAGTGCATCATACTCATGGGATATGCGCTATACCGGCGGTATGCCGCCCGGAGCCAGAGTTAACTACTGGTACCGGATAACAAATGAGGATGGAGATATTCTCATCAGCCCTATTCAGACCCTGGTGTACAATGATACCCGCTTTGACTGGCAAAGTATTTCTGAGGGCATGCTTGAAATTTACTGGTATGAGGGTGACCAGGCCTTTGCTGAGGAACTAATGGAGTCAGCTCAGGCGGCGCTGGTGCGTCTGGCAGCAGATACCGGTGCCGAACTTAAAGACAAGGTTACGCTCTATATTTATGCCAATTCCTCAGACCTGCAGAGTGCTATGGTCTTTCCGGCTGAATGGACTGGCGGAGTAGCCTATACTGATTTTAATGTGATTGCTATAGGTATAGCATCATACGATATTGACTGGGGTAAAAGGGCTATTACCCATGAGCTGGCCCATAAGGTGACCGGCCAGATTACCTCTAACCCTTACGGGGATTTGCCGGTGTGGCTGAATGAGGGCATTTCTATGTATGCCGAAGGTAATCTGGAAGCTGTATATGTAAATTATCTTATCTGGGCTATAAATCAGGATAAACTTATTTCGGTGCAAAGCCTGTGCAGCCCCTTTTCAGCTAATTCGGCTGATGCATATTTATCTTATGCCGAAAGCTTCACTCTGGTGAATTATCTTATTACTAATTATGGTTCTGAAAAGTTTTCAGATTTGCTGGAAACCTTCAGCCACGGTGCCGGTTATGACGAAGCCTTGCTGGCTGTTTACGGTTTTGATATCCAGGGTTTAAACACCAAGTGGCAGGCTGCTTTAAAAGACGGTACTATTGAAATTCAGCCGGTCAGGGCTATCATGCTGACACCCGGGTTAGTAGTCCTTTTTACCATAGTAGGCGGGGGCAGTATTATAACCGCTTTCTGGTTATGGAGTAGCAGAGTTGCTTCCCGCACCTAGAATGCGTGATTTGCCGCTGGCCGAAAGACCCAGAGAAAGGCTTCAGTCTTTGGGGGCAGGGGTGCTTTCCTCAGCCGAACTTCTGGCGGTTATTTTGGGGCGGGGAGTAGCGGGTGAACCGGTTTTACAGAGCGCTCAGCGCCTGCTTACCCACTTCGGCGGTCCGTCAGGCATAGCCTCGGCCAGCGTGGAGGAACTTTTAAAACTGAAAGGCATAGGTCTGGCCAAAGCCTGCCAGCTGAAGGCTGCTTTTGAACTGGCTAAACGGGCAGGCGGGATTAAAGCCGAATACCAGCCCTGCATCAAAACCCCGGAAGACGTTTTTCAAATAATATACCCGCTGGTCTGTGACGAAAAAAAGGAACATTTTTTCTGCCTGATGCTGGATGTCAAAAGTAAGCTTATCCGGGTAGGGCATATATCTGCCGGCAGCCTGGATGAGAGTGTGGTGCATCCGCGCGAAGTCTTTAAAGAAGCACTTTCCGCCAGTGCCGCAACCGTAATACTGGCACACAACCATCCCTCCGGGGAAAGTGAACCCTCGCCGGATGATATCGGCCTGTCCGCCCGCCTAAGAGAGGCCGGGGGTATAATGGGGATAGAAGTGCTTGACCATGTAATAATAGGCGGACAAACTTTTACCAGTTTAAAAAGACAGGGGCTTTTATAATTATGAAAAAAATACTGTTTGCCATTTTTTCGGTCTGCCTCAGCTTTAGTTTAGTGCTGAGCGGCTGCGGTTATGCACCGGATGATTCCACTATGCCTGCCGGTGACAATGTGCTAACCTTGATTGGGGAAGAGCCGTATACCCTTGACCCGGCCAAGGTGAGCGATACCACTTCGGTTGCCTATATTTACCAGATATTCAGCGGTCTGATTAAGATGGGAGATGACCTTACCCCGGTTGCGGATATTGCCGAAAGCTGGGAGGTAAGTCCTGACGGGCTTACCTATACTTTTCATTTAAAACCTAACGTGAAATTCCATAACGGCCGGGTTGTCACTGCCGCAGATTTTAAATATTCATGGGAGCGGGCGGCCAGCCCGGAAACCGGCTCCAGTACCGCACTGACATTTCTGGGGGATATTGAAGGCGTAAAAGAAATGACCGAAGGGCAGGCAAGCTCTATCTCCGGCGTTACAGTGGTAGATGAGCTGACTTTAAGGGTAAAGCTGGTATCTGCCTGCAGTTTCTTTCTCTCCAAGCTTTCATATGTGACCTCTTTTGTGGTAGATAAGAATAATGTATCTTCGGGCAGTGACTGGTGGAAAAAACCGGTGGGCACTGGCCCGTTTATGCTTACCGAACTTACTCAGGGAAATTATATTATTCTGGATAGAAACCCTGATTATTATGATACTCCGGCCAAGATTTCAAGCGTTATTTTCCGCTTACAGTCCGGTCAGCCCATGGATTTATACGAAGTAGGAGGAGTAGATGTGGCAGGTGTGGGCGCTGATTATCTGGCCAAAGCTACCGACCCTGACGGCATTTTTGCCTCTGATTTGCAGGTAATACCCCAGCTTGGATTTTATTATTTTGCCTTTGTTACCAGCAAAGCCCCGTTTGATGACCCTAAAATCAGGCAGGCTTTCAGTATGGCGGTGGATAAATCCCGCATTATAGAGCTGGTTTACAAGGGAAGTGTCAGCGCGGCCGAAGGTATCTTACCGCCGGGTATACCCGGCTACAATCCGGATATTACCGGGCTTGAGTATGACCCGGCACGTGCCCTTGAGCTGATTGCCGAATCCTCCTATGGCAGCGTGGAAAATCTGCCTGTTATTACCCTGACAACTTCAGGCTGGGGCGGGCTGATTACGGCGGAACTGGAAGCGGTGATTGACCAGTGGCGGCAGAATCTGGGGGTAGAAGTGGTAGTCCGCCAGATAGATAACGAAATGTTCTTTTATGACCTGCAGGCGGAAAAAGACAATATTTATTACTCCGGCTGGGTAGCTGATTATCCCCACCCGCAGGATTTTCTGGCAGTACTTTTCGGTACTGGGTCTGCTTATAACAACGGAGATTATTCCAATCCCGAAGTAGACGCCTTGCTGGCTGAGGCAGCTGCCACTCTGGACACCGAGGAGAGTATGCGGCTTTATGCCCAGGCGGAGCAAATACTGATAAATGATGCAGCCTGCCTGAGTTTCTGCTTTGGTGAAAGCTATATACTGGTCAAACCCTATGTAAAAGGCTATAAGCTGAATGCAATGGGGGTGCCTGTTCTTACCGGTGTCACTATTGAAGACCACTAGATTAGGCTGAAAAACGCTCTGAAGAGGTCTCAAGCCAATCCGCTGCTTAGGGGCGGCTGTGCAACACTAAAAAACCCTGGCCGGAAATTTATAACTCCGGTCAGGGTTTACTTTTGGCATAAATGGCGGAGGGGGTGGGATTCGAACCCACGGTTCTCTTTCGGGAACAACGGTTTTCAAGACCGTCACCATAGACCGCTCGGACACCCCTCCCGGTACTGGATAGAGCTAAGGCTAACTCTTTCAGCTATGCATTATCAGGATAAACTGCGGGCATATTATACCTGCTGGCAAATCCGGCGTCAAAGCTGATTCAGGTAGCCGTTCAAACATATGGTGTCTGTGTGCCGCAGTCCCAAAACACCGGCGTTTAGTTGGTATTTAAAAGGCGGGCAGTTTTTCGGGTATTCCGTTCAATATCTATCAGACACTGCATAAGCTCGGCTGAGGCAAAAATAAGTACGCCGGTTATCAGCGAGCCTAAAATGCCCATAATACCGGCAAAAACCGAAAAGCTGGATGCTATCTCAAAAAACGTGACGCTTTGTCCTGTCATAACGTAAATAGACATAACCAAACCGGCTAGGGCTATCAGCACCGCCAGTATTTTTAAAACTATTATTATGAATTGTAGTACCGGATATCTGCTTCGCATTTTTCAGGTTTCACCTTTCAGATTCGGGTTATATTTCGGCTGTTTTGGCCATTTAACGGCTATAAATTAGTGTTTATTTGAGTGGCTGTTTTTGTGAACGGATATTTTTAGATAAATGTTTGCTGACAGTCATAAAGCCCCTCTCAAAATAATCTAAGGGATATTATAGTCTAAAAAACAGAAAATAAGAACCAATAAATACTAAAAGGCAAATAAGCCTGTTTAGAGGGTTGAGTTTGCCGTTATATAGTCCTCAAAGACCTGAAGCACCTCAGGGAAATCTGCCCGTCCGAACCCGATACGGAAGTGGTTTTGGCCATAGCCGTACACTTCCGAAGGCAAAAGCATGATACCTGCTTTTGCTAGAACCTGACGGCAAAAATCCATACAGAGGCTATTCTTATTCAGGCGGGGAAAGCAGACCGAACCGGCTTTGGGCTTTACCCAGATGAAATCCGTCTTGTGCCTGCCCATAAAGTCTTCAAGCAGCGTTAAGTTTTGGTTTAGCCTGTTCAGTTGGGAAGATATAATTGTTTGCTTGTTTCTAAGGGCTATTACAGACAGTATTTCGTCTGTGGCACTGCCGCAGATGGTAGTATAGTCTTTAAATCCGGCCATTTTGGAAAGCATATCTTCATCCCGGCAGGCAAGCCAGCCGCTCCGCAGTCCCGGCAGGCCGAATGATTTTGAAAGCCCTCCCAGGCTGACCGCCTTTGAGGATTGGTCACAGGCGGCAGGCAGGCGGGTATCAGGGGCATACTCCATCAGGCGGTACATTTCATCTGAAAAGTGCCAAAGATTATGCTGGTTTATTATTTCCAGTATGCGGGCGTAGTCTTCCCTGTCCGGCATTGCCCCGGTAGGGTTGTGTGGGAAATTTGTAATTACCAGGCTGGTATTCGGGCGGATGTTTTGAGCCAGAAAATCAGGGTTGAATCTCCATCTGTTTTCTTCTTCCGGAATCCAGTAGCTTACTTCGCAGCCCAGGGTTTCCGCCAGCTGGTAGAGTGACTGGTAACCGGGAAAGGTGCAGATAACGTGGTCGCCTTTTTTAAGCAAGCAGTTTAAAGCTATAAAAATGCCCTCTTCGGGTACGGCGGTTAAGATATCCGCCGGGGCGGTTATTTGATACAGTTTGGCTATTTCATTCCTGAGCAGGGGGTGTCCGTCTGAATAGGTATATCCCAACTTCAGGTTTTGCCAGAGACTGCGGCACTCGGTATCCGCCAGTGCCAGCAGAGCAGAGAGTGCCAGCGGTTCGCAGTCTGAGCTTGACATAAGGTATCTGGCGGAAAACTCATGCCGGGCAAAGTAACGTTCCAGTTCAAAGGGTTTTATCTCCAATAAAACAGTCCTTTTCTTAGCAGATAGCATCCACTCCCATAAAGGGGCGGAGTACTTCGGGAACAACAATGCTTCCGTCCGGCAGCTGGTAGTTTTCTATAACCGATATCATCACCCTGGGCAGGGCCAGCCCGGAGCCGTTTAAGGTGTGGACAAATTCGGGTTTGGCTTCGGGGGTGCGGCGGAAACGGACATTAGCCCGCCTGCCCTGAAAATCTGTGCAGTTAGAACAGGAAGAAACTTCCAGCCACTCGTCAACACCCGGCGAATACATTTCAATATCATAAGACTTGGCTGAACCGAAACTGATATCAGCCGTAACCAGCTGTTTTAAGCGGTAGGGTATCTTTAGGGCGTCTGCTATTTCTTCAGCATCTGCCACCATCTTTTCCAGTTCGTCAAAAGAGTCTTCCGGTTTGCAGTATTTATACAGTTCAACCTTGTCAAACTGGTGCAGCCGTTTTATACCGCGTACATCTTTGCCGGCAGACATTTTTTCGCGGCGGAAACAGGCGGTGTAGGCTACGTAATGAATGGGCAGCTGCTCAACAGAAAGTATTTCGTCACGGTGCAAATTAGTCAGAGGGGCTTCGGCGGTAGGCACCCACCAGTAGTCCTCCTCTGCGTCATGGTACAAATTGTCAGCAAATTTGGGCAGGTTACCAGACGCTACCAGACACTCCCTTTTTATCATGTAGGGCGGGTAGATTTCGGTATAGCCGTGTTTGCGGGTGTGCAGGTCCAGCATAAAGGCAATAAGTGCCCTTTGAAGGCGCGCGCCCTCACCCTTCAAAATATAAAAGCGTGAACCGGAAAGCTTGATACCCCGGTCAAAATCTATAATATCCAGCGCTTCTCCCAGTTCCCAGTGGGGTTTGGGGGTAAAGCTGAAATTACGTTTTTCTCCCCGGTAATAAAGGACTACGTTTTCGCTTTCGTCTTTGCCCACAGGTACAGATGCATCCGGGATATTGGGTACCCTGAGCAAGCGGTCAGTCAGCTTTTCCTCTACTTCTGAAAGCCCGGTCTCAAGTTCACTTATCCTGCCGCGTAATACCCGCCCTTCTTCAATGGCGGCCTCATCCCGCTGCTTGGCTATTATTTTGCGTTTGGCGCGAAGGGTATCCAGCTCCTGGCTGAGAGTGCGGCGGCAACTATCCAGCTCCAGTATCTCATCAATGGGGGCATCGGTATTACGGGCGGCTACCGCTTTGCGTACTAGTTCGGTATTTTCTCTTATAAATTTCAAATCAAGCATGAAAGGTCTCCTTCTGCCAGAGTAATATCAATTATTCCTGTTCGCCCTTGTCTTCCCGGTCTTTCAGGGCAGGGAACAAAATAACCTCACGGATAGAGTCATGGTTGGTAAGCAGCATTACCAGACGGTCAATACCTACACCCAGACCGCCGGTGGGCGGCATACCATATGCCAGAGCGGCCAAAAAGTCCTCGTCTATACTTTCGGACTCTTCCGTACGCAGTTGATTGCGCTTTTCCAGCTGTTCCTTAAAACGCGCCCTTTGCTCTACCGGGTCATTCAGTTCGGAAAAGGCATTGGCTATTTCCATATTGGCACAAATGGCTTCAAACCGCTCTGTCAGGCGGGGGTCTTCCGGCTTCTGTTTGGCAAGCGGGGACATGGCCACCGGGTGGTCAGTAAGGAAAGTGGGTTGAATCAAACGGGGTTCTACAAATTCACCCACCAGCTCATCAACCAGTTTGCCCCAGTCTTTGGCGGGGTCTACCTTCAGTTTGCGGCGAATCATCTCTGCGGCTAAAGCCTCTTTGGTGGGGAAATCAAAGAAATCTATACCGGCATATTGCTTTACGGCATCACGCATGCTCAGGCGGGGCCAGGGAGGGGTAAAATCCAGTGTAGTATCCCCGAATGGCACGGTGTATCCGCCGCTTATTTCTTTAACCACACTTGAAACCATTTCCTCAAGGAAATCCATAACGTCTTTATAGTCAGCATAAGCCTGGTAGCTTTCCATCATGGTAAATTCGGGGTTGTGGCGGGTGGAAACCCCTTCGTTGCGGAATATCCGCCCTATCTCATATACCCGGTCAAAGCCGCCCACAATCAGCCTTTTCAGGTGCAGTTCCAAAGCTATCCGCATATAAAAATCACAGTCCAAAGCCTGATGATGGGTAATAAAGGGGCGGGCGAGTGCCCCGCCTGCCTCAGGCTGAAGAACCGGGGTTTCTACCTCCAGAAAACCTTTGCTGCTCATAAAGCTGCGGATGGCACTGATAACCTGGCTGCGGGTAAGGAAGGTCTGGCGGGCGTCCGCATTGGAAATAAGGTCCAGGTAACGCTGGCGGTAGCGTTTTTCCACATCCTGCAGGCCGTGCCATTTCTCAGGCAGGGGCAGCAGGGATTTGGAAAGCAGGCTTATTTTGGTGGCTGCCAGACTGGGTTCACCGGTGCGGGTACGCATAAGGCTTCCCTCCGCACCTATAAAATCACCCAAATCCAAATCTTTAAGCAGCTCTATACTGGCTTCGTCAAGGTCATTCTGGCGGCAGAAAACCTGTATTTTGCCGCTGCCGTCACGTATATCCATGAAAGAAATCTTGCCCATGTCGCGCAGGGTCATAATCCGCCCGGCAATCCTCAGAATTTCCTTTGGCGGGTTCTCCTGTTTTTCCAGTTCGGCCAGCAAGGCAACTGCCTGGACACTGGTATGGCTGGGGTGGAAAGTGGCTGGATAGGGGTTTATACCCCGGCTCTTTATCCGTTCCAGTTTTTCCATCTTTTGGGCGTTCAGATATTCTTCCGGCATAGACTACTCTCTTGTAACTGGGATTTTCAAAGCTATTATATGCTATCACTGCAGCTATGGCAAAGATAATGCCTGCGGTTTGTTTAGTTTGTTAAAATTTATTAAAGGTATAAAAGGGATAAATGGTATAAGAATATTCCAGATAATATTTGAAATATTATATAAAAGTGCTATAATTTCTGGCGTTCCAGAGCAAAGTCACAAATAATACAAAATGGATAAAAAAACACATGGATGTATCAGAGTCTATTATTCCTATTATTGTGGGTATAGTTCAGGTAGTTTTTATTGTGGTGCTGTTAGCTTTGGGAATATATAGTTTTAGAAATCATTATTCTAAAAAACACTTGGATACAAAGGATATTCCGGCAGAGGAATCCCGTGAAGACCTCTTTTTTTAACCGCTGTCCGCCTTGTTTTCCGCTTATAGATTAGCCCTGCTCAGGCTGTCCAGCCAGAGCAGGGCTTTGGGTTCTTTTTCCAGCACAAAGCGGATATTGGCACGTATTGCCAGCTCCAGCTCAGACAATATTTCCCGGTTGATTTTCAGACGGTATATGTTCGGGATATCATTTTCCTGAATATAGCGCAATACTTTCACCGCATTTACCGAAATAGGTATGCCGGTTTGGGTATTCCGGCAATCAGGGCAGATTATGCCGCCGCTTTCCGGGCTGAAATAATTGGTGGTAGCCAGCAGTTTCTGGTGGCAGTTGGCACACTCACGCAGTTCCGGTTTGTATCCGCTCATTTCCAGCAGGTGTATTTCAAAATATTTGGTACATAGTTCTGCCTGAGTTGTATTGTCCAGTTCCTCCAGGGTGGAAAGCAACAGCTGAAAGATAGCCGGGTTGGCAGATTCTTCAGGTGAAAAGTGAAAAGCCAGCTCACAGACATAAAAGGCCATGGCCGAAAGCTGAAGGCTGCTGCGGATGTTTAGAAAACTCTGGATAGTCTGGCTGCCGGTTACCGTATCTATAGCTTTACCTCTGGCCAGAGATACTTCCGAATAACAAAAAAGCTCCAGGTGGCCTGAAAGTTTGCTTTTGGTTTTTCTGACGCTTTTAGCAAAACCCTGTATCAGCCCCAGGTCCGGGGTGAGCAAACTTAAGATACGGTCAGCTTCCCCGCATTTGGTCTTACGAACTATAATTGCTCTGGTTTTAAAGTCATGGGGTTTGGTCATTTATAATCTGTCTTTTCGGTTTTGCTAAGAGTATTGGCCTGATGCTTGGTCTTTACCAAATGATATTATACGTTTAAGCTCAAAAGGTAAAGCGCTTCCTCGGGTCTTTTGAACTTATAAGCCGGGTTTTTAGCGGTGAGGCTGTTTTCCCTGTTTGATTGCCAGACGTTTTTGCACCTGGGGGCTTTTTAATTCACGCAAAGCGTCTGTAGCTATAAATCTGGCGCTTCTGGTATTTAAATCCAGTATCTCCTGCCCCAGAGTTATAGCGGCCTGGTTTAAGCTCAGATTGCGTTTGCCTATCTGGCGGAGTGCCCAGTTAACCGCCTTTTTTACATAATTGCGTTCATCAGATGCTTCTGCCAGCAGGCGGGGGAAAAAGGAGATAAATTTTTCATCCGCCGCTTTTTTATCATGGACTGCCAAAGCGGTAAGTAATACAAAACCCGCCCGTTTGACGTATTCCTCCCGGCGGTAGGTCCAGGCTAAGGCCTGTTCGTAAGCAAATGGGGTTTTTGACCAAAGGTTGTTGCAGCACAGGTCACAGATATCCCATGAATCCAGGTCTTTGACCCAGCTTTCCATCTCCTCTTGGCTGACCTTTTTGCTTTCAGCAATCAGGCTGGCCATTATACGGGCTTCATGAATACCCGAATCCCAGAGTAAAAGTGCCAGGGCATGATTATGCCCGGCGGATTTGGCAAGCGGGCGGATATCTTTTACGCTCACTCCCAGGGTATTGGCGCTGGATATACCGAAGCGGGCCATACCAGCCACATTATCCGCATTGGCCAGTGATTTAAGCCGGTTTATGAGTGTGTTGTATTCTATCCGGATGTTTGTGTCTGACAATTTAAAGCCATTTCTTCCGCTTGAAAAACAATACTAATATTAAAGCTATGGCTAGCATGAATAAAAGTATACCGGGATACCCCCAACTGAAGCGGAGCTCTGGGATATCAAAATTCATGCCGTATATGCCTACGATAAAGGTCAGGGGTATAAAAATGGAAGCGAATATAGTTAAAACCTTCATGACCTCACTCATGCGGTTGGATAGGCTGGAAAGGTAAATATCTATCATGTTGGAAAGCATATCCCGGTAGGTTTCGCCGGTATCTATCTGCTGGATAAGGTGGTCATAAATGTCACGGAAATATATGTGGCTGCTTTTATCTATCAGGGGCGTTTCACTGCGTTCAATGGCTGCCACGGTCTCCCTGGCCGGCCAGATAGATTTACGGATAAAGAGCATTTCTTTTTTGGCCTCTGAAATCTGTTTGAGTGTTTGGGAGGATGGGGAGGATAGAAGCTGTTCTTCTATTTCGTCCAGATAATCTCCGAAGCCCTCTATCAAACTGAAATAGCCGTCTACTATTATATCCAGTATGGAATAGAGCAGATAGTCTGCCCCTAGTTTCCGAATCCGCCCGTTATCTGACTGTAAACGTTGGTGAATGGGGTTAAAAATATCACTCTGGTGTTCCTGAAAACTTATCAGGAAGTTTTTACCCAGTATCAGGCTGATATGTTCTGAGCGGGTTTTCTTAAGCTCGGAATCCCAGTGAAGTGCTTTGATAACGGCAAAGAGGTAATTGCCGTAGTCCTCCAGTTTGGGACGCTGCTCAGTATTGACCACGTCTTCAAGGGTAAGGGGGTGAAGGTTAAAGCATTTGCCCAGTTCCTCCACCATAGCAGTATCCTGAAGCCCGCTGACCTTTACCCAGACTATGCCGCCGGACTGTTTAACCTGGGTACTGCAGTCCGCCAGGGTTTTTAAAGGCAGCGGCTGGTAGGCATCCGGGGTATACGAGCTAAGGCTGAGGCTGGCTGGCTCTGTCTTTCCTTCGCCTATAAATACTACTGAGCCTGGCAGCATACCTGCCTTCTGGGAGTATTTTTTAGATTGTCTGGTCATAGCCTGCCTCCTTTCGGGCTCAAGTCAGGAAAGGAAAACTAAAAGTTCTGGCGTCCCTCCATGGCCCGGCTTAAGGTTACATCATCAGCATATTCCAGTTCGGTTCCAAAGGGTAAACCCCGTGCCAGTCTGGTTACTTTTATACCCAGCGGGGTTATCAGGCGCGAAAGGTACATAGCGGTAGCCTCACCCTCGGTGGTGGGGTTGGTAGCTAAAATAACCTCATCTACCTGCCCGTCATTCAGGCGGCTCATAAGTTCGTTGATGCGTATATTTTGGGAAGTGATGCCTTCGGTGGGGGAGATAGCCCCGTGCAGTACATGGTAATAGCCTCGGTAAACGCCCACGTGTTCCAGTGCCAAAATATCCTGCGGCTGTTCCACCACGCAAATCTTGTTTGCTTCGCGTTTGGTATTCTGGCAGATTGGGCAAAGCTCACTGTCAGCCACGTTAAAGCAGATACGGCACTGGCTTATCTGGTTCTTGATACTGCGGATAGTATCTGAAAGAGTCAGAACCTGTTCTTCAGGCGCCCTCATCAGGTAAAAAGCCAGCCGCTGGGCGCTTTTCGGGCCTATGCCCGGGAGTTTGCCCAGCGAATCTATAAGCTTGTTTACTGCACCGGCTGTAGACGGTAAAGAAGTATCCTTCAACAAAGTCTCCTGCCGAAATATTACATCAGACCCGGAATTTTAACATCCCCCATCAGTCCCTGCATCTGCTTTGAGCCTTCTTTTTTAGTCTCTTCGTAAGCATCATTGAAAGCTTTAGTCAGGGCATTTTCCAGGTCTTTGGGTTTGGACGGGTTGATGATGTCAGGTGAAATACTTAGGGACAGTATTTTTTGCTGGCCGTTCATCTTTATCTTGATAGCACCCTTGGCGCTTTCAGTCTCCACTATTACTTTTGCCAGTTCTTTCTGGGCTTTGTCCAGCTTAGACTTAAGCTCCATGGCCTGCTTAATCATGTTCATGTTCACGCTTTACTTTTCCTCCACTGATATAATCTGGGCTCCCAGTTTTTGGGCTTCTTTGACCAAATGGTTGGTTTCGGCTTCGGATATGCATACCAAAGTGCATGTCCTGCCTACGAAATTTGAAATAATTTCGGCGGTAACCTTGCGGTTTTCCAGTTCTTCAATCTTGTCTTTGTGGTATTTGTATTTAAAAGACAGAGTGACCACATTTTTTTCTATAGAGACCGGGCGGACACCGGCGCTGCGTAGTATGGCTACTGCCGCTGAGCGTTTAAGGTTGTCCGGTGCCTGGTCAAGTATGTTTTTCCAGCTGACCTTTAGCTGTTCAATCACATCCCCGGCCCCTATAAGCACTTTTTCTTCTTCTTTGGGCGGGGCGGGGGCAGTGTATTTGGGTTTTTCTTCAACAGGTATAGCCGTTCTGGTAAGTTTGGGGGCAGATTCTTTAGCCCCGGTTCTGGAGGCAGCGGCCGGTTCTGAAGCATTCTTGGTTTTATCCTGGATTTCTGCTTTGGCTTCTTTCTGCGGCGGCTCATTAGATACCGCCGGTTTTTCAGTTTTAGGGGCTGGTAATTTGGCCTGGGGGGGTATAGTAGCCGGTGCAGTATCCGGATTAAGCGAAGCATCTACCAGTGCCAGCTCAAAACTCAGGCTGGAGGCCGTATCTGAACTGAAATCAAGCTGGCTAAAGGCCTTTATAGCTTTAGTAATGCCCTCCAGGTTGGTTATGGCTGATACTTTTTGCAGGGCTTTTTTCTCATCTGCGGTAAGTTCCAAACTGCCTTCCGCCCCGCTGTTTAGGAGCATAATCTGGCGGAGGTAATCCAGCAGTTCACGGCGGAATTGTTTTAAATCAATCCCGTCCGCCACAACGGCATTAAGGGTTTGCAGCCCGTTTTTGATGTCTTTTTTAAGTATATTTTCCGCCAGGGTTTTTATGCGTTCATCCCCGCTGATACCCAAAGCCGCCTGCACCTGGGGCAGGCTTATTTCGGTACCGTAAGTGGTGGCTATCTGCTGAAGCAGGTTTTCACCGTCACGGAAACTGCCCCCGGCTGAACGGGCTATCAGTTTTAAAGCCTCGGGTTCTATATTTATGCCCTCTGCCTGGCTTATTTTTTCCAGTTTGCGGCTCATATCTGAAAGGGATACCCGGTGGAAATCAAACCGCTGGCAGCGGGACATAATGGTGGGCAGTACCTTGTGGATTTCAGTGGTGGCCAGTATAAATATAACCCTGGGCGGGGGTTCTTCAAGCGTTTTCAAAAGGGCGTTTGAGGCACTGTTTGAAAGCATATGGACTTCATCTATGATATAAACCTTGTAATTCGCCAGTGCCGGGGCGTACTGGACTTTTTCTTTAAGCTCACGGATATCGTCCACCCCTGTATTGGAAGCGGCATCTATTTCGATTACGTCCATAGAGCTGCCCTCGGTTATGGATAAACACATGGGGCAGGTATTGCAGGGTTCACCCTTGCCCTGGTTGGTGGTGCAGTTTACCGCTTTGGCCAAAATGCGTCCGGTACTGGTTTTGCCCGTACCCCTGGGGCCGCAGAAAAGATAGGCCTGGGCAATACGCCCGCTTGAAAGGGCATTTTTCAGGGTGTGGGCAACGTGTTCCTGGCCGACAAGGTCAGCCAGAGTTTGGGGGCGCCATTTGCGGTAAAATACCTGACAGGTCATATCTGCCATATTATACCCTAAAAGTGTTATTCTCCAAAGCAATTTCGGGCAGATATTTAGCTACAAGGTATGAAAAATCCCCGCTGATTTGCCAGGCGGGGAAGATATTCGGGGTGTAATATACGGGCAGGGTGCAGACGGCGGCTGGTTTTCCGGTTGCACCCTGTGTTTTTTAGCCGTTTTTTATTTACCCGGTAAGTTATTTCCGGCATTTGGTTGCCTGGTATACAGGCTGGTTTTCTATTTTATTCGGTAAATACCTTTACCTTGCTGCCTTCACTGTCTACGTCTACCTCCATCTCGGTCATAGCCTCAATCAGGGGTTCAATATCCTCTTCACGCAGGTTCTTGAAATCAAAGTTGACCCCCTTTTCCTTAAGGTTATGGTCTATTTCGTTGGTAGCATCTGCCGGCAGTATGGATGCCAGCTTGATTCCGGCTCTCAACAGAGCCATTGGAACGCGCACATTGACCTTGGCATTACTGTCTTCGTCAGTGCCGTTTATTATTACCCGCAGGTATTTGGGTACTCCTTTGGCAGTTATAGCGGCAGCCGGGGCGGGTTTTGAGTCTTCATTACCCAGCGCTTCAAGCAGTTTATTGGCCTGGTCTACGGTTATTTTGCCTTCGGAAAGCATTTGCAGTATTTTTTTAGCATTTTCAGACATTTTTAATATTCCCCCTTATATAAACTGTACTTTTATACGTGTTTTGTTGTCGCGGATATCTGCATTCATACCCCTGAGGGCACACCACAAGCGGTATGAATATGGGCCGATAAGCAAGAGGAAGCGGCCTCTGCCGCTTGACCAGGTCAGTAATATAGCCAGCAGCATGAAAGGTGCAAATACAATCATTAGTGCCAGTACAATGGGATATATCAGGAACAGCGGCAGTATCAGCGGAAAGCTTCCGCCGCCCTTGCCGAATGGTATTCCCGCCCAAAGAAGCATAGGTGGCCAGTACATTATCTTTGCAACCTCCTTAGAGCTTCGTCTACTGAGATTCCGCCTTTTTCCAGTTCTGCCAGTACATTATCATCTTCGTTGGTTGCGGGTGGGGTGGGAAAGTTTTCAACAAAGCTGAAATTTGCCCCTATCCGCTGCAGGCGGTTTTTCACGGTGGGGTAACTGATACCGAAGAACTTTTCCATGTCCTTTATAGAGCCGTGGCATTTTACAAAGGCCATTACAAACACCTGGTCTTCAGCAGAGAGTCTGGCCAGAGCAGGCAGCTCAAAGCTTCCCTCAATGGCAATGCCTGAAGATGCCAGTTTGACCCGCTCAACCGTTATGGTTGCTCCCTGGGTGAGCCTGGTCAGTTCCTGCCAGTCTTTTGCCATATTGTGCACCTCCGGGTAGTTATTTAACTTATATCAGTATTATATGGTTAAAAATTAAAAAAGTCAATATGTAAATTAAAAAAATTAATATAGCAAGGGGGTATGAATTAATAATATTTATCGGCGGGCAGATGGGTAGCTGCGGGCAATAAAAAACGGCTTCGGAATTTCCGAAGCCGTCAAAGTGCCGTGGTGTTTTAATGGTTATTCAAGCAGGGAAGGAATATCTCTGCTGAGTTCATCAATATCTCGCCGCCTGTCCGCCAGGTCAGCCTGACGCTGCTTGATTACGGGCATCATGCTGGTGGAGCGGTTGTAGTAGTAGCGTACCCTCTCAAGGTCCGACAGCTCTGAGAAGATAACGGTTACAGTCATGGTGTCTTTTTCGCGGGGGTAGTCACCGTTGCGGATAATGGCATTCGGTGCCATCTCACGCAGCCAGTCACCCTGTTCTTTTATGATATCCATATTTATTTCTTTGGCAGGGGCGGAAATAAGGAACAGCGCCCGTCCGGCATCACGGGGGTCAATCTTGAGCGAAAGCTCACTTACGGCTTCATCCATAGCCCGGATACCCTTGTAGTTGGAAACGCTCTTCATCCGGAAATGGTCAGTTTTATCAAAGGGCAGGGTCAAGGTGCGGACGCGGGCCTTGCCGTGACCGATAACCGTCCAGCCGGAAATGGTCTGGATGATATCACCGGCATCCATAGTCTTGGCACCGATGTACTTGGAGTTCTTTTCTTCACCGGCACACAGCAAATCCCAGAAAGGCTCAACAATCAGGGAGTTTATCTTGGAAAGGTTGTAGCGGAGTGAAAAATCCTTGCGGACATAACGCTGGTTTTCCACCAGTATAACCGCATCTGCAACCGAACTGATTGATTTTAAGCAGACAGCGGTATTGTAGACGGTGCGCTCTTCGGTTTTCTCCTCATGCTCAAAGGGCAGGGCTATCAGGGCATAAACCGGTTTGTCCATGTAGCGCTCTTTGATATGCTGGGCGATAATGGAAACCGAACCTGAACCGGTACCGCCGGCCGCACCGGCAATAACCAGAAAACCGTCTGCATCATAAAAACGCTTGGTGGTGCGCAGGGCATCTATAACCTTGTCGGCATCTGCTCTGGCAATTTCAGCGCCCAGTTCATTTATTTTACCTACCCCATGGCCGCCGGTTTTACGCCCGCCGATAAGTATGCGGTGCTGGTGGTCAGGTTTGATGGTGACCAGACCTGAAAGGTCAGCCTGGTCGGTGTTTACGGCGAACACTCCCGGGCAGATACTCACGTTACGCTGGGAGCGGGCTCTTTTATCCATACGGGCAAACTCATCCGCTATGCGGCTGCCGCATTGCCCAAGACCGATTACAATTAATTTCATTTTGTCCTCCGTTAATCGGGCTAAATTCTAAACTAATAGCTTTAGCATGTCAACAACTTACGTTTAAATCCGCCCCAGTTATTAGTTTAAAATTTATTTGGAGATGTAAGCTATCAAATCTCCCAGGCGGGTGGAGTAACCCCACTCATTGTCATACCATGAAAGTACTTTTACCATATTGCCGTCCAGCACCATAGTACTGGGGGCATCTATGATGGAACTGGCAGGGTTGCCCTTGAAATCACTGCTGACCAGCTCCTCTTCGCAGTATTCCAGTATTCCGGCCAGCTTGCCCTGGGCGGCTTCCTTGAAAGCGGCGTTTACTTCCTCTACGGTTACATTTCTGGCCAGTTCACCCACAAAATCCACCAGTGAAACGCTGGCAGAGGGTATGCGGAATGAAATGCCGTCCAGCTTGCCTTTAAGTTCGGGCAGCACCAAAGCTACTGCTTTGGCAGCTCCGGTAGTGGTGGGGATAACATTGACCGCGGCGGCTCTGGCCCGGCGGATATCCTTGTGGAACATATCCTGTATCTTCTGGTCATTGGTATAGGCATGGCAGGTAGTCATGAAACCTTTTTTAACCCCGAATTTATCATGGAGTACCTTTATAAGGGGGGCGACACAGTTGGTGGTGCAGGAGGCATTGGAGATAACACGGTGAGTATTGCAGTTATATTTTTCTTCGTTTACACCCATAACCACGGTGATATCTTCACCCTTGGCCGGGGCTGAAATGACCACAGTCTTAACACTGCCGCGAAGGTGGGAGGAGGCTTTGGCGGCATCGGTAAACAAACCGGTAGATTCAATCACCAAATCTACTCCGGCGGTCTCCCAGGGGATCTGCATGGGGTCACGTTCGCTGAAAACCTTGATGGGTTTGCCGTCTACTATTATAGAGCAGTCATCAGATTCAACTGTACCGGGATATTTGCCGTAGGTTGAGTCCCATTTTAAAAGGTGGGCGTTGGATTTATTGTCGGCCAGGTCATTTACCGCTACTACTTCAAGTTCGCCGCGGTGGTACTGGTTAATAGTCCTTAGGGTAATACGCCCGATTCGCCCGAATCCGTTAATGCCGATTCTGGTTACCATAATAATCCCCCTTCAAGTAAATTATAGGTTTATCTGTTTTTTGGCCTTAAGCATATCCAAAAAGGCCTCAAGCCGGGTTTTCTGATGCTGGTTTAAATGAAAATCTGCGTTGCCTTCCAGAGTGAGCATGGGAAGCGGCAGCTTTTGCCTCAATATAATATCACCGATAGCCCGATGACAGAAAGCCTGAACATAATGGATTATGCCGTCTATGCGGCGCTTAGTGAGCTGGGTCCGGATATCCCTTAAGCGGTATTCCATGGGGTAGGGGTAAGTATAAGCGGTGTAAGACCGGGAGATATCAGCACCGCCTTTGGGCAGGCTGAACTGCCGCTGGATTTCATTAAACACCACTCTGGCTCCGTTTTGCTCAAGGTAAGGGTAAAGCTCCTGCCCGAATACCGAAGGCACACCCAGATAAGCCAGCCGTAGTTCGGTCGGGGGGTAAGGGGTGCGGTTCTCCGCTGTATTCAGGAGTTTCTGAAGGTCGGCTTGGTACTTTACATAATCACTATTAAAATCTGAACTGGATACCAGCCAGTAGTGGTCTTCAAAACCGGATACTTTGTTTTCGGCATAACACAGGTAGTCCAGCCTGTGTGCCAGTTCTCTGGCGGGACTAAGTGTTTTCCGCCATTCTTCAGCCGCCTCAAGAGTAGTGCCCAGCCTGAGGGCCAGTTTTGACAGAGATGCTTTTACCTCCGCGGGGTTGGGTTCGGTGGGGAAGTCAAAGGGAATAGTGCAGATACCTTTTAGGTTTAAAACTTCCCTTAGCATCTGGGTGTTTGAGCAGTCACCGCTGGTTACACAGATAACCTCACTGATGCCTTTATCCAGGCAGACACCGTAAATGCCTTTTATCCAGGCACAGCAGTTTAAGGGGAAGCCGTCTTTTTCAGCCAAGCGGATAAGCCTGTCAGGATTTGTATCTGAAACGAAAATATTATTCAGGTCCAGCGGGCTGTAACCGGCTGAAAGCAGTATTTCTATGGGTACAGTGGTGGTAATGCCGATGTATTTGGGGTGCTCGTTATTTTTCAAAACAGCTCACATTTTATGAAAAATTTTTTATCCCATATGGCATCTGGCATATCTTTAAAGCTTTACCCTGCGGATGCAGTTCGGGCGGGTTTTCACCGGCTGCCGGCTGCATCCAGAGGGTTTCTATATCCTTTTATAATTATTTTAAGTTGAAAAAGGCCTCTTTGCCGGGGTATTTGGCCTTTCCGCCCAGTTCCTCTTCAATACGGAGCAGGCGGTTATATTTGGCAGTGCGTTCCGCACGGCAGGGAGCGCCGGTTTTTATCTGGCCGGCATTCATGGCCACAGCCAAATCTGCAATAGTAGTATCTTCGGTTTCTCCGCTGCGGTGGCTGACCACTGCTGTCCAGGCGGAATTATTTGCCATTTTGATAGCGGCAATAGTCTCAGACAAGGTGCCTATCTGGTTAAGTTTAATAAGTATGGAGTTGGAGGCGTTTTCTTTTATGCCCCTCTCCAGCCGCTTTATATTGGTGACATAAAAATCGTCACCCACCAGCTGCACCTTGCTGCCGATTTTTTTAGTAAGCATTTTCCAGCCGTCCCAGTCATCTTCAAAAAGGCCGTCTTCAATACTGATTATGGGGTATTTTTCCACCCAGCCGCACCAGTAATCCACCATTTCGGCACTGCTGAGGGTTTTATTTTCAGTTGCCAGGGTGTATTTGCCGTCCTGATAAAGTTCGCTTGAAGCCGGGTCAAGGGCTATGAATATATCTTCACCGGGGCGGTAGCCGGCTTTTTCAATGGCTTTCAGTATGACTTCCACCGCATCTTTATTGGTGGGTAGGGAAGGGGCAAAACCGCCTTCATCCCCCACGGTAGTATTCTGGTTCATACCTTTCAGCACTTTTTTCAGGCTGTGGTAAACCTCGGTACCCATCCGGAGTGCCTCGGCAAAGCTTTTGGCACCTGTGGGCATTACCATAAACTCCTGAAAGTCAGTGGAGTTTGAGGCGTGTTTGCCGCCGTTTAATATATTGAACATGGGTACGGGCAGGATATATTCGTCACAGTTATTCAGGTAACGGTAAAGAGGCATATGGCAGGATGCAGCTGCGGCATGGGCAACTGCCAGTGAAGTGGCCAGCATGGCGTTAGCCCCCAGCTTGGCTTTATTGGGAGTGCCGTCCAGTTCTATCAAAAGGTTATCCAGCCCCTGCTGGTCTGATGCTTTGAAACCGGATATGGCCTTAGCAATGGCGGTGTTTACATTAGTAACTGCCTTTTGTACGCCAAGCCCGTTATAGCGGGATTTGTCTCCGTCACGCAGTTCCACGGCTTCATGGCTGCCGGTAGAAGCACCCGAAGGTACAGCCGCCCGGCCGAAAGAGCCGTCAGATAAAACTACATCCGCTTCAACGGTGGGGTTGCCACGGGAATCCAGTATCTCTCTGGCCTTGATAGACTTGACTACTGCAGACACAATTACCTCACACTCGTATTAGTTTATTAAATCCAGAGCCATTGTAACCGCTTCCAGGGCATTTCCGGCTTTGATTACAGTGCCGTCAGCCTTGCCGTTCTGGCTCATTGACCAGCTGTTTAAAGTAATTACCGGCAGTCCGCTTTGGAGGGCATAGGCTATTTCAGACAATGTTCCGTAAGCACCGCCCACCGCAATAACTGCCTGGGCAGATTTGACCACCATGACATTCCGGGCAAAACCTATACTGCTTATTATGGGTATTTGGACATACGGGTTTGCCTCTTCGCGGCTGTTTCCCGGCAGTATGCCTATGGTCAGCCCCCCGTTTAAAGATGCGCCCCGGCAGGCGGCTTCCATTACCCCGCCCATGCCCCCGCAGACAAGTGTAACCTGCCTAAGCGCAAGTTCTTTGCCCACTTCCTCTGCCAAACGGGTTTCTTCCGGCGTGGCTTTGGAGGCACCTATAACCGCAATGAAAATACGTTTATTATCCATGAAAAGCAAGGGAATTATAACACCCCTGTGCTATTTGGGGCAAAGATTTAAGAGTTGAAACGGTTGGAGGCGGTATCCAGTCCAAAGGTCAGCAGGCAGGTGAGTGCTTCGGAAGCACGGGTAATAGCCTTGTCCATAATCTCCCGTTCTTCCCCGCCGAAGTTGCCCAGTACATGGTCTACCACCTCAGTTCCGTTATTCCGGCTATCCGGCTTGCCGATACCTATCTTCAGGCGGATAAATTCCTTGGTGCCGATGTCTGTAATAATAGATGAAATGCCGTTATGCCCGCCGGCACTCCCCCCCAGCCGCAGTCGGATTTTGCCCGCAGGCAAATCCAAATCATCCTGCACTACAATAATATCAGCGGCTTTAAGGTTGTAGCGGCGAAGCAGCTGGCTGGCGGCTTTGCCGGAGAGGTTCATATAGGTCTGGGGTTTGGCCAGCACTATTTCTTCGTCATTTATGCGGCCGGAACCGGTGCGGGAAAGGCAGCATTTTTTGTCAAAGCTGATATGGTTGTCTTTGGCAAAACGGCTCAGGCACTGGAAACCTACGTTATGGCGGTTGCCCGAATATTCTTTGCCGGGGTTTCCCAGCCCGATAATAAGTTTCATCAAGATTGCTCCAGCATATTTATAAATTCCTGTTCGGACAGCTCTTTTACCCCCATACTGCGGGCTTTGGCCAGCTTGGAGCCGGCATCAGCACCTACCACCAGATAGCGGGTTGCTTTGGTAACATTGTCCTTGGCCGTGCCGCCAAGTGAGCGGATTTTTTGCTGTGCTTCTTCGCGGCTTAAACTATCCAGTTTGCCGGTAACTACAAACTCCACTCCGGAAAGCGGCAGAGGTTTGTATGAGGGCTTTTGGTCTGAAGCAAGCTTTACTCCGGCTGTTTCCAAACGGCGGATGACCGCTATGTTTTTTTCTTCGCTGAAATAGGCTTTTATGCTGCTGGCTATCTTGGCACCTATATCCGGTATAGTTTGCAGTTCATCAAGCCCTGCCCCCGCCAGTGCCCATATATCACCGTAGCGGCTGGATAGCAAAGCGGCTGTCTCATTTCCCACGTGGCGGATACCCAGCCCGAATATTACCCTGTCCAGCGGGCGGCTTTTGCTGTCTGCGATAGCTTTTATTATATTATCCGCACTTTTTTCACCCATGCGCGGCAGTTTCAGTAAATCAGCCGCAGTCAGGTAGTAAAGGTCAGATACGTTTTTGACTAGTCCCTCTTGTGCCAGTATCACGCTCAGGCTTTCGCCGATGCCGCGGATATCCATAGTCCCTCTGGAAACAAAGTGTTCCAGCTGGCGTTCAAACTGGGCGGGGCAGGAAACGTTGGCACAGTAGTGCATAGCCTCGCCTGCGGGGCGGTATATTTCCCCTCCGCACACCGGGCAGGCCGGGCGGCTAAGTTTGGGGTTAAACAGGGTTTCCTCCATGCTGAAGGGTTTTGATTCGGGGCTGCGTTTAGCCAGCACCGGGGCAACTACCTCTGGTATTACTTCCCCCGCCCGCTGGATTACTACCGTATCCCCTTCACGGATATCCTTGCGGAGGATATCATCTTCGTTATGCAAACTGGCCTGTTTTACCACTACCCCGCCTACATTTACCGGTTCAAGGATAGCATACGGGTTTAAAGTGCCGGTACGGCCTACCGATATGCCTATTTTCCTAAGGAGGGTAGTGACCTGTTCGGCCGGAAATTTATAGGCGATAGCCCAGCGGGGTTCACGTCCCGCATCCCCCAGTTTTTGCTGCAGGGATACGGAATCTACCTTGAAGACTACCCCGTCTGCTTCGTAGGGCAGGGAATCCCGGTTTTCCGCCATCTCACGGTAGTATTCTTTGGCTTCTTCCAGGGTGTTTACCAGACGGTTACGCGGGTTTATCTTAAAACCCAGGCGGCTGAAATATTCCAGTATCTGCCAGTGGCTGTCAGGCAGCAGGCTGTCTTCCGCATACCCCAGAGCATAAATAAATATATCCAGCGGTCTTTCGGCCGTTACTGACGGGTCAAGCTGGCGGAGCGAACCGGCGGCGGCATTGCGGGGGTTGGCAAAAAGGGATAGCCCTTTATCAGCCCTTTCGCGGTTGAGCTTGGCGAAGCCTTCTTTTGGAAGATACACTTCACCCCTTATTTCAAAAACAGGGGGGGCGTCCTCCTCGGTATTTAAGGGTATAGAATGGATAGTTCTCAGGTTTCGGGTGATATTTTCACCCTGAAAGCCGTCACCCCGGGTAGCGCCGGTGGTAAACTTGCCGTTTCGGTAGGTAAGTGCAACTGCCAGCCCGTCCATTTTGGGTTCGCAGTCTATCTGAAAAGCGGCATTCCCCAGCAGTTTCTTTACCCGCAGGTACCAGGCTTCCAGTTCCGTATCTGAAAAGGCATTTGCCAGAGAAAGCAGCGGATAAGGGTGATTGACAATGCCGAAGGCCTTTAGCGGCTCAGCCCCCACTCTTTGGGTGGGGGAGTCCGCCGTAACAAGCTCAGGGTGGGCTTCCTCCAGCTCTTTTAAGCGGCGGAGCAAGGCGTCATACTCGGAATCAGATATTTCAGGGTTGTCCTGAACGTAATACAGCTGGTTATGGCGGTTTATCTCGCGCCTCAGGTTTTCTATTTCCGTTCGGGGGGAAAACATATCTTCCATACAGGTTATTAGTATATCACAGCCCCTGTTTAGAGCAAGTACAAAAGTACAACCGTTCACGTTTGAAAGGGGCTTGCGTCAGACGCCGTTCTAAGTTAAACTAAAACCAGATTTTGGAAAGAGGGAGCTAGAAAAATGGCTGAAGTTCGGGCTTTTCACGGATTACGTTACAACCCTATGTTTGTAGATGATATGGCAGATGTTATCTGTCCGCCTTATGACATTATCAGCCCTGAACAGGAAAAAGCCCTTAAAGAGCGCAGCCCTTACAACTATATACGGCTGGAATACAGCCAGCCCACCCCCCAGGACAATATTGTAGATAACCGCTATACCCGTGCCGCCGCCATCTTGGAAAAATGGATTGGCGAACGGGTAATGACTGCCGAAAAGAAAGCGGCTATATACATACATGACCATTACTTCAGTGTGTTCGGCAAACAGTATAAAAGGCGGGGCATTATTGCCAGAGTGCGACTTGAGGAATGGGACAGGATGGTTATCCGCCCCCACGAAGGCACACTTTCCGAACCTAAAAGGGACAGGATTAACCTCATTTCAGCCGTCCGTGCCAATACCAGCCCGGTGTACGGGCTGTATCAGGATATAGAAAAAAACGTAAGCAGGCTGCTTGAGCTGCAAACCGAAAGCAAACCGGTTGTCAGCATGAATATTGAAGGCGAACGCCATGAGCTTTGGGTGGTAACTGATGAACCAGCCATATCCAAAATAACGGCTTTATTTGACAAGAAACCCATCTATATAGCTGACGGCCATCATCGTTATGAAAGCGCCCTGACCTACAGGCGGGAACGTCTGGCCGGAAACCCCCAGCTCCCCTCTGATGACCCGGTTAATTTTGTAATGATGACCCTGGTAGACTTTGCTGACCCCGGTCTGGTAGTTTTGCCGGCGCACCGCCTGCTGGGCGGGATGGACGCAAGTACTTTGTCAAATCTACAGACCAAACTGGCATCGTTCTTTGATGTTACTACCATACCGGCCAAACTGCCTGGTGCTTGGGATACTCTGGATAAAGCCCTGAAAGAAGAGGGTAAAATCCGCCTGGTTATGTATGGTTTGGGCGGCACAGAAAACTTCACGTTGCTGACCCTGCGTGAGATTGAGACTGCCAGTAACCTTATGCCGTATTTCCATTCTGATATCTATAAGAAGCTGGATGTGAGCGTACTTGACCATATTATCCTTGAGGAGCTGATGGGGCTTAAAACGGTGGAAGACCCGCGCATAGCCTTTAATTTTGACCGTAATGATGTGGTTTCGCGGGTGAAATCAGGTGAATTCCAGTTGGCCTTTATTCTGAACCCCATGAAGGCGGAGGTTATCAAGGCTATTTCAGACGTATCTGACCGCATGCCCCGCAAATCCACTTATTTCTTCCCCAAACTGCCTTCGGGTTTGGTAGTTTACCGTTTTGACTCTGAGGCAAATTCCAAAAAGTAAATCACATAGGTTTATAAAACAAAGAAGGGGAGGTTTTCACCTCCCCTTTATGATTTTACCTAAATATTTTAATCAGGGTTTGTAATCTTTGGCCATCTGAACAAAGTACCGGTGAAAGCGGTTATCCGCCGAGAGTTCCGGGTGGAACGATGTTGCCAGCAAATTATTCTCCCTTACCGCCACCATAGTCCCGTCAGGCAGCTTGGCCAGTACTTCCACCCATTGTCCGGTTTTTTCTACCAAAGGGGCGCGGATAAATACCGCCGGAAAATCCCCGCCTTCCAGAGCCTTTACCTTCAGCATTGCCTCAAAGCTGTCTACCTGCCTGCCGAAGGCATTCCGGCGGACGGTGATATCCATAAGTTCAAGCGTTTTTACCCCGGAAATATCTCCGCTTAGCTCTTTGGCAAGGCAAATCATACCGGCACAGGTACCCCAAACGGGCATTCCGTTACGTGCTAAATCTTTTACAGGCTTGGCCAGGCCGAATGTATAAAGGAGTTTGGTAATGGTGGTGCTTTCGCCGCCGGGGATTATAAGCCCTGAAAGTTCGGCCAGTTCTTCAGCTTTGCGCACTTCCACCGCTTCCGCTCCCAGCGTGCGCAGCATATTTATATGTTCCCGGAATGCCCCTTGCAGGGCCAGTACCCCGATTTTCATTTATCCCTCAAATAAGCAAGGCTACCAGCAACTTAAGCGGTAGCCTTGCTTTATTACCCTAAACCTTAAAAGCTAGATTTTTACAACTTGGACTGTTTGAACGTCCGGCAGGGACAGCAGCTGCTGGCGCTGTTTTTCCGGCAGGGGTTCATCCAGAGCCAGTATCATCAGGGCCTGCCCTCTGGCTTTCTGGCGGCTGAGGTGCATGTAGCTTATGTTGATATCTGCATCACCGGTAATCTTACCGGCCGCACCTATCAGTCCGGGGCGGTCTATATGGTCTGCAAACAGGAAATAACCGCCGGTAGGTACAATATCTATCCAGTAATCATTCAGCCTTACAATATGCACGTCACCCCGCACCAGACTGCCGGCAACCGTATTGGATTTGCCGTTATCGGTATCTATGGTGACAGTAATCAGGCTGGAAAAATTCTGGCAGGCGGATTCCTTTTGTTCGGTTACACCAAGCCCGCGCTGCGCGGCTACGATATCAGCATTGACCACGTTCACCCGTTCTTCGCTGATATGCTCAAGTATACCGCCCAGCACCAGGGCCTTCAGGGCGGTGGTATCATAAGCGGCCAGTTCGCCGCAGTATTTGATGGTCACATTTTTCATGTGCCCGTCAGTCAGCTGGCTTACCAGGCTGCCCACTGTGCGGGCAACTGGCATAAAGGGACCGACTACCGGCAGGCTTTCAGCCGAGATATAGGGTGCATTTACGGCATAGCGGGCGGGGCGGCCTTCAAATACATCTATTACCTGTTTGACCACGTCAGAGGTGGCCAGCTCCTGAGCTTCGGCAGTGGAAGCACCCAGGTGGGGGGTAACAATAATATTGTCACACTCAAAGAGGCAGCTTTCGGTACAGGGTTCTTTGGAGAAAACGTCAATAGCGGCACCGCCGATACGCTTTTCTCTGATGGCTGCTGCCAGAGCTTCTTCGTCTATGATGCCGCCGCGGGAGGTATTGATAAGGCGGACAGTGGGTTTCATCATTTCCAGTTCCTTGGGGCCGATAAGTCCCTTGGTCTGACCGGTCATGGGAACATGCAGGGTGATAAAGTCAGCCTGTTTCAGCAGGTCTTCAAAGGGTACCAGTTCTACCTGCAGTTTTTTGGCACGTTCCATAGATATAAAGGGATCATAACCTATAACCCGCATTTCCAAAGCTAAAGCCCTTTTGGCTATCTCAGAGCCGATATTGCCCAAACCTACAATGCCCAGAGTTTTGCCCTTAAGTTCAGAGCCTACAAATTCATTGCGTTTCCACTGGCCGGATTTCAGGCTGGCGTTGGCTCTGGGAATATGGCGGGCCATAGACAGCATAAGGGCCAGGGTATGTTCGGTAGCGGAGATAGTGTTGCCGGTGGGGGCATTTACCACGATAATACCGTTACCGGTGGCAGCTTTTAAGTCAATATTATCTACGCCCACTCCGGCCCGGCCGATAACCTGCAGTTTTTTACCGGCATTGATAATATCAGCGGTGACCTGGGTCTGGCTGCGTACCAGCAGGGCGTCATATTCACCGATAATGCTTACCAATTCCTCCGGTTTTAGGCCGGTCTTTACATCTACCTGTGCAATCTCCTTAAGGGGGGATAACCCGGTTGCGGAGAGTGCATCGCTTACCAGTACTTTTTTCATTTTAACTCCTGAAACCTGCCTTGGGCAGGGCTAATTTAAGATTGTCCAGGGTGACTTTAATGTCATTTTCGGTTACCCAACCCAGATGGCCTATACGGAAAATCTTGCCTTCCAGAGGGCCTTGTCCGCCGGCCAGCACGGTGTTGTATTCTTCGCGCATTACCTTTAAGAGCTTCTTGGGGTCAAGCCCCTCGGTAGCCAAAACAGCAGTAACGGTGTTGGATGCATATTTTTCTTCGGCAAGCAGGGTCAAACCCAGCTCTTTGACACCCTTGCGGGTAAAGTCAGCAATTTTCTGGTGGCGCTTGAAAATATTCTGCATACCTTCTTTTTCCATCATTGCTAAAGCTTTGTGTAAAGCTACAATAACTGAAACACAGGGCGTCCAGGGGGTCTGCCCTTTCTCAATGCTGGCTTTGTGTTTAGCCAAGTCCCAGTAGAAACGGGGCATCTTGGATTCGGCATTGGCTTTCCAGGCATCAGGGCTGACGGAAATAAAAGCCAGACCGGGGGGAACCATCCAGCCTTTTTGTGAGCCGGATACAACTACGTCACAACCCCATTCGTCAACCGGCAGGTCAATGGAACTGAGGCTGGAAATGGCATCTACCATCAGCAGCTTGCCGGCACCCTTTACTACGGATGCCAGAGATTTAAGGTCATTGGTGATGCCGGTGGAGGTTTCGTTGTGGGTAATCAGCACCGCTTTTATTTCGGGGTGTTCCGCCAGAGCCTTTTTGACCAGAGCGGGGTCAGCCGCTTTGCCGTGCTCAAAATTAAGGGCAATTATCTTAGCCCCGAAAATGGAGGCAATCTTGGCAAAGCGTTCGCCGAATACACCTATGGAAACGCTTAGTACGGTTTCACCGGGAGATAAAAAGTTGACAGCCGCGGCCTCAAGGCCGCCAGTACCTGAGCCAGTGAGCACCAAGACATCATTTTTAGTCTGGAAGAAATACTTCAGTTTTTCAGCTACCTCTTTCATGATAGCTGCCATTTCGGGTCCGCGGTGGTTTATCATCTGCTGGCCCATGGCGGTTAAGACTTCTTCAGGACAGGGGGTAGGTCCGGGGATTCTCAGGTTTTGCATACTGGCTCCTTTTCAAATATTACCTTTAGTATATAAAAAATATTGCTTTTAGCAAAATTCTAAACAGCTTTGGAGTAGCGTCTCTTGCCGGCTTTTATTATATCACCGCATTTCACAGTTGTACCGGGGTCGGATATTTTAGCGGAATTTATTTCCACTCCGCCCTGTTCCAGCAGGCGGCGGGCTTCGCTTTTGCTCTTAGCAAGGTCTGCCTTGATAATAAAATCTATCACGCAGATGCTCTCACCGTTTTCCAAACGGCATTCCGGCATATCCTCCGGTATTTCACCCCGCTGCACCACCCGGGTAAACTGGGCATCCGCCTCTTCGGCGGCAGCGGCGCTGTAAAGCTGGGTTATCAGCTCGCGGGCCAGGCGTTTTTTAAGTACCATGGGGTTTACCAGACCGTTTGCCATCTGGTTTTTAAAATCAGCTATTTCGGTTGCGGGTATATCAGTCACCAGTTCAAAATACTGGAGTATCAGCTCATCCGGGATAGACATGCACTTGCCGAATATTTCGGTGGGCTCTTCGGCTACGCCAATATAGTTGCCCAGGCTTTTGCTCATTTTGTGGACGCCGTCAGTGCCTACCAGTATGGGTACCATTAGCACCTGCTGGGGTTTCTGCCCCAGCATTTCCTGCAGTTCACGCCCTACCAGCAAATTAAACTTCTGGTCTGTCCCCCCGAACTCCACGTCAGATTTCACCATGACAGAGTCATAGGCCTGAAGCATGGGGTAGAGCAGTTCGGTTACGCTGATGGGTTTGCCGGCGGCATATCTTTTGGCAAAATCGTCTCTGGCCAGCATCTGGGCTACGGTAAATTTGGATGAAAGGCGGACTACGTCTTCCAGTTTAAAGTTAGCATACCATTCGCTTTGCCAGCGGACTTCGGTTTTGTCTTTATCTACAATCTTGAAAAACTGTTCCAGATAGGTTTTGGCATTTGCCTTTACCTGCTCGGCCGAAAGCATGGGGCGGGTGACAGAAGCGCCGGAAGGGTCACCAATCTGGGCGGTCCAGTCTCCCACTATCAAAACTACCTGATGCCCCAGGTCTTGAAGCTGGCGGAGTTTCCTAAGGGCTACCATGTGTCCCAGATGGATATCCGGCGAACTGGGGTCAAAGCCTTCTTTCAGGCGGAGTTTTTTGCCCGAAAGAAGCAGTTTTTTAAAGTCTTCTTCTACAATTACTTCGGCTACGCCCCGTTTCAAAATCTGGTCTATCCGGTTTTCCGCTTGGTTCATCTGGTATTACCTCAGTATATCTCTGGCTTTTGATATATCAGCTGAAATCTGGGTTTTCAGGGCTTCGGCATCTGCGAAGCAGATTTCAGGCCGTAAAAATTCTACAAATTCCACCTTAAGCACTTGCCCTCTTATATCACCTGCAAAATCCAGCAGGTGGACTTCAAGGCGGTGTTCCTCCTGCCCGAAGGTGGGGCATGAGCCTATATTTGCTACCGCGTTATACTCTTTTTCGCCTAAAAATGCTTTGGCGGCATAAACACCGTCTGCCGGCAAGGCCAGATAACCGGGCAGGGTAAGGTTGGCGGTGGGGAAGCCCAGCTTCGTACCCCGGTTTGCCCCGTTTTGAACAGTCCCGCGGATGTGATAGTTTCTTCCCAGCATCAGGCGGGCTTTGCTGACATTGCCGGAAAGCAGTGCCCGGCGGATAGCGGTAGAGCTGACTATCTGGTTTTCTATAACTACCGGCGATACTACCGAAACGCTGAAGTCCATAATATGGCTAAGCCGCCTAAGGGCGGTGGCATCTCCGGCCCGGTTTCTGCCCAAAGCAAAATCCGAACCCACCACAATGCCTTTCATGTGCAGGTGGTCCAGCAGATAGCCTACAAAGTCGGTGGCGGAGACAGTGGAGATTTCAGGGGTGAAAGAGAGCATTATTATCTGGTCAAGCCCCATTTGCGAAAGCGCCAGATTGCGTTCTTCCAAACTTAGTATCAGTTTAATATCATCCTGCCCAAGCACTTTGCTGGGATGGTCTTTAAAGGTGATAAGGCAGCTTTGCAGGTTACGTTCTTTGGCCTGTTTTTTAAGCTCGTTTATAAGGTGCTGATGCCCCAGATGAACACCGTCAAAAACTCCTATGGTAATCAGGGTATTTTGGTCTGAGGAATGGCGGATAATTTCTTCTTCAAGGAGTGTCATAAAAGTTGCCAACCTCTTGCTAAATATTTCGTTTAAATATCTGACAAAGAAAAAGGGGCTTTCTGAAATATAAAACCCCTGCCGGAACATTACTTTTAAATCTGTTTTATACTAACACAAGGCTATAGGTACGTCAATTTCATTATATATAAGGAAAAGGGGGGCAGATAAAATATTTTCGGGAAAGAGTACTTTTTCCTTTAAAACAGGCTATTTATATTACATAAAACCTGCTATAATACTTGACAAACTGTGTTTACAGGAGTACCATTATTATTTGCAAATTATGCCTCCAGAAAAAATGTCAAACCAAAAACAGCAACTTTTTCTTCTAGCCGCATTATTGTGCGCTTTTGTTTTTTAGCGCAACGACGTCCCTTGAGATTATAATAAGGAGCAGACATGGTATCTATGTTACCTAAGGCCGACGCCGCCACCGGTATAACCCGCAAATCTTATGCCCAACTACCCGAGGTTGTCAATGTACCTAACCTGATAGAGATGCAGCTGCAGTCTTTTGTCTGGTTTCAGGAGGAGGGTCTCCGTGAACTGATTGAGGAGATTTCCCCTATCAAAGACTTCGTGGGCAACAGACTGGAACTGGAATTCATTGGCTACGAATTCCGCGAACCCCGTTTGTCTGAGTACGAATGCACTCAGCGTGACCAGACCTATTCTGTACCTTTGTATGTTAAAGCCCGGTTAATAGTTAAGACTACCGGTGAAATCAAAGAGCCCTTTGATTTGTTCTTCGGTGACATCCCCCTGATGACCGCTTTGGGCACATTTATTACCAGCGGTACGGAGCGGGTGGTTGTCAGCCAGCTGCTGCGTTCACCCGGCGTTTACTTCACTATTTCAGATGACCCGGCCACCGGCCGCCCTCTCTGCCATACTAACCTTATTCCCAGCAGAGGTGCCTGGCTGGAGTTTGAAACCTCCAACCGGGATGTTATTTCAGTCAAGATTGACGGCCGCCGCAAGATTCCCGTCAGCACCCTTCTGCGGGCCATAGGTTATTCTGATGACCTGGATATTTTAAATCTGTTTGAGGTTATTGATAATGACCCCGAACGCCATTATATCCAGTCCAGTATTGACCGCGACCCCCTTATAAAAGACGAAATCAGTGCTCTTATTGATATTTACAGCCGCTTGCGCCCCGGTGACCCGCCCAATGCGGACAACGCCCGCAAGCTTATTAACGAAATGTTTTTTGACCCCCAGCACTATGACCTGGGCAAGGTAGGCCGTTACAAGGTTAACCGCCGTCTGGAGCTGCCTGACCGCGAGGTTGGTGACAACCGTGCCCTTACCCGCGAAGACATAGTGGCTATAATCAAGCGGATTATCATGGTCAACAATGGCCAGGATACCCCTGATGACATTGACCACCTGGGTAACCGCAGAATCCGGACGGTGGGTGAACTGGTTCAAAACCAGTTCCGCATAGGTCTGGTACGTCTGGAAAGGGTTGCCCGTGAGAGAATGAGCATTGTAAATCTGGAAGTAGTTACTCCCAGCGCTCTGGTTAATATCCGCCCGGTGGTTTCGGCAGTTAAAGAGTTCTTCGGTGGTTCACAGCTTTCCCAGTTTATGGACCAGACTAACCCTCTGGCTGAAATTACCAATAAACGCCGTCTGTCCGCCATGGGCCCCGGCGGTCTTTCCCGCGAAAGAGCCGGCTTTGACGTTCGTGACGTTCATTATTCCCATTACGGGCGTATCTGCCCTATTGAGACACCTGAAGGCCCGAACATTGGTCTTATCGGTTCTCTGGCTACCTATAGCCGGATTAACCGCTACGGTTTTGTGGAAACCCCTTACCGCAAGGTTTATTCCAAACTGAAAAATAATGATAAAAAACTGGTAGGCCTTAAGCTTGCAGCCGCAGTCAGTGACAAAGACAAAGTGCTGGCATCAGCCGGAAGCGTAGTCAGCGAAGAAAATTTCAAGCTTATTTCAAAGCTGCCGGAGTGTGATATTCAGGTTATGCCTTTTGTATCTGCCGAGGTCAAATATATGCCGGCAGACGAAGAAGACCGCTATATTATCGCTCAGGCCAATACCCGTCTGGACGAGAACGGTTATTTCCTGGATGAAAGGATTGAAGCCCGTCTGGCTGAACGCTATGTAATAGAACCCCCCGAAAAGATTGATTACATGGATGTTTCACCCAAACAGATTTTCAGCGTGGCGGCTTCGCTCATACCCTTCCTTGAGCATGATGATGCCAACCGTGCCCTTATGGGTGCCAACATGCAACGCCAGGCTGTGCCTTTGCTTCGGGCAGAAGCTCCCATGGTGGCAACCGGTATGGAACGCGAAGCAGCCAGATACTCCGGTCAGGTTATTTTTGCCAAGCGCGCCGGTGTAGCTGCTTCGGTGACCAGCGAAAAGATAATAATCCGCACCGCCGAAGGTCAGGATGACGAATATCTGCTGAAGAAATTTGTCCGCACTAACCAGGGTACTTGTATAAACCAGCATGCCGTTATAAATAAAGGACAGAAGATAGAAGCCGGGCAGGTACTGGCTGACAGCTCTGCTACCGAAAATGGCGAACTGGCTCTGGGTCAGAACTGCGTAGTAGCCTTTATGAGCTGGCAGGGTTTCAACTATGAAGATGCCATTATCCTCAGCGAACGGCTGGTAAGGGAAGACGCCTTTACCTCTATCCATATTACCAAGCATGAACTTGAGGCCCATGATACCAAGCTGGGCGGTGAGGAAATAACCCGTGATATCCCCAACGTGGGTGAAGAAAGCCTGCGTGAGCTGGACGAAGACGGTATTATCCGCATCGGGGCTGAAGTAGGCCCGGATGATATTCTGGTGGGTAAAATCACCCCCAAGGGTGAAACCGAGCTTTCAGCTGAGGAAAAACTCCTCCGGGCTATCTTCGGTGAAAAAGCCCGCGAAGTTAAAGATACTTCACTCCGTATGCCTCACGGTGAATGGGGCAAGGTTATAAACGTAAGGGTCTTCTCCCGTGAAAACGGTGATGACCTGCCTGCCAGGGTTAACAAATGGGTGCAGGTCTGGGTTGCCCAGAAACGCAAGGTTTCAGTGGGTGACAAACTGGCCGGCCGCCATGGTAACAAGGGTGTTATCTCCATAATTGCCCCGGTAGAGGATATGCCTTACCTGCCTGACGGCACTCCGGTAGATGTGGTATTGAACCCCATCGGCGTACCTTCCCGCATGAACCTGGGGCAGATTCTGGAAACCCATCTGGGCTGGGCAGGACACCTGCTGGGCTTCAGGGTGGCCACCCCCGTATTTGACGGGGCAGATGATACCGCCATTGAAGACGCCTTGGCCCGTTCCTGGCTTTCCGCCAAGGCCGGTGCTACAGACATGAGCCCGGAAAACAAACGCCCCAGCACTGATACCGCCAAGGCTGTAGAGTGGATTAAACAACAGGGGTTTGACGGTAAGAAGGTCTTTGACGAAAGGCACCCCGGTCTGGCCAAGGAAGTCAGCCTGAAGCTTTGGCTGAAGGATATGGGGGTGGATGCTTCTTCTTTAAGCGGGGCTGAACTGGAAAAGAAAGCCTACGAAGTAAGCAGTCAAAGCCGTCTGCCTTCGCCTATTGTGGGTAAATCAGTTTTGCGGGACGGGCGCACCGGCGAAACCTTTGACCAGCCGGTAACCGTAGGCAATATGTATATTTTGAAACTTATCCATCTGGTGGAGGATAAAGTCCACGCCCGGGCCACCGGTCCTTATTCGCTCATCAGCCAGCAGCCTTTGGGCGGTAAAGCCCAGTTCGGCGGCCAGCGCTTCGGTGAGATGGAAGTTTGGGCTATGTACGCTTATGGTACAGCCCATAACCTGCAGGAAATGCTGACTATCAAGTCAGACGATATTGCCGGGCGCGCCAAGGCTTATGAATCCATTGTAAAGGGTGAGGATGTAATCCAGCCCGGTGTCCCTGAATCCTTTAAGGTACTGGTAAAAGAGCTTCAGAGCCTGGGTTTGGCTGTTGAAGTAATAAATGAAGAAGTCAAGATTGCCCCCTCCGAAAAGGTGGCCGCACTGACTGAGGCCAACCTGCCGGGCAGTGAAGATGTTTCTGCTGAAATACTGCCTGAGACCCTGTATGCAGGCGCCGAGGATATTGAAGACTCCATGATGTCGGTAATTGATACTGACGACCAGGATTTGGCAATGTCATCAAATGATGAAGAGGTATCCGAAAACGATGAACGAAGTTAATGATTTTGATGCAATACGGATTTCACTGGCTTCCCCTGACCAGATAAGAAGCTGGTCTTATGGTGAGGTTACCAAACCTGAAACCATAAACTATCGTACGTTAAAGCCGGAGCGGGACGGTCTGTTCTGTGAGCGTATCTTCGGCCCTATAAAGGACTTTGAGTGTGCCTGCGGCAAATACAAACGTATCCGCTACAAGGGCATTATATGTGACAAGTGCGGCGTGGAAATTGCTCGTGCCAAGGTACGGCGTGAACGGATGGGGCATATTGAACTGGCCTGTCCGGTAGGCCATATCTGGTTTACCCGCGGTATTCCCAGCCGGGTAGGCCTGCTGCTTAATTTGTCCACCCGCAGCCTTGAAAGGATAATTTATTATTCCCATTTCATTATAACCGGGGTAAATGACGAAGCCCGTGAAAAGGCCATTAAAGATTTGGAGGTTATTTCCTCCCAGCGGGTAGCTGATAAGGGCAGCGAGGTAGATACCAGGGTTGCCCAGATGGAAGCCGAAGATGCCACTGTTGAAGCCATAAATCAGGTTCGCCGTGATTTTTCAACTGAACGTGAGCAGATGGAAGAAGATATCCAGCTGCTTATAGACCAGCTGAAAGACCTCCAAATAGGCAATTTGCTGACCGAAAACCAGTATTACGAGCTGAAACAGCGTTTCAGCAATGTTTTTGAGGCCTCCATGGGTGCCGAAGCTCTGCTTAAGCTGCTTTCTTATATAGATATGGATAAGGAGCGGAGCAAACTTATTCAGGAAACCCGCTCCACTTCCGGCCAGCGCCGCAAAAAGGCTGGCAAACAGCTTCAGCTGGTAGAGGCTTTCCGCCGCTCCAGCAACAAGCCTGAGTGGATGATTATGACGGTTCTGCCGGTACTGCCGCCTGACCTGCGTCCTATGGTTCAGCTTGACGGCGGCCGTTTTGCCACCAGTGACTTAAATGACCTTTACCGCCGGGTTATCAACCGGAACAACCGTCTCCAGCACCTGATGGAAATCGGGGCGCCGGAGATTATTATCCGCAACGAAAAGCGTATGCTTCAGGAAGCGGTGGATTCACTTATTGATAACGGACGCCGCGGCAAGAGCGTGGCTGTAAATGGTGACCACAAAGCCAAGTCCCTTTCTGACCTGCTTCGCGGCAAACAGGGACGCTTCCGCCAGAACCTGCTGGGTAAACGGGTTGACTATTCAGGCCGTTCGGTTATTGTGGTAGGCCCTTCACTCAAACTTTCACAGTGCGGTCTGCCCCGCCGTATGGCACTTGAACTCTTTAAGCCCTTTGTCATGCACCGCTTGGTACGGGACGGCTTAGCCCCCAATATCAAGAGCGCCCGCCGTCTGGTAGAGCGCGCCCGCCCGGAGGTTTACGATATTCTGGAAGAGGTGGTCAAGGAGAGGCCGGTTATGCTTAACCGCGCTCCCACTCTGCACCGCCTTAGTATCCAGGCCTTTGAGCCGGTGCTTATTGACGGCAGTGCCCTCAGGCTTCACCCGCTGGTCTGTTCAGCCTTTAACGCTGACTTTGACGGTGACCAGATGGCTGTCCACGTGCCCCTTTCCAAAGCGGCCGTGAAGGAAGCCCGTGAAACCATGCTGTCCATTCATAATATGATGCTTCCCTCCAGCGGTGAGCCGGTGGTATCCCCCAGCCTTGATATGGTCTTCGGGTGTTATTACCTGACTACTACCCGGCCGGGTGCTAAGGGTGAAGGCAAGATATTCAGTGACTTTGAAGAAGCCAAGCACTATTACGAAATGGGTATTATTGACCTCAGGGCTATTATCAAAGTCCGTGACGGCAAGGGTAATATGCTGGAAACCACTACCGGGCGGATTATATTTAATGATGTCCTGCCCAAGGAAGTAGAGTTCCAGAATATGGATATACCCAAATCCGCCATCAAAAAGATAATCGGCCGCTGTTACAAGATTCTTTCCAGCCAGGATATGGCCGTCATGCTGGACAAGATAAAACAGCTTGGCTTCAAATACGCCACCAGCTCAGGCATTTCCATTGCCATGAGTGATATTTCGGTGCCGCGTGAAAAGGCCAAGCTGGTAGCTGCCGCTGATGAGCGGACTGCCATTTCCGAAGGTCAGTTTGCCCGCGGTCTTATCACCGAAGACGAACGCTACAACAGCATCATTGAAACCTGGATGGAAACTACTGACCGCATTACAGATGCTATTCAGGCCGGTTTTGACAAACAGGGTTCCGTGTACATGATGGCTAACTCCGGCGCTAAGGGTAATATTTCCCAGATACGCCAGATGGCCGGTTTACGCGGCCTTATGACTAACCCGTCCGGCCGTATTATTGACTTCCCCATCAAGTCTTCCCTGCGTGAAGGCCTGACTACTCTGGAATACTTTATATCTACTCACGGTGCCCGCAAGGGTCTGGCTGACACCGCTTTACGTACGTCCGGTTCAGGTTACCTGACCCGCCGCCTTATAGACGTAACCCAGGATGTTATTATCCTTCAGGAAGACTGCGGCACTTCAAACGGCACCTGGATAGTAGAACCCAAAGAAAAGGGTATGCTGCCCCCGCTGGTTGACCGTGTACTCGGCCGCTGGGCAGCTCACAATGTGGTTCACCCCCAGACCGGCGAAATTATCGTGGGTAACAATGAAGAGATTGACGAAGCTAAGGCTAAGGCTATCGGCGAAGCCGGTATCACCGAAGTCTTTGTCCGCTCTCCGCTTACCTGCGAAGCTACTCACGGCATGTGCCGCCGCTGTTACGGGCGTGACCTTGGCCGTGTCCGTCTGGTAGACATGAATACCGCCGTAGGTATCATTGCCGCCCAGAGTATCGGTGAGCCCGGTACCCAGCTGACACTCCGTACCTTCCATACCGGCGGTGTGGTAGGCGTAGATATTACGACCGGTCTTCCCAGAGTTGAAGAACTCTTTGAGGCCCGTCCGCCCAAGGTTCAGTCCATTATTTCTGAAATAGACGGTGAGGCCGAGGTTATTGAAAATGAAAACGGCCGCCATATCCGCATATTCTCTGATGAAGTATATCAGGACGAATATGAGCTGCCTTCCGGCTGGAAGACTCAGGTTCAAAGCGGACAGTGGGTGGATTCCGGCATGGTGCTGGCTTCGCCTGAAATGGAAGGCAAGTCCAAGGCGGTAGTTCAGAGTGACCAGAATGTGGTTGCCAGAGTGGCCGGTGAAGTTTCAGTGGATGGCAGCCTTATCACCATCAAATACAGCGAAAGCGAAGAACGTGAATACGCTATACCTGCCGCCATGCAGATAAAGGTTAAAACCGGGGATAGTGTCCGTGCCGGTCAGCAGCTGACTGACGGCTCTATAAACCCGCAGGATATTCTGTCCATTTTGGGCAGGGACGCTGTCCAGAAGTATCTGGTTGAAGAAGTCCAGAAGGTTTACTACTCTCAGGGCGTACATATCAACGATAAACACATAGAGGTTATTGCCCGCCAGATGCTTATCAAGGTACGCATTGACTCCTCAGGTGATACTGACCTGGTTCCGGGTGAACTGGTAGACAAGTTCCGCTACGAGGATATCAACGCTAAGGTTCTGGCCGAAGGCGGCGAACCGGCAACCGCCCATACCGTGCTTATGGGTATTACCCGTGCTTCACTCAGCACCGAAAGCTGGCTGGCGGCGGCCTCCTTCCAGGAGACCACCCGTGTCCTTACTGATGCCGCCATTTACGGCAAGGTGGATAAGCTGTCCGGCCTTAAGGAAAATGTTATCATAGGCAAGCTTATACCTGCCCAGTGCAAATCCTGCAAGGAAGCTACGGTTGAAAGAGCGGAACGGATAGCCGCTGCCGCTGCCGCACCTGCGGTCAGCACTCTGCCGGAAAATTGCCTTTAGGCTTAAATAAGCTTCGGTTGTTATAGTCTTGAAAAGAGGGGCGTAACGCCCCTCTTTTTATTATCCCGATATAGCCTGTTTTATCAGTCCGCAAGGCATATGACCCGTCAAACACCCCCTTTAAAGCCCGATTATTGAGGGCGTTTTGGAATATTTGTGCTATAATATTTCAAATGTCAGAGGAAAAAGAGCGTCTTATATCCGGGAAACTGGCCGCCGATGATGCCAAGCTGGATACCAGTCTCCGCCCCCGTTGCCTGTCTGATTTTATAGGTCAAAAACGCCTCAAGGATAATCTTGGGGTAGCCATACAGGCGGCCAAGCAAAGGGGAGAGGCGCTGGACCATGTTTTGCTTTACGGGCCGCCGGGGCTGGGTAAAACCACTCTGTCCCATATAATAGCTTTGGAGATGGGGGTGAATATCCGCATCACTTCCGGCCCGGCCATTGAAAGGCAGGGTGACCTGGCAGCTATTTTAACTAACCTTAAGCCTTTTGATATTTTGTTTATAGATGAAATTCACCGCCTCAGCCGGAATGTGGAGGAAGTCCTTTACCCGGCTATGGAAGATTATGCACTTGACATAATGGTAGGAAAAGGGCCGGGTGCCAGAAGCCTGAGGCTGAAACTGCCTCACTTTACCCTGATAGGGGCGACTACCCGCTATGCCATGCTTTCCGCACCTCTGCGTGACCGTTTCGGTTCTATATTCCGGTTGGATTTTTATGACGAAGATGCCATTCATGATATTGTCAGCCGTTCTGCCCATATACTGGGGGTGGAGGCGGAAGAAAACGGTATCCGCCAGATAGCCTGCCGTTCCCGCGGCACTCCCAGAGTAGCTAACCGTCTGCTTCGGCGGGTGAGGGATTATGCTCAGGTAAAAGGAAACGGGCTGATTACCGGGGATATGGCAGCAGAGTCTCTGGCCTGTCTGGAAGTAGACCGTTTGGGGCTTGATGAGATTGACCACAAGGTTTTAAAAACCATTATCCATAAATTCGGCGGTGGGCCGGTAGGGCTTGAAACCATTGCCGCCGCTATTTCCGAAGAGGCAGATACTATTATGGACGTTTACGAACCGTATCTGCTCCAACTGGGTTTTCTGGAAAGAACACCCAGAGGGCGTCAGGCGACCCGTCTGGCCTACCAGCACTTGAATATACCTTACCCGGCTGATAAAAATAACCAGCAGGGGCTTTGGGCGGAGAATGGCACCTAAACTTCTCCTTCATGGCTGTTGCGCCCACTGTACCGCTTACTCTTTTAAATACTGGCAGGAACAGGGTTTTGCGGTCAGTGTTTACTGGTATAACCCTAATATTCACCCATTTATGGAGCATCAAAGCAGGCTTGAGGCTATGCGGAAACTTTCAGCTGAAATGGGTTTTGAGCTTATAACAGAGCCTTCATATCACATGGCCGAATATTTTAAAAATGTATCCGCCAATGTGGACGGGCGCTGCCGAATCTGTTTTGATATGCGGCTGGGGCAGACTGCCGCTTATGCCGCAGGGCATGGGTATGAATATTTTTCTTCCAGCCTTTTTATCAGCCCCCACCAGAAACACCAGGATGCAGTCTGCTCGGCTGAAGCTTTGGCTAAGGAAACGGGGGTCAGGTTTGCCTATGCAGACCTTCGGAAACGTTATTCGGACAGCCGCCATATTACCAAGCCCTTAGACCTTTACCGCCAGCAATACTGCGGGTGTGTATATAGCGAATATGAAAGGTTCGGCAAGCCAAATTCACCCGCCTGATAGGCTATTTTGTACCCTTTTATTTGGGCATGTATGTTAAAATATCCGGGCAGTGTTTGCAAGAGGTTTATTAAATGACCTATTTAATCCGTCCTATAAAAGACCAGGACATACCGGAACTTAACCAGATAGATAAAGAAGCATTTCCCACCATGTGGCCGGCTACCAACTTTAAGCGTGAGATGGAAAACATCATGGCCCATTATATGGTGCTGGTTGATGAAGATATTTCCCGTGGTGCTTCGCCTAAAATCAGCCCGAATATCTGGAAACGGCTGTGGGATTGTATCCGCCGTGACAGCAACGCCGCTGGGACGCTTGCCGATAATCCAAAGGTTATCGGTTACAGTGCCATATGGGTTATGGCCGGCTCTGCCCACTTGGTAAGCGTGGCAGTCCGGGATGCCTTTCGCCGTAAAGGGTTTGGCGAATTGCTCCTGATAAGCTCCTTGAAAGAGGCTATAAAATACAAATGCTTTGAAATGACCCTTGAGGTTAGGGTTTCAAACATTGTGGCTCAAAACCTGTATCTGAAATATGGTTTTGCCATAAAAGGCATACGGAAAAAATATTATTTGGATAACCATGAAGATGCTCTTATTATGACGTTGGACAGCATTGATAGTCCTGATTTTCCGTCTAAACTGGATGAATATAAAAACAGCCACACCCGGAAATGGAAGACCACACCGGGCATGGCCGAACTGGCTTCATAAGTTTATTAAAGGGAAGGCTACTCTTCGTCCCCGCCCCGTGATTTGCGTTTTAAGTCACCCAGGGATTTCAGCCGTTCAAATTCTGCTTCGTCTATGGGCTCGCAAAGCTGTACAGAACCCCGCTCAATGCGTATTTTGAAAAGTTTGCGGCATTTCCAGCATTTATAAGGCCCTTCATATACCTCGTCAGCTAATGAAAAACTGCCAATTACTCCACAATCAGGGCAGGGGATTCTTACCATCATCTCTCAGGTACTTCCTTTCGCCAACTTACGTTTACAGCCTAATAGTTTATTCCTGTGGATAAAACTATTCAAGCAGGTTTACTTTTGAGAAAAGGGCATTGGCCAGCATACCTGCGGCAATAGGCATCAGGGCGGTTACTGCCAGCCGTATAAGGGCAAATTTCCAGCCCAGCATACCAATCTCAAGGGGGAGGCGGTTGACCGCCAGCAGAGACCAGCCGGTCATAAAAGCAACCATAGTGCCTGCTCCGGCGCCCCTGCCCAGCAGACCGGCGGCAATAGGCATACAGCTGTAAGGCCCGCCCGGCATCAGTCCGCCTAAAGCCGTGCCGATAAGTACGCCCTTGAAACCTGATTCCTGCCCCAGCCACTGGCTGATAGTTTCCTGGGGTATAATAACCCTGAGCATACCGGCAATAATAAAAGCCAGTACCATCATGGGTAATACCTGAATGAATATATCCCAAGCGGCTTTAAACCCTTCGGTGTGGGCGCCGTTTTTGTTATACGCAATAATGCTGACCACCACCGCTACAACCGCCAGAATTATGGTGGGGATTATCATAGAAGAACCGGAGCCTCTTTCGCAGCTGTTATTTGCCATCTCACTTATTACAATATAACCTAAAGTATTATTTTTTTAAAGTTTGCTTCTCAAGCACCAGGCATATATTCCGGGCAAAATATTTCGGCCCGCGGTGGTTTTTTTCACCAAAAGAGCTGACTACTCTGAATCCGGCTTTTTTTACCAGTGCCTCTATCTCCCAGCAGGTATACAGCCGGTAATAACGCATAAGTACCCGGTCTTGGCTTTTCCATGGCACCAGCGTTTCACGCCCCTTAAACCAGAAGCGGGGCTGCAGGCGGTTCCAGACGGTCAGGAATACCTGCCCGCCATCTTTCAGTACCCGCCCGAATTCCTTTAAGGCTTTCTCTTGGGCATCCTGCCCTTTCAGGTGATGGAAACTGGCCACCGCAATCAGCCAGTCAAATTCGGCATCTTTAAAAGGCAGGTTTTGCATATCTGCTACTGACAGATTGGGTTTGAAGCCGTGCTTACGGGCATATTTCCCGGCCTGTTCTATCATTTCGGCTGAAAAATCTATGCCGTATAGCTCAAAGCTGTCTTTAAAGGGTATAAAATCCGCCCCGCAGCCGCAGCCCGCGTTTAATAGTTTGCCTGTTTGCCACTTTGCCGCCAGTGCTGAAAGCTCATGGCTGAAGATGGAACGATGGCGAAAGCTGTACCAGCCGTCGGCTATTTGGTCAAATACCTGTTCCTGGGAAGTAAAATTTTGTTCGTTCATAGCTTTAGGTTATAATTAACTATCCTTATAAATAAGAGTATATATGAAGAAGCTTTCCCGAACAATATCAGGCGTTACTCCGGTGGCGGTTATGACCAAGCCTTTGCCCTGCCCCGGCAAATGCGTATACTGCCCCACCTTTGAGGCTACTCCCCAGAGCTATACGCCTGAATCTCCGGCTGTTTTGCGGGCCAAAAGCTGTGAATACCAGGCGTACCGGCAGGTTGCCCTTCGCCTGCGGATAATACAGGATATGGGTCACCCCACTGATAAGGTTGAGCTTATAATCATGGGGGGTACTTTTCTTGCGGCAGATACTGCCTACCAGTATGGTTTTATTAAAGACTGTTATGATGCTTTGAACGGGGTAGTGGCCTCCAGTTTAGAGGAAGCCAAGGCTATAAATGAAACCGCCCAGCACCGCTGCGTGGGTTTATGCATTGAAACCCGCCCGGATATCTGCGGTGAGGCCGAAATACAGCGGATGATAGATTTTGGTACTACCAGAGTGGAACTTGGCGTCCAGATGCTGGATGATGATATTTATAAACTGGTTGAACGGGGGCATACAGTGGCAGATGTGGCTGAGTCCACCCGCCTTTTGCGTGAATACGGCCTTAAGGTTCATTACCACTGGATGCCCGGACTTCCCGGCTCTTCTCCTGAAAAAGATTTAGCTCTTTCCCGTATGGTGTTTGAAGACCCGCGTTTCTGTCCTGACGGGCTTAAGCTTTATCCCACTATGGTAGTGGAGGGTACTATACTTGAAGAGTGGTGGAAAGAAGGCCGCTATACCCCGTACCCGAGTGATATTATGACCGGGCTAATTGCGGATATTAAAGCTCTGGTGCCGCCTTATGTGCGTATTTCGCGGGTGCTTCGGGATATACCGGCTGTATTTATCCGTGCCGGTCTCAAAGACTCACTGCGGGATGGAGTGCGGCAGATACTGGAAAGCCGTAACCAGAAGTGCAAGTGTATACGCTGCCGCGAGTATGGTCACCGCCAGCGCAAGGGTCAGACCAGCGGTGAGCCTGCCTTAAAACGTCTGGATTATCAGGCATCAGGCGGCAAGGAGATATTCCTTAGTTTTGAAGATGCCTCTGATACCCTTTACGGCCTGCTCAGGCTGCGCATACCGCAGGTTTCTCTGCCGGTACTTGATAAAAAATATGGCGGTAAAACAGGGCTGGTGCGTGAACTGCACGTATACGGCACAGAACTTTCACTGGGTGAACAGGGCGAACAGTCTGCCCAGCACCGGGGTCTTGGCAGAAAGCTGGTAGCAGAGGCAGAGCGTCTGGTGCGGGACGAATATGGCCTTAGCTCACTTGCCATTCTAAGCGGGGTGGGTGCCAGAGAGTATTACCGCTCACTTGGGTATGAGCTTGTGGCTGGTTATATGTGTAAGTATTTGGGCTGATATTTCTGCGCCTTTGGCAGATTTTGTTCTGTCTGGTTATAAATGCTAAACTACGGGTGTTAATTTTGGTGGTATATATAAAAATACCCCGTGTGAATGGTAAAAACGTTTTTTAGGTGCTAGAATATAAACAGTTGTTTTATATACTAACTTGTATGTATTACCGGATTATGCGGTGACGGCAAAGCAAAAGACATGGCTAGGAGGATAAAATGGTCCGTGTTGCTGAAGAATGGTTTGCGGTATGCGGAGGGTGTGAACTTTCTCTACTGGATATAGGTGAATCGCTGCTGGATATTTTACCCAACTTGGAAATAGTACATATGCCGGTGCTTATGGACCACAAACTTTTCGGGCAGAAGGGTGACGGCACTAAACCGGAAATCCCGGAAGCTGACCTTGGCCTGATTACCGGCGGTATCCGGAATGAGGAAAACAAGGAACTTGCTCTGGAAATGCGCAAGAAATGCAAGATAATAGTTGCCCTTGGCACCTGCGCCTGTTTTGGCGGCATTCCGGCTCTGGCAAACCTTTCCACTACCGAAGCAATGCTGGACCAGATTTTTAATAAAGAAAAGGGTACTGACCCTTCTTCTCCTCCCAGTGACAAATCCCTCCCCAAGTTGCTTGACCGTGTTTATGCCGTAGATGAAGTAATAAAAGTAGATATCCATCTGCCCGGTTGTCCTCCCACACCTGCCCATATAGTTGAACTTTTAAATGCAGTACTTGCAGGCAAGACATTTGCACTTCCTGAAAGAAGTGTGTGTGATACCTGCCCCACCATACGTGAAAAACAATCTACCGGCGGGTCTATCAAACGCCCTCTGCAAAATGCCCAGTTTACCCCCGGCCGCTATGATAATATGCGCTGCCTGAATGAACAGGGTTTGTTCTGTCTGGGGCCGGTTACCAAAGCCGGGTGTAACCGCATCTTAGGAGCTGACCCCTCAGAAGAAATTCCCCGCTGCATCAAAGCCTATATGCCTTGCCGCGGCTGTTTCGGGCCGGTACGCCAGAGTTCCAACCCCACTGCTGATATAATGGGCTCTTTAAGCTATATCGGGCGTGACCCGAAGGAGATTGTTGACCGGGTGGCCACCATAAACCGCTTTATCGGTTCGGGTAGACTCCGCCCGCAGGATAAGTAGTAACCACCTTTAGTTTATTCGGAGGATATATGAAACAGATTACAATACAGCCGGTTACCAGAATTGAAGGTGCTGCCAAGGTTGTGATAAACCTTGATGATAATGGTAACGTATCTGATGCCCGCATGCATATTATAGAATTACGCGGTTTTGAAAAGTTCTGTATCGGGCGTCCGGTAGAGGAAATGCCCCGTATTACCCCGCGTATCTGCGGTGTCTGCCCGCTTTCCCACCATTTGTGTTCGGCCAAAGCCTGTGATAATGTTTTCGGGGTTACCCCGCCTTCTGCCGGCCGCAAACTGCGTGAGCTGGCTAATGCTGCTGCTTATATGGAAGAGCATATCCTCCACTTCTTCTTCTTAGCCGGAGCAGACCTGGTAATGGGTCCGGGTGAAAACTACTCCATGCGCAATGTTTTCGGTATAGCCCAGAAGATGCCTGAACTGGGACAGAAGGTTATACGCTCACGTCATCTGGCATCAAAACTGCTGGATTACCTGCTGGGAAAAGATATTCACCCGGTAGCGGCTGTAGCCGGCGGTTTTTCCAAGCCGCTTACTGAAACCGAACGTGAAAAGATGATGGAAATGGCTAAAGAGCTGTTGGAGTTCGCCAAGTTCTCCATCGCCTATGCCAAAGAAAATCTTTTCGGAAAATATGAAGACCTTATTAAAGAAATTGGCGTTATCAAGACCGGTTTCTTGGGTACGGTAGATAAAAACGGGGCTTTAAACCAATATGACGGCCATCTTCGCCTGATGCACCCTGACGGTAAGTTTACCGAGTTTGACCCCAAAGATTATCTTGACCATATTACCGAACGGGTAGAAGACTGGAGTTATGCCAAATTCCCGTATGCTAAGGAACTGGGTGAATTCAATATGGATTTGGACAATCCCTCCGGCATTTTGCGGGTAAATACGCTGGCCCGTATAAATGTTTGTGAGCGCATTGCTACACCTTTAGCCCAGAAAGAACTGGAAGAGTTCCGCTCCAAGTTCGGACGCCCCGCCCAGCAGTCACTCCTTTTTAACTGGGCGCGCCTGATAGAGCTTTTGTATAATGCCGAAAGAGCGGTTGAACTTTTGTCTGACCCCGAAATCACCAGCACCAATACCCGTGTGCCGGTAACACCTAAAGCCGGCCGGGGAGTAGGGTGCATAGAAGCCCCCCGCGGCACGCTTATCCATGACTATACCACAGATGAAAATGGTCTGGTTACTGATGCCAATCTGCTGGTTGCCACGGTTATGAACAATGCGGCTATAAATATGTCGGTAAAACAGGCTGCCCAGACCCTGATTAAGGGCGGCAAATATGACGAAACCATTTTAGATGAAATAGAAATGGTGATACGGGCTTATGACCCCTGTTTGTCCTGCTCTACCCATGAGCTGAACGGCAAATTAGCGGTCAATCTGGATATAGTTGACGCCAAAGGTCAGCTGGTCCAGACTTACTCCAACTAAATATGGAATGTTTACCGGAGTATTGCTTCCGTAAGGTAGTTGTGTTTGGCTGCGGGAATATACTCTACGGGGATGACGGTTTTGGCCCGGCGGTGGCAGATTACTTAAATGCCCACTGCCGGGTTCCTGATTTTGCCTGTGTTATGGACGTTGGCACTGCTATCCGCGAGCTGTTATTTAACATAATAATCAGCGAGGTTAAACCCAAAGTTATCGTGCTGGTAGATGCTATGGAAACCGGCCTGGGGGTGGGGGAACTGGGGCATCTGAGGGTTGAGCAGGTCTCACCGGAAAAGATAAATGATTTTTCTCTTCACCTTATGCCCACCCTGAATATGCTTGAAGAACTCCATGCGGACGGCGGGGTGAAAATAGACGTGCTGGCGGTTAAACCCGAATGCATTCCCACCGAAATGGCACAGGGTCTGACCGAAAAAGTGGAAAAAGCGGTAGCTGAAACAGCCGGATATATAGCGGATACCTATTTCAGCCAGCCCCCGCTTTAGGTGATTTCCTGACTCCAGTTCTGCATTATTTCCTTTATCTTTTGGGCCAGTTTAGGGTTATTGCGCAGGCGGTCAATAAAAATAGGGCAGGCTTCCAGCATAGAGTTCTGGGCAGCCGAAGCCATAGATAACATTTGCTGCATGGCTGCCTCGTCCTGGGGTGCGTTCATGCCCGGGCTTCCGCTTTGTACCTGCCGGCGGATATCTTCAGAAGTGTAACGCATAGGGGTTGTGCATGCCCTGTACCAGGGGCATTCCTTGCATTGGGCTATGTTTGAAGCTTCATTTAATATATCTGTCATATTTACTCCTTGATATTCAGGTTATTTTTTTAAGCTGATTGTCAAAATCTGCCTGGCTGGAAACCCCCCCGAATTTTATGGCTTTTATTATACCCTCGGCATTTATGAAATAAGTAATGGGGATATAGTTTGCATTATAAAGCTGGCCTATATCACCGGTAGTATCCAGCAGTACCGGAAAGGTGAAACCTGTGTTTGCCATAAACCGCTCTATCAGGGACTGGCTTTCCCGGATGTTTACCATAAAAACCTTGATACCGCTGGGGAGTGACTTGTTTTCATTATAGGCAGCTTCAAAGAAAGGCATCTCGTCTTGGCAGTAACCGCAGCTTATCATCCAGAAGTTCAGAACTACCCCAGAGCCCTTCAGTCCGCTTAAACTTATATCCTGCCCGGTCAGGTCTTTAAGGGAAAAATCAGGTGCCAGGTTGTTTATTCTTATGCCTGTTAGCGCTTCCCCGTCATCCGGCGGTAGGGGGGCAGCTTGATTGCAGGCGGACAGGCAAAGGCTGCCTATGAGCAGGAAACTGAGAGTTATCAATTTTCTTTTCATTTTAAATTTGCAGAGTACTAAAAAACCCTATTTGATTGCTCAGTATAAGTATACCAATAACTATCAGTATCCCGCCACTTATCCCGTATACAGCTCCTGAGTAGCGGCTGTGTTTGCGGATAAGAGGCAGGGTTTTTTGAAGCAGCAAACCTAATACAAGAAAGGGTATACCCATGCCCAGTGAAAAAACAGCCAGCAGAGCCGAACCGTAAAGCGGGCTTTCCCCTCCGAAGGTAAGGCTAAGTATGCTTCCCAGTATAGGGCTTATGCAGGGCGTCCAGGCAAGGGTAAAAATAGCCCCGCTTAAAAAAGAGCGGACATAACTGCCACCACGCAGGCTTTGCTGGCCGAACAGGTGTTTTTCAAAACTGAGGGATGGGAAACGGAGGCTAAGCAGCATATATCCGCCGAAGATGACAAGTATTCCCCCGGAAAGTATTCTTATCCAGAGTTCGCTTGGGTTTATAATGACGCCTCCCAGTCCGGCTAATGCTCCCAGGCTGGTAAAAACAAGGCTGAAACCGGCTACAAAGGCGGCTGAATGCGGCAGAGTTTTAAAAGAAACGGCAAAGTCCGGTCGGGTATCCAGTATCTCTCTGCCGGTCAGACTGGCCAGATATACAGGCATCATAGGCAGCACACAGGGAGAGAAAAAGGCGGCCAGACCGCCCCCCAGGGCTAAAAGGTAAGAGATATCTTCCAAGCCTGTTTTACACCTTCCCATAGCCCTGAAAACAAGGCTATAATGTACGTTAATATTATATCAGTTTTGCAGGCGGAGTATTTATGCGCCCTCTTTCCTACAGCCAGATAGACCAGTATCAAAGCTGCCCTCTGAAATATCGTTTTTTATATATTGACGGCTTAAAACCGCCGGCAAAGGGGTATTTCAGTTTCGGCACAACTTTGCATGATTGTGCGGAGTACTTTTTCCGGGTAAAAGTACCCCCGCCGCCCAGTCTGGAAAACCTGATGGAGTATTACTGTTTGCACTGGCGGTCTGAAGGGTATGAGTCTGCTGAGGCAGAAGAAAATTACCGTCAGTTAGGCGGGAAAATACTGGCAGACTTCCACCGGATACATAGCGCAGATTTTCATATGCCGCTGGCGGTGGAGCACCAGTACACTGTAAATCTGGACGGGGTCAAGCTAACCGGCAAGATTGACCGGGTGGATAAACTCCCTTCCGGCGAACTGTGTATTATAGATTATAAAAGCAATAAAGATTTATTTTCAGCCGAATATGTTCAAAACAATTTGCAGTTAAGCCTTTATCAGCTGGCAGTGGAACAGATTTGGTTTTTGCCGGTAGGTGAGCTTTGTTTGTATCACCTGCGCTCCAATACTGCCATGCGTTGTCCTGCCCGCAGTAAAGAGGTTATTGCCGATGCCCGGAATCTGGTGCTGGAAGTAGCTGAAAAAATAGAAAAAGCTATTTTCCCTGCCTGTGAAAACAGCTTTTGCCCGTGTGATTTTGCCCATCTCTGCCCGCTGTACCGCCACAAATACGCCCCTCCGCCCCAGTTGCCCCAAGCACCGCCCGTAGATATATCCCACGCGGTTGAGGAATATGTGGAACTCCAGTCCCGCAAGGGCGAAATTGAGGCCAGAATAGACACCCTGAAAGAGGCTATTATTGAGTATTGCCGGGCTAATTCACTGGGGAGGGTCTTCGGCAGTGAGCACGCGCTTAGCTACAAGGAAGTTTTGCGGACTGCTTACAACAATAAAGCTGTACGTGATTTGCTGGAGCCGCTGGGATTGTGGAATCAGGTGTCCAGTTTGGATAAAACCCTGCTTGAGGAATATCTGGAAACAGATGCCTGCGGTCAGGAACTGAAAAAACGGATACTGGCTTTAAAAGAGGTTATTTCCTCCTCTCCGCGGCTGTATGTAAAACAGATTTCAAAAGACCAGGACAACTGAAAGCGCAGGTTGGGGGAGTAGATGTTCTTTCAAGTAATAGGGGTATTTTTACTGGCGCTGCTGGAAATCTGGCTGGCAATACCGGCTGGTTTGATTTGGGGTTTGAACCCCGCTCTGGTTATCCTGCTGGTATGCGGCGGTACTCTAAGCGGCGTTGGTGTGATTCTGCTTCTTTCAGAGAAGATACGGGCAGGCTCAAACCGCTGGCTGGATAAAAACCGTACCGGTGATGCATCTTTAAGCCTGTCAGCCCTGTTTGCCCAAATCATTATATCCCTGCAGGAGAGGCTTCGTTCGGGCCGCCTGTACAAGGTATGGCTGAAATACGGAATTATCGGGTTGGGGCTTTTATCCCCGGTGCTGACCAGCGCTCCCATAGCGGCTTTTCTGGGAGTAATGCTGAATGCAGGCAGGTTAAAATTGTTTGTCTGGATAGCAATCGGGGTGGCGGTGTGGACTACCGGGCTCACTCTGGCTATGCATTTCGGGCTGATACTGCTGGGAATCTAAAAAAGTATCCGAAATGCTTAGTGAAAAAATAAAAAAACCTGATGCCAAAAGCCAAAACATGTGGTACAATAAATTCTAGCAAACCAAGAGCCAGAGTGCTAAAGACGATTATTGTTTGGGTATTTTAACAATGTTATACTTATAAAAGCGAGCCTTTCTGCAGGCTTGCTAATCATGTTTGGGGGACTGAATGAAGGTTTATCATCTGGCATATGAGCCAAGTTACCATTCAATGGATTTTCATTTTTGGACTGAATGTAATTTAAAATGCCGCGGTTGTTATACCAATTATGAGGTTTATGATTTTGGCCTGATGGATGACCCGGTAGCTGAAATAATTACCCATGAAAGACAAGCCCCTCCCACCGAATTTCTGTCTTTTGACCAGGTTATGGAAAAGATAGATGGATATACTATAAAATATGCGGTTTTTCTGGGTACGGAGGCGGTGCTTGACCCTGAGCTGCCTAAACTTGCCAAGGCTGTCCATGAAAAATATGGCTCTTACAACATACTTTTAACCAATGGCATCCGGATGCCAGACCTTACGGATATTGACCAGGTTATTTTCAGCCTGAAGGCTTATTCCGAAGATATTTACCGTGATTATACCAGCCGCTCAAACAAGTCAGCCCTGGAAAACCTGAAGAAAATACATGCGGCTTTGGGTGACCGCAAACTTCACGTAGAAGTGGTGTACATACCTGATTATATAGCCAAAGACGAAATAGAAAAGGTAGCCCAGTTTTTAGCCAGCATAGATAAAGATATGTCCTTCCGTATAGATGCCTATTTCCCCATTCCGGGTTGCCCCTGGCGGGCGGCCAACAAGGAAGAGGTGGAAGAAGCCGCTGAGGCTGCCCGTAAGTATTTGAATAATGTGGTGGTGCTTACCCTGGATATGAAACGAATCGGTGATAAGGCCATTAAGGTTTTTTAAATGACAGTAGAATTCGGCAGGCAATCAGTTCTGGCAGATGTACGCTTATCTACTACCGCCAAGAGGGTACTAGAAAAACGTTATCTAAAGAAAGATGCCAACGGGCGGGTGATTGAAACGCCGGAGGATATGTTTCGCCGGGTTGCCAGAGTAGTGGCATCTGCCGAATGCAAATATGCACCAGGGGCGGATACCAGCCGGATAGAAGATGAATTTTATCAGGCTATGTCCCGCCTGGAGTTTCTGCCGAATTCGCCCACTCTGTTAAATGCCGGGCGGCAGGTGGGGCAGCTTTCGGCCTGTTTTGTACTGCCGGTAGAGGATTCTATTGAGTCTATTTTTGATGCGGTCAAGCAGACAGCTCTTATTCATAAAAGCGGGGGCGGTACCGGATTTTCCTTTTCAAATCTCAGGCCTGCCGGAGACAAAGTAGGGGAATTAACAGAAGTAGCCGGAGGGCCGGTTTCTGTCATAAACATATTTTCCGCAGCAGCAGATTATGTGCGCCAGGGCGGGGTACGCCGCGGGTGTAATGCCGCTATTTTAGACGTAACCCATCCTGATATTCTCAAGTTTATATCCTGCAAGGGTGACCCTAATGCACTGACCAATTTCTACATTTCGGTTGTGGTCACCAGAGAGTTTATGACTAAAGTCCGCAGCGGTGAAGATTACGATATTATCAACCCTCATACCGGCGAAGTAGTCCAGCGGCTCAATGCCGCCTGTGTGTTTGACTGTATTGTGGACCAGGCCTGGAAAACAGGTGACCCCGGTCTGGTATTTATAGACCGGATAAATGATGATAACCCCACCCCGGAATTAGGCCGTATCAGGCATGTGAGCGGCTGTGGTGAGCAGACCCTTTTGCCGTATGAATCCTGCAATCTGGGTTCAATCTCCCTGCCCCGTATGCTTAAGCGTGACGGTGAGAGGGTAGTAGTAGACTATGAAAAACTGGGACGGACAGTCAAAATGGCTATCCGCTTTTTGGATAATGTAATAGATGTAAATAGATTCCCCACCCCTGAGATTGAAAAAGCCACCTTGCGTAACCGCAAGATAGGCTTGGGGGTGATGGGCTTTGCCGATATGCTGGTTTTGATGGGTATACCATATAATTCCGAAGAGGCTATATTTCAGGCTGACCAGATAATGGAGTTTATCAAGGAAACCTCCCACCGTGCTTCGTCCAAACTGGCCGAAGCCAGAGGCTCTTTCCCTGCTTATGAGGGCAGTATTTATGACGTACCCGGCGGACGCCCCATGAGGAACGCCACCTGTACCAGTATAGCCCCCACCGGCACCCTTTCCATTATCGCCGGGGTTTCTTCGGGCATAGAGCCTTCTTTCGCTATGGTATTCGTCAGGAATATTCTGGATGGTGAAAATCTGCTGGAGATAAACCCCTATTTTGAGGAAATGGCCAGACGTGAGGGTTTTCATTCCAAAGAGCTGTTTGAAAAGCTGGTTTCGTCAAACCATCTGCATGATATGGAGTGTGTGCCGGACTGGCTGAAACGGCTGCTGGTTACCGCTCACCGCATTCGCCCCGAATGGCATATCCGCATTCAGGCGGCTTTCCAAAAGTATACTGACAATGCTGTTTCCAAGACGGTAAATTTCTCCCATGAAGCTACCCGTGAGGATATGGCCAATGTGTTTAATCTGGCCTACGACAAGGGTCTTAAAGGGATAACGGTTTACCGTGACGGAAGCCGGGCAGCCCAGCCTTTATGCACCAGTGAATCCGGCGTCAAGCTGGTAGACCAGTATCTGGATAACTGCTCTTGCCATTAGGTATTGTTGTTTACACGGGAAAAAACAGCTAAAATCTCCGGGTCAAACTGTGTGCCTGAACATCTCTTCAGTTCTTCCCAGGCTTCTTTATCTGTCATTGCTTTGCGGTATGGCCTCAGGGAGGTCATGGCGTCATAGGCATCAGCCAGCGCCATTATCCTGGCGCCCAGCGGTATTTCCTCGCCCTTTAGTCCGTCAGGATATCCGCTCCCGTTGAAATGTTCGTGGTGGTGGCGGACTATTCTCAGGATTTCGCGGTCCTCGGTTATAGGGGAAAGAATACGTTCACCTATGCCGGGGTGGGTTTTGATATGGGTGTATTCCTCTTCGGTCAGGTTGCCGGCCTTATTCAGGCAGGCACTTCTGATACCTATTTTGCCAATGTCATGCACCAGCCCGGCCAGACGTATCTGCTCAATGGCAGCAACCGGCAGTTCCATAGCGCTGGCAATAGAAACCGAGGTTTCAGCTACCCGCTGTGAATGGCCTATGGTATAGCTGTCTTTAGCTTCAAGCGCATAAGCCAGGGAAGTAATGGCGTTGAAAAAAGAACTGCGGATTTTTTCCGCCTGGTCTTTGATTTTTATTTCCAGATGCTGCTGGTAATCCCGGTTGTCCAGTACAAGGCGGCGTTTTTCCAGTGCCCGTTCTATGCTCATCATGACTGCATCCAGTTTAAAGGGTTTAGTCACATAGTCATATGCACCCAGTTTCATGCAGGCTATAGCAGTATCGGTGTCGCTTATAGCTGTAGCCATTATAACTGCGGTATCAGGTGAGATAGTACGGATTTCCGGGAAAATATCCATTCCGGAAAGGCCGGGCATTTTTATATCCAGTATGGCCAGTGAAACATCCTGGCTCTTTATTATTTCCATAGCTTCGGTGGCGTTTGAGGCGGTCAGGCATTTGTAGCCTTCGCTGGTTAGTTTCTGGTAAAGCAGGCGGCGTATTGTATCTTCGTCGTCCACTGTTAGAACGGTTTCATTTTTTGTAGTCATGCATACCCCTTAGAATGTCTGACAGTTTATTGGGCTGGCGGGTTGATTGGAAGCTCTATAAAAAAGGTAGCGCCCTTACCTTCGGAACTTTCTGCGTACAGTTTACCACCATGCTGGGTGATTATACCATGTCCGATGGATAATCCTAACCCCGTACCTTTGCCTACTTCTTTAGTAGTGAAAAACGGGTCAAATATACGATTTAAGACGTTTTCAGACATGCCCGGACCATCGTCCTTAATAGATATCCGGATATTATCTCCGAATCGGGAACTGGAGATAACTATAGTACCCTCACCGTGTGCCTTGGTTATGAAATATTCGGCATTTATAATTATATTCAAAAGTACCTGCTGCATCTGAAAATAGTCCGCTTTTATTTCCGGCAGATCTGCATCCAGATTGGTAACTATATGAATATTGTTTACCCTTTGTTCGTAGTTGCAGATATCAAGCACTTTGTGGATTAGCACATTCATATCCACCCAGTCTTTAGATGGTTCATGGCGGCGGGCAAATGCCAGCAGATTGCGGATTACTTCGGCTGCCCGCAGGGCTTCCTGGCTTATTATCTGGATATCACGCTGCAGGTCTTCGGGCAGTTTTTTTTCCTGAAGGAGTTCGGAAAATCCTATAACGCTGGTCAGGGGGTTATTAAGTTCATGAGCAAGCCCGGCGGCCATTTCACCTACCGAAGCCAGTCTATCCGTTATCATCAGCTGGGCGGCCATTTTATGGTGCTCAGTGAGGTCTTTTAGGATATGGACAGTTCCCAGAGATTGCCCGTCTGTATCCAGAATGGGGTCAATGGTTTCCTGAAAATGCTTCTCAATAGTTTCTTCAAAGTAATTTATATACTGGGTCTTTTGGGTATCGGAAGCTACTAACTTGGGGCAGTTTACTTGAGGGCAATTGGTGTGGTGCAGCACCTCGTAGCATTTCTTGTTTAAGATTTCTTGCGGCTGGCAGTTCAAAGCTTTGGCAAAAGCCCGGTTTGCCCGCTGGATATTAAAATCATTATCCAGCAGAAACACTATTTCGGATATATTATCAAAGGTGATTCGCCATTCCTCGGCGGCATGTAGCAACTTGGCATATACATTCTTGCGTTCGGTTATATTCCTCACTACTGCACAGCAATAATCAACTCCCTCAAACTCCAGGAAATTGCACATCACGTCAATAGGTAGTTTCTGACCGTTTTTAGTAATCAGGGCAGTTTCCATAGCATATTTTATATCATGCTTTAGTCTGCCCCAGAGGGTCTTCCACCTTTCCGGAGTGCAGACAGGGTTTATATCCTCTACGGTTAAACTGCATAGCTCGTCATGGGTGTAGCCCAGTGACTGGTAGGCTGAGCGGTTGGCACCTATGATATTGCCGTTCTGATTTACCCATATTATAAGATCTGCCGAATGTTCCATTGAGAAAGAGGTGAACTTTAGATGCTTTTCGGCTTCTTTGCGCTGGCGGATATTCCGGACTATGGCTATGTTGTATTCCATCTTGTCGTACTGAAGATAATTGGCGGTTATTTCCACTGGAATACTGCCGCCCTGTATATTCCGGTGAACAGATTCAAAGTGCAGGTAAGTACGGGCTTTCAGCTTTTCCCAATGTTTTTCCCAATCCGTCTGGCTGGTTATGAGGGTATCTATATCAGTAACTTTTAATTTGAGCAGGTCTTCGCGCTGGTAGCCAAGTGAGTCACAGGCTGATTGATTTACATCTACAAATTTACCCCCGGCATCAGTCCAGAATATTGCATCTGTAGCCCTTTCTACCGCAAATCTGGTTAGCAGGAGCATTTTTTCAGACTTTTTGCAGATGGTGATATCTCTGGCAGAGAGCTGCAAGTATGGGGAAACAGTACCCGGGTTTATTATCTGGCTGTGGCCGGAAAGCCAGCAAGTCTGGCCATTTTTATGTATCAGGCGGATTTCAAAGGGCTGAATACTGTCATTTTGGCTGTTCTGGAGCATTTGGGCAATACGCTCCCTTGCCTCCTCACTAAACAGCCCGCAGGACTGCCATTTATCACCGCTTATTTCACTTGCCGGATAACCGGTTGCTTCCTCAAATATCCGGTTGGCAAATAATAGTTTGCCGTCCGGTTCAAAACCTATTATCAGCGGCATAAGGGTAGGGGCTTCATCAAAAAAGGCCAGTTGATTGGGGTTATTCTGCACCTGGCCGTGACAGTGTATAAGGCAGATTAGTTTGCCCGAATAAAGTTTACATAACAATTCACCTGAGAGGGGTAATCCAGTTTTGCTGGGGATATAGCAGGGTATAGGGCCCAGGGGTGTTTTAAATTGTTTGGGTGTTTGGGTATCAAGGTTTAAACCAGCGGGTTTCAATATTTCATCTAACAAAGCAGGGTTAGACAGATAATCAGCAGGCAAATAGCCGCTTAGAGCGGGTGTATTTGAACTGGCATAAATCAAGCGGAATGGGGAGGAGGTTTCAAATATAAATGCCATAGTTCGGGTACTTTCTATCATGGAAAGTATCTCGGCCAGGCAGGCACTTTCGGGCAAAACGCTTTGCTCTGCATTGGTGCGGCAGGATTTATATTGGTCTTGCATATCCTAACGCTTTTCTATACTTTGTTAAAGAAGCAGGCAGAGGTCTCATATATACCCAAGTATAACTGATTTTAGTATAGCAGGGGAAGTGCCCAGTTGTCATGTGTTTTGTCAAAAAAAAGGCTTTGCTTCGGGAAAATAAAGACAAAAAGCACTAAGGCTGCAAACCTTCGCGGCATTCGCGGTGTTTGAGACTGGGCTGGTAGTCACGGCAGGCCTGAGGTTTGAAATCATGAATGGTACACAGGGATAAATTGTCTACGCCGCGGCCCAGGAAAATACAGCCGTTTTCATTGTGGCGGATTAGCATGGTGCGCTGGCCTGGCCAGCGTTTATCAGCGTATTTCTGCTTAAATTCTTCCAGACTTAGACTTAGATGTCCTGCAATTCTTTGAGCCTCATCCATTTCCAAATGGGGCTGAAAGTGAGAGCAGCAGTTGCCGCAGCGTCTGCATTCAAAAACCTCAGTGTTTTCAATATCACTCATGGGCTTCATTATAGATGCCGGTTTATGCTATTATCAAGGTAATGTTGAATACTCATGTGTAAGTGATATAATCATTAAAAATATGAAAAAGAAAAAAGACTACATAATTAGACTTTTAGCCACTCTGGTGATAAGCGGAGTGCTGTTTTTGGGTTCTCCCGTTGTAAACAAAGCAGCTCTGGAAGGTGAGTTGTCTTTTTCTGATATTATTCTCAAGGTAGGTGCTGAGCTGACCGTATATGGTCAGAATTTCCTGCGCCAGAGTGATATTAAGCTCTATTTTGATGATGAAGAGGTCGCCTTCGGGGCTACCAACCAGCTGGGGGAGTTTACCCTTAGCTTTGTTGTTCCGCCATCAGGGCGGGGATTACACCTTATAAAGGCGCTGGATGCTGATTATAATACGGGCAGCGGGCTAGTTCTGATTGAAAGCTGGATTGACCTGTCAAAATCTGAGGCCGCCATTGGCGAGACTGTTAATATAAACGGTACAGGTTTTACTCCTTTAGCCTCGGTAAATTTTTATTACAATAACACCCCGCTGGAAGTAATTCCGGCTAATGTTAAAGCTGATATAACAGGCAGCTTTTCCGTGAGTTTTGCTGTTCCGGAGCGTTTTGCCGGAGTTTATCTGGTGGAAGTACGCCAGGGTGATTATATAAACAGCCAGAGTCTCAAGGCCAATGTCTGGCTGGATATTAACCCGGAAATAGGTCTGGGTAAATTAATTGATGTTGGAACGCAACTGAATATTTCCGGCAAAGGTTTTAAACCTAACGGCCAGGTAGATTTGCAGTATGATGGTGTTTCTTTATTAAAGGTAAGTGTAGATGATAAGGGCACCTTCTTTGCCCAGATAGTTATTCCTTCAAGTGCATCTGCCAGCCACAGCCTGATACTGGATGACGGGCAGAACCGGATAGTGCGTGAAATCTGGCTGGAAAATACGCCGCCGCCTGCACCTGATATAACAATACCTGTTTCGGGTGAGGCACTTGATGACCCCTTTACTTTCGGCTGGGCAGGGGTGAGTGATTCAAGCGGTGTTACCTATACTTTGCAAGTAGCCTCTGACAGCGGGTTCGGCAATATCCTCTTTGAGCTGAAAGATATAAAAACCAGCCAGTATATTCTGGCCGATAACCAGGACATAAATAATTCTTCGGCGGACACTTTTTACTGGCGGGTTCAGGCGGTTGACGGTGCCGGTAATGCAAGTGCCTGGTCTGAAACAGGTACTTTTACCAGGACTTCTCTGGTTCAAAATCTGGGTTTGGTAGTCGGGGTCGGTGTGGGGCTGGTGGCTATTATAATATTTATGTGGTGGGCTATCCGGAACCGCCGTTAGTTCATAAAAAATATTTTTTGCCTTCCCCTGACCCACGTTTGGGCTTCCTTGACAGTAGCTATGTTTCGTGTAGAATATTACTCACAATTATACGTAATTGTGAGTAAACGCCATAAATTCTTAAGGAGGCTTCAGGCCTAACGTGACCACTACCGAAGAAAATAAAAACACACAATCAGATGACCCTCTCGGCGCAGGTGCAGTCGAAACTTATGGCAAGGTAGACGATGAGCCTCCCAGTAGGCTTGGCCAAACAAAAAGATTTAGACTTAAATATTTCCCCAAAGTAAGTGACCAGAACTGGAATGACTGGCACTGGCAGTTTAAAAACCGTGTTACTTCTGTAACAGAAATAGCAAGGTTTTTTCATTTGTCTGCAGAAGAATACAGGGATATGGAGGCCGTTTCTGCGGTTTTCCCCCTTTCCGCCACCCCTTATTACCTCAGTCTGGTAGATTTTGACAATGTAAATGACCCGGTAAAGTGTCAGCTTATGCCGGATACAGCTGAACTTAATTTTGATACCCGCTGCTGTTCTGACCCTTTGGAAGAGGCTCATAGTTCGGTAGTGCCTGGGCTGGTACACCGTTATCCTGACAGGGTGGTCATGGTGCTGACTGATATATGCCCGGTACTGTGCCGCCACTGCACCCGTAAAAGGGAATGGAAAAACGGCGGTTGGGTGCATACCCAGGCAGAGATAGATGCCATGCTGGCATATATACGCCAGCATCAGGTTATCCGGGACGTAATTATCTCCGGCGGTGACCCCTTAACCCTGTCTACACCCCGCTTGGAAAGTGTTCTTTCGGCTCTGCGTTCAATACCCCATGTGGAAATTATCCGTATAGGTACCCGCTATCCTGTGGTCTTACCCCAGCGGATAGATGATGAACTATGCAATATGCTTTCCAAGTACGGTCCTATCTGGCTTAATACCCATTATAACCACCCTAATGAAATTACCGAAGAATCCCGTCAGGCCTGTGACCGTCTGGTCAGGGCGGGCGTACCTGTAAATAACCAGTCGGTACTTTTAAAAGGCATAAATGACAGTGTGTCTGTGCAGAAATCCCTTTGCCACAAGCTTTTAATGAGCAAAGTGCGCCCTTACTACCTTTTCCAGTGTGACAATGTGCAGGGTACAGAGCATTTCCATACCCCCATTGAAACCGGGGTGGGGATTATTGAGGGCTTGCGCGGTTATACCTCCGGTTTGGCTGTGCCGAATTACGTTATAGACTTACCGGGTGGCGGCGGCAAAATAACTATTCAGCCGGACTACGTGCTGGATAAACAGGCTGACGAATATATAATCCGTAATTACAAGGGTGATATAATCCGTTTTAAAAATCCGGGTGACCCCAAAGTTTACAGCAATACCGGCCGGACAGATTTACTTAATAATGCCGCTAAAATAAAGAGAGAAACAGATGCAGATAGGGCTGTCATACGATCTTAAACAGGCGTTAAATCCGGTTAGCGGCGGCCCTGATGATGCGCTGGAAGAATATGACTCACCGGAGACGGTTGAAGCTATCACTAATGCTTTAACCCAGGCCGGGCATACGGTTTACCGCTTGGGTGGGGGAAAAGAGTTTTTACGCAGGGTACAGGAACAAAAACTTGACCTGGTTTTCAATATTGCGGAGGGTTTGGGCAATTACCGCAGCCGTGAGGCTCAAATTCCCGGTATTTTAGAGATGTTAGATATACCGTACACCGGCTCAGATCCGCAGACACTGGCGGTCTGTCTGGATAAACCCCTGACTAAGAAACTGGTAGCTGATGCCGGTATAAAAACTGCCCGGTGGCAGTTAGTCACCAGCTGCGAAGAGCTTTCGGCTATAGACTGGTCAGGGTTCCCCTTGCCGGCTTTTCTTAAGCCTGCCTGTGAGGGTTCTAGCAAGGGTGTCAGGTTTGCTTCACGCGCCGGAAGTGCCAAAGAAATAGTAAGCATGGCGGCAGAGCTGCTTACTGCCTATGAGCAGCCTGTTTTGATAGAAGAATTTATAAGCGGCGAAGAGATTACGGTAGGGGTTATCGGTAATATACAGCCCAAAGTTTTGGGTATCATGCGGGTTGTCCCCAAAACCAAAACTGATTATTTTGTCTACTCTGTAGAGGTGAAACGCAACTGGCGGCAGATGGTGGAGTATGAGGTACCGGCGGCTTTGCCTGCTGAGACTTTATCCCGCATTGAAAAGGCTACGCTGGATGCGTATAAGGTGCTGGGCTGCCGTGACCTGTGCCGTATGGATTTCAGGGTCAGCCCTGACGGCATACCTTATTTTCTGGAAGTAAACCCTTTGCCCGGTCTGAACCCTGTCAGCGGAGATTTGCCGATTATGGCATCTAAACTGGGTATCAGTCATGCTGAGTTGGTGTTAAAAATACTTGACACTGCTCTGGCCCGCCACAGTCTGACTGCGGCAAACTGCCTGCCTTAGGTTAAATAAAATGTTATATAAAGGCCTCCTCCGGGAGGCTTTTTATTTTAAGGGATAATTAACCCCCGTGATTCTTGCTATTTGAAAAAGCCGAAGCTATAATTGAGAAAACCTATCAATTAGAAGGATTACAGTGCCAACTATTCAGAGCCGTATCCGCCAGAATAAATACAAGATTACGCCCCAGCGGCAGGCTGTTTTAAAGGTATTGTCTGCTGCTACCCAGCCGCTAAGCCCGTCAGAAGTGCATGAACTGGTGCAGGCGGCTAAACCTTCAACCGGTATGGCAACTGTCTACCGTTCTCTCCAGCTTTTGTCCGAACTGGGGCTTGTTTGCGAGCTGCATACCGCCGGTAATTGCCACCGCTATCTGCTTAGGCGTATTGATTCCCATCACCACCATTTGATTTGTTCCGGTTGCGGTCAGGTTATTCACGTGGAGGGGTGCGGGCTTAAAGAGATTACGGAAAATTTGTCCCGGCAGACCGGGTTTGCTATAGATGCCCATTTGCTGGAGTTTATCGGGCGTTGCCGGAATTGTCAGAAAGAGGCGGGGAAAGTATGAAATTAAGGACATTATTTTTGAGTTTGGCTTTAGGCGTTACCCTGCTTAGCAGTTTACTGCTGGCGGGTTGTCAGGAAGATTCATCTTCTGCTGCCAAGCTCAAAATTGCAGTCAGTATAGTGCCCCTGAAAGAATTTACCCAGCAAATTGCCGGGGATAAGGCTGAAGTAATTCTTATGGTTCCTCCCGGGGCGGAGCCGCATACCTACCAGCCGCTTCCTTCCCAAATGGTAGATATAAGCCAGGCAGATATGTACGTGAAGCTGGGCTCTGATTTTGGTTTTGAGCAAACCTGGATTTCAAAAATATTGGCTTTAAACCACTCTATGCTGATGGTAGATAGTTCGGTAAATATTACACTGGAAAGCAGTTCGGAAGGTGACGGGGCAGACCCGCATATCTGGCTTTCACCGCGTAATGCTATCCAGATGGTCAAAAATATCACTACGGGGCTGATGAGCCTGGACCCGGAAAACAAGAGCTATTATGTAGCCAACCGGGATGCTTATTTAGCAAAGCTTGAGCAGTTGGATAATGAAATAACCCTGGCTCTCAGCCACCTGCATAACCGTACCTTTCTGGTTTTTCATCCTGCCTGGGCTTATTTTGCCAGAGACTATAATCTGAAAGAACTTTCCATTGAAATAGAAGGCAAAGAACCCACCCCCCAGCAGATGATAGAAATAATAGATTTGGCTATACAAAATAATATCAGCATTGTCTTTGCTTCCCCCCAATTTTCCAGCCGGAGTGCAGAGTCAATTGCCTCTGAAATAGGCGGGCAGGTGATAATGATAGACCCGCTGGCCCAAGATTACATAAAGAATATGGAATTTGTTTACAAGCAAATGCAAGAGGTTATGAGCTGAAAATGTCTGACACGCCAGCCCTGGTGTTTAGGGGAGTTAGTGCCGGTTTTGACGGCCTTACAGTACTGGAAGATATTACTTTTTCCCAGCCTGCAGGACGGATGCTGGGGATTATAGGCCCGAATGGCGGGGGAAAAACTACCCTCCTAAAGCTGATTTTGGGTCTTATTCAGCCTGACTGCGGCAGTATCAAGGTTTTGGGTAAAAGCCCCGAAGATGCCCGGCCAGAGATTGGCTATGTTTCCCAATATCACCTTTTTGACCGTGACTTTCCCATAAGTGTTTTGGAAGTGGTGCTGATGGGCAGGTATGCCAAAAGGGGTTTAGCCCGCCGCTACTCCAGTGGGGATGTGGCCTTGGCTAAGGAGTATCTGGATAAAGTGGGTATGCTGCCGTTTGCTCACAGACAGATTGGCCAGCTTTCAGGCGGTCAGCAAAAGAGGGTATTTATTGCGCGGGCGTTGGTTAATCAGCCGAAACTGCTTATCCTGGATGAACCGACTGCCGGGGTAGATGCCGCCATGCAAACCGGGCTGTATGAACTTTTGGAAACATTAAAAAAAGAGATGACCATTATTATGGTTACCCATGATATCAGTGCGGTAGCAGTATGTATAGATGATATAGCCTGTTTAAACAAGCATTTGTCGTATCACCATGCCGAGGAAGGGCTGACCGCAGAAGCTTTGTCTGAAACCTATAACTGCCCAATCCAGCTTATTGCGCACGGGCAGGTGCCCCACCGGGTGCTGAAGGAACACGTATGATAGAGGCTTTGGGGTATGGTTTTATCCAGAATGCTATTTGGGCTGGTCTGCTGGCGGCCATAGGCTGCGGGATTATTGGCAGTTATGTAGTAGTAAAAAAACTGGTATCTATAAGCGGCGGTATTGCCCATGCTTCATTCGGGGGAATAGGGTTGGGATATCTGCTGGGTATCAGCCCTGTGCTTGGGGCATTGGTATTCAGTCTGCTGGCCGCGGCCGGCATGGGTGCCATTACCCGCCGGGGACGTATAAGTGAAGATACGGTTATCGGTATGCTCTGGTCTTTGGGTATGGCTCTGGGTGTTATTTTTATAGGGCTGACACCCGGTTATGCCCCGGACTTATTCAGTTATCTTTTCGGCAATATTCTGACAGTGCCGTCTTCAGATTTGCTGCTTATGCTGGTGCTGGATGCCCTGATAATAGGGGTGGTCTGGCTTTTTTATAAAGAGTTTCTGGGTATATCTTTTGACGAAGAGTTTTGCCGTGTCAGCGGTATGCCTACCGGCCTTTTATACATAATAATGCTGGGGCTTATAGCTTTGACAGTAGTGATGCTGATACGGGTAGTGGGCATAATACTGGTGATAGCTTTGCTGACTATACCGGCAGCGGTTGCCCGCCGTTTTACTGATAACCTTTTTAAAATGATGCTGCTTTCAATTGGATTTGGTATGGTCTTCTGTTTGGGCGGTTTGTGGCTTTCATATGTGCTGGACCTGGCTTCGGGGGCTACTATCATACTCTTTAGTGCGGCTGTATTCCTTTTGGTTTGGGCTTTTAAAAACAAAAAGAAGCAAGAGCCGGTCAGAGACTAAACCGGCTGTACCCGCTCCGGATAAAGCCCTTCTTTTCTGGTTAAAAAAACTAGTGTGTACCCAGAGGTCTGGTTTGGGGAAAAACATTCAGCCCGATTAGCTTTCGTCTGGAAAAGTTTTGCTGCTGTTTCCATTCCATATTCCCCAGGCGGGTTACCATTTCCCTGAGTTCCGGTTCACTGGTCAGATAATACAGCTCAGCCCCGCCTTTCTGGCAGAGCTTAATTATGCCGCTGGAAACCAGTGACTGCAGGGTGGGCAGGATATCGCTGCCGCCTTCTATAGTGCTGGCAATGGCAGAGCGGTCAAAACGGGCAAAGGGGTGTTTGCTGAAAAGAAGGATTATCTGGCGGCTGGTATAATCTACGGCACTCTGTTTCAGAAACTCGTCAAGTTCCATCTTCGTTTCCTTATCTATGTCAACCCTCATTAGCTTTTTAGACTTTAATGTCTAGAGAGTGGCAGGGGAGGGAGTTCAACCTGCCACTCTCTTTCAAGATATAAAAATGTAGGTTATTATCTGCTTAAGAAACGCGGCGGGGCCTGATGGGCGGGGGGAGCCGGTTTCCGGATGGAAGGCTGAGCGGAGCGGTAGCGCATAAACGAGGGCACTTCCAGTTCTTCCTGGGTCTTGCTGCGCAGACCTTTCATCATACGGGTCATTTCTTTTTCATGGTTATTGGAGAGCATGCTCTCTTTGGTGGCAAAGCCGGTGGCTATCAGGGTTATCTGTACTTCCTTACCCATGCGGGGGTCAGTGCTTACACCAAAGATAATATTGGCCTCAGGGTCAACCGCCTGGCGGATAACATCAGCCGCGGAGTTTACTTCCATAAGGGACAGGTCTTCACCGCCGCAGACGTTATAAATAACACCCTTAGCCCCGTCCACCGCAATATCCAGCAGGGGGCTGGCCAGGGCGGCTCTGGCGGCATCGGAAGCCCGGTTTTGTCCGGCACCTTTGCCTATAGACATCCAGGCGGGACCGGCATCTTTCATGACGGCTTTTACATCTGCAAAGTCCAGGTTGATGATACCCGGCACGGTGATAACCTCGGCAATAGCTTTGACGCCGTTGCACAGAACTTCGTCAGCCAGTTTAAAAGCCCCGTCAACCCCTGTTTTCTGGTCAACCATGTCCAGCAGGCGGTCATTGGGGATAATTATAAGCGTATCCACGCTGTCTACTATATTATTTATGCCCTCTTCGGCGGTTTGCATACGGTGAGCGCCCTCAAAGCAGAAAGGCTTGGTGCATACTGCAATGGTCAGGGCACCTGATTCCTTGGCTATTTTGGCAACCACCGGGGCTGAGCCTGTGCCTGTGCCGCCACCCATACCGGCGGTTACAAAAACCATATCAGCGCCTATTACGTTTTCCTTGAGCTCACTCATGCTTTCTTCGGCAGCAGCTTTGCCCATGGTGTGGTTACCGCCGGCACCCAACCCGCGGGTGCAGCGTTCGCCAATCTGGATTCGGGTAGCTGCTTCGGTAATAGCCAGATGCTGGGCATCTGTATTTACGGCTATAAACTCTACCCCCTGGATATTATCCCTGACCATACGGGTTACAGCGTTGCTGCCTGCGCCGCCGCACCCGATAACTTTAATCTTTGCGCCACTGGGTACATATACTTTCTTTGACATTTTATTATCCTTAGTAAACTATTATCCTTTCGTTAATTTTTTGGATTCCCGAACATTCGTGAGATAAAGCCGCCTTTGGCGCTCTCTTCATTGGCTGGATGGCTTTTTGAAGCATCACGGTTATTGATACTCCAAAGCAGCATACCGACAACATTGGTACAGGCGGGGTCATTTAAGATATCCGATACACCAAATAAATTGGGGGGAGTACCTACCCGTACCGGAATCCGCAGTACTTCGCTGCCAAGCTCGGCAATGCCGGGCAGGTTGGCAGTACCGCCGGTTATTACCAACCCGGAAGGCACCATCTTGGAATAATCATCACTGGGTAACTCAAGGATAGTAAGGCGAAGCAGCTCTTCCACCCGCATCCTGACAATCTCGCAAAGGTCAGGATAAGAGAAGGTATGTCCGCTTTCAACAAAGCTTGCGTCATTACATTCACCGGGTATTACACTGCTGTATCTCTGTTTGATATCATCGGCCATTTCAAAGGGGATGCCCAAGCCCACAGAAATATCATGGGTTACCTGTGAACCGGCAATGGGCAGAACCGATGTATGGTAAATACTGTTGCCTTTAAAGGCAGCTATATCTGTAGTGCCGCCACCGATGTCAGCCAGAATAACGCCCTTTTCGCGTTCCTCATCGGTTAGTGCTGCTTCAGCACTGGCTAAAGGATTGAAGACCAGGTCATCAATCTCTACGCCGGCAGCACGGATGCACTTGGTTAAATTTTCAATTGAATTGGAAGCGGCGGTAATAATATGGGTTTCTACATCCAGGCGGAAGCCATGCATGCCCACCGGATTACTGACGCCTTCCTGCCCATCCACCGAATAATTGCGGGGGATGATGTGGAGTACTTTTCTGTCCTGGGGCATGGTGATGCTGCTGGCAATATCTATAGCCCTTTGCAGGTCACTCTGGCGCACCAGGTGGTCATTGCGGGTTATACTGATAACCCCGCGGTTGTTTTTGGAGTTAATGTGTTTTCCGGTCACGCCTATCAGGGCGGATTTGAGTTTATAACCGGCAGTTCTCTCTGCCATGCTTACCGACTCACGGATGGCTTCTTTGGCTTCATTCAGGTTAACCACCATGCCCTTTTGCATACCGCGGGATGCTACCACCCCTACGCCCAGTATCCTAAGGTCTCCGTTTTCGGTGTCAGCCATAACGGTACAGATTTTACTTGTACCAACGTCTATGGCTGCTATCTGTCTCCTTTTCATTTTATTGCCTCTCCCTCATTTTTTATCCCCTGGCAACCCCTATATATAATAGGTAGTTACCTACTTGACTTGGCGAAAATGGACATTCCACTTACCGGATAGTGACTCAATAAAAGCCTTTGAATCAGTGCTGGGCGCGCGGTATAATTCAGCCAGGAATCCGTGCAGAAGTTCGCCGCCGCTCATGCCGGGCATAGGCTCGGCCGGGCCGGGTAGATTGATGTGTACAATCTCCGTCATCAGCTTCTGATACTCAATTGCAGTCCCCATAGGTATTTTCCCTCCCTTTGAAGATTCAGTTGTGCCACATATTAGTCCGTTCCAAATAGAGCCGTCAAATTTAGTCCAAAAAAATTTTGGAATATTCTAGCTGGAATTAGAACACTTGGAACTATATTAAAAAACGTCCTCAAGAATACCAACTAATCCAGATCTGGAATATACAGAAAAACAGCTGAAAGCCTTGCCATTTCAGAATTTATGGAATAGAATATCTGGACGGAGGAGAAATGGCTAATCTGAAAGGCTCAAAACCCTTACCCCCATATGTATCATACCGGACCTTTTTAAACTTTCTTTTAGGCTTACAGGAGGCCATTCCGTCCCGCCTTGACCGCAGTTTTTGGGGTGATAAGTGGTCAGGCAGTACCGGTACCCAGCTAATGGCGGCTTTGCGGTTTTTGGGCTTGGCGGATAATGAGGGTATGCCGAGGGAAAAGCTGCGCCGTTTGGTGGATGCCAAAGGGGAAGACAGAACGCTGATACTCAGGCAGATTGCCCTTGAAGGGTATGAGTTTGTGTTTAATTCGTCTGCTGACCCGGAGTCCCTTACCTATGCCCAGCTGGAAGAGCTCTTTCATAATAGCTTTAAAGTAGCGGATGACGTAGTCCGCAAGTGCATAAAGTTCTTTTTGGGGCTGGCGGAAGATGCGGATATACCAATTTCCCCGTTTGTTACCAAAAAATCACGTACTGCCAGGTCAGGTGCCGGTACTAAAAAGGTGTCACGGAAGATTATGCCGAGGACTGCTTCGCATGTTCTAATTCCGGATAATACAATGAAAATTCCAGAAAATTCAGATATGGACAAGGTATTACTGGGTAAATTCCCCACTTTTGACCCTGCCTGGACGGACGAAGTTAAGGTAAAATGGTTTGAAGCTTTTGACGTTTTGCTTAAAAAAGTGTCAAAGAGCTGACCTTAAAAGTAGTACTATCCGCTAGATTTTGATTGTACGCCCTCTAATATTATGGCATATTTTAAAAATTACGCCATATTTTTTCTTTGCCCATGAAAAATAATATTCCACAGACTAGATGTATGGGGTATAATCTTCTGAGAACATTTGAGGTCAGAAGATGTATTTTAAGCGCATACTGGTTGCTCTTGATGGGACAAAAACTGCTGAAAAAACCCTGCCCATAGCTGAATGTATGGCTGGGGCTGCCGAAACACAACTCCTGCTGGTAAGTATATGTGACCCCAAACCCAAAATCACCGATGAGCGCCAGAAGTATTTGGATATCAAAGCGGCTGAGTTGCAGGCAAAAGGCATTAAATCCAGCGGAAAAATGTTTTGCGGTGAACTGCTGCCGCTCATTTTGAAGTGTATAAGGGATAATGATATTGACCTGCTGTGTGTGGCTTCTCATGGATATACCGGTATTAAGAAAATGGTACTGGGCAGCGTTTCCGAAAAGCTTATTAAATCTACCAATCTGCCGGTTTTGCTGGTAAAAGATGGGTACGACGCAGACAAGGCAGCTTTCGGGAATATTTTATTGCCACTGGATGGCTCTCTTTTTTCAGAGGCTTGTCTGAAGCAGGTATCAGTTCTGGCCCGTGATTTTAAAAGCAAACTTACCCTGCTGGTGGTTATTCAGCCCCCCTGCATACCCTCAGATCGTTCCCCCAGTATTCAACCCAGCTGGGATGAATACTATCAGGCGCTTCTGGAGGAGCTTAAACAACAGGCGCAGGCCTATCTGGAGCGGCTTACCGGCGAATTGCGGGAAAATGGAATTGAAACTGAATTCCGTATGGAAGTTTCAGATAATATTCCTGAAACTATTTTGAGTACCGCCGAAGATATAAATGCCTCTCTTATTTCATTTACCACCCATAACCGCTCCGGAATAGAGAAATGGTATTATGGAAGTGTGGCAGCCGGTTTGATTGAAAATTCCCCGCGCCCCATGCTGTTATGGCGGAACAGCATTTAAACTTTGCTTGACACTTGCCTTTACTCCTTCCTACAATTAGACAAGAAAAAGGCATGAAAAAGATTTATGACTTAAGCCCCGAAATACGCCCTGAAATGATTAGCTGGCCGGGTGATGGCCCTCCGCAGATAAAGCTTTTGCATAGTATCAGGGGTGGTTTTCCCACCAACCTCGGTCAGCTTACCATGACATTACATAACGGCAGCCATATTGATGCCCCCCTCCATTTTTTTGAAGATGGCGATGGGGTGGGTGAGATACCCCTTGAGATACTTATTGGCAATGTCCGTGTTTTGTGCTTTAGCGGGGTGAAAACTATAACCCGTGATATGCTTGAGCAGGCTGAACTAAGGGGGGTAACCCGGCTTATACTGGCTACGGATAATGAAACCCTTTGGGATAAGCCTGATTTTGACCGGAACTATACTTATATAGACATCGGGGCTGCCCGTTATCTGACCGAGATAGGTATACGCCTGCTGGGTATAGATTACCTTTCGGTAGAGGATTTTGAAGAGACTCAGGGAGTGCACAAGCACCTTTTAAGCCGTGGGGTAGTTATATTGGAAAGTCTGCAGCTTGCAGGTGTGGCTGAAGGGGATTATGAGCTTTTTTGCCTGCCCTTGAAACTGGGTAAAGTAGACGGTGCCCCCGCCAGAGTAATATTAATAGAGAGATAACAGTTTGAAAGACGTAAAGATAGTGCCGGCTGTACTTACCGATGACCCTGCGGCCTTTGAGTGTATGCTAAACCAGCTGGAGAGTTTTGCTCCTTCTGCCCAGATAGATATTATGGACGGGCAGTTTGTGCCTTCGCTAAGCATCCCACCTGAAGTACTGGGCAGATACAAGCCCCGTTTTGCCTCTGAAATACACCTGATGACCCTTAATCCAGAAGAATACCTTACCTATTGCAAGCAGCACGGCGCTTTCAGGGTAATATTCCATTTTGAAGCAACAACCCGCCCCGAATATGTTATCAGCAGGATAAAGGAATTGGGTTTTCAAGCAGGGCTGGCGGTGAACCCTGAAACACCTGTTTCAGATTTTGCTTATCTGGTGCCGCAGCTGGACATGGTGCTTTTTATGTCGGTTATTCCCGGTTTTTACGGCGCGCCGTTTATACCTGAGGTGCTCCTGAAGGTAAAAGAGTTTAAACGCCGTTTTCCCGAAACTGAAATAGGTCTGGACGGCGGTGCTAAAGAGGGCAACATACCTGAGATTGTGGCGGCCGGGGTAAATGATATATGCGTGGGAAGTGCTATCTTCCGGCAAACTGACCCTAAGTCAAGCTACCTGTATTTGGATAAACTGGCTAAAAATGCCTCCAAAGAAGCGGGTATTTAGCCCTCTTTTTCAGCCTGAAGCAGCTTTTCCAGGCGGCGTTTGTGCCGTTCTTCGCCGGTAAAGCGGGCATTTAAAAAGGCCGTAATAATCTCTTTGGCTACTTCAATGCCTATTACCCTGGCCCCTAAACAAAGCACGTTCATATCATCATGCTCCACCCCCTGGTGGGCGGAGTAAACATCGTGGCAGAGGCCGGCCCTGACGCCTTTGATTTTATTGGCGGTGATACAGGCGCCCACCCCGCTGCCGCAGATGATAATGCCGCGGTCTGTCTGCCCGCAGGCAACCTTTCGGGCCACCGCTAAAGCAAAATCAGGATAGTCATCAGCACTATCATAGGTACATGCCCCCAAATCCAGCACCTTTATCCCCAATTGATTTAAAAAGGGTAAGAGGTCTGTTTTCAGGCCGTAACCGCCGTGGTCTGCCCCGATGGCAACAGAGATATTACTCATCTTCATTCTCCAAAAGCTTTAAAGCCTTTTCAGCCATATTTTCCGGGGTTAGCCCAAAGTGTTGGTAAAGCACAGGCGCCGGGGCTGATGCCCCGAAATGGTCAATGGAAATAATATCACCGTTTGCGCCCAAATATTTGCACCATCCCTGTGCACTGCCGGCTTCTATTATTACCCGCGGCAGGGAAGCGGGCAAGATGCTCTGGCGGTAGGTCCGGGGTTGGGCCTCAAAAAGCTGCCACGAAGGGAAGGATACTACCCTTGACGAGACGCCTTTATTTTTAAGTATTTCAGCCGCCTGAACGGCTATGCTTACTTCTGAGCCGCTGGCTACCAGGGCAACCTGCGGGCGGGAATCTGTTTCTGCCAGTATATATGCCCCTTTGGCCAAGTTTACGGAATTTGCCTGTGAGTTATCTAAGAGAGGCAGTTTCTGGCGGGAGAGGGCAATGGCGGTCGGGCCGTCCTTGCGGAGTATGGCCGTTTTCCATGCCTGGGCTGTTTCATACGAATCTGCCGGGCGGATAGTAACCAGACCGGGCACCGAACGTAAACCGGCCAGCTGTTCAATAGGCTGGTGGGTAGGGCCGTCCTCTCCCAGACCGATAGAGTCATGGGTAAAAATATAAATAACCCTTTGACCCATAAGGGATGCCAGCCTTACCGCCGGACGCATGTAATCATAAAATATAAGGAAAGTGGCAACATAAGGTATAATCCCGCCGTGGAGAGCCAGCCCGTTGGCTATTGCTCCCATGGCGTGTTCACGTACGCCGAAATGGATATTCCGCCCCTCATAATGCGGCGGTTCATATTCGCCGCCGTCTTTGATAACAGTTTTGTTAGACGGGCTGAGGTCTGCCGAACCGCCCATAAGGGCTGGCAGGCGGGAAGCCAGTGTATTTATAATCAAACCGGAAGCCTCGCGGCTGGCCATAGCCTTGTCAAAAAGTTTATCCAGCTCATTATCCCAGTTGTCTGGCAGCTTACCAGAAAGCCTGTCCTGCAAAAGGGCGGCTTTTTCGGGATAACGGCTTGAATAGTAGTCCAGCTTGGATTGCCAAACCTGCTGGGCTGTTTTGCCTTTATCCAGTGCCATGCGGAATTCCGCCAGAGCTTCAGGCGGTATTACAAAAGGCTCGTAATCCCACCCTAAAGATTTGCGGCTTTTGGCCACTTCGTCTGTTCCCAGCGGCTCACCATGGGCAGAGGCCTTGCCGGCCTTGTTCGGGCTGCCAAAACCGATAACTGTTTTACAGATAATCAGGCTGGGGCGGGCGGAATCTGACTGGGCTTCTTTGATAGCCCCTGAAACTGCCTCAGGGTTAAGCCCGTCTACCGGGCCAATTACCTGCCAGCCGTAACTTTCAAAACGCAGAGCCGTATTTTCGGTAAAAGCCAGCTCTGTTGAACCTTCAATAGATATTTCATTATCGTCATACAGGTAAATCAGCTTACCCAGTGCCAAATGCCCCGCCAAAGAGGCGGCTTCCGAGGCTACGCCCTCCATCAAATCCCCGTCAGAGACTATGCCGTAGGTATAATGGTCTATTATTTTGCAATCCGGCTGGTTAAAAACCGCGGCCAGATGGGCTTCGGCCATAGCCATACCCACACCGCTGGCAAAACCCTGCCCAAGCGGGCCGGTAGTCATCTCAACGCCGGGGGTCAGGCCGTATTCCGGGTGCCCCGGGGTTTTACTGCCCCACTGGCGGAAATTTTTAAGCTCATCCAGCGGCAAATCATAACCGGTAAGGTGGAGAAGTGAGTAAAGCAAGGCTGAGGCATGGCCGGCAGAAAGTATGAAACGGTCACGGTTAGGCCAGGCCGGGTCTTGGGGGTTATGCTTGAGGAAATTTTGCCACAGGGCATAGGCCATAGCGGCCATACCCATAGGTGCTCCGGGATGCCCCGAATTTGCCTTCTGAACGGCGTCTACCGCAAGAAAGCGCAGGGCATTTATACATAAACTATCTGATTTTGTATTTGACATGGCGTTTAATTTTAACGTTTAGCGGGCTCTTTTTCAAATCTGGTCTAAACCTGCCAGCCATTTTTGTGTATATGGCTTTCCAAATATCGCCCGGCCGGAGGTTTTACCTCCCCCTTCTTGCCAATGGCTATAAGGCTAAGCGGAGAGATATTGGCCGGAAGGTTTAAAAGCTGTGAGATGCCCTTTTTCCGTTCCTCACGGGGGTGCAGCCCCAGCCAGCAGGCACCTAAGCCCAAAGCCTCGGCCGCCAGCAGGATATTCTGGCTGGCGGCAGCGCAGTCCTGTATCCAGTAACCGGGTTTGGTTTCGGCGCTTGTATCTGCACAGACCATAATAGCCATGGGGGCTTCTTTCAGCATTTTAGAGTAGGGGTGAATGTCGGGTATTTTATCAAGTATGCGGCGTTCATCTATAACTACAAAATGCCAGACTTGCTGGTTTCCGGCGGAAGGGGCGGCCATGCCTGCCCTCAAAAGGGTATCCAGTTCGGAGGGGCTTACATCTCCGTTTTGATAGTGGCGGGTGCTTCGGCGGCTGAATATTGCTTCAAGTGTGTCCATTTCATACTCCTTGACGAATACTGTTATCTCTTTATATCATATCGTATTATGATCTGCTAAATACTTCCCGAATGTCAGGGGCTTAAGTGCCCGGTTTTCCATTTTTTAAAATAAAAGGGGAAGTTTGTGTTTAAAAAACTGGCAGATATAAATAATAAGCCTGAGTTATATCAGCAGTACAGTGCGCCTGTACTCTGGAATGACCCTCATATCTCCTCCCGTATGCTGGAGTTTCACCTCAACCCGGATATTGAGCCTGCATCACGCAAAGCAGTCTTCATTGAAAAATCTGCCCGCTGGATAGCAGAATATTTTGGTTTGGGTGACGGCAAGCGGGTCTGTGATTTCGGTTGCGGGCCGGGGCTTTATACCAGCCATTTGGCGGCTGCGGGTGCAGATGTGACCGGTATAGATTTTTCAAGCCGCTCTATAGCTTATGCCCGTGAATCCGCATCTGCCCATAATCTGGATATCCATTATATAGAGCAAAACTATCTGGAGTTTGCTGCCCCGAAGAAGTTTGACCTGATAACTCTTATCTACTGTGATTACTGCGCGCTCAGCCCGGCCCAGCGTTGCCGGCTTCTTTCGGTCTGGCGGAAATGCCTGAAAGATGGCGGGCAGATATTGCTGGATGTATTTTCTCTTTCAGCTTACGAAGGGCGGGCGGAAAGTGCAGCTTACGGACACCGCTTGATGGACGGCTTCTGGTCAGGCCATGATTATTTCGGCTTTGTTAACACTTTTAAATATCCGCTCGAAAAAGTAGTGCTGGATAAATACACTATTATAGAGGCGGATAGGGAGTGGCAGGTCTTCAACTGGCTGAAGTATTTTTCTGCCGCAGAGCTGAAAGACGAGTTAGCCGAAAACGGGTTTGAGGTAACAGGTGTATTTTCAGATGTTGCCGGGAAGGTTTACTGCGAAACTTCACCTGAAATTGCCGTAGTTGCCCGCAAGAAAAACTAACTTATTAGCTAGGATACTGGTTTTAACAGCCGCAGTTTTTGAGTCTGCGGCTGTTTTATTGATTGAGATAAACCCGTTTATTAGGTAAAATGGTTTGCAGTTATATATCCTTAAACCTTACAAGAGAGAAGCGAGCGTAATGATAAAACCAACCAAGCTGATTCCGCCTTTTCCCCAGATGACAATAGGGGTTATGGGTTCTGCCGGCGGGGCAATGTCTGATGAAACCAAAAAAATCTACGTTGTCTGGGTGAGTGCATAGCCAAGCGTAAACATGTACTTATTACCGGTGCCTGTCCCGGTATGCCCCATGAAACTGTGCTGGGGGCTAAGGAAGAAGGCGGAGTAGTAGTGGGTATTTCTCCGGCCCTCAATCTGGAAGAACACGTAGAAAAATACCATTCTCCCACCCGCGGATATGACGCCATTATCTATACCGGCTCAGGTCTGATGGGACGGGAGATTGAAAATATCCGCAGCTGTGACGTAGTTATATTTGCCGGGGGGCGCTCCGGCACTCTGGGTGAGTTTGCCATAGCTTATGACGAAGGCAAGGTTATAGGCGTGTTGCGGGGGAGCGGCGGTATTGCTGACCATCTGGACAAGATTATTGCCATGGTGGACAAGGAAACCGGTGCCCGGGTCTACTACGAATCAGACCCGCATAAACTGCTGGACGTACTGGAAGCAGTTTACCGGGAACGTATTTTCCCCAGGCATAAGCTTCTGCTGGAAAACCACAGCCCTGACGGTATTTACGACGGCTAATCTAATTTTAATCTGAAAGGGATTTAGTTTCTAAATCCCTTTTTTATGTCCCCGGAATGCTTGGGATAGGGGGTCTGTCAAAGCAGGTTTACGGGTCTGGTTTCCCTGAGAATATATTTCAGGTTTTTCGTTTATGTATTGACTAAACAAAATAACTGGAGTAAACTAAAATTTAGTTGAATATATGACGGGATAGCTATGAGTGCAAGACCGGTGCGAATCCGGCGCAGTACCGCCTACTGTGACCGAGGGGAGACCTTCGGGAGCCAGAACCTCAAATTCCGTTACCAGGCACTCCGCGGAATAGGGAGGGTAGTCATTTTAAAGTGACTGAAATACCTTTGTCCGATGAGGCAGAGGTATTTTTTATGTCTGGCAGAGTATATAAAAAATAACAGGGCCTTGAACTTTGAGTGCAAGACCGGTGCAATTCCGGCGCAGTACCGCCTGCTGTAATGGGGCAAATACCCCGAAGTCAGAACTTCAAAGTTCGGTTTTAGAGGCTCTCCGCGGTAAGAGGAGGTACGTGGCCATGCAGAAAAACTTGTAAGAGGAAACAGTTTTGCCCGTGGTTTTGGTTTCCGATATTAAAAATGAATGGAGCAGTTATGCTGAGTGATATTAAAATGAAACTTAACAGTAAGAGTGCCCGCTTGGGTACGGCTGTTGCCAGTATCTTCTTAAGTTTGGTTTTGCTGCTGGGTTTGGCAGGCGGCTGTAAAACGGCAGACGATACCGAAAATGAAGATGATACCCCGGTAGTAACCGAAGTAAGCTATCCCTTGACAGTGACAGACCAGCTGGGCAGGACGGTAACTATTCAGTCCGAACCCCAGACTATAGTCTCTCTTTCCCCCAGCAATACCGAAACTATTTATGCTATGGGACTGGAAGATAAACTGGTGGGTGTGACTACTTACTGCAACTACCCTGAGGCCGCCGCAGATAAGCCCAAGGTGGGCGGTTTTTCAACCGTAGATGTTGAAGCGGTGACTGCTATAGGACCTGATATTATTCTGGCCTCCAATCTTCATGAATCTACCGTTATCCCTCAGCTTGAACAGCTGGGTCTGACTGTGATAGCTATCAGCCCGGATAATCTGGAAGAAGTAATCTCATCTATTGAGCTTATTGGCAAATGCCTTAATCAGGTTGAAAAAGCCAATTCGCTGGTAGACGGGATGCAAACCCGTATAGATGCGGTAACAGCCAAGGTCAAAAACCTGTCTGACAGTCAGAAACCGCGTGTTTTATACATTGTCTGGCATGAACCTCTTATGAGTGTTGGTTCTACTGCCTTTATAACCGGCTTGATTACTGCTGCCGGAAGCGTTAGTATTACTGCTGATTCTGTAGAAGCTTATCCTACCATTAGTTTGGAAACAGTACTCGGGGCTAATCCCCAGGTGATAGTGGTGGGTACCGGTATGGGTTCAGGGGCGGATGCGCCGCTGATTTTTATGCAGGATGAGCCCCGTCTGGCGGCTATTGATGCCAGAATAAACGGCAATATATATAGTATCAATACAGACCTTATCGGCCGTACCGGCCCGCGGATTGTAGATGCTCTGGAGCAGCTGGCCCAGATGCTCCACCCTGAAATATTCGGGGCTTTCAGCGGATAAAGAATTCGGCTGGGGCAGGTATATACCTGCCCCACAGTTTTGCAGGTAAGAATGGGTGTTAATACAAGTCTGAATAAAGAAAACTGCCCGGCAGTACCCGGCGGTCTGCACCCTCACTGGCAGGGCAGGCTTTATGCAATGCTCGGGTTGCTTGGATTGCTGCTGCTGGCGGCAATCTTTGCTATTTCATTCGGCTCGGTTGAAGTGCCGTTTTTTACCACTATATCCATTATAATTTCAAAAATCCCCTTTATACATATCAGCCCTGACTGGACTGTAAATACCCAGACTATTATTTGGGATATCCGTTTGCCCAGAGTCCTGCTGGCCGGAGTGGTGGGTATGGCTTTGGCTGTGGCCGGGGCTACATATCAGGGGCTTTTCTGTAACCCTCTGGCAGACCCTTATCTTATCGGTGTGGCCCAAGGGGCGGCGGTAGGCGCTGTACTGGGGCTGATACTAGGTATCGGTTTTGATATACTGGGTATTTTCGCAACCCCGCTGTTTGCCTTTGTGGGGGCGTTCGGGGCGGTAGGTGTTGTGTATATGCTGGCCAGGGTGGGAAACCGCCTTACGGTTACCACTTTGATACTGGCCGGTGTGGCACTGGGCTCATTCCTTACGGCTGTTGTATCGTATTTGATTACGGTCAGCGGCGACAAGATTCACTCTGTTATGTTCTGGCTGATGGGCAGTTTTTCTATGGCTGCCTGGGACAGTGTAAAAATAGTTGTACCTATTGTAATCATAGGTACTATAGTTATACTTTTATTTGCCCGTTCGCTGAACCTTATTCAGCTGGGTGAAGAGCAGGCTCAGGAACTGGGGGTAGATGTGGAGCGGATGAAAATCTTCCTCCTTACGGCAGCTACCCTGATAACAGCCGCAGCGGTATCTTTTGTGGGTATTATCGGTTTTGTGGGTATTATAGTTCCCCACGCCGTGAGACTAATCTGGGGGGCGGATTACCGTTTCCTGCTGCCGCTTTCGGCTCTGGTGGGGGCGGTATTTATGATAATGGCTGACATTGCCTCCCGTACGTTGGTTGCTCCCAATGAAATCCCGGTGGGGGCTATTACGGCACTGGTGGGTGCGCCCTTTTTCCTGTATTTGCTTAGAAAACGCACCCGAATGCTCTTTTAGGTATATGAAAAATGTTTGAACTTGAAGTCCGGGATATAACCCTGGCCTATGGTGCGGTTGATGTTTTGAGGAATGTCAGCTTTAAAACCATGCCCGGTGAAATGATAGGCTTGGTAGGGCTGAATGGTTCAGGCAAGTCTACCCTGATAAAATCTTTGGCCAGAGTTATAGAGCCGCGTCTGGGGCATATTTACATAAACGGGCGTGATTCGCGTACTATTCCCCGCCTGGAGCTGGCTAAGATGGTAGGGGTTGTGCCTCAGATACCGGTACTTCCCAGCGCTTTTACCGCTTTTGAGATTGTCCTGATGGGCCGAAACCCTCATATGGGAACGTTTCAATATGAAAGCCGCAAGGATATTGCCATTGCCTGGGAGGCGATGGAGAGGGCAGGGGTACTGCATCTGGCTGAAAGACAAATAGGCGAACTTTCGGGTGGTGAAATACAAAGTGTAGTCATTGCCCGTTCGTTATGCCAGAAAACCGAGGCTATTTTGCTGGATGAGCCTACTTCCAATCTGGATATAGGCCGCCAGATAGAGGTACTTGACCTTATAAAATCAGAGTGCCGCGAACGGAATATTACCGTAATTGCCGCCCTGCACGACCTTAATCTGGCTGCCCACTATTGTGAAAGGCTGATACTTATTGATCACAACGGCATTCATGCAGACGGCAGTCCGGCCGAGGTAATAACCACTGAAAATATCAGCCGTGTTTACGGCCCCGGCAGTTATGTCCATACTCATCCCCTAAGCGGACTTCCGGCGGTACTGCCGCGTTTAGGTAATACCCGCTGTGCAAACGGCGAAAAGGGAGGCACGGGTGCCCGCTGAGAAGGTAAATATCCGGACAGTTGCCGAATTTCACGGCATAAAGGCCGAGGTTATTGAGCATGAGGTCTGGGGTGTTCCCGCCAATGCTTTAGTGGTTACTTTTCCCGAAGAACGGCGGGCACTTTCCGGCAGGCAGGGTTACCGCAAGGTCAAGGCAGTCTGCAATATTTATCTGCCGGATGCTATCTGGCCGCGTCTGCATAATGATAAATTAAGCTGGAATGGCTATTACCGTCAGGTTTTTTCCAAAGCCCTGAGTGCTATCGGCATTCCCCTTTCCAAAGTGCTGGTTTTATCCACCGGGGTTACCATGGACCATCTGGCCTTCCATGAAGAAAAACAGGGTGATTTATGGGTGGTGGTTCTGGCTACCGCCGGGGTGGAGTCTAATGCCTTACGCATTGGGCAGGATAAGTCTTCGGGTATTGACCGTAACGGCAAGTTCAAACCCTTCGGCACTATAAATACTATTATTCTTACCAGTGAAAGCCTGCCGCAGTCTGCTCTGGCTTCCTGTTTTATAACCGCTACTGAGGCGAAGACTATCGCTTTGGATGAACTGGGTGTCATGAGTGCTTATACCCCCGGCCTAAAAGCCAGCGGCACCGGCACTGACCAGATAGTGGCAGTTTCCGGCACAGGTGACAAGGCAACCTACGTGGGCGGGCATACTTTGCTGGGTGAACTGATGGGGCGGAGTGTTACCCTGGCTATAAAAGAAGCCCTGACCAAGCGTATGGCCAGCAGAAAAGGGCATTAGGTTGGAAGTCCTTTTTATATTCCTGCTGGCGCTCATTATTGATTTGGTTTTTGGAGACCCGCCTAATGCTTTTCATCCGGTAGCCTATATGGGCAGGGTAATTGCCCTTTTTGAGCGGGCAGGGTTTAAGGGCGGTAGGGTCTACCAGTTTGTTTACGGTATAGTCATGGTTTTTATTGCCATGGCACTTTTTTTTATACCGGTATATTTTCTGCTGGACTGGCTGCATGGAGTAAACAGTGTAGTTTACATAATAGTGTCGGCCGTTTTACTCAAGATGTGTTTTACGGTAACCGGCTTGCGTAAGGCCGCTTTGCTGATTAAACAATTGTTAGAAAAAGATGACATTGCCCAGGCCCGTTTTGAGCTCCGCTCACTGGTTTCACGTGATACCTCCAAACTGCCTCAGCCCAAACTGGTGGCGGCGGCGGTGGAATCTGTGGCGGAGAGTATCGGAGACGGGTTTGTGGCGCCGCTCTTTTTCTTTCTGATATTCGGCGTGCCCGGTGTTATGGCCTACCGGGTAGTTAGCACCTTTGACAGCATGGTGGGTTACCGCGGCAAATACGAATATCTGGGCAAGTTTGCCGCCAGATTTGATGATGTGCTTAATTTTATTCCGGCCAGACTGTCTGCCTTGTGCATACTGATTGCCAGCTTATTTGGGCGTTACAGCCCGGCAGGGGCATGGCGGATAATGTGGCGTGACCACGCCAAGACCCAAAGCCCCAATGCCGGCTGGCCAATGGCGACTGCGGCCGGTGCCCTTGAAGTTTGTCTGGAAAAAGTGGGACACTACTCACTGGGGGATAATATCAGGGAGCTTGTTCCCCAAACTATCAGCCGTTCGCTGCTGCTTATAAACAGTGCGGCCTTTATCTGGGTTTTAATAAGCGCGGGAGTGATTTATTTTGTCCGTATCGCCTAAGCCGCAGGTAGAAAAATTAAAGCCGTGTTACCACGGCGGGCCGAACTATGCCGAGCTTAGAAAACTGGGTATCAGCCCGGATGCGGTTATGGATTTTTCGGTAAGCTCAAATCCCTATCCGGCACCTGTTGAGCTCAAAAACGCCCTTTGCTCTTTGGTTATTGACCGCTACCCTGATTCAGATTCTGCCGAACTAAAAGAATACCTGGCAGGCAGGCTTTCACTTAAGCCCGAAAACCTGATTATGGGCAACGGCTCTATGGAAATTATCCGTCTGGTTGCCGGGGCATATTTCGGGGTGGGGGATACGGTTTTAATACTCAAACCCACCTTCGGGGAATATGAACTGGCAGCAGAAGTGGCCGGTGCGGATATAATTGAGCAGTGGGCAGACGAAGAGAGCGGCTTTAAGTTTGATTTGGATTTAACCTGCCGCATTATTAAAAAACACCAGCCCAAAGCGGTATTTATCTGCAATCCCAATAACCCTACCGGGGTTTATCTTTCCAAAGCGGATATTGAAAAAGTGCTGAGCGTCTGCACTGATACCCTGCTGGTGCTGGACGAAGCTTATATAGCCTTTGCTGAAGGCGGCTGGAAATCAACAGATTTGCTCGAAACGGGCAATATTATAGTTATCCGCTCTATGACCAAAGATTGCGCTTTGGCCGGGCTGAGGCTTGGTTATGGCATGGCTTCGGCGGAGATAATAACCAACCTCAAAAAGGTCTGTCCGCCGTGGAATGTTAATTCTGCCGCCCAGAAAGCCGGGCTTGTTTGCCTGTGTCACCCCAGCTATCTGGCGGAATCTGAGAAAAAGATAAAGGCCTCTAAGGAGTATCTCAGGCAGGGTTTTGCAGGCTTGGGCTTTAGAGTGCTGCCCTCCGAGACCAATTTTTTCCTGCTGAAAGTGAAAAAGGCCGCGGATTTCCGTTCGGCACTCCTTAAGCACGGGCTTATGGTGCGGGACTGCACTTCATTCGGCTTGCCACAGTATGTCCGTATTGCTCCCCGCACCCAAAGTGAGTGTGAACGCCTGCTTGCGGTTGCGGCTGAATTGAAAAGTAAGTCTGAGATTTATCCAGCCTGATTGACTGACAGGGTTTTGTCTGATATAGTTTTTAATGGTGATTAGCAAACGGAACACGGTTTGAATCCGTGGCGGTCCCGCCGCTGTAACCGGGGACTTTGGTTTCTTAAAGCACTTTTTGTGCGGCCACTGTCAGGGCAGTACCCTGATGGGAAGGGCGGAACCGGGGGATAATCCGGAAGCCAGAAGACGTGTTAACACCAAACCGGATACCTGATGGTAAAGGGGCCGGCTCATCTTGAAGATATTTTGAGATGTGCCAGCCCCTTTTTTATTTGGGCAGGCGCCAGAGGAGGATAAACTGAGCATAGCCTGAAATACCACCATGGATATTATGACCAAAGTTTGTAATATAGGAGTTTTAAAAATATGGAACTATTAAATGCAACACTGGCAAAGATACACGGGCTTGATAAAGAGGCCATGACCAAGGCTCAGGCCCATCAGGATATCCTGACTAAACCACAGGGTTCTTTAGGCAAGCTGGAAGCCATTGCGGTTCAGCTTGCAGGCATTCAGGGGAATGCTAAGCCCCAAACTGCCCGCAAAGCCATTATCACCATGGCTGGCGACCACGGTATTATTGATGAAAAGTTTCACAACTGGCCCAAAGAAGTAACCGCCCAGATGCTGCAAAATTTCGCCCATGGCGGTGCCGCCATAAATGTCCTTTCCAGACAGGTGGGGGCGCGTAATGTGGTGGTTGCTTTGGGGGTGGCCACCCCCATGGCGGAAGACCCGAATATAATCAACCGCAATATTGCCCCCGGTACCAATAACATGGTTTACGGTCCGGCTATGACCCGCGAGCAGGCGGTAAAAGCTATTGAAACAGGTATAGAGATTGTAAACGCCGAGGTTAAAAAGGGGCTGGATTTGGTAGGTACCGGTGATATGGGTATCGGCAATACTTCCCCTTCCGCCGCTATCTGCTCTGTCATTACCGGGCGGTCACTTGAAGAGGTAACCGGGCGGGGTACCGGTGCGTCAGACGAGCAGATGAAGCTGAAACGCAATGCCATTGCCAAGGCAATTGCCCTTAACAAACCCAATGCCCAAGATGCGCTGGATGTGCTGTCCAAGGTGGGCGGCTATGAAATAGGCGGTCTGGCAGGAGTAATACTGGGTGCGGCAGCCAACAGAGTGGGGGTGGTTGTAGACGGCTTTATTTCAGGTGCGGCGGCACTTATTGCGTATACTATCTGCCCGCAGGCAAAGGACTTTATGTTTGCCGCTCACCAGTCGGTAGAGCCGGGACACCGTATTTTGCTTGAACACATGGGGCTGGATGCTATTTTGAAAATGGATATGCGGCTGGGTGAAGGCACTGGTGCCGCCCTTGCCATGAATATTATCGAAGCATCCAACCGTATCCAGCACGAGATGGCCTCTTTTGCAGATGCCGGGGTTTCCGAAAAGCAAAGTTAGGTGTATTCTGGTATAATCCCGGTTTGAGGAAATATATATGGGTTCATTCTTAGCGGCTTTCCGCTTTCTTACCAATATACCTGTACCCTGGCTGAAAGAAGACTGGCAGGGGGAGAAGTCACATCTGGATTTTGCCCGCTCACTTGGCTTCTACCCCCTGGTGGGTTTAATTGTCGGGTTGATACTGGCCGTTTTGGGCTGGGTTTTCAGCCTTTTTTTACCGGATGTACTTACGGCCGCTTTGCTGACAGTAAGCCTGGTGGTGATTACCGGCGGTTTGCATCTTGACGGCCTGACAGATACCTTTGACGGTATTGCCGCCGGCCACAAGTCCTTTGAACGCGCCCAGGAGGTAATGCATTTGCCGGGGGTGGGGGCTATCGGGGTACTTGCGGCAATCTGCCTGTTACTTTCAAAGTTTGCCGCTATCGTTAGCCTTCCTTCAGGCAGTTTCATAACCGGGCTTATCCTGTTTCCTGTAATCAGCCGCTGGGCTATGGTCTATGCGGTGGTTTGTTACCCGTATGTCAGGTCACAGGGTTTGGGCAAAGAGCTTAAGGGCGGGTCTGCAAAAGCCAGCTTGTGGCTTGCTACCATTTTCTGTCTGGCAGTCTGTGTAATACTGGGTGGCTGGGCAGGGTTGCTGGCTATGTTCGGCAGCTGGCTGCTGATTATGTATCTGGCATCTTTCTTCAGACGCAGGCTTGGCGGACTAAACGGGGATACTTACGGCTCAATTAACGAGTTTACCGAGGTAGCGGCGCTGATATTTATAGTGGCCTTGTCCGGGTATTTCAGCTGAAATAGAGGGAGTTTATAGCATGAAACTGATACTGGTGCGTCACGGGGAGACCGAAACAGATAACTGCCGCTGTTACTGGGGGCATAGTGATATCGGCCTTTCAGACTCCGGCCATGCTCAGGCTAACTCCCTGCGGGAATATTTGTCTGCGGTCAGGATAGATGCCATTTATTCCAGCCCTCTTAAACGCTGCATGGAAACTGCTGAAACCATTGCCTACGGGCGGCCTCTTTCAGTCAATAAAAATAATGACCTGAAGGAAATAGATTTCGGGCGGGTAGAGGGCCTTACCTACGATGATGTTTTAGAACGCTACCCGGATATTGCCCAGAAATGGGCTGAGGGCAGTTTTGACGTGCATTTCCCGGACGGGGAAGGCATGGAACATTTTGCCCAGCGGGTTGTTAAATTTGTAAAAATGCTCTCCAAGCACCGGGAGGATGAGACTTTATTACTGGTGGGGCACGGGGGTGTTTTCCGTATCCTTATCTGCCATTTTCTGGGCATTGATTACAAACACTGGTGGCAGTTTACGCTGGGTGTTGGCTCGGTAACTGTTCTGGATATTTATCCCGAGGGGTCTATACTGGAAAAACTGAACGATAAATCCCATCTGGGCTGATTTTTAACTTTTGTTCAGGCAGGGCGTTTTTATAATACCGGAGGGTCATTAAAATGAATTATTTACTTATCGGCGGTGCCCGCAGCGGCAAAAGCAGTTATGCGGAGGAACTGGCCAAATCCATAGGTGGCAATATTGTGTTTGTGGCAACAGCCGAAGCCGGTGATGATGAAATGAAAACCCGTATCCTGCGGCATCAGCAGGCCCGTCCGCCTGAGTGGGGTCTTATAGAGGCCAGTCTGGGGGTGGGTGAAAAAATAAGCGCTCACGGGAAAAATGCCGATGTGATTATACTGGACTGCATTACCCTGCTGGTAAATAACATAATGTGCCGGTATATGCTTGAACATGGTGATGAGCTTACCGGTGATGCGGCTGACTATCTGGATGCGGCGGTTAAAAAAGAAATAAACGATGTTATAAAAGCTATGGAAAAGACGGGTGCGTCATTTATTGTGGTGACCAATGACGTGGGTGCGGGGCTTATCCCCCCTAATGCCATGGCCAGAATTTACCGGGATTTGCTGGGCAGGGCAAACCAGATGCTGGGTGCATATGTGGAATATGTGTACCTTATGGTGGCCGGACTGCCCATGCAGGTTAAGCCTTTGCTCCGCTAGGGGCAATTTTATAGTAAAAAGAATATGAAAAACCCCCGCTAAAGACGGGGGCTTTTGTTTATAGGGTATTAAAAAATTTACTTCTGGAGTAACTGGTCAATCTTCTGGCTTAAGGCAGATTCGGGTACTGCACCTACCACCATGTCAGCTACCTGACCGCTCTTGAAAAACAGCAGGGTAGGTATGGACATAACCCGGTATTGGGCGGCAGTAGTTTTATTTTCATCTACATTCAGCTTGCAAAATTTAAACTTGCCTTCGTATTTAGTAGATAATTTGTCTATTATGGGGGCTACCATGCGGCAGGGGCCGCACCACGGTGCCCAAAAATCTACCAGCACGGGTTTATCTGATTTTAGTACCTCGGCCGCAAAACTCTGGTCGGTTATTTCCATTACCATCTTGTTTCTCCTTAGTGTATATTCCTGTCTCTTTTAATACTACTTTGAGGTTCATTTGCTGTCAAGGCGGCCCGAAACTGGCATCAGGCTTTAAACCTCATTATCCTCCAGGTTGCCGGAATTTGGTACGGCTACTGTTACCATGGTACCTACCTCCGGTTTGGACTGGATGGAGAGCCGCCCGCCAATAAGCTGTGCCCGTTCCTGCATACCGGTCAGTCCCAGTTTGCCCAGAGCGGCCAAATCTCCTACCCGTTCCGGCAGCAAAAACCCCCTGCCGTTATCTTTTATGGTCAGGGTGGCTTTGTATTTGCCGAAGTCTATATAAACCCAGGCTTTGGTTGCCTGAGCGTGCTTGCCTACGTTACGCAATGACTCCTGGACTATACGGAATAACACCAGTTCGGTTTCGGGGGCAAAACGGCGGATTTCCCCGTTTACATCTATATCAATATTTATGCCGAAGTGCTTTGAAAGGTCAGGTATCAGCCATTCCAAAGCCGGAATCAACCCCAAATCATCTAGTACCGAAGGCCGTAAATCCTGGGCAAAGCGGCGGACTTCACTTAAGGTGCGGTTTACATGGTTCTGCAGCTCTTCCAGTTCAGCCAGATTGTCTTCGCCCAGATTGGGGTTTTGGGTAACAAAGCGGTCTATGGCTCGTGATATGACAATCAGGTCCTGAGCGGTATCATCGTGCAGCTCCTGGGCAATACGGCGGCGTTCGTCTTCCTGGGCTATAGTGATTTGTTTAAGATAAAAACGCAGGTTTTGCTGCATACGCTGAAGTTCGCGCTGGGCTGTTTCCATTTTGAGGTAAGCCTGCTGGCGGTGTTTTTTATCAGTCTCATAGCTTTCCAGCCAGAGGTTTACCACCAGCCCGATGATAATAATGCCGATAATTTCAATAATATCATCAGGGGTGACCGTATCAGTTACGAAAATATTCGGAATAATAATAGCAATAGCCAGTACCAGGGAGAGAAGGCCCGGTCTTAAGCCAAATACCAGAGCGGTGTAGGTAACCGGCAGCAGCATTATAAGCCGTCCTACCGAATGGCGGGTCAGGTACAGAAAAGAATCAGGTTCTATCTGGCCTATAAAGGGCAGTAACTGGGGGTAATGCAGGAAAAAACCGCCGGTAAAAAGTAGTATCAGTATCCAGATATGCACATTGGCAAATAATCTGGGCAGGCGGCGGATTTGGCTGTAGAAGAAACTAAATACTTTTTTCATAGGGTAATATCAAGTTCTAGGGCAAATCTTCCATAATAAACCAGCCGCGTTTAAGCCCGTAGAGAATAGCTTCAGTCCGCGACCCTACGGATAACTTTTTGAAAATATTGGAGAGATGGGTCTGAATGGTACGGTTGGATAAATAAAGCTGGTCGGCTATATCTTTGTTGCTGACCCCCCGGGCGGCCATCTTAAGCACTTCTATCTCGCGGTCGGTCAGCGGGTTTACGGCTGAAACCTCTTCTGTCTTAGTGGCTTTGTTAATCAGCTGGTCAATAACCCGGCGGGTGGTAGAGGGCTGAAGTACTGATTCTCCGGCATATACAGCCCGGATAGCTTCCAGCAGCTGAGTACCTTTAACATTTTTCAGCAGAAAGCTGGCTGCGCCTGCTTCCAGTATGGCCAAAATATATTGCTCAGATTCGTAGGCGGTAAGTATAAGTATAGCCGTGGTGGGCAAAAGCTGTTTTATTTGCTTGGTGGCCTCAATCCCGTTTAAGCGGGGCATGGCAATATCCATAACAACTACGTCAGGGTGAACCTTCATGGACATTTCCACTGCCTCAACCCCGTCTGAGGCTTCGCCGACGACCATCATGCCGGATTCGCGCTGGATAAGCTCACGCGTGCCCTCACGCACAATTACGTGGTCATCTGCCAAAAGCACCTTTATCATCTGGGTAGTTTGCATTTCATTTCCCTCGTTCTAATTATATACTCAGGACTGGGCTGCTTCAACGCATTTATCAGACGGCATATCTTCAAGGGGTTTTTTGGCTGAGCCTGTGGCCAAGGTTCTGGCAGATTTCGGTAATGGCTTCAGTATCCAGATAGTGTGAAATGGAGCGGTCAAAGATAATATTACCCTCCGGGGGGAATTCATCGTCTCCCTGCCAGAATACCAGCCAGAGGGGCAGTCGGGGCAGGGCTTGAAATAAGAAACTCATATCAGCCTGGTCTGTTTTTTTACCGCCTAGTGACAGAGCGGATAAGCTCAGTTTAGCCTTATCTGCGGTATAAAGGGCTATCAGCCCTTTGAGCACCCTGTTATAGAAAACAGGCTGGTAGTTGGCACCTTCGGGCAGTTCTTTAAAGCTTATCTGTTCGTGCAGAACTGGTGTCCTGTCTGCCTTTAGCAGGTAATGCAGTATCAGGGCTTCTTCACGCAGTGACAGGTCTGTATCAGGGCTGGTTACGGCTGCGTTTCGGGTGTCTACCTTTACCTTAAACCCGAAATATTCCAGCTGGATAAAGGGCGGCTGGAATACCGCACCTGAGTTTTGGCATATCTTATTAAAATCCTGCGTGGCCAGAAAACGGCTGCGGTTAAGTTCAAGGGTGCGCTGGGTGGCCAGCTCAAAATTGCGCTGGTCAGGCAGGCGGAAACCTTCTCCTGAATTTATCATTTAACCCTCCGGTTTATGTTAGGGTTTAAACTGCTTTAAATAGGCCGGTATATGGGCGGCTTCACGCGGGCCGACCATTATCTCCCAGCCGGACAGCTCTTCTTCCAAGCCACCGCTTTCCATTGAGGCGTAGCCCGGTATAATCAGCTTGCGGTGGTTGATTTTAGCGGCAATACCGCTGTTTTTTACAAATTTACCGATTGTATCCGCCCCGAATTTGCCTGCCGCCCAGGCGGTCATGACCGAAAGCCCTTCGGTGTCTTTTATCATCAGGTAACAGGGTACGCGGCTGTTTTCCATCTCACCGGAGACAATAAAATATGTCAGCGAAAAATTGCAGGTGAGTATGACCGGTGAATTGGCATCCGGGTTGTTTATTTCATAAATACCCTCGGTAGTAGCCAAAGGCCGCTGGGGGTCAGTGTAAAGGTTCATACGAGTTACCAGCAAAGGGAACAGGGTTTCGCCGCTAAAGTCAGACAGCACCAGTATACCGGCGTATTTGGCAGTCAGTATGCCGGCAAACAGTGATTCTTTCATGGGGTCTTGGGTCATCTGGCCGGGGAAATTGATGACCGGAAAACCCATGGGGCGGAACTTTTTCAAAATGGCTGAGCGCCTTATGGCAACATTGTCAGATAAGGCCTGTTTTAAATTTTCGGCAGAGCTGTCAAGCACAATATCTTTTATTCCCAGTGATTGAAGCTTGACGCTAAGGTCAGCCAAATCTGCCAGGTTAGCCGCTTTGGCTACCAGCGGGCAGTTGTATTTTTTAGCCAGCTCTGCCATTTCGCTGCTGTTTTCGGCTGTGGCGGCGTAAAGAAGCGGTTTGCGTTCAGCGCAAATCTTCAAAGATTCATCAAGTACGGCTGTATCAGCACACATCAGCATGAGGCTGGCCGGGCATTTTCCGGCGGCCAGTTTGACCAGCTTCAGGTATTTTTCACCTGAGCCGCTGTCTGCCCTGAGTGCCAGCATATCCGGCTTCAGGATAGCACCCACCCGTTTGTACTGAAAACGGGTGAAAGCGGCCAGTTTGGCATCCTGTTCCGTCTCGCTCAGGCTGTCTGAGATGAGCAGGGCAATACCCGGCTGGTGCTCAAAGCGTTTTTCATGTCGGTGCATGACAGTTTCGCCGCCGGTTTTAAAAGAGTAATCACCTGTACCTATGCTCACTGTCCTGACCGGGGGGGCGGAAGCTTCCTCCAGCTTCTGTTTGGCTTCTTCCGAAACGTAAGGGCAGGCAGAAAGTTCAGCCCGGCCTCCTGCCAGACTCATGGCAAATGCCAGACAGGTGGGTACGCCGCATTCGCCGCAGTTAGTTCGGGGCAAAAATTTATAAATCTCTATACCGGTAGGTGACATAATATCAAACGGGCTCCTTTCTAGATAAGTGGCTCAAGGGTCAGCGCCGGGTGTTGTTTTGCTTCAAGGAAGGGGAGTATTTCTTCCTCGGTAGTGCCTACGCTTTCGTCTGCAATCCGCTCCAGTAAATCCGGTATACCCAGTTCGGCGGCTCTGGCATTAAACCGTTCCCGTATCTCGTCTTTCAGAGATTTGGGCATCCAGACCAGCCGGAGCAGTCCGTCTTCGGCGGAGATAAATTTGCGTTGGGTAATATTGTATTTGCTGTGGCCCAGAAAACCGGGGGTGGTAATGCCCCCGCCGATAGTCCCGGCCAGAGTAGTAAATTTCATACCGCAGGGGGTCATACCGGCGTATTCCCGGTTTACGGTCATAACCCCGTTGCACAGGGGGAGTATGGCCGCAATACATTCGCAGCAGCCGCAGGTGGTCATGGGGTCATGGATTATGCTGTAAAGATTGTAATGGCTGACCACCCCGCCGGATGTTTTTTCTACAAACTGGTTTATACCTGACCATTGCCCCAGCTTGGCATCAATAACTGCCCCCTTGTTTACCGGCTGGTTAGGCCCTAAATTATTAATCTCGTTGGAAGCCCGGCAGTCCATCCAGTTGTAAGCCCCGCACAGCCCGGTTCTTTCTGGGCTGACTATACAGACATGGCTGGGGGCAAATGACTGGCAGAGGGTGCAGGAATAAAAAGTCTCGGTATTTTCGTCAGTCATACCCTCAATGCGTTCATCCCGTTTGGCATAAATCTTTTTGGACTGCCCGCTTATCTCGGCCACTTTTTCAGGGGTGGTATATAGTTTTATCTGTATTTTGTCTACTATACCGCCGAAATCCTGATGCAGTTTGGCATGGAGAATAGAGCCGATATGCTTTAAGGAAAAGCCCTTGGCGGCTGCGCCTTTGCTTACACGCAGCCAGGCTATATCCCTCTGGCCGATATGCATAACACCCTGGGCGTAGTTCAGGAGGTGGTGTATCTGGCGTTCCAGTATAGGTTCGTAATCTTCATTCATTTTGTGTCCGGCTGCTTCTACCACTATAGCCAGCGGCAGGCGGGAGCCTTCGGGCACATTTGCTATATCCTGCCCGAACAGTTCTATTTTGCCGTCGGTAACATCATCCATTCCGGCGGTTGTTACCAGCTCTACCATCTGGGTGCGTCCGCCGCCGCATTCCAGATATATCTGTTCACCCCGTACCCGTTCGCCTTCGTAGGCAGGGCCGTAAGCCACCGGAACAGGCACTTTGGTTATATTTACTTTTATTCCCCGGACGTCCATAGCCTTGGAGACAATACGGTCATAAGGTATGCCTGCCAGCACTGAATCAACCGTATCTACCCCCGGCAGAATGGGCAGCACGGATTTGTCCGCAATTATGGGGAAGCCGAAATTTAGCGCCCCGGCGGCATTGGCATACCATTCGTCACTTATATCTCCCAGCGGCATAACAAAGGCCTTTATGCGCTCCTGGCTGTATTCAAACAGTTTGGCCCGGTTGCCCGGCTCTACATTGCCGAATGACAGGGCTACCCTGACGGCAAAGCCGAAGGCAAAGATGGCGGCGGTGGGTTCATCCCCGAAGGAAACCAGACGGGGTGTCCAGCCAAGCTCAACCCCGGCATCAGCCAGCTGGCTGGCAAAACGCTTGCCTTGAGATTCACCGCACATAAACGTATAAAGGTTTTTCTGCTGAAGCTCGGCGGCTATGCTTTCGGCCGTGGCGTTATCAGGTGCCGCACCTATAATGGCGGCAAAACCGGGGGCGGTGCCGTCTACAAACTCTACCCCGCGTTTACGCAGAATAATATCATCAGCCGCACCCAGCCAGATATTATCCGGGGTGGGGTCTTCGGTATTGGTGTAATATTCCGGCTGGCTCAGATAACGCAGAGCTTCCAGCATTTCCTCTGCAAACAGGGTGGCCAGACCGGCCTCCAGCACCGCACCCAGCTCGGTTATCTCTTCGGCTTTTACCTCCGGCGGAGGCAGCATTTTGAAGCATTTATCAAAAACGGCCTCCATATCAGACAGTTTTTCAACCTGAATACCCAGTATGCCGTAAATAACCGGCAGGAAATAGGCGGTATTCGGGAAACCTACTGCTGTATCAGGGCAGTTTGCGGCTAGTTCTTGTTTAAATATTTTATAACTGGCATTTACTATGTTTCTGGCGCTATTTATAGAAGCTTCGGCTACTGTATTACTCATTTTTCATGTCCCTCCTTGATAATCAGGGCATTACCTGTAAGTGCATTACGCGGGCGGGGTTAGCTAAGTTCGTCTATCAGTTCACCCGCCAGCCGCATGGATTCCGGATGGCGTATTACCAGTATATCCGCCCCGGCAATAAGTAAAATAGCAGCGGACATAGCTTCAATCATAATAGCCCGTTTTTCGGTATTGCCCATTTCCGGGCTTTCCGCTTCGGGTATTTTGGCTTCTTTGGTTTTCCAGGCTTCCCGCCCGATATTGCAGATAAGGGGGTACTGGAGACGTTCGTCCTGCTGGGTGAGCGCCGCCAGACGGATGCGTTCTATCACCGAATACGAATATTCTATGCCGTATCCTATGCTGCTGACAGTGGGGTCCATAATAAGCCCTTCGGCGGGTACGCCCAGATTGCCCAGCAGGATATTAAGCTGTTTAGCCAAGTTTATATCTATGGGTGACGAAGCGATAATAGTATGTTTATAGGCCATGGCCTGGGCGGCTATTTTCTTATAGTCACCCTCTTCCACCGGCCCCAGTATAAGCTTTTTATCAGGGCAGGCTTCACTTGCCTTGCGGAGTACCTCGGTGTCCTTTTCATGGTTAGCCGTTCCCCAGACTATCAGGGGTACATCCACGGCATCTGCCACTTCCCGGACAATTTTGGCAGATTCTTCGGCAGAACGGTCAAGCCCGTTCGGGTCAGTGCTTTCCAGTTGAAGGCAGATAAGCTCCGCCCCGTATGTATCAACACATTTTTTAGCCCAGCTGACCGGGTTATTGACTGCATCCCCAAAGGGCTTTAAAACATCTTCCGGCCAATCTTCAGGCGGGGTGTCCTGTATTTCCATGGCTATTTTAGGTTTGCGGGGCATTTCCCCCTCAAACAGGTAAAAGGGCATGGAAGTTTCACCGCCTACAGTGACGGCTTTCGGCCCTTCACCCAGGGTTATTTCCTTGATACGGCCGTTGTAGTTTATTTTGGGTATTTCAAATGCCATAAACTTTCCTCCATGAGGGGGTTAAAAGTATTTGTCTATTTTACCAGACCGGCAGCCCTTTTGGCGGCGGTCAGGGTATTTAGCATAAGCATAATAATAGTCATAGGACCTACACCTTTGGGTACGGGGGTAATGGCAAAGGCCTTTTCCTTGACGGCTTCAAAATCAACATCACCGGAAAGTATCCGCTTGCCTTCGGGTGTGTAGCCTATACAGGTTGTGCCTACATCTATCACCACCGCGCCCTGCCTGACCATATCTGCGGTGATAAATTTGGGCTTGCCCATGGCGGATACCAGTATATCTGCCTGCGAAGTTATCAGCGGCAGGTTTTTAGTGCCGCTGTGGCAGATAGTGACTGTGGCGTTTGCCCCCGGGGCTTTTTGGAGCAGAATATTGGCCAGCGGTTTGCCGACCAGATTGCTCCGCCCCACTATAACTACATGGGTGCCCTCTATCTTTATGCCCGAACGGATTAAGAGTTCCTGAACGCCGTGGGGGGTGCAGGGCAAAAAGCAGGGTTCACCCAGGCACATTCTGCCTACGTTTACCGGGTGGAAACCGTCTACATCTTTATCCGGATTTATGGCATTTAAGACCAGATTTTCCGAAATCTGGACGGGCAGGGGTACCTGTACCAGAATACCGCTTATTTTGGGGTCTGCATTCAGCCTGGCTATCAGGGTCAGCAAATCCTCATTGGTGGCACTCTGTGGCAGCGGGTGATGCTCTGAATATATACCCAGATTCTGGCACATTTTTATTTTGGAGTCTACATAAGAGTGCGAAGCAGGGTCATCTCCCACCAGTACGGTGGCCAGACCGGGTACTATGCCGTGCTTGGCTTTAAGTGCAGTTACTTCACTGCGTATTTCTTCGCGGATGGCGGCGGCTATTTCTGTGCCGTTTATAATATGTGCGCTCATTATTCTGATACCTCTGTACGGTTTTTAATGCCAAGCCGGGTTGAAAGTATTTTGGCCACTGCCTGCACTGCCGGAGAGTTGTCAGGCAATTTAAGCAGGGGGGTTTGCTTCAGGTCAAATTCACGTATCATTTCATCTGCCGGCACGGTATCTGTATAGGCTATGCCCAGTTTATTAATCTCTGCTTCCAGACGCGGGTCAAGCGTTCCGGTGACCATGTTTATAATAACAGAAATCTGGCTGACATTAAGTTTCATTTCATCTACCAGCTGGCGTATCCGCCCCAGTGTCCGCACCCCTTTGACCGAGTGGTCAGATACTATAAAAAGGTGGTCTACATTCTGGGTGGTGCGGCGGGACAGGTGTTCCATACCGGCCTCGTTATCCATAACCACATAGCGGTAGTTCTGGCTGAGCTTGTCTATATAACTGCGCAGGATGCTGTTAGGGTAGCAGTAACAGCCATCACCTTCGCCCCGGCCCATGCTTATCATATCCAGCCCTGTGCTTTCCGCCAGAGTGGTATTCAGCTGATATTCCAGATAAGCTTCTTTGGTCATGCCGGGCGGCAGGTTTAATTTTACATTGTTAAAGCTGGCTATCAGCCCGCCCACAGTCTGCGGCACGTCTAAACCCAGGCTTTCCCCCAGATTGGCGTTGGCATCAGCATCTACCGCCAGCACCGGGGTGAGAGAGTTTTTTAAAAGCTGGCGTATAATCAGACTGGAAACGGATGTTTTGCCTACCCCGCCCTTGCCTGCCAGTGCAATAGTATAGGTCAAGTATTGCCTCCGTTAAATTTACTTAAAGCGGCATATACCTCAGGGAAATCACTGGATTTGGTATGAGGCAGGAACATGGCCGCCATATAGTTATCCATAAAGCTGGTGCTTTCAGACAGCTCTACATTGGTCATCATTTTGGCGGCGGCAGCGGCCTGTGTTTGGGCATTGGCATCAAAAGCACACAACCTGGCACCCGCCAAAGAGCCGTTGCCTACAAAAATGAAACGTTCTTCGGGAAGTTCGGGCAGCAAGCCTATATTGATAGCTTTTTTAATATTCAGTTTGGCCCCGAAAGTCCCGGCAATAATCACCTTTTCAAGGTTGTCAAAACCGGCGCCAGCACTTTCCAGCAGTGTCTGGTAACCGGCATACATGGCAGCCTTGGCCCGGATAAGGTTGTCTATATCTACCTCTGAAAGGGTTATATTCTGTCCCTGCCCGAATTCGCGGCCAAAGGCCAGTACATATTCGCAGCCGTCAGCACCTTTGCGAAGGCGGTTGGTTTTAATATTTGAGTTATATTTGCCGTTTTGCCCCAGCAGGCCGCATTTGAGCAGGGCGGATACCGTATTTATAAGACCTGCACCGCAGATGCCCTTGGGACTGCCGCCGCCTATAATGCTAAGTTTGGGTTCAAAATTTTGGGTATCCAGTTCAATATCTTCTACCGCCCCCGGTTTGGCCAGCATGCCGTTTTTTATGCCGCCGCCCTCAAAAGCCGGCCCGGCAGAGCAGGAAGCAGTTAACATAAAGTCTTTGTTACCAACTACTATTTCCCCGTTGGTGCCAATATCTATATACAGCACCAAACCTTCCCGGCGGGGGATATTGGTGCTTATTACTCCGGCCACTATATCACCGCCCACGTAGCTGGCAACACAGGGCAGGGTGTATATATATGCCTGCGGGCAGATGCTCAGATTTATATGGCGGGCAGGTATCAGCGGCAGCTCATTTGCCGCGGGTACGTACGGGGCAAGCCTGAGGTGTTTGGGGTCAAGCCCGTAAAGCAGCTGGGTAATGGTGGTATTGGCGGCTATGGTTGCAAACGAAATATCCTCCGCGGTAAGTCCGTATTCGGAAAGCATGGCGTTACCCAGATTGTTAAGGGTGTTTACTACTGCCCGCTGAAGCTGAATAAGACCGCCCTCTCTGGCAGCATAGTTTATCCGGCTGATAACGTCTTCCCCGAAGGGTATCTGACCGTTATATTCGGTTGCCTGTGCCAGCACCTTAGATTCGGTAAACTCCACTAGCTGTCCGCGGACACCGGTAGTGCCTATATCAAAAGCAAAAGCGTATGTTGCCTTAGTCTGGTCTCCCGGTTGGATATTTATTATCTTTTCCCCGCCGGGGGTTTTAAGCAAACTCACACTTACTTCCCAGTTATTTTCCCGCAGGGTTTCGGAAAGACCCGAAAGCAGGTGATAATCTATATCCGGCTCTGCCGGACACACAGGTTTAAGAAAACGTTTTAATCTGGCAAGGTCACTTGCGTTATCCGTACCGGACGGGGGGGTAAGTTTCAGAAAAACCTTTCGGAGAGGCAAAACGGCTTTATTTTCAGCAGGTTCAGGCTGGCTTTGCAGGGTGCAGCTTATAGTATCACCGCTTAGGGCGGTATCAAAACGTGATTCGGCCAGAATCTCCACTGTTACGTTTGATATAAGACGGCTCTGGCAGGCCAGCCGTATTCCCTGGGCAAACTCTTCAGCGCTTATCTGGAGGTGGTCTTCGCACTCCAGTTCGCCTTCCACCAGTTTTATACGGCAGCGTCCGCATACGCCTTCGCCCCCGCAGGAGGCACATAGCCCTGTTCCGGCGGCAATAGCCAAATCAAGCAGGCTGTCCCCCTTCTGGCCATTTATAATTTTATGGCCGGGCTCAAAGCAGACGCTAAATTTCTTCTCGGTCATCTTACTATTTTATCAGCTTTAAACAGATTAGACCAATTTAGAACAGGCCCTTAACCTTGCCGGTGTGAGTATCTATATCTATCCGCCTGAAATTGGGGTCAGACGAAGTACCGGGCATAAGTTTGATATCCCCCGCCACCGGCACTACCAGGCCTGCCCCCATATAGGTGAGTATATCACGTATAGGCAGGGTAAAGCCGCCGGGGCGTCCTTTAAGTGCGGGGTCATGCGAGAGGCTGAGGTGGGTTTTGACCATACAGCTGGGCATAAACTGGGTGTTGCCCGTGTTTTCCAGGCGGGCAAGTTTTTCCAAGGCTGTCTGGGTGTAGGAAACGCCGTCTGCCCCGTAAACCTTACGGGCAATGGTATAAATCCGTTCCCTCAGCGGCATATCTTCGGGGTAAAGGAAGTGAAAGTCATTAGGTTCGTTACAGGCATCTATCACTGCTTCGGCCAGTTCGGCTGCCCCTTCACCGCCGTTTGCCCAGTGATAGGAAACAGCTACTCTGGCACCTGCCTGCTCGGCTGTGCGGCGGATAATATCTATTTCCTGAGCTGTGTCTGCGGCAAAGTGGTTTATGCAGACCACCGGGTTTATGCCTGCCGTTTTTACGGTCTGGATGTGGGCAAGCATATTCTGGCAGCCCTTTTCCACCAGCGCCGCATTGGGAGTGGTATAGGCAGGGTCAAGGGGGGCGCCGGGAGTTACTTTGGGCCCGCCGCCGTGCATCTTTAAAGCCCTGACCGTAGCCACAATAACTGCACAATCCGGTTTTAAGCCGCTTAAGCGGCACTTTATATTCCAGAACTTTTCAAAACCGATATCCGCCCCGAAACCGCTTTCGGTCACATGGTAATCAGCCAGTTTAAGTGCCAGCCGGTCAGCCACAATAGATGACTGCCCGATAGCAATATTGGCAAAAGGCCCGGCATGGACAAACACCGGCTGGCCTTCTATAGTTTGAAGCAGGTTCGGGTTTACCGCCCGAAGGAGCAGGGCGGTCATGGCGCCGTCTACCTCAAGGTCTGCGGTGGTAACCGGTTCGCCGTTTTGACGGTAGGCTACAATTATCTTGCTCATGCGTTCCCGCAGGTCTGCCAAGCCGGTAAAAACCGAAAGTATGGCCATCACCTCGGAGCTTACGGATATGCCGAAGCCGGAGTGCATCTGGTAGCCGTCTGTTTTACCGCCTATACCCATTATGATTTCCCTGAGGGACTGGGCGCAAAAGTCTATTGCCCATTTCAGTTCCACTCTGGCAGGGTCTATATCCAGCCGTTTTAAACTGCGGCTGGACAGAAATTCATCTGTATTATTCGCTTCGTGCTGAATCCTGGCCTGAAGGGCGACCATGGCCAGATTGTGGGAATTGGTAACAGCATCTATATCCCCGGTCAGCCCCAGAGTAAAGGGTGAAAGCGGCAGGCACTGGGAGCGTCCTCCCCCGGCTGCCGAGCCTTTTATATTAAAGGTGGGGCCGCTGGAAGGCTGGCGGATTGCTCCGGTTACTTTCTTGCCCAGATTTCCCAGCCCCTGCACCAGCCCCATAGTGGTGGTGCTTTTACCTTCACCCAGCGGGGTGGGGGTAATGGCGGTTACATCTATATACTTGCCGTTTGGTCTGTCTTTCAGGCGGGTAAGTACCCCGGCAAAATCCACTTTGGCAACATATTTGCCGTGGGGGATTATTTCATCTTCGGTCAGGCCCAGTTCCTCGGCCAGCATTTTTGACGGTTTCAGGAATTCTTCGGCCTTTTCGGCTATTTCCCAGTCTTTCATCAGGCCGGGGTCAAGGTCTTTTAAGTGTGATTTGCGGTTATTTATAGTCAAAATACTCCCCGTAAAATCTTTAAAAGGTACTGAACCCAGTATATCAGACAGCCCCTTTTTTGCAATGATTTAAGTATAGAAAATGGTAATACGAAAGGCTTTTCCTGCCGGTTCTGGTATAATAAAAAAATGCACGAACTATTGCCCTTTTACGGCAAACGCCAGAAGTCATTTCTGAAGTGGTATATGCGTCTGGCATCACTCAGCCGCTGGCCGCTTGCAGGCGGTCTGGTAAAGAAATATGCCAACCATTATGCCCGCAAACAGCATGGCGGGTATTTGCTGAATCTGTCCGAAGCCAAAGAGATACTGGACATGTCCGAAAATATTTATCTCGGCCCGTGCAGCTGCCGTGAGGTTTTTAAAAACTGTGATGCCCCGGTTATGGCGGAGATTATAATAGGGGCGGGCGGGCATGTCTACCGGGATACACTTGGAAAGTTTAAGCCCATCAGCCGTGAGCAGGCACTGGAGGTTATTATATCCTGCCAGCAGGCCGGGCTGATGACCACCCTGGTACACTGCAAAGAGCATTTTTATTCTATCTGCAACTGCTGCCGCTGCTGCTGTGTGCCGTACCGTCTAAAGCACCAGTACGGCATAGAGTTTGCCTTGGTAAGGGATAAAAATATTGTTAACCGTTTTGCACAGTTTCTAAAGGAGGAAGGCCTGCATGGAGTACCGGAAAATATACAGCCGCCTAAAACCTGAGCTTCTTTTTGATACCCTTAAAGACTTAATTACCAAACATGGCGGGCATCTGGAAAGTGCCAGCAGTGACAATTACTCTGTAACCGACTCTTCTTCAGATTTCATTTTCAAAGGAACTATGGTCTTCAGCCGGGTGAAAAACAGCTCTGCTGCCTGTGCCAGTGTGTATGTAATGGGGTCTGAACGTAAGGACAGCCGGGTAATACTGGATATAGAGCCGGGTGCTTTCGGCGAGGCGGCTGTAAAATGCCTGCTGGATGAGGTGGATTTTTTGCTGGGCGAATACGAAAAAAAATAGCTTTCAGCGTTTGAACAAACACAATGTATAGGATATAATCTTTTCTAATTGTCTTGACTAAATTTAGAAGGTGCGCATGCTTAAAACTCATAGCTGTGCCTTAACTCAGGAAAATATTGGCACTGAAGTTACTCTGGCAGGTTGGGTACACCGCCGCCGAGACCATGGCGGGGTTATATTTATTGACCTTCGTGACCGGGAAGGCATTGTTCAGGTGGTATTTAACCCCGAACAGTCCGCTGCCTGTCTGGATATCGGTAAAGAACTGCGGAGTGAATATGTCCTGCAGGTAAAAGGCATTAAATCCAGCGGAAAAATGTTTTGCGGTGAACTGCTGCCGCTCATTTTGAAGTGTATAAGGGATAATGATATTGACCTGCTGTGTGTGGCTTCTCATGGATATACCGGTATTAAGAAAATGGTACTGGGCAGCGTTTCCGAAAAGCTTATTAAATCTACCAATCTGCCGGTTTTGCTGGTAAAAGATGGGTACGACGCAGACAAGGCAGCTTTCGGGAATATTTTATTGCCACTGGATGGCTCTCTTTTTTCAGAGGCTTGTCTGAAGCAGGTATCAGTTCTGGCCCGTGATTTTAAAAGCAAACTTACCCTGCTGGTGGTTATTCAGCCCCCCTGCATACCCTCAGATCGTTCCCCCAGTATTCAACCCAGCTGGGATGAATACTATCAGGCGCTTCTGGAGGAGCTTAAACAACAGGCGCAGGCCTATCTGGAGCGGCTTACCGGCGAATTGCGGGAAAATGGAATTGAAACTGAATTCCGTATGGAAGTTTCAGATAATATTCCTGAAACTATTTTGAGTACCGCCGAAGATATAAATGCCTCTCTTATTTCATTTACCACCCATAACCGCTCCGGAATAGAGAAATGGTATTATGGAAGTGTGGCAGCCGGTTTGATTGAAAATTCCCCGCGCCCCATGCTGTTATGGCGGAACAGCATTTAAACTTTGCTTGACACTTGCCTTTACTCCTTCCTACAATTAGACAAGAAAAAGGCATGAAAAAGATTTATGACTTAAGCCCCGAAATACGCCCTGAAATGATTAGCTGGCCGGGTGATGGCCCTCCGCAGATAAAGCTTTTGCATAGTATCAGGGGTGGTTTTCCCACCAACCTCGGTCAGCTTACCATGACATTACATAACGGCAGCCATATTGATGCCCCCCTCCATTTTTTTGAAGATGGCGATGGGGTGGGTGAGATACCCCTTGAGATACTTATTGGCAATGTCCGTGTTTTGTGCTTTAGCGGGGTGAAAACTATAACCCGTGATATGCTTGAGCAGGCTGAACTAAGGGGGGTAACCCGGCTTATACTGGCTACGGATAATGAAACCCTTTGGGATAAGCCTGATTTTGACCGGAACTATACTTATATAGACATCGGGGCTGCCCGTTATCTGACCGAGATAGGTATACGCCTGCTGGGTATAGATTACCTTTCGGTAGAGGATTTTGAAGAGACTCAGGGAGTGCACAAGCACCTTTTAAGCCGTGGGGTAGTTATATTGGAAAGTCTGCAGCTTGCAGGTGTGGCTGAAGGGGATTATGAGCTTTTTTGCCTGCCCTTGAAACTGGGTAAAGTAGACGGTGCCCCCGCCAGAGTAATATTAATAGAGAGATAACAGTTTGAAAGACGTAAAGATAGTGCCGGCTGTACTTACCGATGACCCTGCGGCCTTTGAGTGTATGCTAAACCAGCTGGAGAGTTTTGCTCCTTCTGCCCAGATAGATATTATGGACGGGCAGTTTGTGCCTTCGCTAAGCATCCCACCTGAAGTACTGGGCAGATACAAGCCCCGTTTTGCCTCTGAAATACACCTGATGACCCTTAATCCAGAAGAATACCTTACCTATTGCAAGCAGCACGGCGCTTTCAGGGTAATATTCCATTTTGAAGCAACAACCCGCCCCGAATATGTTATCAGCAGGATAAAGGAATTGGGTTTTCAAGCAGGGCTGGCGGTGAACCCTGAAACACCTGTTTCAGATTTTGCTTATCTGGTGCCGCAGCTGGACATGGTGCTTTTTATGTCGGTTATTCCCGGTTTTTACGGCGCGCCGTTTATACCTGAGGTGCTCCTGAAGGTAAAAGAGTTTAAACGCCGTTTTCCCGAAACTGAAATAGGTCTGGACGGCGGTGCTAAAGAGGGCAACATACCTGAGATTGTGGCGGCCGGGGTAAATGATATATGCGTGGGAAGTGCTATCTTCCGGCAAACTGACCCTAAGTCAAGCTACCTGTATTTGGATAAACTGGCTAAAAATGCCTCCAAAGAAGCGGGTATTTAGCCCTCTTTTTCAGCCTGAAGCAGCTTTTCCAGGCGGCGTTTGTGCCGTTCTTCGCCGGTAAAGCGGGCATTTAAAAAGGCCGTAATAATCTCTTTGGCTACTTCAATGCCTATTACCCTGGCCCCTAAACAAAGCACGTTCATATCATCATGCTCCACCCCCTGGTGGGCGGAGTAAACATCGTGGCAGAGGCCGGCCCTGACGCCTTTGATTTTATTGGCGGTGATACAGGCGCCCACCCCGCTGCCGCAGATGATAATGCCGCGGTCTGTCTGCCCGCAGGCAACCTTTCGGGCCACCGCTAAAGCAAAATCAGGATAGTCATCAGCACTATCATAGGTACATGCCCCCAAATCCAGCACCTTTATCCCCAATTGATTTAAAAAGGGTAAGAGGTCTGTTTTCAGGCCGTAACCGCCGTGGTCTGCCCCGATGGCAACAGAGATATTACTCATCTTCATTCTCCAAAAGCTTTAAAGCCTTTTCAGCCATATTTTCCGGGGTTAGCCCAAAGTGTTGGTAAAGCACAGGCGCCGGGGCTGATGCCCCGAAATGGTCAATGGAAATAATATCACCGTTTGCGCCCAAATATTTGCACCATCCCTGTGCACTGCCGGCTTCTATTATTACCCGCGGCAGGGAAGCGGGCAAGATGCTCTGGCGGTAGGTCCGGGGTTGGGCCTCAAAAAGCTGCCACGAAGGGAAGGATACTACCCTTGACGAGACGCCTTTATTTTTAAGTATTTCAGCCGCCTGAACGGCTATGCTTACTTCTGAGCCGCTGGCTACCAGGGCAACCTGCGGGCGGGAATCTGTTTCTGCCAGTATATATGCCCCTTTGGCCAAGTTTACGGAATTTGCCTGTGAGTTATCTAAGAGAGGCAGTTTCTGGCGGGAGAGGGCAATGGCGGTCGGGCCGTCCTTGCGGAGTATGGCCGTTTTCCATGCCTGGGCTGTTTCATACGAATCTGCCGGGCGGATAGTAACCAGACCGGGCACCGAACGTAAACCGGCCAGCTGTTCAATAGGCTGGTGGGTAGGGCCGTCCTCTCCCAGACCGATAGAGTCATGGGTAAAAATATAAATAACCCTTTGACCCATAAGGGATGCCAGCCTTACCGCCGGACGCATGTAATCATAAAATATAAGGAAAGTGGCAACATAAGGTATAATCCCGCCGTGGAGAGCCAGCCCGTTGGCTATTGCTCCCATGGCGTGTTCACGTACGCCGAAATGGATATTCCGCCCCTCATAATGCGGCGGTTCATATTCGCCGCCGTCTTTGATAACAGTTTTGTTAGACGGGCTGAGGTCTGCCGAACCGCCCATAAGGGCTGGCAGGCGGGAAGCCAGTGTATTTATAATCAAACCGGAAGCCTCGCGGCTGGCCATAGCCTTGTCAAAAAGTTTATCCAGCTCATTATCCCAGTTGTCTGGCAGCTTACCAGAAAGCCTGTCCTGCAAAAGGGCGGCTTTTTCGGGATAACGGCTTGAATAGTAGTCCAGCTTGGATTGCCAAACCTGCTGGGCTGTTTTGCCTTTATCCAGTGCCATGCGGAATTCCGCCAGAGCTTCAGGCGGTATTACAAAAGGCTCGTAATCCCACCCTAAAGATTTGCGGCTTTTGGCCACTTCGTCTGTTCCCAGCGGCTCACCATGGGCAGAGGCCTTGCCGGCCTTGTTCGGGCTGCCAAAACCGATAACTGTTTTACAGATAATCAGGCTGGGGCGGGCGGAATCTGACTGGGCTTCTTTGATAGCCCCTGAAACTGCCTCAGGGTTAAGCCCGTCTACCGGGCCAATTACCTGCCAGCCGTAACTTTCAAAACGCAGAGCCGTATTTTCGGTAAAAGCCAGCTCTGTTGAACCTTCAATAGATATTTCATTATCGTCATACAGGTAAATCAGCTTACCCAGTGCCAAATGCCCCGCCAAAGAGGCGGCTTCCGAGGCTACGCCCTCCATCAAATCCCCGTCAGAGACTATGCCGTAGGTATAATGGTCTATTATTTTGCAATCCGGCTGGTTAAAAACCGCGGCCAGATGGGCTTCGGCCATAGCCATACCCACACCGCTGGCAAAACCCTGCCCAAGCGGGCCGGTAGTCATCTCAACGCCGGGGGTCAGGCCGTATTCCGGGTGCCCCGGGGTTTTACTGCCCCACTGGCGGAAATTTTTAAGCTCATCCAGCGGCAAATCATAACCGGTAAGGTGGAGAAGTGAGTAAAGCAAGGCTGAGGCATGGCCGGCAGAAAGTATGAAACGGTCACGGTTAGGCCAGGCCGGGTCTTGGGGGTTATGCTTGAGGAAATTTTGCCACAGGGCATAGGCCATAGCGGCCATACCCATAGGTGCTCCGGGATGCCCCGAATTTGCCTTCTGAACGGCGTCTACCGCAAGAAAGCGCAGGGCATTTATACATAAACTATCTGATTTTGTATTTGACATGGCGTTTAATTTTAACGTTTAGCGGGCTCTTTTTCAAATCTGGTCTAAACCTGCCAGCCATTTTTGTGTATATGGCTTTCCAAATATCGCCCGGCCGGAGGTTTTACCTCCCCCTTCTTGCCAATGGCTATAAGGCTAAGCGGAGAGATATTGGCCGGAAGGTTTAAAAGCTGTGAGATGCCCTTTTTCCGTTCCTCACGGGGGTGCAGCCCCAGCCAGCAGGCACCTAAGCCCAAAGCCTCGGCCGCCAGCAGGATATTCTGGCTGGCGGCAGCGCAGTCCTGTATCCAGTAACCGGGTTTGGTTTCGGCGCTTGTATCTGCACAGACCATAATAGCCATGGGGGCTTCTTTCAGCATTTTAGAGTAGGGGTGAATGTCGGGTATTTTATCAAGTATGCGGCGTTCATCTATAACTACAAAATGCCAGACTTGCTGGTTTCCGGCGGAAGGGGCGGCCATGCCTGCCCTCAAAAGGGTATCCAGTTCGGAGGGGCTTACATCTCCGTTTTGATAGTGGCGGGTGCTTCGGCGGCTGAATATTGCTTCAAGTGTGTCCATTTCATACTCCTTGACGAATACTGTTATCTCTTTATATCATATCGTATTATGATCTGCTAAATACTTCCCGAATGTCAGGGGCTTAAGTGCCCGGTTTTCCATTTTTTAAAATAAAAGGGGAAGTTTGTGTTTAAAAAACTGGCAGATATAAATAATAAGCCTGAGTTATATCAGCAGTACAGTGCGCCTGTACTCTGGAATGACCCTCATATCTCCTCCCGTATGCTGGAGTTTCACCTCAACCCGGATATTGAGCCTGCATCACGCAAAGCAGTCTTCATTGAAAAATCTGCCCGCTGGATAGCAGAATATTTTGGTTTGGGTGACGGCAAGCGGGTCTGTGATTTCGGTTGCGGGCCGGGGCTTTATACCAGCCATTTGGCGGCTGCGGGTGCAGATGTGACCGGTATAGATTTTTCAAGCCGCTCTATAGCTTATGCCCGTGAATCCGCATCTGCCCATAATCTGGATATCCATTATATAGAGCAAAACTATCTGGAGTTTGCTGCCCCGAAGAAGTTTGACCTGATAACTCTTATCTACTGTGATTACTGCGCGCTCAGCCCGGCCCAGCGTTGCCGGCTTCTTTCGGTCTGGCGGAAATGCCTGAAAGATGGCGGGCAGATATTGCTGGATGTATTTTCTCTTTCAGCTTACGAAGGGCGGGCGGAAAGTGCAGCTTACGGACACCGCTTGATGGACGGCTTCTGGTCAGGCCATGATTATTTCGGCTTTGTTAACACTTTTAAATATCCGCTCGAAAAAGTAGTGCTGGATAAATACACTATTATAGAGGCGGATAGGGAGTGGCAGGTCTTCAACTGGCTGAAGTATTTTTCTGCCGCAGAGCTGAAAGACGAGTTAGCCGAAAACGGGTTTGAGGTAACAGGTGTATTTTCAGATGTTGCCGGGAAGGTTTACTGCGAAACTTCACCTGAAATTGCCGTAGTTGCCCGCAAGAAAAACTAACTTATTAGCTAGGATACTGGTTTTAACAGCCGCAGTTTTTGAGTCTGCGGCTGTTTTATTGATTGAGATAAACCCGTTTATTAGGTAAAATGGTTTGCAGTTATATATCCTTAAACCTTACAAGAGAGAAGCGAGCGTAATGATAAAACCAACCAAGCTGATTCCGCCTTTTCCCCAGATGACAATAGGGGTTATGGGTTCTGCCGGCGGGGCAATGTCTGATGAAACCAAAAAAATCTACGTTGTCTGGGTGAGTGCATAGCCAAGCGTAAACATGTACTTATTACCGGTGCCTGTCCCGGTATGCCCCATGAAACTGTGCTGGGGGCTAAGGAAGAAGGCGGAGTAGTAGTGGGTATTTCTCCGGCCCTCAATCTGGAAGAACACGTAGAAAAATACCATTCTCCCACCCGCGGATATGACGCCATTATCTATACCGGCTCAGGTCTGATGGGACGGGAGATTGAAAATATCCGCAGCTGTGACGTAGTTATATTTGCCGGGGGGCGCTCCGGCACTCTGGGTGAGTTTGCCATAGCTTATGACGAAGGCAAGGTTATAGGCGTGTTGCGGGGGAGCGGCGGTATTGCTGACCATCTGGACAAGATTATTGCCATGGTGGACAAGGAAACCGGTGCCCGGGTCTACTACGAATCAGACCCGCATAAACTGCTGGACGTACTGGAAGCAGTTTACCGGGAACGTATTTTCCCCAGGCATAAGCTTCTGCTGGAAAACCACAGCCCTGACGGTATTTACGACGGCTAATCTAATTTTAATCTGAAAGGGATTTAGTTTCTAAATCCCTTTTTTATGTCCCCGGAATGCTTGGGATAGGGGGTCTGTCAAAGCAGGTTTACGGGTCTGGTTTCCCTGAGAATATATTTCAGGTTTTTCGTTTATGTATTGACTAAACAAAATAACTGGAGTAAACTAAAATTTAGTTGAATATATGACGGGATAGCTATGAGTGCAAGACCGGTGCGAATCCGGCGCAGTACCGCCTACTGTGACCGAGGGGAGACCTTCGGGAGCCAGAACCTCAAATTCCGTTACCAGGCACTCCGCGGAATAGGGAGGGTAGTCATTTTAAAGTGACTGAAATACCTTTGTCCGATGAGGCAGAGGTATTTTTTATGTCTGGCAGAGTATATAAAAAATAACAGGGCCTTGAACTTTGAGTGCAAGACCGGTGCAATTCCGGCGCAGTACCGCCTGCTGTAATGGGGCAAATACCCCGAAGTCAGAACTTCAAAGTTCGGTTTTAGAGGCTCTCCGCGGTAAGAGGAGGTACGTGGCCATGCAGAAAAACTTGTAAGAGGAAACAGTTTTGCCCGTGGTTTTGGTTTCCGATATTAAAAATGAATGGAGCAGTTATGCTGAGTGATATTAAAATGAAACTTAACAGTAAGAGTGCCCGCTTGGGTACGGCTGTTGCCAGTATCTTCTTAAGTTTGGTTTTGCTGCTGGGTTTGGCAGGCGGCTGTAAAACGGCAGACGATACCGAAAATGAAGATGATACCCCGGTAGTAACCGAAGTAAGCTATCCCTTGACAGTGACAGACCAGCTGGGCAGGACGGTAACTATTCAGTCCGAACCCCAGACTATAGTCTCTCTTTCCCCCAGCAATACCGAAACTATTTATGCTATGGGACTGGAAGATAAACTGGTGGGTGTGACTACTTACTGCAACTACCCTGAGGCCGCCGCAGATAAGCCCAAGGTGGGCGGTTTTTCAACCGTAGATGTTGAAGCGGTGACTGCTATAGGACCTGATATTATTCTGGCCTCCAATCTTCATGAATCTACCGTTATCCCTCAGCTTGAACAGCTGGGTCTGACTGTGATAGCTATCAGCCCGGATAATCTGGAAGAAGTAATCTCATCTATTGAGCTTATTGGCAAATGCCTTAATCAGGTTGAAAAAGCCAATTCGCTGGTAGACGGGATGCAAACCCGTATAGATGCGGTAACAGCCAAGGTCAAAAACCTGTCTGACAGTCAGAAACCGCGTGTTTTATACATTGTCTGGCATGAACCTCTTATGAGTGTTGGTTCTACTGCCTTTATAACCGGCTTGATTACTGCTGCCGGAAGCGTTAGTATTACTGCTGATTCTGTAGAAGCTTATCCTACCATTAGTTTGGAAACAGTACTCGGGGCTAATCCCCAGGTGATAGTGGTGGGTACCGGTATGGGTTCAGGGGCGGATGCGCCGCTGATTTTTATGCAGGATGAGCCCCGTCTGGCGGCTATTGATGCCAGAATAAACGGCAATATATATAGTATCAATACAGACCTTATCGGCCGTACCGGCCCGCGGATTGTAGATGCTCTGGAGCAGCTGGCCCAGATGCTCCACCCTGAAATATTCGGGGCTTTCAGCGGATAAAGAATTCGGCTGGGGCAGGTATATACCTGCCCCACAGTTTTGCAGGTAAGAATGGGTGTTAATACAAGTCTGAATAAAGAAAACTGCCCGGCAGTACCCGGCGGTCTGCACCCTCACTAGCAGGGCAGGCTTTATGCAATGCTCGGGTTGCTTGGATTGCTGCTGCTGGCGGCAATCTTTGCTATTTCATTCGGCTCGGTTGAAGTGCCGTTTTTTACCACTATATCCATTATAATTTCAAAAATCCCCTTTATACATATCAGCCCTGACTGGACTGTAAATACCCAGACTATTATTTGGGATATCCGTTTGCCCAGAGTCCTGCTGGCCGGAGTGGTGGGTATGGCTTTGGCTGTGGCCGGGGCTACATATCAGGGGCTTTTCTGTAACCCTCTGGCAGACCCTTATCTTATCGGTGTGGCCCAAGGGGCGGCGGTAGGCGCTGTACTGGGGCTGATACTAGGTATCGGTTTTGATATACTGGGTATTTTCGCAACCCCGCTGTTTGCCTTTGTGGGGGCGTTCGGGGCGGTAGGTGTTGTGTATATGCTGGCCAGGGTGGGAAACCGCCTTACGGTTACCACTTTGATACTGGCCGGTGTGGCACTGGGCTCATTCCTTACGGCTGTTGTATCGTATTTGATTACGGTCAGCGGCGACAAGATTCACTCTGTTATGTTCTGGCTGATGGGCAGTTTTTCTATGGCTGCCTGGGACAGTGTAAAAATAGTTGTACCTATTGTAATCATAGGTACTATAGTTATACTTTTATTTGCCCGTTCGCTGAACCTTATTCAGCTGGGTGAAGAGCAGGCTCAGGAACTGGGGGTAGATGTGGAGCGGATGAAAATCTTCCTCCTTACGGCAGCTACCCTGATAACAGCCGCAGCGGTATCTTTTGTGGGTATTATCGGTTTTGTGGGTATTATAGTTCCCCACGCCGTGAGACTAATCTGGGGGGCGGATTACCGTTTCCTGCTGCCGCTTTCGGCTCTGGTGGGGGCGGTATTTATGATAATGGCTGACATTGCCTCCCGTACGTTGGTTGCTCCCAATGAAATCCCGGTGGGGGCTATTACGGCACTGGTGGGTGCGCCCTTTTTCCTGTATTTGCTTAGAAAACGCACCCGAATGCTCTTTTAGGTATATGAAAAATGTTTGAACTTGAAGTCCGGGATATAACCCTGGCCTATGGTGCGGTTGATGTTTTGAGGAATGTCAGCTTTAAAACCATGCCCGGTGAAATGATAGGCTTGGTAGGGCTGAATGGTTCAGGCAAGTCTACCCTGATAAAATCTTTGGCCAGAGTTATAGAGCCGCGTCTGGGGCATATTTACATAAACGGGCGTGATTCGCGTACTATTCCCCGCCTGGAGCTGGCTAAGATGGTAGGGGTTGTGCCTCAGATACCGGTACTTCCCAGCGCTTTTACCGCTTTTGAGATTGTCCTGATGGGCCGAAACCCTCATATGGGAACGTTTCAATATGAAAGCCGCAAGGATATTGCCATTGCCTGGGAGGCGATGGAGAGGGCAGGGGTACTGCATCTGGCTGAAAGACAAATAGGCGAACTTTCGGGTGGTGAAATACAAAGTGTAGTCATTGCCCGTTCGTTATGCCAGAAAACCGAGGCTATTTTGCTGGATGAGCCTACTTCCAATCTGGATATAGGCCGCCAGATAGAGGTACTTGACCTTATAAAATCAGAGTGCCGCGAACGGAATATTACCGTAATTGCCGCCCTGCACGACCTTAATCTGGCTGCCCACTATTGTGAAAGGCTGATACTTATTGATCACAACGGCATTCATGCAGACGGCAGTCCGGCCGAGGTAATAACCACTGAAAATATCAGCCGTGTTTACGGCCCCGGCAGTTATGTCCATACTCATCCCCTAAGCGGACTTCCGGCGGTACTGCCGCGTTTAGGTAATACCCGCTGTGCAAACGGCGAAAAGGGAGGCACGGGTGCCCGCTGAGAAGGTAAATATCCGGACAGTTGCCGAATTTCACGGCATAAAGGCCGAGGTTATTGAGCATGAGGTCTGGGGTGTTCCCGCCAATGCTTTAGTGGTTACTTTTCCCGAAGAACGGCGGGCACTTTCCGGCAGGCAGGGTTACCGCAAGGTCAAGGCAGTCTGCAATATTTATCTGCCGGATGCTATCTGGCCGCGTCTGCATAATGATAAATTAAGCTGGAATGGCTATTACCGTCAGGTTTTTTCCAAAGCCCTGAGTGCTATCGGCATTCCCCTTTCCAAAGTGCTGGTTTTATCCACCGGGGTTACCATGGACCATCTGGCCTTCCATGAAGAAAAACAGGGTGATTTATGGGTGGTGGTTCTGGCTACCGCCGGGGTGGAGTCTAATGCCTTACGCATTGGGCAGGATAAGTCTTCGGGTATTGACCGTAACGGCAAGTTCAAACCCTTCGGCACTATAAATACTATTATTCTTACCAGTGAAAGCCTGCCGCAGTCTGCTCTGGCTTCCTGTTTTATAACCGCTACTGAGGCGAAGACTATCGCTTTGGATGAACTGGGTGTCATGAGTGCTTATACCCCCGGCCTAAAAGCCAGCGGCACCGGCACTGACCAGATAGTGGCAGTTTCCGGCACAGGTGACAAGGCAACCTACGTGGGCGGGCATACTTTGCTGGGTGAACTGATGGGGCGGAGTGTTACCCTGGCTATAAAAGAAGCCCTGACCAAGCGTATGGCCAGCAGAAAAGGGCATTAGGTTGGAAGTCCTTTTTATATTCCTGCTGGCGCTCATTATTGATTTGGTTTTTGGAGACCCGCCTAATGCTTTTCATCCGGTAGCCTATATGGGCAGGGTAATTGCCCTTTTTGAGCGGGCAGGGTTTAAGGGCGGTAGGGTCTACCAGTTTGTTTACGGTATAGTCATGGTTTTTATTGCCATGGCACTTTTTTTTATACCGGTATATTTTCTGCTGGACTGGCTGCATGGAGTAAACAGTGTAGTTTACATAATAGTGTCGGCCGTTTTACTCAAGATGTGTTTTACGGTAACCGGCTTGCGTAAGGCCGCTTTGCTGATTAAACAATTGTTAGAAAAAGATGACATTGCCCAGGCCCGTTTTGAGCTCCGCTCACTGGTTTCACGTGATACCTCCAAACTGCCTCAGCCCAAACTGGTGGCGGCGGCGGTGGAATCTGTGGCGGAGAGTATCGGAGACGGGTTTGTGGCGCCGCTCTTTTTCTTTCTGATATTCGGCGTGCCCGGTGTTATGGCCTACCGGGTAGTTAGCACCTTTGACAGCATGGTGGGTTACCGCGGCAAATACGAATATCTGGGCAAGTTTGCCGCCAGATTTGATGATGTGCTTAATTTTATTCCGGCCAGACTGTCTGCCTTGTGCATACTGATTGCCAGCTTATTTGGGCGTTACAGCCCGGCAGGGGCATGGCGGATAATGTGGCGTGACCACGCCAAGACCCAAAGCCCCAATGCCGGCTGGCCAATGGCGACTGCGGCCGGTGCCCTTGAAGTTTGTCTGGAAAAAGTGGGACACTACTCACTGGGGGATAATATCAGGGAGCTTGTTCCCCAAACTATCAGCCGTTCGCTGCTGCTTATAAACAGTGCGGCCTTTATCTGGGTTTTAATAAGCGCGGGAGTGATTTATTTTGTCCGTATCGCCTAAGCCGCAGGTAGAAAAATTAAAGCCGTGTTACCACGGCGGGCCGAACTATGCCGAGCTTAGAAAACTGGGTATCAGCCCGGATGCGGTTATGGATTTTTCGGTAAGCTCAAATCCCTATCCGGCACCTGTTGAGCTCAAAAACGCCCTTTGCTCTTTGGTTATTGACCGCTACCCTGATTCAGATTCTGCCGAACTAAAAGAATACCTGGCAGGCAGGCTTTCACTTAAGCCCGAAAACCTGATTATGGGCAACGGCTCTATGGAAATTATCCGTCTGGTTGCCGGGGCATATTTCGGGGTGGGGGATACGGTTTTAATACTCAAACCCACCTTCGGGGAATATGAACTGGCAGCAGAAGTGGCCGGTGCGGATATAATTGAGCAGTGGGCAGACGAAGAGAGCGGCTTTAAGTTTGATTTGGATTTAACCTGCCGCATTATTAAAAAACACCAGCCCAAAGCGGTATTTATCTGCAATCCCAATAACCCTACCGGGGTTTATCTTTCCAAAGCGGATATTGAAAAAGTGCTGAGCGTCTGCACTGATACCCTGCTGGTGCTGGACGAAGCTTATATAGCCTTTGCTGAAGGCGGCTGGAAATCAACAGATTTGCTCGAAACGGGCAATATTATAGTTATCCGCTCTATGACCAAAGATTGCGCTTTGGCCGGGCTGAGGCTTGGTTATGGCATGGCTTCGGCGGAGATAATAACCAACCTCAAAAAGGTCTGTCCGCCGTGGAATGTTAATTCTGCCGCCCAGAAAGCCGGGCTTGTTTGCCTGTGTCACCCCAGCTATCTGGCGGAATCTGAGAAAAAGATAAAGGCCTCTAAGGAGTATCTCAGGCAGGGTTTTGCAGGCTTGGGCTTTAGAGTGCTGCCCTCCGAGACCAATTTTTTCCTGCTGAAAGTGAAAAAGGCCGCGGATTTCCGTTCGGCACTCCTTAAGCACGGGCTTATGGTGCGGGACTGCACTTCATTCGGCTTGCCACAGTATGTCCGTATTGCTCCCCGCACCCAAAGTGAGTGTGAACGCCTGCTTGCGGTTGCGGCTGAATTGAAAAGTAAGTCTGAGATTTATCCAGCCTGATTGACTGACAGGGTTTTGTCTGATATAGTTTTTAATGGTGATTAGCAAACGGAACACGGTTTGAATCCGTGGCGGTCCCGCCGCTGTAACCGGGGACTTTGGTTTCTTAAAGCACTTTTTGTGCGGCCACTGTCAGGGCAGTACCCTGATGGGAAGGGCGGAACCGGGGGATAATCCGGAAGCCAGAAGACGTGTTAACACCAAACCGGATACCTGATGGTAAAGGGGCCGGCTCATCTTGAAGATATTTTGAGATGTGCCAGCCCCTTTTTTATTTGGGCAGGCGCCAGAGGAGGATAAACTGAGCATAGCCTGAAATACCACCATGGATATTATGACCAAAGTTTGTAATATAGGAGTTTTAAAAATATGGAACTATTAAATGCAACACTGGCAAAGATACACGGGCTTGATAAAGAGGCCATGACCAAGGCTCAGGCCCATCAGGATATCCTGACTAAACCACAGGGTTCTTTAGGCAAGCTGGAAGCCATTGCGGTTCAGCTTGCAGGCATTCAGGGGAATGCTAAGCCCCAAACTGCCCGCAAAGCCATTATCACCATGGCTGGCGACCACGGTATTATTGATGAAAAGTTTCACAACTGGCCCAAAGAAGTAACCGCCCAGATGCTGCAAAATTTCGCCCATGGCGGTGCCGCCATAAATGTCCTTTCCAGACAGGTGGGGGCGCGTAATGTGGTGGTTGCTTTGGGGGTGGCCACCCCCATGGCGGAAGACCCGAATATAATCAACCGCAATATTGCCCCCGGTACCAATAACATGGTTTACGGTCCGGCTATGACCCGCGAGCAGGCGGTAAAAGCTATTGAAACAGGTATAGAGATTGTAAACGCCGAGGTTAAAAAGGGGCTGGATTTGGTAGGTACCGGTGATATGGGTATCGGCAATACTTCCCCTTCCGCCGCTATCTGCTCTGTCATTACCGGGCGGTCACTTGAAGAGGTAACCGGGCGGGGTACCGGTGCGTCAGACGAGCAGATGAAGCTGAAACGCAATGCCATTGCCAAGGCAATTGCCCTTAACAAACCCAATGCCCAAGATGCGCTGGATGTGCTGTCCAAGGTGGGCGGCTATGAAATAGGCGGTCTGGCAGGAGTAATACTGGGTGCGGCAGCCAACAGAGTGGGGGTGGTTGTAGACGGCTTTATTTCAGGTGCGGCGGCACTTATTGCGTATACTATCTGCCCGCAGGCAAAGGACTTTATGTTTGCCGCTCACCAGTCGGTAGAGCCGGGACACCGTATTTTGCTTGAACACATGGGGCTGGATGCTATTTTGAAAATGGATATGCGGCTGGGTGAAGGCACTGGTGCCGCCCTTGCCATGAATATTATCGAAGCATCCAACCGTATCCAGCACGAGATGGCCTCTTTTGCAGATGCCGGGGTTTCCGAAAAGCAAAGTTAGGTGTATTCTGGTATAATCCCGGTTTGAGGAAATATATATGGGTTCATTCTTAGCGGCTTTCCGCTTTCTTACCAATATACCTGTACCCTGGCTGAAAGAAGACTGGCAGGGGGAGAAGTCACATCTGGATTTTGCCCGCTCACTTGGCTTCTACCCCCTGGTGGGTTTAATTGTCGGGTTGATACTGGCCGTTTTGGGCTGGGTTTTCAGCCTTTTTTTACCGGATGTACTTACGGCCGCTTTGCTGACAGTAAGCCTGGTGGTGATTACCGGCGGTTTGCATCTTGACGGCCTGACAGATACCTTTGACGGTATTGCCGCCGGCCACAAGTCCTTTGAACGCGCCCAGGAGGTAATGCATTTGCCGGGGGTGGGGGCTATCGGGGTACTTGCGGCAATCTGCCTGTTACTTTCAAAGTTTGCCGCTATCGTTAGCCTTCCTTCAGGCAGTTTCATAACCGGGCTTATCCTGTTTCCTGTAATCAGCCGCTGGGCTATGGTCTATGCGGTGGTTTGTTACCCGTATGTCAGGTCACAGGGTTTGGGCAAAGAGCTTAAGGGCGGGTCTGCAAAAGCCAGCTTGTGGCTTGCTACCATTTTCTGTCTGGCAGTCTGTGTAATACTGGGTGGCTGGGCAGGGTTGCTGGCTATGTTCGGCAGCTGGCTGCTGATTATGTATCTGGCATCTTTCTTCAGACGCAGGCTTGGCGGACTAAACGGGGATACTTACGGCTCAATTAACGAGTTTACCGAGGTAGCGGCGCTGATATTTATAGTGGCCTTGTCCGGGTATTTCAGCTGAAATAGAGGGAGTTTATAGCATGAAACTGATACTGGTGCGTCACGGGGAGACCGAAACAGATAACTGCCGCTGTTACTGGGGGCATAGTGATATCGGCCTTTCAGACTCCGGCCATGCTCAGGCTAACTCCCTGCGGGAATATTTGTCTGCGGTCAGGATAGATGCCATTTATTCCAGCCCTCTTAAACGCTGCATGGAAACTGCTGAAACCATTGCCTACGGGCGGCCTCTTTCAGTCAATAAAAATAATGACCTGAAGGAAATAGATTTCGGGCGGGTAGAGGGCCTTACCTACGATGATGTTTTAGAACGCTACCCGGATATTGCCCAGAAATGGGCTGAGGGCAGTTTTGACGTGCATTTCCCGGACGGGGAAGGCATGGAACATTTTGCCCAGCGGGTTGTTAAATTTGTAAAAATGCTCTCCAAGCACCGGGAGGATGAGACTTTATTACTGGTGGGGCACGGGGGTGTTTTCCGTATCCTTATCTGCCATTTTCTGGGCATTGATTACAAACACTGGTGGCAGTTTACGCTGGGTGTTGGCTCGGTAACTGTTCTGGATATTTATCCCGAGGGGTCTATACTGGAAAAACTGAACGATAAATCCCATCTGGGCTGATTTTTAACTTTTGTTCAGGCAGGGCGTTTTTATAATACCGGAGGGTCATTAAAATGAATTATTTACTTATCGGCGGTGCCCGCAGCGGCAAAAGCAGTTATGCGGAGGAACTGGCCAAATCCATAGGTGGCAATATTGTGTTTGTGGCAACAGCCGAAGCCGGTGATGATGAAATGAAAACCCGTATCCTGCGGCATCAGCAGGCCCGTCCGCCTGAGTGGGGTCTTATAGAGGCCAGTCTGGGGGTGGGTGAAAAAATAAGCGCTCACGGGAAAAATGCCGATGTGATTATACTGGACTGCATTACCCTGCTGGTAAATAACATAATGTGCCGGTATATGCTTGAACATGGTGATGAGCTTACCGGTGATGCGGCTGACTATCTGGATGCGGCGGTTAAAAAAGAAATAAACGATGTTATAAAAGCTATGGAAAAGACGGGTGCGTCATTTATTGTGGTGACCAATGACGTGGGTGCGGGGCTTATCCCCCCTAATGCCATGGCCAGAATTTACCGGGATTTGCTGGGCAGGGCAAACCAGATGCTGGGTGCATATGTGGAATATGTGTACCTTATGGTGGCCGGACTGCCCATGCAGGTTAAGCCTTTGCTCCGCTAGGGGCAATTTTATAGTAAAAAGAATATGAAAAACCCCCGCTAAAGACGGGGGCTTTTGTTTATAGGGTATTAAAAAATTTACTTCTGGAGTAACTGGTCAATCTTCTGGCTTAAGGCAGATTCGGGTACTGCACCTACCACCATGTCAGCTACCTGACCGCTCTTGAAAAACAGCAGGGTAGGTATGGACATAACCCGGTATTGGGCGGCAGTAGTTTTATTTTCATCTACATTCAGCTTGCAAAATTTAAACTTGCCTTCGTATTTAGTAGATAATTTGTCTATTATGGGGGCTACCATGCGGCAGGGGCCGCACCACGGTGCCCAAAAATCTACCAGCACGGGTTTATCTGATTTTAGTACCTCGGCCGCAAAACTCTGGTCGGTTATTTCCATTACCATCTTGTTTCTCCTTAGTGTATATTCCTGTCTCTTTTAATACTACTTTGAGGTTCATTTGCTGTCAAGGCGGCCCGAAACTGGCATCAGGCTTTAAACCTCATTATCCTCCAGGTTGCCGGAATTTGGTACGGCTACTGTTACCATGGTACCTACCTCCGGTTTGGACTGGATGGAGAGCCGCCCGCCAATAAGCTGTGCCCGTTCCTGCATACCGGTCAGTCCCAGTTTGCCCAGAGCGGCCAAATCTCCTACCCGTTCCGGCAGCAAAAACCCCCTGCCGTTATCTTTTATGGTCAGGGATGGCTTTGTATTTGCCGAAGTCTATATAAACCCAGGCTTTGGTTGCCTGAGCGTGCTTGCCTACGTTACGCAATGACTCCTGGACTATACGGAATAACACCAGTTCGGTTTCGGGGGCAAAACGGCGGATTTCCCCGTTTACATCTATATCAATATTTATGCCGAAGTGCTTTGAAAGGTCAGGTATCAGCCATTCCAAAGCCGGAATCAACCCCAAATCATCTAGTACCGAAGGCCGTAAATCCTGGGCAAAGCGGCGGACTTCACTTAAGGTGCGGTTTACATGGTTCTGCAGCTCTTCCAGTTCAGCCAGATTGTCTTCGCCCAGATTGGGGTTTTGGGTAACAAAGCGGTCTATGGCTCGTGATATGACAATCAGGTCCTGAGCGGTATCATCGTGCAGCTCCTGGGCAATACGGCGGCGTTCGTCTTCCTGGGCTATAGTGATTTGTTTAAGATAAAAACGCAGGTTTTGCTGCATACGCTGAAGTTCGCGCTGGGCTGTTTCCATTTTGAGGTAAGCCTGCTGGCGGTGTTTTTTATCAGTCTCATAGCTTTCCAGCCAGAGGTTTACCACCAGCCCGATGATAATAATGCCGATAATTTCAATAATATCATCAGGGGTGACCGTATCAGTTACGAAAATATTCGGAATAATAATAGCAATAGCCAGTACCAGGGAGAGAAGGCCCGGTCTTAAGCCAAATACCAGAGCGGTGTAGGTAACCGGCAGCAGCATTATAAGCCGTCCTACCGAATGGCGGGTCAGGTACAGAAAAGAATCAGGTTCTATCTGGCCTATAAAGGGCAGTAACTGGGGGTAATGCAGGAAAAAACCGCCGGTAAAAAGTAGTATCAGTATCCAGATATGCACATTGGCAAATAATCTGGGCAGGCGGCGGATTTGGCTGTAGAAGAAACTAAATACTTTTTTCATAGGGTAATATCAAGTTCTAGGGCAAATCTTCCATAATAAACCAGCCGCGTTTAAGCCCGTAGAGAATAGCTTCAGTCCGCGACCCTACGGATAACTTTTTGAAAATATTGGAGAGATGGGTCTGAATGGTACGGTTGGATAAATAAAGCTGGTCGGCTATATCTTTGTTGCTGACCCCCCGGGCGGCCATCTTAAGCACTTCTATCTCGCGGTCGGTCAGCGGGTTTACGGCTGAAACCTCTTCTGTCTTAGTGGCTTTGTTAATCAGCTGGTCAATAACCCGGCGGGTGGTAGAGGGCTGAAGTACTGATTCTCCGGCATATACAGCCCGGATAGCTTCCAGCAGCTGAGTACCTTTAACATTTTTCAGCAGAAAGCTGGCTGCGCCTGCTTCCAGTATGGCCAAAATATATTGCTCAGATTCGTAGGCGGTAAGTATAAGTATAGCCGTGGTGGGCAAAAGCTGTTTTATTTGCTTGGTGGCCTCAATCCCGTTTAAGCGGGGCATGGCAATATCCATAACAACTACGTCAGGGTGAACCTTCATGGACATTTCCACTGCCTCAACCCCGTCTGAGGCTTCGCCGACGACCATCATGCCGGATTCGCGCTGGATAAGCTCACGCGTGCCCTCACGCACAATTACGTGGTCATCTGCCAAAAGCACCTTTATCATCTGGGTAGTTTGCATTTCATTTCCCTCGTTCTAATTATATACTCAGGACTGGGCTGCTTCAACGCATTTATCAGACGGCATATCTTCAAGGGGTTTTTTGGCTGAGCCTGTGGCCAAGGTTCTGGCAGATTTCGGTAATGGCTTCAGTATCCAGATAGTGTGAAATGGAGCGGTCAAAGATAATATTACCCTCCGGGGGGAATTCATCGTCTCCCTGCCAGAATACCAGCCAGAGGGGCAGTCGGGGCAGGGCTTGAAATAAGAAACTCATATCAGCCTGGTCTGTTTTTTTACCGCCTAGTGACAGAGCGGATAAGCTCAGTTTAGCCTTATCTGCGGTATAAAGGGCTATCAGCCCTTTGAGCACCCTGTTATAGAAAACAGGCTGGTAGTTGGCACCTTCGGGCAGTTCTTTAAAGCTTATCTGTTCGTGCAGAACTGGTGTCCTGTCTGCCTTTAGCAGGTAATGCAGTATCAGGGCTTCTTCACGCAGTGACAGGTCTGTATCAGGGCTGGTTACGGCTGCGTTTCGGGTGTCTACCTTTACCTTAAACCCGAAATATTCCAGCTGGATAAAGGGCGGCTGGAATACCGCACCTGAGTTTTGGCATATCTTATTAAAATCCTGCGTGGCCAGAAAACGGCTGCGGTTAAGTTCAAGGGTGCGCTGGGTGGCCAGCTCAAAATTGCGCTGGTCAGGCAGGCGGAAACCTTCTCCTGAATTTATCATTTAACCCTCCGGTTTATGTTAGGGTTTAAACTGCTTTAAATAGGCCGGTATATGGGCGGCTTCACGCGGGCCGACCATTATCTCCCAGCCGGACAGCTCTTCTTCCAAGCCACCGCTTTCCATTGAGGCGTAGCCCGGTATAATCAGCTTGCGGTGGTTGATTTTAGCGGCAATACCGCTGTTTTTTACAAATTTACCGATTGTATCCGCCCCGAATTTGCCTGCCGCCCAGGCGGTCATGACCGAAAGCCCTTCGGTGTCTTTTATCATCAGGTAACAGGGTACGCGGCTGTTTTCCATCTCACCGGAGACAATAAAATATGTCAGCGAAAAATTGCAGGTGAGTATGACCGGTGAATTGGCATCCGGGTTGTTTATTTCATAAATACCCTCGGTAGTAGCCAAAGGCCGCTGGGGGTCAGTGTAAAGGTTCATACGAGTTACCAGCAAAGGGAACAGGGTTTCGCCGCTAAAGTCAGACAGCACCAGTATACCGGCGTATTTGGCAGTCAGTATGCCGGCAAACAGTGATTCTTTCATGGGGTCTTGGGTCATCTGGCCGGGGAAATTGATGACCGGAAAACCCATGGGGCGGAACTTTTTCAAAATGGCTGAGCGCCTTATGGCAACATTGTCAGATAAGGCCTGTTTTAAATTTTCGGCAGAGCTGTCAAGCACAATATCTTTTATTCCCAGTGATTGAAGCTTGACGCTAAGGTCAGCCAAATCTGCCAGGTTAGCCGCTTTGGCTACCAGCGGGCAGTTGTATTTTTTAGCCAGCTCTGCCATTTCGCTGCTGTTTTCGGCTGTGGCGGCGTAAAGAAGCGGTTTGCGTTCAGCGCAAATCTTCAAAGATTCATCAAGTACGGCTGTATCAGCACACATCAGCATGAGGCTGGCCGGGCATTTTCCGGCGGCCAGTTTGACCAGCTTCAGGTATTTTTCACCTGAGCCGCTGTCTGCCCTGAGTGCCAGCATATCCGGCTTCAGGATAGCACCCACCCGTTTGTACTGAAAACGGGTGAAAGCGGCCAGTTTGGCATCCTGTTCCGTCTCGCTCAGGCTGTCTGAGATGAGCAGGGCAATACCCGGCTGGTGCTCAAAGCGTTTTTCATGTCGGTGCATGACAGTTTCGCCGCCGGTTTTAAAAGAGTAATCACCTGTACCTATGCTCACTGTCCTGACCGGGGGGGCGGAAGCTTCCTCCAGCTTCTGTTTGGCTTCTTCCGAAACGTAAGGGCAGGCAGAAAGTTCAGCCCGGCCTCCTGCCAGACTCATGGCAAATGCCAGACAGGTGGGTACGCCGCATTCGCCGCAGTTAGTTCGGGGCAAAAATTTATAAATCTCTATACCGGTAGGTGACATAATATCAAACGGGCTCCTTTCTAGATAAGTGGCTCAAGGGTCAGCGCCGGGTGTTGTTTTGCTTCAAGGAAGGGGAGTATTTCTTCCTCGGTAGTGCCTACGCTTTCGTCTGCAATCCGCTCCAGTAAATCCGGTATACCCAGTTCGGCGGCTCTGGCATTAAACCGTTCCCGTATCTCGTCTTTCAGAGATTTGGGCATCCAGACCAGCCGGAGCAGTCCGTCTTCGGCGGAGATAAATTTGCGTTGGGTAATATTGTATTTGCTGTGGCCCAGAAAACCGGGGGTGGTAATGCCCCCGCCGATAGTCCCGGCCAGAGTAGTAAATTTCATACCGCAGGGGGTCATACCGGCGTATTCCCGGTTTACGGTCATAACCCCGTTGCACAGGGGGAGTATGGCCGCAATACATTCGCAGCAGCCGCAGGTGGTCATGGGGTCATGGATTATGCTGTAAAGATTGTAATGGCTGACCACCCCGCCGGATGTTTTTTCTACAAACTGGTTTATACCTGACCATTGCCCCAGCTTGGCATCAATAACTGCCCCCTTGTTTACCGGCTGGTTAGGCCCTAAATTATTAATCTCGTTGGAAGCCCGGCAGTCCATCCAGTTGTAAGCCCCGCACAGCCCGGTTCTTTCTGGGCTGACTATACAGACATGGCTGGGGGCAAATGACTGGCAGAGGGTGCAGGAATAAAAAGTCTCGGTATTTTCGTCAGTCATACCCTCAATGCGTTCATCCCGTTTGGCATAAATCTTTTTGGACTGCCCGCTTATCTCGGCCACTTTTTCAGGGGTGGTATATAGTTTTATCTGTATTTTGTCTACTATACCGCCGAAATCCTGATGCAGTTTGGCATGGAGAATAGAGCCGATATGCTTTAAGGAAAAGCCCTTGGCGGCTGCGCCTTTGCTTACACGCAGCCAGGCTATATCCCTCTGGCCGATATGCATAACACCCTGGGCGTAGTTCAGGAGGTGGTGTATCTGGCGTTCCAGTATAGGTTCGTAATCTTCATTCATTTTGTGTCCGGCTGCTTCTACCACTATAGCCAGCGGCAGGCGGGAGCCTTCGGGCACATTTGCTATATCCTGCCCGAACAGTTCTATTTTGCCGTCGGTAACATCATCCATTCCGGCGGTTGTTACCAGCTCTACCATCTGGGTGCGTCCGCCGCCGCATTCCAGATATATCTGTTCACCCCGTACCCGTTCGCCTTCGTAGGCAGGGCCGTAAGCCACCGGAACAGGCACTTTGGTTATATTTACTTTTATTCCCCGGACGTCCATAGCCTTGGAGACAATACGGTCATAAGGTATGCCTGCCAGCACTGAATCAACCGTATCTACCCCCGGCAGAATGGGCAGCACGGATTTGTCCGCAATTATGGGGAAGCCGAAATTTAGCGCCCCGGCGGCATTGGCATACCATTCGTCACTTATATCTCCCAGCGGCATAACAAAGGCCTTTATGCGCTCCTGGCTGTATTCAAACAGTTTGGCCCGGTTGCCCGGCTCTACATTGCCGAATGACAGGGCTACCCTGACGGCAAAGCCGAAGGCAAAGATGGCGGCGGTGGGTTCATCCCCGAAGGAAACCAGACGGGGTGTCCAGCCAAGCTCAACCCCGGCATCAGCCAGCTGGCTGGCAAAACGCTTGCCTTGAGATTCACCGCACATAAACGTATAAAGGTTTTTCTGCTGAAGCTCGGCGGCTATGCTTTCGGCCGTGGCGTTATCAGGTGCCGCACCTATAATGGCGGCAAAACCGGGGGCGGTGCCGTCTACAAACTCTACCCCGCGTTTACGCAGAATAATATCATCAGCCGCACCCAGCCAGATATTATCCGGGGTGGGGTCTTCGGTATTGGTGTAATATTCCGGCTGGCTCAGATAACGCAGAGCTTCCAGCATTTCCTCTGCAAACAGGGTGGCCAGACCGGCCTCCAGCACCGCACCCAGCTCGGTTATCTCTTCGGCTTTTACCTCCGGCGGAGGCAGCATTTTGAAGCATTTATCAAAAACGGCCTCCATATCAGACAGTTTTTCAACCTGAATACCCAGTATGCCGTAAATAACCGGCAGGAAATAGGCGGTATTCGGGAAACCTACTGCTGTATCAGGGCAGTTTGCGGCTAGTTCTTGTTTAAATATTTTATAACTGGCATTTACTATGTTTCTGGCGCTATTTATAGAAGCTTCGGCTACTGTATTACTCATTTTTCATGTCCCTCCTTGATAATCAGGGCATTACCTGTAAGTGCATTACGCGGGCGGGGTTAGCTAAGTTCGTCTATCAGTTCACCCGCCAGCCGCATGGATTCCGGATGGCGTATTACCAGTATATCCGCCCCGGCAATAAGTAAAATAGCAGCGGACATAGCTTCAATCATAATAGCCCGTTTTTCGGTATTGCCCATTTCCGGGCTTTCCGCTTCGGGTATTTTGGCTTCTTTGGTTTTCCAGGCTTCCCGCCCGATATTGCAGATAAGGGGGTACTGGAGACGTTCGTCCTGCTGGGTGAGCGCCGCCAGACGGATGCGTTCTATCACCGAATACGAATATTCTATGCCGTATCCTATGCTGCTGACAGTGGGGTCCATAATAAGCCCTTCGGCGGGTACGCCCAGATTGCCCAGCAGGATATTAAGCTGTTTAGCCAAGTTTATATCTATGGGTGACGAAGCGATAATAGTATGTTTATAGGCCATGGCCTGGGCGGCTATTTTCTTATAGTCACCCTCTTCCACCGGCCCCAGTATAAGCTTTTTATCAGGGCAGGCTTCACTTGCCTTGCGGAGTACCTCGGTGTCCTTTTCATGGTTAGCCGTTCCCCAGACTATCAGGGGTACATCCACGGCATCTGCCACTTCCCGGACAATTTTGGCAGATTCTTCGGCAGAACGGTCAAGCCCGTTCGGGTCAGTGCTTTCCAGTTGAAGGCAGATAAGCTCCGCCCCGTATGTATCAACACATTTTTTAGCCCAGCTGACCGGGTTATTGACTGCATCCCCAAAGGGCTTTAAAACATCTTCCGGCCAATCTTCAGGCGGGGTGTCCTGTATTTCCATGGCTATTTTAGGTTTGCGGGGCATTTCCCCCTCAAACAGGTAAAAGGGCATGGAAGTTTCACCGCCTACAGTGACGGCTTTCGGCCCTTCACCCAGGGTTATTTCCTTGATACGGCCGTTGTAGTTTATTTTGGGTATTTCAAATGCCATAAACTTTCCTCCATGAGGGGGTTAAAAGTATTTGTCTATTTTACCAGACCGGCAGCCCTTTTGGCGGCGGTCAGGGTATTTAGCATAAGCATAATAATAGTCATAGGACCTACACCTTTGGGTACGGGGGTAATGGCAAAGGCCTTTTCCTTGACGGCTTCAAAATCAACATCACCGGAAAGTATCCGCTTGCCTTCGGGTGTGTAGCCTATACAGGTTGTGCCTACATCTATCACCACCGCGCCCTGCCTGACCATATCTGCGGTGATAAATTTGGGCTTGCCCATGGCGGATACCAGTATATCTGCCTGCGAAGTTATCAGCGGCAGGTTTTTAGTGCCGCTGTGGCAGATAGTGACTGTGGCGTTTGCCCCCGGGGCTTTTTGGAGCAGAATATTGGCCAGCGGTTTGCCGACCAGATTGCTCCGCCCCACTATAACTACATGGGTGCCCTCTATCTTTATGCCCGAACGGATTAAGAGTTCCTGAACGCCGTGGGGGGTGCAGGGCAAAAAGCAGGGTTCACCCAGGCACATTCTGCCTACGTTTACCGGGTGGAAACCGTCTACATCTTTATCCGGATTTATGGCATTTAAGACCAGATTTTCCGAAATCTGGACGGGCAGGGGTACCTGTACCAGAATACCGCTTATTTTGGGGTCTGCATTCAGCCTGGCTATCAGGGTCAGCAAATCCTCATTGGTGGCACTCTGTGGCAGCGGGTGATGCTCTGAATATATACCCAGATTCTGGCACATTTTTATTTTGGAGTCTACATAAGAGTGCGAAGCAGGGTCATCTCCCACCAGTACGGTGGCCAGACCGGGTACTATGCCGTGCTTGGCTTTAAGTGCAGTTACTTCACTGCGTATTTCTTCGCGGATGGCGGCGGCTATTTCTGTGCCGTTTATAATATGTGCGCTCATTATTCTGATACCTCTGTACGGTTTTTAATGCCAAGCCGGGTTGAAAGTATTTTGGCCACTGCCTGCACTGCCGGAGAGTTGTCAGGCAATTTAAGCAGGGGGGTTTGCTTCAGGTCAAATTCACGTATCATTTCATCTGCCGGCACGGTATCTGTATAGGCTATGCCCAGTTTATTAATCTCTGCTTCCAGACGCGGGTCAAGCGTTCCGGTGACCATGTTTATAATAACAGAAATCTGGCTGACATTAAGTTTCATTTCATCTACCAGCTGGCGTATCCGCCCCAGTGTCCGCACCCCTTTGACCGAGTGGTCAGATACTATAAAAAGGTGGTCTACATTCTGGGTGGTGCGGCGGGACAGGTGTTCCATACCGGCCTCGTTATCCATAACCACATAGCGGTAGTTCTGGCTGAGCTTGTCTATATAACTGCGCAGGATGCTGTTAGGGTAGCAGTAACAGCCATCACCTTCGCCCCGGCCCATGCTTATCATATCCAGCCCTGTGCTTTCCGCCAGAGTGGTATTCAGCTGATATTCCAGATAAGCTTCTTTGGTCATGCCGGGCGGCAGGTTTAATTTTACATTGTTAAAGCTGGCTATCAGCCCGCCCACAGTCTGCGGCACGTCTAAACCCAGGCTTTCCCCCAGATTGGCGTTGGCATCAGCATCTACCGCCAGCACCGGGGTGAGAGAGTTTTTTAAAAGCTGGCGTATAATCAGACTGGAAACGGATGTTTTGCCTACCCCGCCCTTGCCTGCCAGTGCAATAGTATAGGTCAAGTATTGCCTCCGTTAAATTTACTTAAAGCGGCATATACCTCAGGGAAATCACTGGATTTGGTATGAGGCAGGAACATGGCCGCCATATAGTTATCCATAAAGCTGGTGCTTTCAGACAGCTCTACATTGGTCATCATTTTGGCGGCGGCAGCGGCCTGTGTTTGGGCATTGGCATCAAAAGCACACAACCTGGCACCCGCCAAAGAGCCGTTGCCTACAAAAATGAAACGTTCTTCGGGAAGTTCGGGCAGCAAGCCTATATTGATAGCTTTTTTAATATTCAGTTTGGCCCCGAAAGTCCCGGCAATAATCACCTTTTCAAGGTTGTCAAAACCGGCGCCAGCACTTTCCAGCAGTGTCTGGTAACCGGCATACATGGCAGCCTTGGCCCGGATAAGGTTGTCTATATCTACCTCTGAAAGGGTTATATTCTGTCCCTGCCCGAATTCGCGGCCAAAGGCCAGTACATATTCGCAGCCGTCAGCACCTTTGCGAAGGCGGTTGGTTTTAATATTTGAGTTATATTTGCCGTTTTGCCCCAGCAGGCCGCATTTGAGCAGGGCGGATACCGTATTTATAAGACCTGCACCGCAGATGCCCTTGGGACTGCCGCCGCCTATAATGCTAAGTTTGGGTTCAAAATTTTGGGTATCCAGTTCAATATCTTCTACCGCCCCCGGTTTGGCCAGCATGCCGTTTTTTATGCCGCCGCCCTCAAAAGCCGGCCCGGCAGAGCAGGAAGCAGTTAACATAAAGTCTTTGTTACCAACTACTATTTCCCCGTTGGTGCCAATATCTATATACAGCACCAAACCTTCCCGGCGGGGGATATTGGTGCTTATTACTCCGGCCACTATATCACCGCCCACGTAGCTGGCAACACAGGGCAGGGTGTATATATATGCCTGCGGGCAGATGCTCAGATTTATATGGCGGGCAGGTATCAGCGGCAGCTCATTTGCCGCGGGTACGTACGGGGCAAGCCTGAGGTGTTTGGGGTCAAGCCCGTAAAGCAGCTGGGTAATGGTGGTATTGGCGGCTATGGTTGCAAACGAAATATCCTCCGCGGTAAGTCCGTATTCGGAAAGCATGGCGTTACCCAGATTGTTAAGGGTGTTTACTACTGCCCGCTGAAGCTGAATAAGACCGCCCTCTCTGGCAGCATAGTTTATCCGGCTGATAACGTCTTCCCCGAAGGGTATCTGACCGTTATATTCGGTTGCCTGTGCCAGCACCTTAGATTCGGTAAACTCCACTAGCTGTCCGCGGACACCGGTAGTGCCTATATCAAAAGCAAAAGCGTATGTTGCCTTAGTCTGGTCTCCCGGTTGGATATTTATTATCTTTTCCCCGCCGGGGGTTTTAAGCAAACTCACACTTACTTCCCAGTTATTTTCCCGCAGGGTTTCGGAAAGACCCGAAAGCAGGTGATAATCTATATCCGGCTCTGCCGGACACACAGGTTTAAGAAAACGTTTTAATCTGGCAAGGTCACTTGCGTTATCCGTACCGGACGGGGGGGTAAGTTTCAGAAAAACCTTTCGGAGAGGCAAAACGGCTTTATTTTCAGCAGGTTCAGGCTGGCTTTGCAGGGTGCAGCTTATAGTATCACCGCTTAGGGCGGTATCAAAACGTGATTCGGCCAGAATCTCCACTGTTACGTTTGATATAAGACGGCTCTGGCAGGCCAGCCGTATTCCCTGGGCAAACTCTTCAGCGCTTATCTGGAGGTGGTCTTCGCACTCCAGTTCGCCTTCCACCAGTTTTATACGGCAGCGTCCGCATACGCCTTCGCCCCCGCAGGAGGCACATAGCCCTGTTCCGGCGGCAATAGCCAAATCAAGCAGGCTGTCCCCCTTCTGGCCATTTATAATTTTATGGCCGGGCTCAAAGCAGACGCTAAATTTCTTCTCGGTCATCTTACTATTTTATCAGCTTTAAACAGATTAGACCAATTTAGAACAGGCCCTTAACCTTGCCGGTGTGAGTATCTATATCTATCCGCCTGAAATTGGGGTCAGACGAAGTACCGGGCATAAGTTTGATATCCCCCGCCACCGGCACTACCAGGCCTGCCCCCATATAGGTGAGTATATCACGTATAGGCAGGGTAAAGCCGCCGGGGCGTCCTTTAAGTGCGGGGTCATGCGAGAGGCTGAGGTGGGTTTTGACCATACAGCTGGGCATAAACTGGGTGTTGCCCGTGTTTTCCAGGCGGGCAAGTTTTTCCAAGGCTGTCTGGGTGTAGGAAACGCCGTCTGCCCCGTAAACCTTACGGGCAATGGTATAAATCCGTTCCCTCAGCGGCATATCTTCGGGGTAAAGGAAGTGAAAGTCATTAGGTTCGTTACAGGCATCTATCACTGCTTCGGCCAGTTCGGCTGCCCCTTCACCGCCGTTTGCCCAGTGATAGGAAACAGCTACTCTGGCACCTGCCTGCTCGGCTGTGCGGCGGATAATATCTATTTCCTGAGCTGTGTCTGCGGCAAAGTGGTTTATGCAGACCACCGGGTTTATGCCTGCCGTTTTTACGGTCTGGATGTGGGCAAGCATATTCTGGCAGCCCTTTTCCACCAGCGCCGCATTGGGAGTGGTATAGGCAGGGTCAAGGGGGGCGCCGGGAGTTACTTTGGGCCCGCCGCCGTGCATCTTTAAAGCCCTGACCGTAGCCACAATAACTGCACAATCCGGTTTTAAGCCGCTTAAGCGGCACTTTATATTCCAGAACTTTTCAAAACCGATATCCGCCCCGAAACCGCTTTCGGTCACATGGTAATCAGCCAGTTTAAGTGCCAGCCGGTCAGCCACAATAGATGACTGCCCGATAGCAATATTGGCAAAAGGCCCGGCATGGACAAACACCGGCTGGCCTTCTATAGTTTGAAGCAGGTTCGGGTTTACCGCCCGAAGGAGCAGGGCGGTCATGGCGCCGTCTACCTCAAGGTCTGCGGTGGTAACCGGTTCGCCGTTTTGACGGTAGGCTACAATTATCTTGCTCATGCGTTCCCGCAGGTCTGCCAAGCCGGTAAAAACCGAAAGTATGGCCATCACCTCGGAGCTTACGGATATGCCGAAGCCGGAGTGCATCTGGTAGCCGTCTGTTTTACCGCCTATACCCATTATGATTTCCCTGAGGGACTGGGCGCAAAAGTCTATTGCCCATTTCAGTTCCACTCTGGCAGGGTCTATATCCAGCCGTTTTAAACTGCGGCTGGACAGAAATTCATCTGTATTATTCGCTTCGTGCTGAATCCTGGCCTGAAGGGCGACCATGGCCAGATTGTGGGAATTGGTAACAGCATCTATATCCCCGGTCAGCCCCAGAGTAAAGGGTGAAAGCGGCAGGCACTGGGAGCGTCCTCCCCCGGCTGCCGAGCCTTTTATATTAAAGGTGGGGCCGCTGGAAGGCTGGCGGATTGCTCCGGTTACTTTCTTGCCCAGATTTCCCAGCCCCTGCACCAGCCCCATAGTGGTGGTGCTTTTACCTTCACCCAGCGGGGTGGGGGTAATGGCGGTTACATCTATATACTTGCCGTTTGGTCTGTCTTTCAGGCGGGTAAGTACCCCGGCAAAATCCACTTTGGCAACATATTTGCCGTGGGGGATTATTTCATCTTCGGTCAGGCCCAGTTCCTCGGCCAGCATTTTTGACGGTTTCAGGAATTCTTCGGCCTTTTCGGCTATTTCCCAGTCTTTCATCAGGCCGGGGTCAAGGTCTTTTAAGTGTGATTTGCGGTTATTTATAGTCAAAATACTCCCCGTAAAATCTTTAAAAGGTACTGAACCCAGTATATCAGACAGCCCCTTTTTTGCAATGATTTAAGTATAGAAAATGGTAATACGAAAGGCTTTTCCTGCCGGTTCTGGTATAATAAAAAAATGCACGAACTATTGCCCTTTTACGGCAAACGCCAGAAGTCATTTCTGAAGTGGTATATGCGTCTGGCATCACTCAGCCGCTGGCCGCTTGCAGGCGGTCTGGTAAAGAAATATGCCAACCATTATGCCCGCAAACAGCATGGCGGGTATTTGCTGAATCTGTCCGAAGCCAAAGAGATACTGGACATGTCCGAAAATATTTATCTCGGCCCGTGCAGCTGCCGTGAGGTTTTTAAAAACTGTGATGCCCCGGTTATGGCGGAGATTATAATAGGGGCGGGCGGGCATGTCTACCGGGATACACTTGGAAAGTTTAAGCCCATCAGCCGTGAGCAGGCACTGGAGGTTATTATATCCTGCCAGCAGGCCGGGCTGATGACCACCCTGGTACACTGCAAAGAGCATTTTTATTCTATCTGCAACTGCTGCCGCTGCTGCTGTGTGCCGTACCGTCTAAAGCACCAGTACGGCATAGAGTTTGCCTTGGTAAGGGATAAAAATATTGTTAACCGTTTTGCACAGTTTCTAAAGGAGGAAGGCCTGCATGGAGTACCGGAAAATATACAGCCGCCTAAAACCTGAGCTTCTTTTTGATACCCTTAAAGACTTAATTACCAAACATGGCGGGCATCTGGAAAGTGCCAGCAGTGACAATTACTCTGTAACCGACTCTTCTTCAGATTTCATTTTCAAAGGAACTATGGTCTTCAGCCGGGTGAAAAACAGCTCTGCTGCCTGTGCCAGTGTGTATGTAATGGGGTCTGAACGTAAGGACAGCCGGGTAATACTGGATATAGAGCCGGGTGCTTTCGGCGAGGCGGCTGTAAAATGCCTGCTGGATGAGGTGGATTTTTTGCTGGGCGAATACGAAAAAAAATAGCTTTCAGCGTTTGAACAAACACAATGTATAGGATATAATCTTTTCTAATTGTCTTGACTAAATTTAGAAGGTGCGCATGCTTAAAACTCATAGCTGTGCCTTAACTCAGGAAAATATTGGCACTGAAGTTACTCTGGCAGGTTGGGTACACCGCCGCCGAGACCATGGCGGGGTTATATTTATTGACCTTCGTGACCGGGAAGGCATTGTTCAGGTGGTATTTAACCCCGAACAGTCCGCTGCCTGTCTGGATATCGGTAAAGAACTGCGGAGTGAATATGTCCTGCAGGTAAAAGGCACTGTCAGCCACCGCCCGGCCGGTACGGAAAACAGCCGTATGCTCTCCGGTTTGGTGGAAGTGGTGGCGGAAGGTGCCAAAATCTTAAATACAGCCAAAACCCCGCCCTTTTATATTAACGAAGAGGTAGAGGTGGACGAGAGCTTAAGGCTCAAGTACCGCTATCTGGATATACGCCGCCAGGGCATGAAAAACAACCTGATTATCCGCCATAAAACTGTCAGCTTTATGAGGCAGTTTTTAAATGACCGGGGTTTTATAGAGATTGAAACCCCCATTCTGATTAAAAGCACGCCTGAGGGGGCGCGTGACTATCTGGTTCCCTCCCGCTTGTTTCCGGGGCAGTTTTTTGCCTTGCCCCAGTCTCCCCAGCAGTTAAAACAGCTGCTTATGGTGGCGGGTATGGAAAAATACTATCAGGTAGCCCGCTGTTTCCGTGATGAAGACTTAAGGGCAGACCGCCAGCCGGAATTTACCCAGCTTGATATGGAAATGAGCTTTGTTGACGAAAATGATATGATGCAGCTCATGGAAGACCTGTTTACCGGGCTGGTAGCCAGTGTCCGCCCGGATATGAAATATAATAAAAAGTTTCCCCGTATCAGCTTTGCTGATGCTATGGAGAAATACGGCTGTGACAAGCCTGACCTTCGCTTCGGTATGGAACTGGCAGATATTACCGATATCGGCGCTTCTTCGGCTTTCGGTGTTTTTAAAAATGTGGCTGCCCAGGGCGGAGCTATCAAAGCCATTTCCGCTCCCGGTTGCGGCGGGTACAACAAGAGCCAGCAGGAAGAACTGATAAATCTGGCTAAGAAGTACGGGGCGGCCGGTTTGGTACCCATTTCACTGGGTGCGGAAAGCGGGGAGCTTAAAGATTTGACTATGGAAATGGTTAAATCGGTATCTGCCAAGTACCTTACTCTGGAAGAAATCAAAACCATAGCCGAACGCAGCGGGGCTAAGCCGGGTGGCCTTATTTTGATTGTGGCCGGTGCCCGTAAAATGGTGAACAGCGTACTGGGTGAAATGAGAAACCATCTGGCTGCAAAGCTTGATTTATGTGATAAAAATGAACTCAGTTTTGCCTTTGTGGTAGATTTCCCTCTCTTCCAGTGGGATGAGGAAGGCAAACGCTGGGATTCGGTTCATCACCCCTTTACCGCTCCGCTTGAGTCTGACCTGCCCCTTATGGATACCGACCCCGCCAGGGTAGGCAGCCGGGCTTATGACGTGGTTTGCAACGGCTATGAGATTGCCGGCGGCAGTATCAGAATCCACCAGGCAGACCTGCAGAGGAAAGTATTCCATCTGCTGGGGTATAATAACGAGCAGATAGATGAACGCTTCGGCCACCTGCTGGAAGCTTTTGAATTCGGGGCTCCCCCCCATGGAGGTGTTGCCCCCGGTATAGACCGCTTTGTAATGCTGCTGGCAGGGGAAACTTCCATACGTGAAGTCATACCCTTCCCCAAGAATCAGGCCGCTCAGGACCTTCTGTTTGGGGCTCCGTCAGTGGTAGATGACAAGCAAATAAGGGATTTACATATCCGTATTCAAACGGAAAAAGAATAGTTTTTTAGATTGAGGTGCCATGAAAGTAACAGATAAAAAGATAGAGGGCTGCCAGGCCAGCATAACGGTAGAGATGGATCCGGCTGAAGTTGAGGCGGGTCTGTCCAAAACTTACCGCCGTCTGGTAAAAAAGGTGGAAATTCCGGGTTTCCGCAAGGGTAAAACCCCCAGAGACGTGTTTGAAAAATACCTCGGCCGTGAAAAAATGCTGGATGAGGTAGTGGATGATATCGTCCCCGAAGCCTGCCAGCAGGCTATAAATGATGATGAGGAAATAAAACCCTTTGCCGCCCCCAAGATAGCCATGGTCACCACCGAACCTTTTGTATTTTCCGCCCGCATACCCCTGCCTCCGGTAGTGGAACTGGGTGATTATAAAACCATAAGAGCCGCTAAAGAAAAGGTGGAAATTACCGAAGAAAATATTGATACCGTTATAGACCAAGTACTCCACCAGAGAGCTACCTGGGAAAAAGCGGAGCGCCCTGTTAAAATGGGTGATATGCTGCTTATGAAAGTTGAGAGTACCCTGAACGGCGAACCTTATCTGAACCGTGAGGATATGCAGTATTCTGTCAGAGAAGAAGCTATTTATCCCGCCCCCGGTTTCGGTGAGCATCTGGTAGATATGGTAGTGGGCGAACCTAAAGAGTTTTCCATAGTTTTCCCCGAAGACCATGCCCGGGCGGAACTTGCCGGTAAGACAGCTGCTTTCAAGGTTACCATTCAGGAAATCAGGGAAGAAAAACTGCCTGAACTGAATGATGCCTTTGCCCACGAATTAAACCCTGAATTCAATACTCTGGCTGAGCTTCGCCAGCGTATCCGGGAGAATATGCAGGAAAGACAGGATGACCAGGCTCAGGCCAAGTTTGAAGACCAGATTGTTGAAGCTTTGATAAAAATGAGTAAAATAGATTATCCGGAAGTTATGGTGGAAACAGAGCTGGACCAGATAATTGAACAGCAGCTGCAGCGTCTGCAAAGCACTATAAAGAGCCCTGAAGAATTCCGGGCTACGCTTTCCCAGCTGAGTCCGGCAGATATGCAGCAGCGGTACCGCCCTCTGGCTGAGCAGCGGGTGGCATCTTCGCTGGCCCTGGGCAAACTGGCCACTACTGAAAATCTGATACCCAGTGACGAAGAAGTAGATGCCGAAATTGAAAGGCTTACCCAGGATTCCGGTGATAAAAAAGAAGAAGAAAAAGCTTTTTACAATAAGCCGGATACCAGAGATCGTCTTATTCAGCTCCTTACGGCCCGTAAGACCATGGCCTTTATAGATGAAATAGCCCTCCAGCCAGCTCTTGAGGCTGTTGAACCTAAATCTGATGAAGGTGAAAAAACAGAGGAGGCAGATAAATGATAAGCCCTGAAAACGTAGTACCTATGGTTATTGAAAGCAGCGCCAGAGGCGAACGCGCCTTTGACATTTATTCTCTGCTGCTAAAGGAAAGGATTATCTTTCTGGGTTCGCAAATAAATGACCAGGTAGCCAATCTGGTTATTGCCCAGCTATTGTTTCTTGACCGTGAAGACCCTGACAAGGACATAAGCCTTTATATTCACAGCCCCGGCGGCGTAATATCTGCCGGCCTTGCCATGTATGATACCATGCAGCTTATCCGGCCCAAAGTGTCCACCATTTGCGTGGGTGTGGCGGCTTCCATGGCTACAGTTTTGCTGTGTGCCGGTGCTAAGGGGAAACGCTATGCTCTGCCCAATGCCACCATCCATATGCATCAGGCTATGGGGGGTGCTCAGGGACAGGCCTCAGATATTGAAATTGCCGCCCGTGAGATTATGCGCCAGCAGGATATCCTCAGGAATATCCTGGTAAAACACACTGGCCAGCCTATGGAAAAAATTATCCATGACAGTGACCGTGATTATTACCTGAATGCCCAGCAGGCTGTGGAATACGGCCTGATAGATGAGATTTTGCAGAAACCCGAAAACAAATAGTTAATAACCGGTTGTTTCGTATCTAAAAGAAAAACGCCCCTTCGTAACAGAGGGGGCGTTTTTCTTTCAGCCAGATAATGAATCAGCTGGTAAAATAGTGCATACCAAAGCGCTCCTTCAGCGCCTCAAGGTCAGGCAGGCCTGAGCGGGCACCCAGCTTGCCTATACAGAAACGGGCAGAAATATCCCCCAGCAAACCGCATTCTTCAATAGGCTTTTCTTCCATAAGCCCGAACAGGAAACCTGTAGTAAACGCATCTGCCGCGCCGATTGTATCCACTACTGTGCGGATATCTTTCCTGAGGCTGACGGTTGACTCCATATGGCATTCGTGGTCTTTGTCCCGTATGTAAGTCTGCAGGGTTATTTTGCCTTTTCGCTGGAAGCGGCGGCTCTCACCCAAAGTCACTACCACGTGTTCACACCCGCTGCGGATACACATATCTGTCGCCCGCTGATAGTTTTTCTGGGTCATTTTTTCTATATCCTGCTGGTTGGTAAAAAGGGCATTGGTGCGGGAAAGTATGGGGGCAAGCTTTTTAATCCCCTGGGCGGCAAAAAGAGACCCCGGTGAGAAACTGAAAAGTATATCCGGTGCCAGCCGTTCCGCTATTTCATGGCACAGGGCAAACTCATTCTGGTTAAAAAAGGTGGACATATGCACCAGCTTGGCCTGGCTTAGGTATTCCAGATTTACATCAGAAAGGTCAAGGTAGTTATTGGCGCCGGGATTGACGTAAGTTGAGCGGCGTCCTGAAGATTCGCTAAGCGAAACCACAGAGCCGGTTTGGGCTTCATTTTTTACTAACAGGTAACGGTTATCTATACCCGCATTTTCAAAATCACTAATCAGCAGATTGCCGTCAGGGTCATTTCCCACGGCCCCTATGAAGCCGCATTTTAATCCCAGACGGGATAACCCGTGTATGGTATTGGCACCCGAACCGCCGGGAAACGAGGCAGATTCAGTAACCACGCATTCTCCGTCATGGAGTATCTGTTCCACAGTGTATATATGGTCCACATGCACCGCCCCCAGGCCGATAGCCTCAAGACGATAAGCAGTCATATCATTCTCTCCCCTGAATTATGCGGTCAATTTCGCTGCTCAGGTCGTATCCCGCTATGGCCTGGCCGCGGTTATCCGTAATTTGTCCCTTGCATATATTAACCCGCTCTTCGCTTATGGCTTTTATACTGCGGACTATAAGCGGCAGTTCACGGATAGTGCCCTGATGGCGGATAGCTTTGAAGAGGGCATTTTCTTCCCCTTCTTCCGCTTTTATTTCAGCTGCCGTCCGCCCTGAAATACTATCCCACAGCGGTTTGAAGGCCTCTGCCTGAATAGAAAAGCGGCAATAGCTGACCACTGGCCCTCTGTCCAGTTCAGGTGTTACCAAATGTATCATAGCCCCGGTCTCGGCAGCCTTTTGCTGGATAAGCTCCCAGATGACCTCTTTCCAGGTGCCTTTTGGTCCCCAGGGGGTGGCGGGGTGCAGATTGATGATGTTATACCGGCTGCACATTTCCGGCCCCATTATCAGCATATAGCCGGCCAGTACGCATAACTGGGGATTATACGGCCTAAGGCGTTTTAAGACTTCGCTGTCATAGTCCAGTCTCCACTGGGGCAGGCTGCCGCCGGGAGTTTCGTCACTGCCGTTTACCTTGGCCTTATATTTCTGGTAGGAAAAGGTAATAAGCGGTATATTATGGCTTTTTACCAGTTCAAAAAAAGCGTCTGTTTCGGCTGATTCGCCGGGGTCGCGGCTGCAAAAGACAAAACTTATTTTGGCTTTAAGCTCTCCCGTTTGGATGCTGTCCAGTACGGCAGTCAGCAGATTGCGTGACCCCTTGCCTCTGGCGGTTGAAAACCAGCCCAGTTCAAACATGCTTATTTCTCCGGTTTGATATATTTGGAAAGTTTGCGAATCAGCGCCCGTATCCGTACCATGCGGTTCTGGCGGCCGGTTATCCGCCCCTGCCTGAGGGCGGCTATAAATTCTTTGGGGGTATTGAAATCAGGCATGGTAACGTAGGTAGTGCCTATTTCGGGCAGGGTATGGGAATCTGTGCCGGCACTTGTGGGCAGGTCATACTGTTTGGCCAGTTTGCGGGCTTTTTTAAGGCTTCCGTTCAGCAGGGTGCGGGAGTTAAATACCTCCAGCACGTCTATTTTCCCTTCGGAAGCCAGCCTTTCCAGTTCCGAATCTATCAGAGCCGAACCCCTTAGCTTGTCATAAGGGTGGGGAATGCAGACCAGAGCGCCCTGGGCTTTTATCCGGGATACACATTCGTCTACTGATATTCCGCTGGGTATGCTCTCCTTGAGAAACATACCCATAATCTCTCCGTGGGGGGTAAGCACTTCCTCAGAGACTATTATTTTGATGGGGCTGTTTTTAGCCAGCATTAAAGCTCCCTCGGCTGTGCCGTGGTCACACACAGAAATGCAGTTTATGCCTTTTTCAAGACACCTCTTTATCAAATCTTCGGGTTTGGTATTTGAGTCCATAGAATAATTGGTATGGACGTGTAAATCAGCTTTTAACATTACTAATTGGTTGCCTTTCCCAGATATTGGCCGCTGCGGGTGTCTACCCTGATTAGGTCTTCGTTATTTATAAATAAGGGCACCTGTACCACCAGTCCCGTTTCCAAAGTAGCCGGTTTGGTAGTGGTGGCGGCGGTGTCACCCTTAAAACCCGGTTCGGTATGGGCAATTTTCAGGTTAACCGATGCCGGCAGCTCAACCCCGATGGCTTCTTCCTGAAAGGTCATTACCCTGACACTGCCGTTTTCCAGCAGGTAGTTGACAGCGTCACCCAAGACACTTTTATTTAGAGCTATCTGCTCAAAAGTTTTATCATCCATAAAATGGTAAACGTTTTCGTCATTATATAAAAATTGCATATGGCGGTATTCCAGATTTACCAGATTGAACTTTTCGTCTGACTGAAAGGTTTGTTCCATAGTATGCCCGTCCCGTATGTCTTTGAGTTTCAGACGGAGCAGGGCAGTGTGTTTCATCTTGACATGTTGGATATCCATGACCTGAAACAGGCCGTTTTCCTGTTGGATGATGCAGCTTTTCTTTAATTCGTTTCCAGTGGCCATATAAACCTTTCTTCTTTAAATATAGGGGTTTTGTTTATCTGATTTTGAGAGCAATTCTATTTTACCATTTTTAAGGGTGCAGGTATCTTCTATACGGATGCCTCCCCAGCCCGGCAGGTATATGCCCGGCTCTATGCTGAAAACCATTCCGTCTTCAAGTATATCCGTACTTCTGGGGCTGAGGCGGGGTGCTTCATGCACCTCCAGTCCCACCCCGTGTCCCAGACTATGCCCGAAATTGGCACCGTAGCCGGCTTTTTCAATAACATCTCTGGCTATAGTATCAGCCTCCTGTCCGGTCATTCCGGAGGTGATTTGGTCTATGGCTTTTTGCTGGGCGGCCAGAACTATATCATATATTTTCTTAAATTGGCTATCCGCTTTCCCCTGTAATACAGTTCTGGTCATGTCACTGGCGTACCAGTTTACTTTTGCCCCGTAGTCCATGAGCAGGGGCTGTCCGTAAACCACAGCGGCCGGGCGGGTTCGGGCATGGGGCAGGGCGGAGTTTGCCCCGGTAGCGGCAATAACCTCAAACGGCATAGACTGGCTGCCGTGGTTTCGCATAAATTTCTCAAGTTCCCAGGCCAGTTGCTGTTCGGTTATACCCGGTTTTAGCAGGGAGGGCAGGGCGGAGAAAGCGGCATCACCAATGGCGGCGGCCTGTTTGATAGCGTCTATTTCTTTTTCAGATTTTATCTGCCGCAGTTTGCCTGCCAAGTCTGCTGTTTCTGTAAGTAAAATATCTAAACCGCCTTTGCTGAGTGCGGTCTTTAGTTTGCTGTATTCTTCAAAAGTAATATAGAAAGATTCAAAACCCAGACGGCGGATATGTTCGGAGCTTAACAGTTCGGGCAGCCAGCGGGACATTCCGTTAGTAACTTTACATAAGGTATATTCAGGGGATTCATTTTCCGCTTGCTCGTAGTAACGAAAATCCACCGCAATAAAGGCATGTGTCTGGGTGATAAGCAGATGGCCTTCGCCGCCGGTAAAGCCGGACAGATAAAAAATATTTTCAGGTTTGGACACCAACAGGCCATCCAGCTCATTTTCGGCCATAAGCTTTCGCAGGAGTGCAAGCCGGGTGTTTAACTGTTTCATTCGTCTTCACTCCCCGAAATATCATTCTGCGGTTTGGCCAGCGGGTGGCTGGACATATAGACTTTGCGGGCTTGGCTTTTGGTAACATGGGTATATATCTGGGTAGTAGAAAGGTTTGAGTGGCCGAGTAGCTCCTGTACTACCCTTAAGTCTGCCCCGCCGTCCAGCAGGTGAGTGGCAAAGGTATGGCGCAGCATGTGGGGGTGTACGTGTTTTTCAATACCGGCTTGGTGTGCCAATTTATCCAGCCTTTCCTGAAAACTGCGGGCACTCAGTCTGCCGCCGTTTGGATTAAGGAATAAAGCCGGAGTATTCCGCTTGCCTTTCAGCAAAGGTCTGCCCAGGTTTAGATAGGTTTGGATTGACTGGATTGCAGGCAGACCCATCAGAACTATGCGTTCTTTAGACCCTTTGCCCCAGACCCGTATCTGGTGGGAGTGCAAATCCAGGTTTTCTATATCCAGTTTGACCAGCTCACTCACCCGCAGGCCGCTGGCATAAAGCAGCTCCATAAATGCTTTGTCCCGCAAACCCTGGGGGGTGGAGGAATCAGGTATCCGCAGCAGTTTATTAACTTCAGCGGTAGTCAGAAACTCCGGCAGGCGTTTATCCAGACGGGGGCTGGAGGCATTTAGGGTGGGGTTTTTCTGAATAAGACCTTCCCGCATAAGGTAACGGTAAAAAGAACGTACAGCTGAAAGTTTACGGGCGATACTGCCCTTAACAATCCCTTTTTCTATCAGGCTGGACATATAATCCCGCAAAATATAGCGGTCTACCTTGTCAAAAGAACTCACTTTTTTTTCAATCAGGTAGTTAACAAACCCAATCAAATCTGTGCGGTAGTTTCTAAGGGTATAAGCCGAAACATTTTTTTCTACCGTCAGATATTCAAGGTATTTGTTAAAATTCTCCTGCATTTAGCTTTCATCTTCAAGTTTTTTGCGTTTGCCGCACTTGGTGCATTTAGCCCAGTTCTTGCCGCTCTTGATCATAAGGGCGCCGCATTCCGGGCAGGGTTTGCTTAGCGGCTTGTAGAAAGATACAAATTTGCAGTTCGGGTAACCGGCACAGCCGTAAAATATCTTGCCCTTTTTGCTGTATTTTTCAACTATATCCGAATTGCACTCAGGGCATTTGGCACCTGTTTTTATCTGGTATGAGCGGGTATAACGGCAGCCGCCCTCTTCTTTGGTATAACGCGAGCAGGCAATAAATTTACCGAAACGCCCCCGTTTTACTACCAGCTTGGCATTGCATTCGGGGCAAAGCTCGTCCAGCTCTTCTTCCGGCGGTTTAATTTTTTCAATTTTTTCACTGGCGGCTTCTATCTCTTTTATAAAAGGTTCGTAGAACCGCCTGATTATAGGCACCCAGTCCAGTTTTTCAGTAGCTATTTTGTCCAGTTCGGTTTCCATGGCGGCCGTAAAATCTATACCGATAATATCCGGGAAATACTCTACCAGCAGGTCATTTACCAGCATTCCCAGTTCACTGGGTTTCAGGCTGCCTTTGAGCTTGGTAATGTATTCCCGTTCCTGTATTGTGGAAATAGTGGGGGCGTAGGTGCTGGGGCGGCCTATGCCGTATTGCTCCAGTGCCTTGATTAGCGTGGCCTCTGTATAACGGGGAGGAGGCTGGGTAAAATGCTGGCTGGCTTCCAGACTTTTCAGCTTCAGCTCTTCGCCTTCTTCCATGGGCGGTAGGCTGGACTGCGCCGCTTCCTCATCTTCGTCCTTGCCTTCTATATATACAATGGTAAAACCCGGAAAAGTATTTACCGAACTGGTGGTTCTAAGCAGGTAGCGGGTTTTTGAGGGCTGGTGTTTGGCCTCTATGTCTATTGTAGTATTATCAAAGACGGCCGGGCTCATCTGGCTGGCCATCATACGCTGCCAGATAAGCTGGTAAAGCTTGAACTGTTCGGTAGACAAGCTCTTTTTTATCAAGTCAGGGGTGCGGATTATACGGGTAGGGCGGATAGCTTCATGGGCTTCCTGTGCTCCCTTAACCTTGCTTGAAAATACTCTGGCCTGTTTGGGCAGGTAAGCCGGGCCGTATTTTTCACTTATATAATCACGGGTTTCGGCTACGGCGGTACGGGCTACGTTGGTAGAGTCAGTACGCATATAGGTAATAAGACCCACTTCCCCTTCGCCCTCTATATTCAGGCCTTCATACAGCTGCTGGGCTATCACCATGGTTTGCTTGGCTGAAAAATGGAGCTTCCGCCAGGCCTCCTGCTGAAGGGTGCTGGTAATAAAGGGGGCGGGGGACTGCCTGAGATTTGATTTCTTTTTTATCTTCAGTACCTGATAGTCAGATACTTCCAGTTCTTTTTTAATTTGTTCGGCTTCAGATTCGTTATGTATCTCCAGTTTGCCTTTGGTTACATAACCTGCCAGAGAAGCTTTGAAAGCGGCTGATTTAACCTTTTTATTCAGCAGGGCTTCTATATTCCAGTATTCGGCAGATACAAATTTTTCTATTTCCCGTTCGCGGTCAACAATTATTTTCAGGGAAACAGACTGCACCCGCCCGGCTGAAAGCCCCCGTTGTACCTTTCGCCAGAGCAGCGGGCTTAATTTGTAACCTACCAGCCGGTCAAGCACCCGCCGGGCCTGCTGGGCATTTACCAAATCCATATCCAGTTCGCGGGTGTTTTTAAAAGCCTTATCTATGGCTTCTTTGGTAATCTCGTGAAAGACTACCCGTTTGGGCTTAGCCAGATTTGCTTTGGTAACTTCGGATATATGCCAGGCAATAGCCTCACCTTCGCGGTCAGGGTCGGTAGCCAGGTAGATTGCCTTGGAATTTTTAACTGCGTCTTTGAGTTCCTTTATGACCTTGGCCTTGGCTTTTAAGGAGACATACTTGGGGGTAAAACTGTTTTCAACATCTACGCCCAGGGTGCTTTTGGGTAAATCCCGTATATGCCCCATGGTGGCCATAATATTAAAGTCTTTGCCCAGCATTTTGCTGATAGTACGGGCTTTGGCAGGTGACTCAACGATAACAAGTTTTTCTTTCATGACAGCTTAATTCATCTCCAGCTGGTAGATTTCTTTCTTTTCACGGGTGCGCACATAATTCATGCCTCCGGCAGAGCGGACCTGGCCTCTTAGTTCCATTATGGCCAAAGTGCTGCTGACCAAGGCTATCCCCAGGCCGCACTCACGGCAAAGCTGGTCAATATGTATTGGCTCATAGCCCAGTTTATCCAGTATCAGGCTTTCGGTCTGGTTTTCAGGTACAGCTTTGGTAGTGTTATCCGGCACTGAAAGCAGGCCTATATTCAGTTCTTCAAGGACATCTTTGGCGGAACAAACCAGCTTGGCTCCTTCCTGAATAAGACGGTTTGTTCCCACTGAAGCCGCTGATAGTATACTCCCCGGAACGGCAAAAATCTCGCGGTTTTGTTCAAGTGCAAAATTGGCGGTTATCACAGCCCCGCTGTTTTCTCCCGCTTCGGTTACCAGTATTCCGCGGCAAAGGCCTGAGAGTATACGGTTGCGGCGGGGGAAAAATTCGGGCCGGGGGCGGATTCCGGGCGGGTGTTCACTTACCAGGGCTCCGTTTTCAGCTATCTGGCGGGCAAGGCAGCTGTTTTCAGATGGATAAATTATATCCAGTCCGCAGCCGAAAACCGCAATGCTTCTGCCGCCGGCTTTAAGGGCGGCAGTATGGGCAACTGTATCTATTCCTCTGGCCAGACCGGAAACTATAGTCAGGCCTGATCGTGCCAGTGATTCGGCCAGTTCTTCGGTGGTCAGTTTGCCGTAGACGGTGGGCTGGCGGGTGCCCACTATCCCCAGACACAGTTCATCATTCCCCAAAAGCTGTCCCTTTACAAAAATAAGGGGAGGGTAATCATGTATTTGCTTAAGTCTGGCAGGGTAATCACTATCTGTATGGGTGAATACCTGAATATCGTGCCGCTTCAAAGTTTCAAGGGTTTTAGGCAGGTCTATTTTGGGGCGGGAAGCAACTATATTTTCCGCCAGAGAGTTATCAAGCCCGGCTGATACCAGCGCTTCCTTACCGGCGTGCCAGGCACTTTCCAGATTGCCGAAATAGCTTTCCAGCAGGTTCAGGCGCACCCGGCCGACCCCGTTTATATAACTGAATCCTATGGCGTATTTGCAGTCTTGGTTTTGCATCTTGTTCTTTGGGAATTCTAGCACAGGCACAATATCCAAACAATAAAACATTATTAAGGAAGAGATGCGCTGGCTGGACGGCAAAAAAATAGCCTTCAAAACTATGAAGGCTTTAGTGTTTAAATGTAATGGCGGAGAAGGTGGGATTCGAACCCACGGTCACCTTGCGGCGACACACGCTTTCCAGGCGTGCCTGATAGACCACTCCAGCACCTCTCCGTATTGTCTGCAAGTATTCTTTTATTAAACCCTGTGGCGGAGAGGGTGGGATTCGAACCCACGCTCCGCTTTCACGGAGACCGCTTTTCGAGAGCAGCACCATCAACCACTCGGACACCTCTCCGGAGGCTATATTTTACTTGAATGCAAGCAAAATTAAAAGCCAATCAGGAATGTATCCAAATGCAGGAGTAATGATATAATGAAACCCACCCCGAATTCAAATTTGTCTCATATATTTCCCGGATAGTATTGCCGGGTGTAAAGGTGCCAATGTTATTACGGGTATTCGTGGATGACGGATGAACTTATTGCTCATACCTGTGAAAAATTTAAACAAACAGGACGGACCGGGGTTTCTGACGGGCAGGCAGTCGGTAAAATTTATTCTTCTAAAATATATTTCCCTTTGGTTATTCTGCAATAGCAGCTCATAAATTAGATTATCAGCCGTATTTTTGCTAAAATAGATCAAATTATTCTTAAGTGACTGGTATGGAAACAGAAATCTATTTTAAATTTATACTCTCTTTTGGGCTTATTTTGCTTGTTGCCCGTTTGGGCGGAGCCTTTGCAGAACGCTTTCTGAAACAACCGGCAGTTATCGGTGAACTTTTGGCCGGTATTATCATCTCACCCTTTCTGCTGGGGCATTTCCTTTTTGCCAATGACCCGGTTATTTTGAACTTTGCCCTTATTGACGGGGTATTCAGCCAGAATGGTGAACATCTGAGCGAATTTGCCCCTATGGAAATTATTTCGCAGATAGCGGTTGTGGTTTTGCTGTTTGTGGCGGGTCTGGAAACAAACGTGGCCTCATTTATTAAAAACAGCTTTACCGGCGCTATGGTAGCCATTGGCGGGGTTGTTGTACCCTTTGCTTTGGGTGTCTTTGGCGCCATGTACTTTTTCCCTGATTTGCATATTGCCGGATGGCTCTTTATCGGTGCTATTCTGACTGCCACCAGCATCGGTATCACGGTACGCATACTAATGGATATGGGTAAACTCAGTTCCCGTGAGGGCACTATTATTCTGGTTGCCGCCGTGGTGGATGATATTATCGGTCTGGTCATTTTGTCTGTGGTTATTTCCATGGCTCAGAGCGGCAGTATCAATGCCTTAAGTGCTATAGGCACCGGTGTTATCGGCTTTGCAGTCTGGCTGGGTATACTTTTGCTGGGTGTGTACGGCCACAAATATATTTCAAAATATATACTTACCCCGTTTAAGGCCTCCGGCACTATGCCAGTCATGGCCTTGATTGTGGGTCTGTTGGTTTCCTATATGGTCACGCTGGTGGGTCTGCATCCGGTAGTTGGTGCTTATGTAGCCGGGCTTATGTTTGCTTCCACCGCGGAAAAAGAAGAAATACTCCATCAAACCCGCCCGATAATGCTTTTTATTGCCCCGTTCTTCTTTGCTTACCTGGGTATGCAGGTGGATTTGAAGGAAGTCTGGGCAGTAATTGTTCCGGCGCTGGTTATAGTTGTGCTGGCCATTATCGGCAAGATTATCGGCTGTTATTTTCCCGCCCGGTTTGTGGGCAAGACCAGTCATAAAGGTGCTTTGATTGTCGGTGTAGGTATGGTACCTAGAGGTGAAGTGGGTCTTATCGTAGCCGGGGCGGGACTTATTGCCGGGGCTATCACCCGTGACCTTTTCGGCATTGCGGTAGCTGTCAGTATTTTGACTACCCTCGTTATGCCCCTTATGATAAAACCTTTATTCAAACCTAAAGCTGAAGCTAACGGCAAAGAGCTTCCTTGAGTAAAAACATAGCTTAAGGTAAAATTGGGTACTATGCCTCTGTAGCTCAGTGGATAGAGCACCAGCCTCCGAAGCTGGTGGCGAGAGTTCGAGTCTCTCCAGGGGCACTTTTATAAAACGGGGAGGATTACCACCATAGACATGAAACATTTTATTGAAATCAGATGGCATGGGCGTGGCGGTCAGGGTGCGGTAACCTCAGCCGAGCTTATCGCTCAGGCGGCAATTGGCAAGGGAAAATATGCCCAGGCTTTCCCCAGTTTCGGGCCTGAACGCAGAGGAGCTCCGGTTCAATCTTTCAACCGTATCAGTGATGATAAACCTATCCGTGAGCGTTCCGGTATAAGCGAGCCGGATATTGTGGTAGTACTTGACCCCAGTCTGGTTATTATCGGCAACGTTATTTCCGGGCTTAAAGAAGGCGGTACTCTTATTATAAATACCACTAAACCGCTGGATTATTTCGTATCTGAATATGGTGACCGCTGGAAAATAGCCACAGTGGATGCCACCGCTATTGCCAAAGAATTACTGGGTGTCAATATCGTTAATACAACCATGCTTGGCGCTCTTATCAAGGCTACCGGTCTGGCAGGTATAGAAGACTTCGAAGAACCTTTGAAACACCGCTTCGGAAAGCTGGCTGCCAAAAATATGGCGGCTATGAAAAAGGCCTTGGAAGAGACCGCTGTAAAGGAGCTTAAAGTTGGCTAAACAGGAAAATAAGATTACCTGGCAGGAAATGACCCCTGGCTGTATAGTCAGTGAACCCGGAAATGCCAGTCAGTATAAGACTGGTGACTGGCGTTCCCAGCTGCCTGTGCATAATTTTAAAAAATGTATCAAGTGCGGCTTGTGTTATGTATTCTGCCCCGAAGCTTGTATAAATGAAACCAAAGAGGGCTTTTTTGAGGCCGACCTTTTCTATTGTAAGGGTTGCGGTATCTGCGCCCATGAATGTCCCACCGGGGCTATTGTTATGAAGGATGAGGAGGAGAAATAATGGCCAGAGTAGGCGTAGAAGTTTCTATCGCTCTGAGTGAGGCAGTCGGGCTTTGCAATGCTGATGTTATTGCCGCTTATCCCATTACTCCTCAGACACATATTGTTGAGCATTTGGCCGAGATGGTGGCCGATGGAGAACTGGATGCCGAATATATCCCGGTAGAATCTGAGCATTCGGCTCTGAGTGCCTGCCTGGGCTCGGCGGCAGCCGGTGCCCGCACCTTTACCGCCACTGCCGGTCAGGGGCTTGAGCTCATGCACGAAGTGCTTTATGTGGCTTCATCCATGCGGCTGCCCGTCATAATGGCGGTTGCCAACCGGGCTCTTTCAGGCCCCCTTTCAGTTTGGGGTGACCACTCTGACGTCATGTCCTGCCGGGATATAGGCTGGATACAAATATTTACTGAAAACGGGCAGGAAGTAGTTGATAACGCTATCTGTTCTTTTAAAATAGGCGAAGATAAGAGGGTGCTTTTACCTGTTATGGTTCACCTGGACGGTTTCCATCTGTCCCATGTTATTGAGCCTATTGATATGCCTGAGAGAGCACAGGTAGATGCTTTCCTTAGCGTTAATGATTACCCCTATGCCCTGAATCCTGATAACCCCCATGCTATGGGTGACTTTGCCCCTCCGGTGGTCTTCACCGAAGCCAAGTGGGCCCAGGAACAGGATTTTCAAAAATCTAAAGCCGTTATTCTGGAAGTCTGGAAAGACTTTGAAAAACAGTTTGGCCGTTCTTACAAACCGGTTGAAACCTACCGCACCGAAGGTGCTGAGAACCTGTTGTTCACCATGGGCAGTTTTTCTGAGACTGCCATGGCCGCCATTGATAAAATGCGTGATGATGGTATGAGTGTCGGTCTGGTAAGGCTGCGGCTGTGGCGTCCCTTCCCGTTTGAAGAGTTGCGGGACGCGGTTAAAGATGCCAAAAACCTTATTGTTCTGGACCGTGCTCTGTCAATAGGCGGTCCGGGCGGGCCGGTCTGCTCTGAAATTAAGGCTGCTTTGTATCCGCTGGAGAAAAAGCCCAAGATTGTCAGCATTATCGGCGGTTTGGGCGGACGGGATATAACTGTTGCCAATTTTGAAGATATCATGAAAAGAGGTCTGGAGATTGCTGAAAAAGGCAGTCCCAACGAATACGAAATATATGGAGTGAGGGCGTGATGCAGAACTATTCAGTATTTGTTCCCAAGCTACTGCCCAAGCGTGAGTTATTTGCCCCCGGTCATCGCGGGTGTATAGGTTGCGGTGAGGCTCTGGCAGTTCGTCTGGCTACCAAGGCTATGGATGAAAACACCATAATAGTGAATGCCACCGGCTGCATGGAAATTATCGCTTCCCAGTACCCGTATACCTCATGGCGTTTACCCTGGATACATACCCTGTTTGAAAATACAGCCGCAGTTGCCTCTGGCGTTGAGTCAGCTATAAAGGTGCTTAAACGGAAAAAGAGGATAGAGGACAGGGATATAAAGATTGTAGCCATTGGCGGTGACGGTGCAACTGTGGATATTGGTCTTCAGGCACTTTCAGGCGCTATGGAACGCGGGCATAACTTCACTTATATCTGTTTTGACAATGAAGCTTATATGAATACCGGTATCCAGCGTTCCTCGGCTACCCCTTTCGGTGCGTCCACCACTACCTCACCGGCCGGTAAAGTAGGCAAAGGCCAGTTCTCATGGAAAAAAGATATGCCGGCCATAGCTGTGGCCCATAATATTCCTTATGTGGCTACCTGTTGCCCTAGCTATCCTTTTGATATGATTGAAAAAGTAGGTAAGGCCCTGGCGGCTGACGGTCCGGCCTATATACACTGTTTATCTGTTTGTCCCACCGGCTGGCGCTGTGCCACTGAAGATACCGTGAAGATAGGGCGTTTGGCAGTTGAAACCGGTGTTTTCCCGCTGTATGAGGTTGTTAACGGCCAGTACAAAATGAGCATGGAAACGCCTGAGCTTAAGCCTTTGCGTGAGTACACCAGTCTTCAGCGGCGGTTCCGCCACCTGACAGAAGAATCTCTGGACCTTATTCAGGAAAGAGTTCAGCTGGAATACAATAAGATTGCAGAGAGGGCGGCATGTGCACCGAAACTAGAGAAATAGTAGCGCCAAAAGTTAAAAATATTCTGGATAAATATGCCAAAGACAAGGGTATGCTGGTAGCTATACTGCAGGATATCCAGACTGAGTTCAACTATCTTCCCCGTCCCGCTCTGGAGACCGTAAGCGAGGGCTTGGGTGTTCCCATGAGCCAGGTTTACAGTGTGGCCACTTTCTTCAAGGCTTTCAGCCTGAAACCCAAGGGCAAACACTCTATTCATGTATGTATGGGTACTGCCTGCCACGTACGCGGTGCTAATAAGATACTGGATAAACTGGTTGAAAAACTGGGTTGTTGTGCCGGTGAAAATACCGCAGACATGAAATTCAGCCTTGATGCCGTAAACTGCGTGGGCGCCTGTGCTTTGGGGCCTGTGGTGGTAGTGGACGGGCAGTATGTAGGCAATATGACTACTGAAAAGGTCAAACCTTTGATTGAGGGATGCCAGGATGATTAATACAGCAATTAAAAAGTTTAACAGTGTAGCCGAACTTGAGGCCAAACGGCAGGAAATCCTTAAAGACAGGAATTCCCAAAAGACGGTTATTGCTATTTGCTGCGGTACCGGCTGCCAGGCTTACGGGGCTAAAAAAGTTGCCGATGCCTTTGAGGAAGAGCTTTCCAAAGCCGGTTTGGGAGATAAGGTTGAGGTCAGAACTACTGGCTGTCACGGCTTTTGCGAACGCGGCCCGCTGGTAGTTATCCGCCCCCAGAATATTTTTTATCAGCGCCTGAAGATTTCAGATATACCAGAAATCATTGAAAAAACCATAAAAAACAATGAAGTTATTGAACGCCTGCTGTATGTTGACCCCATGACCAAAGACAAAAAGGTGCATGAACATGATGTGCCTTTCTATAAAAAACAGATGCGTCTGGTTTTCGGCAACAACGGCAATATAGACCCTACCTCTATAGATGACTATCTGGCGGTGGGCGGCTATAAATCCTTGGCCAAGGCTATATCTGGCCTGAAGCCGGAAGAAATTGTGGAAGAGGTTATCAAATCCGGACTGCGCGGACGGGGCGGCGGCGGTTTCCCCACCGGCTGGAAATGGAAGTCCTGCCGGGACGCCCATGACCCGGTAAAATATGTAATCTGCAACTGTGACGAGGGTGACCCGGGTGCGTTTATGGACCGCTCACTTATGGAGGGCAATCCCCATAGCGTTATAGAAGGCATGATTATCGGTGCTTATGCTATTGGCTCTCATGAAGCTTATATTTATATCCGTGATGAATATCCTATGGCTGTAAAGCACGCCCTTTTGGCTATAAAACAGGCCGAAGACTATGGTCTGCTGGGTGAAAACATACTGGGCAGCGGCTTTGACCTGAAAATCCATATCAACCGGGGTGGCGGTGCCTTTGTCTGCGGTGAGTCCACGGCCCTTATGGCCTCTCTGGAGGGCAAGGTCGGCGAACCCCGTGCCAAGTATGTTCATACCTCTGAAAAGGGTCTGCATGACAAGCCTACCACCCTGAATAATGTGGAAACCTGGGCTAATATACCCCTGATTATAGAAAAAGGAGCAGACTGGTTTAACAAAATAGGTACAGAGGGCAGCAAGGGAACCAAGATATTCTCACTGGTGGGTAAGGTAAACAATACCGGCCTGATTGAGGTTCCCATGGGTATTACCCTTCGGGAAATTGTATATGATATAGGCGGCGGCATTCCCAAAGGCAAAAAATTCAAGGCTATTCAGACCGGCGGCCCTTCAGGCGGCTGTCTGCCCGAAAGTATGCTGGATTTGCCGGTAGACTTTGATGAACTTACCAAGGCCGGTTCTATGATGGGTTCGGGTGCCATGATTGTTATGGACGAAGATAACTGCATGGTGGAGATTGCCCGTTACTTCCTGAGCTTCCTTGAAGGAGAATCCTGCGGCAAATGTGTACCCTGCCGTGAGGGTGTCAAGCGTATGCGCCAGATTCTGGAAAGAATAACCAAGGGCGAAGGCGAAGAGGGAGATATAGAGCTTCTGGAGCAGCTTTCACAAGCGATACAGGACGCTTCTTTATGTGCTTTGGGCGGCAGTGCTCCTAATCCGGTTTTATCTACCATTAAATACTTCCGTGATGAGTACGAAGCCCATATCCGCCAGAAGACCTGTCCGGCTAAGGAATGTAAAGCCCTTATAACTTATAACATCATTGATGCCAATTGCCCCGGCTGCGGTTTATGTTACAAAGCCTGTCCGACAGGGGCTATTATTTCACAGGGTAAAAAGATGCCGGTCATACTTGACCAGAGCAAATGTACTAAATGCGGTGCGTGTTTTGATGCTTGTAAGCTCCACGCCGTAGAAATCAGATAAGGTAGGGTGGCTATGATAAATTTAACCATAGACGGCAAGAAATATCAGGCAGAAGAAGGTCAGACAATACTGGAAGTAGCCAACCGGCATGGTATTTTTATTCCTACCCTATGCGTAGATGAAGCGGTTTCAGCTTATGGAGCCTGCCGTTTGTGTATGGTGGAAATTGAGCGGAAAGGCCGCAAAAAACTGGTGGCTTCCTGTCTGTATGAGGTTGAAGAGGGTTTGGCTGTCAGCACCCAGAATGAGCGGATTGCCAATATCCGCAAGACTGTTATAGAGCTGCTGCTGGCACGCTGTCCCCAGTCCGAGGGTGTTCAGGCTATGGCTAAGAAACTGGGGGTTACCTGCTCCCGGTTTGAAAGTGAAAAACCTGAAAATCTGTGCACCTTATGCGCCCTTTGCACCAGAGTTTGCTCTGAGGTAGTGGGTAAGAGCGCTATAAGCCTGGTAAGCAGGGGCACCAGCCGTGAAGTAGCCTTGCCCTATTACGAAGATAAAACAGATTGTATTGCCTGTGGTTCGTGTGCTTATATCTGCCCAACCGGGGCTATAAAGATGGAAGACGGGAATGGTATGCGTACTATTACCTGGCCTAACTGCCAGGTCAGCTTTAACTTAAGCGCTGTGCCAAGTGCGGCGCCGAATGGATTCCCGAAAAACAGGTCAAGCATATCTTGAATACCACCGAGGTTCCGGCAGAGTTTTTTGATATCTGCCCTGATTGCCGCTAGTCCTGGGGCAATCGTCCTTGACCCTATAATATAGCTTTGTTATACTGGCGCCTGCGGGGTGTAGCGCAGTCTGGTTAGCGCGCAGCGTTTGGGACGCTGAAGTCGGAGGTTCGAATCCTCTCACCCCGACCAGGCCCTTTTTTTCTAAACTCTATCCTGGCCTTCCATATGTTTCCAATCTGTATATTCCAGTCTACCTGGCTTCTGTTTTGTGCCTCTTTATTTCAGACTAACTCTTCATATTTAGACTAACTTTAAAAGCTGTTTTTGCCCTCTTGTGCCAGAGTTAATTGCATTTGACTGCCTTAAGAAGATATACAGCCAAGTTTCAGAATGGATATTTTAGTTTGTAAGCTTAGTTTCTTTTTTACTCAAAAAAGCATTGACTTGCCGCTAGTGCCTGATAGAATAAAATTAACATTTGCCTGGCTGTAGATTACATAATATAAAGATTGGTTCGCTGATATAGAGTGTGAACGGGGTGGGGGAGGGATTAGATTCTGTGTTGGGTTAAGAGATTTGCCAGGCAGAAAGAGAACAGATATGAAATATCAATATGATTTGGTGGTTATCGGTGGCGGGCTGGCTGGATTTACTGCCGCTGTTTTTGCAAATGGTCTTGGCAAAAAAGTGGCCATAGTGGAGAAGGGTAAGCTGGGCGGGGCTTGTACCTGGAATGCCTGCGTGCCGTCTAAGGCTTTACTCCAGCTGGGTCTGCGTATCCGTCAATTAAACAACTATAACCGCAGCGGTACCAAACTGGCCAGCGTAAACTTGCAAACAGAAAATGTTATGCCATACCTGCACTCGGTGCTGGAAAATATTTCCCGGATTGATGATTTTGCAAGTTTAGTAAACACGGGCATAGATATATTAAATGGTGAGGCGGTATTCAACGGCCGGCATCAGGTAAGTCTAAACGGACAGCTTATATCTGCCAAGCACTTTATTATTGCAACCGGCTCAAGCCCGGCAATTCCCCCAGTAGAAGGACTGTCTGATATACCCTATTATACTAATGAGACTGTCTTTGACATAAAGGCTATACCATCTTCTATGATAGTGTTAGGCGGGGGTCCGGCCGGTATTGAGTTGGGGCTGGCTTTTGCCTGGCTGGGCTGCAAAGTAGATATCATTGAAATGGCAGACCGTATATTGCCGAAGGACGATACCGAACTAAGTGCCTTGTTACTGGAATACCTGAATGCTGAAGAAAACTTAAATATTCATATATCCACTAAAGCTGTTCGCTTTCAAAGTCAGACTGATGGCAGTCTGAAACTTGAAATGCAGACGCGTGAAGGCAAGATTAGTGAAATATCTTCCGAGACGGTGCTGGTAGCAGTAGGCAGACGGGCAAATGTAGCCGGTCTTGCACTGGAAAAAGCTGGTGTTAAGTATACCCCCCGGGGTATCAGTATCAATAACAGGCTTCAAACCAGCTCTTCAAACATCTTTGCAGCCGGTGATGTGGCCGGACCTATCCAACTGGGTATGATGGCTGAAAAACAGGCTATTTTGGCGGCAAGTAACGCCTGCTTGCCGTTTAAGCAGAGCATTAGGTATGAAGATGTGGCTTGGGTAACATATTCCGAACCTCAAATGGCTCATATCGGTTTAACCGAGGATGAAGCCCGGCGGAAATATGGTAATAATGTGCGGGTTATCCGCTATCCGCTTACTAAAGTGCGCCGGGCGGTTATGGACCATGATACCCGCGGTCTGTGTAAATTTATACTTGATAAAAATGACAGGCTGATAGGGGCACATCTGCTGTGTTCTCATGCCGAAAACCTTGTCCATGAACTGCAAATAGTAAAGTGCCTGAATAAGCCGCTTTCAAAACTGCATACCATTCCCCATATTTATCCTACTTATGAAGAAGGGATAATAAAACGGGCAGCGGATATCAGCTATACAATAAAAATGCAGCGCAATCCATTTGTCAGGCTGGTACTGCGCTACTGGCCTGGTTATAAGGACAGGCTGGATACAGTGATAAGCCGGCTGTAAGGCTTTCAGTTAGATATATAAACAGGGGGAAAGTATGGAGCGGGAGACGGGGCTCGAACCCGCGACAGCCTGCTTGGAAGGCAGGAACTCTACCACTGAGTTACTCCCGCTGATTTTGTATGGTTATTCTAACCTGAACACCCTGACATGTCAAAGGTGTTTTATGAGTAAAGACAGCAGCTTTTCTGCTTGAACGAAGATATAAAACGTGTTAGAATTCTTTGCAGATTAAAGACAACAAGTTCATCGGAGGTAACTCATGCCAATCTATGAATATTCATGTTCAAAGTGTAACAAGGTCTTTGAACTTATGAGGCCACGGAGTGAGTCCAGTTTGTCTGCTACTTGCCCTGTTTGCAATGCGGATGCACCCCGTATTATTTCGGATTTTACCCATGGGGTGGCTTTTGCTAAAGATGGAGCTGAATCCCGCAGAGACTCTGCTAATGAAAAGATGTGGATTTCCCAGCAAAAAGTAGCTGAAGATAAAATTAAAAATCCTGATCCGTTGAAAAAATGGCGTGAAGAGCGTGAAAAAACCTGCGGCAAAGGGCCTGAAGCCTGGGTGGAATATGCCAAACAGGAAGAGGCTAAAGAACAGAAGGTCAAAGATTACGGCACTGGTTTTACCGGACGCGAAGTATAAAACAGTTTTATCCTGAGGGCTCGTAGCTCAAGGGCAGAGCGGGCGGCTCATAACCGCTTGGTCGTAGGTTCGAAACCTACCGAGCCCACCATATATATAGAAAGCAAAGAGGGGGAGTGAAAACTCCCCCTCTTGTTATTTAAGAAATTACTCTTAGGTCTTTTAGACCAGAAGAGCGCCGCCGTCAGCTACAATTACCCCGCCGACCATATAATCGGCAGCTGCGCTGGCCAGGAAAAGGACTACTTTGCCGATATCGTCCGGTTCGCCCATCCGTTTGAGCGGCAGCTTTTCTACAAAAGATTTTGATAGCTCCATTAATTGTTCGGTTGACATACTTCCGCTGGGCGTCAGCGCGGAAGCGCCGGGAGTGTTTATACCGCCTGGGGCAACGGCATTAACCAGTATGCCATGGGGTGCCCATTCCTGTGCCATAGCCTTGGTCAGCATTATTACCCCGCCCTTGGATGCGTCATAATGAGATAAGTTGCCGGTGGGGCGGAAGCCGTCTATAGAGGCAATGTTTATTATCTTACCGCCGTGTTTTGCCGCTATCATGGCTTTGGCGGCTGCCTGTGAGAAAAACATAAGCCCTTTAAGATTTATGCCAAGGGTTTTATCCCACATGGCTTCGGTCATATCTATGGCAGGCATAAAGCGATAAATGCCGGCATTATTCACCATAATATTCAGGTCGCCAAATTCTTTGATGGTGGCATCTACGACTTTTTGAGCATCACTTATATTACTTACATCAGCCTGGATTGCCGCCGCCTTGCCTCCGAGAGCCTTAATTTCAGCTGCGGTCTTTTGGGCGACTTCAAGGTTTAAGTCCGGAATCATTATACTGGCACCTGCTTCGGCCAAACGCATGGAAATACCTTTTCCAATACCCATTGCACCACCGGTTACAATAGCCACCTTGCCGCTTAGGTCAAATAACTCGGCTACGGTCATCATGGTCTTTCCTCCTAACAGTATTAATCCATTGGTACTAGCCCTTATTTATTTTGATTTATCAGGCGGGTGTGTGTCAATACCTGATTTAACTTAATTATGTGAGCAATATGGTATATAATAGATAAATATGTATTTACTTTACATAACTGGAGGCTATTATTAATAAGGCATCTATAAATAGCGTAATAATTCAGCCGGAAAAAGCTGTTCTGGTGGCGGTGGATACTGATAATAACGCAAACTGGGATATAGAGGATTCTTTAGATGAGTTAGCTCAGTTGGTGCTTACTGCCGGTGCAACAGTGGTAGGGCGTTTGACCCAGAAACTTCAGGCACCTGCCCGAAACTCATACCTGGGAAAAGGCAAACTGGATGAACTGGTTGAATTGAAAAAAGAACTTGGCTATAACCTGGTCATTTTTGATGATGAACTTTCGCCTATTCAGCAGAGATTACTGGAAGAAGCGCTAGGGGTTAAAGTCATTGACCGGGTAGCGCTCATCTTGGATATATTTGCTAAACATGCCCATACCCGTGAGGGTCAGCTTCAGGTAGAGCTGGCTCAAATGCAGTATATATTGCCCCGGCTGGCCGGCCAATGGAGTCATCTTGAAAGACTTGGCGGCGGGATAGGCACCAGAGGCCCGGGTGAATCACAGCTTGAAACCGATAAACGTATTATCCGTACCAAGATACGCAACCTTCAAGAACAGTTGGACGACGTAACAACTCACCGGGACTTATACCGGGAGAGAAGGCGTATGCGGGGCGTGCCGGTGGTTTCCCTGGTTGGTTATACAAATAGCGGTAAGAGCAGCCTGCTTAATGCGGTGGTCAAAGCTGATGTATTGGCTGAAAACAAACTTTTTGCCACGCTTGACCCGACTACCAGGAGAATGTATATAAACGGACTTGGTAATGTACTGCTGACAGATACAGTAGGGTTTATCCGGAAGTTACCCCCGGCTATTGTGAAGGCTTTTAGGGCTACGCTGGAAGAAATAAACCAGGCAGACCTGCTGGTGCACGTGGTTGACATAACAGCGAAAAATGCCTTTGAACAGTGCCAGACAGTGGAAAAAATACTTGGAGATATGGGGGTAGCTGAAAAACCCCGCCTGACGGCTATGAATAAGATAGACCTGAAGCTGGATAACAGCCGCAAATGGACTGAAGATGAGGCTTTAAGCTTATTGAAGGCGGAATGCCCGGTGGCGGAAGATACAGTGCTTATTTCAGCTGCGAAGCACTGGGGCTTAGCTGAATTTAACCTCAGGCTGAAAGAAAAATTGATTGGCATGGGGTTTAATCCCGGATACGCGGTTTATGATGAAGATGTCGGCGGAAAGAAATAACGGTGATAAATGGAAAAAGAACTGGCTGATAGTATGATGTCCTGTCTGGATGAATTATCAAAGGTGCTTAGCCGCCGGAGAGAATTATTGTCCAAAAAGGGTGCCTGTGAAGACTATTATTTCTATTATGATTTAGCAGCTATAGATGAAGAAGAAACAAAGGCTCTGAACAAGCTAAATGAGCTTGGCCAGACGGGAGATACAGCCGAATAAACGTATGAAATATACAAGCCTCTAGAATCCAAATCTAGGGCTTTTGTAAGGGTGGGCAATACAATCCCCTTAATAAATTATTACCCTTTAATGTATTATGCTCAATTAACATCAGCATAACTTACTATTAGTAGGTTTTAGGCAGTGTGATTGCTGTTGAGCAGCGGGGTCAAGGCCTGTAGGGTATTGGCTAAATTTTCTGAACAGTTTTTCTAAAATATCCATGTATTTATCTGTAAGCAAAAGTCAGAGATATATTACAAAATATATATAAACTATTTTCCTGATTATTGGTTTGTGGTGGAACCCTTAAAATTAAGCTTTGGAATGGTTCGCACTATATATGTTATGTAATAAACACGAGTAAAAATACAACTTAACATAAATAATGCAGTTAAAAATATATTACAAATATTTCGGTTTGTGCAAGTTTTAGCCTCCGTTTTGAGTTTCCATCTGAAATAAATTTTAGTCATAAAGAATTTATGCAATCCTGATTAGGTGCTGATTAAAACCCCCCTATCTGATTGTGCTGTTTACTTAATAAATAACGACTCACTCCGGGATTCTTTTTGTGCCGAAGCGGGTCGTTATTAGTACCGTTACTTATCTGTTATCTATGCTTGGCTCTTGAAGTTGGCAAGCTTGGCAATGCCTTTTTCCAGTTGTTCGTCAGGTACGGTCAGTGATAACCTTATGTACCCTTCGCCGGATGTGCCATACCCCGTACCTGGTGTAACTACAACACCGGTTTTATCCAGAAGTTCAGTAGCAAAGCTGGCTGAAGTATAGCCTTCGGGTACAGGTGCCCAGATATATAAACTGGCTTTTGGGGCTGTAACCTCCATACCGATGTTGCGCAGGGCTTCCACCAGGCGGTCACGGCGGCGCTGATATACGGCGCAGTTCTGGCTAATCACATCTTGGGAGCCGTTCAAAGCCGCTATTGCCATCAGCTGGATAGCCTGAGGAATACCTGAGTCAAGGTTGGATTTAAACCGCCGCAGGGCGTCTATCATTTTGGCATTGCCAACGGCCATGCCAATCCTCCAGCCGGTCATATTGTAGCTTTTGGAAAGAGAATGAAACTCTATCCCTACCTCTTTGGCACCATCAGCTTCAAGAAAACTTACAGGTCTGTAGCCGTCAAAAGCTATTTCAGAGTACGGTCCGTCATGGCAGACTGCCAGATTGTGTTTAGCGGCAAATTCCGCTGCTTCCTTAAAAAAGTCCAAGCCTGCCACTGCACCGGTGGGATTGTTGGGATAGTTTATCCAGAGAATTTTGGCTTTAGAAAGTACATCTTGCGGTATGGCGTTAAAGTCCGGCAGGAAGTTGTTTTCTTTGTTCAGCGGCATATAAAATACCTCTGCGCCTGCCAGCTGGCTGCTGATGGCATATACCGGATAGGCCGGGTCTGGCACCAGTGCAACATCACCGGGATCAAGAAAGCACCAGGCAGCGTGCCCTATGCCCTCTTTTGACCCTATAAGAGGCAATACCTCGGTATCAGGGTTTAGTTTTACCCCGAACCGTTTTTCATACCACTCTGCCATAGCCTTACGCAACACCGGCAATCCTTCGGTTTCGGGATAGCGGTGATTAGCCGGGTCTTCAGCCGCTTTGCAAAGTTCCGCCAGTATATGTTTGGGCGTCGGTAAATCAGGGTCGCCAATAGCGAAACTGATTACCTCTTCGCCTTTAGCGCGTTTCTCAGCTATCTTTTTGCTTATCTGGACAAAAAGATACGGCGGCAGATTTTCAATCCGTTTAGACAGTTTCATCTTTCAACCATTCTCCCGTGTATATAATTTCAGCTTTTCCGGTCAGATAGACGTCATTATGGCCATCCCACTCAACGCCCAGTGTTCCGCCCGGTAACTTTATGTAAACAAATTTTCCGACATACCCAAGTATTTGGGCGGCAACCGCCACGGCAGATGCTCCGCTGCCGCAGCCCAGAGTCTCCCCTACCCCCCGTTCCCAAACACGTACTTTGATATGTTCACTGTCCAGAATGTTTGCAACCTCAAAGTTAGTGCGTTTGGGAAAGGCTTTATGAGTTTCCACCAGTGGGCCAACTTCACCTAGGGGGAATTCTTCTACAGATTTGGTGCAAAAGTGTATGGCATGGGGGTTGCCCATGGATACCAGGGAAAGGAGTAATCTGCGGTTATTGATATTTAACGGAAAGTCAGAAATAAGCTGCCCGTTATAGTATTTGGGGTCCGGTTCGGCGGCAACAGGTATTTGGTGGGCTTCAAACATGGGTTTACCCATGGTGGTACGTATCCGCCCGTCGGCAAATATCTGGGCATTGCGTATGCCTGCCAGAGTCTCAATGCTTAGTTCATCCCTGTTGCCAATCAGATTGTTGGCAGCTATGTAATGAATAAGACAACGCAGACCGTTGCCGCAGATTTCGGCCTCAGAGCCGTCCGCGTTAAATATCCGCATACGGAAATCAGCTTTGGCTGAAGGTAAAATAAGCATCAGCCCGTCAGCCCCGGCACCGAAATGCCGGTGGCACATGTGGAGTGCCAGTTTTGACCAGTCTTTATCCTCACCCTGAGGGTCTATCAGCACAAAGTCATTACCTACACTTTGTAACTTAGTAAATTTCATTCTTTTCCTCCGTCAGCCAGGAAATTACGGACTAAATTGATAATCCCGCTATCCATGCTTTCTTCCAGTGTTATCCAGTGTATATCAGGGTCAGCCAGCCGGAAATAAGTATTCTGCTGGCGGATTAGGCGGTGAGTTTCAAACTGCATTTGCTCAATTGCCTCACTCAGGCTGATTTCACCCCCTATATATTTGGCTATCTGGCGGTAACCTATGCCGGACATAGACGGTAAAGTAGCCGCATAGCCCTGTTCCAGCAGATGGCGGACTTCCGCTTCCAGCCCTTGTTCTAACATTTTTCCCACCCGCAAGTCAACGGTGCGGTAAAGTTCTTCACGGGCTAAATGAATACCGATTTTAAGTACTCTGTACGGAGGCGGGTTTTTAGTCTGCAGCTTGGAAAATTCAGCACCGGTTTTATTTATAACCTCCAGTGCCCGTACAACCCGGCGGATATTGCGGGGGTCTATTTTGGCTGCTGCTTGGGGGTCTTGTTTTACAAGTTCTGCAAAAATAGACGCCCCCCCTTCTTTTTCGGCTTTTTCAAACATGGCCGCCCGGAAAGTTTCGTCAGGGGCTATCTGGGGAATACTCCAACCTTCAAGGACTGCTTTCAGGTATTGACCGCTTCCCCCAACCAGTATTGGCAAACGGTTTTGGGTATGCAGCTTATTTATGGCCTGATAAGCCAGTGACTGGTATTCCGCCAGGCTGAAAGGCTGGTCAGGCTGGATAAAACTGTACAGGTAGTGAGGTATTTCTGACATTTCTGCCGGTGTGGGTTTGGCGGTGGCTATATCCATCTGGGAATATATCTGGCGGCTATCCGCATTGACTATTCCGGCAGGAATTTCTCTGGCCAGTTTCAGGGCTAAGGCGCTTTTGCCAGAGCCGGTGTTGCCCAGAATGACCAGTAGAGGCGCTAAGGGCGGATTTGGGGCGGTTGCTTTGGCGGTGCTGTCAGTTCTCTTCATTGGCTCTCTTACAGGGCCTAAAAGGGGTTTAGGCAAACTATGATTAACTAATATCCCCGTTTATTTTCTTACATCAGCAGCCTGGCGGCATATGCTGACAAAAGACTCTGCTTTCAGGGAAGCTCCGCCTACCAAAGCTCCGTCTATATCTGACTGGCAAAGAAGTTCGGCAGTATTTTTTTCATTTACGCTGCCGCCATATAGAATAGGCGTAATCCGGGATGCGGTATTGCCCCATATATCACCCAATACCTTGCGGATATAACTTATAGTGTTATTGGCTTCCGCTGCAGTGGCAGCCTTGCCTGTGCCTATGGCCCAGATAGGCTCATAGGCTATTATGATACTGCTTGGGTTAATCCCGGCTAAAGCCTCTTTCATCTGGGTTTCCAGTATTTGGCGGGTCTGGCCGTTTTCATTCTCTTCCAGTTTTTCGCCCACGCACACTATTGGCATTATACCTGCCTGAAGGGCGGCTTTTATCTTCCGGTTAACTACTTGTCCGGTCTCGCCGAAATAGGCCCGCCTTTCAGAGTGGCCTATAATCACATATGGGCAGATATCTTGCAGCATCAGGGGGGAAATTTCTCCGGTGTAAGCCCCTTTTTCTTCGTAGAAAAGGTTTTGAGCACCCAAATGGATACTGCTGCCGTCCAGTATGGTTTTTACCGGGGCTAAAGATATAAACGGCGGGCAGACTATTTTCTGAATGCCGCTTATTTGGTCAAGTTCATATTTCATGCCTTGCACTAGTGTACAAGCTTCGGAAAGAGTGGTATTCATTTTCCAGTTCCCGGCAATAATAATCTGTCTCATACGGCTTGCTCCTAGGCTCCGAATTTACCGAGTTTAAGGGCATTAGCCATGGCCAGCGGCATAATATCAGTGGCGGGTATATGTCCCAGTCCGCCCTGCAGGCAGTCTGTTTCGGAAAAGCGGCAGACTTTGTCCGGACGGCAATATTTAGAATAAATAAGCACCGGTACTTCGTGCCAGCTGTGTCCCTCTATAACGGCCGGGGTGGAATGGTCACCGCTTACGGCCACCACATCCGGCTTTAAGGCCAGTATTTCAGGCAGTACCTTATCCAGTTCTTCCAGTGCTTTTACTTTGCGCTCAAAGTCACCGTCTTCACCGGCGGCATCTGTGGCTTTTACATGGATAAAGAAAAAGTCGTACTTTTCAAAGTTAGCCTTGTAAGTGGCTATTTCATCATTCAGGGTCGGGCCGGTGGGTAATACATCCATACCCACTACCTTTGAAAGTCCCCTGTACATGGGGTAACTGGCAATAGCGGCCGTTTTAAGCTTATAAATCTCATTCATAGTGGTAAAGCAGGGTTTTTCTGAAAACCCCCGCAGAAGTATCATGTTTGCCGGGGCATGGTCTTTGAGGGCGTTGGCTGCAAACTGCAAAAACTGGTTTGCTACTCTGGCCATAAGGCCGGCATCTTCAGCTAAGGGTTTGACCTCTTTGGGGGCAGCCCCAAGCTTTTGAGGGTCTGAATCAGTCACCTTTTCAGACAAACCGCTGCCGCGGAATACTACCACCAAACGGTGGTCTTTGACCGGTTTTACAATTACCTGAATGCCTTCGAACTCTTGTCTGTCCAGAAGGGCGCAAAGTTTAGCACTGACTGTGCTTGAAACCCGCCCGGCTCTGCGGTCACAAATCAGCCCCTGCGCATCTACCGTGCAGAAGTTTCCGCGGGTTGCCACATCTCCGGGCCTCAGATCAAAATCTATACCCAGCGCTTCCAGCACGCCCCGTCCTATAAGGCAGTCAACCGGGTTATAACCGAAAAGTGCCAGATGGCCGGGGGCACTGCCGGGGGTTATACCGGCTGCAACCGGGCTGGACATGCCGCAGATGCTTTTACCGGCTAATTCGTCCAGATTTGGGGTATGGGCAGTTTCAAGTTCGGTCTGCCCGCTTTCGGGGTGGGGTAAACCGCCCAGTCCGTCTATTACCAGCAGTACAATCTTGCTGGGGGTCGCTTGGGATAGCTCTTTCATCAGGTTTAATTTATTCATGTTTTTTTGCAAGCACCTCTACGCCGGGCAATTTTTCACCGCTGAGAAACTTGAGTGAAGCTCCGCCTCCGGTAGATACGAAACTCATTTTACTGGCAATATTCAGTTCGGTCACAATTTCAGCTGTAGAACCGCCGCCGATAATAGTAGTACCGTGCAGGCGGGTCATGGTGTTTACCATTGCCCTGGTGCCCTCTGAAAACTGGGGTATTTCGTAAATGCCCATAGGCCCGTTCCAGAAGACTGTTTTGCACTTCTCAAGCTGCTTGGTGAAAAGGGTAATGGTAAGCAGCCCAATATCTACAATTTTGGCTGTGGGGGGTATGTTTTCCACGCTTACGTTTTCTGCTTTGGCATCAGGGCCTATTTTATCAAATGTTATCAGTACATCATCCGGCAGGACAATCTTAACATTTTTAGACTTTGCTTTATCCATCAGCATTTTAGCAGTATCCAAGCTGTCATCAATAAGAGAGTCACCTATCTCCAGCCCTTGTGCCTTCAGGAAAGTGGCAGCCATGCCTCCGCCAATAAGAATAGTATCTACCTTATCCATAACGTTTTCCAGCATGCCCACCTTGTCACTTACCTTGGCACCCCCCAGCAGTATCATAAAGGGTCTGGGCGGGTGTTCCAGCACTTTTCCCAGAGCATTAAGCTCCTTTTCAAGGAGAAGCCCGGCCACTGCCGGCAGGTATTTGGCCACACCTACAATAGAGGCGTGTTTGCGGTGGGCAGTGCCAAAGGCGTCATCTACATATATATCAGCCAAATCTGCCAGTTTTCTGGCAAAGGCAGGGTCATTGGCTTCTTCTTCCGGGTGGAAACGCAGGTTTTCCAGCAGCAGCACCTGTCCGTCTTCCAGCGCGTTTACCTTTGCGGTTACCTCATCTCCAATACAATCAGAGGCTGTAAGCACTTCCTGCCTGAGTATCTCTGACAAACGTTTTGCCACCGGGGCAAGACGCATACTTTCTACTACCTTGCCATCCGGCCTTCCCAGGTGGCTGCATAAAATAACTTTGGCCTGGTGATCCAGCAGATAATCAATAGTAGGTATAGCTGCCCGTATGCGGCTGTCATCATTTATACTGCCGGTCTCTGCGTTTATAGGAACATTGAAGTCCACTCTCACCAGAGCTTTTTTACCAGAGAAATCCAGATCTCTGATTGTTAAGTTTTCCATGAACGCTCCTGAAAAGGTCTTATTATTCATAACCGATGCCGGTCTGATTTCCGAACGGCTTCGGGTTATAGCTGGTAATAATTTTCAGCAGTTGGTTTTTCTATGGGCAAAGTATCTGCTGGTGTTTTGCTTCACCGGTATTAGCCATTAAGGATAATACCTTTTGGGCTATGCCTTTCCCGTCCAGACCGTATTTGGCACGAAGCAGGCTCTGGTTGCCATGTTCTACAAATTTATCCGGTACGGCGATATTGGCAATCTTGACCGCATTAACCAGCCCCGCCTCTGCCAGAATAGTATTTATCCGGCTGCCCAGCCCCCCGGAAAGCACGTTTTCTTCAACTGTAATAAGGTATTTATGGTTTCCGGCTATTTTTAAAATAAGCTCAGTATCAAGCGGGCTTATATAGCGGTTATTTACCAGCGTAGGTTTGATACCGCTTTCGGCCAGTATCTCCATAGCTTCTTTGGCAAATGCAACACTCTTGCCGGTGGCAAAAATGGCTATTTCACTGCCGCTGGCAAGAACTTCATTTTCCCCTATTGGAATATTACGTAAAGTTCCTTCTGTCTCAACCCCCTCCCCAAATCCCCTGGGATAGCGGAGGGCAAAAGGTTTGCCGGAATTGACAGCGGTGTAAAGGAGGTGCTGCAGGTCGTTTTCGTCAGATGGAGCGGTGACTATCATATCCGGTATAAGAGACATGAAGGAAAGGTCAAAAATACCCTGATGGGTTTTCCCGTCATCTCCTACAATCCCTCCCCTATCAATAGCGAAGACCACCGGCAGTTTTTGCAGACAGACGTCATGGATTATCTGGTCAAAACTGCGCTGGAGGAAAGTAGAATAGATAACTACTACCGGTATATACCCTTGGGTAGCCATTCCGGCTGCAAAAGTGACGGCGTGCTGTTCGCAAATACCCACATCAAAGACCCTGTCCGGGAAATCTGCGGCAACTTCACTCAGCCCGCAGCCGTCAGTCATGGCGGCGGTTATGGCTACTACTTTGGGGTTATCAGACATGATTTTATGTAATGTCTGTCCGAATACCTGGCTGTAGGAAAGCCCGTGCCCGCTCTTAAGCCCGCCTGATTTGGGTGCAATACCGTGGTATTTTACAGCATCAGCTTCAGCATCATCATAGCCTTTGCCTTTTTTGGTAATCATATGGATAAGCACCGGCTGGGATTCAAAATCCTTGGCGCATTTAAGTGCGGCCTCAAGTTCACGGATATTATGACCGTCTACCGGACCAAGGTAAATAAAGCCCAATTCCTCCCAGAGACTGCCGGGCAGCATAGACTTTTCAAATTTACGTTTAATGCTCTTGGTAAAAGCCCAAACTGATTTGCCGAAAGGCATATTGGTAATAGTCTGTTTGGCACCCCGTTTGGCAAATTCAAAACGCGGGTCAAAGCGGACGTTATTTAAAAACTTGGATAAAGCCCCTGTAGAGGGAGATATAGCCATGCCGTTATCGTTGAGTATGACTATAAATTTGGTATGCAAATGCCCGGCATTGTTTATAGCCTCAAATGACATACCGCCGGAAATAGCCCCGTCTCCGATTACTGAAATAACACTGTAATCTTCCTTGGCTAAGTCACGGGCTACCGCCATGCCCAGTCCGGCTGATATGGAGGTGCTGGCATGTCCTGCACCAAAAGGGTCATGCGGGCTTTCATCACGGCAGGTAAAGCCGGATAATCCTCCATGCTGCCTAAGAGTGGCAAACTGTTCACGGCGGCCTGTCAAAAGCTTGTGGGCATAAGACTGATGCCCCACATCCCAGATTATTTTATCTTTGGGGCTTTCAAAAACACGATGCAATGCAATAGTAAGCTCAACGACGCCTAAGCTTGAGGCTAAATGTCCCCCGTTTAAAGTCACCCGGTTAACGAGTTCTTCACGGATTTGGACAGCCAGCTCTCTTAATTCGTCCAGAGTAAGCTTTTTCAGGTCTGAGGGACTATTTATTGTGTCTAGCAGTTTTGACATTTGCAAGTTATGCGGAATAGAAATTTCCAATCCCGTATGCAAATTATAGTAACAGTTGTGTTCATACTAGTCAAGCTAGAAAAAGATTGACTGGCATAGCCGTATTTGTTAGAGTTGTCAGAGACAGCGGGCATATAAAATGCCAAAAGGAGTTATAAAAAGGACTTGTCGTCAGAATTTTGGCTTAGTTTGGGGTTGCCGCCGGAGTTACTGGTTTTTCTGGTGTCGGCCGTGCCTGTTTCTGAGTTGCGCGGGGCTTTGCCGCTGGCTATAAATGTGCTGGGTATACCCTGGTATTGGGCGTACTTGATTGCACTGGCAGGAAACTTGCTGCCGGTGCCCTTTATATTATTTTTACTGGAGAAGGTTCTGGCTCTGCTTGGGCATTTTGCTTTTATCCGAAAATTTACCGACTGGATTGTTGATTTGGGTAAAAAAAGAAGCGCCCCGGTTGAAAGATATAAACGCATCGGGTTACTGTTGTTAGTCGCAGTTCCCCTGCCCTTTACCGGAGCGTGGACAGGCTCATTGGTTGCGGTGGTGCTGGGTCTTGACCGCAAAGAAGCTTTGATTTACATCAGTTTAGGAGTGGTTGTGGCGGGAGTGGTGGTTACCTGTTTGTGTTTGCTGGGATGGTTTGGGGCTCTGATGGCGGGGTTGGTGCTTAGCGGGGTTGCAGTTTTCCGTATGATGAATTCCAGAAAACCGCCTTGTTTAACTTGACCTTAAAAGCGCTAAAATGGTAGCATTTCATCGTGTCCCCGTAGCTCAGCTGGATAGAGCAACTGCCTTCTAAGTAGTGGGTCGAGAGTTCGAATCTCTCCGGGGACGCCACTCTGAACCACTCCCCTCCCCGGCTTTTGCATAAAAATATTTTCAGTCTACTTCAGGCGTCATCTATATCAAATAACTAATAGATTTGCGAATATTAAACTAATTAAGGGTGTATGAGAAAGCCCTTTCCGGCTGTACTCTTGTAAATAGTTTTAAATACGGTTGCTGGTGTATCAACTGGTATGTCATATTAAAACTGTCCCAGGTGACCGAAGCAATGGTGACGGAAACTGACCCAGATAACCTTAGTAAGTTCTACCAGAATACGGAGCTAGGTAATCTAAAGAGCCCTCTCTGAGGATTGTCAAGAAACTGGGTGGGTAGAAACCGAAAAGGAGCTCCAAGGTTAAAACGTCCCGAATGCATAGGCTACCTGGGGCGGCTATTTTAGCAGGGTTTATTATCCGGGGTTTCTTTTATACCGGGTATGCCTATAAACGGCAGGTTGCGGTATTCTTCATGGTAATCCAGCCCATAACCAACTACAAATTCATCCGGCAGTTCAAAGCCCACGTAGTCTATCTTTATGTCAATCAGCCGTCTTACCTTGCGGTCAAGCAGAGTACAAACTTTTAGGCTGGCTGGATTTTTAGACCTGAGGTGGTTTAACAGATAGTTCAGGGTTATACCTGTATCCACAATGTCTTCAACCAGCAGCACATCTCTGCCTGCTACTTCCAAATCCATATCTTTGGTTATGCGTACCATAGATGCGTTGCTACCGCTGTAATAGGATATAGTCATAAAATCTATATCCAGCGGAACGGCTATCTGGCGTATCAGGTCTGCCATAAAGCAGATAAAACCCCTTTGCACCCCTATAAGTATCGGGCGGCTATCCCGGTAATCATCGGAAATCTGGCGTGCCAGGCTGGACACCCTTTCAGATATATCCTGAGCAGTATAAAGCACCCTATCTATGCCGTGGGCTCTGGTCTGGGCTAACGGGCCGCAGCCGTATTTAGCCAGCAGACGGGCATAATCATTTTTATATAGCAGGCTTATTTTTATATCCGGATAAAGCTCCCGAAGCAGCTTGAGTTTATGGTTTTTGGTGGTGACCAGACTTTGTTTCAGGGTGGTCAGCTCTATATACATATCCATCCCCGGAAGGTAAAAATCAGGGGTGAACATTTCAGTCACCTGTTCGCCTTTCCAGCTAAGCGGGAAAGAACGGGGTTCGTATATCCACTCTATATTATAAAAATCCAGCAGGCGGGCAAATTCAGCTTCGCTCTGGTGGGCAAAGCTGACATTTCGGGCTATTTTCAGGTCTGAAGCGGGTAATGGGACGGTTTTATCCCAACTAGTTGTGCTCACAGGCAAAGTGCCAAATGCCAAAGAGATTATACGTGCCATATTTTCGGCGAAATTTATATCCTGCTGACTGAATTCATAAGAATCTTTACAGTAAAACCTGAGGCTGCCGATAACTTTTTCCTGATGGATAACAGGACTGCCCAGGATAGAAGAAAAACCGGCCTTTGCAGCCATCTGTGGAAACTGGATACGGCTATCGTTCTGTGTGTCTGTTATGCTGACAGTTTGAGTGCCTGAGGTTTCGCCTATACTTTTGGCGGCTGAGAGGACACCTTTGTGGAGGTAGAACTGGGGCAGACCGAAAGAAATATTATGGGACAGCTTCTGTCCGGCTGTATCTATAAGGAGAAATGATACAGCACAATGGCTGGCCCGTGCCGCCAGCCGGATAATCCCCTCCAGCTTTGCTTTCAGTTCAGCTTGGGTATTCAGGCTCTGAATTGACCGGCTAACGGCCTTGTAAAAAGCCCGCTCTTTGTTCAATCCCATCCTCTCTTGGCACAATTGTAAAATGGCAGGTGGGGTATGTCAATTTAATAAAATGGAAAAACCGCTGCCTGAGAGCAGCGGTTAATAATCCGTCTAATGGGTTTTAATTTAGTTTGCTTTAGCAGCAGCGGCTTTAGCGGCCACAGCGGCAAATGCAACGCTGTCAGATACGGCCATGTCAGCCAAAACTTTGCGGTTGATATCAATACCGGCAGTTTTAAGGCCGGACATGAGTTCGCCATAAGTCAGCCCTTCGGCTCTGGCAGCCGCATTTATACGGGTTATCCAGAGTCTGCGCATATCACCTTTGCGTGCGCGTCTGTGGGCAAAGGCATAGCTCATGGCATGAACCATGGACTCATGTGCCCGCTTGAACAGCGAATGTCTGGCTGAAGCGTGGCCTTTGGTTAAGGCCAGTACTTTTTTATGTCTTTTATGTGTGGCTATGCCACCTTTAATACGTGCCAATGTAATACCCCTCCCTAGTTAGCTTACACCATACGGAATTAACTTTTGAATACGAGCCCTGTCCACACCAGCTACCTGAGACATTTCGTCAAACTGGCGGCGTACTCTGGCGGATTTATTACGGCGCAGGTGGCTCTTCATGCCCTTGCTGCGCATAATCTTGCCGGTACCGGTTACATGAAAGCGCTTTGCAGCAGTCTTTCTGGTTTTCATTTTAGGCATTAGCGGTTTCCTGTCCTTCCTTTACCTTGGTCGCCTTAGCAGGTGCTTTAGGCAAAAGTGTTAAATGCATTCTGGATCCCAGTAATGAAGGTTGCCCTTCTATAGTAGCAATATCAGTCAGGGAGTCAGCCATTTTCTTAAGTAATTTCAGCCCCAGCTCAGCATGGGTTATTTCCCGTCCCCGGAACATAACAGTCAGCTTTACTTTGTCTCCGCATTCCAGCTGTTTGCGGGCAGAGCGGGCTTTGGCATCAAAATCATGTTCGCCAATCTTGGGACGCACACGTATCTCTTTTAATAGAGACACTTTCTGTGTTTTTTTAGCTTCACGATCCTTCTTGGTTTGTTCAAAGCGGTATTTACCGTAATCCATCAAACGGCACACGGGGGGCACCGCTGTAGGAGCAACTTCAACCAAATCAAGATTGATTTTTCTGGCCTGTTCCCGGGCCTGCAAAATCGGCAGAATTCCTAACTGCTCGCCTTTATCGCCTACCAAGCGACACTCCCGGGCAGTTATCTGATTATTGATGCGCAGTTCCTTAAATATTCCTGGCTACCTCCTTAACGGACACGCGTCTATTCTGGCAAAATATACCACAGTTCAGCTAGGTAATCAAATCTCGGTAGACTTGGTTTTTATTTTATCAATCAGCATAGATTTGAACTCTGCAAAGGGCATTACACATTGGCTGCCGCTGCGGGTTCTAATGGAGACACTCTGTGTTTCAATCTCTTTGTCACCCACTACCAGCATATAGGGTATTTTGGCAAGCTGAGCCTGGCGGATTTTCTGGTTCATGGTTTCCGAGCGGTTATCTACCTCTACCCTAACCTCTTCTTCCCTGAGTTCACAAGCCAGTTTTTCAGCAAATTCACTATGCCGGTCTGCAATTGGTATCAGCATAACCTGCTTTGGTGACAGCCAGACCGGGAAGGCACCGCCGTATTGTTCGGTCAGGCAGGACATAAAGCGTTCCATACTGCCCAGTACTGTGCGGTGAACCATGGCTACCGGCTGGTCTTTACCGTCCTCACCGACTACACTTACATCAAACCGCTCCGGCAGCTGGAAATCTACCTGGATGGTTGGGCCTTGCCAGGCACGTCCTAAGGCATCTTCAAACTTTATGTCAATCTTCGGACCGTAGAAAACACCCTCTCCGGGGTCTACCTGATAAGCAATCTGGTTGGATTCCAGTGCCTTGGCCAAAATGTCAGTGGCATATTCCCATTTATCCAACTCCCCTACGTATTTTTCGGGGCGGGTGGAAAGCATAACCTTGTATCTTGTAAAGCCGAAGGTATCAATCATGAATTTAGCCAGGTCAAGCACCTTGACTACTTCTTTTTCCAGCTGTTCATACAAACAGAAAATATGGGCGTCATCCTGGGTAAAGCCGCGCACTCTTGAAAGCCCGTGCAGTACCCCGGAACGTTCATAGCGGTACACAGTGCCCAGTTCAGCCATGCGGATAGGCAGCTCTTTGTATGAGCGGGTGCGGTTTTTGAACATAAGAATATGGTAAACACAGTTCATGGGCTTAAGTACATATTCCTCGCCGTCAATATCCATGGGGCTGTACATATTCTCACGGTAAAAGCCCCAATGCCCGCTTGTTTTCCAGAGGTCTACTTTGGCTATATGGGGGGTATAAACCAGACTATAACCCCGTTTAAGGTGTTCTTTCTTCCAGAATTCCTCAATCAGGTGGCGTACTATAGCGCCGTTGGGCAGCCAGTTTACCAGCCCGCCCCCTATTTCCTGATGGAGTGAGAAAAGTTCCAGCTCTTTGCCCAGTTTGCGGTGGTCGCGTTTGGCAGATTCCTCAAGCATATTCAGGTATTCAGCCAGAGAGGCTTTATCCAGGAAAGCTGCCCCGTATATGCGCTGCAGCATGGGGCGTTTTTCATCACCCCTCCAGTAAGCACCGGCAATAGATAAAAGCTTAAACGCCTTTACCTTGCTGGTGTAGTTAACGTGAGGTCCGCGGCAGAGGTCACAAAGGTTCCCCTGGCGGTAAACACTTACAATTTCATCAGGAATATCATCTAAAAGTTCCAGTTTATACGGCTGGTCGGCAAAAAGCTTTCGGGCTTCATCTTTAGACATTTCTTCACGCCTGAAAGGAAGATTAGCCTTTACCAGCTGGTTCATTCTGGTTTCTATTTCCGGCAGGTCTTCGGGTGTGAGGGTGCGGGGTAAGTCAAAATCATAGTAAAAACCGGTATCAATAGCCGGCCCTATGCCAAGCTTGGCCTCAGGAAACATGGACAAGACCGCTTCAGCCATAATATGGGCGGCGGAGTGACGCATGATTTCAAGGTCGCTTATGGGCTTTGCTTCGTCTATTTGGTTGGCCATAAGATTCACCTCTAATCTAAATAAAAGCCTCTCACCCACCGTTTCCGGTTAATGAGAGGCTTTTTCTCTCTTGGGTTAGCTTTTGTAACTAATTATACATGGGCTAAGCCAAATTAGGCAATATTATCAGATAAGCGCGCCGAAGGCGGTAGCCAGAAGTACGGCCGCAAAAACTATACTTAAGTTTATGATAACCAGGATTGAAATCCACTCCCAGCTGGTAAGGCGTTTGATAACAGCCTTGACCAGAGCTTCCTGAGCTTTGTTCATGGCTTCTTCGGCCGCCAGTTTGGCCGAATTGGCAATGCTTTCTGCTTTGGCACCGGCATCTTCGGCAGCACGGCGGGCTTTTTCAACCTCGGCGGCGGCTTTCATCTGGGCGTCACGCAGCATGGCTTCTGCCTGTGAGCGTGATATCCGGGCAAAGTCTTCGGCTGAACGCTTGGCCTCAATACCCACCTGTTCAGCCCTGTTTATTAGTTCCTGAATAATGCTCATAGAAGCATGTATGGCGGCATCACCGGCTTCGTCAGCCAGGATGGCTTTCTTGCGGGTTTCTTCAGCTACCTTGAAGCCTGACTTGGCGGATTCCTTAGCGGCATAACCGGCATCTTCAGCCCGTTTGGCAATATCACCGCTGACTCTGGTTGCGGCTTCAAGAGCTTCATCTCCGGCTATTTCGGCTAGAGAAGCTTTACGGGCAGTTTCTTCAGCTAACTGAAGGGCGGCAGTAGCCGCCATTTTGGCTTTGCGTCCGGCTTCATCTGCCTTGCGGGCACTGTCAGCATCTTTTCGGGTATTGGCGGCAGCAGTGGCTTCCTTAGCGGCAGCAGTGGCTTCAGTGGCATTATTCCCGGCTTTATTTGCAGCCAGAATAGTTTTATCAAGTTCTGTCTTGGCAGCCAAAGCAATCTGGCTGGCCCGGACGGCAGTTGCCTCGGCAGCTTTTTTATTAGCCAGAGCAGTCTCTTTGGCAGCTAGAGCTACTTCGTCAGCCCGGTTGGTAGCTTCTTCGGCAGCCAATTTAGCCGCCTTGGCGGTATCTTCGGCCTTATAAGCAGCTTCCTCGGCTCTTAGGGCGGCGGCAGCAGCGGCAGAAGCCGCGGCGGCAGATGCCTCCTCTGCCCGGCGGGTGGCTTCTTCGGCGGCTAACTGGGCTTTTTTCGCTGCATCTTCAGCAGCTTTGGTTGCGGCTTTTACCGCTTCGTCAGATGCCAGTTTGGCAGCCGCAATAGCCTCTTCGGCTTTCTTTGTAGCGGCAGCGGCGGCAGCTTCAGCCCTCTTGGCAGCTTCACTGGCCGCATTTGTAGCATTGGCAGCCGCCAGTTTAGCAGCTTCTCCGGCGGTTTTAACTGCTTCATCAGCTTTTTGAGTGGCAGCCAAAGCAGCCGCTTCGGCTCTCTTGGCAGCTAAGTCGGCAGCCTTTATGGCTTCCTCTGCCTTTTGGGTGGAAAGCATACTGGCAGTTTCGGCTTTTTTAGATGCTTCAGAAGCAGCAGCCTCGGCTTTACGGGCGGCATCTTCAGCTACTAAAATGGCTTTTTCTGCCGAAGATTTGGCGGCGGCAACAGCGGCTTCTGATTTCATGGCCGCAGACATGGCAGCTTCACTGGCGGTGGCTATTGCCTCGGCCGCAGCTTTCTTAGAGGCTAAAAGTACCTCTTCTGCTTTTAAGGTAGCGGCTTTAGCAGCCGCTTCGGCTCTCAGGGCTGCATCACTAGCGGCTTTTATAGCTTGTTCAGCCGCAGATTTAGCAATAGCACTGGCTTCCTCTGCTTTTTTGGCCGCGGCCTGAGCGGCGGCAGTCGCCATGGCGGCAGCTTCTTTGGCGGCCAGACTGGCAGCTTCGGCTCTTTTGGCTGCTTCGCTGGCAGATTTCATAGCATTTTCGGCTGCATTGGTAGCCGCTAAACTGGCAGCTTCGGCTTTACGGGCGGCTTCTTCAGCTTTGAGTACAGCTTCGCGCGAAGCATTGCTGGCCTCTTCGGCAGTTTTTCTGGCTAAGGCAGAGGCCTGTTCGGCTCTATGGGCAGCTTCTTCGGCGGCGTTGGTGGCCAGTTCGGAAGCCTGAATAGCGGCAATAGTGGCATCTTGAGCTTCGCGAATAGCTTTTTCAGCTGCTTGACGGGCATTTTCACCGGCATCTTCAGCCCTTTGGGCGGCAGATTCGGCTATAAGCATGGCGTTGTCTGCTGCATCACGGGCGGCCTGGCTGGCAGCTTCAGCTCTTCTGGCAGCTTCTTCCGCTACCTTTTTAAAATCATCAGCTGCTTTGGCAGCCCCTCTTTCGGCATCTTCGGCTTTACGTGAAGCCAGTTCAGCGGCTTTCAGGGCTTCATTGGCAGCGTTAGTAGCTAACTTAGCAGTTTTTTCGGCGGCGGCGGCAGCTTCTGCTGCAGCACGGGTTGCGGTTTCAGCCGCTTTTTCACCGGCTAACCGGGCATCTTCAGCCCGTTTTTCAGCCAGATTGGCAGCATGGGTAGCACTTTCAGCGGCTTTACCGGCGGTAATGGCGGCTTCTTGTGCCCTGCGGGCAGCTTCGGCAGCCGCGCGTATATTGGCATCCATTTCGTCCAGAATTTGAGGTAAAGGCTTAGTTAAAATCTTGGGTTGGGCAACAGGCTCATTATTTGAAGAAATGTTTTTCTTTCCTTCCATTTTTAGATTCCTCTCACCAGTATTAGGTAAAAAACCTAAAGCCTCCCAGCCGGATTAAACGGTTGAGAGGCTTTCGTATCAGGTTTGACCACCACGAAGCCATTATATCATTCGTGGCGGACCATCAACAAGATATTTTATTAGAGCAAAGCACCCAGAGCAGTAGCAATAAGTACTGCCGCAAATACTATACTAAGGTTAATTACTACCAGGATTACAATCCACTCCCAGCTGGTAAGGCGTTTGATGACAGCTTTTACCAGAGCTTCCTCAGCTTTGGCAAGTGCTTCATCTGCTGCTTTGCGTGCGCTTTGGGCGACCTCTTCGGCTGTCTGCCTTACCCGCATTACCTCTGCCACCGCTCTGTCGGCAGCAGCTCTGGCAGTGGTTTCAGCACCGGTAGCCCGTTCGGCAGCGGCTTTGGCAGTAGCTTCAGCACCGGTAGCTCGCTCAGCGGCAGATTTGGCGGTGCTTTCAGCTCTGGTGGCTAGCTCCTGCAAGATGGACATCGCAGTCCGGATAGCATCATCGCCGGCTTTGTCTGCAGATACAGCTTGCTGAGCCATATTTTCGGCAATTTTGAAACCGCTTGCAGCTGATTCTTTGGCTATTCGTCCGGCTTCGTCAACTGCGTCGGCTAATTTACCGCTGACTTTAGTGGCTGCTTCTATAGCTTCATCTCCGGCCACATCAGCCATTTCGGCCTTGTGAGCCAGCTGTTCGGATAAATGTAAAGCAGATACGGCCATTTCTTTGGCTTTGCGCCCGGCATCATCGGCGGCTTTACCTGCTTCGGTAGTTAGTTTTATAGTAGCTTCTTTGCCGGCTGATTTGGCAGCCGCAATAGCGGCGGCAACTTCATCACTGGCTTTTTCCGCTTGCTTAATAAGTCTCTCAAGAGCTTCTTTGGCAGCTTTGGCAATTTCTTCAGCCCTGATGGCTGTTTGTTCGGCGGCTCTCTGGGCAGCTAAGGCAGCTTCTTTTGAAGAACGGGCAACCTCATCTGCTTTGGCGGTTGCTTCTTCGGCTGCATATATGGCAGCTCTGGCTGTTTCTTCAGCGCTTCTGGCAGCTTCTTCGGCACGTCTGGCAGCTTCTTCAGCGGCCAAACTGGCTTGGGCAGCTGCTTCGGCGGCCGAAGCTCTGGCTTTTTCACTGGCATCGTCAGCAGCTTTTTTGAAGGTTTCGGCGGCTTTTACGGCAGCCTTATCAGCCTCAACTGAACGCAAAATAGCTTCCTGGGCTTTTGAGGCGGCTTCAGCCGCTTTTGCGACTGCTTCGGCAGCAGCTTTTTGGGCTACTGCAGCTGCATTTTCACCTGCAAGCCGGGCATCCTCCGCCCTTTTTTCGGCTACTTCTGCGGCATGCATAGAAGTACCGGCGGAGGCACTTGCTTGTTTTGCTGCTTCCTCTGCGCGTCTGGCAGCTTCCGCAGCGGCGCGGATATTAGCCTCCATTTCGTCCAGAATAATGGGCAGAGGCTTGGTCATAATTTTGGGACCGGGCTGGTCTACATGCTGACCCAGAGTAGGGCTTTTATTCTCCATTTTATCCTCTTTCCTTGGCCGGCTAGTAGTACCAATGCCACAAATAACCGTTGCCAAAAACTACATATAGCTCTGACAATCAAAACGAACTATTAAACAAGCAAGTACTTATATATAACTCATGTGTAGTCTAATCTATGCTCAATCCAGAGTCAATACGAAAGTATGAGTAGATAAGAATAAATTCTATTATGTAAAGCGAAAAGCTGGATTTGATTTGCGGTAGTTTAAGGGCAGATGGGTAAATATATTACCAGCCAAATATTGTAAATAATTAAATATTTAAGTAGATGATAATGGAATAAAGGTAAATATAACCTTGAATGCGGATAGCGGCTGATTCCTCGGGAAGGCAATGAGAGAGAGTATACCCTGGTGATTTAGATTTAACAGGTATTTAGAGTGGTGTGTGGTGGGGAAGCGGGGACTCGAACCCCGACGCCTTTCGACACATGATCCTAAGTCATGCCCGTCTGCCAATTCCGGCACTCCCCCGCTGTGAGAGTACATATTAACATTTTAGGCTTGGCCTCTCAACCTGATAATAAATAACCGGTTTGACAAGCAGGCTTTTCCATTATAACATCACTTGATGATTGTACTGTTTGGAAATAAAGCATATTACGATATTTTGGGATACATGGTCACTACCTGTCCGGGCTGTAAGACTACTTCGGTAATGACTGTTGAACAGCAGCGCAAAAAGCTCACGGTTTATTTTATCCCCACCTTTGATTTTTCCCGCAAGCAATACATGTATTGCGGCCATTGCCATGAGCGGTTTGAAATTGATAAAAGTCTCCAATCTACAGTGAAAGCCCGCCTGCTGAGTAAAAAGCAGATGGAAAACTTGATACAGCAACTGGAAATGGAAACACCCCGGTACGAGTGTGCTAATTGCGAAGCCAGAGTGGAAGCCGGTATGCGTTTCTGTCCTCAATGCGGAAATAGCCTGGGCTAAGGTTGAAAATATGTACGAAGATATTACTCGGAACATAAGGGACATACTGGCTGAGCTGCCGCCTGATGTGACACTTGAAGCGGCTGTCAAAAAACGCCAGCCGGCTGAAATACTGGCGGCTATAGAGGCCGGGGTAAAGATAATTGGGCATAACTATCTATCCGAAGCGGAGCAAACTTACCCGCTTATAGGGGAAAAGGTTGAGTGGCATTTTATCGGCAAGCTTCAGTCAAACAAATGCAAAAAAATTGTCCGTTTGTTTTCGGTGGTTGAAACGGTGGATAGTTTTGAAATAGCCTCCGAGTTAAACCGCAGAGCTGCCGAAATTGACAAGGTTTTATCTGTGTTTATAGAGATAAACAGCGGACGGGAAGAACAGAAATCAGGGGTATTGCCGGAAGATACCGTGGAACTGGCAAAGCGGTTATCCGGCTTGTCAAATCTCAGGCTTTCAGGGCTTATGACTATGGGGCCGGCACTGGAAGACCCTGATGAACTGCGTAGCGTATTCCGCCTGACTAAAAACAAGTTTGATGAAATAGCCGCTATGGGTTTGCCTAATACCGAGCTTAAGTTTCTTTCCATGGGCATGTCGGGCTCTTATAAAGTGGCCGTTCAGGAAGGAACTAATCTGGTCAGGCTGGGCACGCGTATTTTTGGCCCCCGACCCTAACGGGGCAGTGCTTTTAAGTGGAATACGATATCGTGCAGGTCCTGAAAAGGATAGCAGGGCAGATTACTCTGCTTAAAACGGTCAAGCAGCATATCGGTAGCAAAGGCGTATTCACATAGCTTGGCCGGCGGAAAATCAGAAGGGCCGTTACCGGCATAAATTACCTGGTAATTTTGTGATTTATAGTGGTTGGTATAGCTCTCTTTAAAGCCGTTTTCTACCATTTTGCCGTCAGGCCCGTAATAACGGGCATCTAGGCCGTTGCTGGTGAAAAGCGTGCGGGCGGCATTTATCTCAATATCTTTAAATCCCATTTCTTCCAGCATGGTATGAATATAAAAATCTAAGCCGTTACTTACCACCGAAAAGCGGATATCTTCCTGGCGGCAGTAGTTGATAAGTTCGTAAATGCCCTTCTTGGGTATGGCATTCTTGCGGATAAAATCAACCAGTGTTTCACGGTCTTCTTTTACCAGGGCGAAAGCCCGGTAATTAAAGTCACCTACGCTTATCTTGCCCTCTTGGTATTCACGCAGAATAGCACACCAGTCACCCTGGGCATATTTCTCAAGTATTAAAAAGCTTACATCCCCTTCGGTAAGGGTGCCGTCAAAATCACTCTGGAACATTATTTTAGGTTTATGAGCAACGGGCATATATGTTTATCCTGTTCATCTGCTAATCACGGATTTCTTCGGGTATTTCATCTTCCGGCTGTATCTCATGCAGTTTTTCTTCACTCTCAAGGTGGTCTATATAAAGTATTCCGTCCAGGTGTTCGGTTTCATGTTCCAGCAGCTGGGCAACAACACCGGTACCTTTTATGCGGAAAGCCTTACCGTGGCGGTCAAGCCCCTTGGCAGTGACAGTTTCGGCTCTGGTAAGTTCACCAAAATAACCTGGAATGGAAAGGCAGCCTTCGGTCACCTGTCTCTGCCCTTCTTTTTTCACAATCTCAGGGTTAATAAGCACTGTGGCTTCTTTAGCGTCCGGTTCGCGGAAAACTATCAGCCTTAGAGATACGCCTACCTGCGGGGCAGCAAGCCCTGCTCCGTCAGCGCTCTTCATGGTTTCAATCATGTCATCAATGAGTGTTTGAATAGAGCCGTCAATAGACGGTACTTTTTTAGCCTTCTTCCTTAATATAGGCTCAGGCAACTCACAGATGCGGCGTATTGCCATGAAATTTCTCTCCGTTTATGCATTAGTTTTTGAAATTACCCTGTAATTATAGCATATTTAGCTTTGGCGGACAAAAAGTCAGACTTGCTCAAAGTTAAGCACTATGCTACCATATCTTGCACAGTCGGGGTGTAGCGCAGCCTGGTAGCGCACCTGAATGGGGTTCAGGTGGTCGGAGGTTCAAATCCTCTCACCCCGACCATTTTCTTTAAACGAAAGCCCTCTTTTAAAAGAGGGCTTTTTTATTGCCGGGTCAGCAAGTTTAGGATGCTTGTTCAGGCTCGTTTAAGAACCGCCTGCCAGTGCTCCTCCAAATACCTGCCAGGCCAGAGCTGTCTTGGCAGTAAGGCTCAGGAATATATAAACCTTCTCGCCAAACAGGTAATCCCGCCACTTGCCCACTTTCTTGTATTGCAGCCACATGTTTAGAGCAAAGCTGAAAAAGAAAACGAATAGAGTAGGCAGGGTAAAATAAACAAAGGTGGGTATATTTTCGCTGGCTTGCGATATTGCCCCGAAGAAATAAATACTTATAGCCACCCAGGGTATGAATCCGGCAAAACACCCGAAAGTGTATGAAAGCCAGTTGGTTTTGGATGTGGTCTGGTTATGAAGCTCCATCATCAGGCCAAACAGATTCATAGCAGCATTTGCCCCGAAAATTGCAATCAAAGTGGCTATATCATATATGCCGCTTAGCATGGCAATAAGTACAATCATAACAGACGAACTTAAGGCATATTCGTACCAGCGGGCGTAGTTAATCCCTTTTGATAAATTAGATTTGTACCAATCAAATATGCCCGGTGCAGATAACAGAAAATGGGCTGCGGCTGAAAGCAGCAGAAAAATGGCTACCATGGGGCCTATAGGCAGGTCAAAAAGTATTTCGGGTGGTTTAAAAGTAATCCCGCCGGGCCCGCCGCCGATAAAGTTAGTAGTAACCGGAAGTGAAAAACTGTTGCTGAGGAATAAGATAAGTATTGATTGGGCTAAATGGAAACTGCCCATGACAAGGTTATAAACCCGCAGATTCCTAAACGCTTGTGGCTGATTCAGCTCAGGCTGTTTTACTTTTTTGTTAGCCATATTACCTCCCGTCACCATTTACAGGTAAAAACAGGTAAACTCTCAAAAAAAGTTACAGGCTGTACAAAATGCCGCCTGTCAGTCCGGCGGCAGCACCCAGAAAAACCCCCCAGCCCATATCTACCAAAGCCATCTTCAGGCTGAAACTATTTAAAGTGGAATAATTAGTCAGGTCATGAACGCCGTAAGTAATAAAACCGAAAAGCCCGCCATAAGCCAGAGCGGCAAAAATATTGTCATCTGCCAAGGGCAAAGCCATAGTTACTATGCCCAAACTGAAAATCAGATAAACCAGTATGGCTGAAGGCCAGTCCGGTGACATACTCCCTCCGCTCCAGCGGGCAATGGAAGAAAGTTCGGTCACGTAAAATTTTTTGGCAATTAACCCAATCCAAATCATGTCCAGGACAAAGATAAGCACCAGTAATATCAGGTAGACCAGCAGACCGCTCATCTTTCCTCCTCAGGCCGTCTTTTCCATGTATTCTATAAACCAGCCGCCGGCCAGTTCGGCTACTTTTTCAAGTGCCCCTGGTTCTTCAAAAAGATGGCTGGCTCCCGGTAATATACACAGATGATTAGGAGCGCGCATTATCTTTTGGGCTTGAGTATTCAGTTTTAACACCTGAGAGTCCTTCTCCCCTACTATAAATAAAGTGGGGGATTCCACCATGGGCAGCAGTTCTTTGGCAAGGTCAGGCCGGCCTCCTCTGGAGACTACCGCTTTTATCTGTCCGGGCAGCAGCGAAGATGCGTAGAGCGCGGCGGCGGCTCCGGTACTTGCCCCGAAATATCCCAGCGGCAGGTCTTTGGTTTCTTCCCTGTCCTTCAGCATTTCGGTTACTTTTATAACCCTGTCTGCCAGAAAGCGGAAATTGTAGCGGGTATTGGCTATCAGGATATCCACCATATCTTCTTGGGGTGTCAGCAAATCAAATAAAAATGTAGCTAAACCGTAGCTGTTCAGCTGGTGGGCAACCTGACGGTTGCGGGGACTCTGGCGGTTTGAACCGGAGCCGTGCACAAATATCACCAGCCCTATGGGTTCCGGCGGTACAGCCAGCTCACCGGGCAGTTTGGTAGTGCCTATGACAACATTTATGGTTTTTTCGTATATCTGCATAAAAATTCCTGGCTATAGTATATGGCATTACTCTACCAAAGTCATTATAAATAAAGCAAAATTGTTAAGATATATTTAAAAATAGGTGTTTTCCCATAGTCCAAATAAGTACTAATACGCATTATCTTTAGCGGTCAATTATTGTAACCTTCTAACACAGACAGACTCTTTTCCTCACAGCGTTTGAGTCAATAAATATGGAGGAGGCCGAAATGAAAGTTACAATCAACGCCTGCCCCAAGTGCAAAAAGGAGAGGGTTATCAGGATAGAGGATGAAAATAACCTTTATGAGTATCGGGAAAGATATGTGCATCAAGATTGTGCCAAATGCCTAGCCAAGGAGATGGAATCTAAGGCAGTGGGTGCTGCAGCCTGACTATAGTATCACTTCAATAATAAAGCCCCCGGTTTTTCGGCCGGGGGCTTTTGATTTTGGTTAACTATTTTACTAGATAAAGAGGGGGGCCAGTACCAGAGTAATGGTGGAGAGTAACTTTATCAGTACGTGGATTGAAGGGCCGGCAGTATCCTTGAAGGGGTCACCTACCGTATCACCTACCACGGTTGCGGCATGAGTAACAGTATGTTTCATAACGGGGCTGCCGTCTGATTCAAGCATTTCGCCGGTTTCAATGTATTTCTTGGCATTATCCCAGGCACCGCCGGAGTTATTCAGATAAGCGGCCATCATAATACCGCTTATGGTGCCTACCATCAGGAATCCGGCAATGGCCATAGCGGAATCATATCCGGTCACCTTAAGGAAAATACCCAGCACAATGGGCGAAAGAACCGGAAGCAGTCCGGGGAAAATCATTTCACGCAGGCCGGCAGCAGCGGTTATATCTACTGCGCGGGCGTAATCCGGGCGTGAAGTCCCGGCCAGAATACCGGGGTCAGCCTTGAACTGGCGGCGTACTTCTTCAATAATCTTGGAGGCAGTTTTGCCTACGGCTTTGATAGCTACAGCAGAGAAGAAGAATACCAAGGCAACCGCCAGCAAGCCGCCTACAAATACTTCTATACGTGAAAGGTCTACCGCCATCATTTCGGTTTCGCCGCGAAGGAAGGCAACCCGCTCCAGGTAAGCCTCAAAGAGCAGGAAAGCAGCCAGACCGGCAGAGGCCAGAGCATAGCCCTTGGTCAAAGCCTTGGTAGTATTGCCTACGGCATCCAGATGATCGGTAATTTTCCTTACCTTGCCGCCTACTCCGGCCATTTCAATAACACCATTGGCGTTATCGGTAATGGGGCCGAATGTATCCATGGCAAGGATAAAGGGACAGGTCATAAGCATACCCATGGTAGCAGCGGCCGTACCGAACACAGCCCCGCCGGCGATACCTGTTTGACCGCCCATCCAGTAAGAAAGCAGCAGAGCGGCACCAATAGTAATGGCGGTGGGCATGGCGGTCTCAAGGCCGACAGCCGTACCGGAAACGATATTGGTAGCCGGACCGGTGCGTGAGGCATTGGCAATTTCTTTAACAGGGTTATAGCGGAATTCAGTGTAGTACTGGGTTATGAATACCATGGCTACACTGGTAAGAATACCGATAACGCCTGCGCCAAACAGCCACAGGTCGCCGCCGATAGTTTGGTTAGCTACGAAGAGGCCTATTATGGATAAACCCACAGCTGTAAAATAGCCGCGGTTAAGGGCATTCATGGGGCTTTCATTATCCTTACCGCGTACAAACATAATACCTACGATTGAGGCTATGATGCCGAAGGCACGGACAACCAGCGGGAAGAGTACCCAGGCAGCATTTCCGGTAGCCAGATAAAGGGTAATACCCAGAATCATGGCACCTATGTTTTCGGCAGCAGTAGATTCAAATAAATCAGCACCGCGGCCGGCGCAGTCACCTACGTTATCGCCCACCAGGTCAGCGATAACAGCGGCATTGCGGGGGTCATCTTCGGGGATGCCGGCTTCAACTTTACCCACCAGGTCAGCACCCATGTCAGCGGCTTTGGTGTAAATACCGCCGCCCAACTGGGCAAACAAGGCTACAAAGCTGGCGCCGAAACCGAAACCGATAATAAGATGGGGAGTTACTTCGGGGTTGCCGCCGTACATGTAATAGATGCCGGCAACGCCTAGCAGGCTTAGGGCAACAATAAGGAAACCGGAAACAGCCCCGCCTCTAATAGCTACGGTAACAGCTTCAGAGAGGCCGCCTTTTGCGGCAGCAGCGGCACATCTGAGGTTTGATTTAACCGAGATGTACATACCTATGATGCCAGAGATACCGGAACATAGAGCACCTGCCATGAAGGCGAGAGCAGTCCGCCAGGCGATACCGAAACCGGTTATGCCATAGGCTTCCAGTCCGCGTTCGCCACCTAGCAAACCAACCACTGCACCCACAGCTACTGCAGCCACGATGGCCAGAATAGCGATGGTGCGATACTGCCGCCTCAAGAAAGCTACAGCGCCTTCAAGAATACGGCCGGCAATATCCTGCATAGCCGGGGTACCGGAATCACGACGCATAACATCGCGAATCAGGTAGAGGGCAAATAGCACGGCAATAAGCCCTGCTGTCCACACCAACCAGGATAGATCCACAGTCTTCTCCCTTTCTTTTTTAATATTCTATTTTTAAACGCCGTAAGTATAAGTTATAAGTGCATTTTCGTCAAACATATAACCACCTTGAACTTAAGTGATATATATGTAACTTCACATCAGCAGGGTTAGTCATTTTACAAAGCCGGCTGTATTTTGATATAACTACCCGTCAGGAGACAGTTATGGGTATTGCCAGTTTTATAATAGGGCTTTTTAGTTTGGCCGGCATGGGTATAGGCTTAATTCCCTTGCTGGGCACGATAAATTTTTTCAATTTTTTTCTGGCTCTTATCGGTTTGGGATTAGGGGTTGGCGGTATGCTGCGCTCCCCCCGCCACCGCCTTAGCCTGTTAGGGATGGTACTTTGCGGGCTTTCTCTGGTGCTGGGGTTTATAAAATACATACTGGGCTGATATACAAGAACTTTCTGATATAAAAAGGCCAGACGGTGAAGTCTGGCTCAGTGTTATCCCCTGGTTTTTCAGAGGTTATTTATTTGCCCAGCGCTCGGCTATATCCCCTGCAATAGGCAGTTTATATTTGAACCCCTGTGCCGCTTTGACTATCAGGACTACCCACAATATGAATGAAAGAACGCTTATTACCCAGGTGATAAATACCCCCAGCACAGGTATTATGGTAAAAACCAGCCCGATAATCTGAAGTGAACCGAAAACCACCAGTGACTGATAGGCATGGAAGCGGACAAATTTATTATCCTTTTCAAGAATCAGGAATATAATAGCGGAAATCCAGGCGAGTACGTAACAAAGTAATCCGGCAACATTTTCCTGCAAACCGGTAGAGGTTTTGGTCATTAGTATCTCCTTTAATAATCTAGTTTAAGGCTATATTATTTTAAACTTGGCGTCAATATATCCGGATATATTTTTATTGTTTTACATCCGGCTGATTGGTTTCCATTTCCTGTCGCATCTGCAGGTATTCTATCAGGCTGGTACGGGAAATAATGCCTACCAGTTTGCCATCTGACAAAACCGGCAGTTGGTTAATATCTTTGGACTGCAGCATATTTACAACACTGCTCAGATTTTCTTCCGGAGCAACAGTTTGCAGCTTTTCAAGGGGGGTCATTACCTGCCGTACGTATGTCTGGCCAAGTTTATCTGTGGGTATTTTTTTAATATCACTCAGGCTTATCAGGCCAGTAAGTTGCCCGTTTTCAAATACCGGGAGTGCCCTTTGGTTAAGCGGCAATATATATTCGTGAAGTGTCTGATAGAGTGTTTTATCCGGGTCAATAGTTTTAAATTCACGCCGCATCACTCTGCTTACGTTTACTGCGCTGAGTATTTCCGAAATAACTGTTTGCTGGTATGACCCCTGGGCGGCTGTAGCCATGAACCAGCCTATCAGCGCCAGCCAGAGGCCGCTTATTCCTATACCCAGGAAAGCAATGGCAATGCCCCCGAATATTAGCAGGTAAGCAAAACCCAGCCCCACTCTGGCGGCAATTCGGGTTGCTTTTTTGATGCTGTTTGAGGCATTCCAGATAATAGCTCTGAGTACCCGCCCCCCGTCCAGGGGGAAACCGGGAATAAGGTTGAAAATGGCCAGCATGGCATTTATCTGAGCCAGGTACAGGAATACTCCGCTGGCTAAAGTGGCATCTAAAGCGGAAAAAACAGCCTCGAAAGCCCAGAATACCAGTGCCAGTATAATGCTGACTGCCGGACCGGAGATAGCCATGCGGAATTCGGCTCCGGGGTTATCCGGTTCTTTGGTCAGGTTTGAAACCCCGCCGAAGATAAACAATGTTATGCTTTTAACCGGTATCCCGTGGCGTATAGCTACAATAGAGTGTCCCAGCTCATGGGCTAAAACCGAGCCGAAAAGCAGCAGACAGCTTGTAATACCCAGTACCCAGGCGGTAAGGGGGCTTATATTTTCATCTATTGCGGGGTAATAAGCTACTGCCAGAGACCAGCTGAGCAGGGCAAAGATGATAAGCCACGAAACATGAATGCCTATCTCTATGCCCAGAATCCGCCCAAGCTTGAAAGAGGATTTCACGGTCTCCCTCCGTTAGCTGTAAGGAGTTATTAAAAGCTTATATCTTCTATTATATATTGTAAAGTGCCTGAAGGCACTTCTATTTCTATCTGTTCCCCCTTGTTCCGGTTAAAGACAGCCTTGCCAATGGGTGAAGAGGCTGATATTTTGCCTTTTAAGGGTTCTATTTCTTTGGGGCTTACCAGAGTATAGGTACAGCATTCGCCGTTTTTCGGGTCACGGAGTTTTACGGTGCTGCCCATATTCACTTTTGAAGTGTTGGTGTCTGTATACTCACTGACGTCGGCGTATTTCAGTTCGTGTTCTATTTCTTTTATGCGCCCTTCTATCTGTCCGCGCTGTTCTTTGGCGGCATGGTAAGGGGCATTTTCCCTCATATCTTTATCCATAGCGGCCAGACGCATTTCTTCAATAACATCAATCCGTTTGACCTTAAGCGTGCTAAGTTCATCTTCCAGCTTTTTGTATCCGCTGGCGGTCATGGGTATTTTTTCAACCACGGTCTGGCTGGCGCGGGAGGCAGATTTGCGGGAGGCCAGTTTCTTTATCTTTATGTGTGAAGAAAGATTGTAATCCACCCAACCCTGTTCGTTCAGGTATGTCAGGAAAGCCCGGATGGACTGGAGTTTGGCGGATATTTCCTTGTCAGAAGATGAGATACACTCAGGGTAGCGGGATACCTCAATAGCGGTCAGGCGGCAGACTAGCTTGTCTTTGCCGCACCAGCGGGTAAAGTGAACCAGCGAGTTCTGATTTATCTTTTTGTGGCTGTTATCGCTAAGGTATTGGTTTAATGCTTCATCAAGGTTAATGCCGCTGTTTTGCATAAAAGTTTTGATTGACTCCGATTTTCTTTTTTAGCTGCGGATAAGGTCAAGCGGGTTTTTTAAGAGGTGGGCAAAGGCTTTGCCATGCCAGTCAAACCCCAGCTGACTTTTTGCAGCCATCTTATCAATCATACCATTTACGGCACATTTTTTAAAAATCTGTTCAATCAAATAGTCATTCAGCCCGGCATATATCCGGTTGAGCATTCTGCCGGCGGATAGTTCAAATCCGATAAGGGATTTCCAGCCTTTCTCATATTCGGACATCTCGGCTTTGGAAAGGTTACCGGTTTTTATTTTTTTATCCAGACAGGATATTGCCAAATCGGCACATAGCAGGCCGAAATAAATTCCTCCCCCTGTAGTGGGTTTAAGCTGGCCGGCAAAATCACCTACTGCCAGTATTCTGTCTCCGAAGCTGGCCGAAAGATTGCCTGCCGGAACCTGGCGGCAGGTATAGCGGATATGGCCAGGGGGTATCAAATTGCGTTGATGCAAAACATTATGTAATCCAGACCAGCATTCATGCGGGTTTGTTTGGGTAAGCAGCCCTATTTTGGCGGTATGGTCATCTATGGGGCTTAGCCAGCCAAAATAGGCCTTGGATATGGCGTTGCCGGTAAAAAGCTCCAAGCCGGATGGTGCGGAAATATGGCTTTCGGCCTGCAAGCCGAAGGCAAAGTGCTTTATTTCTCCCAGTCCGGCTGCCCGGCTGAGCTCAGTATTATATCCTGCGGCCAGAACAGCGGCTTTGGCAAAGAAAGTTTGCCCTCCTTTGGTGGTTATGCGGATACCATTACCTGTGTTTTCAAGTCCGTTTACCTGGCAGCCGAAATTTGTCTGCACCCCGCAGTTTATGGCCTGTTTTAGTAAACCAGCCTGAAATCCGCTCCTATCCAGCATTATGGCCTGGGGTGTATCCCGCTTGAGCAGTAACTTTTGCCCGTTTGGTGAATATACAACCGCTTCCGAAAATATATTTTGTACGTGTTCGGACTCAAAGCCATATTTTGCGGCGCACTCTGTGCTGATTAAGCCCGTACAGCAAACCTGTTTTGCCATCTCCGGCCTTTTTTCCAGCAGCCTTACTTCGTAGCCGCGCTGAGCCAGACACTTGGCGGTGTATATCCCTACCGGCCCTGCCCCTATTACCAATATATCCTTATTCACAAAATATATTATCCATTTTTCAGGCAAAAAAGACAATTGGCAATAATAACACAAAAGAGTATTGTGCTAAATCTAAAATAACGTTATAATAAAGGACAAAAGTATAAAATTATGCTTGGCAGAGGGGTATATGATCGTAACCGTAACCAGTGTGGTTATTGCTACTGCAACAGGTACGGCGGCAGTTATAGGCGGTGTCTCGCTGGCTTCTCTGATAGCTTTTTTGATTGCCCGGGAGATGGCACTGGCCAGAAAATCCGCTTTTTCCATAAGGGTAGCCCGCTACCTGGGTATCAGTATTTTTCCCCTGTTTCTGGTGATGGGTGTTATTGTGATTTCCCGTATAATGGAAACATTAGCCCAGTAACAGCGGCGCTACCGCAAAGAGTATAGTATTTGTTATCCCGTGCGCCAGGGTTACTCCCAGTATAGAGCCTGTCTTTTTGACCAGATAACCGAAGAAAACTGCCACTCCGAATACAAATACTATATCTGCTATAGATAAAAATCCGGTATGGAGCACGGCAAATATCAGGCTTATATAAATAATACCTTTTGAGCCGAATGACTCCAGGGCTGCTTTCTGTAAAATGCCTCTGAATATCAGTTCCTCTACAAACCCTGTGGTGAGCAGAAGTATTGTGGCGGGTAATATCAGGCTGTTCCAGCTTAAAGTATCTATAATGGCATCAGGTTTCAAAATAGCATATTCGGCAAATCCCAGCCCTATCCCCGTCAGGCCTATCAGTATCTGTACCGGTATTTTCCCCCAGCTGAGGCCGATATCTTTAAAAGTATATTCCAGTATTCTGGCCACTATGACCGCGCCTATAAGTAATGGCAGGTAAATAACAGGATACCACCATATCTGCGGTATATCCCCAAGGGGCATAGCCAGGCTGATTATCCGTATCAAGGCTACCAGTGAAAGTGCCAGAATAAGCCGGTCTGGGTGAAAGCGGTTAGTTCTGGCAACCTGTACGATAATGCCAAATAGCAGACAAATATACAGGCCCAAACCTAAAAGCGGGTGTAAGACTACGGTGACAAGTTCGGCGGCGGTGATTAATAACAGGTAAATGAGGGCGCTAAGCATTGGTAAAGCCCTTGTCCGCCGCTTTGTTTACATATGCTATGAAACTGTCCAGAGTAATAAAACCGGTTTGAGTGTCTTCACCTGCCAGCCTGACTATCTCTATATCATCCTCATTCATGCGGCGGGCAATATCCAGAGCATTTTCCTCCGGCGGTATGACCGGTATTTGGCTGATGGGAGTATATAGTTCAGCTAAGGGCTTGGATTTAAGACTGTCCGTGTTTTTCAGGTTGTGCCGGTTTATTATACCTGCCAGCCCGTTTTCATCTTCAACCAGTATATATGATTTATCCGTGCGGTTTGCAAAGTCAGCCCAAAGCTGATTGGATTTGGCACTGGGCATACCCGTATCCAATATCTCAGCCGGAGATACCCTCTTTAAGAACTGCTGCAGGGTATACTGGCGGAAACTGGTGCGGGCGGTATCAGATAAATACCAGCCCAGCAGTCCCAGCCAGACACCGGACAGCCAGTCCTGAGTGCGGATTACGATAAATATTCCGGCCGCTATAAAAAGATAACCGAATATCTGGCCTGCTATGGTTGAAATGCGGGTGGATTTGGTCAGGTCTTTGGTTTGCTGCCAGAAGGCTGCCCGGAGAATACGCCCGCCGTCCAGGGGGAAGCCGGGAATCAGGTTAAATACCGCCAGTATCAGGTTAATCTGAGCCAGCCAGTAGTTCATTACGGCCAGTTCAGGGCTTTGTCCGTTAAGGTTTATATACAGAACATAAAATATTCCTGCCAGTACCAGACTTGAAGCCGGTCCGGCCAGTGCCATTTTAAATTCGCTTCCGGCAGTTTCCGCTTCTTCACTCATATTGGCAGCCCCGCCGAATATAAACAGGGTTATGCTTTTTACCTGCATTCCGTTTGCCCTGCCGACCACACTGTGGGCAAGTTCGTGGACAATTACCGATGCAAAAAACATCAAACTGGTGGCAAGCCCCATAACCCAAAGCTGGAGGCTGGAAGTACTCTCCAGAATATCAGGAAATACCTGGGTTGCCAGAAATACGGACACCAGCCCGAAAATTATGAACCAGCCGTAATGAAGGCGAAACTGGATGCCGAAAAGCTTGCCTATATTTATGCCCTGTTCCATATCACCTGACAATCTTATAAAAAAATTTATCTTATGCTAGCACCGCGAGACCGAAACGCCAAGATGTTTTTCCGCCAGTTCCATGGCGCAAAAGTCTCCGCACATACTACAGGCTTTGCCTTTGGTTTTAAAGCGGTCACGGGTAAGCTTGGCGTGTTCCGGGTCAAGTGAGAGATTAAGCTGGCTATCCCAGTCCAGTTTTTTACGGGCAATGGCCATCTGCCGGTCACGTTCTGCTGCCCCGTTTACCCCCTTTACAATGTCAGCGGCATGGGCGGCAATGCGTGAGGCAATCACCCCGTTTCTTACGTCGGTAACATCCGGCAGAGACAGATGTTCAGCCGGGGTAACGTAACACAGAAAATCAGCCCCGGCGGCTGCCGCTACAGCCCCGCCGATAGCCCCGGTAATATGGTCATATCCGGGGGCAATATCTGTCACCAGCGGGCCAAGAACATAAAAGGGGGCGTCTTCGCAGACGGATTTCTGCAATCTTATATTGGCCTCTATCTGGTTCAAAGGCACATGCCCGGGACCTTCCACCATGACCTGCACTTCGGCTTCTCTGGCTCTTTTTACCAGTTCACCCAGCACCAGCAGTTCAGCTACCTGGGCGCGGTCTGTTGCATCTGCAATACAGCCGGGGCGCAGCCCGTCTCCCAGGCTCAAAGTAACGTCATATTCGCGGCAGATATCCAGCAGATGGTCAAAATGTTCATAAAGCGGGTTTTCTGCCTGATGGAATACCATCCAGCCGGCGGTGAAAGTACCCCCGCGGGAAACTATATCGGTAAGCCTGCCCTGCCCTTTAAACGTATCTATAACCTGGCGGGTAACCCCGCAATGTACGGTTACAAAATCTACCCCTTCTTTGGCCTGGGATTCTATTGCGCTAAACAGGTCGTCAGCTGTCATCTTTACCATAGCCCCGTAACGGTCTTTGGCTTCCACAGCTGCCTGATAGACAGGCACAGTCCCCAGCGGAAGGCAGGTATTTTTCAGTATAGACTGGCGGACTGAATTTATCTTGGGGCCGGTGGAGAGGTCCATTATGGTATCGGCACCCGCCATTTCGGCCATTTTAAGTTTTTCAACCTCACTTTCCACCGTACCAAAGTCTGTGGAGGTGCCTATGTTGGCATTTACCTTAGTGGAAAGCCCCTTGCCTATGCCGCACAGTTTCAGGTTTTTCCGGAGTTTGTTAGCCGGTATGACAATATTCCCGTCAGCTACACCTTGGCAGATAAACTCCGGCGGTAGTCCTTCAATTTTGGCTATAGCTTTCATTCCGGGAGTGATGATGTTTTTTCGGGCTTGCTTGAGTTGGGTCATGATTTTCCCCTGAAAATAAATTAACCAAGGCAAAGCGTTAACTTTAGACCCTGGTCTCAAAGTTCGCTTCCCTACGCTCGCATTACCGAGTTCAGGTTTTAGGGTTGGCTATGTGCCTCTCAGCCTGGAGCACCCCTAGCGAGTTTATGTAAATAAATGATAACACGGTTAAATTGTCAAATGCAAAAATAAAGCCTGAAATCTGCCTTTATGCTATATTACTATCCATGAATAAACTTATCTGCGGTCTATCCTCTTTGGGCATTTCGCTAAGTTCTGTCCAGCTTGAACAGTTTGAAACCTATTACCGTGAACTGGTGGACTATAACAGCCGGGTTAATCTGACGGCTATAACCGGATACGAAGATATTCAGTTAAAGCACTTTTTAGATTCGGCTTCGCTAGCACTGGCTGGTATTAAGGGTGATGAAAAACTGCTGGATGTAGGCAGCGGAGCCGGTTTCCCAGGTCTGCCGCTAAAGATAATTTTTCCAGGTATGAAGCTTGGTTTACTGGAAGCCACTCAGAAAAAGGCCCGCTTTTTAAGCGAAATTACTGCCAAACTGGGTTTAACCGGTGTTGAAATAATATCCCAAAGGGCGGAAGATGCCGCCCAAAACCCCCTTTACCGCCAGAAATATACTCTGGTCACCTCACGGGCAGTGGCGGATATGGCAACTCTCGCCGAACTGACTTTGCCGTTTTGTGCCGTAGGCGGGCGGGTTGTTGCCCCCAAAAAAGGTGACATAGAGGAAGAGATGGACAGGGCTGCCTCCGCCATTAAAAAGATGGGCGGGCGGGTGTCTGAAATAATAAAAGTGGATTTGCCGGGGCTGCAAGACGGCCGTAAACTGGTAGTACTGGAAAAAATATCAAATACCCTGTCCCAGTATCCCAGACGGGCGGGAATGCCGGCTAAAAATCCCCTTATTTAGCTTGTTGGAGCGCGGTATAAATAGTAAAATATACTAAAGATAGGCAGGGGAAATATTTGTCCGGGTTACTAATTAGATAGTATGCATATTATTCCGGAGGGCTTTACCGGGTATCCGCTAAATCCGGGTGAGGCCTTGTAAGGAGTGGAAGCAGATTAAGCCCTGTATACTTATCTGCAGTACTGGTTGCCAAAAAGATTACGGAGGCAGATATGCCTGAACTGTTGACTGATGACCTCAATGCCCTGCTGGAGGTACTTCCCCCTCATGTCCGCCAGCCGTTTGCAAACCCTGCTGACCGGGAAAATCTGATAGAAATTGTTATGGATTTGGGGCGTACTCCCGAAGCCCGTTTTCCTGACCGTGAGATTATCCTGTCTGAACGTGATGTTACCCAGGAAGATATTGATTATGTATCCTCCCGCATAGGTGATTTCGGTGATGACAACCGGGCAGGTATTGAACGTACTTTGCACCGTATTTCCGCTATACGCAACCGCAAAGGCAAAATAGTAGGTTTGACCCTTCGGGTAGGACGGGCGGTTTTCGGCACTATCAAAATCATTCAGGACCTTATCCAGTCAGGACAGAGCGTGCTTATGCTGGGCCGCCCTGGTGTGGGCAAGACCACTATGCTCAGGGAAGTAGCCAGAGTGCTGGCGGGTGACCTTAAAAAACGGGTGGTTATAGTGGACACTTCCAATGAAATTGCAGGTGACGGGGATATCCCCCACCCTGCCATTGGCCATGCTCGCCGCATGCAGGTCCGTACGCCTGATATGCAGCACGCCGTTATGATAGAGGCAGTTGAAAACCATATGCCGCAGGTGATTGTAATAGATGAAATAGGCACGGAACTGGAAGCCCTGGCTGCCCGCACCATCGCTGAACGGGGTGTTCAGCTGGTAGGCACAGCTCATGGCAATGTGCTGGATAACCTGATGCTTAACCCTACCTTAAGTGACCTTATCGGCGGTATCCAGTCTGTTACCCTGGGTGACGAAGAAGCCCGCAGACGCGGAACCCAGAAAACTATACTGGAACGGCGCGCCCCGCCCACTTTTCAGGTGATTGTGGAAATACAGGAACGCAACAAAGTGGCTGTCCACCCGGATGTGGGTGCGGCGGTAGACTCTATTTTACGGGGGGTGTCCCCTTCGTCTGAAATCCGCTACCTTGATGAAAATGGCGAGGTAGTTATCAGCAAGCAGCAGCCCAGCGAAGAAAAAGTTAAAGTTGCCGCCGAGAGTTTGCCTCTTCCAAAGGGCAAGGAACTGCCGGTTATGTATCTTTTCGGGGTGAACCGCAGCCGTATGGAAGAAATTGCCCGGGAAATGCATCTGGATATCAAGCTGGCCGAACGCCCTGAGCAGGCACAGCTGATGGTTACTTCGCGGAATTATTACCGCCGCAAACCCCAAAGGGTGCGTGATGCCGAAAATATGAATATACCTATATACGTACTTAAGAGCCATACGCCGGGGCAGTTCCACCAGCTTCTGGCTACCCTTAGCGGCAGGGATGTAGCTTTTACAGCAGATAAGCCGCCTGAAATAGATTTAGCTATACATGAAGCCGAAGAAGCAATAGCCCAGGTTAAAAGTTCCCATATACCGGTAGAGCTTAGCCCGCAGGGTGCTTATATAAGGCGCTTTCAGCACATAATAGCTGAAAAAGAGCATCTTTCTTCCCATAGTTTGGGCAAAGAGCCGCACCGCCGGGTAAGAATATCAAGGGGTTAAAATATGTCTTTGTTTATAACATTTGAGGGCGGCGAAGGCTGCGGCAAAAGCACCCAGTCCAAGGCATTGTACAGGTATCTGAAAAAACTGGGGCTGGGGTGTGTGCTTACTCACGAACCCGGCGGTACCCGCTCAGGTGATAAAATAACCCGTTTGTTGAAGTGGTCTGAAGAAGAAAATATTTCCCCTCTTGCGGAGTTGTTTCTTTTCAACGCCTCGCGTTCTATCCTTATAGACAATGTGATTAAACCGGCCTTGCTGGATGGCAATATAGTTATATGTGACCGGTATACAGATTCCACCTTGGCATACCAGGGGTACGGGCGGGGGCTTGAGCTGGATACGGTAAAATGTATAAACAGCCTGGCAAGCGGCGGTCTGGTACCTGACTTAACCATCTGGCTGGATATGGATGACAAAGCCGCCCTCCTCCGCAAAGGAAAGTTGCCGCCTGACCGCTTTGAAAGTGAAAATAATGGCTTCCACCAAAGGGTTCGTGACGGTTTCGGGGTTATTGCCGCTGCCGAACCAAACAGGTTTCTGAAGCTGGATGCTTCACTCTCCCAGTCAGAGCTTACCAAATGTATTAAGCAAAGGGTTAACGCTCTTTTGAAGCTGCCGCAATGAATGACACTTCCGAATTAATAATGGTAGCTATGAGCGGCGGGGTGGATTCCTCGGTTGCGGCCATGCTCCTTCTGGAGCAGGGATACGATGTAGCCGGGGTCAGCCTGCAGCTCAAGTCCAATAATGAACCTTACGGCAACGGCTATAACCTTAAACTTATTAACCGGGCGCGTGAAGTGGCGGCTGCTCTGGGTATCCCCCATTATGTGGTTGATTTGAGTGATATTTTTTCCCAAAGGGTTATTGCAGATTTCTGCCAGCAGTATTCGCAGGGGCGTACTCCGAACCCCTGTATCCGCTGTAATTATTATGTAAAGATAGGCGCTTTACTTGAAAAAATACCTGATTTCAATGCCGGTTATTTAGCTACCGGGCATTATGCCCGTGTCCTTTCAGATGAAAACGGCACTCACCTTCTAAAAGGGGCAGATGAGAAAAAAGACCAGTCATATTTTTTATATACCCTGCCGCCCGAATCACTGTCCCGTCTTATATTCCCTCTGGGCAAAAGGTACAAAAAGGATATTATCCGCTTAGCGGATAAGATGAAACTGCCCGTTTCCCAAAAGGAGAGCCAGGACGTGTGCTTTATACCTGACGGTGATTACAAATCTTTTCTGGCTACCCGTATGGGATTTACCCCCGGCAAAATTCTGGATAAAACCGGCAAAATACTGGGCGAACATCAGGGACTACCTCTTTATACCATAGGTCAAAGGCAGGGACTGGGCTTGGCTTCAAATGAAAAGCTCTTTGTATCTGATATGAATCCGGAGGCCAATACCATTATGGTTGCCAGCCATGATCAGCTTTACACCAGCCGCATATTGCTGAGCAACTTCATCTGGCGGGAAAGCAGGATTCCGCTGGATACCCCCGGTATGATAGTCAAAGTCCGCTACAAAGCCGCCCCGGCCGAGGTAAAAAAGATATCCCAAACAGGTGATTTTTATTTGCTTGAACTGGCAAGCCCCGTTTGGGCAGCCACCCCCGGTCAGGCAGCCGTTATTTATCTGGGTGATATGGTACTTGGCGGGGGTATTATTGAACACGGCGGGGACGTCGCCTGATATGCCTGCCGCGATCTGCCCCGGCTGGGCTGAGGAAAAGCATCTCTGGAAGCAGGGTTTTTCCTCAATTGCCGGTTTAGACGAAGCCGGCAGGGGGTGTCTGGCCGGACCGGTGGTAGCCGGAGCGGTCATCATGCCGCCCCGGTTAAAGGGCGACTGGGTGGCTATGGTGCGGGACAGCAAGGTGCTTACCCCCGAAAAACGCGAATACCTTTACTGCCATATTGTTTCCATGGCAATAAGTTTCGGGGTGGGTGTAGTGGATAATACCCAGATTGATTGCCTGGGGATTGCCCCTGCTACCAGGCTTGCCATGAAGCAGGCGGTGGAACATTTGGATTGTCGGCCTGATTTTTTGCTGGTGGATTACCTGAAACTGCCGGATATTCCCCTGCCCCAAAAGGGCATTGTGGATGGTGATGCCCTTTGCTTCAGTATTGCCTGTGCTTCCATTATTGCCAAGGTCAGCCGTGACCGGCTGATGTGCGAACTTGAGGCTACCTATCCCGGATACCACCTTGCCAAGCACAAGGGGTATGGCACGGCGCTTCATATGGAGTGCATTTCCCAAAAAGGTATCTCCCCCATCCACCGCCGCACTTTTGCCCCTTTAAAGAGTATGTTTGATGTCATATAAGCGTAAAGAAACAGGTAAGCTGGGTGAGGAACTGGCAGCAGAGTACCTGAAGGGTATGGGATACCGCATTATCCAGACCAACTGCCGTTTGCCTGAGGGTGAAATTGATATAGTGGGGCAGGACGGTGAGTGTCTGGCATTTATTGAGGTGCGCACCAAACGCCGCTTGGAATACGGTTTGCCTGCCGAATCTATTACCCTGCGTAAAAAAGCCCATCTTATTGCCAGTGCCGAAAGCTATATGCAAAAATACCATCTGGAACACCTGCCCTGCCGGATAGACTTCGTTTCAGTAGACCTTAGCCAGCCTGAACCTAAACTGGAACTTATTAAAAACGCACTGGGTGAAGAATAAAGACGAAAGATACGGGTTTGTGTTAAAATCTTGGCGTGGATAATCTTGATAAACTGTGGCGGATAGTTGATGTCAACCAGAACCGCTTAAGCGAAGGTTTACGGATACTGGAAGAGATTGCCCGTTTGTACCTTGAAGATGAAACGCTGACTTCGCGTTTAAAAAACCTGCGTCACTCACTTACTTTACAGGATATCACCTCTAATTCCCGCCTTTTATTTTCCCGCCAGGCGGATACGGATATCGGCGCTCAGTTAGAAACAGCTGACCAGTCCAAACCGGAAACCTTATTTTCGGTTGTAAGTGCCAATGCCAAGCGGGCAGAACAATCCCTGCGTGTTTTAGAAGAGTTTGCCGGTTTATCTGAGACGGGTCTTGATGCCGCTCTCTACAGCCGCGGGCGTTTTGAACTTTATACCCTTGAAAAAGACCTGGCGGCCAGGCTTTTGCGTAAACACCGCCGGGATATGATAACGGGGTTGTATGTGGCTATAGATGCAGATTATCTGGCCGGGCGGGATATACCTGCAGTTACCAGAGAAGCCCTTGAAGGCGGTTGCCGCCTTATCCAGCTTAGGGCTAAAACGGCCTCTACCCGAAAGTTTCTGGCACTGGCCGTAAACTTGAAGGAAATTTGCCTTGAATACGGTGCGCTTTTTATTGTAAATGACCGCCTGGATATTGCCCTAGCCTGCGGTGCGGACGGGCTTCATCTGGGGCAGACAGATATGCCGCTTTCGCAAGCCCGCCGCTTTCTGCCGCCGGATAGCATTATAGGTATTTCTGCAGATACGCCCGAACAGGCTGTTTCAGCTCAAAACGAAGGGGCGGACTATGTGGCGGCCGGGGCGGTTTTTCCCACCCAAACTAAACCAGATGTCCTTTTCGGCGGTCTTTCAGGTTTAAAGGCCATTCACCAGGTGGTAAAAATACCTCTGGTGGCTATTGGCGGCATAAACAAGTCAAATTTTTATGAAGCCATGCAGGCAGGTGCGGACAGCCTCTGTCTGATAAGTGCGGTCTTAGGTGCGCCTGATATTAAAAAGGCTACTTCAGAATTTATAACCCTTATGGAGGCAGCAAAAATTGACTAGTATCAGTCTCAAAATGGAACAGATATCTGACAGCATACGGGAAAATTTTAAAACCCGTGATGCCGCCCGTGAAAAATCCCTGCCTGTCAGCCGGGAAGCTATCCGCTACTGCAGTCTGGCTATCAGGGCGGTTCACCGCCAGGAACTGGCACAGGCAAGAGAAATGCTGGTTTCGGCCAAAGCCCTTATTAAGGAGGCCGGGCAGGCTATAGACGCATGCGGGGAATTGTCCAACACCGCGTTTTTCCTTGATGCCCAGAAAGAGTACGCCGAAGCCAATACAGTACTGGCTCTGGTGGACGGTAAGGATATGCCCTCGCCACAGGAACTGGAAGTGGATAATGCCGCCTATTTAAACGGTATTGGCGAAGCGGCAGGTGAACTTAGGCGTTACATACTGGATGGCCTGAGAAAGGGCGAAGATACCCGCGGCGAAGAGCTGCTTCAGGCTATGGATGATATCTACGAAGTACTGGTTACCATGGATTTCCCGGATGCCATTACCGGCGGGCTTCGCCGGACTACAGACATGGTTCGGGGTGTGCTGGAACGCACCCGAAGTGATTTAACGTTATATATACAGCAAAAGGGGCTTGAGCAAAAGCTGGAAGATTTCCAGTCAAAATTGACCCGGAAAGGGGAGTAATTTAGTGTCTATCTGGATTGCATTGGTTGTCGGTTTAGCGGGTCTGGTTGTTGCCGGGCTGCTGGCCAGGTTTGTCCTCCGGCAAGATGAGGGCATATCTAAAGTGAGGGAAATTGCCTCGGCCATCAGGGAAGGTGCCATGGCTTTTATCACCCGTGAATACACGGTTATGGCCATCTTCGTAGCGGCAGTGACTATCATACTGGCGTTGTTGCCTTCGCTGGGTTGGCCGGTATCGGTCTCGTTCCTGTTTGGGGCCTTATGCTCCGGGCTTGCGGGTTTTATTGGCATGAGTATAGCCGTCAGGGCTAATGCGCGTACTACTACTGCCGCCAGTCACAGCCTTAATCAAGGCCTGAAATTTTCTTTCAGGGCTGGTTCGGTTATGGGTATGAGTGTGGTTGGTATCGGTATTATCGGCCTTTCAATAATGTACTTTGCCTTTGGCAGTAACGCAGATTTCCTGCAGATTCTGCCCGGATATGGTTTCGGGGCTTCCTCTGTGGCTATCTTTGCCAGAGTGGGCGGCGGTATTTTTACCAAAGCGGCTGATACCGGGGCGGATATTGTCGGCAAAGTGGAAAAAGGTATCCCCGAAGATGACCCCCGCAATGCGGCGGTAGTGGCAGACTTTGTGGGTGATAACGTGGGTGATGTGGCCGGGATGGGGGCTGACCTTTTTGAATCTTATGTAGATTCCATTATAGCTACCATGGCTCTGGCTACTGTCGGCGCTTTCTCAATGAAACTGGGGTATTCGCTTGTCCCGTCTGAGGAAGCGGCTTTCTTCCTGCCCATGCTGGTTGCAGCCGGGGGTATACTGGCCTCGGTTATCGGTATCTTTTTGGTACGTACCGGGGAAAAACTCCAGATGAAGGCCTTGCTGGCAGCTTTACGCAAGGGTACTCTGGCAGCCGCCTTTTTATCGGCGGTATTCTCTTTCCTGGCTGTCTGGTATCTTCAGGCAGATTTGGGTCTCTTTGTTGCCATTCTGGCCGGGCTGGCGGCGGGTGTATTTATCGGTGAAAGCACCAACTATTTTACTTCATATGTCTATAAACCCACTCTGGGTATAGCGGCATCCTGCCAGACGGGTGCGGCCACCAATATTATTTCCGGTTTTTCGGTGGGGCTGTTGAGTGTAGTCCCTCCGATAATTCTGGTAGTCGCCGCTATTGTCATTGCTTATACTTTCGGTGATGTTTACGGTGTGGCTCTGGCCGGTGTGGGTATGCTGGCTACCCTGGGTATTCAGGACGCTACCGATGCGTACGGCCCGGTAGCTGACAATGCCGGCGGTATAGCTGAAATGGCGGGTTTGCCCAAGGAAGTACGCGAACGGACGGATGCGCTTGATTCTCTGGGCAATACCACTGCCGCCATAGGCAAAGGGTTTGCCATAGGTTCTGCCGGGCTTACTTCACTGGCTCTTTTGCTTTCTTACACCCAGGCGGTTGGTATAACTGCTTCGCAGGTAAGCCTGCTGGATGTCAAGGTGCTGGCCGGGCTTTTGCTGGGTGTTATGATGCCGGCTGTTTTCTGTTCACTTACTTTAAAAGCAGTGGGTGTGACCAGTTTTTCCATTGTGAACGAAGTGCGGCGTCAGTTTAAAGAGATTGCCGGTATTATGGACGGCACTGCCAAACCCGAATACGGCAAATGTGTAGATATCTGCACCCGTGACTCCATTAAGCAGATGATTTTGCCCGGTATTATCACGGTAGTTTCACCGGTAATAGTCGGCTGGCTGCTTGGTTCGGTAGCCGTAGTGGGTTTTCTGGCCGGTATCATACTGTGCGGGTTTGTACTGGCAGTCACTTTTGCCAATGCCGGCGGTGCCTGGGACAATGCCAAGAAATGGGTTGAAACCGGGGCTTACGGCGGTAAAGGTTCGGATGCCCATAAAGCGGCAGTGGTGGGTGATACGGTGGGCGACCCCATGAAGGATACCGCCGGACCGTCACTTAATATTATGATTAAGCTGGTTGCCATTATTGCCTTGGTTATGGCACCTATACTGGCTAATTTTAGCGGTATAATTTAAGGCTATATAAAGCTAAATAAACGGGTTGCCGGCCTTTTCTCTGCCAATGGTTGTTTCCCGGCCGTGTCCGGGGAAGACAAGGGTTTCAGGGGGAAGGCTGAGCAGCCTGTTTATTATATTCTGCCGCAAGGCCTCGGTATCACTTTCCTCAAAATCTGACCGCCCTATGCCGGAGTTAAAAAGGGTATCTCCGCTGAACAAATAACCCGGCGTGTACAAACAGATACCGCCCGGTGTATGGCCCGGTATAGAAATAACCGAAAATCTGGTTTTGCCCAGTTCCAGCGTACTGCCTTCATCAAGCGGAATATCCGGCACAAGGTTTGGCAGCGCGGGCATTCCCAGGTAACTTACCAGCTCAATATTTTCACTTAAGTGGGAATCCGAAGGGTTAAAACAAAGTTTAGCTCCGGGGTAAAGTTTCCGGACATATTCCAGCCCTGCCAGGTGGTCAAGATGCCCGTGGGTAAGTAAGATATATTTTACATTCAGATGGTGCTCGGTCACTGTTTCGGGGATTGAGTTTGAGATAGCAGCCGGGTCAATTATAAGCCCCTCACGGCTTTCTTCATCACCCAGTATATAGCAGTTTGTACCCAGTAAACCTAAACGGAGTTTGCGGTTAAGCATGTTTGTATAAGCCTCAAGGATAATATTTTGGCACATTCTAGCACTAAAGCTGGTATCCGCCAAAATATTTTTGACTTATTTGCCCAAAGCTGATAACTTTTTATTCATGAGTATAGATAATCAGCCGAATCTGCCTGCCGCTTCATTCAGCTTCCGTCCGGCTTATTTCATGGCACCGCTGCTGGCGCTGGTTATGTCGCTTATCCTTACTGCTATATATTTTGGCCGTTTGCCGGCAGAGGTGGCATACCGCTTCAGTATTGACGGCGCACCGGTTACCTATATAAATGCCGGGCTGATAACCGGCATGCTGGTTGGAGTGCAGGTTTTAGTGGTACTTTTGGCTTTTGGCTTGGCGTTTTTCCTGCCGCGGCTCAGCTTTTTTAAAACCAACCAGACGGATTTCTGGGTGAAACCGGGAACTTTGCTTGGGTTTATGGGTAATATTATGGCTGTGCCCCAGCTGATACTGGCATATGCTTTGCTGGACGTATTTGTTTACAATGTTCATCAAATTCACCTGTTGCCCCTGTGGCTGTTTGCCATTATCCTTATTGTTATAGCAGCCATTGTTATAGGGATTTTTGCCATTCCGGTATTTGTCAGGGCTTACAAAACTTTTAACGGCCCGAGTGCAAGCAAAAAGGAGTAATTGACCTTGTCTGAAAATGTTTCTCAGCCTGTTTCCATGGATAAAATAGTTTCTTTGGCCCGCCGCCGGGGATTTATATTCCCCAGCAGTGAAATCTACGGCGGCCTGAATAGCTGCTGGGACTACGGCCCGCTGGGCGTAGAACTGAAGCGCAACGTTAAAGAAGCCTGGTGGCGGTATATGGTACGTGACCGGGATGACGTGGTTGGTTTGGATGCCAGTATTATCATGCACCCCCGCGTTTGGGAAGCCAGCGGTCATGTGGCCGGGTTTTCCGACCCTATGGTGGACTGCAAAAATTGCAAAATGCGCTGGCGCCCCACAGACCTTGCCGAACCCAAATGCCCGGCCTGCGGCGGTGAGCTTACCGAATCACGCCAGTTTAACCTCATGTTTAAAACCTTTATGGGTCCTGTTGAAGAGGCGGCCAATATTGTCTATCTGCGGCCGGAAACCGCTCAGGGCATATTTGTAAATTTTGAAAACGTTTTAAATACCACCCGCAAAAAATTGCCCTTCGGTATTGCCCAGATAGGTAAATCGTTCCGCAACGAAATTACTACCGGTAACTTTATTTTCCGCTCACGCGAGTTTGAGCAGATGGAATTGGAGTATTTTGTAAAACCGGGTGCGGATGATGCCTGCTTGGAGGAATGGACTCAGTACCGCCTGAACTGGTATAAAAATCTGGGTATGAATCCTGAAAACCTCAGGCTTCGGGCTCACCGCTCTGACGAACTGGCTCACTATGCCAAGGGTTGTTATGACGTGGAATACAATTTCCCCATGGGCTGGAGTGAGCTTGAAGGTATAGCCAACAGGCGTGATTTTGACCTTACCCAGCACTCCAAATACAGCGGCAAGGCACTGGAGTATTTTGACGAAGAAACCAAAGAACACTTTATACCCTATGTAATAGAACCCTCAGCCGGGGTTGAACGCTCTACTCTGGCTTTCCTGATTGATGCTTATGCCGAAGAGCCTGACAAGGACGAAATACGGACTGTTTTGCACCTGCACCCGGCACTTGCCCCGTACAAGATAGCCGTCTTGCCTCTTTCCAAGAAAGAAATACTGTCTGATTATGCCCGCAAGATTTATGCTGACCTTAGAAAATGCTGGATGGTAGCTTACGATGACTCCCAGAGTATCGGCCGCCGTTACCGCCGTCAGGACGAAATAGGTACACCCTACTGCGTTACGGTGGATTTCCAGTCTCTGGAAGATGGCATGGTGACCATACGTGACAGGGATAGCATGGATCAAATACGGGTAAAAGTATCCGAACTTAGCTGCATTCTGGCTGCCAAGCTTTCGGGTGAGCCGTTTAACAGCTGATTTGGAGGCGAAATTGAAAATCCTCCACTTTGCAGACCTTCACATAGGGGTGGAGAATTACGGCCGTTTTGACAGTGCAACCGGGCTTTCCTCCCGGCTGGCTGATTTCTTGGCTGCTTTTGACCGTTTGGTGGCTTATGCCATTGAGAACAAAGTGGATTTGGTGGTTTTCAGCGGTGATGCTTACAAAAGCCGTGACCCTTCCCAAACTCAGCAGCGGGAGTTCGCCCGTCGGATAAGTACCCTGGCAAATAACGGCATACAGGTATTCCTGCTAGTAGGAAACCATGACCTGCCGAATGCCACCGGCAGGGCTACCACAACTGAAATATTTGACACACTTAATATTGCCAATGTGCATGTTTCCGCCAAGGCGGAAGTGCGGCTGATAAATACCCGCAGCGGTCTTATTCAGGTCGCCTCCCTGCCGTGGTTACGCCGTTCCTCTGTTCTTTCGGTCTCAAACCAGAAAGAAGAAAAAAGCCTGAGCATTGAGGAACTGAACCAGAGGGTGGAACATTATCTGGCCGGTATTATAGAAAATCTGGCAGGCCAGCTTGATAAAGATATCCCCGCCATCCTTTCCGCCCATCTTTCGGTCAATACCGCCAAACTGGGCTCCGAGCGGAATATCTCAATAGGTCACGAGCCTACAGTTATGTTAAGTAATATTGCCAACCCTGCTTTTGATTATATTGCTCTGGGGCATATCCATAAGCAGCAGGTATTGTCTTCTTCCCCTCCGGTAGTGTATCCCGGCAGTCTGGAAAGGCTGGATTTCGGTGAGGAAAAAGACGATAAAGGTTTTTATCTGGTAGAGATAGACTCCCTCAGCCGTAAAACTGAATTTGAGTTTATAAAACTGGAAGGCCGCCGTTTTTTGACTATAGAGCATACTGTAACGGCAGACAGCCTTGACCCTACTCAGGAAGTAATAAATATATTACAATCACGCCAGCCGGAAATAAAAGATGCTATAGTCCGCCTGAAACTGGAGCTGCCGGCAGAGATTGGCGGGCAGCTGCGGGATAATGATATACGGGAAGCTTTGCGTGAGGCCCATAACTTCACTGTTTCCAAAAATTTCACCCGCTCAAGCCGCCAAAGAGAGGGCGGTTTCAAAGCGGAGGGGCTTGACCCTGTTCAGGCTTTGGAACATTATTTGGATGCCAGGCAGACTTCGGCACAGGAGAAAAAGACTCTGCTGGAATATGGGCGCAGGCTGTATACTTCACTGGATAGCAAGCAGACAAAAGTTTAATACCCATTTAAAGGAATTTTAATGTCATATAATGCATCTTCAGGTACTCCGTTGGTGAAAGTTTTAGTGGAAGCCAGGCTTGGTTCACGCCGCAAAATGGCGGAGGCTATTAAGCAAGGTCTGGTTACTTTGAACGGACAGAAAGCGGAATCTTACTCCCAGCCGGTAAATACCCAGCAGGACAAGGTAACCTTTGAGGGCAAACCTGTTGAACTTAGCCGTATCCGCCGTATATACCTTATGTTAAATAAGCCGCCTGAAATAGTCTCTACCACCAGTGATGAACTGGGTCGTAAAACTGTGATGGATTTGCTCCACCGCCGTTATGAGGGGGCAGGTCTTTTCCCGGTGGGCAGGCTGGACGAGACTACTACCGGCCTTTTGTTGCTTACCAATGACGGTGAACTGACTAACCGCCTTACCCACCCCAGCTATGAAATAGAAAAAGAATACCTGATATCCATTGATGCCGCACTTACCCAGGCAGATAAAGAAAGCCTGGAAAAAGGCATGCTGCTGGATGACGGGCTGACCTCACCTGCCCGCTTAAGCCGGGTTACAGACGAACCGCCGTATAACTACAAACTGATAATACACGAAGGTAAAAAAAGGATAGTAAGGCGTATGTTTGCCCATTTGGGATACCAGATAAAGGCTTTGAAGCGCAGCCGTATAGCCACACTGCGTTTGGGCAAACTGGAAGAGGGTAAAACCCGTGAGCTTACTCCGGGAGAGATAGCCGCCCTAAAGCGTATTACCCGCCTTAAATAAGGGGTTTACGCCGCATGGTCATGCTGGGCGGAGGCAGGTTTTCCGGGCGGAGATTTAAGTTTTGGCGGCGCATCTGCCAGTCTTTAAATACCTTTAACCCCTGTTCATCATCCAGTACATTCCAGTACCGGTAGTAATCTGATACGTAAAACTTGGGCATAAACCCGTCAGCTACGGTAATTACTTCGTCGGCTGCTTTTTCCACCAGTTTGCGGGCAGTAGCCGAAGCAGCGGGTACGGCGGCAACTATTCTGGCCGGTTTTTTGCGCCTTACAGATTCTATCGCCGCCAGCATGGTGTAACCTGAGGCGAGTCCGTCATCAATGATAATAGCTGTCCGCCCGTTCAGTATGGAAAGTGTGCGGTGTCCCCTGTACAGCAGGCTTCTCTGCTGGACTTCGGCCCGTACTTTGTTGACCGTATAATGTATTTGCTGTTCGGTCATCTTCAGGTAATTTACCACTTCGTGGTTAAGCATCACCGCCCCGTCATCTGCCACTGCCCCGAAGCCTCCTTCCGGCCTTAACGGTATGGGCAGTTTACGGGAAATAATCATATCCATATCGGCATCCAGTGCCAAAGCCACCTGGGTAGCAATGGGTATACCGCCGTTAGGGATAGCCAGCACTATGGCAGATTTGTCCTTGTATTGGGTCAGTTTTTCAGCCAGCTGTCTGCCTGCATCAAATCGGTTTTCAAATATGGGCGATACCAGCGGTCTGTGCATCATGTCTCCTGTGGAATAAGTTTAAAAGCGTTTACATCTACCAGCCCCAAGTCAGTCAGGCGCAGTTCGGGTATAACAGGCAGGGCCATAAAGGATAAAGTGGCAAAGGGGGCGCTTAATTTACAGCCCAGTCCGGCTGCCTGTTTATTTATTTCTTCCAGTGCATCTACCACTTTTTCAAGCGGCTGGGTAGAAAGCAGCCCGGCTACCGGCAATGGCACCGAAGCACTTATCTTACCGTCCACCACCAGGGCAATGCCTCCGTTTATTCTTTCCAGTTCCTTTACGGCAGTGTATATATCGGCATCATTTGTGCCTACAGCTATTACATTATGCGAATCATGGGCGACAGATGAAGCTATAGCCCCTTTTTTAAGACCAAATCCCTTTATCAGCCCCCGTCCTATATTGCCGCTTTGGCAGTGTCTTTCCAATACCACTATTTTTAGCAAATCCTGTTCAATATCTGGCGTGAGAACCCCGTTTTCAGCCGGTATTTTCAGGTTTAGCCTGCGGGTTACAATCTGCCCGGGTATTACCTCTATGACAGGCATTTGGGTACTGCTGCCTTTAATCGCCAGGTCTTTGATGTCAAAAGGTTTTATGTGCATACTGCTTAGAAGTGACTTGGGGACGTGGCTTTGGGGTTTAAATAATACCTGACCCTTTTCCGCTACCAGTTCCCCTTTGTGAAAGACCATATCTATATCCAGCTGATTTAGGTCTTGGCAGACTATCATGTTAGCCAGATATCCGGGTGCAATTGCCCCGTGACCATTCAGACGGAAATACTCGGCGGTGTTTATACTGGCCAGCTGGATTGCCCTTACGGGGTCAAGTCCCAGCTTGATGGCTTTGCGCACTACTGCATCAATATCCCCGTCTCTTTGCAAATCAGCACAGCTTCGGTCATCTACCACAAAAATACAGCGCTTATAAGTCTTATCGGTTACCAGCGGCAGAAGCTCTGTCAGGTTTTTCTCCGAAGAACCTTCGCGTATCATTATGTACATGCCGCGGGCCAGTTTTTCTTTGGCCTCGTCAAGTTGGATACACTCATGGTCAGAGTGTATCCCGGCGGAAATATAGGCATTTAAATCCTTGCCCGAAAGACCCGGAGCGTGACCGTCCAGCACTTTACCCGAAGCGGCCTCAATCTTGTCAAGTACCGAAGGGATACCGAACAGTACCCCTGGGAAATTCATCATTTCTCCCAGTCCGGTTACGTTTGGAAGACGCAGCAGCTCCGTCACATCGTTGGAGTTTATTTCGGCTCCGGCAGTTTCCAGATGGGTGGCAGGTACGCAGGAAGGGACTTGCAAAAAAATGTTTAAAGGCAAATCGGCTGAAGCACTCAAGACATAATCAATGCCCTCTTTGCCGCAGACATTACTTATTTCGTGCAGGTCGGTTATCAGGGCGGAAGTACCATGGGCAATTACTGCTCGGGCGTATTGGGAAATATCCAACATGGAGCTTTCCACATGGGTATGCCCGTTGATAAGTCCGGGCAGAAGATATGCACCTTTCAGGTCAAGCACCCGGTTACCCAGTGTGTAGTCCCCGACACCGGCTATTTGGCCGCCAAACACGGCCACATTTGCCGGTTCTATCTCAGCGTTAAATACGTTTACTACTCTGGCATTTAAAAGCACCAAATCAGCTTTGGCTTCGCCTCTGGCAACTTTTATCAGCTGGCTAAGGTTTGTCTGCATCCGGTTGTTCCTCCAGAGCAAATATTTCAGGTAACTGGCGGTGGCATTCGCCCCTGTCCAGTCCGTAACCTACCAGAAATTTATCAGCTACTTCGCAGCCCAGATAGTCTATTTCTACCGGGCAGATTCTGCGGCTGGGTTTACTGAGCAGGGCACACAGCTTTACCGAGTTTGCTTTACGCCTTTTCAGATACTTTAAAAGGTAAGAAATAGTTAACCCCGAATCAACAATATCTTCCACTACCAGTACGTCTTTGCCGGTAATATCCCGCTTAAGGGGGCGGGTCAGGCGTACTTTGCCGCTGCTTTGGGTATTTTGGCCGTAACTGGCCAGCCCTACAAATTCCAGTTCAACAGGCATATTCAGGCGGCGAATCAGGTCAGCCATAAAAATAAATGACCCCTTTAGCACGCCTATTACCACCAGCGGTTTATCTTGGTAGCTGCGGTTAATTTCAGCAGCCAAACGTTCAAGATAAACTTCAATATCAGCCCTGGGAATAAAAAGCGAAAGATTTATCCTGTTCATCATCTGGTTGTGATTATAGCCCCCAAAACTCCACCTGTCTAGAAAACCGGGGTTTTTCGGCCGCACTGATATCTATTATTCCTGCCTAACCTTGCAGCCTGAAATACGTTATATACACTGGTAGTTGAATTTGTTACGGGGAGGTGCGCAGCGGCTGGTGTTTTGACCTTTTCGGCTGGTTAAACTTTAGTTCCATAAATACAAAGTTTAAAGCTAAATGGTATGCTTCGGGGAAAAAGAGTGTTATAATTTGCCAACTAAAATTGATAGATAACGAGGATTTTATGAAGTGTCTTAATTGTTCCCGTGATTTTGATGATAGCCTGGTTGAATCCGGCTTGCTTTTCTGTCCTTTCTGCGGTGTCGGACAACCCCGGGGTTCGCAAAACCCCGATATAGATAATATGACCTTTTGCAGCTGCGGTCAGGGCATTGTGGGGAAGGTTAACTATTGCCCAAGCTGCGGCCAGATGTTAAACCCTGACGCTCCCCCTCTTGGGCGAACCGGCCGTCTTTATAAGAATACCACCCGCCGTGAGTCAGCCGAAAAGTTTTCACCGCCAGTACAGCCTGCTCCCGAAGATGACGAATATGAAAATGATGAAGAACTGGAATCAACTGCCAAGCCGCGGAATTACCGTGATGAAGATGATACTACCCCTGCCGCTAGACCTGCCCGGCAGGCTTATCCCTATTATGACCAGTACGAAGAACGTCCCCGCAGCCGCACCTCCCGCCGTTATGCTGCTGAAGATGATTATTACGAAGATGAAGAACCCCGCTACCGCACTCCCCGCCGCCCTGCCAAGGCTTACCGTGAGGAGCGCAGTTACCGTCCTAACCGCCGCAATGATGTAATGCCCCTTCTGGTAGTGCTCCTGATTGCTGCGGTGGCTGTGCTGGGCTATGGTGTTTATCTGCTCATCCAAAACTTTACAGGCAGTTAACCCGTCTTCCTTAATCCAGCCTTAATATTGCTGCTGTATACTTAGTGCACGTGCAGTTTAATTATGCCTTTTCACTGCAGACAGAGAAAGGAAACAGATGGTTATTCAAGTGCAAGACTTGGTAAAGGTCTACGGTCCAATCAGGGCGGTGGATGGTATCAGTTTTGAGGTCAAAAAAGGTGAGGTCTTCGGTATGCTGGGTCCGAACGGTGCTGGTAAGACTACCACAACCGAAATTATTGAGGGGCTGCGGGATGCGGATTCAGGCAGTGTCACGGTGATGGGCATGGATGTACGCAAACAGCGTGAACAGATTAAACAGCTTATCGGCATCCAGCTTCAGGCTCCGGCTCTTTTGCCGCTGTTAAATGTAGAAGAAATATTAAAACTTTTCACCTCTTTCTACCGTAATTCTCTGCCGGTTGATAAACTATTGGAAATGGTAGCGCTGACCGAAAGCCGCAAGGTGCTTTCTAAGAATCTATCCGGCGGTCAGCAGCAGCGCTTATCGGTAGCTATGGCTATGGTCAATAACCCGGAGATTACCTTTCTGGACGAACCCACCACCGGGCTTGACCCTCAGGCCAGGCGGGGTTTGTGGTCGGTTATTGAAGAGCTGCGCGCACAGGGTAAAACAGTCTTCCTCACCACCCATTATATGGACGAGGCTGAACGGCTTTGTGACCGGATTGCGGTAGTAGACCATGGCAAGATTATTGCTTTGGATACACCTAAAAAACTTATCTCAAGCAACTTTAAAGAAAGCGCCATTGAGTTTGAAATGGAACCTGTGCCCTCCGGTGAACTACTGGGGTCTTTTCCGTGTGTGACCAGTGCTTCAGTAGAAGGTTTTGAGGTTATTTTATATTCGGCTGATGTGCCTAAAACTATGGGCGCCATACTGGATTATGCGGATAAAAACAAGGGTAATACCGAACTGCGTAATCTGCATGTCCGCCAGGCCACCCTGGAAGACGTATTCTTGAAACTGACCGGCAGGAAGATAAGAGAATGAATTCATTTTTAAATATGCTAAATGCCAATTTCAAGTAATTTCTTCGGGACAAGACCGCTTTGTTTTTTACCCTGGCTTTCCCGGTACTCTTTATCATTATGTTCGGGCTGGTTTTCAGCGGTACAGACAAGATTAATTATGATGTTGCCCTGGTAAACGAAGACGATTCGCAGATAAGTCAGGGTATAGTTCAGGCTTTCAGTCAGGTAAGCATATTTTCAGTGCAGGATAACCCGCGGGATGACAGTCTGCAGCTTCTTACAGACGGTAAGCTCAAGGCAGTTATAATACTGCCGGAGGGTTTGGGGCAGGCGGCTCTGTCCGGGCAGACTACCGAGGTGCAGGTCTATTATGACGGCTCTCAGACCAGCGTAAACCAGATTATTTTGCCGGTGGTCAAAGAGATACTTCAGAGTATCAACCGTGAGATAACCCAGACGCCCGTTTTGTTTGAGATAAGCGAAGAGACTATTCAGACCAAAGACATGAGTATGATGAGTTTCTTTATCCCCGGTGTGCTGGCCATGTCTATCATGTTCCTGGGAATTTATTCGGCCATGCCGCTTATTCAGCAGAGGGAAAAGAAGATTTTGAAACGGCTGGGGGCTTCCCCTATTTCCCGCTCCACTATTATATTCAGCCAGGTGGTGCTCAGGCTGGGGCTGGCAGTGCTTCAGACCGTTATCATTATAGTCATCGGGCAGCTTATGTTCGGCGTGGAGATTTTAGGCAACTGGTGGCTGCTATTAGGGCTGGTGATGCTGGGAACGCTGTCATTTATCAGTCTGGGCTTTCTGGTGGCTTCACTGGCCAAGACCGAAGAGGGTGCTATGCCCATTGTGCAGCTTATCCAGTTCCCCATGATGTTCCTTTCCGGCATTTTCTTTCCGCTGGAATATATGCCGGATTTCATGCGCCCGGTGGTAAATGCTTTACCGCTGACCTATTTGGGTGATGCCTTCAGACAGGTAATGGTGGACGGAGCTCCTGTTTTCCCGCTGGGGGTTGATTTGCTGGTAGTCACAGGCTGGCTGGTGGTCTGTATGGTTATCTCAGTCCGCTTTTTCCGCTGGGAATGACCAGTTTTTGCGAATAATAAAACTAAAGGCCGGGAATTAAACCCGGCCTTTGTTATTTATGGGTAATTTTTGGGGGTGTTTTATAAAACCAGCATGGCATCACCAAAGCTGTAAAAGCGGTAATGCTCATTTATAGCCTTTTCATAGGCTTTCTGAAGTAACGGCCAGCCGGCAAAGGCCGCTGTCAGCATAAGGGGGGTGGAACGGGGCAGATGGAAATTGGTAATAAAACAGTCAGCCACTTTAAATTTATATCCCGGCAAGATAAACAAATCCGCCCAGCCCGAATATAGTTCAATAATCCCGTTCTGACTTAGACTGGAAGCCTGTTCCACCAGTCTGGTGGCCGAAGTACCCACACAAAATACCCGTTTACCGTTTGCTTTGGCCTGGCAGATAGCCGCGGCAGTTTCCGCACTTAGTATACCGTATTCACGGTGGATTATATGGTCACTGGGGTCTTCCTCTTTGACCGGGCGGAAGGTATCCAGTCCTATGTGCAGGGTTACGTAGGTACAAATTACACCCATATCTCCAAGGCGTTCTAACAGCTCCGGGGTGAAATGAAGACCCGCAGTTGGGGCGGCAACACTGCCGTTAGTCAGGGCGTAAACTGTCTGGTAGCGTTCCGGGTCTGAAACCGGCGTGTGTATATAAGGCGGCAAAGGCACTTCGCCCAGTTTCATCAGCAGGGTTTCATCTGAAAAACGCAAAAGCTTGATGCCGTCTTCCTTATCTGCCAGCACCTCGGCTTGAATATGTATCTGTCCGTCTTGCTTCCGGATATCAATAATAGTGCCGGGTTTGGTGCGTTTCCCCGGTTTTAACAGGGCTTCCCAGCAACCGTTGCCGTCACTTTTCAGCAGGAGTATTTCAATCTTAGCTGAAGTATCCTGCTTAATGCCTTTTATACGGGCGGGCAGTACCCGGCTGTTATTCATTACCAGTACGTCTCCCGGCTGAAAATAACCGGTTATGTCTCTGAAAATACAGCTCTTTAGCTCCCCGCTCTGGCGGTTTAAGACCAGCAAACGTGAGCTGTCACGGGGTTCAGCGGGTTTCTGGGCAATGTATTCCTGCGGCAGGTTATAATCAAAATCGCTGGTTTTCACAAATCCTCAAACAAATAGACAGAGTGATAGTCAATTTTTATTCACTGTAAGTATATCCGTGAGAGGTTTTTTAAGCAATTTTGGTAATTCCGGCTGTTATCCGGGTAATGACGGCGGTTAGTTTGCCCGGTTTTTGAGGGTATGCTAAACTCATCTTTGTTATGAGAATACTTGTGAGCAATGATGACGGTATTTATTCATCAGGCCTGTGGGCACTGGTGAAAAGGCTCAAAGAAGTTGGCGAAGTAGTGGTGGTAGCACCTGACCGTGAGCAAAGTGCTACCGGCACCCAGGTAACCCTGCGCCAGCCCCTCCGGGTGCAGAAAACCCACCCGCTTATTCCGGGCATAGAGGCTTATTCGGTAGAAGGCAGCCCATGTGACTGTGTAATAATGGGTTTAGCCAAGCTGATAACCGAACCGGTGGATTTGGTGGTATCAGGCATAAACCATGGCCTGAATCTGGGTGATGATGTGCTTATTTCAGGAACGGTGGGTGCCGCCCTGCAGGGATACCTGCGTAACATACCCTCAATAGCCATCTCAATACCCGTCACGGCGGAAGAGCCCGAAAATCTGGATAGTGCCGCCTGTATTACAGCGGAGATAGCACGCCGGATACAGAGCGGGCATATCAGTAAAAATTCTTTTCTGAATATAAATACCCCTGACCTGCCGCTTTGCCGGATTAATGAGTTACGGGTTACCCCGCTTGCCCATAAAACCCACATAGAAACAGTGGAAGAAGGGCATGATGGCAGGAAGCGTTATTTCTGGCTCAGGCGACGCCAGCTAAGCCCGGCAGACAATAACGAAACGGATATCTGGGCGGTGGAAAACGGCCTAATCTCTATAAGTGCACTCCATGAAAGGCTTTTCCAGCAGCCGCCCTTTATGCTTGAAGATACTGAAACTGCCGGCATACTGGCTTCAGCCAGAGCCCTTCAGGATATAATCTAGTAGTAAATAACCGCCCCGGATAATCTTAGCCTGATTTTTTCAAAGCGCTGCCAGATACAAAAACTGGTTTTTGGCTTGACCGGATATGTCATGTGGTATATCATTTTAGGGTATCAATATAATGTCTTGAGGTATTGAGATGAGCAACTCTACAAATGGCAAATTTCTAAGGGGGATAATGCTCTCTTCACCTGTGCTGGTTATTGCCGCAGTGAGCATAATATTCTCGGTTTCAGTTGCTTTGGAAGGCAAAATAGATTCTTCACCTACCGGAAGTACCAGTAACAATACCCAGCAGGTAGATAATAATGAACCTGCTGATAATACTCCATCTGGCGAGCCTGTTATTATACTGGTAGCTGCCGAAACTTTGTATTCACAGTTTATCAGTCCCGGTGAAATCAACCCTGAGCAGTATTATACCAATAAAACTATCAAAGTCAGAGGGAAAATAGCCGACTTTGTTTACGGTTCAGCACCTAACAGTTGCTGGATATCCTTGAAAACTGATTTGGATAACGGGGCAAATATAATTTGCTACTTCGGTAATTATGTAATCAAACCGGGGGCTGATATTGAAATCGGCATGGAGATTGCAATTACCGGTACATGTATGGGTATGACCAACGGGAAAATCACTTTCGTTGGTTCATCCACTGAGGACATTGAGTTTATACCCTACGACCAGAATATAGAGGCCTAAATACGGGCTATATGCCACCGACCTTAACCGGCGGTGAGCTTTCGGGTGCTTTAAATTAAATATCTCCCCGCTTGGATCGGAAAACGGCCGAGACGGTAAATAAAAAGATTTTTTTAGATGCCTTCTTCGGTCTGCCGGGGAGGGCATCTATCATTATCAGGGGGTAACAGGTGCAGACGCTGGGTTTTATAGGGGCAGGCACAGTGGGGAGTGCTCTAGCTGTGGGGCTAACCGGTAAAGGATATCCCGTTTCCGGCATTGCCAGCCGCACGGCTCAGTCTGCGAACAGGCTTTGCCGGAAAATCCCTTCGGTACAAATCTGCCTTAATCCGCAGGAAGTGGCTGACACCGCTGATATTGTATTTATTACCACCCCGGATGACACTATTGCCGAAGTCTGCCGCAGTATCAGCTGGCATCCCGGCCAATATATAATTCACTGTTCCGGGGCTTATTCAGCTGAACTGTTGCAAACTGCCCACGAGTTTGGGGCGCATACAGGGGTACTGCACCCCCTCCAGAGTTTCAGTTTACAGACAGACCCGGTAAAAAACCTTAGGGGTATTACCTATGCGCTGGAGGGTGATGACCAGACTTTGCCTGTGCTTAAGGATATGGTAAAAGTGCTTGGCGGAGAGTGGATAATCCTTAAACCGTCAGATAAGCTAAGTTATCATCTGGCAGCAGTTATGGCTTCCAACTATCTGGTTACACTTATGGAAATGGCTGCCGGGCTCTGGCAGACTTTCGGTGTCCCCGAAGATAAAGCCGTAAAAGCCCTTATGCCGCTGGTACGCGGCACCCTTTCAAATATAGAAAAAGCAGGTATAACTAGTGCTCTATCCGGGCCTATAGCCAGGGGGGATTACGGGACGGTTTTAAAACATCTGGCAAATCTTGAAAATACTGCCCCGGAGTTGCTGCCTGTTTATAAAGAACTGGGCAGCCAAACTGTTAAAATAGCGCTTGATAAGGAAAACCCCAATCTGGCTGGCATAGAAAAAGTATCCGAGATACTGGCAAATTAAGGAGACATATACAGTGAGAATCATGCTCAAAAGCAAAATCCACCGGGCTACCATTACCGATGCCTGCATAGACTATGAAGGCAGTATTACCATTGATAAAAACCTTATGCAGGCAGCCAACTTGCTGCCCTACGAACAGGTGCATGTGGTAAATGTAAATAACGGAACGCGGCTGGAGACCTATGTCATAGAGGGCCCGGCTGGCAGCGGGCAGATATGCTTAAACGGGGCAGCTGCCCGTATGGGAATGAAGGGTGATAAAGTAATTATACTGGGCTACAGTCTGATTACCGAAGAAGATACCCTTACCCACCAGCCGAATCTGGTCTATGTAGACAGTCTTAACCGCATAACCAAAGTTAAAAACGGGGTTGCCAGCCGGAATTTAGAGGTATAAACAGATGCGCACCACCATCAGCCAGCTAAAGGAAATGAAACAGAACAAGCAGAAGATAGCCATGCTGACTGCATATGACTATCCCACTGCCCAAATACTGGATAAAGCCGGTATACCGGCCATACTGGTGGGAGACAGTTTGGGTATGGTGGTGCTTGGGTATGATTCCACCGTAAGCGTGACCATGGAAGATATGCTGCACCATCTGAAAGCCGTAGTCAGGGGCAGCCAAAAGGCCATGGTCATAGCCGATATGCCCTTTATGACCTATCACCTAAGCCCGGAACAGGCACTCCTGAACGCAGGGCGTTTTATGCAGGAAGGCGGCGCTCAGGCAGTCAAACTGGAGGGCGGGGTAAATGTGGCTGACAAGGTTAAACGTATAGTTGACTGCGGCATTCCCGTTATGGGGCATATAGGGCTGACTCCCCAGTCTGTTAACCAGCTAAGCGGGTTTAAAGTCCAGGGGAAAACTCTGACAGCTGCTTTAGCCCTGCTAGAAGATGCCAGGGCTCTGGAAAAAGCCGGGGCGTTTGCTATAGTGCTGGAGACTATGCCGGCTGAGCTGGCGGCCATGATTACCGCTGCCGTTTCCATACCTACCATAGGCATAGGGGCAGGTGAAAATTGTGATGGCCAGGTGCAGGTGGTATCCGATATGCTGGGTATGTTTACTGATTTTGTACCTAAACATACCAAAAAATACGCTGATTTAAACGGTATTATCTCAAAAGCTGTATCCGGATATGTAACTGAGGTTGCAAAAGGTGAATTTCCCACTTTGAAAGAAAGCTTCACCCTTGATAAAAAGGTATTGGAGGAACTGAAAAAGTGCGTATCATCAGAACAGTAGCCGAGATGCAAAAACTGCACCGTGAAATCTGCGGACCGGTTGGCCTGGTGCCGACTATGGGCTATCTGCACGAAGGGCATTTGTCACTGATTAGGGCTTCTAAAAAACAGGATCTAAATACGGTCGCCAGTATCTTTGTTAATCCCACCCAGTTCGGGCCGCATGAGGATTTTAAAAAGTACCCCCGTGACGAAAAACGGGATATGGCCATGCTGGAAAATGCCGGTGTGGATTATGTCTTTGCCCCGTCCGTTGAGGAAATGTATCCACCCGGCTTTGATTCATGGGTAGAGCCTGGTGTTTTGCAGGAACGTCTGGAAGGGGCTGTCCGTCCGGGGCATTTCCGCGGGGTATGTACTGTTGTGGCGAAACTTTTTACAATAATCTGCCCTGCCAAAGCCTATTTCGGGCAGAAAGATTACCAGCAGTACCTCATAATAAAAAAAATGGCCTCAGACCTTAATCTGGACGTATCAGTGGAAATGCTGCCCATAGTGCGTGAGAGTGACGGTCTGGCACTAAGCAGCCGTAATACCTATCTTTCTGCTTCAGAGCGTAAGGCGGCTTTGGTGCTTTACCGCTCCCTGCTCACAGCCAAAAGCTTGTTTGCTGCAAAAGAGTACAACCCGGAGATTATTCGCAGAAAAATGACTGAGGAAATACAGCGCGAATCCCTGGCGGAAATAGATTATGTCAGCTTGTCAGACCAGGATACCCTGGGTGAGGCGGATAAAGTATCTATAAAAACTATTGCCCTGGTAGCTGCCAGATTCGGCAAAACCCGTCTGATAGACAATATGTTTTTAGCCTAAGCTGCCCCCGCAGGTTTTTTCTTTGGCGGTTCTTTGATAAATACCAGCAAACCGATAACGGCAAGCAAGGCCAGTGCCGCCCCGAAGTAAAATGGTGCTGCCGAACCTATAGTGTCCCACAGAATACCCGCAATAAGGCTGGCCGGCAGCAAAGTCAGCCCGACTACACCCTGATATAAGCCATAGGCAGTACCCCGTTTATCCGGTGGTATCATATCTGCCACAAAAGCTTTGGCTACCCCTTCTACAATCCCGTAGTATAGCCCGTAACAGCCAAACAGTATCCAGATACCAATCTGGCTTTGGGTAACGGCAAAACCCAGATACACCAGGGCGTAAAACAGCCAGCCCATGGCTATTACTCTTCTGCGCCCTATTCTGTCTGAAAGCAGCCCGGCCGGCAGTGAAATCAAGGTATAGGTCAGGTTAAAAACTACCAGCATCAGGCTGATTGCCAGTACCGAAACCCCCATATCCTGTGCCCGCAGAATAACAAAATAGTCACTGGAATTCCCCAGCGTAAATAAAAACATAACCAAAAGAAAAAGTTTGAAGCGGCTGTCCATACCGGAAAGCAAAGTGCGAAAATTAAAATGGGGTTTCATATCCGCTTGGGCGGTATTTTGGGGGCGGCGTTTTTCCTTTACAAATACCGCCAGTACCAGCACTGCCAAAAAAGCCGGAATTATTCCCCACCATAGCAGTGTAGTATATGTTTCCGGTTTGAGTGTCAGGCTGCCGCTTTGGGTAAAATATATGACTACGGCCGCAATACCCAGGCCCAGTGTCGCACCCAGGCTGTCCATTGCTTTATGTAAACCGAAACTGCGCCCTCTTTCATATACTTCAACCGAATTGGCAATCAAGGCGTCTCTGGGTGAAGACCTGACCCCCTTGCCTACCCTGTCTGCAAAGCGGACACCGGTGACTATGCCCCAGCTGTTTGCCAAAAGCATAAACGGCTTTGAAAGTGCCGAAAATCCGTAGCCGAAGAGTGCCAGGCTTTTACAGCGGTTAATCTTGTCACTAAGATACCCGCTCAAGATTTTAAAAATGGCTTCGGTAGAATCTGAAAGCCCGCCCACGAAGCCGATTACGGTGGTAGTCGCTCCCAGTACGTTAGCCAGAAACAGCGGCACCAGGGTAAAAATAATCTCACTGGAGATATCAGTCAGGAAGCTTACTATCCCCAGAAAAAATACGTTGGGTGCAAACCCCATAATCCTTTTTTCGGAAGCGGCAGGTTTCATTTCTTGCTTCATTTTCCAGTTACCTTAATTCGCCCCTGCTGGATATGTTTGTACCACTCATTAAGCCTCTCAGGGCCTTAGACGGCGGTTTGGGCGTCTCCCTGCCCTATCCAGCTAGCGCTTCTTTTAAAAGCAGACAGCGTATTTGGGGCATCAGCTGAGATACCTCTGCATATGCCGGAAATATTATCCGGCTGATTATATATCGCTTTAACATATCAGCACAGGATATAATAATATGCGTATTATCCTGTCGGTGCAAGATAAAAATAGCCTTGAAACAGGCTGAAATTCTTGACACCTTTAACGCTTAAGGCTACAATACTACATGTTTTCGCCGAGGTAGCTCAGCCGGTAGAGCAGCGGACTGAAAATCCGCGTGTCCCCAGTTCGATCCTGGGCCTCGGCACCATTTGATATTGGTATTTCAGTTACTTAAAATAGCTTTAATCAGCAAACGTAGCCAGCGAAAGTAATCTTAAACCGGCCGAAGTGGCGGAATGGCAGACGCGGCAGTCTCAAACACTGCTGGGGGTAAACCTCGTGTCGGTTCGAGTCCGACCTTCGGCACCAAGAGGACTTGAAAGCTTACTTTTAGGCTATGGCGAGTTGTGTAGTGGTAGCACAGAGGACTTTGAATCCTTATGCCCAGGTTCGAATCCTGGCTCGCCAGCCAAATAAAGCGTTCCCGAGTAGCTCAGTGGTAGAGCGGGCGGCTGTTAACCGCTTGGTCGTAGGTTCGAATCCTACCTCGGGAGCCAACGTATATTAAACCGCCTGACGCAGGCGGTTTTTTTATGCCGTTTTCAGCTATTGACGCTTTTATAAAAGCGGATTATCATTCGGCTGTATTTCAGGAGGCCGCCGTGTCTGCAAAAAAGGTTATCATTATTGGTGCGGGTTTAGCCGGACTTTCTGCCGGTTGTTATTCCCGCATGAATGGTTATGATACCCGTATTTATGAGCATCATTCCAAGCCCGGCGGTGTTGCCGCCTCCTGGCGGCGGGGTGATTACCTGGTTGACGGCGGTATTCACTTCATTACCGGCTACAAAAACGGCACTGATTTATATAATATCTACCGCCAGCTTGGGGTGGCAGACCCGGCCAACTTTGTGACCATGAAATCATACGGCAGTTTTATTGATATTGAGCAGGGAAGGCAGCTGGATATACCCGTTAATATTTCTGAACTGGCGCTGGAGATGAAAATGCTTTCCCCTGCAGATGCTCCCTTGATAGATGGTTTGGTAGCGGCGGTACATGCTTTCTCCGGCAAAGATTTAGCTACGTACGGGCAGCTTAATCCGCCGGAACTTACCTCCGGCATGGACAGGCTTACGGCTATCTGGAAAATGCGTGGTCTGGTTAAGTATATGTCCGGCCGGTATGCAAAAAGTATGGCAGAGTATACTTCCTTAATGCAAAGCCGCTGGCTGGCGGACTGCCTGAATAATCTCTTTACCCCCCAAGTGCCTGTCTGGTTTGTAGTCATGCTGCTGGCACTTGCCGGTGACGGGCAAATAAGCTACCTGGCAAGAGGCTGTAAAGATTTTGTCCGCCGGATAGAAAAACGGTATAAAGATTTGAGCGGGGAACTAACCTGCTCTGCTACGGTGGAAAAGATACTGGTTCAGAATGACTGTGCAATCGGGGTCAGGCTGGCTGACGGGACTGAAGACTATGCAGATTACGTTATTTCAGCCGGTGATATTTATAATACAGTTTTTCACCTGCTTGACGGCAAGTATATAGGCAAAAAGCTCCAAAACAAGTTTGATACCTCTGAACTCAGCCTGCCCTATTTTGTGGCCAGCTTTGGGGTAAAACGCACTTTTGAAAATGAAAATGTTTTTAATACAATTTTTTTAAAAAAGCCCTTGCGGGTTGGTAACAGGGAGGTCCGGCAGCTGTTCCTTCGGATATTTAACTACAGTAGTCACTTTGCACCTGAAGGCAAGAGCGTTATTCAGGTAGAGTTTGAAACCGAATGGGTTTACTGGAACAACCTTAAGCAGACCGACCTTAGTAAATATACCGCTGAAAAAGAACGGCTGGCGGCTGAAATACTGGACAATCTGGATATGCTATATTCTGGCGTATCCCAAGCAGTGGAAATCAGGGATATTGCTACTCCCTGCACTTTCAGCCGTTATACCTTAAATCATCAGGGTGCGCCGGAAGGCTGGGGTTTGAATGCCTTAAATTTCAAGGCCGAATCAAGGCGGACTTTAGAGGGGCTGTCAAACCTTTATCTGGCAGGACACTGGGTATCAGGGGGTGTGCCGGGAGTAATACTTTCAGGGCGTCAGGCTGTACAGCTTATATGTGCCAAAGAAAAGAAGACTTTTTTTACCCGGACTACTTAGAGATTGACCATATTGAAAATATTAAAAACAGTTACTATCACTGTGCCCGCCAGCAATGCTCCGGCAGTTACCTGCCCAACGGTATGTTCTTTTAAGTAAACTCTGGCCCAGGCCATCATGGGTACCAGCAAAACAAAACCCAAAGCACTGTAGCCGTAAAGCACCAAAGCTATACTGAAAAAGGCGCTGGCAAACGCGGTATGAACGCTTATCTTCCAGAAGAAATTTACTATCATAAAAAGTACGCTGGAGACAAAACCGGCAAATAAAGCGGCAATCAGTTTATCCGGCGCGCCGATAAATACCAGTATTATCAAAGCGGCGCCCACCAGCACCGAACCTAAAACATATAAAACATGGCGCTGCTCACGGGGGTTTGAAAAGACTGACTTTAGTTTACCTTTTTTGACCATATTTAAAATGACCAGAAATATCGGCAGCATGCACAGGGCTATAAATATAAATGACCATTTGGCGGCTTCCCACAAATTGGCGGTAGAGTCTTTGGCCAAAAGGAAAACAAACAATATGCTAAGCGTAAGCGGATTGAAAATATCAGAGATGTAGTTTGCCAGTCTGGTCTTCAATTCACCTTCCCGTATATAAAGCTTTCACTTTCATATTAGCATAAACTCCCGTTTCGCACTAATAAATCTAACTATATTGATACTAACTCTTGCGGGTGTACGCTTGCTGCGGGTATTATGAATCAAGAGCAGTTCAGAAAACTTGGGAATATTCGGCTGAGAGTCAGGCAAAGGGTTAGTTTTTAAAAAGCCGTTGCCCAGACAGAAAGGGACACGTTATGACTGATACAGCTATCAGCTTGCGGGATATATCTTTCAGCTATAAGCGCATTAAAGCTTTAGATGATTTGAGTTTGGAGATTCCCTGCGGTATAAGCTTCGGGATAATGGGGCCTAACGGGGCAGGCAAAACCACTCTTATCCGGATAATGGTGGGGCTTCTCCGCCAAAAAAGCGGATATCTTGCTATACTGGGCAAAGAGTTCAGCCGCCAGCTGGAATATCAGCTGGGGTACATGCCTCAGATACATTCCCTGTATACCGAACTGACAGTCAGCCAGAATATAGACTTTTTTGCCCGTATCTATGGGCTGCGGGATAAAACACTGCGTAAAGCCCGGATAGAAGAAGTAATCAGGCTGGTAGACCTCTGGGACAGACGGAACGATGCTGTTATGAACCTTTCCGGAGGCATGAAACAGAGGGTAAGTCTGGCTTGTGCCATTGTCCATAATCCGCCGGTAATCTTTTTAGACGAACCCACTGTGGGGCTTGACCCCGAACTGCGCTGCCGCTTCTGGGAGTACTTTAAGAGCTTGAACCAGAAGGGGGTAACAATAGTAATATCCAGTCATACCCTTGATGACGCCGCCCACTGTGACCGCCTGGCATTTCTGCGTGAGGGCAGAGTTATTGCCGAAGGTACTCCGTCAGAATTAAAGGCGGCTACAGGCAATGCCGATGCCAGTTTGGAAGACGCCTTTTTATATTCCATCCGCACAGGAGGTGCTCTCAGCCATGAATAATATACTGGCTATTGCCCAGAGGCTTATCCGCCAGTTGCTCCATGACCGGCGGACTATGGCCCTTATTATAGTAGTCCCGGTGGTGGTTATGGGGCTTATAGGGGTAAGTTTCCCGGATGCCACTGTACTTGATTATATTGCCCCGGCCATGCTGGCCACTTTAGCCCTGTTTTTCAGCTTCCTGCTGACCGGCATTTCATTCCTTAGGGAGACATCTCAGGGGACTATGGAAAGGCTTATGGCGGCACCTGTTTCCCGTCTGGACATAGTTGCCGGTTATCTGCTGGGGTTTTTCGTGTTTGCCCTGCTCCAGACACTTATCATTGTTCTTTTTACTATCTACGTGCTGGGAGTCAACTTTCAGGGTGAACTCTGGCAGATTCTGCTCTTTCAGGTGCTTATTATTACCGGGGCGGTTACACTGGGCATTTTCACCAGCAGTTTTGCCAAAAATGAATTTCAAATGGTTCAGTTTATCCCTCTTATTATTGTCCCCCAGGTGTTTTTGTGCGGTGTTATCTGGCCGGTTTCCCAAATGCCGGAATGGCTTCAGTACCTGTCAAATATACTGCCGCTGACCTATGGCGTGGACGGCATGCGGGAAATAATGCTTCAGGGGAAAAATCTGGCTGAAGTAGGCTTTCAGTGCGGGGTTCTGATATTGTTTGCAGTTATTACCACCGCTTTGGCGGCACTCACCGTTCCCAAGCGCCGCTAAGGTAAAATAGTCATGCCGCCAGTTGGCGTGCAAATTGCATATCCGCCGCTTTACTGGTAACATTTAACATATACTAAGCATAAATTCAGGGGTATTTAAAATGGATTTAGAAATTTTGCTTGAGGTAAAAGACCTCCACGTTGAGGTAGATGGCCGTGAGATACTCCACGGAGTTGACCTGGTACTGCCTGCCGGAGAAACCCATGTCATTTTCGGGCCTAACGGCAGCGGCAAAACTACTTTGCTGATGACTCTGATGGGCTTTCCCCGGTACAAGATAACTCAGGGGCAGCTTATATTTAATGGCAAAGATATTACCCATGTCCCCATTGATGAGCGTGCCCGTTTAGGCATAGGCATAAGTTTTCAGCGCCCGCCAGTAGTCCGCGGGGTAAAACTGAGGGAAATGGTCAGGAGTTCGCTTCGGACTAAAGAAGACTCAGGCTTGATTGATGAGCTTGCCAAAAAAGCCCACATGACAGATTTTCTGGAAAGAGACGTAAACCACGGCTTTTCCGGGGGTGAAATCAAACGTTCCGAACTGCTGCAGTTACTGGCACAAGGGCCGGATATGGTCCTGCTTGATGAACCTGAATCCGGGGTTGATTTGGAAAATATTGCCCTTATCGGCAGCCTTATAAATGACCTGCTGGAGAAAAAACACCCTATCCGCGAACGCAAACGGGGTGGTCTGGTAATAACCCACACCGGGCATATCCTGGATTATGTAAACGCCCGTACCGGTTATGTGCTCTGCCACGGACGCATAAATTGCACCGGTGACCCGCGGGATATGCTGGAAACTATAAAGCAGAACGGTTATCAGGAGTGTGTAGAATGTCCCCGAAAGATCTAAGGCCCAATCTGGCTGATAAAGCCGGTGCTGCTGTAAATAAAAAACCCGCCATCGGTGATGATATTTTATTAGAAAAATATACCGATAATACCGATGACCATAAATACGTAAATAAACCATCTGAGCTTGGGGCTGAAGATAAATCCCGTATGCTTGAGTCAGGTGTAATACTGGATGACCTTAAGGAACGCAGCGGAACATTTATCCAGATGGATAACCGCCCCGTCCATTTCTCTACCCAGCAGGATGGCATAGAGATTATGTCAACCAGTGAAGCCGCTTTGAAGTATGACTGGCTGAAAGATTACTGGTGGAAAGCGGTATCTGTAGATGCGGATAAATATACCGCCCATGTTGAGCTTAACAAGGCAGACGGCTATTTTATACGGGCGCTTCCCGGCGTAAAAACCGAATTCCCCGTTCAGTCCTGTATGTACATGGCTAAAAACCAGGCTATACAGAATGTCCACAACATTATTATTGCCGAAGAAGGTTCCGAGCTGCATATTATTACCGGCTGTACTTCCGCTCACCGCACTGAGACCGGTCTGCATCTGGGTGTGACCGAGTTTTTTATAAAAAAGGGCGCTAAAGTAACCTTTACCATGATACACACCTGGTCACCGGATATAGCCGTGCGTCCGCGTACCGGTGCCATAGTGGAAGAGGACGGGGTTTTCCTGAGTAATTACGTTGTCATGAAAACTGTTAAAAACCTGCAGTCATACCCGGTGGCCTATCTGAACGGTGAAAATGCAGTTGCCCGTTTTAACAGTGTTATGGTTTGCCCTCCCGGCTCTAAAATGGATGTCGGTTCGCGGGTCTTTTTAAATGCCAGGCATACCCGGACAGAGCTTATTACCCGCGCCCTGACCACCGGCGGGGAGATTATCTCCCGCGGGTATATTGAAGGAAAAGTGCCGGATTGCAAGGGGCATCTGGAGTGCCGCGGGCTTATTCTGGGTGATAACGGCATTATTTATGCCATACCGGAGCTTATGGGTAAGGTGGCCGGAGTGGATTTGTCTCATGAGGCTGCGGTGGGTAAAATAGCCGAAGAGGAAGTTGAATACCTGATGGCCAGAGGGTTAAATAAAGATGAAGCTACGGCTGCCATTGTACGCGGCTTTTTGAATGTAGATGTTGAGGGCCTGCCTCCCCTGCTTAAGGAAGAAATGGATAAAGCCATTAAGCTGGGTGACCAGGAAGGAATGTAATAATAATATTACATTAACTGTATAAAAAAACCCTCTGGAGACAGAGGGCTTTTTTATGTGTATAAGGTGCTAGTATATATGATAAAAACCGTCTTTGCTCAATAGGTTTACTTCAAACCCGAAAAGCTCTGCAAAATTAGCTTCGGTCAGTATCTCGGTTTTTACCCCGTCCCGGAAAATGCTGCCGTCTTTCAGCATAACCACTCTGTTTATTTCCGGTATTATGTCACTAAGGTTATGAGTTACCAGTATTATCTGGGTGCCCAGACCGGCAATTTTGCTGAGCAGTTTGCGTAACTGGTGGGCGGATTTCATGTCAAGGTTGGTAGTCGGTTCATCCAGCAGCAGGCTTTGGGGTTTGTTTACTAAAGCTCTGGCAATAACCACCCGGCGGGTTTCACCGCTTGAAATCTCATTGGTCAGCCTTTCCGCCAGTTTGTCTATCTCCAGCAGATGCATTACTTCATTGGCATAGTTTTCCATCTCCGTGCTGACCAATCCGGCATCGTGCAGATATGGTGAGCCGAAATACCCGCTTAGCACTGCTTCTTTGCAGGTCTGGCTGATATTTTGGTTTAAAACTTCGGCTGATACTATGCCCAACTGGCTTCGCAGCGCAAACACATCCCAGTTTTCCCGTCCCAGTATACGCAGGCTTGAATTTTGGGGGTCAAAAATCGGATACAGTTCGCGGGTTATGGTTTTAATCAGGCTGGATTTACCCGCTCCGTTCGGGCCGAGGATTGCCAGGCTTTGCCCCTGGTTTATAACCAGATTTATATTTTTCAGGCACAGGCGTTCACCGCGTACCAGGCTTATGTTCTTAAACTCTATCAGAGGTGGTAAATCTTGTTTGGCCATTTTTAATTCCTTCTTGCAAGCTCTGAAATCACCGGCAAACAGAAAAGCGGTCAATACCACGCCTGACCGCTTTAAAACCATTATAAAGTGAGCCGAGGAGGACTCGAACCTCCAACCAATTGATTAAGAGTCAATTGCTCTGCCAATTGAGCTATCGGCCCACGTTTAAAACACCCATATTTTAACACTATACCCAGTTTGTGACAAATACAAAGCTGTCTGTTTTTGAAAAGAACGTTCAGCATTATAGTACAAATAAGCAGAAATGCCAAATATCTAAGCGCCGTTCATACCGGCGGCGGTTTTGGCTATATCCCATGCATAATCGTATATATGCATGCCCTTGCTCATGGCGATAATCTCTCCGTCCTCCACCCCTATTTCGGCGGCCATGTATTCTTTGAGCATCTGGATAGCGGCCAGATTAGACGGGAAACCTGCCCACAAATCCCATGAGCGGAAATATATAACGAAATGAAGTTTTCCGTAGCGGATTCTGGTATCTATACTTCGCAGGCAGGGCGGGTCTTCCAAATCCAGTGTTTCGGGGTTACCTACGGTCATAAAGGCCTGATTGGTATTGAAGCCTGTGTCCCGGTACATTTTTATGACCTTGGCAATCTGGGCTTCAAGGTACTGGCCGTAAGTATATTGTTCACCCTCTGCCCGGTGGGCGGTCATAAGATAAGGCAGGTAGTTGTCTATATATTCCAGAGTGGATGGGGCAGGTACGCCGGGGGGGACATCCGGTATAAGGGGGCGGTTGCCGGGATTTTTAATATGGACAGTTATCATATCCAGTTCTTTGCGTTTTTGCCCCGTATAACTGCCGCGTTCAATAGTGTATTCGTAACCATCTGTCAGCACCTGTCTTAAGCACAAAAACCATGCTTCGGAGAGGTCTCTGGCTTCCACTGAGGTAATTTTCATCAGTCTTCCCCTTATTTTTTCTTAAACAGGGCAAAAAAGCGGTCCTGATATTCATTAAAAAGCTCCCAGCGCTCCAGCTCGTCTTTAAGGTCTTTGGGGTCGGCTTCGTCCCTGAGTGCTTTGGAAAACAGCTCCTCAATATGAAAACGGGCATCGCTGGGTACGCCGTCAGCACCCACTCCCAGCCGTCCCCGGCTGCCTAAATCTGAGAGGTTGCCCTGAAGCGAATGGCGGGTAAGGTCGTAAATGAACTTGAGCAGGGAAACATCCCAGAGGATATCTTCGCCCTCTATAATGGTGGAGAGTTCAATTTTATCCCTATCCAGTTGCTGGTTTATATTCTGGGCTACCGTATGCAGTTCCCCCGGTACTATGTTAAGCCCTTTGGATTCATTTTTATAGGCATACATCAGCCCCGGTGCCTGAGAGCCGTACCGGTCAACTAGCAGGCTGAAATAGCGTTTTGCTTCGTCAGAGAAGCCTTCCAGGCGGCTAAGATAATAAGGCGTAACTATCCGCGGCTGCTGGACTATTACTTTGCCTTCCCGTATCACCGTTTCCCTAGGTGAAGACGCGTCCCCATCCTCAACGGGATAAGACGGCGTAGTCAGCAGGTAATAATCTATATTGGTAATACCGAAAGTCGCCAGCCGCTGTTTGGGCGGACGGAGTATCCGGGTATTTGCCACTGCTTTAAAAATCAGAGAATCGTCCACACTAGACCCCTATTTTATTTGTGAAAGTGCTTGTTTCATTTGCGCCAGAGATTCTATATACCGGGCTTCAAATTCATTTTTCCGTTTTCGCCATTCTTCCTGAAAACGGGGGTGCTTCTCTATGTCATTTGACAGCCCCGGGGGCATTTCCATTCCCTGCTGCATGGCTTTTTGCAGGTACTGGGAATACTGCTGTTTTAGCTGGTCATAAGCGCTGCGGCGCTGTTTTTCCCCCTGGTCAGCATAATGGGTCAGGATTTGCACCATCTGAGAGATAACTGCTTCGGCAGCTTCCTTATCTTCCTTGATACTTTTTATGCCTTCCATAGCTGTTTCGTTAGTACGCTTGGCGGCTTCATTTTCCGGCAGGGTTATCAGGGATGACAGCAGGTTTTCTATACCTTTTGCCACGTACTCACCCGCTTTTCCGCTGTACTGTTGAAGTTCCGCTTTGAGGTCTACATTCCCTTTCAGATAGGCCGCTCCCAGCTTTTCTCCAGCCGGCAGGTATTTCCAGCGGGCTTTTTCTTCCTCGGTAACCTCTTCAATATCCTTTAGCTTTTCCATGGCGATTTCAAGAGCAGATTTAATTTCGCCCATATTCACTCCGATTCCGTTTATTCGCTTATATTATACTAAATGATGGTCAAAGCTGAAAGAAATTTACGCTCGTGAATATTTAAAATGTTATAATAAATAGCCATGTTTTCCGGATATAAGCTGATGCAGCATACTGCCGACACGGGCATAATAGCCCAGGGAGCAGATTTGAGTGCTGCTTTTGCCTTTTCAGCCAGCGGGCTTTTCAGCCTTATCACCGATACCTCAACTTTGCAGCAGGATAAAGCCGTATCATTGGCATTCAGTTCAGACAGCTATGAAAATCTGCTGGTTAAATGGCTGAACGAGCTTATCTACATATTTGATACTCACCAGATGGTATTTGGCCGGTTTGAGGTAGCCGTTAGCCCTGATTTCAGGCTTTCAGCCACCTGTTTCGGACAGAAAATTACGGCTGATACTGTTTTACATCATTATGTAAAAGCCGCTACCTACCACCTGCTTAAGGTAAAAAAGATTAGCGGAGGGTACAAGCTACAAGTGGTATTGGATATCTAGGAGGCAGTTATGACCAGCCCGTGGCAGGGAATACTAAAAAAAATAGATGATTACCGCTGGGAAATTCCCCAGAACTATAAAACCGGTATGAAAGTGCCCGGTCTGGTGTATGCCAGTGAGCCTATGCTTAGCCAAATATGGGAGGAGCATGCTATAGAGCAGATTGCCAATGTGGCATTTCTGCCTGGTATTGTCGGCAAGTCTATGGCTATGCCTGATATTCACTGGGGTTACGGGTTTCCTATAGGCGGGGTGGCGGCCACCCGGATAAGTGACGGGGTAATTTCACCCGGCGGCGTTGGTTTTGATATAAATTGCGGCACCCGCCTTTTGCGGACAAACCTTAGTGTCCGGGAGGTACAGCCTAAGATAGATGAACTTTTGGCTGAGCTTTTTGCCAAAATACCTTCCGGTGTTGGCGGCAGCGGTAATATAAAGCTGAGCCAGCCGGATATGGATAGCGTCATGACCCGCGGCGGAAACTGGGCACTGGAAAAGGGCATGGGCGAGTCTGAAGATATCAGCCTGACTGAGGAATGCGGCAGTCTGTCCGGTGCTAATCCGGACAGGGTTTCCCCCAAGGCTAAAACCAGGGGTTCCTCCCAGCTGGGTACACTAGGTTCGGGAAATCATTTTCTGGAAGTACAGGTGGTGGCTGAGATATTTGACCCGGAAGTGGCCTCAGTATTTGGGGTGCAGGAAACCGGTCAGGTACTTTTTCTTATCCACACCGGTTCGCGGGGTTTGGGGCATCAGGTCTGCACTGACTATGTCCAGCTGCTCAATGAGACCGTCAGGAAATATGGGATAAATTTGCCTGACCGCCAGCTGGCCTGTGCCCCGTTAAAATCAGAAGACGGGCAGAATTATCTGGCTGCTATGGCTTGCGCTTCCAATTATGCCTGGGCTAACCGCCAGTGCATTACCCAGTGGGCGCGGGATGCCTTTATGAAGGTATTTGAAAAAGGGCGGCAGGATTTGGGTATGAACCAGATATACGATGTGGCTCATAATATTGCCAAAATAGAAGAACACATGGTTGACGGGAAAATGCAGAACGTATGTGTCCACCGCAAGGGCGCAACCCGCTCTTTTCCGGCCGGGCGGCCTGAAATACCCGCGATTTACCGAAAAGTGGGGCAACCTGTTATAATACCCGGGGATATGGGCAGGTACTCATATGTGGCTGTGGGCACCGAAACTGCCATGAAAGAAACTTTTGGGTCTACCTGCCATGGTGCAGGCCGGATGCTAAGCCGGAGCTTGGCTAAAAAAGCTGCTTCCGTTCCGCAGCTTATGGAAAACCTTAGAGCCCAGGGTATAAGTGTAATGGCAGGTGATATAGACAGCTTGGCTGAAGAAGCCCCGGAAGCCTACAAGGATGTGGCAGATGTGGTAGAAGTAACCCACAAAGCCGGTATTGCCCGAAATATATTTAAAACCAGACCATTAGGAGTAATCAAGGGTTAAATGGCCGATATTATAAAATTACCCCCGCCTGCTGTCCGGGGCAAAATGACAGTTGAAGAAGCTATAAATAAACGGCGTTCGGTGAGAGCCTTTTCAAGCCGCGGGCTGACCAAAGAAATATTATCCCAGCTGTTATGGGCTTCAGACGGTATTACCGATACGGTAGATAAATTGCGCTCTGCACCCAGTGCCGGGGCAATTTACCCGCTGGAGCTTTATATTATAGCCGGTGATAAAGGGATAGAAGGCTTGGATGCCGGTGTTTACCGGTATAATCCGGAGCGGCACGTTCTTCATCTGCAGCTAGGCGGTGATTTCCGCCTTCAGCTGGCGGAGGGGTGTTTTAATCAGGACTTTGTAGCTGATGCACCTTTTTCGCTGGTTATTTGCTACCGTCCTGATGAGCTGATAAAGAGGTATGGCAAAAGCGCTGACAAGTATGCTTATTTTGAAGTGGGTCACGCGGCTCAAAATTTTTGTCTGGAGTGTGTGTCTTCGGGTTTAGGGAGTGTAGTAATCGGTGCTTTTACGGAAGAAACTGTTTGCAAATCTATGAACCTGAACGGACACCCCAAACCGCTGTATGTAATTGCGGCGGGTTTCCCCGCCGCTAAATAAGTTTACTGTTTCTTGCAGTTTTTACATTTCTTGGTAATCAGCCAGTATTCAAAGCTGTCTGACAAAGCCAGCCAACTGGCTTCGATGATATTCGGGCTGGCACCTACAGTATGCCAGGTACTTTCACCATCAGTAGATTCAATCAGCACCCTCACCAAAGCATCTGTACCGCTGGTCTGCTCCAGTATACGCACCTTGTAATCCGAAAGATGGACAGATGAAAGTTCCGGATAAAACTGGCAAAGTCCTTTGCGCAAAGCGGCATCAAGTGCATTTATGGGGCCGTTGCCTTCGGCGACAGTATGCATAACCTCGCCGTCTACCCTTACTTTTACTATCCCTTCGGCCATCATTTCGTCCTGGCTGCGCATAGCTGAGGGGCGGCGCTGTTTTTCTACCACCACCATAAAATCTATAAGCTCAAACGGGGCTGCATAACCCGCCTGGGTGCGGTTTACCAGCAAATCAAAAGAGGCCTCAGCATTTTCATACTGAAAACCCATGCTCTCCATTTTCTTGACCTGCTGAAGCAAATCTTTGACTTCTTTTGAGTCCGACGTCAAATTTATGCCGATAGCTTTGGCCCTTTGGACAATGTTTGACCGGCCTGCCAATTCCGATACCAATAAACGCTGGCGGTTGCCCACCAGTTCCGGCTCTATATGCTGGTAACTGCCTGACCACTTGCTCAGGCCGCTGACATGCAGGCCTGCTTTGTGGGAAAAGGCGCTGGCACCCACATACGGCAAAAACGGTTCGGAAACCAGATTTGCCAGTTCGCTTATATAATGGGAAGTATCGGTCAGCAGCTTCAACTGGCTGTCAGTTATGCAGTCTATACCCATTTTCAGCTTTAAAATGGGTATTATGGAGCACATGTTGGCATTGCCGCATCTTTCACCAAAACCATTTATCGTACCCTGAATCTGGCTGGCACCGGCCTTGAGAGCGGCTATACTGTTAGCTACGGCCATTTCCGTGTCATTATGAGAGTGAATACCCACGCAGATATTTACCGACTTGGTTACCGCTTCTACGGCTTCGGCTATTTCTTCGGGCAGACTGCCTCCGTTGGTATCGCAAAGCACCACGCCTTCAGCTCCGGCCTTTTCGGCCGCCTGCAAAACCTGTATGGAGTATTCGGGGTTGTCTTTGTAGCCGTCAAAAAAGTGTTCGGCGTCCAAAAAAACCTTTATGCATTTTGAACGCAGGTATTCAATGGAATCAGTAATCATGGCCAGATTTTCTTCCAGAGTGGTTTCCAGCACCTGGGTCACCTGTCTGGCGGAACTCTTGCCGACCAATGTAACATATTCCGTACCTGCCTCAACCAGCTGCTTCAGGGTTGCATCTGCTTCGGCTTTAACTTTGGGGCGGCGGGTAGAGCCGAAAGCCACCATTTTGGCATTTTTCAGCTTGAGGGACTTTACCTGAACAAAAAATTCACTGTCTTTGGGGTTTGAACCCGGCCAGCCGCCCTCAATATAGTGTATGCCCAGTTCATCCAGTTTCTGGGCAATCTTAAGCTTATCAGCTACCGTAAAGGAAATTCCTTCACGCTGAGAACCGTCTCTTAAAGTAGTATCATATAGTTTTACTTGCACAGGAGTTTAGCCTCCTATAATTTTAGCTATCTGGCTGCCCATCTCGGCTGTACCAAGTTTGGTGTTGCCCTCTTTAAATATATCTATCGTAGCATAACCAGCCGCCAGAACCTTGTCAACCGCCGCCTCAATTTCAGCAGCTTCGGTCTCCAGCCCGCAGGAATAACGGAGCATCATGGCTATGCTTAAAATGGTGGCAATGGGGTTGGCAATATTTTGCTTGGCAATAGTGGGGGCACTGCCGTGAATAGGTTCGTAGAGGCCAAATGTTTTAGTACCTTTTGCCGGTATGCCTGCCAGAGAGGCAGAGGGCAGCATGCCCATAGAACCTGCCAGCATGGAAGCTTCATCAGTCAAAATATCACCGAACATATTTTCAGTCACAATAACATCAAAATAAGTGGGTGCAAGTATCAGTTTCATGGCACAGGCATCTACCAGTATATGTTCCACCGTAATATCAGGGTAGTCTTTAGCAATTTCTATTACTATCTGCCGCCACAAACGCGAAGACAGTAGCACATTGGCCTTGTCCACGCTGACCAGTTTCTTTTTGCGGCTTCGTGCCAGCTCAAAGCCAACACGCACAATCCGTTCTATTTCCTTTTCGGAATAGGTCATGCTGTCGGTAGCTTTGCGGATACCCGAAGGTGTGGTCCAGCGTTTTTTAGGCTTGGCAAAATAAACGCCGCCGGTCAGCTCCCGTATAAAGATGAAGTCAGTGCCTTTTACTATTTCTGCTTTTATGGGAGCAGAATTAACCAGCGAAGGGGCAACCTTGACCGGGCGGATATTGGCAAAAAGACCAAGGCCGCGTCTTAAGGCCAGCAAACCATCTTCAGGGTGAACCGGCAGTTTGGGGTCATCAAAGCGGGGGTCACCTACTGCCGCCAGTAAAACGGCATCAGACTTTTTGCACATGGCCAGTGTCTCAGGGCTGAGTGCTACCCCCTCTTTGTCTATACAGCAGCCGCCGATAAGGCCGTACTGATATTCAAAGCTATGTTTGTATTTTTTGGCAACAGCATTAAGCACCTTTAGGCCTTCGGCCATAACCTCCGGGCCGATGCCGTCACCGGGCAGAACTGTCAGTTTGAAATCCAACTAAACACCTCTTCCGCAAAGTTTTTCACGGGTATATTCAATAAGGCCGCCGGCCTTTATCAGGCGGGACATAAACTCAGGATAGGGTTTGGCGGCAAAGCTTTTACCTGTAGTCAGGTCTTTGATAACGCCGCTTTCCAAATCTATTTCCAGTTCGTCACCGCTGTTTATTTTTTCGGCTGCTTCGGCACTTTCAAGCAATGGCAGGCCGATGTTTATGGCGTTGCGGAAAAATATGCGGGCGAAACTGGCGGCAATAACCGCCGAAACACCGGAAGCTTTTATTGAAATAGGTGCATGCTCACGTGAAGAACCGCAGCCGAAATTGGTGGTGGCCACGATAAAATCACCCGGTTTAACCTTTTTTACAAAGTCCAAGTCTATATCTTCCATACAATGTTCGGCCAGTGCCTTAGGTTCGGATACGTTTAAATACCGTGCCGGGATAATGGCATCCGTATCCACATTTTCACCGTATTTATGTACAAATCCTTTTAACATCTTTTCTCCTAGCTGAATAAAGCCTGTTTTAAACAAGACCTTCTTCGTCTCCCTCTGACAGGATTTACTATTTAAATTTCATCGGGATGGGCAATATATCCCTTGATGGCGGTAGCGGCGGCAACGGCCGGCCCGGCCAGGTATACTTCGCTCTTGGGGCTGCCCATACGCCCTACGAAATTGCGGTTGGTAGTTGCCAGACAGCGTTCACCGGCGGCCAAAATACCCATATGCCCGCCGAGGCAAGGACCGCAGGTGGGAGTGGAAACCGCAACCCCGGCATTGATAAAGGTTTCAATATAGCCGGCTTTCAGGGCATCCAGATAGACCTGCTGCGAACCGGGTATAACAATAGTCCTCAAATCAGGGCTGACTTTATTCCCTTCAAGCAGTTTGGCAGATATGGCCAGGTCTTCCAGCCTGCCGTTGGTGCATGAGCCGATGATAACCTGGTCAACCTTTATTTTACCAATCTGGCTGATGGGGCGGGCATTTGCCGGTGAATGCGGCAGTGATACCTGCGGCTCAAGCTTGGAAATATCAAAGTTATATGTTTTGGCATAAGACGCATCAGCATCATTATCATAAACCGTATACTGGCGTTTGGCTCTGGGGGTCACATATTCCAGAGTCTTTTCGTCAACCCTGAAAAGACCTGCCTTGCCGCCGGCCTCTATGGCCATATTGGACATGGTAAAGCGGTTTTCCATGGAAAGGGCATCAATAGCCTCTCCGCAGAAATACATGGCAGAGTACAAAGCCCCGTCTACCCCTATCTGACCTATGGTAAACAAAATAAGGTCTTTACCGCCAATCCATTTGGGCAGCTTACCCGAATAGTTAAATTTGATGGTGGGGGGGACTTTCATCCAAACCTCACCGGTGGCCATGGCGGCGGCTATATCGGTTGAGCCCATGCCGGTAGTAAAAGCGCCCAGTGCCCCGTAAGTGCAGGTATGGGAGTCAGCGCCTACCACAATATCCCCCGGCAGTACCAGACCCTGCTCGTGCAGGATTACATGCTCAACACCCATTTTACCGCATTCAAAAAAGAGTATACCCTGCTCACGGGCAAACTCACGCACCATTTTTACCTGTTCGGCAGATGCAATGTCCTTGTTGGGTACAAAATGGTCAGGCACAAAAACTATCTTTTTGGGGTCAAATACTTTGCTGACCCCAATCTTCTTAAACTCTTTTACGGCTATAGGTGCGGTAATGTCATTAGCCAGCACCAGGTCTACCTTGGCGTTTATAAAATCACCCGGGCTGACCTGAGTTTTGCCGCTGTGGGCGGCCAGTATTTTTTCAACTAAGTTCATCATAACCTCTCCAAGAATATCTAACGGAATTTTACCCGGTCAATAAGTAATATAAGCAGTATCACACCGGTACCGACGGCGGACAAAAAGTACATACCCGCACCGGATGCCAGGCCTATACCGGCAACAGCCCAGATAGTGGCGGCAGTGGTTAGCCCCTCAACATGTCCCTCTGTCTGGCGGAGTATAGCCCCTGCACCCAGAAAGCCCACCCCGGTAACTATACCGGCGGCTATCCGGCTGATATCCGTTTCCGCAAAACCGTATATGGATACCAGGGTTATCAGGCAGGAACCCACGCAAATAAGGGTGTTGGTACGCAGCCCGGCTGCCTTGCCTGAGCGTTCCCGTTCATAACCAATAATCCCGCCCAGTACCACGGCCAGCAGAATGCGAAACAGCATTTCCACTTCTATCGGCATGGCATGTCGCTCCTTTTAAGATGCGTTCTTGACCCTGAGCAAACGGTTTAAGGCGTTCATATAAGCCTTGGCGCTGGCTACTATTATATCGGTATCAGAGCCGCGTCCGGTATATGTTACCCCGTCACTCTCAATCCGGATCAGCACTTCACCCAGTGCGTCAATGCCGGCCGTAACAGACTTGACCGAAAATTCAGTCAGTTTGTTAGGTACATTTACTATCCGGTTTATGGCCTTGTAAACAGCATCTACCGGCCCGCTGCCCAAAGCGGCATCTTCTGCTGCTCCGCCGTTCGGGGTGGTTAGTCTGACGGCAGCAGTGGGTATGCCCCGGTCTCCGGAGGTAACCTGTATCCGGTCCAGATGATAAAGCTCAACTGTAGTCCGCAGTTCCTCGGCAACCAGCGCTTCTATATCCCGGTCAGTCACGTCCTTCTTTTTATCGGCCAAATCTTTAAAGGCCTTGAATGCGCGGTCAAAATCCTCTTCGTTCAGGTCAAAGCCCAGCTCTGTCAGGTGCTGTTTGAAGGCATGGCGGCCGGAAAGTTTGCCCAGCACCAGACTGGAAGCCTGAATACCCACTTCTTTGGGGTCCATAATCTCAAAAGTTTTAGCCATTTTAATAACGCCGTCCTGATGGATACCGGACTGATGGCGGAAAGCGTTTTCACCCACCACAGCCTTGTTGGGCTGGATAGCAAAACCGGTCAGAGCGCTGACCAGGCGGCTGCTGCGGTATATTTCCTGGGTGTTTATACCTGTTTCAAAATTGAAAAAGTCACTCCGGGTGCGCAGTGCCATCACTACTTCTTCCAGTGCTGCATTACCGGCACGCTCGCCTATGCCGTTCAGGGTGCATTCCACCTGTCTGGCACCGTTTTTAACCGCAGCCAGCGAATTGGCTGTGCCCATGCCCAAATCATCGTGGCAGTGTACGCTTATTACCGCTTTGTTTATATTAGGCACATTCTGGCGGATACCCTTTATGAGTTCGCCGAATTCACTGGGAATAGCGTAACCCACCGTATCAGGTATATTCAGGGTGGTAGCCCCGGCATCTATAACTGCTTCCAGCAGTTTATACAGAAACTCCGGGTCAGAGCGGCTGGCATCCATCGGGGAAAACTCTATATCATCAGTATAGCTTTTGGCTCTGGCAACCATAGTGCGTGCCAGCTCCATTACTTCTTCACGGCTCTTTTTTATCTGGTGAACCATGTGTATTTCAGATGAAGAAATAAACACATGAATTCGGGGGTGGGCAGCTTCTTTCAAAGCCTCCCAGGCACGGTCAATGTCAGCCGGTATAGCTCTGGCCAGACCGCAGATGACAGGGGTGCGCACTTCCTGGGCTATCAGCTTTACCGCTTCAAAATCACCGGGAGAGGTGATGGGAAAACCTGCTTCAATGATATCCACCCCCAGTTTTTCCAGCTGCCGGGCTATCTCCAGTTTTTCCTGTGCATTCAAAGACGCACCGGCAGCCTGTTCTCCATCTCTGAGGGTGGTATCAAAAATCTTTATTTTGTCCATGACAAAAATCCTTTCTGAAAGAAAATTACTCTATATTTAGCATTATAACCGGATACCCCTCTTCGTCCAGAAAGAGGGGCTGCTAAGGATGAGAAGTTTCCCTTCAGCCAGGCTGTGATACAGTCCGCTTATATTATTTGGAATGTAATCTGTCATGGTTATTTTTAAATGCCCTTTACTTTTTCTTTTTCAGCCAGCTCATCATAGAGCGCAGTTCGGCACCCACTTCTTCAATAAGGTGCTCAGACTCCATGCGGCGGAGGGAGTTATAAACAGGGCGTCCGGCCTGATTTTCCAGTATCCATTCCTTGGCAAAGCTGCCATCCTGAATCTCGCCCAGTATCTCACCCATAGTTTCATAGGTTTCTTCGTTGATAACTCTGGGGCCGCGGGTGAAGTCACCGTATTTGGCGGTGTCAGAAATGGAATCACGCATATAGGCAATACCGCCCTGATACATCAGGTCTACAATCAGCTTGAGCTCATGCAGACATTCAAAATAAGCTACTTCGGGCTGGTATCCGGCTTCCACCAGGGTTTCAAAACCGGCTTTGACCAATGAGGTAGTGCCGCCGCACAAAACGGCCTGCTCGCCGAAAAGGTCAGTTTCGGTTTCTTCGGCAAAAGTGGTTTCCAGTACGCCGGCACGGTTAGAGCCGATACCCTTGGCATAAGCCAGAGCTATTTCTTTAGCCTTGCCGCTGGCGTCCTGTTCAACTGCAATAAGCGAAGGAGCGCCCGCGCCTTCGGTGAAGACCTGTCTCAGCATATAGCCGGGGCATTTGGGGGCAATCATGGTCACGTCTACAAAAGACGGGGGGACTATCTGCCCGTAATGAATATTGAAGCCATGGGCAAACATCAGCATTTTGCCGGGTGTTAACCCCTGTTCCACCGAATCTTTATAAATTTTGGCCTGAGATGTATCCGGTGCCAGCATCATAATAATATCGGCTTTTTTAGCCATTTCGGCTACGCACATTACCTCAAAACCATCAGCGGTGGCTTTTTTCCAGCCGCGTCCGCCTTCAACGCAAGCCACAATAACCTTCAGGCCAGAATCACGCAGGTTCTGGGCATGGGCATGACCCTGGGCACCATAACCGACAATACCGATAATTTTCTTTTCAATAAGGCTTAAGTCACAGTCCTTATCGTAATATATAACAGCCATCTTTCCTCCTAGAGCTTTTTACTCTTTTGTTTTTGATTCTTTAGCTGATTGCAATTCGGTAGCGGTAGCAAGCCCGCCGCGGGTCATGGCGATTCGGCCGGTGCGGGTTATCTCCTTGATACCAAATGCACGTAATAGATTATATAGCGAATTTACTTTTTCTTCATCTCCGGTTACTTCCACTGTCAGCGAGTCGGAAGCTACGTCCACTATTTTTGCCCGGAAAATATCTACAATCTGCATTATTTCACTGCGGTTAGCCGGAGTGGATTTTACTTTTATAAGTGCCAGCTCACGGCAGATAATATCCTGCCCGGTAATATCTGACACCTTGACCACATCCACCACTTTGTCAAGCTGCTTGCGCACCTGCTCAACCATGGTATTAGCCCCGTCAACCACAATGGTCATACGGGAAAAACCGGGTGTTTCACTCCGCCCGACTGCAATACTGTCAATATTGAAACCACGCCGTCTGAAAAGGCTGGCCATGCGGTTTAATACGCCGGGCCTGTCTTCAACTAAAGCTACTATGGTATGCTTCGTCGGGGACATGCACTCACCTCTTTCTTAGGTTCTTCCAGTACTTCGTGGAGAGCGGCGCCGGGAGGAACCATGGGATATACGTTTTCTTCAGGTTCAATTATAAAGTTTATAAGGAAAGGTCCTTCGGTGGCCATAGCCTGTTCAATAGCCGGCCGGACCTCTTCCTTGCGTTTAACGTTTAGAGCCGGTATATCATAGGCTTCGGCTATTTTTATAAAATCAGGGCAGCCCAAAGGAGTAGCCACGTAATTTTTGTTATAGAACAAGTCCTGCCACTGGCGAACCATACCCAGATAGCCGTTATTGAAGACCGCTATTTTTACCGCAGCCCTTTCCTGAACTATTGTGGCCAGTTCCTGCATATTCATCTGGAATCCGCCGTCCCCGGCAATGCACCAGACAGTTTCGTCAGGACAGCCGACTTTAGCACCCAAAGCAGCCGGCAGGTCAAAACCCATAGTGCCCAGACCGCCGGAAGTCACCAGAGAATTGGGGCGGATATATGTATAGTGCTGGGCAGCCCACATCTGGTGCTGTCCCACCCCGGTAACCACAATGGCGTTGCCGCTGGTAGCTTCGCTTATCTGCTGGACTATATACTGGGGCAGGATAAGGTCAGTATGCCGTATGGAGAGCGGCGGGTGCTCTCTGCGCCAGTTTTCCAGCTGCCTCAGCCACTCAGAGTGCTGGACACATTCTACCTGTTTGTTGAGTGATTTAAGTACGGTTTTAACGTCACCCACTATAGGCACGTCAACCCGTATATTTTTACCTATTTCAGCCGGGTCTATATCTATATGAATAACACTGGCATGGGGAGCAAATGCGCTCAGCTTACCGGTAACCCGGTCATCAAAACGCATACCGATAGCCACTATCAGGTCAGTGGCCGCAACAGCCATATTGGCATAAGCCATGCCGTGCATACCCAGCATACCGTAGCTTAGTATATGGTCTTCGGGGAAACTGCTGACACCCAGCAAAGTGGTAATAACAGGCAGCTGACAGTTTTCCGCCAGGGTTTTCAGTTCTTCATTAGCACCGGAAATGTTTACCCCGTGTCCGGCAATAATCACCGGTTTCTCAGCGGTTTCTATCAGCTTGGCCGCCTTTTGTATCTGCATCAGATTGCCCTTTATAACGGGTTTGTAGCCGGGCAAATCAGGTTCATCAGGGTATTCAAACTCTGCCTGCTCAATAAATACGTCTTTGGGTATATCTATCAGCACCGGGCCGGGGCGTCCGGTTCGGGCTAAATAGAAAGCTTCTTTTATAGTGTCAGCCAGTGCACTTGCCCTGGTTACCAGATAATTCTGCTTGGTAATAGGCAAAGTGATGCCGGTAATATCAATCTCCTGAAAAGCATCTTTGCCGATAAGGTTACGGGTAACCTGGCCGGTTATAGCTACCATAGGTATGGAATCCATGTAGGCATTGGCAATGCCGGTAATCAGGTTGGTAGCACCAGGGCCAGACGTAGCCAGGCAGACACCTACTTTGCCGGTTACTCTGGCAAAACCATCGGCAGCATGGGCGGCACCCTGTTCATGCCGGGTCAAAATATGCCTTAAGGCGGGGTACTGGGGGAAAGTATCATACAGAGGCAAGAGTACTCCACCCGGATACCCGAAGATTACATCTGCCCCTTCTTTGAGCAGACTTTCACATACTATCTGGGCGCCAGTCAATTTCATTTTCTCATTGCCCCCTTAGAATTAGTCTTTGAAAACCGCCCCGGTACTGGCCGAGGTGACGTTTTCTGTATAATATTTCAGATAACCGCTTGTGATTTTAGGTTTGAAAGCCGGCACATTTGCCAGCCGTTTCTGGATTTCCTCATCTGAAAGCTCTACCGAAAGTTTGTAATTATGGATATCAATATTTATCATATCCCCGTCCTGCAAGGCGGCTATAGGTCCGCGGGCAGCGGCTTCGGGCGAAACATGCCCCATAGCGGCTCCGCGGGTTGCGCCTGAAAAACGCCCGTCCGTAATCAGAGCTACTTCTTTATCCAGCCCCATGCCTGCCAAAAGCGAGGTTGGGGTGAGCATCTCCCGCATACCCGGCCCGCCTTTAGGCCCTTCATAACGGATAACCAGTACATCACCGGGGATTATCTTGCCGCCCATAATAGCTTTGGTAGCCAGCTCCTCAGAGTCAAATATACGGGCAGGCCCGCGGTGAACCATCATCTCAGGGGCAACGGCAGAGCGTTTGACTACGCTGCCACTTGGTGCCAGATTGCCGAACAAAATAGCCAGCCCGCCTTTGGGTGAATACGGGTTTGAAGCAAAACGGATAACTTTATTATCAGCTTTGGGGGCGGCATCCGCCATCTGGCCTATAGTTTTGCCGGAAACAGTCCGGGCGTCATTTTTCAGCCAGGGTTTCAGCTCTTTGAGCACACTGCCTATGCCGCCGGCCTGGTCCAGGTTTTCAATATGGTACGGCCCTGACGGACGGAGTTTGCACAAATTCGGGGTAGTATCACTTACCCTGTTTATTTCTTCCAGTGAAAAATCAGCCCCGGCTTCATGGGCAACTGCCATAACATGGAGTACCGAATTGGTACTGCCGCCCAGTGCCACATCCAGACTGAAGGCGTTGTAAATGGCATCCGGCGTGATTATATCCTTGGGGCAGGTATTGTCTTTTATCAGTTTCAGTATCTGCCTGCCGGTGTCTTTGGCCAGCTGGGTGCGGCGTGAATCTACCGCCGGGATAGTGCCGTTGCCGGGCAAAGCCATACCCAGAGCTTCGGTCAGGCAGTTCATGGTATTGGCAGTGAACATGCCGGCACAGCTGCCGCAGCCGGGACAGGCCACTTTTTCCAGTTCCAGCAGTTCTTCTTCGGTCATCTGGCCTTTGGCCACCTGACCCACTGCTTCAAAAACGCTGTTCAAATCAACACAGCTGACCTGGTCATTTTTCCTTAACCGCCCGGCCAGCATGGGGCCGCCGCTGACAAATATAGAGGGAATGTTTAAACGGCAGGCAGCCATCAGCATGCCGGGAACCACCTTGTCACAGTTCGGTATAAACACCAGGCCGTCAAAGGCGTGCGCCATGGCCATTATTTCAACTGTATTGGCAATAATCTCACGGCTGGGCAGACTGTATTTCATACCGGCATGGTTCATGGCAATGCCATCACAAACCGCAATAGTATTAAACTCAAATCCCACTCCGCCGGCGGCATTTATACCCTCTTTAACCGCTTCGGAGATACGCCTGAGATGAATGTGTCCGGGGACTACTTCGGTAAAGCTGTTTACAATACCTATAAAAGGTTTTTGAAAGCTCTCGGTGTTTAAGCCCAGAGCGCGCAGCAAAGACCGGTGCGGGGCACGTTCAATACCTAGTTTGACATCTTCGCTTTTCATTATAGGTTCTCCCGTTTAAAAGAATTAAAAACCGTCCTTTGGGGACGGGTGTACGACGGATTATTGGAAGTGTTTAACCTTAACACAGTCCACGTTTGCTGTCAAGCTGAAAAGCCGTTTTTGGCGGCCGTTTCAAGTATATCTGATTCTTTTATGGCCCCCTGGCGGATAATCTTCAAACCGTCAGGGTTTACCGCTATTATGGTAGATTCCACCCCTCCGCTCACCTGCCCGCCGTCAAGGATAAAATCCACCCGGTCACCCAGCTGTTTTTCGGCCTCAGCGGCATTAAGTGAGCTTTTGCACCCGCTGAGATTGGCGCTGGTGCCGGTTACCGGTTCACCAACCCGTTTCAGCATCTCAATTACCGCCGGCTGGTTTGGTATCCTTATGGCTACAGTTTCATTTCCGCCGGTCAGCTCAAGGGGTATATTATCTGTCTTGGGCAGCACCAGGGTAAGCCCTCCCGGCCAGTATTCTTTAGCCAGCTTGCTGGCCAGCGGCGGAAAAACTTTGGCCACCTGATTTATTTGGGAGATATCCCCTATTAAAGCCGGCAAACCCTTAGTATTGGCGCGGCCTTTTATGTCAAATACGCGCCTCACTGCCTGGGTATTGCTGGCTAAAGCCCCCACTGCATAAACTGTATCGGTGGGAAATACCACTACCCCGCCCCGCTTAAGTATGCTGACTGCCTGGTCTATCTGGCTTTCCATACCGGCATCAAACAAATTTGGTGTCATATATTTATTACCTCTGGCATTTACAAACCCGGTAAATATATCTAAATACTCTTAGGAAATTTAGTCAAGTATTATCCGGGAAAGCCCTATGAGAAACGGGCCTGTTTTCTTTACAATTTTAGCCTATAATGCTAAGCTACCATCAAGAAAATGATGAGCGAAATGAATAATATACAAACCACTGAAAGCCTGCGGGTTGCCACTAGCGGAGACATTGAGGTCTCTACTTATTTGGAAATTGCCAAGGAAAAGTCCGGCGCCAAACCGGAGTTTATTGATAACGAAGATGAAAGCCTGCGTGAATCAATAGTAATCTTTGATTTCGGTTCTCAATACAGCTTACTTATTGCCCGCCGTATACGTGAGATGCATGTTTATTGCGAGCTGGTTTCGCACGATACCCCTTGGGAGAAAATAGCCCACTTAAATCCCCGCGGGTTTATTCTTTCCGGCGGGCCTTCCAGTGTCTACGAAGCAGGAGCGCCTTTGGCCCCTGCTTATATATTTGAAAGTAAATTGCCGGTTTTGGGTATTTGCTACGGTATGCAGGCTATCACCCACCAGCTTGGGGGGGTAGTTGAGCACAGTGAAAAACGCGAATACGGCCATGCCTTACTCCACTCAAGCGTGGCAAATTCCGACCTCCTGTCGGATATGCCCGAACCCTCTCCCGTTTGGATGAGCCACGGAGACCGTATTGAGAAAATGCCGGCCGGGTTTACGGCGCTGGCTTACACTGAAAACTGCCCGGTGGCGGTTATGGGTAACGAAGCGGACATTTACGGTTTGCAGTTTCACCCCGAAGTTGTCCATTCCCCTAACGGCAAAATCATTCTTAAAAACTTTGTTTTCAATATTTGTAAATGTCATGCCAACTGGACTATGGGCAACTATATTCAGGAAAGCATTCATAATATACGCGAACAGGTCGGAGACGGTCAGGTTATCTGTGCCCTTTCCGGCGGGGTTGATTCGGCGGTAGTGGCTTCTCTTATCCACAAGGCCATTGGTGACCAGCTGACCTGCATATATGTAAATAACGGTCTTCTCCGGCGTGAGGAGGCTGACCGCACCCTGCATGTTTTCAAAAACCATATGGGTATGAAAATAATATATGTAGATGCGGTTGACCGTTTCCTTGATAGCCTTAGCGGAGTTACCGACCCCGAACAGAAACGCAAGGTTATCGGCAGTGAATTTATTAAAGTATTTGAAGATGAAGCCTGTAAGCTTGGCAAGATTGATTTTCTGGCTCAGGGGACACTTTACCCTGACGTCATAGAAAGCGTTTCTTCCGTATCTAAAGCTTCCGCCAAAATAAAAAGCCATCATAACGTGGGCGGCCTGCCTGCCCATATGAAGTTAAAACTTATAGAGCCTTTGCGCTATCTCTTTAAAGATGAAGTGCGGCTGCTGGGCAAAGAGCTGGGTTTGCCGGACGAAATGATTTGGCGTCAGCCCTTCCCCGGCCCCGGTCTGGCAATACGCATTATCGGTGAAGTTACCCGTGAAAAGCTGGAAATCCTCCGCGCGGCGGACTGGATTGTAATGAGCGAAATTAAAAAAGCCAAAATGTATCACCAGGTATGGCAAAGCTTTGCCATATTGACTGATGTTAAGTCTGTGGGTGTTATGGGTGATTTCCGCACCTACGGTTATCTGGTTGCAATCAGGGCTGTCACCAGCGAAGACGCCATGACGGCGGACTGGGCTAAACTGCCTTATGATTTGCTTTCAGTTATATCCAACCGGATTGTTAACGAGGTTAAAGAAGTGAACAGGGTGGTTTATGATATAAGCTCCAAACCGCCTTCCACTATTGAATGGGAGTAAGGTATTATGACCGGCGGTTATATCATGGGCAGAGGCTACACACCCGAAACCTGTCTGGATGAAGTTAAAAAAGCGCTGACAGATTTGGGGGGGAGGGCTTCGGCCGAAGAGATACTGCAGGCGGTCAGGAAAAAAGGCCACTGGAGTGATGAGGCTATCTGGCAGTGTCTGGAATCAAATACCATAAACTACCCGCCTGCCTGCCGCCGTGATACATCTGCGGATTCAAAGTTTCTTTTCCTGAGGGAAGACGGCAATTATGAGTTTTATGCCCCCCGTTGGCATGGCCGCTACGAGCGGGGCAGAAGAATAGTTTAGTTTTGCTGAGGAGACAACTCTGAAAGTTCTGGTTATTGGAAATGGGGCAAGAGAGCATGCTATTGTCTGGAAGCTCTCTCAGAGCCCGAAAGTTACTAAAATTTACGTTGCCCCGGGTAATGCCGGTACAAGCCTTATAGCTGAAAATGTGGCTATAAGCTGTACAAATATCAAAGGTTTGCTGGCCTTCGCCAAAGATAACTCCATTGATATCACTTTTGTAGGGCCTGAAGCACCGCTGGCAGGCGGAGTGGTAGATGTCTTTGCATCTGCCGGTCTGCGCATATTCGGACCCTGCCGTGAGGCAGCCCAGCTGGAATCAAGCAAGGTTTTTACCAAAGAACTGCTTCTTTCAAATAAAATCCCCACCGCTTACAGCCGCAGTTTTTCCAGTTATGAAAAAGCTTGTTCATATTTGAACCGGCTTGAAATGCCGGTGGTAATCAAGGCAGACGGTCTGGCAGGCGGCAAAGGGGTTACCGTTGCCCAAACCTATGAGCAGGCTATGGCGGCCTTATCAGATATTATGGAAGCCAAAATATTCGGCGAAGCCGGCGAAAACGTAGTTATAGAAGAGTGCATGGTGGGGCGTGAGATGAGCTTTTTTGCGGTTACTGACGGCAAAACGGTTGCTCCTTTAAGTGCCGCCTGTGATTATAAACGGATTTATGACGGGGATAAGGGTGCTAATACCGGCGGTATGGGCAGTTATACCCCCCCCGTGTTTTTTACACCTGAGCTTAAGGACGAGATAATGTCCCGTATTCTGCTCCCGGTTATCAAAGCCCTGGCTGAACGCGGTATTACCTATAAAGGTGTTTTATATGCGGGGCTGATGATGACAGCCGAAGGGCCAAAGGTCATGGAGTTTAATGCCCGGTTTGGAGACCCCGAAACACAGGTTTTGATGCCCCTGCTTAAAACAGACTTGCTTGAAATAGTGGAGGCAACCCTGGAGGGGCGGCTTGATAAACTTAGTATTGAAATGGAAGACTCCTGCGCCGTGGGAGTAGTCTTGGCTTCAGGCGGTTACCCGGCTGAATACCGCAAGAGATTGCCCATAAGCGGCCTTTCAGATATGCCTTCGGATATACTGGTCTTTCATGCCGGCACTGTTGTTTCTGAAGAGGATGAGATAGTTACCAATGGCGGGAGGGTACTCTGTCTGGTCAGCAAAGGCCAAAGCATAGAGGCTGCCCGGGAAAATGTATATAGGAACATAGGCAAGGTATCTTTTGAAGATTGCCAGTACCGCCGGGACATAGCCTTGTTTAACGGGAGGGAACTATGCCGCTAGTAAGTATTGTAATGGGCTCTAAATCTGATGCCGAGGTTATGAAACCTACTGAGGAAATACTGGAGAAAATGGGCATTTCTTTTGAGACGCTGGTTATGTCTGCTCACCGTACTCCCGAAAAAGTGCAGGAGTTTTGTCTGGGTGCGTCCGCACGGGGGGTTGAACTGGTTATAGCTGCCGCTGGGGGGGCAGCCCATTTGCCGGGAGTAATTGCCAGCTGGCTGACACTGCCGGTTATAGGCGTACCGGTGGCTTCAGGTGAACTCAAAGGGGTTGATGCCCTTTATTCCATAGTCCAGATGCCCGCCGGTATACCGGTAGCAACCGTAGCTATCGGAGCGGCCGGTGCCAAGAATGCGGCTTATCTGGCGGCTGAAATACTGGGTTTAAAATATCAAAATATCCGTCAGGCTTATGAAAGCTACCGTCGGGAACTAAAAGGTGAGAACAAATGATAGAGCGATACAGCCGCCCTCAAATGAAAAAAGTCTGGTCAGACGAAAGCAAATTCGGTTACTGGCTGGATATTGAAATTGCAGTCTGCGAAGCCTGGGCTAAAATTGGCGTGATTTCCCGTGAGGATATTACCAAAATCAAGCTGGCGCGTTTGAATTTCAAACGTATGGAAGAACTACTAAAAGAAACCCACCACGATATGACTGCCTTTCTGGGCTCGGTGGCCGAAAGCTTGGGTGATGAATCCCGCTTTATCCATATGGGCATGACTTCTTCAGACGTTATGGACACCGCCCTCAGCCTTCAGCTGGTCGAAGCCTCCAAGATACTTAACAGCGGCATTAAAGAGCTGATAAATGCCCTGGCTGCCAAAGCTATGGAGTATAAATATACTGTTCAGGTAGGGCGTACCCACGGCGTGCACGCCGAACCCATTTCATTCGGGCTGAAACTGGCACTCTGGATGGAAGAAATGAAGCGTAACCGCCAGCGCCTTGCGGACGCCACCAAAGCTATTACGGTGGGCAAAATGTCAGGTGCGGTAGGCACATATGCTACTTTATCACCCGAAATTGAAGAAATAGCCTGTAAAAAACTGGGGCTTTCCCCGGCTTCCATTTCCAATCAGGTAATCCAGCGTGACCGTCATGCTCAGTACATGACTACTCTGGCCATTATCGCCGGTTCGCTGGAGAAATTTGCTACCGAAATACGGGCTCTTCAGAAGACTGAATGCCACGAGGCTGAAGAACCATTTGAAAAAGGGCAAACCGGTTCGTCAGCTATGCCTCATAAGAAAAATCCTGAGCTTTGCGAACGAATTTGCGGTATTGCCCGTATAATACGCGGTTATTCCGTTACCGCCATGGAAAATCAGCCCTTGTGGCATGAGCGGGATATCAGCCACTCCTCTACCGAACGGGTAATAATGCCTGACGGCTGTCTGCTGCTGGATTACGCTTTGCACATTTTTACCAATGTTATAAAGGGTCTAAATGTTTTCCCTGAACAGATGGAAAAGAATCTTAACCTTACCGGCGGTCTGGTTTATTCACAGAGAGTTATGCTTGCCCTGATAAACAAGGGGCTTTCACGCCAGCAGGCATACAAGATGGTGCAGCGGAATGCTATGCGCACCTGGCAAGGCGAAGATAATTTTATGAACCTGCTCAAGGCGGATACCGAGGTTATGGAACACCTTTCTTCTGCCGAAGTTGACGAATTATTTGACTACAAATTTTATCTGCGCTACATAGATGATATATTCAGACGGGTAGGGCTGACTAATTCCCAGTGGAAGAAAGGCGGGGATGCCTCCTCTGACGAAGGACTGGCCCCCAGAGCTATATAAATGACTGATAACAAAGTACTCATGGAAACCGCCCTGCCGCTGCCTTCTTTTATTAAGGGTAAGGTGCGGGATACTTATCTGCTGGGTGATAAACTGCTTATCATTGCCAGTGACCGTATTTCAGCTTTTGATGTAATATTGCCTGGCGGTATACCCGGCAAAGGGCGGGTGCTTAACCGTATCTCCTCATTCTGGTTTGAAAAAACCGCCCGCATAATACCCAATCATGTTATAGAGCTGGTTGAAGATGTAAGCTGTCTGGATAAATATTTGCCCCCGGAAGAACGCTTTCGTTACCCAGAATATTTGAGCGGCAGAAGCATGGTGGTCAAAAGGGTAAAGCGGGTTTCGGTGGAATGTGTGGTACGGGGTTACATTGCCGGCTCAGCCTGGAGTGAATATAAAAAGACGGGTACGGTAAATGGTATGCCCATGCCCAAAGGTCTTTTACAAAGCCAGGAGCTGCCCGAACCTATATTTACTCCTACTACCAAAGGTGAGGGCGAACATGACCATCCTATGACCATTGCCGAACTGGAAGCTATGGTTGGCAAAGAGCTGGCTGATAAACTGGCTGAAAAAAGCTTGGCACTTTATAAACTTGGGCGGGAATATGCCCGCCAAAGGGGTATTATTATAGCTGACACCAAGTTTGAGTTTGGTCTGGACGGCTCAGAGCTTATCCTTATTGACGAAGCCCTTACCCCGGATTCCAGCCGTTTCTGGGATGAAAAGACTTATAGAGTAGGCGAAGCCCAGGATAGCTATGACAAACAGCCCGTGAGAGATTATCTGGAAGCTATCGGCTGGGATAAAGAGCCTCCAGGCCCGGTATTGCCGGATGAGGTTATCAAATCAACTACCCGCCGGTATGAATACGCGTATGAAAGAATAACCGGTATCAAACTGGTCTAGCTGGGTTTCACATATCCAAAATAAAAAAGGGGCTTTTCGCCCCTTTTTTATTCTATAAACTATTTAAATCAGTTTTCCAGCATGCCTTTGGTGCTGGGGGCAATGCCCTCACGTCTGGGGTCTAAACTGGTAGCTTTGTCCAGTGCCCGCGCCAGCGCTTTGAAAAGGGCTTCGGCCTTATGGTGGTCATTTGACCCATATAAAATACGGGCATGCAAATTAAGCCGCCCCTCAATGGCAAAGGTCTCCAGAAAATGTCTGACCAGGTCGGTGGGAAAACCGGTAAGGTCATTTTTGGAAAAGGGCAAGTCCACCACCGCATATCCCCTGCCGCTCAGGTCCAAGGCCACTGTCGCCAAGGAATCATCCATAGGTACAGTGGCATCAGCCATCCGTACTATCCCCTTGCGTTCCCCCAAGGCCTCGTTAAAGGCTTTACCCAGCGTAAGCGCCACATCTTCCACCAGATGATGAATATCATCCCCGTTAGCGGAAACATTTATGTCAAATAAACCGTGCTTGGCCAGCTGAGAGAGCATATGGTCAAACAGCCTGACCCCGGTGCACATTTCAGCCTGACCGCTGCCATCCAGATTCAGGCTAAGGCTTATGGTGGTTTCGGTGGTCTGTCTTTTTATAGATGCTGTTCTCTTGGTCATGTTATTCCCCCATTTCCCCAAGCGCTTTTAACAGTGCGTCTGTATCTTCGGGCTTGCCCACTGAAAACCGCAGGCAGTTTTCCATCATTGGGGCATCAAAGCATCTTACCAAAATGCCCTGTGACTCCAGTGCCTGCTGAACATCTTTAGCCTTGCCTTTAAGCAGCTTGCACAAAATAAAGTTAGCCGCAGACGGATATGGTTTCAGCCAGCTAAATTTACTTAGTTCAGTATATAACCGTTTACGTTCATCCACAATCTTTTTTACAGTTTCCAGCATATATTCGCGCTGAAGCATAGTCTGGCGGACGGCTGCATCAGCCGCAATATTAACCGAATACGGGTCTTTGATACGTGAAAGGTAATCTGCAATTACCGGCGGGAAAAGCCCGTAACCCACCCGCAGACCAGCCAGCCCTGCCCACTTAGAAAAGGTGCGCAGTATCATCAGGTTCGGGTAACTGGGCATATCCGTCACCATAGTCTGCCCGGTAAATTCGTAATAAGCTTCGTCAATTACAGTGGGTACGCCCAAATCCAGTATCTGCCGGATATCTTCTTTGCTTATGGCTGTGCCGGTGGGGTTATTGGGGGCGGCTATGAATATAAGCTTGGTTTTTGGGGTAAGTGCATTTTTAATGCCGCCGATATTTACATCATAACCGGCATCACGCGGCACATTGACCACGGTTCCGCGGTTCAAATCAGTATAAAACTTATACATGGCGAAAGTAGGCGGGCAGTTAATAACCTCATCTCCGGGGTTTATAAACAGCCGCAGCAGCAAGTCTATCAGTTGGTCAGAGCCCGCCCCGCAGATAATCTGCTCCATATTTACGCCTGTATATTCCGCCAGCAAACGGCGGATTTCAAATTGGGTGGCGTCAGGATAGATATGGTACTGGTCAAAGGTTGACATAGCCTTTTGGACAGTTGGCGCAGCCCCGTACAGGTTTTCATTGGCATCCAGCTTGATTATCCGGTTTTTTGTCTTTACCAGTTCCGGTGCTTTGCAGGCAGAATAGCCGGCAAACCCTTCTAAATCTGTCCGTATGTATTTTTTCATATCATATGTCATATCAGTTCTCACTTATTCCATCCGCTTTAAGGCGGCTTCGGCATGGCATTCCAGCCCTTCGGCTCTGGCAATAGTGACAGCGGCTTTCCCCAGCTTTGTCACTTCCTCTTTGCTCACGTTTACAATATCTATATATTTTACAAAATCCAGTATATTAAGCGGGGAACTGAAACGGGCAGTACCGGAGGTGGGCAAAGCATGGCTTGGCCCGGCTACATAATCCCCCATTACCACACTGGCTTTTTCCCCGTAGAAGATACAGCCAGCATGATTTATACGGGATAAATACTGTTCTGAATCCTTTACCAGCAGGCATAAATGTTCGGTGGCATACATATTGGCCAGCTTAATGGCCTCATCCATATTATCCACAACCGCAATCAGCCCGTTGTCCCTTAAAGACTGCCGGATAATATCCTTTCGGGCACAGCTACCAGCTTTTGTCTCCACAATATCATTCACCCGTTTTGCCAGTTCCGCAGATGTAGTCACCATAATAGGCGAAGCCAGTACGTCATGTTCGGCCTGGGCCAGTATGTCCGAGGCACAGTATTCGGCATTTGCATACTGGTCAGCCAGTATCAATACCTCGCTAGGGCCCTGAAGCCCGTCAATATCCACTACCCCGAATACGGCTTTTTTGGCAAGTGTAACAAATATATTACCCGGCCCGCATATCTTGTCTACTTTGGGAATAGATTTGGTGCCGAAAGCAAGCGCTGCCACCGCCTGAGCACCGCCGCAGGCAAACACCTTGTCTACTCCGGCTATATAAGCGGCAGCCAGAGTGGGCGCAGGTATTTTTCCGTCTGCTCCCGGCGGAGTCACCAGTATTATTTCATCTACCCCGGCTTCCTTGGCCGGAATAGCAGTCATCAACACAGTTGACGGGTAAAAAGCTTTGCCGCCGGGTACATACAAGCCTACCCTTTCCAGCGGGCGGATAAGCTGTTTGCCCTGCATAATTTCAGCTGCTTTCCAGACAGCCTCTTTCTGAAAGTGGTGATAAGCCCGCACCTGAGTGGCGGCAAGTTTCAGTGCTTCAAATAGTTCGGCAGGTATTTCACCAGCGGCCTGCTTTATTTCGGCTGGGCTTACCTCAAGTTTTGAAATAGCGGCACGGTCAAACTTCAGGGTATACTCTAAAACAGCTTTGTCACCCTGTTTGCGTATATCGTCAATTATGCCGTTTACAGCCTTTTCGGGGTCAACCCCCAGCCGTTTGGCAAGTTCGGCCCTCTGGGTTTCGTCCAGAAAGAACCCGGCTTTATCCCGGCGGGAGAGCCTTTTTTCTGCTGGGGCAAACCCGCGGATTATTTCCATTTTACTTTAGGCCTCCAATGCCTTTTTAAGCATACTTATTACCGTGTTTATCCGTTCGCTCTTGGCGGCGGAAACTACGCTCTGGTAGTTGGCTATAACACAGGCGGTAGATTCAAATAAAGTATCTATTATTTTCAAGTTATGGCGGGCAATAGTGCCGCCGGTTTCGGTATTTTCCACCAGCATATCGGCATCTTCCGGCAGAAAAGCCTCAGTAGCCCCCCAGGTAGGAACAATGCGGTAATGCCCCAGGTGGTTGCTTCTGGCGTAAAAGTCAGAAATGTTGGTATATTCGGAAGCTATCCGCATTTCGCGGCTGCCGCAGTAATCTTTCAGTTCGTCCAGATTGGAAACCGGCACATCGTTATGCACCACCGCCACCAGTTTCACCCAGCCGTATTTCAAATCCAGCAGTTCCTTTACCGGGCTGGTCGGGAACTGGTAAAGATGGTCAGTCAGCCAGTCACGCCCGGTAATAGCCAGGTCAAAATTGCCGTTGGCTACCTGTATGGGCATATCCTGCGGGCGGATTACCTTTACCGCAATGCCGTTTATGCCGAATGCCGGACGGTGATTGCCCGTGGCAGATGGATAGTCTTCAATAGCTATCCCTGCGGCATCCAGTATCTTGCGGACATGGGGCTGCTGATGCCCGTCAGGCAGTGCCAAACGCACAGTATCATCAGGCATATCCAGAAAAGATGGCTGGCAGCCATTTACTGGTTCAATCTTAATATCTTCTGCTTTGGGTTCAACATACCGGCTGATATTTGCCATTACAGATGAAATAGCCCCGCTCAGATCTTTTTCTTCAAGGCTCTGGCTGTTGGCTATCAGATAGGCTTTAAAATCCAGCACTTTGGCGATGGAACGCAGATTCTTTTTAGCCAGGTCCGCTTCGGACTTGCGCGGCAGAATAACCACTTCAGCGGTATCCGGCGGATAAGCCTCTGCCGAACCCCAAAGCGGGAAAATACTGAAATTTTTAAGCCGCAGCTGCATGGCAAATGCCTCGGCGATATTCGGGTATTCGCTGGCTATGCGTATGCGGGTACTGCAGGCGGAAAGCGCCGCCAGGCTGTCATACGGGCTGTTTACAGCCGTTGCCGCATATAAAGCGCCATGCCCATAGCCCAGATTTTTCAGTTTGACTATACTACTGGAAGGGTAACGTGAAGTCAGTTCGGTAAGCCAGTCTGCCCCGCAGACACCCAAATCATAGTTGCCTATGGCCAGCTGAATGGGTATATCCTTCTCGTGAAATATTTTGGCGGACATTTCCGGGTTGGAAACTGATTTAAAGCAGTATATTTTAGCCTTATCCACATATCCGTCAAGCCCCCACTGGCTTTTTTCCAGCAGGGCTTTGGTATCACCAAGTAATCTGCCTTTTGGCAGAGCCACTCTAAGCATCTTCTTCACCGCTTAGCAGGCATATTACCTCGGCCTGATTTTTAAACTCTGTGGTTTTGTCTTCAATCAGGTCTGTTACTTCATAGCTGTCAGCCGCTTTAACCGTAACCGCCCAGCCATAAGCGGCCGTATCCACACCGGGGTAAAAAAGCTCAGCGCTTATGCCGCACTCGCGAATAAGGTTAGCCATTTCGTAGGCATTTTTAAGGTTATCACCTTCATATTTTATAAGTATTTTTTCTTCTACCATGTCATACATATCTTCGGCATCTATCATAGGTATAAGGCGGTTCAGATACAAAGCAAACCCGGCTGCCGGTTTGTCAGGACCGCCCAGCAGGGGGATAAGCTTGTCATAGCGGCCGCCGCCGCCCACGTGTTCGCCGTTTACGAACAAATGGAAAATTACCCCGGTATAGTATTCAAAACCTTTACCGGAGGCAAGGTCTATCTGGTAGCTGACACCCAGCTTATCCAGTACGTCTACCCCGGCAATAAAATCATTTAGGGGTTCTTCCAGGTCACCGCCGGCAGCCCCGGCCATGGCCATTACATTTTTCAGGAAAGCGGCTGAAGTGCCCTTGTTTTCCATCAGGAGCTTCAGGGTGCGGAAAAGCTCAGGCTTTTCGGCCTCAAGCCTGCTCATCAGGGCAACGTCCCCATCCAGCAGCTGATCAAATATTTTATGCTGTTCATCAGCATTCGGCTCAAGCTGGGCCAGCACCGCTTTTATAAGCTGGGAATGGGAAAGCCTTAGCTCCACGTCTTCAAAACCCAGTCTGGACAGGGTTTCCAACGCCAGCGTAATCAGCTCTGCATTAGCTTCCGAACCGGTAACGCCGATAATTTCAGCCCCCAGCTGCCAGTTTTCGCGGGATTTTTTGCCTGTTTCATCAAAGCGGAAAATATTGGAGGTATAGCACAAACGGGCAACTTCCATTTCCTGGAGGTTGTCTATATAAAGTCTGGCAGCCGGTATAGTGCCGTCCGGCCGCAGTACCACCCTTTCGCCGCTCCAGCCGTCCCAGTCCAAAAAGGAATATACCCTTTTAAGCATCTGGGGGGTAAGTGTGCCGCTTGAGGTAAACAGGCTTAGGTATTCCAGCATGGGGGTACGCACTTCTTCGTAACCCCAGGTAATGCAACTGTCATGGAAAATGCTTTCTATATACCTGAACCGAAGCATATCTTCGGGCAATAAATCACTGCAGCCTTTACAACGCGCAATCATGTTCTTCTACTCCGTTTAAAGTTAGTCTGTAGATTTTACAATACCCGGCCTGACCAAGCAAATAGTAGTAAAGTTATTGAAATATTATACCTTAAAGCAATATACTTTAGTCGTCTTGTATTGGCCGGCAAAGGAGTAAGTATGAGCTGGTATTGGATAGTCCCTTTAATAATTATAGCTGTACTGGTAATAATTTTTGTGGTAAATCAGGTGGTCAGCGCCCACCTAAAACAGGCTGCCACCGGCAAAGAAGAGCTGTACGGCAAAAAAGCTCTGGTAAAAACCCCGCTCAACCCCGAAGGCAAAGTGCTGTATGACGGGGAGATATGGGCGGCGCATATTGAAAACGGCTCTGCCGAAGTGGGACAGGAAGTAGTAATAGTACGTCTGGAAGGACTGAAATTGTACGTCAAAATGGAAAGGAGTGAATAAATGGAGGAAACCCTGAACACTTTAATAACGGTCGGGGTGGTTCTGGTTATACTGCTGCTGATACTCAGTATGGCCGTCAAGGTAGTTGCCGAATACGAACGGGGTGTCATATTCCGGCTGGGGCGGCTTATCGGCGGCAAAGGGCCGGGTTTATTTTTCCTTATCCCCTTTGTAGACCGTATGGTAAAGGTTGACCTGCGGGTAGTCACTATGGATGTACCCGGACAGGAAGTCATTACCCGTGATAATGTCACCGTAAGGGTTAACGCCGTGGTTTATTTCAGAGTGGTAGACCCTGAAGCCTCGGTGGTGAAAGTGGTTGACCATTACCGGGCTACTTCCCAGATTTCCCAGACTACCCTCAGGAATGTACTTGGCCAGTCAGAGCTTGACGAACTGCTCTCCCAGCGTGAAAAACTGAACCAGATACTTCAGCAGATTATAGATGAAGCCACTGCCCCGTGGGGTGTCAAGGTCAGCATTGTAGAAATAAAAGAAGTGGAACTGCCCGAAGCTATGAAACGGTCTATGGCTGCTCAGGCTGAAGCCGAGCGGGTACGCCGCGCCAAGATTATTCATGCCGAAGGTGAAATGCAGGCTTCCCAGAAACTGGCTCAGGCCGGCAAGGTTATTGCCAAAGAGCCGGTCAGCCTCCAGCTGCGTTACCTGCAAACCATGACCGAAATTGCTTCAGAACACTCTAACACTATAATTTTCCCTGTGCCGGTAGACCTTATCAGCATGTTCATGGATAAGGGTAAAGGCATGATGAACCCCAAGACTGAAAAAGACACTAAAGAATAGCTTTTTACCGTCATGTAAATTAGAAGGCCTGCTTTTAGAGCAGGCCTTCTTTATATATTAGTGTATTAAATATCATTCCGCATGCCGCAGGCTTACATCACCCGCCACTATATGCACCAGATTACCGTCTGCCAGCCGTATTTTCAGACTGCCGTCCGGAACTACGCTTTCCACAATACCCCGGTAAGTATCTTTGCCGCTTGTTACGTCTACCTCTTTACCCAGAGTAATCAAGCGTTTTCTCCACATTTCAAAAATGCACTCGCCATATTCGTTCAGGCCCAGATACAGCCTTTCAAATTCATGCAGAAAGCTCACTATCAGCTTTTCACAGCTGACAGGTTTGCCGGTATGGTTTATCAGGCTGGTGGCAATACCCTTTAGCTCGGGGTATGACTGCATATCTGTATTTACGTTTATACCCAGCCCCACCGTACTGAAGTTTACCTGCCCGTCACGTATATCATTTTCCACCAGCATACCGCACACTTTCTTGCCGTCTATCAGGATATCATTCGGCCATTTAAGCTCACCAATCAGGCCGGTGGTATTCTCTATGGCAAAGCTGACTGCCAGCGAAGCAGCCATTATCAGGCGGGAAAGCTGATTTTGATTCGGGCGCAGTATCAGGGACATATAGATATTACCCTGGGGCGATACCCATAGTCTTTTCAGGCGTCCATGCCCCTCGGTTTGTTTTCCGGTTATTACCAAAGTACCCTCCTGGGAACCTTTGCGTGCCATATCCATAGCGGTTGTCTGGGTAGATGCAGTTTCGGGCAGATATATTATTTCCCTGCCCATAAGACAGGTATGCAAATTATTCTTAATATCACTTAGGGAAATAACAGGTTCATCCATATGCTTCTCCATCTCCCCTAAAGTGTCTGGACTTTAGGCCGGAACCGTTATATTATACAACAATAAGCACGTCTGAGGAGTAAACTTGTTATGCCTGCCAGCCCGCTGGAAGAATATAACCGCAAACGTGATTTTAATAAAACCGCCGAACCGTCAGGGACAAAAAGCCCGCCATCCGCTAACCCCGTGTTTGTTGTGCAAAAACATCTTGCCAGCCATTTGCATTATGATTTCAGGCTGGAAATTGACGGTGTATTAAAGTCATGGGCTGTGCCCAAAGGACCGTCTGCCAGTCCCAAAGAAAAAAGGCTGGCGGTTGCCACCGAAGACCACCCCATGCAGTATGCCTCTTTTGAAGGGGTAATACCGGCCGGGGAATATGGTGCCGGTAAAGTTATAGTCTGGGACAGGGGCACTTTTCAGAACCTGAAAGACGGCAAAACACTGGAGGAATCTTACAGCACAGGGCATCTAGTTATAAACCTTCAAGGTGAAAAACTTAAAGGCGGTTATTCGCTTTTGCGGACTAAAATGGGCTGGCTGATGGTCAAGATGGAAGACGAGTTTGCCCGCCCTTTGTCAGATATACTTAACGAACAGCCTGCTTCAGTAATAAGCGGCAGGCTGGTAGAAGAAATTTAGTTTAGCCGGGTTTAAACCATACCGGGGAGTAGTCTATGAGTGTAATAGAGACACATGGCATAACCAAAATATACGGCCGCAATGTTATAGTGAATGATTTATCACTTAGCCTTGAGCGGGGGCAGATTATGGGGCTGATTGGGCCGAACGGAGCGGGTAAAACTACCACCATCCGGATGATAATGGATATTATCAAACCTGACAGCGGCAAGGTACTTATACTGGATAAACCCATGGATGCTGATGCCCAAAACCATATCGGTTACCTGCCTGAGGAGCGCGGTCTTTACCGCAAGCAGAAAATAATTGATTCCCTGGTATATCTGGCCAGCCTGAAAGGTATGAATCCGTCTGCCGCCAGGGCAAGAGCGCTGGAGTTACTGGAAAAGGTAGGACTTTCGGCTCATGCCGAAAAGAAAATAGAACAGCTTTCTCATGGCATGGGACAGCTGGTTCAGCTGGTTTCCACGATTATCCATGACCCGGCTCTGATGATAATAGACGAGCCTTTTAACGGTCTGGACCCGGTAAATGTCCAGCTGGTAAAAGACCTTATGATGGAACTGCGCAGCCAGAACAAATCACTTATTCTTTCCACCCACCGCATGAATGAAGTAGAAGAAATGTGTGACCGCGTTTGCATGCTTAATAAAGGCCAGCAGGTGCTCTACGGTAATCTGGCGGATATCAAAAACCGCTACCGCAGTAATACTCTTGAGGTAGATTACGATGGCGAATTCCCTCGGCTGGATAAAATAAGCGACCTGCAAGCCAAGAACGGCAAAGCCCATATTATACTAAACGGCAGCACCACTACCCAGGATGTGCTGGTGCAGCTGGTGAACAGCGGGCTGGTTATTCACCGCTTTGAGGTGGCCACCCCCACTCTAAATGATATCTTTATCAGCATTGCAGGTAAGAAAAATGTCTAAATACAGTATTGTTTTAAAGCACGAGTTTATGTCAACTATCAAGCGCAAGGGGTTTGTAATAACCTCGCTGGCTTTGCCGGTGATTGGTTTGGTGGGTATTTTAGTAGGTATGCTAATCCAGAATATAAACGCACAGCCGGATACTTCCGAACCGCTTCAAGTGGGCTACGTGGACAACACAGGTATTTTCAGCGGCTATCAGGACCAGCCGGGGGTTGTACTGGTGCCCCAAACAGATTCTCAAACCGCAGTTGATAATATGCTAAGCGGGGAACTGGACGAGTTTCTTATCATACCTGAGGATTATATAAATACGGGTATCATTCAGCGTTTTACCATGCAGGCCGAGACAAACCCCGGCGGCGATATCACCTACGCTATATCCAATTTTCTAACCTCCAATCTTTTGGATGGCAAGGTTGATACTGATATCTTAGGCCGGGTGCAAAACCCGTTTGCCCTGATAAGTACCGTTATAGACGAAACCGGCCAGCCGGCACCCGGTCAGGGCGGCATTCCCAATTATATTGTTTCCTATCTATTCGGCATACTTTTGCTGATGTCCATATTTACAGCTTCGGGTTATCTGCTGCAGGGTCTTAGTGAGGAAAAGGAAAACCGTATTATGGAAGTACTCCTCTCCTCTGTTACCACCCGTGAACTTATGACCGGTAAAATAATAGGGCTGGGGCTGGCAGGTCTTATACAAGTTGCCTTCTGGCTGGTCTGTGCCTGGGGCTTGGTAAAATTTGCCACCAGCACTTTCGGTGATATTCTGGGTGCTTTGTCTATACCGGCAGATATGATTATAGTCTGTCTGGTTTTCTTTATACTGGGTTACTTCCTGTACGCAATCATGATGGCGGCCATAGGTGCTGTAACCTCTAACGTACGTGACGGGCAGCAGCTGTCAGTTATTGTCACCATGTCAGCCGCCTTTCCTTTTTACATTATGCCCTTTATCTTAGACGGCGGTGACAACCTGCTTAACCAGATACTTTCCCTGTTTCCCCTTACCTCACCCCTTACTATTATTATGCGGATGGGTATCGGCATACCTGTATGGGAAATTGTACTGGCGGCTATTCTCCTTGCGCTCACTATCTGGTTTTTTTTCGGTCTGGCCGCCAAATTATTCAGAATCTTTTTGCTCATGTATGGCAAAACCCCCAGCATAAAGGAGATAATGCATCTTATCAGGCAAACTTAGGCTGGCCGGGAGCAAAGCCGATATTTTGTACGGCTAAACAAGCCGGAAAGCTGCCAAGCCCTTTACTATTCGGCCGAATTGCTCTAAAATAGCCTCAAAACTTGCGGGTGTAACTCAGCGGTAGAGTGCTTGCTTCCCAAGCAAGACGTCGCGGGTTCGAATCCCGTCACCCGCTCCATAACAAAATTTGAAAGAGGTGCTGCGTGGGAACTGCAATTGATTACCAGAAGCAAATGACCGAAATCGTGTATGTAAACCTGCCAGGGCCTGAAGAACCTCAACCCGGCATGACTGGCGGGGAACTTTTGCATGGCTTTTTGGCTGAGCTCAACCGGGCTCCTTCAGCTGAGACAAGGGCTTTTGTAAGCACTCTGGCATCCAAGTGGAATATTCACTACCGCAATAGCAGCGGGCGTTAATAACCCCCTTGCACATATCCCATCAAGGGGGTAAAAGAGGTGCAATATGGGTGTAGCAATTGAATACCAGAAGGTTATGACCGAGATTGTGTATATCAATCTGCCCGGTCCGGAAGAGCCTATGCCCGGTATGACAGGCGGAGAGCTTCTGCACGGCTTTTTAGCCGAACTTAACCGTGCAGTTTCACCTGAAAGCCGGGCATATATTGCTTCTCTGGCTGCCAAGTGGAACATCCATTACCGCAGTGCCCCTTCCAAGTAAATCCGTTTGTGATTATATAGCTTTGGTAAGCATCTGTAACACGATGCACCGCAGTATCCTGTCCTGCCAGCCAGGCACTCCTCCGCATAAGCCGCAGATATTATTTCCCGTTTTTTATCAGCCATTTTAGTCAAGCAATATTTGGGTGCTTGCCCATACAATTCTCATTTACCCCTCAGTAACTATTTGTATTTTGCTGCAACTGGTGTGAATTGCAATAAAAATGATTGACAAAAGCAGTTTTCTGAAATAATCTTTTTTAAACAGCCAACAGGTGAGATTATTTGAAAGAGATTTTGCATTACGCCTGGATAGAAATTATCCGCCGTCCTGCCCGCAGCATTGGCAACATGCTGGGCTACAGCTTAGCACTGGCCATTGTCGTAGTATTGTTTTCAGTGCTCAGTTTTTCCCAGGACGCCTCTACTGCGGTACTTAATTCTACCGGTACTCATTTCATAACTTATCTCCCCCAGTGCAATACTGAAGCCTGTGCTGTAGACCTGAAAGATCCGCTTCACGAAGGTTTTATAGCTAACAATACTCCGGCAAAAGTAATTTCAGCTGATATTGTCAGCCAGATAACGGCACTTGATACCGTAAAAGATGCCTCGGCTTTTATTCTGTTCCGTTTTTACGACGAAGCCACCGCTAAATACACTCTGGTAGCAGGTTTTGACCCTCTTAATGACACGGCAGTTAAAACTAACTGCTGTGCCGCCGGGGATATTATCCAGGGCGAATTCCTTACCCCAACTGATACCGGGCTGGTCATGCTTGAGGAATCCTTTGCTCTGGCTGAAAACCTTCCGGTAGGTTTCCGGCTGGATATAGGCGGACAGAGCTTTCAGGTGGGGGGAATTATAAATGCGGGCATACGCCCCGGCAAAGCTGATGTCTATATGCCTATAAACGAGCTTCGCAGTCTTATAAATACCCGCCTTAATACTGCTCTGCCATCAGATGCAACCAACATTATACTGGTGGAATCTGCCGGTGCAAATGTACATTACCAGGCTATAAATCAGGTAGAAGAAATAATGGGTGACCGTAGTCTGGTTTCCACTTATGCCTGTTCCAAACCAGCTTCAACCGCCATGGGCATAGGTGAAAATGGCATCTGGCTGATTTCAGGTATTTTACTTATAAGCGTAATTGCTCTGGCCTTGAAATCTGAATATTCGGCGGTACTGGAACGGCGGCGGGATATCGGTATCTTAAAAGCCATAGGCCTTAACAACAGCACTATTGTCTGGCAAATAACCAGTCAGTCAGTTATACAGGCACTTATCGGAGCCGGAGCAGGTATTTTGCTGGGTATTATACTTATAGACACTGTGCCGTTTGCCAGTCTCAGCGGAATTGTCAGCCAGGATACGCTGGGAATTGACTGGACGGTCACGCTGAGCGCTTTCGGTCTGGCCATGGCCGGCGGAATAATAGCCGGGATAATCCCCGCCTTAAGCGCAGCCTCAATGCGCCCGGCTGAAAGCCTGAGGGGGCTCTAGAATGAAAAAGTCCAGCCTGGAAGCCATACATCTTCGCCGTTCTTTCCGGAAAGGTGTCCAATCCATACCCGTTTTACAGGATATCAATCTGAGGGTTGAGCCGGGTGAAGTGGTGGTTATCCGCGGCAAGAGCGGGGCAGGTAAGTCCGTTCTCCTCTGGATATTATCCGGTTTAGACAATCCGGATTCGGGAAAGGTGCTTTTTGACGGGCGGGAATTAAATACACTTGGCAATTCGCAGCGTTCTGAACTCCGCCGAAGCCGCCTGGGCATTATTTTCCAGAATTTCAATCTGATTGGTTCGTGGAATACATATGAAAACGTGGCAATCGTTTTGCGTAATTCCGCACTCTCGCCACTTGAAAAATCAGAGCGGATTCACCGTATTTTAGCGGATTTGGGACTATCGGACAGGCTTCAAAACCTGCCCGCCGAGCTAAGTATCGGGCAGCAGCAAAGGGTGGCTATTGCCCGGACACTGGCCGCCAAACCCGAAATAATACTGGCAGATGAGCCCACCGGTGATGTAGACCCCGAAACCGGGGCTGAAATAATAGAGATGCTGCTCTCACCGGTAAAAGCAGGCAAAGCCGGGTTGGTAGTAGCTACCCACGGCAATTTCCCTCTAGCGGTTGCTACCAGGGTATATACCCTAAGCGATGGTGTTTTAATACCGTTTGAACCTTCTACTGCCTCCGCTGCCCAATCCTGATATAATACTTTTATGACAGACACCAGCCTTGCCTTATATCTCCACTTCCCTTTTTGCCTGCAAAAATGCGGATACTGCTCGTTTGTTTCTTACCCTGCAAGATTGGATTGCCTGCCTGATTATGTAAAATGCCTTAGAAAAGAAATAAAGTCCAGGGCAAGCGGGCTTTACTTTCACAGCCTGTATTTTGGCGGCGGCACACCCAGCCTCTTATCCCCTTCGCAAGTGGCAGATATTTTAGCCGGTATACGCACTGCGGCACATTTGTTGCCGGATGCGGAAATTACCTTTGAGGCAAATCCCGGTACGCTGGCCCTGCCTTATCTTCCAGAAATAAAAAGCCTGGGCATAAACCGCTTAAGTCTGGGTATCCAAAGCTTTTCGGGTGCCGAACTGACAATGCTTGGGCGGCTGCATAATGCCGCAAAAGCCCGTCAAGCATATAAACAGGCCAGAGCTGCCGGCTTTAATAATATCAGCCTTGACCTTATATATGGCCTGCCGGATTCCAGCGTTAGTTCTTTTAAAAAAAATCTGGCAGAAGCGCTGGCACTTGCTCCGGAACATATCTCACTTTACGGCCTGACTTTAGAAGAAGATACACCTATGTACCGGCAGGTGCAAGAAGGATTGCTGCCTGAAATAAATGCCGAAACTGCGGCTGACCAGTATCAAGCCGCCGAAGACATACTGGCGAAAGCCGGATACCGCCATTATGAGATATCTAACTGGGCTAAACCGGGATACGAAAGCCGCCATAACCTTACCTACTGGCAAAACAGGCCGTATCTGGGTCTGGGAGCGGCCGGGCACTCCTTTCTTGAGAATTGGCGGCTGGCAAATACCTCCAGCCTGGATGAATATTTAAACAGATGGCAAAATGACCTCCCGCCGACGCCATCTGAAAATATATATCTAGATTTGGAAAATCAACTGGCTGAAACCATCATACTGGGTCTTCGGCTGGATAAGGGTATAACTGCCGAAGATATTGAAAACCGCTTCGGGCAACATGTGATGGACAAATATTTTCCGGTTATACAGGAATGCACGGGCCTGGGCCTTTTAGAAAAATCTGATGGCGGTATCAGCCTGACTCCCAGAGGACGCTTGCTTTCAAACGAGGTTTTCTGGCGTTTCTTGCCTTAAAGGTGAAAATACGCTAATTTATATATCCGGCAGTATACAAGTGTATAGTTAAAAGTTGGTGATATGAGTCAATCCGCTACAAGAAATTTCTGCATTATTGCCCACATAGATCACGGCAAATCCACTCTGGCTGACCGCCTGATAGAAATGACGGGTACACTCCGGCATGATGAAATGTGCGAACAGGTCATGGACAGCATGGAGCTGGAACGTGAGCGCGGCATAACCATAAAAGCCAAGGCTATCCGCCTGCGCTATCTGTCAAAGGATAGCCATGAATACCGCCTGAACCTTATAGATACTCCCGGACACGTGGATTTTTCCTATGAAGTTTCACGGACTATTGCCGCCTGCGAAGGGGCTATTCTGGTTATAGATGCAACTCAGGGTATTCAGGCCCAGACTCTAGCCAATGTTTACCTGGCCATAGAGTACAACCTGGAAATTATTCCGGTTATCAATAAGATAGACCTGCCAGGGGCTGATATTCCGCGGGTAATGGGCGAAATTAAAAGCGTACTGGGTTATGACGAAGATGCCGTAATTCAGATAAGTGCCAAACTGGGTTTGGGCGTGCCGGAACTGCTGGAAGCTATCGTAGCCAGAGTGCCTGCCCCCAAGGGTGATGGCAAGCTGCCCCTGCGGGCGCTTATATTTGATTCGCATTATGACCCTTATAAGGGTGTGGTTGCCTACCTGCGGGTGGCAGACGGGAATATAAACAAGGGTGATGATTTACGCCTGATGGGACAGGGTACGGAATTCAAGGTGCTTGAAGCCGGGTATTTTGCCCCTGCCCAGGTTGCCGCTTTGAGGTTAGACGTAGGTGATGTAGGCTATGTAGCCACTGGACTTAAGTCTGTGGGCGAATGCCGGGTGGGTGATACAGTTACTTTGCAGCACGGGGGTGCAATCCAGCCGCTTATAGGTTATCACCCGGCCAAGGCCATGGTTTTTGCCGGTATTTATCCCACTCAGACAGATGATTATCACGAACTGCGTGAGGCTATGGAAAAGCTGAGTCTGAATGATGCCTCGCTGTCTTATGAACCAGAATCCAGCCCGCTTTTAGGGCATGGTTTCCGCTGCGGTTTTTTGGGGCTGCTCCATCTGGATATAATTGTAGAACGGCTGGAACGTGAGTTTAACCTTTCACTGGTAGTCACCTCCCCCGGTGTCAGCCTGACAGTCACCCGTACCAGCGGTGAGGTTCTTACAGTCGTAAACCCTAACGAGATGCCCCTTCCCCACGAGATTGCCAGTATTGAAGAGCCGTGGGTTTCGGTAGTGATTATAACGCCCTCAAAATATATCGGTACGGTTATGGATTTGGTCCGGGAAAATTACGGCGTATATAAAAATACCGAGTATCTGGGGCAGCTGGCTATGAGTGAGCTTGGACAGCGGGTACAGCTTCATTATGATATGCCGCTTCGTTCCATACTCACCACCTTTCATGACCAGCTTAAGAGCCGGACTCAGGGTTATGCTTCACTGGACTACGAATTTGTTGGTTACCGCATTGCCAACCTTTCAAAGATAGACGTACTGGTAAATGATGTTGCGGTAGATGCTTTCAGCCGCATTATTCCTCCGGATAAAGCCCATGAAATTGGTGAGGCGCTTGTAAAGAAGCTGAAGGAAATGATACCCCGGCAGCTATATCAGGTCACCCTTCAGGCGGCTATCGGCAGCAAGATTGTGGCCCGGGCTGATATATCCGCCAAGCGCAAAGACGTAATTGCCAAATGTTACGGCGGTGATATTACCCGTAAGCGCAAACTTCTGGATAAGCAGAAGGAAGGCAAGAAGAAAATGCGCCAGATTGGCAAAGTGGAAGTGCCCAAAGAAGCATTTCTAAGTGTTTTAAAGCTCCAATAGCCTGTTTTTTCAGCCTTGCCAAAGGGCATTTAGTGTGTTACAATACCGCCACTTAAGCTACTTTTGGGTATTCTATTGTCTTTTGCATACGTATGTCTTTATGCCCGGGGTAGACATTACTAAAAAAGGAAGATTAGATTTTGGCCAGTAGTCTTATTGCTATAGCCGTTCTCTTCCCATTTACCGCCGGCTTGGTTTGCCTTTTTCTGAAAAATACCCTTCTCCGGTCCGGGCTGGTTGCTCTGTCAGCTATTGTACTCATCTGCAGTTCCATTTTGCTGTTTTCCCAGGGAAATTTGCCCATTGAATACAGCCCCGCCCACCAGTGGGACAGTGTTATTCTGGTGCTGGATTATGCTTTGCTGGTATTTTTCCTGTTTGTGGGTGTGAAAGATATCCTTAAAAACGGCTGGAGTGCCAGAGGTGTTTTAACCTCCGGGCTGGTGCTTTCCCAGATAATTCTCCTGGGCCTGTTTGAGTTTGTCTGGGCACCCTCCGTACCGCTTGCGTCCGAACCGGCTTTCTTTATTGACCAGCTTTCGATAATAATGTGCCTCATTATTTCCATTATCGGTTCGCTTATACTTCTTTACGCCATCAAATACATGAAAGACCATGAGCATCACCAGCACCTAAGCGTCACCCGCCAGCCCCGTTTCTTCTTCTTTATGACCATACTGCTGGGTGCTATGAACGGCATTGTCTTTTCTGATAACCTCCTCTGGATATACTTTTTCTGGGAAATAACCACTTTATGCTGCTTTGCCCTGATTGGCCATGAACAAACCAAGGAAGCCATCAACAATGCTTTTAGGGCTTTGTGGATGAATCTGATAGGCGGTCTGGGATTTGTACTGGCTATTATTTATGTCTTTACAAATTATGACAGTATTTCCCTGCAGGCTCTTATAACTAACCCGGCCGTAGCCATGGCGCCACTCTTCTTCCTGTTTATGGCGGCTTTTACCAAATCAGCCCAGGTGCCGTTTCAGGGCTGGCTTCTGGGGGCAATGGTGGCACCCGTACCTGTTTCCGCCCTGCTTCATTCCTCCACTATGGTAAAAGCGGGTATTTACCTTTCTATCCGGCTGGCACCGGCTATTACTGATACATCTTTAGCTACGTTAATTGCCCTGTTCGGGGCATTTACTTTTATGGTTACCGCCATTATGGCCATCAGCCAGCGTGAATCCAAGAAAGTTTTAGCCTACTCCACCATCTCAAACCTGGGGCTTATTATTATGTGTGTGGGTATAAATACCCCTTTGGCAATTACTGCTGCCATTGTGCTCACCATTTTTCATGCCATATCAAAAGCCTTGCTCTTTATGTGCGTGGGTGTCATAGACCACTCTTTGGGCAGCCGTGATATTGAAAACATGGAGGGGCTGGTACGCCGTTACCCTTTAATTGCCGGTATAACTATAGCCGGTATTCTCTCCATGATGCTGGTGCCTTTCGGTATGCTGCTGGGCAAATGGGCGGCTATAGAGGCCACTTCAGCTATGTCCGGGTTTATCTCACCCCTGGTGTTCCTGCTGCTGATTATAGGCTCGGCAGCTACTACCGTTTTCTGGGTAAAATGGCTGGGCCGCTTTTTCAGCGTAACGCCGGGTATAGAAAAAATACGTTTTGAGCGTTTTTCATTTTTATACCACGCCCCTTTGATTGTACTGCTGGCTTTTGCCGGAGTGTTCAGTATAGGGGTGATACCCTTCTATGAAAGCTTTATTTTACCGGCGGTAACTGCTTTCTATCCGAATGCCATTGACACTTCAAACGGATTTTTCGGCAGTGCGGCCGGGTTATTTACTGTGTGGCCGCTGTTTATCCTGCTGGCCATAGCCATTATACTGGTGCCGGTTTTATTTAAGCCTAAAACCAAAAACCTCAGCACTGCCTATATGTGCGGTGAAAATGTCAGCACCTCAGCGGACAGTTTTTATTCGGTGGCTGACGGTGAAACTAAACTAAAGCTGGGGTCTATGTATCTTGACACCCAGTTTGCCAACCCCCATCTGGATACCGGGCTAAAAATAGCTGGCCTTTTGATACTGGTTAGTATGCTGGTAGTGGTGCTGATATGAATGAATGGTTGCTGGTTGCCTTAGCTCTGGTTTTACCCCCGGTACTGGGCAGTTTGCTCCGCGGTCTTGACCGCATACTGACAGCCCGAATGCAGGGCAGATTCGGCCCGCCCCTGCTTCAGCCGGTTTATGATACTATCAAACTTTTAGCTAAACGCCGCATGATTACCGGCCGTATGCAGGCCGTTGGTTCTATAGGTTACCTGCTGTTTATCATGGCGGCTACGGTCATGTTTTTCCTCGGCCAGGACCTGCTGCTGATTGTGCTGGTGCTGGGGGTGGCCGATGTGTTTCTGGTTGTGGGTGCTTTTGCCACCCGTTCCCCGTACAGCCAGATTGGTGCTAACCGGGAACTTTTGCAAATACTCTCCTATGAACCTATCTTGATTATAACGGCTATCGGGCTTTATGTTGCTAACGGCAGTTTCATGATTTCCGAAATAGACCAGCCCTTGCTGCCTTCTTTGTGGCCCATACTTTTAGCCCTGGTTCTGGTACTGGTTATTCTTATGCGTAAATCCCCGTTTGATATATCTTCTTCGGAGCATGCCCATCAGGAACTGGTGAAGGGTGTATTTATCGAATATTCAGGTATCCACCTGGGGCTTATAGAGATTGCCCACATGTATGAGCTGATACTGGTGCTGGGCTTTATTTCTCTCATGTGGCTTCCGGGTATTGTGCCCGGCGTTGCCCTGGCACTGGGCTGCTGGTTTTTGGTGCTACTGATTGACAATATTACCGCCCGCCTTACCTGGTCTTCCATGCTCAAAATCTCCTGGATGTTCGGTTTGGGTCTGGCTTTGGTTAATCTTATCGGACTTTCAGCACTGGGAGGGGTTTAAGTGGATTTTGTTACTAAATCTCAAATAAAATCACCCTGGCTGCTCCATTTTGACTGCGGCAGCTGTAACGGCTGTGATATTGAAATACTGGCCTGTCTTACCCCCCTTTATGATGTTGAACGCTTCGGCATTGTTAACATGGGTAACCCCAAACACTCGGATGTACTTCTGGTAACCGGCCCGGCCAATAAGCGTAATTACCGTGTTTTGCAAAACTTGTACCAGCAAATGCCTGACCCGAAGGTAGTAATAGTTATCGGCACCTGCGGCTGCAGCGGCGGTGTTTTCCATAACTGCCCGAATATACTGGGCGGGGTAGACAAGGTAATACCGGTGGACGTATATGTGCCCGGTTGTGCCGCCAGACCGGAGGCTATTATAGACGGCGTGGTTATGGGGCTGGGCAAGCTGGCTGAGAAAAAAGCCAAGGCCAAAACTGAAGCCAAACGTGAGGAACAGCATGTGTAATTGTGAAACCAAAGCACCTGAGGTTATAGACCTGTCAAAGCTGGATAATATCCTGGACGGTTACCGTGATAAAGCTGATATGCTTATTCAGGTACTCCTTAAAATCCAAAAAGAATATAACTGGCTTCCCAAAGAGGCCTTGTATAAAGTCAGCCAAGCTCTTAACGTACCGGTAAACCGGGTCTATCATGTGGCCACTTTTTATAAACTTTTCAGCGTGATTCCCAAAGGTAAGCACAATGTGAGTGTTTGCGTAGGTACTGCCTGCCATGTGTTTGGGGCACCCAAAATACTGGACAGGCTGGAAAAATCACTGGGTATCAAAGCCGGTGAAACTACGCCTGACCTTAAGTTTTCCCTGGAAACAGTAAACTGTCTGGGTTGCTGCGCCTTAGGGCCGGTGGTGGTGGTTGACGGTCACTATCATGGCAAACTGCCCACTGCTGACGCCGAAAAAATACTGGCAGATTACGATTAGTTAGGAGCAGATGATGCCAAGGCTGAATACTCCGGCTGAGCTGGAAACCCTGCGGAAAAAACTGGTCAAAAACCAGTCTGCCTCCCGCCCCTGCATAACGGTATGCTGCGGTACAGGATGCCGGGCATTGGGTTCGGTTAAACTGGTAGATGCTTTCCGGGCCGAGCTTGCCAAGCAGGGCCTGGAAAGTTCAGTTGATATTAAAGAAACCGGCTGCCATGGTTTTTGTGAAAAAGGTTCGGTGGTTGTTATCTATCCCCAAAATATCTGCTATTTCCATGTAAAACCTGAAGACGCCGCAGACGTTGTCGCTAAAACAATAAAAACCGGCGAACTGGTAGACCATTTGCTTTACAAAGACCCTGCCAGCGGCGAAAAGCTGGTTTATCATCAGGATATTCCCTTTTACAAGTACCAGGAACGGACTGTACTGGGCGATAACGAGCATATAAATCCCCAGAATATAGAGGATTATATTCAGCGGGGCGGTTATTCCGCCCTGGTTAAAGCCCTTTTCCAGATGACCCCGGAATCTGTACTGGAAGAAGTAGATACAGCCAATCTGCGCGGACGCGGCGGCGACGGTTTCCCTGCCGGTAAAAAGTGGCGCACCACCCGTGATGCTCCTGACCCGGTCAAATACGTGCTGGTTAACTGTGACGAGGGTGACCCAGGGGCATTTATGGACCGCTCCATCATGGAGGGTAACCCCCACTGCGTGCTGGAAGGTCTGGCTATAGGGGCTTTTGCAGTCGGCGCCAAAGAGGGTTATATATATGTACGTGCCGAATACCCATTGGCGGTGGAAAACCTGTACGCTGCCATAAGGCAGGCAGAGGAGTATGGTCTGCTGGGCAAAAATATACTTGGCTCCGGATTTGATTTTATTGTCAAAGTCCACGAAGGAGCCGGGGCTTTTGTATCCGGCGAATCGTCCGCACTGATGACTGCTATTGAAGGGCGGGTTGGTGAACCCCGCCCCAAATATATCCGCACTGCGATCAAGGGGCTCTGGGATAAACCCTCAAATCTAAATAACGTGGAGACCTGGGCTAACGTACCCCATATTATAAACAAAGGGGCGGAGTGGTTCAGGTCTATCGGTACCGAAGGCAGCAAAGGCACCAAAATATTTGCTTTGGTTGGCAAGGTTAACAATACCGGACTGGTAGAAGTACCTATGGGTACTACCCTCCGGGATATTATATTTAAAATAGGCGGCGGCCTGCGTGACGGCAAAAAAATAAAAGCTGTCCAGACAGGCGGCCCCTCAGGCGGCTGCATACCCGAAAACCTGCTGGATTCGCCTGTTGATTATGATGTGCTGAGTAAACTGGGTTCTATGGTAGGTTCAGGCGGGCTTATCATAATGGACGAAGAAACCTGCATGGTAGATATTGCCCGCTATTTTATAAACTTTTTGTCAGATGAATCCTGCGGCAAATGCCTGCCCTGCCGCGAGGGACTCCGCCAGCTGGTAGAAATACTTACCCGTATTACCGAAGGCAAAGGCACTATGGCAGATATGGACACTCTGGAAGACCTGAGCGGGGTAATGAGTGAAGCCTGCCTGTGCGCTTTGGGACAGCAAGCCCCAAATCCCCTGCTGACCACCCTTAAATATTTCCGTCACGAATACATTGACCATATTAAAAACAAACACTGTGAAGCCGGCGTCTGCAAAGCCTTGCTTACTTTCTATATTGACCCTGACAAATGCAAAGCCTGCATGATTTGCGCCCGAAACTGCCCTACTGATGCCATAAAGGGCGGCAAAGGGCTTATTCATACTATAGAACAGGATAAATGCATCAAGTGCGGAGCCTGTCTGGATACCTGCCCGGCCAAATTTTATGCGGTCAGGAAAATATCCGGCATACCTATACCGGACAACGTACCGTCTGAACCTATTCCTTTAAACCGGAAGGCAGAATAATGGAAGAAATCAAGCTTACCATAGATGGCAGGGAAGTTACTGCCCAAAGCGGGCAAACTGTTTTTCAGGCAGCGGCGGCAGCCGGTATTCATATACCCGCGCTTTGCTTCCATGAACAGCTTGAACCATATGGCGGCTGCCGTGTCTGCAGCGTGGAGGTAGTAACAGGCTCACGCTCCAAGGTGGTAGCTTCGTGTGTTTATCCGGCGTCAAACGGCCTGGTAGTAAATACCAATACCGAAAAAATACGCCATATCCGCAAGGTACTTATAGAGCTGCTGCTCACCAAAGCCCCCGCTTCAAAACCCATACGAGACCTGGCAGAAGAATACGGGGCGGATGCCGCCCGCTTCAGCCATGATGCCTCTTTCTGCGTGCTCTGCGGTTTATGTGTGCGCTACTGTACCGAGGTTAAAAAAGCCAACGCTTTGTGCTTTATCAGCCGGGGTACTCAGCGGGAGGTAACCTTCGTACCGGAGATAGCCAGCCGGGAATGCGAAAAATGCCAGCAGTGCTTTGATATCTGCCCCACCAATTTTATCCGGGCTAATTTTGAAATGGCCAAAGCTCTCACTTTCGGGACTGAGGAATAGTTATGTTAGAAAATGCTGAATATATAAAAGCCGAGGAACTGCTTGACCAGACCCAGAAGCTTTATGACGAGGGGGCGATATTCTGTACCGCCTCCTGCGTAGACTTGGGTAACGAATTTGAAGTTATTTACCACTACAATCTGGAAAATGGTCTTCAGATGAAACACCTCCGGCTTAAAATAGATAAAAATGAAACTGTTCCCAGTATTTCAAACATATATCTATGTGCTTCGCTCATTGAAAACGAAATGCAGGAGCTTTACCAGCTCAAACTCAGCAAAATTGCCATAGATTTCAGCGGCGGGTTTCTGGTCACCAAAGAAACCCCCAAGAGCTATATGATAAAAGCCCCTGATTACAAGCTTATTCCGGTAGAACGCCTGACTGCCCCCTGCCAGAGGGCTTGCCCGGCAGGTATAGATGTATCCCGTTATGTCCGCCTTTGCGGCGAAGGGAACTATGATGCGGCCCTGGCTGTAATCAAACAGGCCATGCCTTTCCCCGGAATACTGGGGCGGGTTTGCTTAGCCCCCTGTGAATCTGCCTGCCGCCAGGGCAAGTGCGGAGAAGCTATAAGCATCAAACAGCTTAAACGGGCGGCCTATGAATACGGCCATTATACAGATACCGCCACCGCCAAACCTACCGGCAAAAAAGTGGCAGTGGTTGGCTCTGGTCCGGCTGGTCTGGCAGCAGCTTATTTTCTGACCAAAAAGGGGCATAAGGTAACTGTGTTTGAGGCTTTGCCGAAAGCCGGCGGCTATATGCGGGTAGGCATACCTGAGTATGCACTGCCCCGCCAGATACTGGATGCCGAAATTGAAAACGTTGCCAAACTGGGTGTTGAGTTCAAACTGGGTACAGCCGTAAATTCGCTGAGTAGCCTCAAAGAAATGGGGTTTGATGCCACTTTGCTGGCGCTGGGTGCCAATCAGGGGGTACGCCGCTCCAACATAATAGCCGCTTTCAGCGGTGCTACAGACGTATTTAAAAAATTCGGGCTGGCTGTTGAAAATATAAACGGCAGCAATGTGCTTAAGGTTGACGATGATACGCTTAGTACTTCGCAGGAGGGTGTTTTTGCCTGCGGAGACGCCGTAAACGGGCCTACTTCGGTAATTCATGCCGTTGCCTCCGGTAAAAAAGCCGCCGCCAGTATAGACAAATATCTGGGCAGTGCCGGCAAGTGGGTGTATGAAAATATTGTAGCCCACGAGCCAGTATCCCGTGATACTTTCCTTGAACGGATTTTTCCCAAGAGCAAACCTTTAAGTGTTAAATATGATATTAAGCAAGCCAAAGAGCGAAATGAAGAAACTGCCGGCTATAGCCGTGAAGTTGCCGCCGCCGAGGGCAAACGCTGCTGGCGCTGTGATTTGGAGGAATAAATGGCACGGACAGTAATACCCTTCGGGCCACAGCATCCGGTATTCCCTGAGCCGGTACAGCTTAAACTGGAATGCGAAGACGAAACGGTAGTCGGGGTTACGCCGGTTATCGGTTACGTACACCGCGGGGTAGAAAAGGCCTGTGAGATAAATACCTTGCGGCAGAATATTTTTCTGGTAGAACGTATTTGCGGCATCTGTTCAATTCAGCACGCCCTTTGCTATTGTCAGGGCATAGAGGAACTGGCCGGTATTGAAGTTCCCCAACGGGCACATTATCTGCGCACTGCCTGGGCTGAGCTTTCCCGTCTTCACAGCCATAGCCTCTGGCTGGGTTTGCTGGCGGATGCACTCGGTTTTGAAAGCCTGTTCATGCAAATCTGGCGCGCCCGTGAGATTATCCTGGATATACTGGAGATGACTGCCGGACACAGGGTTATTACTTCTGCCTGCGTGGTGGGCGGAGTGCGCCGTGACATAGACACCGAAATGCTGAAAAAAACGTCTGATATGCTGGCTGAGTTTAGAAAAATGATGGATAAAACTATCCTGCCTACCCTGCTGAATGACCCCACCTTGAAAAAACGGACTGTAGGCAAAGGTATTTTATCCTATGACCAGGCGGTTACCTTAGGTGCTTGCGGCCCTACCATGCGCGGCAGCGGCGTCCCATCTGATGCCCGGGCCACCGGGTATGCCGCTTTTAAGGAGCTTGGCTTTGAGCCGGTAGTGGAAACCGCCGGGGACAGCTATGCCCGCACCCTGGTGCGCACCCGTGAAATTTACCAATCCATAGACCTTACGCTGGCCGCGCTTCAGCAAATGCCAGCAGGGGAAATAATGGTTAAGGCCGAAGCCTATCCTGAGGGAGAAATATTTACCCGGGTGGAGCAGCCCCGCGGCGAGCTTACTTATTATATAAAAGCCAACGGCACAAATCATTTGGACAGGTGCAAAATACGTACCCCCACCTTTGCCAATATCCCCACCCTGCTGGTCATGCTGCCGGGGTGTGAACTGGCAGATGTGCCTGTTATTACCTTATCTATAGACCCATGTATATCCTGCACGGAGCGTTAGGAGAAGGCTATGCCCTGGATGATAGGAACAGTACTTAAAAATTTGTTTTCAACTCCCCCCACCCGCCGCTACCCATACGAAAAACGGGAGTCATTTGCTGGTTCACGCGGTAACATCACCTGGGATGCCGGGCGTTGTGATATGTGCAACGATTGCGCCCGGGTCTGTCCCGCCCGCGCTATTACTCTTAAACCGGAAAAACACCTTATAGAATATGACCCGCTAAAGTGTATTTACTGCGGTACTTGCGCCGAAACCTGTCTTCAGCATGCAATCACCCAGCATCCGCTTTACGCCGCCCCGCAGGCTGAGCACGCTAGCCGGATAACCGAAGTCCACCACTACCGCTATTAGAAAAAGGTTTATCGCAGAGAAAAACCCCGGCTGTGACCGGGGTTTTATTATATCTATTATGATTCGCAGATATATTATGTAATGTAATTAGGCCGTATCGGCTGTAAAAGGTATAACGTCCTGTATGCTGTCTGTATTACAGAAGAACATAACCAGGCGGTCTATTCCCAGTGCATTTCCGGCACAGGCAGGCAGATATTTCATTGATTCCAAAAATTTATCAGGCGAAACCACCCGCCTATTCTGCTCAGTTTCTATCAGCCGCTTTTCCCCGGCAAAACGGCTTGCCTGCTCAAGCGGGTCTGTCAGCTCTGAATAAGCATTGGCCATTTCCAAGCCGGATATAAAAAACTCCGCCCGTTCGGCTACTTCCGGTTTAGTCTCTTTTATCCTGGCCAGAGATGCCATTTTAGCCGGATAATCCATCAGCACCGTAGGCTGTTCGGACGGAAAAGACGGAATAACCTTTAACACCAGGTCATCATCAAAACGCTTTTCATCATCTACGCTTAGCGGATCCCAGCCTGCGGCAGTTAGAAAGGCATCCTGCACAGTTATCCGTTTCCACGGGGGCATCAGGTCAATTTCCTTCGCCATGTACCGGACTAGTGGCTTACCGGACAGTTTTATGGCAATATAATGAAACAGATTTTCGGTGTCTTTTATCATCTGGAGATAATCAGCCCCGGCCCGGTACCACTCCAGCAGACTGAATTCGGGGTTATGCTGGCGTCCTTTCTCCCCGTCCCTGAAACAGCGGCTTATCTGGTAGATTTTTGCATATCCCGCTGCCAGCATACGTTTCATGTAAAGCTCAGGGGAAGTAGACAGGTAACCGCTCTGGCATTCCACCGGTTTTATATATCGTTCCGGGGCAACTGCCGGAACAAAAACAGGGGTTTCCACTTCCAGAAACCCCTGCTCATTGAAAAAACTGCGTATCCACCCAAGTATCTGCATGCGGCGTTTCAGGTTGTCTTCCAGTTTCCCCAGCCGCTGCTTCTCGTCTAAGTACATCCAGCTACTTCTTGTTGCCAACTCTTTCCACATAGGCACCGGTGCGGGTATCTACTTTTATAATATCCCCAGCCTTTATAAAAGTGGGAACGCCTATTTCCATGCCGTTGGAAAGTTTGGCCGGTTTATTCTGGGCAGTTACGGTTTCTTTGCCGGTACTCATAGAAGTTTCCACTATTTCCAGCTCAACAAAATTAGGCAGGGTAATTTCAATGGGGGCATCACCCAAAAGCTGTACCGGAATAACCATGCCGTCTTTCAGAAAAACACCCCGTGAACCCATACGGTCTTCGGTCATGTAGTGCTGTTCAAAGGTATCGGTATTCATAAATATATAATTGCCATTCTCATGGTAGAGATACTGCATATCATAAGTAGCTACATCAGCTTCCTTCAGTTTGTCACCCGAATGATAGGTGCGTTCCAGAATTCCGCCATCCATCAGATTGCGGAACTTTATCCGGTAGACGGCACTGCCCTTGCCCGGCTTCATAAAATCCACGTCATCCACGTTGTAAGGTATCTCATCCAACAGGATTTTTTTGTTCTTGCTGACTTCCTCTATATTCATACTGGCCTTTCGTAACAGAAAATACTAAGTGTTTTCAATCCAAAAATAATAATGGATATACGTATAACAAGTCAAATTTAAGGGGCACTGTCATCAGGGTTTGACACCGTTTTTAGGCCTGATTATAATTAGTGCTATACAAAATATTTTAGTACTGATAAATATATATATGACACGATGTATAGAGGAAAAACATGACACCTGAAACGTGCTCTGAAGATGCAAAATTTGTGCTGGTAAAAGATATTCTGGGGTTTATCCAGAAACTTTATACCGAAGCCCTGGTAGTCCCCCAGGGGCTGCTGGAAACCGAAATCACCATGCCCCAGCTGCAGGTGCTTTTACTTCTGCGCCAGCACGGCCCTCTCTCCATGGGGATAATATCCAAGAAACTTTGCGTCGGGCTTGCTACCCTGACCGGCATTGTTGACCGTCTGGTCAGGCAGGGTTTTGTAGAACGAGAAACTCCGCCCGATAACCGCCGGGTGGTCATCTGCCACCTTACCCCAAAAGGTAATGACCATTACCAGAGCCTGTGGCAGTTTACCACCGACAAAGTAGCCGAACTGCTGGACGGGGTAGATAACGAAGGCTTATCCATAATCCGGAATGGGTTTTGCCAGCTTGAAAAATCCATTGCCAATAAATTAACAGCGGCAGAAAGTACTGACAGGATTTAAAAATATGTTCAAGACTATTGCAAATTGGGTTATCAAATTTAAATATCTGGTAGTCAGTTTCTGGGTGATACTGGCTGCGGTAATGGCGCTTTCCGCCCCATCTTTGCAGGATGCAAGCACACTGGACCAGTCCGGCTTTATGCCCTCAGACTCAGATTCAGTTAAGGCTGATGCTCTTTTAAAACAGTATTTCCCGGATGATATTTCCTCGGTTTTCGGTCTCTATCTAATCCTGTTTAACCAGTCTAGCCTGAGCCAGACTGATATGGATTATGCCGAATCTTTAAGTGACTGGCTCTCTTCCGGGGATGCGCCCGCCGGCATTGGGGAAGTAGATTCGGTATTTAACAACCCCCAGTTAGCCGGCCGCCTTATCAGCCCGGATAATACTACCATGCTGATAAATATAAGCCTCATGCAGGCCGCCGAGGACAGCCGGACAGAAAAAATCATAACCGCCATTCATTCTCAGCTGGCAGATACGCCCGCAGGGCTTGAAGTATTTGTTTCCGGCGAAGCCGGCATATTAAATGACCTTTTTGCCGCTTTGGCGGACAGTATAGACCTGACCACCATTGTTACCATTGTGCTGGTTTCGGTCTTGCTGCTTATTATTTACCGCTCACCGGTAGCTTCACTGGTACCGCTTTTAACCATAGGCATTGCTTATCTGGTTAGCCGGGGCGTGCTGGGCTATATGGCTGAAGCCGGAGTAAATATCTGGTCACAGCTGGATATATTTATAGTGGTACTGATATTTGGGGTAGGCACGGACTACTGTTTGTTTCTTATGTCACGTTTCCGCGAAGAACTCCACAACAACCAAAACCGCTGGGATGCACTTAAAACCGCTTTGGGGCGGATAGGGGCTGTCATATCTGCCAGCGCCATAGCCCTTATTGTGGGTTTGATGGGCATGTCAATCGCCCGCTACCAGATGATTCAAACCATGGGGCCTTCACTGAGTGTGACCATTGCCATTACCCTGCTGTGTGCTTTAACAATCACCCCTGCGCTGGCATCTATATTCGGCGGTAAAATATTTTGGCCCAGCAAATTTGATAAAAACCAGAAGGAAAAGCAGCCGGATGCACCGCCTAAAAACAAATTCCACTTCTGGAGCTGGATAGGCAATATCACCACCAAACACCCTCTGCCCATAGCACTGGTTATTATCGGGCTTCTTTTCGTACCCTATACCCAGCTGTCACGCCAACAAGTTTCGTTTGATACTATAAGTGAACTGCCCCAGGATGCCGAATCGGTAATCGGTTTTAATAAACTGCTGGAGCATTTTAATATAGGCGAAATGATGCCAGCCACTCTGGTACTGGCTGATAGCAACGGCGAAGACCTAAGTTCCGCCGCTATACTTGAGGAACTGGCTGATTTAACCGCCAGCCTGGAAAATATTAAGGGGATAAGCGGTATCCAGTCTGTGCTTCAGCCGGACGGGACTTCCGTTTCCGGTTCAGCGCTTTTGGCCGCCAACCAGATACTGGGTCTGATACCAGATGCATCTTCCGGGAATCTTGACCCCGCTGATTTGGTTTCTGACCAGACTTTAGCAAGTTTCGGCTTTATAAAAACTTACCTGCTGGAACTAGGTCAGAGTTTTTCATGGCTTGCAGATGAGACAGCCTATCAGGACTGCCTAACCTCTATAAACAATATAACCGATATACTTACAAGTATCCGCCACAATGCCCAAATAGATACCCAGCTAACTGCCTTGACTGAAAAAATCCGTCAGACCGCAGATGCTTTGAGGCTGGGCTATCCGGCTCAAGCTGAAATAGCCTTTGCGGTAAAAGCCTATCTGGAAGAAAGCGCACAGGCATACAGCTTTATTGCTGATTTATATGACTACCAGCAGGCCATGCAAAAGATTGATACACTTGCCCTCCTTATTGCCCAGTCCAGCAATGACGGCAGTATTGTTTCCGGATTATACAGTCTGGCCTACTCCACCGAACACCTGTCATTCGTGATTGGCAGTGAGGGTGTCTTCTATTTCTTCCCCCAATCCCTCCCGTCAGACAGTGCCTCTGATAATGCCGCTGCAATGCTGCTCAGTGAAATAAGCGCATTCGGACAGAATATGTATTTATTAAGCAGCACTCTGGCGGACAACGGCAACCCGTATTTTATATCTCAAGCTCTTATGCAGGCCTCTCCCGAACTGCGCAGCCTGGTGGATGCATTTTATTCACAGGACAGGTCAGGAATACGTTTGTTCCTGATACTGGCTGATTCGCCCTACAGCAATGAAGCCATGGATACCATTTCCGATGTAAAAGCCCTGCTCCAGCAGGACATGACAGAAGGACAGCTTTCCGGTCTGGAATACGGCATTCAGGGTACCAGCGCCACCAGCCAGGACGTCCGGGGTATGATTGAAGAAGATTTCACCCATATCCAGATGATAATTCTGGGCGGGGTATTCTTGGTTTTGCTTACCCTTTTACGAAGTATAGTTGCCCCCATTTATCTGCTCCTGACCGTGATGCTAAGCTACGGTGCAACTATGGGCATAATAACCTGGCTGTTCCAGGATGTATTAGGGCACGCCGGTATAAGCTTTATGCTGCCCATCATATTATTTACCCTGATAGTAGCGCTGGGTTCAGATTACAATATCCTGCTTGTATCACGTATCCGCGAGGAATCAGAGACTAAACCCATCAGGGAAGCTGTCAAAAATGCAATTTCCTCAACCGGCGGGGTTATCGTGGCTTGCAGCTTTATTCTGGGTGGTACATTCGCAGCCATGCTCACTTCACCCATACTTACCATGTACCAGCTGGGGGCGGCGGTCGCCATTGGCATTATAATGGATACCGTCATTGTCAGAGGTATCCTGGTACCTTCACTGGCTACTATAATCGGCTGTTGGAACTGGTGGCCGTTCCATCAGAAAAATACTAGCAGCAGAAAGAGTGAAAACTGAAGCTAAATTACTTTACATTTGTAGCTTAAAAGTATTTTCCCCAGGACCTTTATCTCGGTCAGCGGCAGATTACGGTTTGTGCCATTTCCGTCTGAAATACGGAGGCCATTATCTGTGATATACAGATGATACCCGTAAATGCCCTGGCCTATCTGGCAGGCATACAGATTGCCGTCTTTTATTGCCTGTCCTGCCTGAATGACCACCATCTCACCGGGGTATATGCCAAAATGTTCCAAATGGTTATCATCTACCTGGAGGGCATAAATATTTTTCAGGTTTTCAACCAAGCCGCGGGGAATAAGAAGGCTTTTATATTTTAATTCATTACGGGGTCTGCGTTCAGGCATGCACCCGTGTACGCAAACTTCCACAGTTTCAAGTCTTTGAAACACAGACCGGATTTCAGTCAGTATATCTTCAATTTGCCTGGGTAATGTAGCTTCGCTTTCCGAAATAAGTTTGGATGGTTCAATACCAAAAGCGCTGGAAAGTTTACTGGCGGTGGTCAGCGTAATACTCTGCCGCTCACCTTTCTCCAGCTTTCGTATATATTGCCCGGAAAGCCCCGAACGACTACCTAAGTATTCAGGCGTCCAGCCTCTGGCCTTCCGGAATTCTCGTATCTTTTCGCCTATACTCATCATTGTAATTATATAGACATTATGCACTTAAAATAAGTATTTGACAATATGTTTTTATGTTTTAATAAATATCAGAAAAGCAAGATTTTTGGTATGCGGGTAATAAAAGATGATGAACACAGGAAGACTGAACAAAGACCAATTGCCAGCAGTAAACTAAGTGAAAGTAATGCGGCAGCAAAACACGAGGGAGTAAGTGGTAGGCCGTACAGGTCTCGAACCTGTGACCCTCTGATTAAAAGATACAAAGAACACGTAAAAAGGGATACTTTATAGTCCCTTGATGTAGCATTTTACGTTTGTTCCGTACCGTCTGATTTAGTTAAATACCAAGGCAAAACAAACAGTTGGTTAGCAAAATGTTAGCAAAGACAGGGGATTTATTTTGCAGGTTTTGTTTATCAAAATGAAAGGGGAAGCCATAATGGCTTCCCCAATATCTTTTAGTTATCCTAAAGTCTAGGATGATTTAATTCTTCTAGTCACCAATTGCCAAGCAACGACCAGAAAAATTAGAGATGGCAACCCCGTGGCCAGCAAGAACGTGTAGGCGGCTGTGGGTTCAAGTTCAGCAAAGCTGGCGAAAAAATTCTGAACAGTGAAGAGCAATAAAGCTAACCCCAAAATCCCTATAATCCATTCATACCATTTAAGGTTTGCTTTTGCCTTTTTTATCCACCAAATAAGCGCCGTTATTAAGGAACCGACAACCAAACCGATTAAGAACCACATTTTCCTCTATCCTCCATTTCGTTCAATTAACACCTGTTATTTGTATCCTCCATCAGTAGCTCCAATACTGCCATCCTGGCCATATAGAGGAAGAGATAAATCCCACCATTTACTCGTCTCCTCAGCGGGTACTAACCCATAGCCGAAAGCCTTGTCAGCATTCCAGAGGAATCCATTGAGAAGGCCAGTCGAACTTACTGTTGTTTTTACAAGCTCATGAACCATTGCACTAGTGTTTGTATTGAACACACAAGTACCCATACACCTGGCGCAATAACTCGGCTGCGCATCAAAATACAACCTGCATTTCAATGCATCAGTATGGTATGTCCGCTTACCTGGTGTAGAGAAACTTATTGGTTTATCAGTAGCAATTGCTGATGGCGGAATCTCCCATGATGGTTCAGCTTCGAAAGATATTCCTCCAACCGGACACGCTTCGGCGCATTTACGGCAAGTATGACAAAAACGGAATATCCCAGCGTCTATCGGCGGAGTTGGCATTAGAGGCAAGTCAGTTATTAAACTGAAATAACCGCAAACTGAGCCAAATTCTGGACTTATACAGTAATTATCATTGCGTCCCATCTCTGCTATACCAGATAGAACAGCAGTAGCTTGCGCAGGCAAAGCACCCCAATAAGACTTAGGGTATCCCATCCCTTGGTAGCCAAGGCCACGTAAAAAGTTTTGAGTCAGGTATTGTATTGTTGCATGAAGGCGATAACGGCTTGAATTAGCGGCCATTCTAAGATGACTTTCTTCATGACGAAACATTTCTTTTGACATCTGCACAGCTATACACACAGTCCAAAGCGGCTTATCGGGGAGGACATATTTGTCGTTTCCTTCATAAGCCTTATCCACATTCTCAAAAACAAAGGCCTTGGCATCAGTAGCTGGGGGGGGCCAACTGTAAAGATAATTATAATTATGTGCGTTACCTGTATCATGGGTTGATATTATTTTTCTTTCATTAGTATCTAATGCGCTGACGGCTATTTGAGAGGCGCCAAAAAAGCGCATTGCCGCGCGAAGCATTTTTAGGTTTTCTTCTGGAGTCCCTTCCCATTTTGGCACCCCAAGTTCCTCAGGTGTGGCAGATACTCCAGAAAATTCGGTTTTCTGAGGCCCTAACCAAGTCTTCAATTCTTGTCCTGGAACATAAGAGGTATTAAATGTACTGGATGCAGATGCAAGAGCAAGGTCTCTTAGTGATTGACCTGGTTTGTTATTTTTAAGACCTTCAGCCTGACTAGCGCCTTTTTCATGGAAAATCTGTAAAACTTTATCGACACCTACATAGCTAGCCAAAGCATGCGGCATCCATAGATTTTCCCTTAAGTCAAAACGTTGCATTTCATTCCAATTGATTTCTATAGTCGGATTTCCAAGTTCTCTTTCCTTGATCCACCAGGGACGTTTCCAGTTACCCCAAGCTGAAGAACTAACATCATCCAGGTCTTTAAACAGAGGAGCAGTCGCAGTAGCGGTTCCCAACCCGGCGCCGACTAACCCTAGGCCTTTCATAAAATCACGCCGGCTTACTGTAGAATGAAAATTACTCATAAAATACTCCTTTCCCTTAGCTCCACAGATTTGCAAATAAACGCATATTGAAAAATTTCTATTCTTCAAATGCGCTACATCCACACAAACTTAAAATATTTTCCCGTTGCTATGAATTCACAAATCAAATCTTCTTATTATTTATGCACCTCCTCCAGGATTAATTCGAAAATATGGGATATAAGAATCAATACTGTTAGAGTATACTGACGTTAAGATATAGCTAAAATATAATTTCAGGGCAATATTTATAGATATTAAAATGAACAGCTTTGAAACTATAAATAATTAATGCTATTTATAGTAGCATTAGCAATCTTGTTGGTAGCTAATTGTATATCTTGGTATTGTGCCTTATGATGAGTTTTGTTTTTGTGGGTTATTATGATTTTACGGTGAAAGGAGGCATGTAATGCTAAGTTCAGGGGCAACAAAAAGGCATATTCTTGATACATACCTCAAATTATGTACAGAACATGGCGAACGCAATGTAACTTTGAAGCTCCTAGTGGAGCACGTAAATGTAAGCCAGCCTTGTATTTATTATCACTTTCACTCCTTAAGTGAGTTACGAGAAATAGCTATCGCTTATTCGATTACTTCTCATTTCCTAGATGGAGGCCAAAAGGAAATGGAATATTTGTGGGACAATCAAACAAAAGAAGAATTATATAATATGTATTTGCAGCTTGGTGGACAAAATAACAAAACGCCTTTTGTCTATTATTCAGCAAATATTGCTGGCAAGGAGGATATAACTTTATTTCACTTGAATGCTATGATTAAACTTCAACAAGAAGGGTTAAGCGATTACGTTTTTACAAAAGGATGTAATATTACAAAAAAGGACGAGTACACCCTACGGCTATTAAGAACAGCTGCGTTTAATATGATATTTCTCACTTTAAAATACTATCACGAAAATTTTAGGGACAAGATGACTAAAGAACAATTTGCAAGAGTTATGACTGAAATTACTTATAATAGCTTTCGTGAATTATGGCGTAAGGTTAAAAAAGGTGAGTTTGACTATAGCTTTCCGAGTTAGAGATCTAGCTATAGGAAGAATTATTAAAATCTAAAGAGGCAGAGAACACGTGGAAAGGGATACTTTTTAGTCCTATACTATGGCATTTTACGTTTGTTTCGTGATATCTGATTTAGTCAAATAATAGGGCTAACAAGCAGCCGTTTAGCAATACTTAGTTTGTTTGAGTCTTACACAAGTGTTTATCAAATTATTTATAGAGTCCAGCCAGGCAATATAAATCGGGTCTTCAATAAACTTTATGCAGTCTTTTAGGTTCGAAATCGACTTCTTGAAGTCAAGCTCCTTAAAATCATCATAACAATTATTGAATTCTTTAATCATTTCTTTAAATTCCTTGTCAGGTACATTGCTGTATTCCAGCATAATTTCAATGCGAGAGAATTCCCTGAAAATCTCTTCAGATCGATCGATTAGACGTTCATTTGTAGACAAGAGATTTTTCAAAATACCTTGTTTGTTTATCGGGTTATCTTTAATGGTCTGCTTTATTAGTTGTATATTGTTATTTTGTTCTTTGTAAAAATATAGATAATTATTAAGAATTATAACTGTTTCACTTAACAATTCCCGGATATGATTGTTTCTGTATTGATCCTTTAAATTCTTAATGGAATAAAAAGTAGCACATGCTAATACTATTGTACCAATTGCAACAAACGCATTCATGATCAGTGCAGTTTCATCTATAGTCATATACTCTATATCCTAATTACTTCTAACGTTGGGTCGGTTATTTTTTATCTGAAAATAATCTCTCTTTACCCAGTTTCTACATTGTGAAGCAATTATGTTGCCATGATGAGCATCTCCGTGACAATTACGACACAGTGCAATTAAATTACGTGGGTCATTGTTAGAGTTATTATCATCTATGTGATGGATTTCTGGAATACCCGTGTAATTACAGTCATGATTCTCGCAACGATTTTCTGCTCTCTCTAGCACTCTTTTGCGCATTTTATTTGGTACCGGTTCTCTTCTATGGATTTCGGTTGAGTCATAAATTATTTTCTCAGCAGTTGATTTAACTACCTGACCTGCCTTTGAACGTACTGATCTAAACCTGATAAATACAAATATAATTATTGCTGATACTACCAATATTATTGTCCAACCAAGAGTAGCATTGGTTTTCCACCAATCACTTATTAATGCGAATAAAACTAGGGCTATGAATATCGCCCAAAACCAAAAATCCTCTTTCAATTTTCTGCTTTTAGTTTGCATATATCCCTCTTTTTCTGATCTAAACATTATTACATATTTGTTTATTCATTAGAAGACTTTTATCCTTGACAAAATATTTCTATAAGAGTACTCTGGTACTAATGTTAGTGAATAGAGGTTAACGATGGATACAAGTCTATATAAGACAATACTGAAAATCGTTATTCACCCTAGCTACGAGTGGTTAGAGCCAGCTAAGGGTATGAATATTTCTCATCGTGAACTTGAGGTCTTTGTATTAATGATTGAAGGCCATAATAACAAAGAAATAGGTGCACTTCTGGGCATACAGTACCAATCGGTAAAAAACCATTTGCATACACTAAATAAAAAATTAAAGGCAAATAATAATCCACAAGCAATGGTTATATTATTGTCTATGAATGTACTTGGTCTACTGAGAAAATGGGAAAACACTGAAATTACACAATCAGAATATGTACAAAATTTAAGAGAAACATTGGAAAATCCAAATTCTGGACTAAGCAAAAGTTCAAAAACCTTCACAAAGAAGTTCATGGTCGAACATGGCCTTTACGGTGAATTGTATAAAGATAGAATCGAGGAATTGAGAAATGCGGAAAGACCCGAAGGGCAACCCGAAAAGACTGGCGAGTGATGGTGGCGCTTTGACTGCAATCACTGGCGCATACATAGCGGTGCGATGCCATCGCGAGACAGGCGCACATGGCTCTGCCATGTGCAAGCAGGACGCAGGAAATCGCACCAGGGCGTTGCCATGCGTCACCGAAGACCGACCGTTCGGTGGGGCGGAAGGGCGGTCGTCCTCCCCCGTACCCCCTCCTTCTTTACTTGTCCATAACAACGTTAATGTCAACGCTCAGCTTTATAGAGCTAAGGGTTTACTTACATACTGGGATTTCATGTTACACAAAGTACGTGTTGGTAACACCATTGTTGTACTTCAGAATAAGTCAGACCATACACAGCTTAAACTTATGCCCTCAACTGCTCAAAGCAGATACTTTCAAGACGGACGCTTGAACATTTCGAGAAAAATAAAAAGACGCTTGGGTAAGTTTAATAACGTAAAAGGGTTAATGGAAACTTTGACCTATGATCCCAAAAAGATTTCTAAACAAGAAGCATGGGCATCATTTAGCAAAGACACTCGTAAATTTCTGAATGGTCTCAACCAATATCGAAAACGGCGTGGCTGGCCAAGACTCCACTATCTTTGGGTAGTCGAGGTTCAAAAAGAAACGGGCTATCCGCATGTACATATCTTCTTCCCGAACCTGAAATGGCTTGCACCCCTTTCAATTATCAACGGCAATTGGAATAAGGGACGAGCAAATATTGAAAGCCCGAAAGCCATAACAACAAACTGTGCCGGTTATATCAGCAAGTACTTAAGAAAAATGAATGGCTGGAGTGATTTACATCTGGCCTTACTTTGGAGTGGTAAAATGCCGTATGTATGGGTTTTCCAGAGGTTTTTCCCCCAAAGTTGAGAAAAAGGAAACCGAGTGGCAAAAACATGCGGTCTTACAAACTAATGACCGAGATATGCTTGAAAAATCACTTGAAGAAGGTGGTTATAAAATTGATAGAAGATTTGTGAATACGAAAGGACAGAACTAGCGTGAAAACCATGAACACAGTAAACCCCGATACTTTTTCTCCTGATTTATTAAACGGCAAGCGTCTTTGTCTTAGCGTGCCAGAAGCAGCTAAGATGTTAGGATTGTCAAAGAATTTTACTTATGAACTGGTTAGACAAGGCGCTATCCCTTCTATAAAATTAGGTAAGCGCATACTGATTTCCCGCATGCAATTAGAAGAAATTCTAAAACGGGGTAACGAATGAAAGGCCATATCGTAAAACGCAGTACGGACAGCTGGTCAATTGTAATTGAACTGCCACGCGATCCAGCTACTGGTAAACGCAGACAATCTTGGCATACGATAAAAGGAACGAAAAAAGAAGCCGATAAAAAACTGCGTGAACTTCTTACTGCGCAAGATAACGGTATATTTGTAAAACAGAGTAAATTATCATTTGGCGAATGGCTTGAAAACTGGTGTAGAGATTACGTTAAGATCCAAACTACCCAAAGAACATTTGAAAGTTACTATCAAAACATAATCGGGCATATTGAACCTGCACTAGGCAAGGTTATACTGACTGAACTTACTCCCCAGATTATCCAAGCTTATTATGCAAGGCAATTAGAAAAAGGCCGTGCAGATGGTAAAGGTGGCCTCTCTGCTCGAAGTGTGCTTTACCAGCATCGGATAATAAGTAAATGCCTTAAACAGGCAACCAAACTTGGCTTAATTATGAGAAATCCAGCTGATGCAGTTGAACCACCCAGACCCCGAAAGACTGCAATATCTGTTCCAGATAAAGATGAATTACCCAGACTCCTAGATGCTTTTGAAACAACCCCCTATTACGTTTTTTATTGCCTGCTTCTTTATTGTGGCATGCGCCGAGGCGAAGCTTTAGCATTACGCTGGAAGGATATAGATTTAAAACAAGACACAATTCAAATAGCCGAGACAGCTTTTACCTTAAGATCCGGTGAATACGTCATAAAAGAACCCAAAACGCCTCACAGTCGAAGATGCATAGACATACCACCCACAATGAAGCTTCTTCTGCTCGAATACAAAGCAGACCAGACGGCATATTATGCAAAACTAGGGGTAGAACTTGGCTTACATGACTTCGTCTTTACTCGGCCTAATGGAGAGCCTTTAAATCCAAATACAGTTACTCACACTTTCCTGAAAGCAGTCCGAAAGGCAGGCTTTGATAAGCTTCGTCTGCATGACCTGCGTCACTTACATGCTACGCTTATGCTTCAGGCAGGTATACACCCTAAGATTGTTTCCGAAAGGCTTGGGCATGCCAGTATCAATATTACTTTAGATACATATAGCCATGTAATGCCTGGGCTTCAGAAAAAGGCTGTAAATGTTTTTGATAAGATGCTGTCAGCTAACGAAGAATCGCTTGAAGAAAATTCGGTTAGCAAACGGTTAGCAAAACACGAGGGAGTAAGTGGTAGGCCGTACAGGTCTCGAACCTGTGACCCTCTGATTAAAAGTCAAAAGCTAAAAAACCAGGCGGAGCCACTCTCCTTTGCATTATGTTATGTATATTAGAATCTTTTGATAGAAGCAATAACTCTTCCCAATATATCAGCGTTAGTCATAACTAAATCTTTATAATCTCCATTTGAGGACCGCAGAATAATCTGTCCATTATTCAAATATAGATGTTTTGCAGTCACTTCATTATGCGCTGTACGAACGGCATAAATTTTACCTTCAAACATCTCTGAATCTTTATCAACAATGATTATATCGCCGTTTTCAATCCCATCCCCTTTGAGGCTCTCACCGCTCACTCTCAACGCATACACTCTCTTACTCGCATTTTTTAATAATTCCTTTGGGACAGGAACATAATCAGATGCTGCCTCTTCATCTACTAATTCCGGATATCCTGCGGGTATATAACCAATTACTGGGATGAATTCAATATCATCCATTCTTCTGGATATTGCTTGTGCGCGGCTTAATAAATTACCAAGAGATTCTTCTTTCTCACCCAATAATGCTGATGTCGAAATATCAAGTCCACGCGCTAACTTCTGCGCAATTCCAAGTGTAGCACTATATGTTTTCCCGCTTTCCAATTGGGATATGTAGGCACGATCTACACCTGATCTCCGGGCTAATTCACTCTGCGTCATACCTATTTTTTTGCGTAACTCTTTGAGCGTTATACCTATTGATGACTTATCTTCCATAGCACCTATTTTCACTTGCCTGTTGAATATTTACAAGTTGTAGATATATTTAACAAAAGTGTCAATTATATATTGACTTAAGTCAATGGTAGTGGTATCCTCATGTAGAAATGAGCAACAAAATAGTTGATATTATCAAACAATACCTTGGCAAAAACAGCATCTCGGGAAACCAATTTTCCCGGACAATAGGATTTGACCCAGCAATATGGTGCAGAATTAAGCACAAAAAAATGCAACCCTCACCTGCATTTTTGACAAGTGTCGCTCGGACTTATCCGGAACTGCGTCTCCAAATTCAAGAGTCGATGTTTGGTACAGAGGAGAACGATGGAAACTAATAAATCAGAAATAGAACTATATCCCATGACTCCATCTCAAATTCGGCAACGTAAAAATGCCGGAGCACTCGGAGGTCAAGCTATTCTGGAACGATACGGAGTCGAGTGGTTACAGAAAATCGGTAAGCTTGGTGGGAGACCTAGATTAGCAAATATTGAACTATTAAGACAGCAAAAAGCCCTTAAGGCTGCTAATAAAGAAAATCAGATAGGAGGAATGGACAGCCGCCGGTCTGAAAACCTGGGGCAACTTAAACGGCTTATAAGGCTGAAATACTTTGGGGCGAAGTGTGAGCTTCGTCCCAGAAAGGGGAATGAGGCAATGCCTCAACAACAAGTGGCTTATCGTATCAAGAATGAACGCACCGGTCAATGGTGGGAGGGAAAGGCTGATAGCCCGATAGATGCCATGCGGAAAGCCGGCAATGAATTCCCGGTCAGAAACCCTAAGTTCGGCTATTTCCATTTAACTAGTCTGAAATGAGGTCCAATATGACAACAGCAACACGTAAATATACGATAGACGATATACTGGCCAAACTCCAGGGCGTCAAAAAGAACGGCTCCGGCTGGATGGCCTGCTGCCCTGCGCATGCCGATAAAAACCCGTCACTATCAGTATGCGAAAAGAGTGGCAAGATTTTGATCAAATGCTTTGCCGGATGTAGCTATGAGACGATCATGTCCGCGTTGGATATGCCTGTTAATGATGCAATGCCCAAAACTGCCAAGTCATCCAAGAAAAATTCACCGCTGGGTCGGATAGTTATGGCATACCCGTATGAGCAAAAAGACGGATCCATATACTACGAGCATGTACGCTACCAGCCAAAAACCTTCAGATTTAGACGCCCGGATCAGAACGGGTACTACATCAATAATATGGATGGGATAGACCATATTTTGTACCGGCTGCCTAATCTGGTACGCGGGATAGCTGAAGGTAAATCAGTCTACATTGCTGAAGGTGAAAAGGACGTTGATAACATACGAGGCTTAAACTTGGTCGCAACGTGTAATGATTGTGGCGCCGGCAAGTGGGAAGACAAATATTCTGATGAATTAAAAGGTGCGCCTCAAGTGATCATTATCGCCGATAAAGACGAACCCGGCCGCAAACATGCCTCCGAGGTCGCCCTATCCGTACATAACAGAGGCGTACCGGTAAAAATTATAGAGATGCCGGGTGAATTCCAGAAGACTGAGGACGGCTATACAGGGGTTAAGGACTTTTCCGACTGGCTGAATGCCGGCGGAACTGCCTCCCAGCTGGAAAAACTGGTAGCCGAGGCACCGGTCTATGTACCGCCGCTAATACAGGACTCCCTCCGTGAGATATCCGGAGAGCGGTATTGTGTGGAAAACGGCAGGGTCTGTCTAATAAAAGGCGGCAGAGATGGATCGCTGACTCTCCCCCTGTGTAATTTTACAGCCAGGGTAACAGAAGAAATAACCAGAGACAACGGGGTAGAAGTATCCAAGTTTTTCCGGATACTTGGCCATGATTACGCCGGTAATAATCTGCCCGCTATTGAGGTGTCTGCATCATCTTTCCCTGGATTAAACTGGGTAGTATCAGAATGGGGAATGCGGGCCATCATAGGCGCCGGTCAGAGCGTTAAAGACTGCCTCAGAGAGGCTATGCAGCTGCTCTCCCAAAACGCCCAATCCCGTCATATATATACCCATACCGGCTGGCGTCATATTAACGGGCAAGATATATTCCTCTCCCAGGGCGGGGCTATAGGCTGTGATGGAGTGGATGTAGACCTGGAACCCCAGCTGCAGAGGTATTTCCTGGGCACACCGGACCCGGAGAAATTAAGGGAATCTGTCCGGGCCAGCCTGAACTTTCTCTATATCGCTGACTTGTCCGTTACCCTGCCGCTTTGGACAACGATGTATCTGTCTCCGCTGGCCGAAGCCCTTGAACCGGCTTTTACCTTATGGCTGGTGGCTGTGTCCGGCAGTTATAAATCAACTCTGTCTGCGTTGGCACTCTGCCATTTCGGAGATTTTGACAATAACCATCTGCCGGCGTCTTGGCGGGATACCGGTAACCAGCTGGAAAAACTGTTGTTCACCGCTAAGGACCTGCCGCTGGTTATAGATGACTGGGCACCTGGTCAGGATAACAATAAGAAACGCGAGTTGGAAGCTAAAGCTGAGCATATCATTCGTGCCCAGGGCAATCACCAGGGGCGCGGCCGGATGCGCTCAGACACAACCTCACGCCTGAGTTATTATCCCCGCGGTATGTTGGTTACATCAGGTGAGCATACACCCTCCGGCCATTCCCATACCGCCCGTATTATCAGCGTGCGGTTGGAAAAGGAAATGGTTGACCTCGGCTTAATGACCGAGGCTCAGACTAAGGACCGCCACCTATACCGCCAGGCCATGGCCAACTATATCGCCTGGTTACAACCGAACTGGCTTGAGCGCAAATGTGAACTCCGGCAGAAATTTACCCAGCTGCGGGCTGAGATTACCAATGAATTAAGCGACTGCAAAATACATTCCCGCCTGCCGGATGTAGTAGCCATCCTTCTGATTGCGCTGTCTACCGCTTTAGAGTTTGCTAAATCTACTGGAGAGCTTAAGGCAGACGAATACGATTTATTCATGAATGAGGGCCGCCGTTATTTCATGGACATGGCCAAGGAGCAGGGCGAAATGGTTGAGGAACAACGCCCAGGTCAGAGAGCTATTGAGGCTATCCAGGCATCGCTGCGTATCGGTACGGCAGTATTACGCAATAAAAATGATGCCGCGCTGACTGAGTTGCCATCAGGTAAGACCGCTATCGGCTGGCGGGATTATATGAACGGGCATACCCTGCTGGATCCGGCCGCCACTTACCAGGTAATAGTCCAGCACTGCGCAAAGTCCAACAATCCATATACCATCAACGAGCTGGAAACATGGCGGGATTTAAACCGCATGGGATTTACTGAGGCCTCCAATGACGGCAGGCCTACGGTCATGGCCAGAGTAACGGCTATCCCGAAGTCATTCCGGGTAGTCAAGGTTAAAAATGAGGCTATCGGATTGGCTAAAACAACATCCCTGCCGCTGGAAGGCATGGAAAATGTGTAAATATTTTTTACCGGCGGGGGGTATATCAAAATTTTGGAAACATGGAAACAAACCACTTTTTCCAATCGTGGCTTACGTTGTTTCCAAGACCTGGAAACAAGCCCTAAATTTTGGAAACATTGGAAACAGACATAATGTTAGCTGGAAACATTTTGGTAACACGATTGATATACGAACAAATAAACTACTTAACAATAATAAAATGGAAACATTTTGGAAACAACGTAACTTAGCTTTGAGATTCCTTTATTGTTTCCATGTTTCCAAAAGAATAGGAGTTAGCTGACATGAAGATTGTTAAATCATTCTCAAAGGGCTCGGATAAATGAAAGTCGCGTTATATGCCAGGGTAAGCACTCGGGATAAAAATCAGGATCCGGAAGTCCAACTGATGGAGCTGCGGAAATATTGCCAGGAAAACGGCATGGAAATAACCAGGGAATATATAGATCATGCCTCGGCCAATGATTTCGTCCGCAGGACGGCATGGAAACAGTTGTTAGTGGATGCATCTGCCCGAAAGTTTCGGGGGTTACTGGTGTGGAAACTTGACCGGGCATTCCGCGACATTACGGTGGCCACCTCGTCCGTTAAAATGCTGCGCAATGCCGGCATAGATTTTATTGTTACCACTGTCCCTGTTCTTTCAGTCCAAGGTCCAGCTGGAGACCTGATGTTTAACATCTATGCCGCTTTTGCCCAGTTTGAAAAGGACACCATTATTGAAAGAGTTAACGCCGGACTTTCAAGAGCAAAGGCTAAGGGTAAGGCATTCGGTCGCCCAAGAAAGGCAATAGACTTCAATAAGGTTTTGGAAGCCCACGAGATAGCCTGCTCACGGGTTAACCGGATTACTAAAGAAAATCAGGGTTATTCCGAGACGGCGAGGATATTGAGCGAGCAGACCGGGCTAAGAATTACAGCCGGTTGGGTCTATAACCGGATAAAGGCCGGCAATTAAAATGCTTCAAAAAACCCACCCCCATTTTTGCATAAATTTTAAAGCCAAAAATCTTATCGGATGGGAGGCTTCAAAAAACAAATGATTTTTGAAGGAATAGTTGAGGTGACGGCATGACAGCCAAAGGGTTCAAAATAGAAGCCTGCGGAATGGGGTTTAATAATACCGGTTATCCCGGAGCATTTACACCTGTGGTTGTAAGCATAATCAAATCCCTCATTAGCGGTAATATCCTGCACTTATTCTCTGGCTCCAGCACGATAGGAAGTGAGCGAGTAGATATTGCACATCAAAATGCTACGGCAAATTGTACTGTTGAGGAATTTATTGCACAGGATAAACGTCACTGGGATTGGGTTATTCTTGACCCCCCTTACCAAATTACACGCACTGATGCAAAGCTAAATGGGTATGGAATAAAGGGGGCCGTTTCGTCTTGTGTCCAAAAGAGGCGTCCGTTAATTAGCTGGTTGCGTCAACATGCTGATAACGTAATATGGCTAGACCAGTGTGCGCCAATAATTAAAGGATTTAAGCGAGAAAAATTATGGTTATTGTTGCCTGGTGGATTTCATTCAGTGCGTGTACTGACGTGGCTTAGCCGTAACCAAATAGAGCTGCCATTAGTAACCAGCAACAGGCAATAGGAGTGTAAGAGATGACAGCAATTAAAGAGCTCCTTTGTAAAGAGATAAGACATCAAAATTCACAATTGTAAAAAATGATGGCCTATCTTAATAAAAATTGTGCTAAGGGAAAGGAAAGAAAATCAATGAAAACTGTTTTAACTAAAATCAAAGGTATCACCCCATTATTGATGCACAGATTCCCGATGGCGGGGGCAGACGATACGTCAAAAAGACGCACCGGCGTACCAGATTGGAAGGCAGAGGCTGAACTATCGTTATACAAGGATGATCATGGACAAATTTATCAGCCAGCGAGCCATATTGAAGCCTCGCTTAAAGAGGCCAGTAAAACACTAAAAATACCAGGCAAACGAGGGGCAACCTATTCAAAACTCATTGGTTCCGCTGTCTCTGTTTCCCCTGATGCTATCACTCATTTGATACAGAATTATGAAACCGATAGTCGTCCTGTTGTCATACAGAAAGCACGGATAGTACGTTACAGACCAATATTTAAGGAGTGGGAATTAGAATTTGAAATCAATATTGGAGATGAACAAATTCCTATTGAGGTTGTTAAACAGGCCTTAGATCATGCCGGACTATACGTAGGGATAGGTGATTTTCGCCCAGGACGTGGGGGTAAATTCGGTAAATTCATAGTTACAAAATTTATTGAGCAATAATGCAGCATACAGGGTAGGGCGGGGCATGGTCTGGTAAGGCACGGTGGGGCTAGGACGGACCGGGCGGGGAGGGGTAAGGCAGGGCAGGGTAAGGTTTTAAAAAGTGAGGAGATGATAAAAATGAGACATCTTAAAGCAGTCTGGCCGGATGGTTCTTTTATTGAAGGCATTCGTCCCAAGAATAGACTATTCGAGAGCCCCGGCACGCATCATTTAATAGTTACCGAAACGAATCTTGATAAACAAAATTTAATAGGTAAGCGAGTCGCTATTCCGATTTGCGGACCTCAGTATTGGGTGGTTATGGAATAAACACAAAAAAGAGGAGTGAACAGCATGGAAAAAGCAATTGTAAATTGTCCTAAGGTCGTAACGTTCGGCCAGATACGGTCATTTAAATCCAAGCAGATTATAGAAGAAGGTGAACCGGTCTGGCTGGATATAGAGTTCGAGGCATTTTTAGAGCAGTATGAACTAAAACTGCTGCTGGATATCAATAAAATGAGATATCCGATTGATTTCATAGCGGTTTCATTTGCTGGAACGGATGAAAATACCCCTCACAGAGTAGTTACGTTTGAAGAGATAGACGACGTTCAGATGAAACCATCTGTAAACGTACCTGGGCGTGGGCAGAATAATCCAGGCTCGATGCTAAGTGCCTTAATCCATGGAAATATTAAGCCAATCATGCGGGTATCGTTTAGCGCAAACGTGCCCGAGAACTATCAGGAACCCCGAATCGCTTCATCAACCATGGGAGTAAAAACAATCATATTCAACTTTATGGGGACTAAATAGAGAGGTGAATTTATGAGCAGGACAGGTGTTGTTGAACGGGGAGAGGATGATTTTAACCTACGAATGCTTCAGAATGAACTGGATATCTGCGCCGAGGAAATGGGAAGCGCTGGCTGTGAAGGGTGTTCATGCCAGCGCCTCTGTGACCGTTTATGGGCGTCAATAAAGCCCGCCAGAGATAATATGCTGTCAGTGGATGAGTATTTTGATTACAGCCGGAAGTTTAAAGAGCTTCGGGCGGCAAGATACTGCCGCCAGTATTTGCCGTTGATTATCGCCTGAATGACAGGATTACGCCTAAAACAGTACCGGCTGATATAGGCCAGAGTAAAAACCACTTGATTACAGACCATCCGCCATCCAGAAATGAATAATCCCATGCTACCAGTTTCGGTAAAGCGTGGGTGAAAAACCCGATTAAACCGTTTGTGAAATTCGCAATTGTAATGCCAATATTGGCCATCGTGCTATCGGTATAACTCATTACCTGGAACCCCAGTAAGGCATTAAAAAAATTCTGCTCGGCAGTACCTATCCAAACACCGTCAAGTATCAGACACATAGCATTGCCGATTACGAAGGCAAATACTACCCATACCAGCCATTGAGGACGCATCAGAGACTCACCGTCTTTCTGTTTACCAGTTCAGTAGCCGCTACGACTACAAATGGCAGGACTGTCCATAAATCAGCTCCCAAAGCGGCAGACAAGAACCCTGTCCAGATACCACCTGCGATGATACATGGCAATAATTTACGGGTTACTCCGAACGATATCATGGTAATAGCAGCTCCGCCGCCGAATATAAACGGATACCAGACAAATTCAAGCGGGATACCTGCTTCGGATATAATCTCATTTATAGGGGACAGGAATTCAAGCCGGTCAGGATCCAGCGCTCCGAAAAATCCGGCAGGCGTATCAGAAATTTCATCATCATCTATAATCTGAATACCTTTGTCATCTCCAGAAACTACTAATGCGCTCAAATTGTAGGCGTTGTAGCTGATTATAGCTGCCGAGACATCCGCATCGGTGGTTGTTGTCCGGAATGAGGGCGTGGCATCATTACTATTCCCGGATAGATCCGTAAATGTAGTGGCGTATTGCCATTCCCACGAGCCTTTTAATACCCCACCAATCGTTATTTTAGCGTAGTACAGGTAAGGCATGGATCCGTTAGCCCCGATAACCCAGTTATTGGCATTATCAGTAATAGAGCCAGCATAAGCGGCAGAATCAGCCAATATATTGTCAACGTATAAAGAAAATGTTCCCCCGGATAAAACAGTTTTTACTGTATGGTCGCTAGATATTATTCCGGTAGCTGTTAGTGTTACAGCAGGAGTATAGCCACCTACAACAAAATAATAATCATAACTGTCTGCTGACCAAGTTACGCCGCTGTCCGATGACGAACACTTAGTTCCACTGGCATAAGCATCCGAATTTTCTGACCACACCTTAATATAATTAGAAGCGTCTCCAGTCGGGCAAGAGAAAGCCAAGGCATAAGAAGTTCCGGAACTTAATTTTGCTGACTGACTTAAGTAAAATGTTTGGGCGCCAGCTGACCCACTGATAGTAGATGCGCTAATTGATCCAGTTGCAAGCGCAGTACCAGTTGGCACTCCTCCAGATACGGCGTAGATATATACATTAAAATTTCCGCTTGGCGCTAATATTTTCTGACACCATAATGTAATACTGTTGACATATATATCGCTAATAGGGATAAAAGTTTGTCCATACCAATTTGCTCCGTAGACTCTGGATGTGGTGGCTGAATAATATGTGGCTTGGCTAATATTTGCTGCTGATCCGATTAGCGCAACAATTTCGCCTGCATTATTCGGGTAGCAAATATAAGCACCGCCTTTGTCGATTATTAATTTGCTGGTCCCGCTGGATGTATTTATATACCCACTCAACTCAATCTCAAAATCACTCCCCAGCTCCAAAGACGCAGAATCAACAACGCTCATACCGGCTGTGTCAGGGAAATAGGCCAGTTTACCGCCCATAGCAGTTTCACCGCCTGTATACAGGCTGTAATTAAGAACGGAATTCTGCGCTATCTGGTCAATCCACATAATCCACGGATCAGATCCTTGCCCGGGCATAAAAGGTATGTCATTACCGATGGAATCACGCAGGGCCAGATTAGTAAAGCCCGAATTAATGTAATACCCGTCCAGCAGGCTTTGGGTCGACCAGGTAAACGGCGCTGACACTTTCATGGCCGTATAACTGCTATTGGTAGCCCGGATATCCGCCCGGTATATAGCATCTGTTATATCAGACGCTAAGATAGTGCCCGGCCCAATCAGCACGGACATGACAAACATACTGACTGCGATAATAAATTTTTTCATGCGTGTTTACCCATCAATAAATATCCCAGATACAGAGCATTAAGCAGCGTCAGAATGGCCAGAATAGCCGGATGCAAAAAACCCATCAGAGTTGAGCCATTCAACACATGGATGCCCGCAATCATAGCCGCCTGGTTGTCTGACCATTTGCTCTGTCCCCAGACAAACAATAGAATAACCAGTACTCCCACCCCGAAGCTGGTCACTATCTGCCAGTCCATGGAGAACAGTTCGGCCAATCCGGCTAGAAACGCTCCTACTACTGTTCCGTCCCATTGCAGTTTCCATTCATCAATTTTAATCGGGTTCCAGTCACGGTCTGAAGTATCAATAGTCTGGTTTTGCACCGAGAATATTTTGGGGCACATTGTCTGTAATCCAGGGATTGTGCCCTTGCCATAGGCCGCGCCGGTATCGTTTAAGATCGTGCCCTGATTAGTTTCAGTAAGGAGTTTGACCGCCCAGTTGATTTCCAGGGTACGGCATACCTCTATAACCCAGTTGCCCATCAGCACCTGATTCTCTGATTTAGTATCAAGCTGACTGTAATCAGAGCCGGTCAGGGTATAATTAACCTCCGGCGGGCTCCCCCAGTATTGTGGAGAGCCAACCATTTTTACTATCAGAGCAGCTTCCCATACGGGTGAATTATCAGCTGTAAAATAGAAGGCTGAATATCCCATGCCATAGCCGGAGTCAGCATAAGCGTAGGGTTCTACCGCTCCCAGCTGGGTTACTCCGTCAGTATCCATTAAGCGGAAGTGGAACAACTTGTTAGCCGGAGTAGTAGGCTGTCCAGAATCATAAGCAATAGTGTATTTAAATGCATACAGACTATCGCCGGCCTCAACGATATTATGAACCACTTGCACATCGTCTATTGAGAAGGTGGTAGGAGTAGTGGGATCAGCCGCCATTACCTGGGCAGCAGGACTTCCCAGTACCAAGACTACCGCCAGTAATAAGCCGCAAAGCACCTTTTTCATAGTGATTTATCCCTGGCCAGGCGTTTATGCAACACTCCCATTGTTTTGGGACTAACACCCTGTTCGATTAAATCATCCATAATCCGGCGGTCCATTTCCCGGTGTTCTACCTCATCTTTGGGCGACAACGGCTCTTCTTCCAATTGTCCCGGCCGCAGGTCAATTCGGGTTGTCGGTTTGATTATTTCAAACTTTTTCATACCCTCAAATATATCTACAGCCGCGAAAGTATCATAGTATTCGCGAATAGGCTTGGCAGTCAGCAATTTCGTCTTCAGCTGAGACCAGGGTTTACCGGTAAAAAAACCCAGGCAGTCAAAGGTCACCCAGCGGATTATTTCGCCTCTTTCCAGCTTGCGGTCTTTTCCCCAAGGCGACCAGTATAAGTCCCAGCATAGGGTTAAGAGATGGGTCTTATTACGCATCCGGTAATACAGATCGCCCCATTCCTGAATGGTATAGTTAAAGCCCATGCCACTTTTGCGCCGCTGTTTGGCGATATACGACATAAGCAGATTGAACATTGACATAGAACGTGACGAATCCATGAAGTTGTCTATTTCATCAATAGAGACTATATGCCCCCTGAAATTCTCTATCGGGGTCATAATCATCTGTTCCATGGTGACCGGATGGGAGAGCAGGATTCGCTGGCCTTCAGAATCCCTCTCTTGCCGCAGATAAATATTGTAGCCCGGGAAAGTAGCAACCTGTCCATCCTTGGCAAGATGTAATACATCAAGATAGGTCATACCTATACTTTTTCCGGAGCCTTCTGGACCGATAAATCCCCAGTTAAACGGCATCTTTCCCCCTTACGGTCCCCGATCATCTTTGGCGTCACGGTTTGCCGCCAGTTTCTTTGAGGTATAAAGCTCAGGTGCAATCCGCTGTGATAGCGCCATCACGACTTCCTTGCGGGCCATCCCGTCTATGGAGACATTGGCGGCCATTTTGAAAAGAAGTTTTTCTTCTCCTTCTTTGTCATTGGTGGCTTTACAGCGTGACAGGTATTCGACCGCGGAATTTACCTGCCCCTCATTCTTGAAACAGGTTCGCATAAGCAGTTTGAGAGGCGTTTCACCGGGGTCTACCAACTCCTTAATAACTGACGGGACTTGAGCGTCACCTATCAAATTTTGGACGTCATCGACATTTATGCCACTGCCGTTGCCATTGTGGTTAGACGATGACTGGAAAGGGGTAAATCCGTTTTCAGTGCCAAATGGAGTTTTCCTAGCCATTTATGCCCCCGTTCCTGTAAAAGAGCTATAAATGAGGTAGATAAAAAACAGGAGAGCCAGCACAATCGCTACCTGCAAACCTATTTTTATGCGTTCAGGCCATGGATTGGTACGGGAAAATAGCTCTTTCACTAGGTAAGTCCAGTCCAGATATCGATATGTCCGTTCAGGCGGCTCTTTCATTTCAGCCGGTACCCGGTATTCACTGAGAACACCATTTACAGACTGATACAAAAATACTGTCTGCCCCCTGAAGCGCCAGCGCCGGCCGGCGGCATTTTCTATATGCTGAAGGCTGAAACCGTTTTCACGGTCCAGCACCAGAGTATTCGGTTTAAGATTGTTATTATTTTTATTCTTCATAATTATTACCCCGGTAAATGGAGTGTGCCGTTAGAGATAAGCCCCACTATGACCATCAGAATAAACAGCAGGGTTATGGATAAAATTGTTATAGGAAGCCAGTTATTCAGCCATGATTGCTTGTGCTCTTTATCCAGGCTGACATGAGCCTCTTCCCTGCACTCATGAGAGATTGCATTAACTAGTTCACGTATGGATTTGGCATCACGTATATTTTCTTTTGTCCCGCCGAGAAGCACGGGGGCTGTATCCCGTTCGTTTATTACCAGAGTTGACGGTCCGATACCGTTTTCCCCTGGGATTAGAGCGTCAGGGAAAAGCACCCATGCCTCCCGGGTATCTTCATCTACAGCCACGCCCTTATATACCGGCAGATCTGGTTCCAAGATACGAGAGTCTTCGGTAAGTTTGAGTGACGGTTGTATCCGCTTTGTTTTCTGCCAGGGCATGCTCATAGTAAAGAGTGGGGACTAAGAATATTTCTTGCCGGATTTGCTTTTGCTGGAGCTTCTAGCGCCACGCACACCCTGGAATGTGAGCAGACCGCCGCCGAAGATCATGGCAACCAGGATCAGAAGAGGCAGCACGTTAGCAAACGGCTCGAGGCCGGTGTAATCGGCTATGTTGGCATCCCCGGTAATAGCGGCCACCCCGTCCAGGATGATCGGATAAATTACCAATGAAACCGCTATAGCAGCAACACCCAGGACGACCTTCCAAATATTTCCCACTTTATTCACCTCCTCTCATTACTGTGTATTTAAAAAATGGACAATCAGCTAAAGTTTCAGGCCATCACCCGCGGCCTTTGACGCTTGACCAGATTCCGGCAACTAAGACTGAAATAATCGCAACCAATATCAACAGAGGAATAATGCCCGCGAATGCTCCCATACCGGTAAAGCCGGTCAAGGCATCGTGTTCGTAGGTAATAGTCAGAGTCCGTGAATCCTCAGCTGCTAGACCAGTCACGGTTAAAGTTTTGGTAGCTTGAGTCCATGTGCCGGCAACAGGAACATCAGTAACCTCATCTGAGGTAATGGATATAACCGAAGTATTGACGTTGTTATAAAGCTCATACGTAAGTACAACGCCCGCTGAGGTTTCACCCGCTCCGGTGGCCACAGCCGCTTCGGTCTCAACATACCTGTCAGTCTGGACGTCATGGGTACTGTCCATAACCATGGGGAAAATAATGAAAACGACTGCAATGCCAATAATTCCGATGACTACCCCAAATATCTTCTGCAAAGCCTTCTCACCCCCTTCCATAACAAAATATTTTTCTGTTATTTGCGATTGTAGAGGGTATTTTTTTATTTAAGGTCTACTCAAGTAGGCGTTAATCAGATAAATCTTTAATAAAATTAAGAAAATCTTTACTGAGGGATTTGGACATGTACACTGTAACTATGAATGCAGAAAAGCCGGAGAGGCAGAGAATGCCGGGCAAGACCCATGCAGTACTGGGGCTGAAAGAATCATCACACGAGGTGCTCTCGTTTGTTGACGATATCAAGTACCTCAGAAAAAAGGTGGGACCGCGCTCCCTGGCCAGAAGTTTGGGTGTCAGTAAAATGACTGAACTTTACTGGTCGCGGGGTGAACGGCTGCCGTCTAATCCAATGTTATATGAGAGTGTAAAAGGATGGGCGGAGAGGGAACGGGCAATAGATGCTGCGGCGGTTAGTTAAATTTATATCTGTTATAGTCCTGCTGGCTGGCCTGATTATTCAGCCGGCTGCTTCGGTAACAGCAGCTGACCAGCTGACCGTCCACTTCGAGCGTATCTACGAAAGCCCGGTCAGTGTGACCTTCCGTGTCACTATCACCAATGAGGGTAAAGCCCTGCCCGACCTGCCGCTTGAAGTCCTATTTGACGGATTGAATGTCTCAGACCTATCTCGTCTTACTATTACAGAGCTGACCATAAATGAATATCAGGTCAGTTACCCTACCCAGTTTGAAACTATTGAAGAGAGTTATACTGCTACCGGTAAATTGGTACTCAGTATAGATGCCAGCGGCCAGACCCTATACCAGGATGTTTCACTTCCGGTTATGGATAAATCAGGTAACCTGGTTTCATCCGGAGGGGAAATTATCAAATCAGGTGCCTATGATAGGATAGATCAGAAAACAGGTACGGTGTACTGGTTTACGGATATCCCGGTTGCCTGGCAAACCAGTACTATACAGGAGATTATCCCTATAGAATTGGCTGACTGGACAGCAAAATCCAAGTCTCTTAAGGACAATAAACTTAAGACCTCTATATCTTTACCTGAAAAGAGCCTGGAAAAGAACCCTAAAGGTGATACCGGCTGGGGCAGCGGTACCCGGGTATGGGACGTCACCTTATCTCTTCCCCTGCTGACTACTGATAGCGGATGGGGCAGTCAGGGACTGATGAAATGGGATTTAGCCGGCACAATCTACTATGATGATACTAACTCCAGCTGGTGGAATAATAACTGGCTGTACCGCCGTTTTATCGCCCTGGATATGACCACAATCTCCGAAACTCTGACCAATTTCCCGGTGTATATCAAACTGGATTCCACCAATTTTGATTTTAGCCGGGCACAGGATAATGGAGAGGATATCCGTTTTACAGATGGGGTGAGTAACCTGGATTATGAGATTGTCAGCTGGGATTCTGTATCTGAAACAGCTGAGATTTATGTCAAGAATCCTGTTCAGCTGGCCAATGTGGCTACTGATGGCATATATATGTACTACGGGAATAAGGCCGTCAGTGATGGACAGAATCCCGCCGGTGTCTGGTCAAACGGATATGTGGCTGTGTACCATATGTCTGATGCCAGCTCTACCCTAATAAATAGCTCCGTAGGCAGCCTGCCAGGTACTAAATCCGGCGATATGGCCGCACAAACCGCCGGACTGCTGGGGTATGCCCAGTACTTTGACGGAATAAATGACCAGATAATCGTTGCCTATAATGCCATTCTGGATATTACCAGCGGCAGCGTAGAAGCGATTATCCTGCCTGACAGCGCCGGTACAGACGGCTATATCTTTGCTAAGGGCAACCCTGCCCTGGGCTACTACTGCAATACCCGCTATATTGGCAGCATAAACCGGATAGAATGGGCGGGACCATCAGCTGTCCAGAGTAATAATGTTTTTACCGATACTGACTGGACATATATTTCGTTTACCTGCAATGGCCGGGCTATCAGCTTCTACCATAACGGCACTGCCGCCGGATCACAGACCCTGAGCTCTGACCCGGACACTAATACTGACGGGTTATATATTGGCAACCGGATGGGCGGCAGCAGCGGCAGCACCTATTTTGACGGTCTGATTGATGAACTGCGTATCTCGGGTGTTGTCCGCTCGGCTGCCTGGTTGGCTGCTACTAATTTAAACCTTATGTCTCCGGATACTTTCCTCATTTTCGGCACAGAAGAGGGAAAGCCGGCAGATCCGGCTAACCTCTCAGCTGATATCTCAGGAAATAATATTGAACTGACCTGGGTAAAAGGTGACCTGTCCCTGTCTACGGTCATTGTACGGGGCAGTCTGCATTATCCGGAATCACCAGATGATGGCCTGGTAGTATATGACGGCCCGGCTGAAAGCTTCACCGATACCGGTGCTGCCGGAGAACTAAGCACTCACTACTACAGAGCCTGGGGATATTCCGGCTGGGGATATTCGGACGGATACAGCCAGGACAGAACGGAGGGAATCATGATTGGAGTTATCATTACCCTGGGACTGATAGCTATTGCCTATATAAAGCGGGATATCATTATGACTATTATCGCCGGGATATCCCTGCTGCTCTTAGGCTACGGCATTATAGATCCGGATATTGGCGGAAATGCCATTATACAGGCTCTGCCTATTATCCTGATGAGTGTTTACATGATAATCCGGGCAGCCATCTACGCTACTAACAGAAGAGAGGTATGATATGTCCATATTATATGATCCTTCAAATCCTGTAAGCGGGTCTTCCAGCCGGGCAAAACTGATTGAAAATGTCTCAGGCCGTGATGCAGTTATTATCAAAGCGGCCGAAAAACAGCGCAATGGACAGGCTATCCAAAAAAACACTACCGGTCAGTCTGATGTATCGGTCAAAGTAGCTAATGATATCTGGACTATAACCGCTCCCGGCGGGTTAAAGTACGAAATCAATACCAAGAACGCGGAAGGAGATGTTGCCCAGTATATAAATAACTTTCTGGTCAACGCTCAGGCTCCGGATAATATTATCCAGGGCGCGGCGGAGCAAGTCCCCGTGATAAAATCCAGTGGCAGAGCTATAACAGTAGAGAGTGAAGCGGCAGGCAGCAGCAAAGGAGTAGCTGAGCAAGAACCTAAAGTAGGAGATAAGAAATTCACTGCCATAACTGAAGAGAGTTTAGCGGCCGGCAGTGGCAAAACGTACACATATGAGCCGGTAAATGATTCTGATGCCGGCACCGATAACAGCTCTGATACCACAGGTACCGATAACAATGTTAAGGTCACAGTGGATAATTCTACCGCTTGGACGTTTACTACCCCCAATGGCACAGTCTACACCGTGCCTATGGCGGGCTTAGCCTGGTCAGACCCCGCCAAAATGCACGAATATATAACAGAGTACCTCGCCAGCATCGGCGCGCCCGCAAATGTCATCCTAGCGGCTGTGGAAAGAACACCAGATGTACTTCAAAATGCCCAGCTCCGGACTGATGATATAGACGAGCTCAAAAATACCCTGGCCGGCATGGATAAATCTACCGCCACCGCTAAGGCTCTGGCAGCTTTTATTGATGCCAAGGGTTTTTCATCCCTTTCGCCTGAAGAGCAGTTTAAAAAGGCGATTGAATACGGTTTGATACCGGCTGATTCGGTCTATGTACCGCCTGATTCCGGATATAACGTAGGCCAAAACGCACCGCCCGGAATGCCTGATGACGTGGCTGTAAGCCTGGGGCTACTGCCATCAAATGAACAGATTGAATATAACGCCCCCAATTTTGACTGGGCGTATATGCCCAAAAATGAAGCTGATAAGTATTTTGCTGAACTTAAAGAGATTGTGGGTTATGATGTTAGCTCTGATAACCTCAAACAAGCTATGCGTGAAGCAAATGAAATTGTAACCAGGCAGAACCTACAGGCCAGCTCAAAGTCTATATCAGACGCGGTACTGGAAAATATTGCGAAGCAGAAACTATCCGGGCAACTAAGAATGGCTGACCTGTTAGGTATGAAACCGTCTGATATCTATAACAAAGACGGCAGCCTGAATTCTGCCAGAATAGCTACAATTCTAGGTGGCCAACCCAGTGACTACAAGACGATTGATGACGTCCTCAGAAAATCAGCAGACCAGGATTCAGGATTAGCCCGTGATATTATTAAAGAGATCTTTACCTTTGGGCAAGCCCAAACCAAGACATTCAACAGAGATGATCTATCCAAAGAATACGATAAGGCCGCCTGGCAAGCCGGAATCAAAGGCATGGAAATGGCCGAGAGTAAAGAGGAATTCATTACCCGGATAATCAAGCAGCAAAACACCGGGGAAGTTCTCAAAGATTTTACGATCTATATGATTCCCATAGTCGGCACATTGTATTCAATCGGTAAGGGCGATTCCGGCGGTCAAATAGCCCTGTCAGCTGCTATTGATGTGGCTACCTTTATCCCATTTATCGGACAAGCAGCTGCAATAGCCAGAGCTGGAGCTAGACCCGCCGCGGCATTGGGTAAAGCAATATTGGCAGAAGTTAAAGCGCCTCTGACCAGTGTCCTACACCCATTGGCAACTGCTAAGGTGGCTCTATCCCCGTTTGAAACCATGATTATGCCCCGTAAGATCCCTCTAAGCTCAGCTGAATTGAGCTTCCATACCGTCCGTCTGCCCGTTGTTGATGTCGGCGGTAAAAAAGCGCTTGCAATGGCCCTACGGGATGAAATAACTAAAAAGGCCATCGCGGGTAAAACAGCCAAAGCTACAAAAGAGGGTGTAACAGCGGAAATACAAACAACCGCTCTGAACAAAACCATAGCTCCGGCCGTAATCAGCGCTACTCCGGATGTCCGCCCCTTTTTAGACGGCCTGACTGTGGGCGTAGTCAAGGATGATGTAAAAGGAGCTGCTTCTGTAGGTAAAGGTAGAGATTTATTTGTATCTCCTTCTTTGCATACCAAGTTTTCTATGTCTACAGCCGCTGGCGTTTCAGGTTCTAAAGGCGCTCTCAAAGGCGCAATTATTATCAGAGACCCGGAATTACTTTCAAAGCTGAAAATCTCCGGCAAAACATGGGCCGGCACAGCCGAAATAGAGATGCGTCTGCCCGCCGGTACGGTATTGCCAAAACCAGACCAGCTTTTATATTCCCGTGATGCTTATGGAGATCTCTTACATATACTGGTAATTAACGGCAAGGCCTCTCCGCTTACGCAGACAGAAATAAACCAGATGAAGATTATCGGTTCAGCTGATACTCTAAAGAATATATTTAATCCGGGTACAAAAGCCAAGGTCAGCAAAAAAGCAGGTAAAACTACTCCTTACGATGAGTTAGTTGAAGCTCAAAAAAATGTAACTCAGATCAAAAAGCAGCTGGAACAGCTTAAGAAGACAGGTCGAATCAGCCCTCTATCAGAAGGAACATACGCCCTGGGTGATTTGCACGGCAAATATAACCAGGTAATGCATACGCTCACCAGAGAAGGCTTCGTAGATGAGGCCGGCAACTGGATAGCCAAAGATACAACCCTTGTACAGGCCGGTGATATTGTAGACCGAGGTTATGGCGGCACTAAACTGATTAATAAGATGCAGGTTCTTGACGCACAGGCTAGTAAAATGGGCAGCCGTATAACTACTCTCATGGGTAACCATGATATAGTATTCGGAGCAGTAGCAAGAGAGCTGAAAACTCTGCCTCCGGAACTGCTTAGCCAGGCAGGCAAGGTACGTTCGAAAGAGTTGCTTGGTAAATACGCCGAATATTTTAGAAGTACAGGTAATGAAACTTCAGCTAAATTAATGGAACTCTTTGCTGATGGCCGCGGGCATGTGGCTGAGGCCTTATCAGCTGATAGTAAAACTCTGGAATGGCTCAAAGATCGCCCTGCAATGTACGTAAAGGATGGGGTTCTATATGTCCATGCAGATAGCCCTAATGTATATATGCAGCTCTTAAAAGAAGCTAAAATCAAAGGGTTTAAAGGCAGCAATCTTGAGATCGTAAACAAATACACTAAAGAACTGGCTAAGACCACCGAAGGATCTAAGCATTTTTATGACTTGATGGTCAAAAACCGCTATCAGATGACTAAAGAATCAGCAATGGAAATGCTGAAAACATTTGATGCTGAAAGACTCGTTCATGGGCATACACCTCAAGGTGGCCGCATAACTTCCAAGTATGACGGATTAGTGACGAATATTGACTCAGGATCCGGTACCAACGGCGTATCCAAAATACATCATATAGGTGAACAGAATATCAAATTAGTTCGTAATAAAGCCCGGGCTATAACACGCGCCGAGATGGAAGCTGAATATGCTCGTGCTATGGAAGAATTCAGGATGCGGGACATGGCCGTCAGACGTGGCTATACGGTGCCTTATACAGTAGGAGGTTTCGTAGGGAAAGCTGTAGCAATATCGGCACGCCCTCAACAATCGAGCCGCAGGATAGCTACATCAAAAGAAGCCCGTGCAACATCTGAGCTAAGACGCCCTATACCAAATAATAGAAGAATAGATACCCTCCCTCGCCGCGGTGGAACTGGTATAAGGGTCACTGATAATCTATCGCGTTATACTAATACCAGCCAGCGAATAAGTACCTCTGCAACCAGGGTGCCCAGTGAAGGGCGTGTAAATCCTCCTGAGACAAGAGTTAATCCTCCTGTCAGTAATCCGCCGCCACGTCCCCCAATAGGTACTTATACGCCAAAAGAGCCTGATAAAAAAAGGCAAGTGACTACTGAAATAACACGCCCTAAACTGAAAAACGGAGATGTAGCATGGAGACAGGGGGCTTTGGGCAGTGGTGGCGATCAGCGCCCGGTCTGGTATATAAAACGTGCTGATGGTCATGTTGAAATAGTATTCCAACCGCCTGAAGATGCCCCCAGGCTTGAAGGTACTCCGGAAGAAACATTCTTTACTCGTGGCAAAAAGCCACCCACTAATCTTACTCAGGAAATGGGTGTTACCACTGCTAAAATTGATATTGAACGTAATCCGGAGATAAGGTTTGTTCAGGCAAAAGCACCAAAGATTAAGCAGAGTATTCCCAGGCATATTCGCCGCTCAATTGGTATGTGACCAACTAAAGTACTATTGACAGATGTTATAAAGCGGAATTAATATGAGCTATGGATATTGTATTGGCTCTCATTATAGGGGCAGTAGGAGTTGGGTTCTTATTCGCTCTAGCATATTTATTTGGTTCTTTACAAGGCCATATAGATAATCTGCGACGGAGATACTACTATATCGGTTACCACAATATTGTTGATAATTCTAAAATGATAGTATCTGGTCCTTATGAAACATCTGAAGAGTCCTTAGAATTTGTTATAGGTAAGCCATATATCGCATATGCTTTCCAGTACAAATTAAAAACCTTAGATGTCACAACAGCAGCAAATCAGATTTCTAATGGGGCTAAATACGCCCAATTATATGAGTTAACTCGCCCGCCCAATATCAATAATTAGCCAGTGACAAAGTGTCACAAATATTCCCAGATATAGAAAGAGGCCGGGTAAAATACCCGGTCTCTTTGTTCTAAAGGTAAAAGATAATAGTGATTGTATTTGCAGGGATTATTACTTTGTTTGCCTATTATAAGGCGACTGATTGTTGGGCCTTAAAGAAATACCCATCTCTCCTGCTGCACTATATATTGCATCTGGAGTTCTTCCTAGCTTTAAAGCTATCAATCTGGTCGGTGTATTCCCTGCGGCCAATTCGCGCAATATTTTGGTATCGTTATCATCCCATCGTTTACCATTATTCTTTGCTGAATTACTCATGATTATCTCCATTCTTTCTTTTTAAAATTCAAGTCTCCTTAAATATCTTTTACCTCTTATTTAATTATAACAAAGTATGCAAAATATTTTTACAGCTTTAGATTATCAACCGGGCTAAACTTCTTATGCGCTTCAGCTGCTGCTTCTGATTGTAACGAAGCCGCATAACGTCTGGTCATGGCCAATGTAGTATGTCCAAGCATTGATTGCACTTGGAATAAATCCCCGCCATTCTTTATCGACAATGTCGCGGCCGTATGGCGAAAGGTATGCGGCGAGTTACGGACATCCTTCAGCCCGGCTCTTTCGCCTAATCTATGAATAGCCAAATATATACCTTTAGGCGTGAGAGTCTTACTGTCAGTAGTAACCCAAAGAGACGGATTATTATCAACTCGGGCATGTAGATATTTATAAACTGCCATCTGGGTGCGTTTAGAAATTCCCACAACACGCTGTTTACGTCCCTTACCCCAGACGCTGATTGTTTCTCTATCTACATCAATATCTGAAATATTGATGTTCGCAAGCTCCCCTAACCTAATCCCATTATCAATTAACACCAGCATAATAGCCCGGTCACGTAAACTCAAAATACCTCGCCCTTCACACGCTAAAAGCAACGACCTTAGTTCATCCGGATAGTAAGGCCGAATTATTTTTTTGGGAACTTTTGGCGGACGGATAGGAGCCATCGGGCTAAAACTGATAACACCTTCTCGTGTTAGCCAATTGAAAAAAACTTTAATAGAGCGATAATAACCGTGGACACTTACCGGCTGACAAGTTTCCTGTTTGGTAAGTAAAAATCCTCTTATATGTGAGGCAGTAACTTCTTTTGGATCTGTAAGACCAAGAGCTACCATGTAATCGATTATCTGACCAATCTTCTGCCGATAATCAAAAATAGTCCTGCGGGATAAATCTTCAACACGGCATGCCAAAAGAAATGCTTCAAGGTGACGTCTAAGACCAGTGGATACAATCAGGGTATCAAGTTTACGTATAGTTCTATCGTGAGCTTGGGGTGCAATCAGGGTATCTTTCACCGCACTTTTTGGACAGCCGCCGGTGTATTTAGCTTTAAAGTAGGCCGTACAGGTCTCGAACCTGTGACCCTCTGATTAAAAGTCAGATGCTCTACCAACTGAGCTAACGGCCCACAAACAGAGGTTATTTTAGCATCGTTGGGTAGGTTTTGACAAACTTTAACCAGCTATTTATCAGGTATTTTTAAAATATTTGTTACTTGCGGCAAAATATCTGCTACTTGGCAGGTGCTTCAGCCGTAATAACATTGGCTTCAGCTACAGGTTTACGCTTGCGGCGTTTCCAGCCCAGACCTTCCAGAAAATCACCGATAATTATTTCCTGATATGATTCATGGCGTAAAGATAAATCCGGGTTGATGCGGTATTTTATGCCGCGCCCTTCTTTTTTCTTGGCAATGTAGCCCTCGGCCTCAAGGTCGGCAATAATTTTCCTGACAGCCCGTTCGGTAATATGTATATTTTCAGCAATTTCACGGGCGGTGATACGTGAATGTCTGGCTAAAAAGCTTAGCACCAGTGCGTGGTTCGTGAGAAAAGTCCAGCTAGCCATTCGTAACTCCCCTTAAATTTATGCCCAATTTTACCATTTGACAAGGTCTTTGATTAGTGATAAATTATTCATGTTTTAGATATCATAACTATATATACATGAATATTAGAACATCTTGATTGTAAACTATTTTGTTCATGCATGCAATATCTAAAACTGACAACGTAGGTGTTGCCACATCGGGTACATTAGAGTGCACGAAAGGGGGTGACTACAATGGTTGACAAAAAACCCATGGCTCCTGCTGCCAAGCCCGGCGCTCCCGCTGCCAAGCCCGTTAAAAAGTAACTGGTAATCAACTGATGGTAAAGGGCAGGAGAATCTCTCTCGCATCAAGGGTGATTCTCCTGCATTATTTTTGAATATGCTCTGGTTGGCTTTATCTATATTCGTTACCACCATTCTGTTAGTGGTATTTAAACCTCGGCCGTTTAACGAAGCCGGGGCTATTTGTTTTGGGGTCTTTTTAATGCTTGTGCTGGGGCTGATTCCCCTGTCAAGTATCGGGCAGACTTTAGCTACCAACCTGAACATTTTATTTTTCTTCCTCGGGCTCATGCTGGTTAGTTATTTCGCAGAGTTGTCCGGTTTTTTTGATTCGGCCGCTAACTTGGCTCTGAAGCTTTCAAACGGCAGCTCTTGGCGGCTGCTGGGGCTGGTTTTTGCACTGGGTATTGTTATCACTATGTTTATGTCAAATGATGCCACTGCCCTGCTCTTAACCCCGGTAATTTTTATGCTTGTCCAGCGCTACGGGCTGAAGCCTTTGCCATATGTATTTGCCTGCGCTTTTGTGGCTAACGCAGCCTCATTTATCTTCCCTTTTTCCAATCCGGTAAATCTACTGGCGGTAGATAAATTCGGCCTTAGCCTAAGTGAATATCTGGGATTTATGTTAATCCCAGCCCTGCTTGCTATTACCATTATGATAGTCATATTTTACTTTATTTTCCGCCGTGACCTTAAAGCGGGGTTTTCACTGGTAACGGCTAAGGCGGTTGTAGCAAATAATTTTTCTCGCTCGGTCAGGCTGGCATTGGTTTTTCTGGCAATAGGCTGCCTTTTAACTTCGTTTATGGGGTGGCCACTGGCAATCCCTCTTATGCTGACTGCATTTATTCTGATGGGCATAACCCTATTCTATAAAAAAATGGATTTCGGGCATCTTCGGCAGTCTGTTTCATGGTCAATACTGCCCTTTGTACTGGGATTGGCTTTTATGGTAAACGGATTGGAAAATGCCGGAATTACTTCGGCACTGGGGAATTGGCTTTCCGGCACTATGGCCGGCGACAACCAGCTGGAAACAGGGCTAATTACCTCTTTCGGGACAGCTATCGGTTCTAACCTTATAAATAACTGGCCGATGATGATGGTCTCAGTATCCAGTTTATCCGCCATAACTGATATCAGCGGCGGCAATGCATGGCTGGTGTATCAGGCTATTTTGGGCGCAGATTTGGGGCCTAATCTGCTGATAATGGGTTCTCTGTCCACCATGCTCTGGCTTATGCTCCTGCGGAAACGGGGGCTGATAATAAAGCCCCTGGATTATACCAGACTGGGTCTTATTATAACCCCGCCGTCTCTGTTGGTATCTACATTTGCCATATTTCAATTAGGAAAACTGAGTAATTAAGATGAAAAATATCACTCGCCAGAGTTTAGATAACAGCATCAAAGACGGAGCGGCCTATTCAGCCATGCTGGGGCTGACCCAGGATTATGTAACACCTTTTGCATTGGCACTAAAGGCATCCGTACCCCAGATAGGCATACTTTCAGCACTACCCAACCTATCCATTGCTTTTTCACAGCTGTTTGCCCCGTTCCTGTCCGAGAAGGCCAAAAGCCGCAAAGCCTTTGTGCTTAAGGCCGTATTGCTGCAAGCGGTATGTTTTATACCGGCGTTCATTCTGCCTGTTCTTTTCAGTGACTACGGGGTGTGGTGGCTGATACTCTGGTACACTTTGGGGACTATGTTCGGCTCACTGGGTAATCCGGCCTGGTCAAGCCTGATGGCAGACCTTGTCCCCGGCCCTATCCGCGGGCGTTTTTTCGGCTACCGCGGCATGATAGCCGGCATTATGACTCTGGCTTTTTCACTTTTGAGCGGGCTGCTGCTCCAGATAAGCGCAAATACCCTCTTTTTGGGTTTTGGCCTTATATTTTTCGGTGCCAGCTTAGCCCGTTTTATTTCAAGCTTCTTTTTAAACAAGATGGAAGACCCTCAGGCTAAAACCCCGGTCAAAGACAATGTCAGCATGAAAGCCCTGTTAAAGGGTCTAAACACAACCCCCATGGGCAAATTCATATCTTACTCAGCCCTAATAAACTTCAGCACTTATATTGCCGCACCGTTTTTTGCGGTCTACATGCTGCGTGAGCTTGGCTTCGACTATCTGACATATATAATAGTAATATCCTCAGCCTCAATAGCCAATTTTGTGTTTATGAAGGTTTGGGGGCGGGTTTGTGATATCTGCGGCACGGTAAAGATACTTAAGCTCTGCAGCATATTTGTACCGATAGTACCGCTTTTATGGATGTTTAGCCATAATACATATTACCTGATAGGTGTTCAGGCACTTTCAGGCATTGTCTGGTCAGGTTTCCTGCTGTCAGGCACAAATTATATCTTTGAAAGTTCCAACCGCCGTAACCGGATGCGCGGTTTTGCCCTTTACACCGGGGGAAACAGTCTGGGTATTGCGCTGGGTTCACTTGTCGGCGGTTTATTGGTTAGCATACTGCCCCAGATTAACGGCTACCATATGCTAAGCCTGTTTTTAGTATCTGTAATAGCCAGGGCAGCAGTAATAGGTCTGCTGATAAACGGAATAAAAGAGCTTAAACCGGTAAATACCTCTATATATCAGTTGTTTATATCCGGGTGCAAACTGGACGTACTGGCTCTTAGATTAAAAGCTGTGTTTCAGGCAATACCCCAGCTGCCGCGTCTTTTCCGCCAGCCTCTCCGCTCCGGAATGGTAATCCGCATATTCCAGCTTATCATCCGTTTTTAAAGAGCAAACAGTCCACTTTATTCCCCGTGCTAAATATATATAGCATCTTGCTTGCATTGCCGGTAAAACCCCTGCGGTTTCACAAGTTGGATTTGCCTATCACAGCCACTATAATAAACTATAATACATTTTAAGCGAGGTTTATTTATGGTCGACCCGCGGACGGAAAAACTGGCGGATTTACTGGTTAACTATTCTATTGAGGTAAAGCCGGGTGACACGGTGGCGGTCAATTATTTCAGCGGTGCGTTGCCCTTAGCGGTTGAAGTATATAAAAAAATACTGGCTGCCGGAGGCCACCCCCTTATGCAGGTCTCCAAAAACGAATTCCTGGAGTATTTGCTGAAATACGGTTCTGATGAACAGATAAGCTATGTCCACTTTCCCCAAAGGTATATAACGGAACATTATGACGCTACTATACACCTGCTGGCTGAGGAAAATACCAAATCCATGACCAGCATAGACCCCCGGAAAATGGTAGCCTTTGAAAAAGCCCGCACCGACCTAATGGAAACCAGTATGCGCCGTACCGCCGAAGGCAATTTCCGCTGGGTACTGGCTATTTACCCCACTAACGGCTATGCCCAGGATGCCGGTATGAGTCTGGAAGAATATACTGATTTCGTTTATAACGCCTGTCTGCCGGATATGAATGACCCGGTGGGTTTCTGGAAAAACCTAAATACCCGCCAGCAGAAAGTAGTAGACTGGCTCAAGGGTAAAAAACAGGTGCATATAAAGGCCAAAGAAACTGACCTCCGCCTGAGTATAGAAGGACGTACTTTTGTAAGCTGTGACGGCAAACTCAACATGCCTGACGGGGAAATATTTACCGGCCCGGTAGAAGACAGCGCCGAAGGATATGTATATTTTTCCTACCCTGCCATAGAGGCCGGGCGTGAAGTTACCGGGATTCGCCTCTGGTTTGAAAAGGGCAAGGTGGTAAAAGCAACCGCTGAAACTAACGAAGAATTTTTGCTTAAGACCCTGGATACTGACCCGGGTGCCAGATATCTGGGTGAATTCGCCATTGGCACCAGTGAGGGAATCCAGAAATTTACCAAACAAATACTTTTTGATGAAAAAATCGGAGGGAGTTTCCACCTGGCCTGCGGAGCGGGTTATCCGGAAACTGGCAGTGTCAATAAATCTGCCGTACACTGGGATATGGTATGTGACCTGCGTGACGGTGGTGAAATCTGGGTGGATGGCGAATTATTATATAAAAACGGGGAATTTATTATCGACTACTAGTTTTTCAGTCCCAACAGAAATATCAGCCCGTTGCTAAAACGCCCTACAAATAGTCCTTTTCCATGGGGTATATGCCGGTGTATTTTAATCCGGCAGTATCCGCTATTGTTATATATTTATTACACATATTCCGGCAGATTACCCCTTACGGGATTTGCCTGTTATAATATGCTTTAAGCGGCATAAGTTTTAGCCGGAGCCGGCAACCAAATATTTCTTAGCGCAGAGAGGATTTTGCCAGATGAGCGAAGAATTAAGAGAACTTATTGAAGCGGCTGTATACAAGGAAGTTGCCTCTCAGTCACTTTATCAGTCTGCCCTGCAAAAAACAGATGATGCGGCTGTAAAACAGCTTTTAAAGGAACTAATCCAGAGCGAAGAAGGCCATCTGAAAGTGCTTAAAGATTTGCTGGTAAAAGGCGAATTTAAGCCAAAAACCATTGCACCCCGCTTGCAATCTCTCAAGCTGGATACTTATGTCAAAGGCGGGAATGACATGGAAGGGGCAGGACTGCAGGACATACTCCTTTATGCTATTAAAGAAGAACAGTCTGCCTCAGAGTTCTATTCCCACCTCATGTCTACCTTCATCAGCCGGGAAGCAAAGGATATGTGCCGGTTTTTATCTGCCGAAGAGCTGGAACACAAACTGAAGCTGGAACTTATCTATGATGACCTGTTTTTCCCCGAAGATTAGGCCAGCCGAAGACTATTCAGTTTGTTATAGCACCCAAATACCAACCAGGAGGTCAAAGTGTCTGAAGAGATAGCCAAAATACAAAAGCCCGAAAGCAGTAAATATGCGGATAAAAAGAAGCTCTATGTAGTTCCGCTGGTGCTTGGCTGGAAAGATGCACCACCCGAATATGGCGCCATGCTCAGCCGCTATTGGAAAGAAGTAAGCGTTCAGCTGTCCCATCTGGAAAGCCGCATTGGGGCTGTCAACTACGTATTTCACGAATCAGTAGACCAAAGCGGCGCAGAAGGGTTGGAAGTGCTGACAAATTTCAGCCCCGTAAGCAAGGAAATGGCCCTCCGTTTTTTGGAAAAAGGTGCGGTAATTGAGGCCACAGAAGATAGTGAACTGGTGCGGGAATGCCTAGACTGGGAACGCTTTATGATGATAGGTTTTACCAGCCAGAATGTATCCAAACTGGTTTCTGAAAAATTTATACAGGCGGTAAAAAGCCGCTACGAGTTTATCCTCGGCAGAATAAGCGGAACGGTCAAAGGGAATGAGGCCGGTGTGCTGTTTATCCGTGAAGGCAACCTGATGCAATTCCCGGCTGATATCGAAGTATTCAGCATAGCTCCGCCGGTACTGGACGAAATTCACCGCTGGCTCAGGGAAAGACGGGACCAGATACCCCCTGCTCCGGAAGACGAACAGATTGATTCCTGTTTTGCCGAAAAAGATACCGAAACACCCCCGGCCGAAGATACCAAAAGCAATTAGCTAACTAACAATCTTCAAAAAGGCGGCTTATCTGGTCTAAAAGCTGATTACGGCTTGCAGCATCCAGGCTAAGCCCGCCTTCCAGCATTTTCAAACCGCTTTCAACCTGGGTATCTGTTTGGCACAGGGTACTTATTTTGCCGGACTGATACTTTACCTTTTGTTCTGTTTCAGCCAGATTGAGCTTTAGGGCAAACCTGTCACCCAGGAATTCAAGCAAAAGAAGCTCAGCCGCAGCGTCCCCGCTGTTCTGCAAATAAAAGGGCAAAACCTGCCACAAGCTCATGGCATTTATACCGTATTTACCCGCCAGCCAGATTACAAAGGAATTTATATCTACCTTCTGGTTAGGCGGGGTGTCAAAATTCATATTGCACTCAACCCCGGTGTTTTCCAAACTGTATTTGTGTATGTCAGAGTTGACCACTGCCATAAGGCGGCGGGGGGCGGTATGGGAAATCATAGCACCCACACTGCCCAGGCAGATTATTTCATTTACCTGATAAGCCAAGGCTGTATTAACCAGCCTGTTCAGATACTCATACTGGTTAAATTCGGGGATACTGCCCCGAAATACCAGCAGCTGCCCTCCAGGCAGATATTTCAGTTCACCACCGGGGAAATGGGTTAAGTCATCTTTAACCGCTACCCCGTTAAGTGAGAAGTATTTTTCTATTTCCACCTCAAATACAGTGACAGGAGTATCCTGTTTTTCGATTTCGGCCAGCACTCTTTCGCTCAGCAAACCGAATTCGCCCTGCCAGGCAATAATCAGGCACTGTGCCTGCGGGTTTTTAGCTTCCATGTTCATCCTGATTATGGTCTTTCTTAAAAAATTCGGCTATGTTCTCTTTCAGCCATTTCTCATCATCATCGGAAATACCTTCGTTTTCAGCGGCATGATAACGGTTATCCAGTTTCTGCCTTACCATTTCAGGAAAACGGGCATACATTTCAGCAATCATTTCGTCCATTTCGCGGACAGATTCATCCATACGGAACAAATCCACGCTTATACGCATAATATACCTCAGGGCTTCAAGTGACGAACGGGAGGCATGCGGGTAAATCAGCGGCAGGTGAGACAGATAATCCGGTATTTCCCCCATCAGGCAGGCCGCAGGTATATTTCTTTTACCGGCCACACCCAGCAAAAGCCCGTTTAAACCCGAAATATGGGGGACGAAATTTTTACCCGCCAAATTGCTTTTGAGCTCAGCCGGCAGACGTTCATTTATCATATCCAGAAAATTTTTGCTGTTGGCCACTGCCCATACTTTAGGTTTGGCCTTATGATGGGTCATAGTCACCGCCGCACCGAAAGTAATAATCCTCTGGCAGCCCAGTTCTTCAGCCACATCAATCACTTTAGCGGTCATCCGGCTGGCACGGCTGCCCTGGGCATAGGTATTCTGCCCGTCAGCCGGCTGCTCATCACCCATAAATATTACTACATCCTGACCGCACCACTTTTGATAATAGAAACGGCTTTGGGGAAACCTAAGTTCCTGCTGGACACCGTTTTTTATATTTACCCCCGAAGGATAAAAAAACTCCTCCGGCTCTATATCCGCCAGAACACCCGCCCCCAGCTGGTCACGCAAAGCCGCCAAAGTAACAATGCCCACGTTGCCAACACCCGGCCAGGCTGCCAGCAGAGTAGGTGACTGCATTTCAGGTTTATTATGATAAATAATCCCCATAGACTTGTTTTGCCCTTTACAATACTATATTAAGCCCGACTTACATGGTAATCCAAACGGCTATTGGCTGTAAAATGAATATTGCCGGAAAAAAGACTGCCATCACAGTCGCGTGAGCTAGCTTTGAACATAACCTTTGTAAAACTTTTTAGAGGACAGATATTAAAGTAATATTAGAATGCTATTATAGGGTCATTTCAGTCTGCAAATAACCCCAGCAGTTTTCCGAATAAAAAGAACCCGCCCAAACTAATTATTAAAATAAGGCCGAAAGTCAGGATAACCCGCGGAGACAGGCAGGCCTTTATTATGGCACCGCGCATCAGCTTGGTGTGCTGCTGTTTTACCAAATTTTCGGCTGCGCGCCCGGCTAAATATTCATCCTGTGTAACAGGCATGGCAGAAACCTTCTTGTATGAGATAATTAACCCAGATATATTTCAAGAGCGTCTTCGGCTACAGTTATCAAACGCCGGGTGGTATCCAGTTTTATAGAGTACATATAACTGGTGATGGGCGGCTTTTCGTTTTTGGGATCCATGTAGCGTACAAAATAATCTTCTATGATTATGCCGGTTTCAGAAACATATTTATCAATTTCAGGGTATTTGGAGGTCATGTTGGCTAGACGTACTGACAGTATTTTCACCCTCTGGCCTTTTAGAAAACGTGGCGCCATTCCCATTCCTCCGCTGAAGCTATTTTACTGTATAGCATAACATTATGTTATCTTTATGTAAACAAGTAGCGGTTCTTTAGCCCACACAGGCTATTTCCCCTGTTTACACCCAACATACTTTACCATATCCGCAGTTATTAGGATACTTTTTGATTATCTTACAGGAGATACCGGAGAAAGCTGTATATCTCCCCAGATACCTATTTTGTCATCTTTAATAACCACCAGCCCGGCAACACCCTCTATCTTTTGCCCGTACTCCAGCGCTGCGGGAATATCAAGAGCGGTTTGCACCTGATTGGCCACTGCGGTAGCGGCCGCATCTGCCAGAATAGCAGACCCGGATACCACCAGAGCCGCATCCGCCTTGCCCAAACTTAGGCTGTGCCCCACTGTACCGGAAGAGGTGCAGATACCCAGCGGGCTTTTATGGGGGCTTATTTCCAGTGCCAGCCTGCCGCTTAAGACAGAGCGTCCGGCAAATATACCAATCCGTCTGGCCGAAAGGGTATGAACAAATATATCTCCGCCGTTTTCAACCAGAATTTCGGGGCTGTAGGCTAGAAGCTCTTTGCCCACATATTCGGCTACTGCCCCGGCAACCGCCGCCATAGGCCCTACACCCGCTTTATCAGCAGCTCCGGCCATAGCTTGTATAATAGGCGGAGCATCTGCATAAATCTTTAGCGGCTTGAGGCTTGAGGCAAAAACAGGCTGACGCTTAATGTAAGAGGTTATTTCCTGGCGGTATTTCCGGGTAAAAAAGTAGCTTAGCTCTTTTAGTTCGGTTGCAGCCAGTATAAACAGGTCTGATTCCTCTTCAACTACCTGAAAAGGAATAAGTTTACCAGCGTTTACCCAGTTCCGGTAATTACGCGGTTCATACATGCTAAACCACTAAAAGTGCAGTTCCATAGCCCGCGGCGGGCAGGCCTGAATGCATATGCCGCAGACTATGCATTTTTTAGCATCAAAATTAATTTCCCGGTTATCCTCATCTATGCTGAACGCATCTACCGGGCACATAGTCACGCACGCTCCGCAGTGAGTACAGCGGTTTTCGTTGCGGGTTACTTCACGGTTGAGAGAATCTATCTTGACACCGGCCTCATTCAGGTAGGCAATACCTTTATCGTAGGCTTCACGTTCCCCGGTAATCTCCAGTACCATCAGCCCCTCTTTATCAGGCGTGATGGAGGCTTTAAGGATATTGAATGCCAAGTCAAAATCACGTATCAGATGGTAAACAATGGGACGGTCTACCAGTCTTTGGGGAAAACGCAAAACTATTCTTTTAGATGTTTTCATATTACTACCTACAAGATATGATGATTGGTATCACCAAGCGGCCGTTCATTAAACGGGCGGACTTTAAGACCGGAGTCTATACCCGGCAGGGGTGCAACCGGACTGGTGATTTCAAATTTACCCTGCTCAACCCAGGTTTTTAGTTTAACGGCAATTTCCCGTGCCCGGGAATAGCTGCAAAGGGAAGCGGTGGGTATATTTTTACCGTTTATATCCACACTGCCGCTTCGCAGCTGGGCATAAGTAACTTCGGCAACCGCGCCCGGACGCAGATTAGGATAGGCAGACGAGTAATCTATCACCGTACCTACAATATCATCATCAGTAACCAGCGTAGATTGCAGTATCTCTTCAGAAAGTATGGGGATAGGCACGCCGATACCTACCGACAAGGTTACCCCGTAACCCAGCATGCTGGTACCCACCAGATAACGGGCATCCATTTGTTTAAGGTCACCGATAACCGCCAGAGTACCAGCCCCGCCTTTGGGCACGCCGCCCTCCGTCCGGGCAACACCGGGGTTGTGCTGAGTGCCTTGCCAGGCCACATAGCCCACGCCCCCGCCTAAAAAGATGCGGCTGCCGATACCTATAGTCCGGTAATACGGGTCATTAAGCAGCGGTGACAGCATACCGGCGGTGCAGTAATTTATGTTTCCCATATTGGGTTTCAAAACACCCATGTAGGTATATATGGTTTTATCTGAAAGGTTAACAGCCACATTGTAGTTCTGGTAGGCGTTACGCATATTAAACAAAACGGCTTCGTTAAGGTCTTTTATGTTCAGGTAACTGGAAAGCCGCCTGCGCGGATAGCAGTCTGTCCCGTAGGCACTGGCCTCCAGACGGATGTCTTTGCCGGCTACCAGCTCCTCTATAACATATCCGCCGCCATAATTGAACTCTCCGGGGTGAATCCGGTTACGGGGGTCATCATCCGGCAGGGCGTTGGCGCCTATAAATAAATCTGCCGCCGCAAAAGCCGCATACGCTGATACGTCATTCAGATAAGCCCTGCCGCCGCCCAGTTTCATGCGGGGAGTGGTGTGACCCATATTAAAATAAACACCAGAGGAACACATAGGGCCAAAAGTGCCGGTGGTAACTACATCCACCTCTTTGAAAGCGGCTTTCAGCCCTTTCTCACGGGTATAGCCCACAATCTCTTCGGCGGTCAGAACAACCGCTTTGCCTTCCCTGATTCTCTGGTTTATTTCCTCCAGTGTCTTTTGCATATCAGCCCCCGCCTGAAACAAAGCCTGAAACAGCTACGCATTCAAGCTAAAATTTAGATAACTATATCACTTACCATATTAGTCTTCAAACAAATATATCCTGCCGGTGGTAATATAGTTATAATATAATAAACTTAAATAGTACTTTTGGGGGATTTTCCTTACTAAAACTAACTTATACTATAATATGATATCATATCCGGTTCAGAAGGAAGACAAATGCGCGCAGACGAATTATTAAAAATAGCAGTAGAAAAAAAGGCTTCAGACCTCCACCTGAGAGTGCCGAACCCGCCTGTACTCAGAATAGACGGCGCCCTTAAACCCCAGACAGACTGGCCTGTTTTATACAACAAGGCCATTGAGCAGATACTGGAAGAGATAACCACCCCCGAACAGCGTGAAATATTTTATGCCGAAAAAGAGCTGGACTTTGCCTACAGTGTAGCCGGGGTAGCCCGCTTCAGGGTAAACGTGATGAAACAGCGCGGCTCTATCAGCATTGCCTTCCGCCAGGTGCCTTTTGAGATACGTTCTATAGATGAACTGGGTGTACCCAAAATCTGCAAAGAGCTTATCCTGAAACCGCGCGGCCTTATTCTGGTAACCGGGCCAACCGGCAGCGGCAAATCCACCACCATGGCCGCCATGGTAGACCACCTGAATAATACTGATTCGCGTAACGTCATTACCATAGAAGACCCCATTGAGTATCTTTATACCAATAACCGCTGCATTATTGCCCAGAGAGATTTGGGTGACGATACCAAGTCTTTTTCCACTGCCCTGAAATATGCCCTCCGGCATGACCCTGACGTAATACTGGTGGGTGAAATGCGTGACCTGGAGACTATTTCCACCGCCATCAGCGCCGCCGAAACAGGCCATCTGGTAGTGGGTACTTTGCACACTACCGATGCCCCCCAGACTATAGACCGCTTAATAGATATATTCCCTCCTGACCAGCAGCAGCAGATACGCATGCAGCTGTCTCTGGTTATTGAGGCGGTACTGGTACAGACGCTGCTGCCAAAACGGGAAGGCAAAGGGCGGGTGGCCGCTTTTGAAATAATGGTAGCCAATACCGCCGTACGCAACCTGATACGTGACAAAAAGGCCCATGAACTGCATAACGTAATGCAGCTGAGTGCCAAAGACGGTATGCAGACCCTTGACCAGTCTTTGGCAGGTCTGGTACGCCAGAATATAGTTTCGCTGGAAGAAGCCCTGTTAAAAAGCAGTAACCCGGAAAGACTGCAAAAATTGCTGGCATACCAGCAAACCCAGCAGACCAAGCCCCACCAGTTTTAAACTGCCGGCAACACGCAGTACCATTTGCCGTATTAAATGCAGCAAGTTCCGGCGGGGTTTGCCCCGGTGCACTCTGCAAATATATTTCTTTTCCGCACTTTTTGGTCCAAAGATTCCAAGTTCTAATACTTTAGTATTAGACTTTATAATTATTTTTAGAATATTTATGTACAATTAAAACTTTAAGTTACTATTTTATAATACCATTACATCATATTTAAGCTTTACTCTTCAAGGGGACTAATGCTATAGTAGTAAAAAGTATTTCAGGGGAGGAATTATGCTGACTGATTACGGCTATATTGCACTATTCCTTGTCGCTGCAATACTCTTTACCGCCATAGTACTAGGCCTACCGGTTCTCCTTCGTATAATCGGCATCGTGCCTAACAAACCTGACAAAGTCAAAAATGCCACCTATGAATGCGGTGTGGAAACCCAAGGCCGCACCTGGGTTCAGTTTAATTTCCGTTATTATTATTATGCCCTGCTGCTGATTGCTTTTGATGTACTGCTGGTCTTTCTTTTCCCCTGGGCAACCCAGATAGGTTCGCTCGGGTTTTATGCTTTTGGAATAGTGCTTGCCTTTCTGATAATAGTCATGGTGGGCTACCTGTATGCCTGGAAGAAGGGGGCTTTGGAATGGAACTAGATTCGGGAAAACCACTGAGCCTGCTTACGCTGGATGAAATTGACCAGCATGAAGGCGGCATAATTCAAAGCTTCCGCACCGGTCATACCACGCCTTACCCCGACCCTGCAGACTGGCTAAACAGCGAAGAGCCGCCTCCGGGTGTTTTCGTTACCAGCGTTGAAAAGGTACTGAACTGGTCACGCCATTATTCCCTTTGGCCGGTGATGTTCGGTTTGGCCTGCTGCGCTATTGAAATGATGTGCATGGCAGCTTCCCGTTGGGATTTAGCCCGTTTCGGTATGGATATTTTCCGCGCCTCCCCCCGCCAGGCAGACCTGATGATAGTTGCCGGTACTCTTACCTGGAAAATGGCTCCCTGGCTGAAAAGGATTTATGACCAGATGCCGGAACCGAAATGGGTGCTGGCTATGGGTGCCTGCGGAACCAGCGGCGGTTTGTTCCGGGATTCATATTCGGTAGTTCCGGGTTTCAATATGGTAGTCCCGGTTGATGTATATGTACCCGGCTGCCCTCCCCGTCCGGAAGCCCTTTTAAGGGCTATCATGGATATCCACGAAAAAATAGATAAAACCCGCATTATAAAGAGATAGATTCATGACCGCCGTACTTGATTACCAACAACTGAAGGCTGATTTATCTAAAGAACTGCCCGGGATTGAAATCCAGGCGGAAAGTTCTTTCCTGCTGGCTTTGCCTGAGGATATACACCATGTGTGCCAATATCTGGTTTCCCGGCCGTTGCAAATGGACTACCTGACCAACCTTACCGCGGCTGACTATCCTGAATACATAGAAATAATTTTCCATTTGAATTCAATTGTGAACAATACCGCCATGACACTTAAAACCCGCCTGACTGACAAGACTAACCCCAAAATGGCTTCGGTAGTGGATATCTGGCGGGGAGCAGAACTGCAGGAACGTGAAATATATGACCTTTTCGGAGTGGTTTTTGAAAACCATATAGGCCTGAAACGCATTTTCCTGTGGGAGGGCTTTGAAGGTTATCCTTTGCGCAAGGACTTTGCAAATGGCCATTAAAACTGAAAGCTTTATTTTAAATATAGGCCCCCAGCACCCCAGCACCCACGGGGTGTTCCGTCTGCGGCTGATTCTGGACGGTGAGGTTATTACCGACCTGGAGCCGGTTTTCGGTTATCTCCACCGGGGTATTGAAAAGCTGGCTGAGGGACGTACCTACCTGCAGGACATACCTTTTACCGACCGACTGGATTATCTGGGCTCTATGACCAACAACCACGCTTATGTTATGGCGGTGGAAAAACTGGCCGGCATAACAGTGCCCGAACGGGCTGAATATATCAGGGTAATACTGGATGAGCTCCAGCGGATAGCCAGCCACCTGGCGGGTCTGGGTTTTTTCCTGAATGATTTGGGAGCCCTTCAAACCCCGCTTTTGTACATGTTCCGCGAACGTGAAAAGATTGTGGAACTGTTTGATATGTGCAGCGGCCAGCGCTTAAATTACAATTATTACCGTTTCGGCGGCTTTGTTCAGGATTTGCCGGAAGAATTCCTGCCTGCCTTGAAAAAACTGCTGGACACCTTGCCCGGTTTCATAGACGAATACGAACAGCTTATTTCCACTAATGAAATTGTGCTTATCCGCACCAAAGGTGTGGGCGTGCTTAAGCGTGAACTGGCCATAAACTCCAGTGCGGCCGGGCCGGTTCTCCGTGCAAGCGGGGTAAACTGGGATATCCGCCGGAATGACCCGTATTCAATCTATGACCGTTTTGAGTTTGATATACCCACCGCCCAAAACGGTGATACATACGACCGCTATATGGTACGCATAAGGGAAATGCGCCAGAGCGTGCGGATACTCCGCCAGGCAGTCAAAGACCTGCCCGAAGGTGAAATAATGGGTAAAGCACCCAAACTCCTTAAGCCGCCTGCGGGTGAAGTTTACAGCCGCATAGAAGGGCCTAAAGGCGAACTGGGCTTTTATCTGGTTTCAGACGGCACGGATAAGCCTTACCGCTGGCGGGTGCGTCCGCCCTGCCTTTTAAATTTATCAGCTTTGAAAGATATGGTGGTAGGCTGGAAAGTGGCTGATCTGATGGCTATATTCGGCAGCATAGACATTGTAATGGGTGAGGTGGACAGATAATGTCTGACTTCTGGGTTCACCTGCTAGTCTACCTGGTCATACTCTTTGGTTTTGTAATTGTGAGTGTGCTTTTATTTATCTGGCTGGAGCGCCGCTTTATCGGCCGTTTTCAGTTGCGCCCCGGCCCCAACAGAGCCGGTCCTTTCGGGCTGCTACAGCCCATTGCAGATGCTATCAAGGTGCTTATTAAAGAGGATATTATCCCTACCGAGTCAGACAAAGGGGTATTCTGGTTAGCCCCGCTGGTGGCTTTTGTACCGGTAATGCTGATGTTTGCCGCCATACCCTTTGCAGACGGAGCTATGCTGGTTGACCTGAATATAGGCATACTCTATATACTGGCGGTCAGCTCGGTAACGGTAATAGGTATATTTATGGCCGGCTGGAGCAGCAACAGCAAGTATTCCCTGCTGGGTGCCATGCGTACCATAGCCCAGGAAGTCAGCTATGAAATACCGCTGGTGCTTTCAATACTTGGCGTTGTTATGTTAACCGGTTCGCTTTCTATGAATGAGATAGTAAAAGCCCAGAGTGTCCCGTTTGTACTTTTGCAGCCTCTGGGTTTCTTCGTTTACCTGTCCGCCGCCATGGCGGAAATAAACCGCACCCCGTTTGATTTGCTGGAAGCGGAATCTGAAATCATTGCCGGTTTTCATACCGAATATTCCGGCATGAAATTCGGCCTTTTTTACCTGATGGAATACGCCGAAGTACTGGCAATTTCGGCCATAGCCACCACCCTGTTTCTGGGGGGCTGGCAGGGGCCGCTGCTGCACCCCGTTATCTGGTTTATTACTAAAGTCCTGATAATCTTTATGTTTATAATCTGGGTGCGTGCCACCATACCCCGTCTTCGTATAGACCAGGTGATGGCTTTCGGCTGGAAGTTCCTTTTACCGCTGTCCCTGGCCAATCTGGTTATAACGGCATTTGAGATACTGGCTGCGCCTGACATGAATACAGCAGTGCTTATCGGTATAAATATAGCGGTAATGTTCGGGCTTATCCTCCTGTTCAGCCGTTTTTACAAGCTGGGAGGTGGACGTGTCAGCGTTAAGTAATACCGGGGGCGGCATTCTTAAAGGAATGCGCCTTACCTTCAAGCATCTTTTCCGCCCTTGGATAACTGTCCAGTATCCGGAAGAAAAACTGACTATGTCAAAAAGGATACGGGGAACGCAGGTTATCTGGGTGAAGGAGACCTGTATTGCCTGCCTGGCCTGTGCCAGAGCCTGTCCGGTAAAGGCCATCAATATGGAGGTTTCCCGCGGCGAAGACCGCAAACTTAAGGTAGACCATATGTCTATAGATTTCGGGCTGTGCGTCTTTTGCGGTCTGTGTGTTGAATCCTGCCCTACCAAAACTTCAATTTACATGGGCTACGGCTACGAAACTACCACCTACCGCTGTACCAACGTTGAAAAAGCGGAAGGGCAAAGCCGTTCCGAGTGCCGCTGCCGTGAGCTGATACTTACCGGGGATGAACTTGCCCCCTCGGCAACCCGGGTACTCAGCGGGTATGACCGCCCGGATGCCGCAGAAAAACTGGCTGAACAAACCCTGCTTATAAATAAGAAAGGCTACTTTGAAAGGTAAACCGGGGTGGAAATAGCGTTCTGGATTATAGCCATAACCTGTATAGCCTCCGCCTTGCTGGTGGTGGGAGTGAAAAATATTTTCCACTCATCCCTCTGGCTGATACTCTGTTTCCTTTCGGTTGCCGGCGTGTTCCTGCTGCTTTCGGCAGACTTTCTGGCAGCAGTGCAGATACTTATTTATATCGGTGCTATATCGGTACTGATAATACTGGCAATCATGCTTACCCGTGAGGTTCAGCGGGGCAACCTTACCAACAAGCTTAAAATACCGGCTCTGGCTGTTGTTACCGCTTTGGGCGGGATAATGACCTATATGCTTATCAGCTCAAACTGGACCTCCAGTGACGCACCCGCCCCCTCCACCACCACCGCCGGCCTGGCCGAAATGCTTTTCGGTTCAGACGGGTTCGGGCTGGGAGTACTGATTACGGGTGTAATATTACTGGTGGCCATTATCGGGGCTATAGTACTGGTGAGGGACAAATAATATGGGACTGACTCACTTTTTGGTACTGGCGGTAATACTGTTCTGTATCGGTCTTTACGGGGCACTGGTTAAAAAGAGCGCCGTAGTGATACTGATGTGCATAGAAATAATGCTGAACGCAGTTACCATTGCGGCGGTGGCCTTTAACCGTTTTTCTGCCGCCGAATTTTTTACCGGGCAGATATTTACTCTGTTTATTATCGCGGTGGCGGCCGCCGAGGCAACTATTGGTCTGGCCATAATAATATCCATTTACAAAAACCGGGATACTATTGATGCCACCAAGATAGATTTGATGAAGTGGTAAAGAGGAAGAATAAGCGATGACCCAAACCGGACTCTGGCTCATAATGCTGCTCCCCCTTATCTGCGGGGCTTTGATAGCCCTGGGGTACTCCTTTTTCTGCAAAAAACCGGCTTTAAGCGGATACCTAGGCATAGCCGGTGTAGGTGGTTCGCTGCTACTTTCTATCTGGGGGCTGACAGGCCTGCTGGGAAAGGAAGGGGCTTCTCACTATGCCTCCGGCTTCAGCTGGTTTTCAATTGGTAATTCGGTTGATATCAGCCTTAACCTAAACTTTGACCCGCTGGCCGCCATAATGTGCTTTGTAATCCTTTTTGTCAGCCTGATGGTACACATATATTCACAGGGCTATATGCACGGTGATAAAGGGTATCCCCGTTACTATGCCTTTTTGTCTTTCTTTACCGCCTCTATGCTGGGGCTGGTGCTCTCTGACAACCTGCTTTTTACCTTCTTCTTTTGGGAGTTGGTGGGTCTGGCATCATATCTTCTTATCGGCTTCTGGTTTACCCGCCCGGCCGCCGCCAATGCCGCTAAAAAGGCGTTCATTGTAACCCGTATAGGTGATGTGGGCTTTTTAGCCGCTATACTCATTTTGTTTGCGAATACCGGCACGCTGGATATAAACAGCCTGAACGGCATGGCCGAAATGGGGCTTATAGGTGCCGGCACAGTAACTGTGGCCGCTCTGGGCATATTTGCCGGTGCGGTGGGTAAATCAGCCCAGTTCCCCCTGCATGTATGGCTGCCTGATGCTATGGAAGGCCCTACCCCCGTTTCCGCCCTTATCCATGCCGCCACCATGGTTGCTGCCGGTGTATTTCTGGTTGCCCGCACCTACCCTATATTTGAAAGCTCGGCAACAGCCATGCTTTGGGTATCTATAATCGGTGCGGTTACCGCTATATTTGCCGCTACCATGGCGCTGGTTATGAACGATATGAAGCGTATACTGGCCTATTCCACAGTCAGCCAGCTGGGTTATATGATGCTGGGGCTGGGTACAGGCGGCATTGCTATCGGTATATTCCACCTGTTTAATCATGCTTTTTTCAAGAGTTTGCTCTTTTTAGGTTCGGGCAGCGTAAATCACGCTACCGGCACATTTGATATCCGCGAAATGGGCGGCCTGTCCAAACCCATGCCTGTTACCAGCAAGACTTTTCTTATTGCCTCACTCAGTCTGGCAGGTATCTGGCCGCTTTCAGGCTTTTTCAGCAAGGACGAGATACTTGCCGGGGCTATGGACGGGCAATTTATTCTGTTCATTCTGGCACTCATCACCGTATTCCTGACCGCCTTTTATATGTTCCGCCTGTACTTCGTGGCTTTCGGCGGCACTTACCGCGGCAAGGGGCATCCCCATGAATCCCCCAAGGTCATGTCATGGCCGCTTCTGATACTGGTTGTGCCTTCGGTAATCAGCGGTTTGCTGAATGCCGGCGGCAGTTTCAGCGGCTTTTTGGGCGAAGAGGTGCATACCGGCTTTTTTGAGGGATTATTCGGCATTTTGCTGCACCCGCTGGCCCTGGTTTCACTGGCCGTAGCCGGCGGCGGTATATATCTGGCTTTCCTGATGTATAAAAAGAAGAGCCTTTCACCCGCTGTATTTTCAGAGCGTTTTAAATGGCTTTATATGATATTTTCCAAGAAATACTGGATGGATGAGCTGTACGAAGGTGTTATATCCCGCACGCTGCTTATGAAGGGACTGTTTGCTTTTGCGGCTTTCTTTGACAAAAAGGTGGTAGACGGGGGCTTAAACGGCTTCTTCATTCAAAAAGTATTATTTTCCCGTCTTTTCAGCCGCTTCCGCACCGCTGATGAACGCATAGTGGACGGGGCGGTAAACGGGGTTGCCGCTATAACCGTAGAGAGCGGCAAGGTGGGACGCAAAGCCCAGACCGGGCAGCTCCAATCATACGGAATTTATCTTGCCGCCGGGGTGGTTGTACTGGTGATGGCGGCTCTTATTATCTGGTAAGGGGGGAGTATGAGCATACCATACTTAACACTAATAACTTTCCTGCCCGCAGCGGGAGCTATCTTGATGGCTCTGTGGCCGCGTTTGTCCGGGCGGGCAATAAAAATCAGCTCACTGCTGCTCACTCTTGTGCCGCTGGTGCTCTCACTAGTGGTCTTTGCCGGATTTGACCGGAGTAGTTCCATGGCCGGGGTTATACAGTTTGAAGAAAATCTCCCCTGGATATCCCTTTTAAACGCTAACTACCACCTTGGCGTTGACGGTTTAAGTTTGCCTTTCCTGGTTCTGACTACTTTACTGGGTGTTCTGGCGGTACTTATCAGCTGGAAAGTAGACCTCAGGATAAAAGAGTTTTTTGTCTGGCTGCTTATACTCCAAACCAGCATTACAGGCGTATTTGTCTCTCTTGATTTGCTGCTCTTCTTTATCTTCTGGGAGCTGGAACTGATACCCATGTATTTCCTGATTTCAATCTGGGGTGCCGGGCGTAAAGAGTATTCGGCTCTTAAATACGTCCTTTACACCCTGTTTGGCGGTGCGTTTATACTGGCCGGTATCCTGATACTTTTCTTTGCCACCGGCAGTCTGGATATAGCGTCTCTGGCATCTACGGACCTAAATAATTTCCTGCGTCCGGCCATGATGGTGCTTACTTTCTTTATGTTTTTTATCGGTTTTGCCATCAAGCTTCCGGCTTTCCCCTTCCACACCTGGCTGCCGGATGCCCATACAGACGCACCTACCGCCGCCAGTGTTATTCTGGCAGGTACGTTGCTTAAAATGGGCGGCTATGCCATGCTCAGGTTAAACGTGGCCATGTTCCCTGACGTCTGCCGTGACTGGGCGCCTTTGATACTGACTATTGCGGTCATAAACGTAATTTACGGTGCCGCTATCACCCTTAAACAAACAGATATCAAAAGGCTTATTGCCTACAGTTCGGTAAGCCACATGGGTTTTGTACTGCTGGGTATATTTACCCTGGGTGAAATCTCCATGAACGGTGCGGTTCTGCAAATGTTCAGCCACGGTATAATCACCGGTCTGCTCTTTGCCATAACCGGTGTAGTTATGCACAATACCCACGAACGGGATATTAACAAGCTGGGCGGTCTGGCAAAACAGATGCCCCGCACAGCTATCATATTTATACTGGCCGGTCTGGGGGCGATGGCTGTGCCGGCTACCAGCGGGTTTATCGCCGAAGTCAGCGTATTTTTAGGTTCATTCCAGAGTTCGGTAGTCCCCGGCGGGCAGGTATTTACCATGCTCTGCCTTTTGGGTTTGGTACTGGCAGCTGCCTATATACTCTGGACAGTCCAGAGGGTATTTTTGGGCCCCGGACTGGAAAAATTCCAGATGGTAAAAGATGCCGATAAAACCGAAATAGTTTTTTCACTGGTATTTTTAGTGGTAATGTTCGGGGTTGGCCTTTATCCCCAGATTATAGTAGATGTGATTCAAACCGGAGTGGCCCCGCTGGCGGCCGTTTTCGGCGGATAGAGGCAGATGGATTTGTTTATGCCTGAAATAATAATACTGATAACAGCCATTTTGGTTATAATAACTGACCTCTTTCTGACTAAAAGCAAGAGGTATCTGGCCTATCTGTCTTTGCTGGGACTGGCAGCAGCGGCTGTAGCCACAGCTCTAAACTGGAATAACCCACCCGAAATGGCTTTTGGCGGTATGCTGGCACTGGACAGCTACTCCAGTTTCTTCCGTATTCTTTTTATCTGCCTTTCAGGCCTGGTTATAATGGCTTCTACTGATTATGTAACTAAGTTTAAACGTTTTCAGGGTGAATACTACGCTCTGGTACTGTTTGCCCTGCTGGGCATGATAATGATGGCCTCCACGGCCAACCTTATTACCATGTATCTTTCACTAGAGCTGACCGGACTGTCTTTTTACGTACTGGTGGGTTTTTTAAAAGACCAGAATTCCACCGAATCAGCTCTCAAATACCTGCTTTTGGGCGGGGTGGCTTCGGCTATGCTGGTGTTTGGCCTGGTGATTATTTACGGTTTCAGCGGCGAAACTAATCTGGGCGGTATTGTAAACTATATACAAACCCTGCCCTCAGGCACAGATATAACCACTCATGCAGGGCTGCTGCTGGGTATAATACTGACCATTACAGGTCTGGGCTTTAAAGTAGCCGCCGTGCCATTCCAATTTTGGGTGCCGGACGTTTATCAGGGCTCTCCCACCCCGATAACATTATACCTTTCCATAGCCAGCAAAGCGGCCGGGTTTGCCCTTTTCCTACGTTTGTTTTACACCGTTTTTACCGACCCGCTGGCACTCAGCCAGGAATGGGCACTGATTATTGCCATTCTGGCCGCTGTGGGTATGACACTGGGAAATGTACTGGCCATACCCCAGAAAAACATCAAAAGAATGCTGGGTTACTCCAGCATAGCCCATGCCGGTTATATACTGGTGGCTCTGGCAGCGGTGGGAAACGCCCCGGAACTGGCAGACGGGCGGATAAGCCTGCTCTTTTATCTGGTGGCTTTTGCCGTATCAGACCTGGCCGCCTTTATCTCTATCATAGCCATCAGCCGTTCTACCGGCAGTGATGAAATATCCTCTTACGAAGGCTTAGCCAAGACCAACCCGGTATATGCTTCTGCCCTGACACTGGCGCTGTTGTCTCTCACCGGTTTTCCGCCTCTGGCAGGTTTCCTTGCCAAGTATTATATTTTCAGCGCATCTGTCCAGGCGGATATGCTCTGGCTGATGATTATCGCCGCCGTAAACACCGTGATTTCGGCCGTTTTTTACTTCAACGTAATACGGGTAATGTGGCTAAGACCTGCCCGCCAGGATGTACGGGTACTGGCTTCCTGGCCGCTTAAACTGGCACTTGGTATTTCGGGACTGGCTGTGTTAATATTCGGCATTGTACCTGAAACACTCTTAAACCTTATTGAAAAGGCCGCCGAGCTAATAATCCATTAGGACATTTGCCGTGCCGATTTATGAATATGTAGACACCCATTCCCATCTGGATATGCCTGAATTTGACGCTGACCGTCAGGAAATGCTAAAGCGGGCTTTTGAAAACGGCGTAAAAACTATAATTACCACCGGTATAGACATACCTTCCAGCCAAAAAGCCATTGACCTGGCAGCCGCCAATCCGGCCATATACGCCGCAGTCGGTATCCACCCCCAGGAATGCACTGGGGTTACCGAGGCGGATTTTGAACGTCTGGAACTACTGGTTAAGTGTGAAAAGGTGGTGGCTATAGGCGAATGCGGGCTGGATTATTACCGTGATTACTCACCCCGCCACACCCAGCTGGAAACATTCTACCACCACCTTGATTTAGCTGACCAAACCGGTCTGCCGCTTATAATCCACTGCCGCCAGGCCGAAGAAGACGTACTGAAAATACTTTCGGACTGGTCTGCCCAGAGCCCGGCGAGCGCAGGCAAAGGCGTAATCCACTGTTTCAGCGGTTCGGCCGAAACCGCACTTAAATATATAAATATGGGTTTTTATATAGGGCTGGGCGCTTATATCGGTTATCCGTCTTCCAGAAAATATCACCCTGCCTTTGCCGCCATACCTCTTGAGCATATAGTACTGGAAACTGACTGCCCGTTTCTGCCCCCCCAAACTCACCGCGGGGAACGGAACGAACCCGCCTATATACCGCTGACAGCGGCAACTCTGGCGGAGATAAAAAACCTTGGTACTAACGAAGTGGCATCGGCAACCACTGCCAATGCCCGCCGCCTATTTCACCTTGATAAATAAAAAAGCAGACGGGCAGATATCATTAAGCACACACTCCGGGCAACGCGGCTTTTTGGCATCACAGACTGCGCGCCCATGGTCTATCAGGTAATACGAAAAATTCCCCCATTCACTGCGGGGAATAAGTGCCATCAAATCCTGCTCTATTTTCACCGGGTCAGTATTAGTGCTTAGCCCCAGCCGCCCAGCTAAACGCTTTACATGGGTATCTACCGCTATTCCCTCCACCAGCCCGAAAGCATTATGCAAAACTACATTGGCTGTTTTACGCCCAACCCCCGGCAGAGTAAGCATATCTGCCATATTACGGGGGACATCCCCGCCAAAACGGCTTACAACCGCTCTGGCAGCACCTATAATATTCAGCGCCTTGTTGTGAAAGAAACCTGATGACTTAATATCCTGTTCCAACTCAGCCAGAGATGCATCAGCAAAGGCCTGTACGCCGGGATATTTTTTGAAGAGAGCTGGCGTGATTTTATTTATCATTTTGTCAGTAGACTGGGCAGACAAAATAGTAGCTACCAGCATTTCAAACGGGGTAGTAAAGTTAAGCGCTGTTTTAGCCTCAGGGTATATCACCGAAAGGCGTTTAATTATTTCTAATGCCTGCTTTTTGGGATTCTCAACCAGCATTTTCAGCCTCGCTATATTAGTTGGGAAACATTATACATCAAAGATTTTCAAGGCAGAACACGCTATAAATCAAAATAAGTTGTCCTTTTTCTACTCTACTTAAATAAAAACTGGTATAATGAACGCCATGGCGAAATTGATAATGGTTCAGGGCACTTCTTCTAATGTGGGCAAGAGCATACTGGTCACTGCGCTCTGCCGGATATTCAAACAGGACGGCTACAAAGTAGCCCCGTTCAAGTCCCAAAATATGGCGCTGAACGCTTTTGTCACCCAAGAGGGCGGTGAAATCGGCCGGGCACAGGCTGTTCAGGCAGAAGCCTGCGGCATTGCCCCCAGTGTAGATATGAACCCTATTCTGATGAAGCCCGAAGCAGATTCCAAAAGCCAGATTGTTGTAAACGGCAAAGTGGACCGCACCATTTCTGCCCGTGAATATTATGAATATGCACCCCTGCTGCTGGATACCGCTCTGGCGGCACTTAACCGTCTGCGGGAGCAAAATGATATTGTGGTCATAGAAGGGGCAGGCAGCCCGGCTGAGATAAACCTGAGGCAGCGGGAGATTGTAAATATGCGGATTGCCAAAACCGCCGGTGCGCCGGTGCTTCTGGCCGGAGACATAGACCGGGGCGGCGTTTTTGCTTCTTTGATTGGCACTATAGACCTTTTAGAGCCTGAAGAACGCAGTTATGTAAAGGGCTATCTGATAAATAAATTCCGGGGGGATGCCAGTTTACTTAAACCAGCCATAGATGTACTGGAAGACCGCACCTCCATACCGGTACTGGGCATTATCCCCTATCTGCGGAATATGGCCATTGCCCAGGAAGATTCGGTATACCTGGACGAATGTAAAAGCGGTCTGGGTGAAACCGACCTTGATATTGCGGTAATACGTCTGCCCCGCATATCCAACTACGACGATTTTGACGCTTTAGCCACAGACGGGGCATCAGTCAGGTTTGTATCTAAAACCGGTGAGATTGGCAACCCTGATTTGATAATAATTCCGGGTACCAAATCCACCATACCTGACATGGAATATCTGTGGCAAAACGGTCTGGCGGAAACTATCATCAAAAAAGCCGGAAAAGGCACCCATGTTTTAGGCGTCTGCGGCGGCTATCAGATTTTGGGAAAGATGATATACGACCCCCACAAGACTGAGTCTGAAACCACCGAATTAAAGGGTCTGGGTTTGCTGGATACCGAAACAACCTTTGAAAAAGAAAAATCCACCACACAGGTAAGCGGCCAGGTCAGGTTTAATAACGGGCTGCTTGCAGATATGGCCGGTTGTGAAGTGGGCGGCTATGAAATCCACATGGGAAGGACCCGCTTATTTACTGCCCAGCCTGCCTTCCAGATTACCAAAACCCCCAAAGGCCCGGCTGATTATCTGGACGGGGCATCCAATGCCGAAGGTACGGTGCTGGGTACATATATACACGGAATATTTGAAAGTGACTCTTTCCGCCGCGGCTTCTTAAATGCAATCCGCCGTTACAAGGGCATCCCTGAGCGGCAGGCAGGCTATTTTGACCGTGACAAAGAATATGATAAACTGGCAGATATAGTCAGGGCAAGCATAGACATGAACAAGATTTATGATATTTTGAACGAGGGAATAAGATGACACACCCTGATGCTGAAGAAAATATTAAGCTTCTGCATGAAAAAAGCCGCACTGAACCTGCCCTGAATTTTCTGGGCATAAAAATACTGGAATTGAAACCCGGTTATTCCAAGCTGAGTATCAAACTCAAACCGGAGTTTATAAATGCCTACGGCATAATTTTTGGCGGAATCACCATGTCTTTGGCAGATGAGGCATTCGGTTATGCAGTGAACAGTCTGAAACTGCCTACGGTAGCCGCCCAGTTCAATATCCACTTTCTGTCAGCCCCGGATAATGATGACGAACTAACTGCGGAAGCCAAAGTAGTCAAATCAGGCCGCCGTCTGGCTGTTGCCGAAGTAGAGGTGACCAATGCCAAAGGCAAACTGATAGCTAAAGTAAGTGCCAGCGGCGTTCCGCTTTAAACCCGCCCGCCAGGTAGTTTATTCATCACCCAGATAGGCCGCTATCACGTGCTCATCATTCTTTATTTCTTCAGGCCTGCCCTCAGCTATTTTGCTGCCAAAGTCCAGCACCGCAATACGGTCAGCTAAATCCATAACTACGCCCATATCGTGTTCAATAAGCACAATACACTTTACCCCGTCACGCAGTATGGGAGTATCAGGATAGGTCTCACCCTGCCCTTCAAAAATATCTACGATAAAGCGGGCAATATCTTCTTTCTCTTCCAGATTCATGCCTGCCATAGGTTCATCCAGCAAAAGTACTTCCGGCTCAAGCGCCAAAGCCCGGCCCAGTTCCACCCGCTTACGCATGCCGTACGGCAGCATACTGACTACCTTTTTGCGGACAGGCTCTATTTCCAAAAAATCTATTATGTCTTCTACTATCTTGCGGTGAGCTATTTCTTCTTTATGGGCCGGCCCGAAATAGGCACCCCCGGTCAGAAAGTTCTGTTTCATAAATATATGCCGGGCGGCCATCAGGTTTTCAAGGGTAGTCAAACCTGAATAAAGCTCTATATTCTGAAAAGTACGGGCAATACCCATTTTAGCCACCCGGTCAGGGCGGATACGGGCAATATTCTGGCCTTTATAAACAATGCTGCCTGCCTGGGGTTTATAAAAACCGTTGATGCAGTTTAGCAAACTGGTCTTGCCTGCCCCATTCGGACCTATTACGGCAGTTATCTGATTATCATATATGTCCAGATTGATTCCCTTCAGGGCTTTGATACCGCCAAACGAAAGGGAGAGGTCAGCTATTTTTATCTTGGTATCAGGCTGATTCATTCTGCCCTCTCTCCTCATTCATAATCTTATCCCGGTAGCTTATAACCCGGTGGCAAAGAGGGCCTTCGCATTTTAAGCCATGTCCGCATTTTTTAGCCCGTTTTGACATCTCTTTCAGGGTATCCCGTGAAGGAGAGCCGTATATATCATAAGCAGTACAGCGTACCGAACCATCATCCTTGACGATTATGGTTATCTCATCACAAACTGCTTCGCAGAGTATGGTACAGGCGGTAATCTGCCAATCAACCATTTATTTCCCCTAATCCCACTTGCGTTCATCCAGCATCAGCTTGGTTTCTTCTGCCAGAGCATTTGCAGCTACAAATTCTATATGGTCTGCCTTTAAAAGACACCTGTCCTGAAATTTTTTATTCAGTTCGTCAGACAGCTTTTTGGCATCAAATTCGGTGTCATCGTGGACACAGACAAAGGTCATCTCATCTTTGTTTTCGGGGCGGTTTATCCTTATCTGGCAGCGGACAATCTCCGGGAAAAGCTTGAAAACTTCCTCAGCCTGTTTGCCGACTACAAACATACCCCGCACCTTTACCGCATCTCCTACCCGCCCTATTATGCCGCTGAGCTTATAGGCGGTACGCCCGCAGCCGCATTTCTCTTTTTTAAGGCAGGATAAATCACCTGTGCCGAACCGCATAAGCCCCCAGGTTTTGTTATTTACCGGGGTAACCACCACTTCGCCAACTTCACCTTCGCCAAGCTGCTTGCCAGTCTTGGGGTCTACTATCTCCACTACATATTCATCAGACATAAGGTGCAAGCCGTTTTTTTCTTCACACTCGTAGGCCAAACAGCCTCCGGTTTCAGTCACCCCGTAAGCCTGATACGTGTCTATGCCATAATCTTTTTCAAGCGTTTTACGGATAGAAGACGTCAGCATCTCACCGGTAAACCAGGCACGCTTGATATTAAGCTCTTTTTTAACATCCAAACCCATCTCTTCGGCTTTGGCAAACAGGCTCATCAGATAGCTGGGAGTACCCACAAAGGCAGTTACTTTCAGCTCCTGAATAGTCTTAATCTGCATTTCGGTATGGCCGGTGCCTGAGGCAATAGGCGTAGCCCCGCAGTCACGCAAACCCTCGTGGAAAAGTATACCAGCGGGAGACAAGTGGTAAGTAAAGGTATTTATAACCACATCTGCCTTGCGGAAACCGGCTGCCCAGAAAGAACGCCCGAACCAATGGATAGTGCTGGTGTGCAGCGGTTCATAAACAGGGCCGGGAGAAATAAATATGCGTTCAATATTTTCTTCCGGTATCATCAGAAAACCGCCATAAGGCAGGTTCTGTTTCTGCATTTCAATCAGGTCTGCTTTGCGGGTAATAGGCAGCCGCTCCAAATCTTCCACCTTGCGTATAAGCTCAGGCTTCAGCCCGGCTTTTTGGAACATAGCTCTGGTTGCCGCCGAATTTTCATAAGCATAAGCAGCCGTCTCTTTGAGCCTGGTGTTTAAAAATTCAACCCTCTCCTCAAGCCCCATGGACTCCAGCTTGTCAAAGTGGTTATTTTTGCCGTTTTCTAAAGCCATCTTTTCCGCCTCTTGTAATGTTTGACTTCACGATAGCTTTTTTTAGCGCCCACCGTGGAAAGCCCCATATAAAATTCTTTGACATCTTCATTGTTAATCAGGAATGAAGTATCACCGTCAAGCACTATCCGCCCGTTTTCCAGCACATAACCGTAATGGGCAATAGATAAAGCTACTTTCACATTTTGCTCAACCAGCAGCACGGAAGTGCCCTGTTCTTCGTTAAACCTCTTGATAATACCGAATATTTCCTTGACCATCAGAGGTGCCAAACCAAGTGAGGGTTCGTCCAGCATCATCAGCTTGGGGCGGGCCATCATAGCCCGCCCTATGACCAGCATCTGCTGCTCACCGCCGGAAAGGTAACCGGCTGTGTTATGCTGAACGTGCCTAAGGCGAGGGAAATATTCGTATACCATAGCTAAATCTGATTTTATATTCTGACGGTCCTTGCGGTTAAACGCCCCCACAATCAGATTTTCTTCGGTGGTCAAATGCTCAAAAACATGGCGGCCTTCCAGAGCCTGAACTATACCCAGCTTACCGATAGCTTCCGGATTTTTTTTATCAATCCGGGTGCCGTCCCACTCAATATTGCCGTCTGTTACCAGACCTTCTTCAATATGCAGCAAGCCGGAAATGGCTTTTAAAGTGGTAGTCTTACCGGCACCGTTGCCGCCCAGCAAAGCCACAATGGATTTCTCCGGCACTTCCAGCGAAACGCCGTGAAGCACCTTGATAACGTTCAGGTAGGTAACTTCTATGTTATTTACTTTGAGCATAGACCCAATATTACCTCCCGCTATTTGCCAAACCAGTCAAAATTTTCATACGCAATGCTGGGTGTTTCTATCCAGCCGCTTATAACCTTAAGCTGCCCGTCTTCAATCCTGAAAACCCTTACAGATTTTACCAGACGGTTATCTCCCACTGAGTAAGAAACCGGGCCATGCAGGCCGCCCACATCATACCCGTTCAGCCGTTTTATGCCGAATTCTTCAATAATCTGGGGGGTCAGTGAGTCTACACCGCCGGGGGAGTTTTCTATAGCCAGCCGCAGTATCTCAGCTATTATCAAACCCTCAGCCCACGAGACGATATAATCCATATTGCCGTAATTTTCAGGGTGATACCTGAGGCAGTATTCCTTCATCTTGGCCATAGCCGGAACATCTTCGTCCCAGCTTACGGTGGGGTACACCCCCATTATACCCTCAGCCTTATCTGCACCGACAAGCTCAAGCAGTGACTGGGTAAAGCCGCCGTGACCGCACCCTATCTGGACACCGGGGTAAATCCCCAGTTCAATCATCTGTTTTACAATGACAGATGTCGGCTGGGGAGTGCTGGATATATAAACCACATCCGGATTCTGGTTTTTCATATTTAACAGATTGGCTGTGTCATCATTAATAGTAGTGGAATGTTCGTAAATACCCACTATTTCCACACCCAGTTCCTCTGCCATAGCATTAGCGGCATCCCGCGCACCGTAACCGGTGGGATTCTGGAGTATCATCAGGGCTACTTTCGGTTTGCCCTCACCCTGCCAGACATTCTCCAGATAATACTGCATAAAAGCTACCCAGTCATCACCATAATCAGGCAGCTGGGAGTATATATGCTGGGGAGGATGGGTAAGTGATGGTGAACTGAAAGTGGTAAATCCCGGAAAACCTGCCCGGTTGGCTATTTCCATAGATGCCTGCATATCCTTTGAAGAGTTGGTGGTGAAGAATAAACAGTCAGTAGAAATAAACTCGTTTATTACGGTAACCGCTATGGCGGTGTCATATTTGGTATCCCGGAATATAGGCTCAATCTTGTAGCCGTTTACCCCGCCAAGCTCATCGTTTATGTATTTTATGGCATCCAGCTTGGCATTACCCTGGGGTGTACCCTTTTCAGCCGCCGGGCCGGTATAGCATACACTTAAGCCCACTTTGAGAGTTTTAGTAGATGCCGGCGTGTTATTGTTATTATTGCCAATAATATTATCCAGATTACAGCCGCCCAAGGCAACAGGTACAAGGGCAAGCACCAGAGCCATGAAGATTCTAAAGCCAATTTCAGATTTTCCTAGTCTCATCAGATCCCTCCTCTGAGGCTATATTATCTATTATTAAGCTTCGCAACACAACTCCTTACAGCTCCCCTTGTACCTGTTTACAGCCTATTTAGCTGCCAAACCAGCTAAAATCCTCGTACCTGATAAGCGGTGCTTCTACCCAGTCACTCAAGACCTGCATTACACCGTCTGATATCTGGAACACCCTGACTGCTTTGGCCAGACGGTTATCACCGCTGACATATGAAACCGGCCCCTGCAAACCGCCCACCGTATAGCCATTAAGCTTCTTTATTCCGTATTCCTCAATAGCCTGCGGAGTCAGATTATCTATGCCTCCGGGGGTATTGATAAGGGCTAAGCGCAGTATTTCGGCCACAATCAAACCCTCTGACCAGGAAGCGATATAATCCATGTTGCCGTAATTTTCAGGGTGATATCTCAGGCAGTATTCTTTCATTTTGGCCATTCCCGGCACATCTTCATCCCAGTTTACAGTAGGATATACGCCGTAAATACCTTCGGTATTAGTCACACCGGCCAAATCAATAAGTGCCTTGGTAAAACCGGCATGGCCGCAACCCACAGTTACTCCGGGATAAATATCCATCTGATTCATCTGCTTGATGATAACCGAAGTAGGCTGGGGAGTGCTGGATATAAAGACCACATCCGGGTTTTGACTTTTAAGGTTTATCAGGTTTGCCGTGTCATCTGTAATAGTGGCAGAGTGTTCGTAAATACCCACTATCTCTATACCCAAATCAGCCGCCAAGGCATTAGCCGCATCACGGGCACCGTAACCGGTGGGATTCTGGAGTATCATGAGGGCCATTTTAGGAGTACCCTCACCCTGCCAGATATTTTCCATATAGTATTTGGCAAATGATGCCCAGCTGTCACCATAGTCCGGCAGTTGGGCATATATATGCTTTGCCGGGTGGGTGCAGACCGGTGAACTGAAAACCGTGAAACCGGGGAAACTTGCCCGGTTGGCAATCTCCATAGATGCCTGCATTTCCTTGGAAGCACAGGTAGTGAAGAACAAACAGTCCTTATCCATCATCTCCTGTACAATAGTTGCCGCCAGTGCGGAATCATACTTGGTGTCACGCCAGAGTACTTCTATCTGGTATCCGTTTACCCCGCCAAGTTCTTCGTTTATGTACTTGATTGCGTCCAGCTTAGCATTCCCCATCACAGAGCCTTTTTCAGCTGCCGGGCCGGTATATGGTATTGAAAAACCAACCTTCAAAGTAGGCTTTTCCGTTCCGTCAGGATTATTGGCATCAGTATCACTTGAACCGCATCCCCCCGCCACCACTGAAAAAAGCAAAAGGAGCATGCTAAAAAAGGACAAAGCTCCCCTCTTTATCAATTGTTTACGGTTTTGCCCTAACATGACTTGTGCTCCTCCTTTTTTCAGAATTCCCTATTTTTTCGCCTAATACGAGAAAGGCCAATACCGGTAAGAGGACTTGAACAATTGCCAGCGGTGGGCGAGGCCTCTTGGTTCAAGCACTAAAAACAAGACAATTGCCAGACCGAATACCATCGGCCCAAGCCCGGCTGCAAAGCCTGACGGCAACTGCGGGAAAGCAGAGCCCATAAGAGGGGATACATACTGGACACCCTGCTGCAGCAGACGGATAAAGAGCGCCCCGAATATGGGGCCAACCCCTGTACCCAAACCGCCTATAATCACAATACCAACGTATAAAATAGAATCAGACAAGGTGAAATTTTCAGCCGTCAAATAACCTATCCAGTGAGCCATAAGCGAACCGGCCACACCGGCCAGAAAACAGCCGATGAAAAAAGCCAGCAGCTTATACTTGAAGACATTTATACCCATAACCTCAGCCGCCAAATCATTATCCCGTATGGCTACAAATGCCCGCCCTATGCGGGTGCGGGCTATATTTTTCATGAAGAAAATAGCCAAAACAGCCACCAGCATAATAATGAAGTACTGGCTGCCCTGAGTGGTAAAGTCAAAATTAAAAAGATTAATCGGGGGTATCACAATCCCGTTAAAACCGCCGGTAAGGCTGGACCAGTGGTTTATCACCCAGATTATGATGAATTGGGCGGCAATAGTGGAAATAGCCAGATAAAACCCCTTTACCCGAAGTGATGGCAACCCGAACAGCACACCCACCAGACCGGCCATAATGCCGGACGCTATCATGTCAAAGGGGAAAGGCACTCCCAGTTTGCTGGCCAAAATAGCGGTAGTATATGCCCCCACCGCAATAAAGCCGGCATGGCCTACCGAAAGCTGTCCGCAGTAACCCATAAGTATATTTAAACCGGCCGCCGCCACAACCGTAATGCCTATAAGGTTCATAATACCCAGCCAGTAACTGCTGATATTGAACGGCAGGCTGAATAAAAGAATCAGAAAACCAATCAGCATAGCCCAATGGGTTTTGGTACGGAAGATAGCCATATCCGTCTTGTAGCTGAAATTACGCGTTCCGCAAGGTAGGTCCATAGCTATATCCTCTCGATGCGTTCCTGCCCAAACAGGCCGTAAGGCTTGATGAACATTACGATGATAATAATGATAAAGGGTATTACCTCTTTAACGCCCGGCCAGGTGAGGGAGGTAAGATACCCGCCTCCCAGATTTTCAGCCAGACCGATAATAGGCCCGGCTATCATAGCCCCTAAAAACGAATCCAGCCCGCCCAGTATCACCACTGAAAAGGCTTTGATACCGGTTTCCACCAAGCCTAAAGTGATACCGCCTATGCTGGACATCAATACCCCACCCACAGCCGCCAAGACTATGGCCAGCATCCAGGACAGGGAAAATATACGGGTTACGGGTATACCGCAGGCCTGAACAGCCTGCTGGTCATCAGCGGTAGCCCGCATGGCCACCCCCATTTTGTGGTATTTAAAAAAGAGGGTCAGCATGGCAAAAAGAAGTAAAGATATACCGGCCGCCCAGACATATTCCTGTGAAATAACCGCCGAACCTATGTGGATAGGTGTTTCCGGGAAAATCTTGGGCAGGGCGGCCACACTTTGCGGCCAGATAAAGCTGACCACACCCTCAAGGAAAAACCCCACCCCCAGCGTCACCGTAACCAGTGAAAGGATAGGCTGGCCGATAAGCGGCCTCAGGATAATCCTTTCCATCAGCCAGCCCAGAGCCAGTGCAAATAAAACCACGCAGATAAACCCCAGCCAGAAGGGCATGCCTACCTGTGCCAGCATACTGTAGGTAAACCATGAGCAGATAAGCACCATCTGACCCAAAGCCAGATTAGCCACCGAAGAAGATTTCCAGATAAGGGTAAAACCAAGCGCAATAAGAGAGTACACCAGACCAACCGTAATACCGGTTATTACATATTGCAATAAATCTGCCATAATCTCCGCCTACAAAGACCTTACTTTTATACTGGTAGTTACCACGCCCTTGCGCCCGTCCCTATAGGTTACCGCCGCTTCCACCTTTACTTCTTTATCCAGATGGTACATGGCATCTATCAGGTCTTTATACCGTTCAGATACAAAACCCCGCCGAAGTTTACGGGTGCGGGTAAGTTCAGCTTCGTCAGGGTCAAACTCTTTATGCAGCAAAACAAACTTTTTTACCCGTGAGCCTTCCGGCAGATAGCTGTTTACCCGGATAAGGTCTTTGGCAACCAAATCCGCAACCTCTTTTTTCTGGGAAAGGTCTACAAAGGTGGTGAAATTCAAGCGGTTTTTCTGCGCCCACTTGCTCACCATAGTAAAATCAATATTTATAATGGCGGTTACATATTCCTTGTCTTCACCGCCAACCACCATGGCATCTTTTATATAAGGGCTGAAACGGAGGCGCCCTTCAATATACTGGGGGGCATACTTTATCCCGCTTGCCAGCACGCCCAAATCTTTCAGGCGGTCAAGGAATATTAGGTGGCCCTTTTCATTTATATTGACGGCATCACCGGTGGCAAACCAGCCGTTTTTAAAACTCTGGGCAGTCTTTTCAGGGTCTTTGTAATAACCGCTGAACATACAGTCACTGCGGATAAGGAGCTCACCTTCGTTTGTCAGGCGCACTTCCGTGCCAAGTGCCGGCCGCCCCACGCTTTCAAAGCTGATATCGCCCTTGCCGTGGGAGGAAATAAACCCGGCTTCGGTTGAAGCATAATTCTGCCTTAGCTCAATACCCATGGAATGTATCATTTTGAATGTATCCAGCGAAAGCACCGAACTTCCGGTAACCCCAAATCTTACCTTGCTGACCCCAAGTTTGTCTTTTAAGGGGTGAAACAGCAGCCCGTCAGCTATTTTGTGGCCTATCTTCAAGGGGAGACCGGGTTTGCTTCCGGCCAGCATTTTTTCAGCCATTTTGTATCCCAGCGGGGAAAGTGCCCTGTAAGCCAGACGCTTAAGCGGGTGGGCATCCATTATTTTTACCTGTATTTCACTCACCAGGCTTTCCCACTGGCGCGGGCCGTAGATAACAAAATCAGGCCCGATCTCACGGGTATCTTCAGCCACGGTTTCCGGCTCTTCGGGAAAGTTTAAGCGCGCCCCGGAAAGTATATGGGGTACAGTAGCGAAAAAGCTGTCACCCACCCATGAGGCCGGAAAATTTGAAATAAGGTCATCTTTATAATCAAGAGGATAGCGGGCAATAAAACCCTTGGCGGTAGTGATAAGTGAACGGTGGCTGAGCATAGCCCCTTTCTGAAGGCCGGTTGTGCCGGAGGTGTAATAGATAAAGGCTATATCATCCGGCTTGGTAGCACCCAGCAGCTCTTCAAATAAGCCAGGGTGAGCTTTTTCATATTCCTGCCCCAGCTTCACCACTTCTTTAAAGCTTATCAGCATGGGGTCATCGTAATTTTTAAGTCCTTTGGGGTCCCAGTAAATAATCTTGGTAAGGTTTGGCAGTTCCGGCAGCAGCTCCAGAAATTTGTCAGCCTGTTCCTGGTCATTTACTACTGCTATTTTTACATCAGCATGACGGGCAATATATTTAACCTCGTCAGGGATAGAGTCCACATATATACCGGTGGGGATTGCACCTATGGCCTGGGCGGCAAATTCCGCCCAAAACCATTCGGGTTCGTTATCGCCGATAATAGCCACCCGGTCAGCGGGTTTAGTCCCCAAACTGAGCAGCCCCAAACCGAAATACTTAACCGTACCGTAGTAATCACTCCAGGTATATTTCTGCCATATACCCAGATTTTTCATACACATGGCGGGCTTATTGCCCCATTGCTCGGCGTTATTCTTTACCAGTTTGGGTATCGTGTCTACTTCGGCCATTGCACCCTCTTTATTTATCTGCCAAAAAAACTTCACCTCCCGCTTGGGGGAGGTGAGCTTGTAAAACACTTTTGCTTATTTAAACCGGTCTACCTATTTTTACTTATCAACTGCCCCCGAAAGCGCACACAAAGTGCGCCCGGTAAACATGAAGTAAAAATAAGCATAGCCTGTGTATCTCATCGGCGTAGTGTAACACAGGTATAAATGTGTGTCAAACCATAATATTTCCGCCGTACCTGAAAGCACACTCAAATATACATATCCCGCCTGATTGACAAGCCGCAAGCTATTCATTATCCTAGAACTATTAGCCAAGGGGAGAACAAGGTCTTGAAAAAGCTATTATCCGGCAATGAAGCTTTAGCCTTAGGTGCATATAACGCAGGTCTTAAACTGGCTGCTGCCTATCCCGGCACCCCCAGTACCGAAATAATGGAAAATCTGGCCAGATTTCCGGATATAAATACCCAGTGGTCATCTAACGAAGCTGTAGCCGTAGAAGTGGCAACCGGCGCATCTTATACCGGGGTGAGGGCTTTGGCGGCTATGAAACATGTGGGCTTAAACGTAGCCGCAGATGCCTTTATGGCTGCATCCACCACCGGGGTAAAGGGCGGCTTGGTCATAGTAGTAGCAGATGACCCCGGCATACACTCCTCCCAGAACGAACAGGATACCCGCCACTATGCCCGGCTTTCTAAAATGCCGGTGCTAGAGCCGTCAAACAGTCAGGAAGCCTATGATTTTATGGCTTTGGCTTTTGAACTGAGCGAACATTTTGATACGCCGGTAATTCTGCGCAGCACCACCCGTGTTTCCCATTCCAGCTCTCTGGTGGAAACTTCTGCTGAAAAACAACCCGCAGCCCAGGCTGCGTTTAAACATGATACCGCCAAACTGGTGATGGTACCCACCGCTGCCCGGGTACGCTGGCCGAAGGTGCTTAAAAGGGAAGAACTGATAGGCGAATATGCCGAAAACTGCCCTTGTAACCAGTACATACCCGGAAATGCCAAACTGGGTATCATAAGCAGCGGCATTGCCTTTCAATATGCTAAAGAGGTTTTCCCTGAAGCTTCATTTTTAAAGCTGGGCATGACCTACCCTTTACCTAAAAACCTTATAAAAGAGTTCAGCCAGAGTGTTGAAACTATATTTGTGGTGGAAGAACTGGATTCGGTTCTTGAAGATTCCCTGTGCCGCATGGGCATATCCGTAATAGGTAAAAAATACATACCCCGCAGCGGCGAACTTAACCCGGATATAATCTGGGCTGCGGCAATCAAAGCGGGCATACTGCCTGAGATTAAAGACACTCTGCCAAAAATAAATACCCCGGACTTTCCCAAGCGGCCGCCGCTTTTGTGTGCGGGCTGCCCGCATACCGGCATATTTTTTACCCTCAGCACTCTGGGACAGCGTTCGGCTCTGCCCGGAAAGCCAAAGCGTGAACCCAAGCTGGTGCTTTCGGGTGACATAGGCTGCTATACCCTGGGGGCTTATCCGCCGCTTTCGGCCATGGATACCTGCGGCTGTATGGGCGGAAGTATCAGCCAGGCAGTGGGCATGGAAAAAGCCGGCCTTGGCGAACCCGTTATAGCCATTATCGGTGACTCCACCTTTATGCATTCCGGCATAAACGGTCTGATTAACGCCGTTTACAACCAGTCAAAGATAACCATACTGATACTGGATAACCGCACTACCGCCATGACCGGGCATCAGGGAAACCCCGGCTGCGGCATTGCGGCAAACGGCCAAACCGTTACCGAGGTAAATTTAGAAGAACTGGTCAGAGGTGCCGGGATAAAAAACCTGCAGGTCTTGCCCGCTTTTGACCTGAAAGCTTTGAGAAACGGGCTGAAAAATGCCATATCCAGCGGCGAGCTGAACGTGATAATTGTACGCGGAGAGTGTAATGTCATCTGCCGGAAACGCTCCCTGCCAAATACCATAGACACCAGCCTGTGCAACAGGTGTGATGCCTGCCTGCTTTTAGGCTGTCCGGCTATACAGCGTGACGGTGACAAACTCTTTATAGACCCAGGCCTTTGCACCGGCAGTAATTGCAACCTGTGCTCCCAGGTCTGCCCCCAAAAAGCCATTAAAACCAATGAGGCGGCGTAAACTTATGAAAAAGTTTGGTATATTGATTGTAGGCGTGGGCGGACAGGGGGTAATACTGGCCAGCAATATTCTGTGTGATGCGGCCATGGCTGCCGGTTATGATGTCAAAAAGACAGATACTTTGGGCATGGCACAACGCGGCGGGAGTGTAGTCAGCCACCTGCGTTTTGATAAAGAAGTATCCTCCCCCCTTATCCCGCAGGGACAGACTGATTTGATAATTGCCTTTGAAAAACTGGAGGCCGCCCGCTATATGGAGTATCTGGGCAAACAGACTAAAGCCGTTATCAATGATATGGCCATGCCCCCGGCCTCAATAAGCCTGGGCATTGCAGAATACCCTTCAGATGCCGAAATACTTGAGGGGTATAAACAAATGGGCATAAAAGCAGATTTTATAGCCGCTAACCAGGCAGTCAAAGAGCTTGGGAATGCCAAAATGCTGAATATTTACCTGCTGGGATATGCCGCCAGTTATCTGCCCTTTGACCACGAGATACTAGCCGGGGCTATAAAAAAGCGTTTGCCCCCAAAGTTACTTGAGGGCAATTTGAAAGCATTTGCCGCCGGATACGCGGCTTCACGCTAGGTAAAACTAGTTTGTAGTGCAGGTATTATCAGATTCGGCGGTCTCAATATCCACCATCAGCTTGGAAAGCAAATCTGAAATCCTGAGTTCGCCCACCAGCTTGCCAGCGTCATCTACTACCGGTATTTCCACCATTTCCTTTTCGGCCATCAGGTTTACGGCATGGGCAATGGTATCGCCCTGCTTGACGCTGATAATTTCGGAAGTTATTTCTTTAATAGTGCATGACTGGCTGAGACGCAGCACCTCAAAGGCATCCGAGCGGGTAACAATGTGCTTTTCAGACACGATATTCAGCTTCACTTTTACCCACTCAAGCAGCTGCTTAAGCTTAACAATCCCGGTCAAAACGCCATCTTTATTGACCACAAAAAGGACGTGGGTATGGGTATGCGAAGCAAAAGCCTTTATGGCATACTCAATACCCATATCATCCCGGACCATCCGCTTCTCAGATATTTTTTCACACAGTTCACTGACTATAACGTTTTCCAAAATCCCTCACCCGTCTATTTTTCTTTTTGTCCGGTCATCTCTGCCTGGCAATGGGGACAAAATGCTTCCCCCCGCCCGACCAACCCGCCACAAGCCGGACAGTAAAAAAGTGACAGCTTGCAGGCCTTGCAGAAAGGCATACGCGCTTCCGCTTCGGTAGCAATATCACAGTATGGGCAAGCAGTCGGATTTTTAGCAGAATTTGAATGTGTCATATTAACCTCTGGCCTGAACTTTGCTTTTATAATCAGCAATAGCGCTGTGCAGGGCCTGGGGGCCCATCTGGGAACAATGGCTGCGGTTCTGCGGCAGCCCCTTAATCTCAGCCTCTACTGCCTTGTTATCAATTTTCATAGCTTCTTCAATTGTTTTATCGGTAGCCATCAGGCTTACCAGACTGGATATAGCCACAGCTGCCCCGCAGCCGTAAGTTTTAAATTTCACTTCCACCAGACGGTTATCTTTTACCCTTATGTAAAATTCGGTAACATCTCCGCAAATGTCATTTCCGGCTCTGCCTATGCCGTCAGGATTTTCCATTTCACCCGAATTAAGAGGATTCACAAAGTATTCCATCACCTTTTCAAAGTAAAAAGCCATTTTCCATCCCCTTTTCCCCGGATACTACTAGGATAACAACTGAAAAGCCAAAAATCAAAATCCCAGCCTTTATATAATTTTAACACATACTTTTGGAGCTTAACAGTCAAATCTGAAATCATATCTGATATGCTATAATATTATATGATATTAATAAATATGCCGAGGAGGCCAAAACCATGATGTTTGACTGGTCAAGTGCCGGCTGGGGCTGGATGTTTTTCGGCGGTATTTTCATGCTGATTTTCTGGTGCGCCATTATCGGCCTAATTATCTGGGGTATTGTTCAGCTTGTCCGGAAAGGGCAGCCCTCATCTTCAGCCACTAAAACCCATTACATGGAAACTTTGAAAGAACGCTACGCCAAAGGTGAAATAAGTAAAGAAGAGTTTGACCAAATGAAGAAAGACCTTTTGTCATAAGCTTAAAAATAATGCCTGAAAAGAACCTGCCGGATACTTTGCCAAAGATAATCATGGGTATAAGCGGTATGTCATGTACCAGATGCGCCGCCAGTATAGAAGCGCGTTTGTCAAAAACAGACGGGATAACAGACCCCAAACTGAATTTTGCCTCCGCCAAACTTATATTCAGCTATGACCCGGCCGTTATCAGCCTGGCAGATATTAAATCTATTATTTCGGGCTTGGGTTACGGCGTTATCAGCCGCAAATCCATTTTCCCCATAAAGGGCCTCCACTGTGCTTCCTGCGTAGCCAGAGCCGAAAAAGCCCTGAAGAACACAAACGGGGTTCTCAGTGCCAGTGTAAACCTGGCTAATCAGACTGCCAATGTGGAGTATCTGGATTTTATTTCCTACCGTGAACTCAGCCAAGCCATAAAAAACACCGGCTACGAACTGCTGTCGGAAGAAACACCCCAAAACGAGCTTAACAGCTCGGAAAATGCCGAAACCCGCAAACTGCAACAGGAACTTACAGTTGCTCTGGTGCTGGGAATAAGCCTTATGATTATAGGATTCCTGCCAGCCTTTGGCGGCAAGGAATTTATTATGTTCTTGCTGGCTACGCCCGTGCAGTTCTGGGCTGGGCTGCGTTTTTACCGCGGGGCATTTGCCGCCCTGAAAAACCGCACCTCGGACATGAATACTCTTATCGCCCTGGGTACTTCTGCAGCTTACCTGTACAGCCTGACTGCTTTGGTATTCCCCTCAATATTTGATTCACCGCTGCTGGAAAAGCACCTTTACTTTGATACCTCCGCCATGATTATCGCCCTTATCCTGACCGGGCGTTTTCTGGAAGCCCGTGCCAAAGGGCGCACCTCTGATGCCATCCGCCGTCTGGTCGGCCTTCAGCCAAGTACCGCTTCAATTATCCGGGACGGCAAGGAAATACTGGTGGGCATCAGCGAAGTGGTGGCTGGAGATAAAATTGTTATCCGTCCGGGGGAACGGCTGCCGGTTGACGGGCTGATATTGGAAGGCTATTCCAGCCTGGACGAATCTATGGTAACCGGAGAGAGTATACCGGCTGAAAAAAAAGCCGGGGATTATGTTATCGGCGGTACGTTTAATCAAACCGGCGCATTTACTTACGAAGCTCAAAAAGTAGGGGCGGATACCGCCCTGGCCAGGATAATCCGGCTGGTTGAGGAAGCTCAGGGAAGCAAAGCCCCTATCCAGCGTCTGGCGGACAAAATAGCCTCGGTATTTGTACCGGCGGTTATCAGTATAGCCATACTGACCTTTGTGTTCTGGCTGGTATTCGGGCCAGAGCCATCTTTTACCTATGCCGCTTTAAATATGATAGCCGTACTTGTTATTGCCTGCCCGTGTGCTTTGGGGCTGGCCACACCCACCGCTTTAATTGTGGGTATGGGCAAAGGGGCTGAAAACGGAATACTTATCCGCAGTGCGGTGGCACTGGAGAAAATGCATAAACTGGATACAATTGTACTGGATAAAACGGGTACTCTTACCCGCGGCAAACCGGTGCTAAGCAATCTGGTAAGCCATACCATGGATAAAGATTCCTTCTTAACCCTGGTAGCCTCTGCCGAACAGTTTTCCGAACACCCTCTGGCCAAAGCAGTGGTAAAAGAGGCTGCGCGCAAAAAACTAAAGATTACCTCCTCGTCAGAGTTTTCCGCCCTGCCCGGTGCGGGGTTAAAAGCCACTGTTAGCGGCAAACAAATACTCATCGGCAACGCAAACCTGATGCAGTCAAACCGGATATCCCTTGCTGAATACCAATCTGAGGCTGACAAGCTCTGGGAAGCCGGGGAAAACCTTATTTTCGTGGCAGCGGACGGCAAACTTGAGGGTATGGTGGCGGTACGGGATATATTAAAACGCGAATCCCAGGCGGTGGTAGCCGAACTCAAGGCAAATAAACTCCGCACTATTATGCTCACCGGTGACAACCAGAGGGCAGCCAAACGCATTGCAGACGAACTTGGCTTGGACCAGTATATATCTGAGGTAAAGCCTGAAGACAAATCAAGGCTGGTACAGGAACTGCAAGACCAAGGTCACTTTGTAGCTATGGTGGGAGACGGTATAAATGATGCCCCGGCACTGGCAAAGGCAGACGTAGGCATAGCCATAGGCACCGGCACTGATATAGCTATGGAAACCGGTGATATCACCCTTATCTCAGGTGATTTATTCGGTCTTACCAAAGCTATCGTCCTTAGCAAGGCAACTTTTAATACTATCCGCCAAAATCTTTTCTGGGCTTTTTTCTACAATATTATCCTGATACCCGTGGCAGCCGGGGTACTCTACCTGTTTTTAAGCCACAGCGGTGTCCCCCAATCCCTTCATTTCTTCCTGGGAGAATACGGATTTTTAAACCCCATACTGGCAGCTCTGGCCATGGCCGTCAGCTCTCTGACTGTAGTCAGCAATTCCCTCCGCCTGCGCAGGGTAAAACTAAATACTTATCTAAAGCAATAACACACCCGTTATAAGTATTGATACGTATTGAGACATTTTTACCGGCATGGCATACTTTTATATAAGGAGAGAGCGGGCGAAAAGGAGGTTTGATTATGACTCTGGAAAGATGGCAACCGGGTTGGTCACTGCGTCCCTGGCGTCCTTTCCGAGAAATACTCAGTCCCGGCCTTTGGAGTATGCTAGCTAACGAACGTGACTGGCTGCCGGCTACCGAAATGCTGGAGCTTAAGGACAAATATCTGATAAAGGCAGAGATGCCCGGCATAAATGAAGAGGATATTGAAGTTTCGGTATCAGATAACGTACTTACCATCAAAGGCGAAAAAAAGTACACCAGCGAAGTATCTGAGGAAAATTATTACTTCAGTGAAAGAAGTTACGGCAGTTTCTCACGCTCTATGACCCTGCCCAACAATACCAGCATCCAGAATATTGCAGCCACGCTGGATAACGGCATCTTGGAAATCAGCATACCCAAGGTATCCGAAGCTAAGGCTAAGAAGGTTTCGGTGACCAAGGCCGCCAAAACCAGAAAAGCCAACATAAATACCAAACCAGGCAATCCAAAAACCAAATCCTGACCATACTTAGATAGACTGCCCGCTCTGAATAATACCGCTAAGAAAGGACTCCGGATGGATAGACCCAAGATTATTGAGCTGCTTAATAGAGATATGGAAGATGAACACGGAGCTATTATCCAGTATCTGGGTCATGCCTACGCTATAGGTGAAGGAGAGACAGCCTGCGAGATAGAAGCTATTGCCCGTGAAGAAATGCGCCATCTGGATTGGCTGGCAGAGGCCATTACAGATTTGGGCGGAGAACCCAGCTTCAAACGGGGCATGATGGATATGACCGGCCAAACTGTATCCGAATGGATGCAGGCCAATATAGGGCTGGAGAACGGTGCTATCGCTCAGTACCGTGAACATATAAGGCTGATTGACGACCCTAAAATAAAGCGTTTGCTTATGCGTATCCTTTCGGACGAGGAATCCCATCAGAGGGACTTTAAACACTTTGCCGAGAAGACACTACGGGAAAAGATGGCCGACAAGCGCGGGAATGCCACCGGTACTACTGCTGAAAACCTGAGCTGGGGCATAAAACATGAATACACAGTTATCCTTCAGTATCTGCTCCAGTCTTATGCCGCCAAAAATGAGGAAACCCGGAAAGAGCTCCAGGACCAGGCCATAAACGAAATGCAGCACATGGGCTGGCTTGCAGAAAAAATGATAGACAAAAAAGGTTTTCCGCATCTGGAACATGGTAAAATTGAACAAACCCTTGAACACAACAAGATGCTCAAGGCAGATATAGAACTGGAACACAAGGTGGCTGACAAATACGACCAATCCGCTATCCAGTCAACCGAAAGTGACGTAAAAGAATTATTCAAAAAACTTTCAGCCCATGAACGCTACCATGCCGAAGTATTTAAAGACCTGTTAGAATAAAATATATTATTATTGCGGAGGGATTTGTTATGTATACAGCTCATGATTATTCAGCCCTATTAGGACTTGAGGGATTCTCCGACACGCTACTCAAAAATCATTTCACTTTGTATCAGGGTTATGTGAACAACACCAATAAGCTTTCAGACACACTGAAAACTATGCTGGCCGAAGGCAAAACGGCTGCTCCGGAGTACGCTGAACTTAAACGCCGCTTCGGATTTGAGTTTGACGGAATGCGCCTGCATGAATACTATTTTTCAAACCTGGGTAAATCCGCCCCCTTATCAAATACAGGCAAACTTTACCAGGCTCTCTCAGCAGAGTTTGGCAGTTACCAGCTCTGGGAAACTGACTTTAAAGCCACCGCTTCTATGCGGGGTATAGGCTGGGTAATACTCTACAAAGACTCCCAAACCGGGCGGCTGTTTAACCAATGGATAAATGAACACGAAACCGGGCATTTGGCAGGAATAACCCCGATACTGGTGATAGACATATTTGAACACGCCTTTATGACAGATTACGGACTTAAACGGGCGGATTATATTGCTGCTTTCCTTAAAAATATAAATTGGGACGAAGCTGAAAAACGATTTCAGAACTAGACCAGATAGATAAAAAAGGGGGGCAGTTTTTTTACTGCCCCACAATTTAATTTTCATATATATTCAAAATAACTATTTTAACAACAAAAAAGCCCCTGGCTTTTTACTGCCTGGGGCTTATATTCAGCTTCAAATATGGCGCGCCTAGAGGGATTCGAACCCACGACCCTCGGTTCCGAAGACCGATGCTCTATCCACTGAGCTATAGGCGCAGGCCGTTTAAAAAAATGGGGTGAGTGATGGGACTTGAACCCACGATCTCCAGGGCCACAACCTGGTGCCTTAACCGCTAGGCCACACTCACCAAAACCACAGTATTATAGCCAAAACCCACCTATCATTTCAATTTATTTGTGCAAAAGTCTTATGTGGCTTTAACGCCGCTCCAGGTAAGCGATAGTTACACCCGAACCGCCCTCCCCGTATTCACCCAAACGGTAAGACTGAACAAGGGGATGCCCCTTGAGCTCTTCCCAGACCAGCCCACGGATTACGCCGCCGCTTTTCCCGTGTATAATTTTTATAATCATATGCCCGGCCATAAACGCATCATTCAAATACTGCTTAAATGCCGGCAAAGCTTCATCAACAGTCAGGTGACGAAGGCTTATTTCATTTGGCACATTGTCAGGGCGGCTTCGCTTCAAATTGTACGGCACAAGATATCTTAACATCATAGCCGTATGCGGGCAATATCAGGACAACTCCGCTTAACACCTTTGAACCGCCAACTTTACTTTGAACCTCCAAATAGCATACTATTCCCAAGTGCGCCAGTTTACATGCAAATGAATAAAAACTGATGGTGATAAGGTGAACCCTATCAAGATTATCCCCTGTTTAGATGTGAAGAATAACCGGGTAACCAAAGCAATAGAGTTTACCCGAATGGCAGATTCCTATGACCAGGCTGAAGCCGCTTTGGCATATTCCGGACAGGGGGCGGACGAACTGGCCTTTTTGGATATGACTGCCATTCTGGAAGGAAGTGCTATCCACACGGACTGGGTTAAAAAGATTATAGGGAATACAGATTTGCCGCTGCTTGCGGGCGGCGGTATCAGAGACCTGAGGGATATTAAAAGTTTGCTGTCTCTTGGTGTAAGCAGAGTTGCCCTAAATAACATTACACCCCAAAATCTGGGTTTTCTGGCGGAAGCGGCAGCCAGATTCGGCAGTGAACGTATAATTACGGCTATAGATGGGATTAAAAACCCGCCCGAAAGCGGGCTTCACCGTCTGGAGGCTATTATGCCCGATACAGACAATAAACATGGTTTGGAACTGGTGAGCTGGGTGAAACAGATTGAAAAGCAAGGAACAGGTGCTATTTTGCTTACCAGCCGGGATACTGACGGAACTAAAAGCGGCTATGACCTGGAGATGACCAAAGCAGTTGCCCAAGCAGTAAGTATACCGGTAATAGCTTCGGGCGGTGCCGGCAGTATGGAGGATATATATGCCGTAATAACCGGGGGCAAAGCCCAGGCGGTGCTTGCGGCTTCGGTATTTCATTCCGGCATGATAAATATAATGGAACTGAAAAAATATTTATACTCACGGGGTATACCGGTAAATATGCCGCCCCTCAGATAGTTTCCCGTAAAATACGCCTGCCGCTGTCCGGCCGAACAAATATAAAAATCTTGCCCTGCATACGGCAAATTATTGCCTTATATGACGGGGCGCTGTTACAATGAATAAAAATCTTACACCGAGGATTAACTTGATAAAACAGGACGGACGCGAAGTAGAGCGCGAAAAATTAGCCATTTTGCGTGTTCTGGCCAGCTGCCAGACACCGCTTGGCAGTAAAATCATTGCCCGCCGCCTGAAGAATGAATACGGCATTGAGCTTTCGGAACGGGCAGTCCGCTATCACCTGATAATGCTGGATGACAGAGGAATGACCTGCAAGATAAGCCGGCGTGACGGCCGGAGCATTACCCAGCTTGGTCTTGAGGAACTGGAAAATGCCCTGGTAACTGACAAAGTCGGCTTTGTTATTGACAAGATTGAGCGTCTGGCCTATCTGACAGATTTCAATCTGGACACCCTTAGCGGAATGGTGCCGGTAAATATATCCTTTTTTGCCAAAGAGCAGTTCAAACCGGCCCTCAGGGCTATGGCCCAGGCGTATAAAGCCAATTTGTGCGTAAGTGAGCTGGTGTGCATTGCCCATGAAGGAGACAAGATTGCGGATATCAGCGTACCCGCCGGGCAGGTTGCTTTTGCCACTGTCTGTTCCATTGTAATAAACGGCACCCTGCTTAAGGCAGGTATTCCCATGGATTCCCGCTTCGGGGGTACTTTGCAGTTCCACCAGAATAAACCGCGGCGCTTTACGGATATGATTTACTATACAGGCTCTTCGCTTGACCCCTCTGAAATATTTATTGCCAGCCGGATGACCAGCGTTTCAGAAGTAGCCCGAAGGGGTGAGGGCAAAGTATTATGTAATTTCCGCGAGATACCTGCCGCCAGTTTGCCGCTGGCCGAAAAGATAATAGCCAAACTGAGAAACGCCGGCATTAACGGGGTACTGGTTGTAGGTGAAGCCGGTAAATCAGTTTGCGAAATGCCGTCAGGACTGAATAAAGTAGGTATGATAATGATGGGCGGGCTTAATCCGGTAGCGGCCGCTGTTGAAAACGATATACCGGCAGCCAGCCAGGCCATGAGCGGTCTGATACCCTACAGCAGCTTTAAAAATTACTGGGAAGCGGCAGGCCTTAAAAAACCTGCCTGACAGCTTTTACCTATCTTTATCTGCACATTTGCCTTAAACTGCCGTTTGGAAATAATATTATGTCATACTGTATCAGCGGCTAACATACCGTCAGCATAAATTTTAACCAATTTCACTTGTGAAATAGTATTAGTCGGCTGGCCGGAAAATCTGCCGTACACCCGTATATAGTCTGAAGTATAGCCAAACCAGAGGCCGTCCCGCATTTTATTCTCCCAGAGTACCTCTTTTCCCAAGCCTTTGCTCTGCCGGCGGTACTGCATACTGACACTTTTAGCCGCAGCCATCACCAGGGAAAGGCGTTTTTTTATAACGGACGGGTCTATTTTACCCTCCATGCCTGATGCCAGCGTACCCAGCCGCTCGGAATACGGAAAAGCATGCACCCGGGCAAACCCGGCCTGCTGTATATATTTCAGGCTCAAGGCAAAGTCTTCTTCGGTTTCTCCCGGAAAACCCACAATCAAGTCTGTAGTCACAGCCGCACCCGGAACCTGACTGCGGATTGCCTCTAATGCCCGGTTATAATCACCCAGACTATAAGGGCGGCGCATCAAAGCCAGTATGCAGTCACTGCCGCTCTGCAGGGCCATATGAAAATGGCGGCACAAGCGGGGGTTTTCCCAAAGAGCTAACAGCCGAGGGGTTATTTCACCTGGCTGCAAGGAAGACAAGCGCAAACGGGGTATTTGGGTATTGGCCAGGATAGCCTCAATCAACCCCGCAAGGTCAACCCCGCCTGAAGCATACTCGCCGATTTCCGTGCCGGTAAGCACAATCTCCTGATACCCTTCAGCCTGCCGAAGGTTTATTTCGCTGATTATTTCGTCAACCCGGCGGCAGCTTTTATGCCGCCTGACAAACGGCACTATGCAATATGAACAAAAGTTATCACAGCCGTCCTGTATCTTGATAAAACTGCGTGTCCGGCCGTTTTCATACAGAGATGGAGCAAGAGCTTCCGGCGGAAAAAGGCGGCTTATTTCAGCCGCTATACCGCTTTTACGGCAATTATCCAGTATCAAATCAGCATCCGGGCAGCTTAGCTTATCCCCGCCGTTTTGGGCATAACACCCCATGAGGCAGATAAACCCAGCCGGATTATGCCGGCGGGCAATACGTATCTGATAACGGGCTTTGCGGTCTGCCACGTGAGTAACCGTACAGCTGTTTAAAATATAAATATCCCAGTTATCCTGAGGGCTTACCAGACGGTAACCTGCCCGGGCAAATTCACGCCCGAAGGCCTCGGTCTCAGCCTGATTCAGCTTGCAGCCCAGTGTATCTAAAGCTATATTAAACATCAAACCTGATTATACCAAAGCCTCCCCAAACTTGCAGTTATAATATGCCTGTGTTATAAATAGCCAATTTAACAACTGAGGTGAACAGATGACTGATAACCAGCCCCAAAACAGGGTTGTCATAACCGGCATCGGCATTGTCAGCCCTCTTGGACTTGATACTCAAACCACCTGGGAAGGCCTGATAAACGGCCGTTCAGGTATAGACCATATCAGCCTCTTTGACGCATCAAATCTGGCTGTCCGCTTTGGCGGAGAGGTCAAAGATTTTGACCCGGCGAACTATATATCCCGCAAGGATATCCGCCGCATGGACCGTTTTGCCCAGCTGGCGGTAGCCGCCGGCAAACAGGCACTGGAAAATTCGGGACTGGGGGCAGATGAAAGCGTCCGGCAGGATATCGGGGTAATTGTAGGCAGCGGCATAGGCGGGCTTTCGGTTCTCTTTGAACAAATCAAAGTTTTCCTGGAACAAGGGCCGGACAGAGTCAGCCCTTTTTTAGTACCCATGATGATTGCAGACATGGCCGGAGCCCAGGTTTCTATCCAGCTGGGTCTTAAAGGGCCTAATTTCTGTACTACTTCGGCCTGTTCTTCTGGTTCAGACGCCATAGGCACAGCATTTGAAAAAATACGTTTTGGTTCGGCCAAGATTATCCTGGCGGGCGGTGCCGAATCTATTATGAACCCGGTTGGTTTTGCCGGTTTTTCAGCCTTAAAAGCCCTATCCACCCGCAATGAAGACCCCCAGACGGCTTCGCGCCCGTTTGATGCCAACCGGGACGGCTTTGTTATTGCGGAGGGTGCGGCGATTTTGGTTTTGGAAGAAATGGAGTCTGCCAAAGCCAGGGGAGCAAATATCATTGCCGAGATAATCGGTTACGGCGGCTCTTCAGACGCTTTTCACATAACCCAGCCGGTGGAATCCGGTGTAGAAGCCGCCCGGGCTATAAATATTGCCCTGAATACCGCCGGCATCAAACCGGAAGCGGTAGACTATATAAATGCCCACGGCACATCTACCCCCCTGAATGACAAGATGGAAACCAATGCTATTAAAGTGGCCTTCGGGGAACACGCCCGGAAACTGGCCATCAGCTCCACCAAATCCATGCTGGGGCATCTGATAGGCGGGGCCGGGGCTATTGAAGCCTCTATCTGCGCCCTGACTATTAAAAACGGCATTATACCGCCTACCATAAACTACACCACTCCTGACCCTGACTGTGATTTAGATTACACCCCCAACACCGCCCGCAGAGCCAAGGTAAGGGTGGCGCTTAATAATTCATTCGGTTTCGGCGGGCATAATTCGGTGCTTATCCTCAGGGAAATGGGTGATGAAAATATTGGCTAACTGCCTCTGGAAGCTAAAACCGGCGCCTCCGGAAGAGACCAGCCAGAATTTCCCTTATCCGCCCCTGATTACCAGTCTGCTTTACAACCGGGGTATCAAAACCCCTGAAGAAGCTGATATGTTTCTGTCACCCGACAGACGTTTAGACCATGACCCGTTTTTATTTCCTGATATGGAAAAGGCGGTCAGCCGTATTTACAAAGCCCTGCTGACAGGTGAAAAAATGGTGGTATACGGTGATTTTGACGCTGACGGGCTGACGGCAACAGCCGTCCTGACTACGGGTATTGCCCGTCTAGGCGGAAATGTAGCCCCCTATATACCCCACCGCATCACCGAAGGTTACGGGCTGAAGATATCCGCCCTTGAAAAACACAAAGCCGAGGGTGCTTCACTTATCATCAGCACAGACTGCGGCATTACCGCCATACCCGAAATCAAACGGGCAAATAAAATAGGGCTGGACGTGATAGTTACCGACCATCACACTCCGCTTGATGAACTGCCGCCTGCACATGCCATTATAAACCCCAAAGTACCCGGCTCAGCCTACCCGTTTAAAGAACTGGCCGGGGTGGGCGTGGCTTATAAAGTTATACAGGCTTTGTACCGCAATCTGGGGCGGGAAAGTGAAGCCAGAGACCTGCTGGACCTGGTAGCCATCGGCACGGTTGCGGATATTGTACCCATTCTGGACGAAAACCGTTATCTGGTAAAGGAAGGCGTAAAACGCCTGAATGCAGAGCCGCGTCCCGGTATAGTAGAAATGGCCCAGCTGAGCCGCCTGCGTCTGGGGGAAATAGAGCCGGAAAGCATTTCCTGGATAATGGCGCCCCGCCTCAATGCCGCCGGGCGTCTGGAGCACGCTATGGCCGGGTACAAACTCTTAACCTCCACGGCTATAAGTGATTCCCAGGAACTGGCTCTCTGGCTGGAAAACAAGAACACCGAACGCCAGCAATTAACTGTCCGTTTTGTGGAAAAAGCCAGAGCCAGGCTGGACAGCCAATCACCTCCCTCCCTGCTGGTATACAGTGATGCCGAATGCCCCCAGGGTATCAGCGGGCTGGTGGCCGGCAGACTCTCAGACGAATACTACCGCCCGTCTATTGTCATCAAGACCAATGCGGACTTTGCCACCGGCAGCTGCCGGAGTATACCGGATTTCAATATTATTCAGGCACTCAGCCGCTTTGCCCCTTTGTTCAGCCATTTCGGCGGGCATGCCCAGGCAGCCGGCTTCACCTTGCCCACAGAACATCTGGATACGTTTATAAAGGGTATATCCGCCTATGCCGAAGAAAGCCTAAGCGGGGTAGAGCTGAAACCCTTTATAGATATTGATATAGATACAGACCTAAGCCAGCTCTGTCCGGCTACCCTGCGCGAACTTGAACGGCTGGCCCCCTTCGGGGAAGCAAACCCCAAACCCGTATTCCTCAGCCGGGGGCTGAATATTACAGATTACCGCTCCATGGGCAGCAACAACGAGCACCTGAAACTGCGGATAAAACATAAAGGTCGCTTCTGGGACGGAATAGCCTTCCGCCAGTTTAAGGAACTGAACGGTTTTCTCCAATCTCCGGTGGATATAGTGTATAATCTGGAACTGGATAAATGGTGCGGGACAGACACGCTCCGCTTAAAGATAATTGACATGGCCCCCGCAGGCACCAAGATTTAGTAAAAAGGTGAGCAAATGAACAGCTTGATAATGGTTATAATCGCCCTCATTGCCGCATATTTTATCGGCTCTACTCCTGCCCCTTATCTGGCAGGGCGGATTTTTAAAGGTATAGATATTCGCACCGTAGGCTCAAAAAACATGGGATCTATGAATGTTTTTTACAACGTGGGTTTCTGGCCGGGCATTCTGGTGCTGGCGGTAGATATAGGCAAAGGTGCTCTGGCTATGGCGGTTGCCAACTGGCTGGGTGAGGGGCTGGGTATCCAGATGCTGTGCGCCCTGATGGCTATAGCCGGTCATAATTACCCGGTCTGGCTGAAATTCAAGGGCGGCAAGGGCGGCGCCACCGCCATTGGCATTCTGGCCTACCTTATGCCGGAGGGCATACCCATATATATAGCCTGTTTTCTGGTGCTGATGGCTATTACCCGTTTCCCCACCCTTAGCTACGGCATATCTTTTTTAAGCTTCATACTGGTGGCCTGGCTGGGGCAGCATGATTTGGGTAAAGTGCTTTTTTCCCTGCTGGTAGTTATGATACCCATAATTATGTACATACCCCGAATGAAAGAGATAAAAAACAAGGCCGGCTCCGGCAATGCCAAGAGGGCTATTTTCCGTAAAAACCTTAAAGAACGGCTTTAGTCAAACGTCATATCCGCAGTAAAAAGCAGAGGCGCTGCAAACTGGAATATACTTGCAGCGCCGTTTCTATTTCAAACATAACCCATTTGGGGCATAAAAGTATCCTGACTAAGTGTTCTTATCCGCCTCTTTTTGTTTCCTCTGGCGGTATATAAAGAACGGAACAGCCAGGGCAATAAGTATCAGACCCACTACCTGGGCCTGTTCCAGCCCCAGAGCAAAATCATCATTCACCCGCACAAAACCAATAGCCACTCTCCAGGCGGCATACAGGCTGATATACAGCAGAAAAAGCTGACCGTCCGGCCGCAGTTTTTTGGCTATAAACAAGCTGAAGGCAAAAAGACACAGCAAAAATATTATTTCGTAAGCCTGGGTAGGAACAACCTCCACCCCGTAAGGTGCGGCTGAGGCAGGGTTAGTATAAATCACACTGCAGCCGCTGCCGCCGTATTCCCCGTAACAACACCCATTCAGCAAACACCCCACCCGGCCTATCGCCTGCCCCAGCAGTATGCCCGGAACAGCTACATCCAGCAGGTAACCCAGATTGAAATGGGAATAACGGCTGTAAATCCACAAGCCTATAGTTGCACCGATAATAGCCCCGAATATGGTTAAACCTTCACCGCTTAGAATAGCTCCTGGGTTAAGGCTGTAATATTCCCAGGCATCTATAACATGCAGGAGCTTTGAAAAAATAATGCCGGAGGGAATGGCGATAATAGCCGCAGTCAGCACCGTATCATAAGAAATATCAGCCCCGCGTTTAATCCGCCAGAATATCCAGGAAACCAGTGCTATCACACCCAGGGCCATCATGATTCCGTACCATTTGACCACCAGCGAACCGATGCTGAAGGCTACCGGGTCTACATTTATTTCAAACATAAATACCTGTCCTGTTTCAATTTTTAAAAAGTACTATATTAAAATTATACCCGAACAAATTCAGCATCACAAACAGGCATTGCCCAGGCATCTTTCCAGTACGGCTTTAGCCCCGTTTTTATCCAGCGGTTTGTTATTATTGCCGCACTTGGGTGACTGAACGCAACTGGGACAGCCGTCTATGCAGGTGCATTTTTCAATAAAGTTTCTGGCGGCTTCCCAAAGGTCTTTGATGACTTCATATCCCTTTTCGGCAATACCCACCCCGCCGGGGTGTCCGTCATATATAAATATGGCCGGAGTACCGGTATCCGGGTGGAGCGGGGTAGAAACACCGCCGATATCTCCCCGGTCACACAGGGCAAATAAAGGCAGCAACCCGATAAGGGCGTGTTCGGCGGCGTGGATAGCCCCGTGAAAATCCATTTTAGTTTTTCCCATAGCGGAGACTATGTCAGAAGGCAGTTTAAACCAGACAGCTATAGTGGGAAAAGTCTGCGGCGGCAAATCCAGCTGCTCCTCGCTCAATACCTGCTCTGTAAACTGGGCTTTACGCCTGTAGCCGGTTACAGTTAAAGTAACATCAACCTTGCCCAGATATACGCTGATATCCCCCACCAGTTTGTTTTTGAGCACTTCAATTATGCTTATTTCGGTAAGGTCACGGGTAACCGTATAGTAGTCCAGTTTTTTCTTTTCCAGCAGGGCTATCTGGGAGTTAAGGTCAAAACGGCTTACCAGATAGCTTTCACCCTGATGCAGATAGACCGCCCCCGGATAGGCCTGCAAAAAGGCGGTTTGAAAGTCCAGCGTCTCAATAATCTGTCCGCTTTCGGCATCTATCAGACAGAAATCCTTGCCCGAAGCCGAACGGATACTGATATCTCCGGCGGGATAAGAAATATCGGCTGACAGATAATAATTGTCCCTCCGCTTATTAAGCACTCTTTCCTGGGCAAGTGTATCCAGCTCCTCAATCAGGTTTTCACCGAACATATCCGTTTCACTGGCGTTTACCGGCATCTCCCAGGCGGCACATAAAAGATGAACCCGGTAGATATATGGATTTTCCGGATTGATAAAAGTGCCTTCAAAACCGCTGTTAAACAGTTTTTCGGGGTTATTCATATAATACTGGTCAAGGGGGTTATCCAGCCCCAGCAAAAAGGAAAGGGAGTGTCCGCACCTTCGGCCGCTGCGCCCTGCCTGCTGAAAAGTGCTGGAGATACTGCCCGGAAAGCCGGTCAGTATGGTAGCCCCCAGGTCACCTATATCTATTCCCAGCTCAAGTGCATTAGTGGAAACCGCCCCAAGCAATCTGCCTGAGAAAAGCTCTTTTTCTATCTTGCGGCGGTCTTCGGCGGTATACCCTCCCCGATAAGGCTTGATGAGGTCTGCAAACTCCGGCTTTATGGCTATCAGGCGGTCACGCGAATATTTATAAATAAGCTCGGTCAGCCGTTTGGTACGGGTAAAGTCCAGGGTACGTATTTCGTGGCTGACCAGTTCGCTTAGAAGAAACGAAGACTCCGAGTTGGCGCTATGGCGTATGCCGTTAGCCGGGTCAATAATGGGCGGATTCCAAAAGACAAAATCTTTTTCTGACCTGGGAGCGCCGTCATTATCTACCACTGAAAAAGGCAGCCCGGTCAGACTTTGGGCATGAACGCCGGGGCTGGCTATAGTAGCCGAACTGAGAATAAACTGCGGGGAACTGCCGTAGTAACGGCAAAGACGCCGAAGCCTGCGGATAATGTTTGCCAGATGCGAACCAAATACCCCCCGGTAAATATGGGCTTCGTCTATCACCACATATTCCAGGTGGCGTAAAAACCGCCCCCACTTCTGGTGAGACGGCAGTATGGAAACATGGAGCATATCCGGGTTTGAAAGTATAATCCGGGCTTTCAGGCGTATATCCGCACGGCTGTTGCCGGGGGTATCGCCGTCATATACAGCTATTTCCTCATCTGCCAGGAGTGAAGGCACTGCCAAAGATTTCAGGCTTCGCAGCTGGTCCTGTGCCAAAGCCTTAGCCGGGTAAAGGTATAAAGCTCTGGCATTCGGGTCTGAGAGCAGTTTTTCCAGCACCGGCAGGTTATAGCACAAGCTTTTGCCGCTGGCCGCCGGGGTGGCCACGATAATATTCTTCCCCTGCCGGCTAAGGTTTACAGCATTTGCCTGATGGGTGTACAAGGGCAAAATCCGTTTTTTCCTGAGGCGTGCATCTATCCGGGGCAACAGCGGGGCGTCAGTTCTGGCATATTCCGCCGGACGGTATGGCAGGCGTTCAATATGGGCTATCTGCTCCTGATAATCAGGCAGGGACGCAATGTAGGCTAAAAATTCGGTAGTTTCCAAAAGCCTTTATCCTAAACCGCCATTATTTCAATCTGAAAATCACGTATAACCACATCAAACCCGCCATCAGTCACAAAAGCCAATACTTTATTCAGTAACTGGTCAGCCACCACAGCACTGTTGCTGATACAGCTTATACCAATAACCGCCGTCTTCCATCTGTCCATTTCTTCGGCTTCGGCTACCGAAAGATTAAAACGGTTTTGCAACTGCCTGATTAACGGCTGAATAATCTGGCGTTTGCCCTTCAGCGAGGTATTTTCAGGCAAGTCCAGCCACAGTTTTAATATACCGGCGTGCAAACTCACCCAAACACCTCTTTTAAAGCCCTTAAATGAATATAGCGTTACCCATATATTACGTCAAGTAAACACTTGCCGGAATATGGTATATTATACCTAAATATAGCGCATTTGTTTTACAACACAGGTACAGTGTGATATAATTTTGACTTTAAATTGAGTAGAATAACATAAGGGGAATAAGTTTGGACAAACAGGAAAAATCTCTGATTATCAACGAATTCAAAAAGAGCGAAAACGATACCGGCTCTACTGAAGTGCAGGTAGCCTTGCTCACTGCCCGTATTCACCAGTTAACCACCCACATGATTGCTAATAAACATGACTTTCATACCAAGAGAAGCCTGCTTACTTTGGTTGGCCGCCGCCGCCGCTTGCTCTCATACATGCGCAACAATAACGGGGCCGGTTATCAGGAGCTTATTGCCAATCTTGGCCTTAGAAAATAAATATTGCCAAAGGCAAATAACCCTGTAAGGAGATTACGTTATTGATAACTGCCAACTCATTTGAACGAACTATTGGCGGCAGAAAACTTACTATAGAGAGCGGGAAAATGGCCCGCCTTGCAGATGCCGCAGTAACTATCCGCTATGCGGATACCGAATTACTGGTAACACTTTGTGCTGCCAAAAAACCGCGCGAAGGGGTGGATTTCCTCCCCCTGACTATAGACTACGAAGAGCGGATGTATGCCGCAGGCAAAATCCCCGGCGGGTTTATCCGCCGCGAAGGACGCCCCAGTGAACAGGCTATTTTGGCCGGACGTCTGACAGACAGACCTCTCCGCCCCCTTCTCCCCAAGGAGTGGCGGAATGAACTTCAGATTATTATCACCGTAATTGCCTCAGACAAGGAAAATGACGCTGATATCTGGGGTGTGGTAGGTGCTTCAACCGTTCTTACCATGTCACAAATACCCTACGAAGGCCCGGTGGGAGCCAGCCGCGTAGGTTATACAAACGGCGAATTCGTGCTTAACCCCACCTTTGCCCAGCTGGAACAAAGCCAGATGGATTTGGTGGTAGTCAGCACCCGTAAAGCCGTAGTTATGATTGAAGCCGGGTCTAAGGAAATTCCCGAAGACCTTATGATTAAAGCGATTGAGTTTGCCCATCAGGCAAATCAGGAGCTTATTGACCTGCAGGATGAAATCCGCGCCAAGCTGGGCAAGGAAAAACTGCCGGTGCCGGTGCTGGAAATACCCGAAGAAGTCAAAGCAGCGGTAGCCGCCTTTGTAAAAGGGCGAGTAAACGAAGCCCTGAGCCATCAGGATAAAACCCTCCGTGAAAATGCGGTTGAAGCCCTTCAGAGCGAACTGGTTGAAGCTTTGGCAGAGACATATGCCGAAGGCGATATTCTGGCCGCTTATGATAAAGAAATCAAAAAGGCTATCCGCTCAACTATACTTGAAAAAGATATCAGGGTAAACGGACGGGGTATTAAGCAGCTCCGCCAGCTGGACGCTGAAACAGGTATTCTGCCCCGCGTTCACGGTTCAGCTTTGTTCACCCGGGGTGATACCCAGGTTATGGCCATTACCACACTGGGTTCTTTGCAGGAAGCCCAGCAGCTGGACGGCTTGAGTGCCGAAGATACCAAGCGTTTTATGCTTCACTATAATTTTGCCCCCTTCTCTACCGGTGAAGTTAAGCGTTCCGGCTCCCCCGGACGGCGTGAAATCGGTCATGGTGCTTTAGCTGAAAGGGCTTTGGTGCCTGTCCTGCCCACTCCCGAAGAATTTCCCTATACCATTCGTATGGTAGCTGACGTAGTCGGTTCATCAGGCTCTACTTCTATGGGCAGTGTCTGTTCGTCCAGTTTGTCACTTATGGATGCAGGTGTACCAGTTAAAAAAGCTGTTGCCGGTATTTCCATCGGCCTTATTACCGGTGAAAATGATACCTACTGCACCATTACTGATATTGAAGGTATTGAAGATAACTACGGCGATATGGATTTCAAAGTTGCCGGTACCCGTGACGGCATAACCGCCATACAGGTGGATATGAAAGTCAAGGGTATCAGCTTTGACGTTATCCGTGACGCTATCTACCAGGCCAAAGAAGCCCGCTATACCATACTGGAAGTAATGGACAAGGCTCTTGCCCAGCCCAAGACCGAGCTTAGCCCTTACGCCCCCAGAATGTACAAGATAAGCATTGACCCCTCCAAGATTGGCAGTGTTATCGGCAGCGGCGGCAAGACCATCCGCTCTATTATTGAGCAGACCAATACCACCGTTGATATTGAAAATGACGGCACAGTGGTCATCGGTGCTACTGACGAAGCTTCGGCCCAAAAAGCTATAAAGATAATTGAAGACCTGACCAAAGATGTAGAAGCCGGCAGTGTTTATACCGGTAAAGTTACCCGGATAATGACCTTTGGTGCTTTTGTTGAAATCCTGCCCGGCAAAGAGGGCATGGTACACATAAGCGAACTGGCCGACCACAGAGTGGAAAAAGTGGAAGACGTAGTTAAAGTGGGTGACGAAATAACAGTAAAGGTAACTGAGATTGATTCACAGGGCAGAATAAACCTGTCACGCCGGGTCATTCTCAATCCCAATGCTGTTCCCATCTCCCGCAACCGTGATTCCCAGCCGCGCCGTTCCGGGCCTTTCCGCCCTCAAGACCGGTCTAACTCATAATATATTAGGAGGCGCTATGACACCTATAAAGGTTGTAGTTCACGGTGCCTCAGGCAAAATGGGCCAGGAGGTCTTAAAGACCCTGTGCCAGGAAAATAACCTTCTTCCGGTGGGAGCAGTGGACATACGGGCAAAAAGCCCTGCCCTGCCCCTGCCGGACGGAAGCGGCTCTATCCCCTATTCGGCAGACCTCTCTTCCGTTCTTTCGCAGACCAAGCCGGATGTAATGGTAGATTTTACTATTGCCAAAGCTTCCATGCCTGCTATCCGCATTGCCGCCGCCCACAAGGTTAATCTGGTTATAGGCACTACCGGCTTTTCGCCTGAGGAAATATCAGAAATTGAACAGCTGGCTAAAACTAATGATATCGGCATTATAGTTGCACCCAACTTTGCCCTTGGTGCTATAATAATGGTTCACTTGGCACAGGAAGCATCACGTTTCCTTGCCAGCGCCGAAGTGATAGAGCTGCATCACGATAAGAAACTGGACTCACCTTCCGGTACTGCGCTGGCTACAGCAGCCGCCATGCTTAAAACCCGGGGTGAAGCCTTTAACAAACCGGCTAAGGAAAATATGTCAGATGCCCGCGGACAGGAACATGACGGCATCCGGGTGCACAGTGTGCGCCTGCCGGGTTTGCTGGCCCATCAGGAAGTTATTTTCGGAGCGGCCGGTCAATCTTTGACTATACGGCATGATGCCTTCAGCCGCGAATGTTATATGCCCGGTGTGGTACTGGCGATAAAAGAAATAGTCCAAACCAAAGGTTTTGTTTTCGGTCTGGACAAACTGCTTAAGCTTTAGGAGGCAGTCCATGGGTTACAGAGTGGCCATAGTAGGTGCTACCGGAATGGTAGGTCAGGAATTTATAAAAGTACTGGAGAAACGGGATTTTCCTATGGATACCGTTTCACTCCTGGCGTCAGACCGCTCTGCGGGCAAGAAAATGATGGTCAAAGGCGAGGAAATAGAGGTCAGGGAGACCGCCTATGATTCGTTTAATAACGTGGATATAGCTTTGTTCTCTGCCGGGGCGGATATTTCACGCCATTTTGCCCCCATTGCCGCCCAGCACAAAGCAATAGTAGTAGATAACAGTGCCGCTTTCCGCATGGACCCCAAAGTCCCCCTGGTAGTACCGGAAGTGAATATTGAAGATATTACCAGGCATAAAGGGATTATTGCCAACCCCAATTGCTCTACCATTCAGATGGTAGTCGCCCTGTACCCTCTGCACAAGGTAAATCCAATTAAACGTATTGTGGTAACTACCTTTCAGGCTGTGTCCGGCACGGGCGTAAACGCGGTAGATGAGCTGCAAACCCAAACCCGCCAGCTCCTTGACGGACAGAAAGCGGTTGCCCATGTATATTCCCACCAGATTGCCTTTAATGTGCTGCCGGAGATTGACGTTTTTCTGGACAGCGGCTATACCAAGGAAGAATGGAAAATGCTGGAAGAAACCCGCAAGATTATGCATGCTGACAACATACAGCTTTCAGCTACCTGCGTAAGAGTACCGGTTATCACCGGCCATTCTGAAGCTGTAACTATAGAATTTGAACGTCCCATGGAGCCGGAACAGGCCCGGGATATACTCCTTCGGTCACCGGGTATAAAAGTACTGGACGAACCGGCTGTCAAACTTTATCCGCACCCCTGGCTGGCCACCGGTACAGACGAGGTATTTGTGGGACGGATACGCAAAGACATTTCCAACCCCAATGGTTTGGTTATGTGGGTGGTGGCGGACAATGTCCGGAAAGGCGCGGCCCTAAACGCCGTCCAGATTGCCGAAGAACTGGTCAACCGCGGCATGATAGGAGGTTAAGATGAAAGAATTAGGCAGGCTGATTACGGCCATGGTAACCCCGTTTAAAAAAGACGGGACAGTAGATTATGCCCAGGCTCAGAAACTGGCTCTGGGACTTCTTGATTCAGGCAGTGACGGGCTGGTGGTAGTTGGCACTACCGGCGAATCACCTACCGTTACCTGGGAAGAAGAACACGCCCTGTTTGCAGCTGTAAAATCTGCGGTCGGCAACCGGGGAAAGGTTATTGCCGGAACAGGTGCTAACAGCACCCAGGAAGCCCTGGAAAATACTCTCAAAGCGGAGAAGATTGGGGTAGATGCCTGTTTGCTGGTAGTGCCCTATTACAATAAACCCACCCAGGAGGGGTTGTACCTTCATTTCAAGACTATTGCCGAGGCTACCAAGCTTCCCTGCATACTTTATAATGTACCCTCACGCACCATCACCCACATGAGTCCGGAAACAGTAATCCGCCTGAGCCAGATACCCAATATTGTGGGTGTCAAGGAAGCCAGCGGCAAACTGGATGATATAGCCCAGATAATAAACAATGTCCGCCCTGATTTCACTGTCTGGAGCGGTAATGACAGTGATACCCTGCCCATGCTGGCCATGGGGGCTTACGGCGTTATCTCGGTAGCTTCCCACATAGTGGGCAAGCAAATAAAGGAGATGATAACCAGTTTTGTTTCGGGCAATACGGATAACGCAGCCGCTATTCACCGCCACCTGACCCCGCTGATACGCTCACTTTTTGTAGTATCCAATCCCATACCTATCAAATACGCCCTGAATTACCTGGGGTTTGAAGTAGGCGGGCTTAGACTGCCCATGACCGAAGCAGATGAAAAAACTGCTGCCCTGATACGCGAAAGTCTGAAGGGCTATACTATAGACCTGCCCATAAAATAAAAATGATACAGTCTGACAATGGTCTCTACCGTTTGGAAAAAACGGATATAAAACGTCTTGCCTATGTAACTGCCGAAGCCTTCAAAGATGACCAGCTTACTTCGTACCTCCTGCAGGGAGATACCCGGAAAATTAAGCGGTTACCGGTTGTTTTTGAATACTATGCCGCACTGGGCATAAAATACGGGCAGGCTTATGCCTCTTCGCCTGATATGGAGGCAGTGTCCGTTTGGTTTGACGCCCCGGTGCATATTTCTCTCTGGCAGCTGATAAGCTGCGGCTTTCCCGTAAAAAACATGTGGTGCGGGTTTAATTACTTTCAGCAGGATATGCATCTGAACAGCCTGTGTGACAAAATGAGAAACCAGCTATACCCTTTCCCCAACAAATATCTTGCCCTGCTGGCAGTTGCCCCCAAATACCGCTCCAGGGGATTTGCCAGTAAAGTAGTACGCCCTATTCTAGCCGAACTTGACCAAAGTAACACTGCGTCTTATCTTGAAACCCAAAACCAGACAAATGTAAGTATGTACCGCCACTGGGGGTATGAAGAAATAGGCCAGTTTGGTATCCCGCTTGCCAATATTTCACTGCACGCCATGCTCAGGAAAAACAGAAAGGACTAACATGGAGGAAATTCCTCTTCAATATCTTTACAAGCTGAATAAATCAGATATAACCAAAGCCGCCGAAGTTTGTGCCCGGGCTTTTCAAAATGACCCGGTCATAAGGGAGATTGCCAAAGAAAAAGCCAGCCCGGACGCTCTCTACCAGATTTTTGAATATATACTGAAAAGCCAGATGGAAAACGGACAGGCTTATGCCAGTTCGGCTAACTTAGAGGGGATAGCCCTCTGGGAACCCAATGATGTCCGCAAACCGCTAGGCCAGCGCCTCAGGCATCTATACTATCTGTTTCAAATACGAAGCCAACTGCCCCTTCTGAATGAAATATCCAGAATAGATAAAGTCAGCCAGAACCTGCGGGCCAAATACGCCCCGCCTGTATATTTTTATCTGGCGCTTTTAGCGGTTGACCCTAAGTATCAGGGCAACGGGATTGCCGGGCATCTGATACGCCCCATGCTGGACTTCATGAACGAAACCGGTATACCGTGCTATCTGGAAACTCAAAGCAGCCAGAATGTAGCTATGTATGAGCATATGGGGTTCAAACTACTAGCCAGCCAGGGGCTTCCAGGTACTGAACAGACCATATACGGTATGCTGAAAAACTCTGACGGCAAAGTATCCTAAGCTTTATAAAGCGGATATTATAAATATAAAAAGGGGGCTTAAAAGCCCCCTTCGGTATTTAGAGAAATATCAGGTTTATTTGTAGATAGTCTGTTCGCGTGAAGGGCCAATACAAACTGCACTCATCTGGCAGCCGATAAGCTCTTCAATCCGGCAGATATAATTTTTGGCTGCCAATGGCAAATCATCATAGCAGCGAACCTCTTTGGTAGAGCAAAGCCAGCCGGGCATTTCCTCATAAACAGGCTTGCACTTGGCAAGTTCACCTGAGTTCGCCGGAAAATATTTTATTATCTTGCCGTTAAGCTCATAAGCCGTACAAATGGATATGGCAGGCAGAATATCCATAATGTCTAAACGGGTCATAATGGCAGTGGTCATGCCGTTTATCTGGCAGCTGAACCGCCCTGCCACCGCATCAAACCAGCCTATCCGTCTGGGACGGCCGGTAGTTGTGCCATATTCGTGGGCTTCATCACGTATGATATCCCCGGTTTTATCCAAAAGCTCAGTAGGCATAGGCCCGCCGCCAACCCTGGTACTGTAAGCCTTGAAAACACCCAGGGTAGCACTGACTGAAGCCGGCCCTATGCCTATTCCCAAGCAACCGCCAGCCGCCAGAGGCGAGCTGGAAGTGCCGTAAGGATAAGTGCCGAAATCAGGGTCAAGCAAAGCCCCCTGCGCACCTTCCATTATTATCTTTTTATCCTGACTGATAGCCTCTTCAATAATATGAGTTGTTTCTTTTATATTGGGGGCTAACTCTTTACCCCATTTAAGGCAGGTTTCATAAATCTCGTCCAGAGAAATGGGTGCCGCATCATAAACCTTGGTCAGAATCTGGTTTTTACATTCCAGCACATATTCCAGCCGCTCATGCAGATATTCGGGCAGAAGCAAATCACCCACCCGGATACCCATGCGGGCATATTTGTCTACGAAAGCCGGCCCGATGCCCCTGCGGGTAGTACCCAGTGACTTATTGCCCCTGGCCTCTTCTTCAAGCCCGTCCAGCAAAATATGATAAGGCAATACCAGATGAGCCCGGTCACTTATAAAAACATTTTTTACATCTACGCCCCGGCTGATAAGCTCATTGCGTTCGCGGATAAAAACATCAGGGTTTATAACCACCCCGTTGCCGATAATGCACTTGACACCGGGATAAAAAACACCTGAAGGTATAATGTGAAGTTTAAACTCACCCATAGGGTTTATAACCGTATGGCCTGCGTTATCGCCCCCGGAAAAACGCACTACATAGTCAGCCTCCTGGGCCAGCATATCTACAACTTTGCCCTTACCTTCATCCCCCCACTGTCCACCTACTATTGCTGTAACAGGCATAACTCCCCCAATTTTGGCTTCAAACATATTTTATCCCCTCACCCAACTACCAGTTGCTGAGGGGAAACCGCTAAAGTTTAACAGATTAGACGAATAAAGTCACTATTATTTGGTCTGGCGGTAAACATTGGCAAGCCGCTGGATAACAGTTATTAAACTAAGCACGCTTACCAGCACCAGCACCGGCACAAGTATGTTAAACATCATGCCAATGGCCAGGGCAACCACCCGTTCAGGCCGGGTAAAAAACCCTTCCTTACCCTCAAGCCCCATAGCCTCAGCTCTGGCACGTATATAGCTGACCAGCAGGGAAAGAGTAAGGGTAACCACCGCCAGCACCACTGCGGGTGTCTGCCCGCTCTGAGAGTAAAAAGCACATACCCCGATAAGTATTGCCGCTTCCGAAACCCTGTCCAGAGTGGAATCCAGCACCGCTCCGAAGCGGGTAACCTTGCCGGTGCGTCTGGCCAGCGCCCCGTCCAGCATGTCAAATACACCTGCCAGCAGCATAACAATCCCTGCAAGCAACAGATTTCCGTTCACTATAATCCCGGCGGCTACCAGGGTAACAATAAAACCGGTTACCGTAACCATATTGGGGGTAAGACCGGTTTTAGCTAAAAGGTTTATAATGGGATTGGTGACTTTTAGGGCTATTTCCTTACGTAAGTTTGCCATACCAGACATGATATTCAGACTCTTTTCTGCCCTGAGTTAAAGGCAACAGCCAGGCTATTTACCTTCGGGACCATGGTGATTTTTGCTTAACACCAAATGGTAGTACTCTTCAACTTTTTTAGCAACTCTTTTCCAACTGTACTGCTGAACCGTTTTTAGTCCACCGGCGCTGAGTTCAGAACGCAAATCAGGCTGGGCAATCAGTTTCAAAAGAGCTTCTGCCAGTTTATCAGAGTTTTTGGGCGGTACTAACAGACCTTCTTTATTATCCGTCAGTACACACTGGTATCCCTCTATTTGTGAAGCCACAATCGGCACACCCAAAGCCATAGCTTCCAGAAGTACAATGCCGAAACTTTCCTGACCGGTAGCCGGGGAGCAGTAAATATGGGCTGTCTTGTAATACCGCGGCAGCTCATTACAGGCAACCCCGCCGGTAAAAACCACATCTGAAAGCCCATGCCGTTTTACCTTGCTGCGATAATGGCTCATTTGCCTGGGAGTACCCGGCCCCACTACCAGAAGCCTGGTCTGGGGGCACAGGGGCTTAATCTGGGCGTATGCATCAATCAGATAGTCCAAACCCTTTCGGCTCTCCATACGCCCCACAAAAAGGATATTCAGCTTGTCATCCAGATACTCCGGCACAGGCTGAACTTCGGTATTAAATAAATCCAGGTCTATACCGTTGGGCACAATAGTATAGTCACCGGGGATATATTTGGAGGCAAAACGCAGAGCCGCTTTGGAAACCGCCATATGCCCGTGAAGATTACGCCTGCGCCTTCTCAGGAATATGCGGGTAAAAGGCCAGCCCAAATTATAACCGGGCTTGCCCTGACTGGCGTGGAAAGTAGCTACATTGCAGGTTTTGGAAAACCGGAGCATGGCACTGCACAGCATTATCATAAAAGGCTCATGCAGGTGGATAACGTCAAACTTTTCGGTTTCCAAAACCTGTTTAATACGGTTTTTAAGATTGACCGAAAGGCTGATGCGAACCACTGTGCCGGAGATAGCCAGAGGGCGGGGCTTGCCCATCCTGATAAAATCAGTACCGTATTCTGCCGGAGACTTTGATGCTGGAGCAATAATGCGAACATCATGCCCCAGCATCTTAAGTTCTTTATAAAGCGAGCTAACGTGGTTAACTACGCCACCCGGATAGGCAAAATCATAAGGACAGACTAAAACTATCTTCACTGTTAACCGCCACTAACCTATAGTGCTACTAAGGAAGTCCGGGTTATTTTTCTGCCTTTTTTTCAGCCTCGGCCATTTTTTTAGCAGAGGTCTTCTTTATAAACTCAGCCGTCATAGCGTGAGCAGCATCGTCAGTATACTGAACGGGAGGTGATTTCATAAAATATGAAGAAGGTTCGTTCAGTGAACCTGACATACCGTTATCCATAGCTAATTTACAGCAGCGGATAGCATCAATGACTACACCGGCGGAGTTGGGGCTGTCCCAAACTTCCAGCTTCATCTCCAAATTCAAGGGGACATCACCGAAAGTCCGGCCTTCCATGCGGATATGGCAGAACTTGCGGTCTTCAAGCCACGGCACGTAGTCACTGGGGCCTACATGAACGCAATCAGGATCAAGCTTGTAATCAAGCTGGGAGGTAACTGCGTTGGTCTTGGAAATCTTCTTTGATTCCAAACGCTCACGTTCAAGCATATTCATAAAGTCAGTGTTGCCGCCGAAGTTCAGCTGATAAGTCTTCTCCAGCTTTACACCGCGGTCACAGAAGAGTCTGGTCAGTACGCGGTGGGTAATAGTAGCACCCACCTGTGACTTGATATCATCACCGATAATAGGTACACCGGCAGTGACAAAACGCTGCTGCCAATATTTTTCCCGGGCAATAAATACCGGTATGCAGTTAACCATACCGCAGCCGGCTTCCAAAATCTGCTCTACATACCACTTGGTGGCTTCTTCGGAACCCACCGGCAGATAGTTGATAACAACATCTGTTTTGGTCTCTTTGAGGATTTTTACAATGTCAGCGGTAGAGCCGGGAGCCTTCTGAATAATCTGGGAAAGATACTTTCCCAGACCGTCATGGGTCATGCCGCGCTCAACCTTAACACCGGTTGCCGGAACATCAGTAAACTTAAAAGTATTGTTGGGCTTGGTAAAAATAGCTTCACTAATATCTTTGCCGACTTTGTTCTTGTCTACATCAAAGGCAGCGGTGAAATTAATGTCGCTGATGTGATAACCGCCAAGATTTACATGCATAAGACCGGGAACGAACTCAGTATCCTTAGCTTTGCGGTAATAGTGAACACCCTGTACCAGGGACGAAGCACAGTTACCAACACCGATAATGGCAACATTGATTTTACCCAATTTTTTCCGTTTTCTCCTTCCAACAGAAGAGGCTACCCTGAAACGTCACTAACCCTTCAGAAGATAACCTCTGAATAATTTGATACCATCTTTAAGCCCATCCGGGCATTTTTAAAGCCATTTCCCAGGATAAACTAAGCTTAACCCTAGCCTATTCTGTAAACCTTCCCGCCGCAAACAGGGCAGGTACCTTGCCAGGCTCCGCGACCATTTTTCAGAGTAACTCTCTTGGCATCTTTGACGTCAATCTTCTTGCGATCCTTGACACAATAAGCCTGTACCATGGCCGGTCTCCTTTCGGGTATTTTGGAATATATCATCTACTATTAGAGGCGCATTGTCAAGCATTATAAGTATAATTTTAAGCTAATCCGCATTCTTTTTAGGGCATGGGCTCAGGAAGACTTTGGCAGGGTGCCAGCTGCCGTCAGTTTCAGGGCGGATTACAGCCGCAAAGCGGTTTTCAGCGCTATACACCGCCATAGCTTCCGGCTGCCCGGTCATTTCCAGCCTTATTTCCAACCCGTTTACCAGCCGGGTTATACTTTCATCATCAAGGGTTATACGCGGCAAATGCCCTACGGCGGCTTCCGGCGGCAGCAGAATATCTGCCAGCCTTCCTTTATTTTCAGCCGCTTCAAGGTCAGCCAAATCAAGTGAAGTTGTAAGGTGGAATGGGCCGTAAGATTCCCTGACCAGGGTTTTCAAATATGCCCCGCAGCCCAGTTTCCTGCCTAAATCAAAGGCTATAGAACGTATATACGTACCGTGTCCGCACTCTATCCGCAAACGCAGCACAGGTGAAGCAAAACCGAGGAATTCAATGCCGTAAATCGCAGCTTTACGCGGGTTTCTTTCAACCTCTATCCCCTGCCTGGCCAGGTTATACAGGCGAACCCCGCGGTGTTTTACCGCACTGTACATGGGGGGAATCTGGGTTATCTCACCCAGAAAATCCGGCAAAGCATTACGCACCATATCAGCAGTAATATGTTCACAGCTCTTTCGGGAAGTAATCTCCCCTTCGCTATCGTAGCTATCTGTCTCCGTACCCAGCTCTATTTCAGCCAGATAGGTTTTGCGGACTGAAGAAAGGTACTCTATCAGGCGGGTTGCGCTTCCCAGAAAAACAGGTATAACCCCGGTGGCACTCGGGTCAAGCATACCGCCATGCCCTACCTTTTTCTGGGAGTAAATATGCCTTACTTTTGAGACCACCCCGAAAGAGGTCAAACCTGGAGGTTTGTTGATATTCAAGATGCCATTCATGGCTAATCTTCAGGCTGGTGTTGAGTAACCCGGTCAATAAGGGTATTCAGGCGAACACCCCTTTCAATAGTATCATCCCAGATAAAATTGAAAACCGGCATATAGCGTATATCAGTCTTTTTAGCTATTTCGGTGCGGAAAAAACCGGCCGCTGCGTTTAAAGCGGCCAGTATTTCATCTTTATGTTCATCACCGGCCAGATGGCTCACATATACAGTGGCATGGCGCATATCTTCAGATACATCTACCTCGTTTACAGACAAAAGCGTATCCAGACGCGGGTCACGAACCTCTTTTTGAAGGAGAGCGCTTATATCTGCCCGGAACAGCTGGTTAAGTTTTTTTACCCGCCGTGACATCAGCGTGATTTTTCCTTATGATAAAATTCCAAAATATCACTCTTCTGGAAATCATTGAAATCTTTCAAGCCTACGCCGCACTCATAACCGGCCACCACTTCTTTAACATCATCCTTAAAGCGGCGGAGACTGTTGCTGGGGGCATCTACAATCACTTCGCCGCCCCTAAGCAGCCTTACCTGAGAATTCTTTAGAACCTTGCCTTCCAGTACCATACAACCGGCAATGCTGAGCTTTTTAGTGCTTTCAAAGACTGCCCGCACTTCAGCCCGGCCGTCAATAACTTCTTTAATAGTGGGTTCAAGCAGACCCTGAACAGCTTTCTCCACATCTTCTACCAGTTTATAAATAATGTCATAATGCCGGATATCAATATCTTCGGCATCCGCCAGACGCTGGGCATTGGTTTCTATACCAGTGCTGAAGCCGATAATCAAGCCACCCGAAGCCATAGCCAGCATAACATCACTCTCGGTTATGTTACCGACACCGCTGCGGTTTATGTTTATCTTTATCTTATCGGTACTCAGTTTTTCCAGTGAATCTTTAATGGGTTCAAGGCTGCCTTGAACATCAGTTTTAAGTATTATGTTAAGCTCTTTGATATTGCCCTTGCTAACCTGGTCATACACATTAGTCAGGCTGACTGCGTTTGTTTTACGGGTAACCTGGCTGTTTTCATTAACCATATCCCTGGCCTGTTTTTCGGTGGCCACGGCTATAATCTTGTCACCTACCTGAGGCACACTTTCCATACCCAGCAAGGCCACCGGAGTGGAGGGTTCAGCCTTTTTGATGCGTTTACCCACATCATTAAACATAGCTTTTACCCGCCCCCAGGTAGTGCCGGCAACCACAGTGTCTCCCAGTTTCAGAGTACCGCTCTGGACCAGAACAGTAGCCATAGGGCCTCTGTTCTTATCCATTTCAGCTTCAATAACCACACCGCTGGCAGGCTGATTGGGGTCAGCCCGCAAATCTTCAAGTTCGGCAATCAGCAAGACTGCTTCCAGCAGTTCATTTATACCCTTCTTTTCACGGGCAGAAGTGGGAATGGCCAGAGTATCACCACCCCATTCCTCAACTACCAGCCCGGCCTCAGCCAGCTGCTGTTTGACCCTGTCCGGATTAGCTTCGGGTTTGTCCATCTTGTTTATAGCCAAAATAATGGGCACACCGGCGGCTTTGGCATGGTCAAGCGCTTCCAGCGTCTGCGGCATAACGCCGTCATCAGCGGCAACTACCAGAATAGTAATATCGGTAGCCTGAGCACCCCGGGCGCGCATGGCAGTAAAAGCTTCATGGCCGGGGGTATCCAGAAAAGTTATCTTTTGGCCTTTGATTTCCACCTGATAAGCCCCAATATGCTGGGTAATGCCGCCCGCTTCTTTTTCCATAACATTGGTGGAGCGTATAGCATCAAGCAGACGGGTTTTACCATGGTCTACATGGCCCATAATGGTTACTACCGGCGGACGAAGGGGGAAATTACTCAGTTTTTCTTTAGCGGGAGAGACCTTTTTGGCGGCGCTTTTCTTAAGAACCTTAAGCCTAGCCTCAAAACCAGCCGCCTCTACAATACCCTTGGCAACCTCAAACTCTATAACCTGATTTATATTAGCCATAATGCCCTTGCGCATAAGGGCCTTAATAACTTCAACCGGATTTGTATCCAGACTATCAGCCAGCTCTTTTACCGACACCGCCGCCCCAAGTTCAATAACCTTAGCCGGAGGGGCAACTTCAGTCTTGGCGCTTGATTTACTTGTCTTCTCTACCATTTTCCTTCACCTCACACACTTCGCGCCCATATTTCAACAATTCTTCGCGGTTCTCCGGAGTAATGGCAATCTTCAAAGCGTGGGTAATATAACTGCCCTTCAGCCCGGATTCCCAGCAGGCCATATCTCTGCACAAATAGGCTCCGCGTCCTTCCAGACGCCCGCTATGGTCTACCCTTACGTCATTATCTTCTGTTCTTACCAGCCGGATAAGCTCTTGTTTAGCCTTTTCGGTACGGCAGGCGATACAAGTCCGCATGGGCACAAATTTAGAAGTCGATTTCCTCTGATTCATAATCCGTTACATTCCGCCGTTTTTTGCCCTTCAGCTTGATACCATCTTCAGCGGTATCTTTGCCTTTGACGGTCTTTTTCTTGTTTTTACCCTTGTTTTTATCATCTATGACTATTTCACGCCGGGGCAGCAAATCTTCTGCAAAACGCAGTTTGACTGTATCACCCTCAGCCACTTTATCCAGCACATTAAGGGGTACCACCACACCCTGTTCTTCAGGCACGGCTTCAGTCTTGGCAGGTGTTTCCTTCACCGCCGGTTCGGCTATTATAGCCTCAGGCATGACCGGCTCAATAGGTTCTGCTTCGGCCTTGGCAGCAGGTGCAGCGGCAGGCTGTTTTTCAATAACCTTTTCGGTTATGGCAGGCTTTTCAGTTTCCCCCTGCTTGCGGGCAGTTTCTTCCGCCCGTTCCACCTCTTCATCAGAGGCACTCTTAATATCAATCCGCCAGCCGGTCAGCTTAACCGCCAGACGCACATTCTGTCCTTCTTTACCAATACCCAAACTCAGCTGGCGGTCAGGTATGACCACAATAGCAGATTTTTCAGCTTCGTTCAGAATAACTTTTGTAACCTGAGCCGGGCTAAGTGAATTGGCAATAAAATTAGCTATTTCACTATCCCAGGCCACCACATCTATCTTTTCGCCGTTCAGCTCACTGACAATATTCTGAATGCGGATACCCCGCAAACCCACACAGCAACCCACCGGGTCAATCCCCGGCTGTAAAGCGCCTACCGCTACTTTAGAGCGTGAACCGGCTTCACGGGCAACCGCCTTTATCTCTACCAGCTGGTTAAAAACCTCCGGCACTTCCATTTCAAACAGACGCCGTACCAAACCGGGGTGAGAACGCGAAACAATAACAGCCGGGCCTTTGGCTGTTTTAGCCACATCCACTACATACACCTTTATACGCTGCCCGGCCCGATACCTTTCACCGTATGCCTGTTCGCTGGCGGGCATTATGGCTTCCACCCGGCCTATATCAACAGTAATCTGCTTGGGCTCTATACGCTGAACCACGCCTACCAGGGTGTCACCCGCCTTGGAGGCATATTCGTCAAAAATAGCCGTATTTTCCGCTTCATGCAGACGCTGCAGGATAACCTGCTTGGCAGTTTGGGCAGCAATACGCCCGGCATCAGCCGGAGTATCTTCAACCATCATAAGGTCGCCTATCTTGGCATCAGCTTTCAGCCGTTTGGCCTCAAGCAAACGCATTTCCTGGCGGCTGTCAGTCACTTTTTCAACTACCAGCTTTTCGGCCATGACCTTTACCTTGCCAGTCAGCTGGTCTATCTTCACCGCGATATTCTGGTTTGGAGCAAAGCTCTCTTTACGATAAGCCGATACCAAAGCCGACTCAACGGTAGCAAGTACTACTTCCTTTGGCAGATTCTTTTCTGCCGAGAGCTGGGTGATAGCGAGCAAAAAGTCGCTTTTCATCTCGGTTATGTATCCTCCTCAGTTTATCCCGATACAACAAAAAAGTGGGTTTGAACCCACCTCAACAACGTGATTTAGCTTTTACAGCAGTATAACACAAACCCCATGCCTTAGCAATACACAGCCGTTCAAAAACTGCCATGCATATCCCGTTGACACCCCCTGTGCTTAACGCTAACATTAACTATTATGCTTGCCAAAGTATCAAGTTGTGCAATTATCGGACTGGAAGGCACTATTGTTGAAGTAGAAGCCGATATCTCGGCCGGGCTGCCCTCATTTACCATTGTAGGGCTGCCTGATACCGCCATTCAGGAGGCCCGCGAACGGGTAAGGGCTGCAATTAGAAACTCCGGTTTCACCTTTCCGGTAAAGCGAATTGTGGCCAATCTGGCACCGGCTGATTTCAAGAAAGCCGGCCCGGCATATGACCTTTCCATTGCACTGGCTATCCTTATAAGTTCCGAACAGTTAAAAGCAGCAGATGTTTCCAACACAGTGTTTCTGGGGGAACTCTCCCTTGACGGCAGCCTGCGCCATACCGCCGGCATACTGCCTATGTCAGCCCTGGCTTTTCAAAAAGGATACCGCAATATAATTGTACCCGCCTGTGATGCCGCTGAAGCCTCGCTGGTAGAGGGGGCTAACATATTACCCTTTACAACCCTGGCGGAACTGGCGGAATACCTGCAAGGTAACCGCCCGGCACCCGAAGTAACTAAATCTAAAGAAAAACTGAAAAACGATATTCCGGCAAATTATGTTGACCTGTCTTTTATAAAAGGGCAGGAAAATGTAAAACGGGCACTGGAAGTAGCCGCCGCCGGCGGGCACAATATGGTAATGACCGGTCCGCCCGGCAGCGGTAAAACCATGCTGGCAAGGGCACTGGTTTCAATACTTCCGCCCATGACCAGTGCCGAATCTCTGGAAATAACCAAGATATACAGCGTGGCCGGGCTGCTGCCGCCTGATACCCCTTTAATACATAACCGCCCCATCCGCTCCCCCCATTACACCATTTCTTCAGCCGGGCTGGTCGGCGGAGGCACTTTCCCCAAACCGGGGGAAATCAGCTTAAGCCACCGCGGGGTTCTTTTTCTGGATGAACTGCCGGAATTCGGTCACAGCCTGCTTGAGCTTCTCCGCCAGCCTTTAGAAGACAAAACCGTGACCATCAGCCGGGCACAGGGAAGTGTCAGCTTTCCGGCTAACTTTATGCTGGTGGGTGCCATGAATCCCTGTCCCTGCGGGTTTTATGGTGATAATACCAAGCACTGTACCTGCCCGCCGGGTTCGGTAATACGTTACCAACGGCGGATAAGCGGGCCGTTTTTAGACAGGATAGATATAGTTATAGACGTACCCCGCATAGAGTACGAAAAGCTTTCCAGCGAACATCTGGCTGAAACATCTGAAACAGTCCGTCAAAGAGTAGCAAGCTGCAGGATTATCCAGCTTGAGCGTTTTCGCGGCAGCAAAATACTTTCCAATGCCGAAATGACACCGGCGGAGATACGGCGTTTTTGCACACTGGAAGGGGATGCCCAGAATCTGCTTCGTTCGGCAACCAAACAGCTGTTTCTTTCGGCCAGAGCCTACCACCGCATATTAAAATTAGCCCGCACCATTGCTGACCTTGAAAATAATGATATAATCAAATCACATCATGTGGCCGAGGCAATCCAGTATCGGCCGCGCTGGCAGGTATAAAATGAAAGAACCATTAGTTCTTCAAACCCCCCGTCTGGAATTGATACCGGCAAATTCGGACATGCTTAACTGCGAAATTCAAGATACAAAACAGCTGGGGCAGTTACTTGGGGCAGAAATCCCGACCAGCTGGCCGCCGGAAGGCTACGGCTGTGAAACCCTGAAGCGGTTACTGACAAAGTATGATGTAAAAACAGGCTATCTCAACTGGTATATCATACTTAACCAATCCGGCATTCACCGCCAGCTTATCGGTCAGGCCGGATTTAAAGGGGAACCTACCGCCGAAGGCCGCATGGAAATAGACTACTCCATATTAGAGCATTACCAGCACCACGGATACGCTATGGAAGCAGTTCACAGCCTTATCGGCTGGATACTTGGTGACCAAAGCGTCAGAGAGATTATTGCCCAGACATATCCGGAATCTATAGCCGCCCAGAAACTTCTGGTAAAAATAGGCTTCAGCGCTTCCGGTAAAGGCGCAGAGCCGGGTACAATTCTTTTTACCCTCCCGCGCGAAGACTATAAAACCGAACTGCCGCCCATATCTGAAGGAGATAAAACTATGAAAGAAGATTTAAAAGCTAATTCCCGCAAGGCTGCTGAGAGTTTCGGAGAGATGCTGGCCGCTTTCGGAAGCGCCGTCAGCGAAATATTTAATGACCCCTCGTTAAAAGAGAAGGCCAAAGAATTTGGGCGGAGTGTCTCAAATTCGGCCGGAGCTGTCACAGACCGTTTTAAAGACGAGGAGGTAAAGGTAAAATTTAAAGAAGTGGGTGACGCTGCCCAGAGTTTCGGCAAGAACGTGAGCAATATCTTCAAGGACGACAAAAAAGAACCCAAAAAGCCGGATACCGAAACTTAGATTATTTAGCAGATAGTTCACAAAATGAAACCCGGCCTGGGTACTTACAGGCGGAGATACATCTGAATATGCTCTATGCCGTCTTCCATGAAGGTATCCCCCTGGGAGGTATAACCCAAACTGGCATAGAAACCGGCCGCACTTGTCTGGGCATGCACCACCACCCTGTCTGCCTGTTCAGTTTTCAGCAGTTCGGCCGCATATTCCATAATCTTCCGCCCCAGGCCGAATTTGCGGTGGTCTCTGTCCACCGCCACTCTTTCAATCTTGGCAAGGTTTTTATCCAGCAATCTTATGCGGCAGCAGGCTAGTGCCCGTTCTCCATCATGGATAACCAGATGGCGGGCACTTTTATCATGCTGGTCATATTCGGTATCAGGGTCAATCCCCTGTTCAGTCACAAACACCCGGTACCGAAGGTCAAAAACCATCTTCAAAATATTTTCATCTGCAACTAAACAAACTTGATACATAATCATGGTATTATATTTAAACTGCAGAGGGCATTCAAATTAAAAATAATATATTCTTTTTGCCCTTTACTGCTAGAATATATAAAACCATATGCACCCGGAGGTCAAATATGTCATCATCCAATAATCAGGCCCTGAAAACACTGAGAAACCGCTTTTTGACCGGGCTGGCCTTTGTCTTACCCATAGGGGCGGCTCTGGGATTGCTGATTTGGGTATTTAACATTATAGACGGGCTACTAAAGCCGGTTATAGAGTTTTTCTTTAACTGGTACTTCCCCGGCCTGGGTCTTCTGGTAACCCTGGTCCTGATATATCTGGTGGGTCTGATTTTAAGCAACTATTTTGGTAAACAAATACTGGGCTGGGTTGATAAAATACTAGTCAAAGTACCCATTTTCAATCAGGTATATAACAGTGCCAAGCAGGTTATAGAAACGCTGGGAGTAAGCAATAAGGTCTCTTTCAAAGAGGCGGTAATGGTGGAATTTCCCCGCACCGGAATGCACAGTCTGGCGTTTATCACCAATGAAACCACAAATTCGGCTGGTGAAAAATTGTATCTGGTATACGTGCCCGGCTCTCCAAACCCCACCAGCGGTTTTTTGGAACTCCTCAGGGAGAACCAGATTGAACGGGTAAATGTTTCGGTTGAAGATGCCATGAAAACCCTTATTTCCTGCGGTCTGGTATTTCCGGATAATGTTCAGGCGATTGATGTCGGCAAAGGGGATTTGCACCCCAATAAACTCTAGGACACCAGTTTTCGGGCATAAAGAAGGGCGGGATTTAAACCCCGCCCTTTGTTTTTGATTTCAGCTAACAGTAATTTATTTGATTTCTATGGTAGCGCCAGCGGCCTCAAGAGCCTTCTTGGCGGCGTCAGCTTCTTCCTTGCTGACATTCTCTTTAACAGCCTTAGGAGCGGCCTCAACCATATCCTTGGCTTCTTTAAGACCCAGGCTGGTAAGTTCGCGGACAGCCTTGATTACGTTAATCTTGTTGGCGCCGACATCTTTAAGGATTACATTGAATTCGGTCTTTTCTTCTTCAGCAGCAGCGGCAACAGCGGCACCACCAGCAGCGGGGGCGGCTACGGCAACAGCAGCGCTTACACCAAATTCCTTTTCAAGGGCCTTTACCAGTTCGGACAGTTCAATAACGGTCATGCCCTTAATGGCACTCATCATTTCGTCAATAGTCATGAAAATAACTCCTTATTATATTTTTATTACTTTATTTAGCCTTCAAGCTGTTTCATACGGGCTTGAAGTACCACGGCCAAACCACGGGCAGGGCCATTGAGAACCATTGCCAAACCGGCAATAGGACTCTGCATACCAGCCAAAACCTTGCTGATAAGCACTTCGCGAGACGGCAACTTGGCAAGTTCGGCTACTTCTTCAACGGAAATAAGCTTGTTGCTGAGATAACCGCCGGTTACTTTCAAAGTAGACTTGGAGCCAGCCAGATAGTCCATCAGGACTTTAGCCGGGGCAACCACATCACTTGAAGAGTAAGCCATAGCCACCGGACCTTCAAACGCACTCTTGATATTTGCATGGTCAGTGTTGTCAGCTGCGCGCCGGGCCAGGGTATTTTTAAGTACACGGTAACCTACACCAGCTTCACGCAGCTTCATGCGTATTGTAGTCAGCTCTGATGTACTGATACCGCGGTAATCGGTAAAAACCGCAGACTGGGCAACAGCTAAAGCGTCAGTTAACTCATCAACTGCTATCTTTTTCTTTTCACGTATCTTTTTTACCAAACCGCACCTCCTTTTCTAAAAAAATAAAGTCCTTATGCCAAAGCACAAGGACTCAAGAAAACCCTTAGTAAAAAGTCTTGTATCCTCAGCAGGCAGCGTATTAAGCCCGAAGGCACCCACGTCTCAGGAAATATTCAGTTATAAAACCAGGGCTGACTTATGCGCCACCCATGGCGGAAACAGCCCGAAGGTCCATCTTAACACCAGGCCCCATGGTAGTAGCCAGGTAAGCACTCTTGATATACTGCCCCTTAGCACCGGTTGGCTTTGAGCGGATAATAGCATCTACCACAGAAGTCATATTCTCCAGCAGGGCCTGACCTTCAAAACTGGCCTTGCCCAGTATAATATGCACAATGCCGGAACGGTCTAACTTGAATTCCACCCGCCCCTTGCGGGCTTCCTCGATAACCTGTTTGAAATCTTCGGCCGGTACCACAGTACCGCTCTTGGGGTTAGGCATAAGGCCGCGCCGGCCCAGAACTTTACCCAGTTTACCAACCTTGCTCATCATGTCAGGGGTGGATATAGCCACATCAAAATCAAGGAAACCGGCTTCAACCTTCTTTATTAGTTCGTCGCCGCCGTATACATCAGCACCGGCTGCCTGGGCCGCTTTTTCAGCTTCACCCTGAGCAAACACCAGTACACGCACAGTCTTACCCAATCCATGAGGCAGCACAGCCACGCCGCGCAACTGCTGGGTAGCATTTTTAGGATCAAGGCCCATCTTCAGATGCATCTCAACGGTTTCATCAAACTTGGCAGCGGCCATTTTTTTGGCCACATCAATAGCTTCAGCCGGAGCGTAAGCCAGACTCTGGTCAAGCAGTTTTATTGCGTCCTGATATTTTTTACCGCGTGTTACCATCTGTTATTCCACCTTAATGCCCATGCTGCGGGCAGTACCTTCAATAATTCTCTCAGCACCCTCAATATTAACCGCATTCAGGTCTTTCATCTTGACCGAAGCAATTTCCCTGAGCTGCCCCTTTGAGATAACGGCAACTACGCTCTTGCTGGGAGTACCCGAACCTGCCTCAACACCAGCCGCCTTTTTCAAAAGGTCAGCCGCCGGAGGGGTCTTGGTAATAAAGGTAAAAGAGCGGTCATCATAAATGGTTATCTCAGCAGGTACAATAGTGCCCGCCATAGAGGCTGTGCGGTCATTATATTCCTTACAGAACCCCATGATATTGATACCGTGCTGACCCAGCGCCGGACCAATGGGAGGAGCAGGATTAGCTTTACCTGCGGGTATCTGTAACTTTACAATTGCCTTTACTTTTTTTGCCACGTATGTCTCCTAAAGCCTCTAGAGCTTTTCGACCTGCAAAAAGTCAAGCTCTACCGGAGTTTCCCGCCCGAACAGGGAGAGAAGCACCTTAACCTTGCCTTTTTCAGTATTAATTTCGTCTACCATGCCGATAAAATCAACAAACGGTCCGTCAATAACCCTAACACTCTGCCCCTTGCGGAAACCGACCTTAACCCTGGGTGATTCGGCTTCCATCTGGTCCAGAATGCGGCTGACTTCTTCAGGCGGCAAATTGGTAGGCTTGCCCTCTGACCCTACAAAGCCGGTCACACCGGGAGTATTGCGGACTATAGTCCAGCTTTTATCGTTCATGTTCATCTGCACCAGCACATAGCCGGGCAGTATCTTTTTCCTTATGGTACGCCGCAGACCGTTTTTGACTTCAACTTCTTCTTCGGTAGGCAGTACAACCCGCTCTATATCATCCTCGGCATCCATAGATTTAATCCGCTCTTCAAGACCTTTGCGGACTCTCTCTTCGTGCCCGGAGTAGGTATGCACTACATACCAGTTCTTCTGTTTAACAATCATAAAATCTCACCCGTCAGTTGGCAACCCATAACATTTCTAAACGTACTATTTCACAAATACGTTATCAATAAACCAGCTAAAGCCGTAATCTACAACGCCCAGTAAAATACCAACCGCTATAGCAACCACCAAAACCATGGTAGTAAGCTTTATCACGTCTGGCCGTGAAGGCCAGACTACTTTTTTCAATTCGGCAACAAGGTTGGAAAAGAAACCAGGTTTCTTACCAGCCGCCTTGGCAGTTTGCTGTGCGGAAGGACACATATTACCTAGCTCTCCTCCTCAAATTACTTGGTCTCGCGATGCACCTTTGCCTCACGGCAGCGCGGGCAGTACTTGTTAAGCTCTATACGCCTGGGATCGTTGCGCTTGTTCTTTTCAGTGGTGTAGTTTCTTTCACCACAGTCAGTACAAGCCATATTTATCACAATTCTTGTGTCAGTTTTTTTGGCCATATTACGACAATACCTGAGAGATGGCACCCGCACCAACGGTTTTACCGCCTTCGCGGATGGCAAAACGCATACCCTTTTCCATAGCTACCGGATAGATAGTGGAAATCTTCATTTTTACATGGTCTCCGGGTACAACCATCTCAACGCCTTCGGGAAGATGAATTTCGCCGGTTACATCAGTAGTACCAAAGAAGAACTGGGGCTTGTAGCCATTGAAGAAAGGAGTATGGCGGCCGCCCTCGTCCTTGCTGAGTACATAAACTTCAGCTTCGGCATTAATATGGGGCTTGATAGAGCCGGGTTTGGCAAGTACCATACCGCGCTCGATATCTTCACGCTCAACACCGCGGAGAAGCAACCCGACAGCATCGCCAGGTTCAGCGGAGTCAAGAATCTTATGGAACATCTCCAAGCTGGTAACAACAATCTTGCGGGGTTCATGATGCAGACCAACCAGGTCAACTTCATCGCCGCCTTTAATAATACCGCGTTCAACACGGCCGGTAGCAACAGTACCGCGTCCCTTGATGCTGAATACGTCTTCAACCTTCATCAGGAAGGGCTTGTCAACCGGGCGGGGAGGAATGGGTATGTAGGAATCAACAGCATCCATCAGCTTCCAGATTCTGCCGCACCATTCACATTCACGTTTGCCGCAGCCGCATTCAAGGGCTTTAATGGCACTTACCCGTACAATCGGTATTTCATCACCGGGGAAAGAGTTTTTGGTAAGAAGTTCACGAACCTCAAGCTCAACCAGCTCAAGCAGTTCTTCATCATCCATCATGTCACATTTGTTAAGGGCTACTACTACAGCAGGCACTTCTACCTGGTGAATCAGCAGCACGTGTTCGCGGGTCTGGGGCATGGGGCCGTCAGGCGCGGAAACTACCAGAATAGCGCCGTCCATCTGGGCAGCACCGGTAATCATATTCTTGATATAGTCAGCATGTCCAGGGCAGTCAATATGGGCATAATGCCTGGTCTCGGTCTGATATTCAATATGAGAAATAGCAATAGTCAGACCTCTAGCTTTTTCCTCAGGAGCGTTATCAATCTGGTCATAGGCGCGGAAATCAGCCCAGCCCTTGGTTGAAAGGGTTCGGGTAATAGCCGCTGTCAAGGTAGTTTTGCCATGGTCTACATGCCCAATAGTGCCTACATTACAATGAGGCTTAGAGCGGTCAAACTTTTGCTTTGCCATTTCTTTTAATTATTCCCCCTTATTATTATGGAGCCCACAATCAGATTCGAACTGATGACCCCGTTCTTACCAAGAACGTGCTCTACCTACTGAGCTATGTGGGCAACGCTTACATTATATTTATTTTAATACCCACTGTCTAGCCCGACGGGGTCATAAAATACTCTGGAGAGGGCAGGGTTCGAACCTGCGTAGCCCTTAGGGCGGCAGATTTACAGTCTGCTCCGATTAACCACTCCGGCACCTCTCCATGATGCTGTTAAAAAAGCCCAAAAAAAAGTTAGCGGCTCAGCCCGAGAGGGGATTCGAACCCGCTAACCTACCGATTACAAGTCGGTTGCGCTTCCTTTGCGCCACTCGGGCAATATTTTTATCACGTTTCAGGCTGATTGTCAAACAATCAAAGTGAGATTATACGTAAATAAAGCTCCAAAGTCAAGCAAAATCAGCTGTTTTCGTATCTATTTTCGCAGACAGGTCAGAGCCACGGCTATTTTAGCCAAATACCCCAAATACGGCTGTCCGTTACCACCACATATCCACCCGGTGAAATGACTCGGTTCTTATATACTTTTCGGCATCAGGGTACATCTCAGCGTATGCGCTGATATCGCTCTTACCGCTTAAGGCCGAAATAACCTCGTCCATCCGGCCTCCGCCCTGGCTTTTATGGCAGGAAATGGATTTAAGTTTAAGTATGGCCGTCTGGCTTATATCAACCTCATAGTTAGGCTCCTGGGGGTTTGAAAGCAAAAGCTCACTCACTTTATGCGGCTCCAAACCTTCGGCAATAAGGTCAGGGTAAGCCAAATGGTCACGCGAATACGGGAAAATAGCGTCCATCACGGCTTCTCCGCACTGGCGGTGGTCTCTATGCCACCACATATAACGCTGATACGGGTCTGTAGTAATAACCGTAAACGGTTTGAAAGTGCGTATCTGGCGTACCAGTTCTTTGCGCAGTTCAGGCGTATTTTCAAGCCCCTGGTCAGGTTTGCCCAGGAAAACTACCCTGCCAACCCCCAGTACGGCTGCCGCCTGACGCTGCTCTTCTTCACGTATCTTTATCAGCTCCGACGGTATCATATTGCGGTCAGAAGTGCCTTTATCCCCATTGGTACAGACTACATAAGCCACTTTTTTACCTTCGGCGGTCATTTTGGCAATAGTACCGCCTGCCCCGAATTCGGCATCATCCGGATGAGGCATGATAACCAACACATCAGCTTTGAAAGACATAACCCCTCCGTTCTAAATAATCTCTGCTGTTTTGGCAGATAAAATAGCATAATACACAGACTCTACCTGAGCCGATACAGATTGCCAGGCGTATTTACCGGCTATTTCCCTTATAGCTTTGCGGTCAATTTCTTTTTGATAAAGCCATTCCTTCATACAACCAGCCAGCTGTTCCGGCTGATTGCCGGGGGTAAGACAGCCATTTACGCCTGGGCAAATTATGTCAGGCGCAACCCCCACCCTGCCGCTAATCACCGGAGTGCCGCAGGCCATAGCTTCCAGGATAACCATGCCGAAACTCTCATAATAAGAGGGAACTACGCAAACTCTGGCGGCATTATAATAACCTGCCAGCATATCCTGCCTGACCGCCCCGTAAAATTTCACTTTATCCGAGATGCCAAGTTCTCCGGACAGAGCTTCCAGCCGGTTTCTTTCCCCCTGGCTGTATTCGTCACCGCCCACCACCATAAGCTCCATATCACTATCAATCAGGGCAACCGCCCTCAGCAGATTATCCAGCCCCTTCAGCTTCTCCAGCCGCCCCACAAATAATGCCTTAGGCACTTGGGAAAGCCCCAGGACTGCTTCAGATTCGGCGCGGTTGGCCAGAGAGAAAAGATTGGTATTTACCCCACAGGGAATTACCCGTATTTTATCCGCTGACGCCTGATACAAAGATATCAGGTCTTCTTTTTCATTTTGGGTAGAGGCTATTATCAGGTCGGTTTCCTGGACTATATTCTGCTCGGCATCCAAGCGGAGCTGAGGGTCAACCTGGGCCTGCATCAAACGGTTTTTAACCTTCCCCAGAGTGTGAAACATAACCAGATGGGGTACATTCCAGTGCTTACTTAAAACCAGCCCGGCTCTGGCAGACAGCCAGTAATGGCTGTGGATAAGGTCATATGTAATACCCTCGTGTTTACGGAATTTTTCCAGCCCGCAGACAAAGCTCTCCAGATGCTCATACTGGGCCAGCTTGCCCATATCCTCTACCGGCCCGGCCTGAATATGAATAAGCCGCACGTTCGGGGCTAAAAATTCCCAGACGTCATCACGGGGGTCATGGGCGCGGGTATAAATATCAACCTGGTGCCCTAAACGGCCTAAAGTCCGGGCCAGTTCGCAGATATACACATTCATACCGCCGGTATCCCGTCCGCCGGGCTGCCCCAGAGGACAGCTGTGCAAGCTGATAAGTGCAATACGTAATTTTTTTCTGGCCAAAGTTTATACCTGACTATCCAGAGTTATGCAGCAGCGGTAAACCGGCTGGGATTTCCCGCCCAGATGAAATTTATATTTTTCCTCTCCGCGCAGAAAATCAAAGGCATCATAGCCTTTTTCAATAGAATCCTTAATAGCCAGCATTTTGGAAAGCACGCCCACACTAAGGTGGGAATACTCCGGATTGTAGCCGCTGTTATACAAGTATCTTATATTATTATAATCAAAGCAAAACAGACTTGCCAAAACAGTCTCCCCGGTTTTGAGAAAAACAAGACGCAGATAGCCCTGACTGCCAAGCCAGTCTGCCAGCTGCTTAAAATAGCAGCGCATTTCCGGATTAAGGAAAATTGCTTTCTCAAGGTGGCTGAGCTCCATCTGGTCAAGCAAAATATCTATATCACCAGGGCTGGTCACTACTTCCAGCCGGGGTGTCAGAGTTTCCTCAAGACGGCGTAATTTGCGTTTAAGTTCGTGGCGCTGGTGCTTTTCCAGCCCTGCCAGGTATTTTTCAAAGTCAGCCGGCAGCTCAAGCAGCGGAGAAACGTCTGCCTGTTCGCAAACTACCAAAATACCTTTTTCTTTCGCCAGCGGCAGCAGAACGTCATAAGCCTGGGAACGGGCTGTAAGCCCCTCCAGTTCCAGCACCTCAACCTGGTTTTGCTTCAAAAGCTTAAGCAGCAGCTCAAAATATCCGGCCTGATGGCCGGGTTTTACCGCAAAATCCAGATAATCAAAAACATTTCCGTCAGCTATAAAACGGGCAACCCCGCTGTCTATCCGCAAGGCTATAAGCCCCACCGTCTCAGACCCCAAAGTCACCAGCCCGCAAACTTGCCTGCCGGGCGGAGAAAAACACTTCTGCCAGACAGACTGCCAGCCGGGGTGCAAAAAGGGATAAACAAAATTAAGCCCGTTTTGGCCGGAGGCAAAATCAGAGCTTAATTCCTCAAGGCTGAGTTCCTTAAAAACATATACCATCTTTAAAGCATAGCACCTGCCCGTTTTTAAGACAATTTTGGGTATGCAGGCCTGATATGTATTTGACAGCCCTGCCGAATAGTTTTAATATATTCTTATATGCTAATATACGCATATGGGGGTTTTATGGAAAAATATGCATCCATTTTTAAAGCGCTGGCAGATGAATACCGTCTGCGGATACTGAGTTTACTTTTCAAACAGGAATGCTGTGTCTGTGAAATCCAGCAGGCACTGGGCATAAGCCAGACTTCTGCTTCCCGTCACCTGCAAAACCTGCATCAGGCCGGGCTGATAAAACTCCGCCGTGATGGTTTATGGGCACTGTATTCGGTAAACTGGGCTGAATTTGCACCTGACCTTAAAAAGGTCATGCAGAGCGTATCAGCCATGCTGGAACAAAACCCGCAGGCAGACACAGATTTCGGGCAGCTAAAATCCAGCTGCAGACGAAGCAACGGCTAATGGACTTTATCCTGAGTTTGCTGGCGGGCGGCTTTTCCGCCCTGCTGGAATACCTTTCCGCCCACGTGATAGCCTGTCTGGTTCCGGCATTTTTTATTGCCGGGGCTATTTCGGTTTTCCTTGACCCGTACATAGTCACCAAATATTTCGGCAGTAAAGTAAACCCGTTTGTCTCATACAGCATTGCCTCTATTTCAGGGTTTATACTGGCCGTATGCTCCTGCACTGTTTTGCCGCTTTTTGCCGGTATTTACAAACGCGGCGGAGGTATCGGCCCGGCAGTCACCTTTCTTTATTCCGGCCCGGCCATAAGTATTCTGGCTGTCTCACTGTCTGCCGGGGTACTTGGCTACGATATCGGTATTGCCAGAGCTATCTTTGCCATCATATTTTCTATACTAATCGGGCTTATTATGGCCTACCTGTTCCGCAAAGATAAGCCGGATACCGCCCAGCAGATAACCAGCCTGCCCGCAGATACGGCCGCCAAACGCCCCCTATACCAGACCTTGATTTATTTCGGCAGTCTGATTGCCATACTTATATTCGCATCCGCCAAAAATATACCCGTATTCCTGCTGGCACTTTTAGTATTGCTCTTCTGCCTGTGGCGGTTTTTCAATATGTCTCAGATAAAAGAATGGCTTTCCGAAACATGGCGTTTTGTGAAGCTTATTTTCCCGTGGCTGGTAGGCGGCATTTTTATAGCCGGGGTTTTAAAAACCCTGATTCCGGCTGATTTTATCACCAGCTACGTGGGCAGCAATAACCCTGTTTCAAACCTTATAGCCTCGCTTTCGGGGGCGTTACTCTATTTTGCCACCCTGACCGAAGTCCCTATAGTCAAGGCATTTGTTGATTTAGGTATGGCCAAAGGCCCGGCACTGGCTCTGCTGCTGGCAGGACCGGCTGTTTCTTTACCCGGTTTCCTGGTTATCCGCAAAATACTGGGTAACCGCAAAGCCCTCACTTATATAGGGCTGGTAATCATTAGTTCAAGTTTAGCCGGGTTTATATTCGGCATATTCTAATATTAAATGGAGAAAAGACATGATAATCAAAGTACTGGGCACAGGATGCACCAAGTGCAACAAACTGGAAGAAATGACCAAGGAAGCCGTACTGGAACTGGGTTTGTCAGCCCAGATTGTAAAAGTAAAAGATATAGACAAAATATCAGCCTATCCCGTACTGATGACCCCGGCGCTGGTCATAAATGAAGAGGTGGTTGTATCTGGCAAACTGCCCACCAAAGAGGAAATGCAAAAACTCCTGCTTTCCAAAGCCAGCTAAACACAAATAAAAAGGCCGGCACACCGGGGCTTAATTTCCCTTCAAACTGTGCCGGCCACTCCCTTAGAATGTTTTACTTAACGGCGTTGGCCGCCAGAGATATTTCGTACTTACGCCGTACAATCCCGCTCCCGTTGGGGCTGGCCGGAATTTCATTTACCTTGCCTACCATGCTCAGTTTCCTAAGTACATCCAGCAGGCTGTTGGGCTTATTTTCATATACTATAATCACCGGGTGATTGGGGCGGGGTATCAGCTCTACCACCTCAACCTCACTGGCGTTTTCCAGCTGGTCCATTATTTTAGTTATTTTCACCGCATCTACCGGCGGCAGTATCTCCAGCTCTATTTCCTTGTCACGTACAATCAATTCCCGGGTATCCGATTCCAGAATATCCGAGGTGTCCACTGCCTTAGCCATAAAGTCACTTTGTTCACGCACAGGTGTTTCTTTAACCGGGGCGGTCATTACAGGCTCAGCCGTGACCGCTGCCCCCTCAGACTTAAAATCAAAATCCTTGTCCAGGCTGTTTACCTGCTGCTTCAGGGTGTTCAGCTGGCGGTAAATCTGTTCGTACACTTTCCTGGCTTTTTCCTCAGCCTTTGCAATCAGGCTGTCTGACTCTGCTTTAGCTTTAGCCACAGCCTCTTCTTTAAGCCTCGCCGCCAGCTTATCAGCCTCCATAACCGTGGCATCTGCCAGTTTCTTCAGGGAATCCAGATGCTCAGCCTGCTCTTTCATTCTGGCAAGTTCGGCCGTATAGCGGCTGTTTTCCTCAAGCAGTTTTTCTATAAATACCTTAACCTGTTCGGGGTCAAGCCCTTTTTGGGTTATGTTAAATTCGTGGTCATTTATGGTGAATATATTGGGGTTATTGCCTGCCATTTCTATACCCTCCAATCAGTATGCCTTAAAAGCATAGTTGTTTATCTGAGTATAGTTAAATAGCCAGATAGTAACTTTTAGATAGTTACCTAAGTACCATAAATATTTAACCGGAGCCGAATAAAACTAAAGCAATCAATGCCGCATTTAGCAGGCCCAAACCCACCTGAACACTCGTCATCAGACCGTCAACTATGCCACCTTATCTACCCTAACTATACCCCAACTATACCAAACTATAGTACGGTATTCAGGTGCCGATACCAGAGCGGGACTGTCCGCAGGGGCTGACCGTTTGGCGTAGCACTTTCCCTTACAGATGTGTACGCTGCGGAGAGTGCCTGAAACGCTGTACCAAAAATGCGGTTGAACTCAGCCACTTCCCGCCTTCAGGCATAGAGGATATACCGGCTAAAATGAGACCCGGCCGGTTATGGCCAGCCAGGAGTTCAGGCCAGATCTTTTAAAAAACCCTTCATCCGGCTTTGAGCCATAGACAGCACCAGAGCACTGGTAACCACCGCAATCAATACCCCGGGGCTAAAGCCTGTTATGGCAACACCCAGAGCTGTACCCGCCGCCGGAGCGTGTTTTAAATCCATAATCATCATCAAAAAAATGCAAAGCCCCACTGCCAGAGCGTAAACCAGGGCATCAGTCAGCATATATTGGTGAGGTATCAAATTTACCAGACACCCAATACAAAATCCCAGTACGTGCCCCCAGAAAATACGGCGCGGCACAGCCGGGGGTGAACTGGGCTGAGTAAAAACAATGAAGGCCGTGGAAGCAATAGACGCAATAACGACCGCATTTTCAATACTAAGTGTCAGGGCAATTATAAAAAGTACAAGGGTGGCCAGAAAGCTTTGAAAAAGATATAGTTTCCAGTGTATTTTGAGCTCACGTATCCGTTTCAGCAGATAACGGTATGCTTTTCTCAAATAACCTAGATGCATTTAAATTCTCAAGTACTCCCGGCCACCCCGGCCATTTTCTAAGCTAAATACATATCCTGTGTGGAAGCTATAAACTCATTGTGGCAAATGGGGCAGTAAAATGCGGCCTTTTCCACTGACATCGTAGTAGTATCATGTTTCTCTACCCTTGAAACCTGGGCTTCAAACCCGTCTTTGGGGCATTTGGCACAAATATAGCGCTTATAGCCAGACTCAGTTTCGGTAAAGACTTTGGCATCAGCCAGCAGTTCACAAATAAGCTCAGTCTCAGACATGCAAACCCTCCGGATAGTATTATTTTTTTATTATACCCTAAAACTGTTTTTTTTAAATCCCGGCTCCAAATATATAGAGTTACCCATAGCTGATAATGGGCGTATTTTGCTCATTTTCCGCCTCAAAACGCACTAAAAACAGTGTTATCTCAAGTCTTAAAGCAAATGAAGGCGATTATTTTTTAAAATAAAAAACCGGCTCCTTTGGGGGGAGCCGGGTAGCTTTCTATTTCAGCTTTGGGATAACCGTATTATTTCTGGGGTTTGTTTTCGTGAGTGGCAAGCTCTGTAGTAATGTCTTCCACCATTTTGTTAAAGACGTTGCGGATCTTCTTCATAACAGCCTCAGCGGCTTCTTCGCCAGCCCTGCGCGCTTCTTCAGCGGCCTTTCTGGCATCTGCGGCGGCCTGTTCTGCCCGGATAATACTGCCGTCGATTTCGTCCAGTATCTGGGGCAGGGGCTTGCTTAAGATCTCGTGACTGCCTTTTGTTGGTTGGTTCACTGCTTTCCTCCTCCTCTAGCACATCCTGAAAGTATTATACAATTTATAAATATTTATTTTTTAAGCTACCTATAGCTAAGGCCAAAATAATTTTTATTATGTAAATTTATCTGCCGGCATTCCCCATCTAAAACAAATATCCCACCCCCAAAGGGGTGGGACACTCAGACATGATACAACCTATAATTTTATAACCGGCTTCAGCCTAAGATAGTTTCAGCTTTCTCAGGGTTGCTCACCTTCAGTACTATCCTGGCCCGGCCCGGTGTAGAATCCAAAAAGGCATAGAAATAATCTATATTGATATCAGCCTTGCCAAGCGGTTCAACTACTGTCTTCAAAAGCCCGCTGGGAATATCCGGGATTTCAGCCGTAACCATCATATCCGTACGGCTGGTAAAACCGGCTTTTTTAAGTGCCTCTGCCCCGTCATCAGGATTATCTAAAATCATGCGGACAATACCGAATTCGGCGGTTTCACTAACAGATAAGGCCCGGATATTTATTTTTGACTTATCCATAGCCTGCAAGATTGCAGACAAACGCCCGGGTTTATTTTCCACAAAAACGGAAACCTGTTTTATCATCATTTTCCTCTTCCTCCTGGTTGCTACCTGTTTTCAGGTAATTCGGAACGGTCAATAACCCTTTTTGCCTTGCCCTCAGTCCGGGCCAGACTGCGCGGTTCTACCAGCTTGATTTTGGCGCGTATACCCAGTACGCTATCCAGTTCGGCCTGAAGTTTTTTCTGAAGGGCATTCAAACCGGCCATTTCGTCAGAGAAAATGCCTTCGGACACTTCCACCCATATTTCCAGCTCATCTGAGGCAAAAGCATTGTGCCTGTCTACTATTATCTGGTAATGGGGTTCAATACCCTCTACGGTAAGGAGGACACTTTCAATCTGTGAGGGGAACACCGAAACGCCCCTTACCCGTATCATATCATCACTCCGGCCGGATATCTGAGCCATACGCACCATAGTCCGCCCGCAGCCACACTTTTCAGGCATCAGGCTGGTAATGTCTTTAGTCCGGAAACGCAGTACCGGCTGGGCCTGTTTGTTTATGGTGGTAATTACCAGTTCCCCTTTTTGGCCGTAAGGAAGTACTTCACCCGTTTCAGGGTTTATTATCTCCACCAGGAAATTATCCTCCCAGATATGCAGGCCGCATTTCTGGGGACATTCCATAGCCACACCCGGCCCGGTTATTTCGGTCAGACCGTATATATTAAGGGCGGTTATACCCAGCTTGGCTTCTATTTCGCGGCGCATATTTTCGCTCCACGGCTCGGCACCCATAATGCCCAGCTTGAGCGAAGAATTATGAAAATCCAGACCCATTTCCTTGCCGGCTTCATACATTATCAGGGAGTAAGACGGGGTACAGCTAATGACCGTAGTACCCAAATCCTGCAGCAGCATCAGCTGGCGTTTGGTGTTGCCGGTAGAGGCCGGCACTACCGCCACCCCCAGTTTTTCCGCCCCGTAATGAAGCCCCAGCCCGCCGGTAAAAAGCCCGTAACCGTAAGCGTTCTGCAAAATATCTTCAGGCACTACCCCGGCACAGCTTAAGGAACGGGCTATCAGTTCAGCCCAGGTATCCACATCCTTGGCGGTATAGGGAGCAATAACAGGCTTGCCTGTAGTACCGGACGAAGACTGTATGCGGGATATTTCATTTTTAGGCACACAGCATAACCCGAAGGGATAGTTCTGCCGGAAATCTTCCTTGCTGGTAAAGGGAAGGCGGGCTATGTCTTTTAAGGTTTTTATATCGGCGGGTTTTACCCCCAGTTTATCCATACTCTGGCGGTAAAAAGGGTTTCGCTCATAGATATAAGAGACTGTCTCCTGAAGTCTTTTCAGCTGCAACGCTTCCAGCTGCGGCCGGGGAAGGGTTTCATATTCGGGGCTACGTATAACCACTGGCTCCTCCTAATATAATGACAACTATATAACAGGGTAAACGGAATTACCCTGGCAAATACTGCCGGCAAAAAGTATAACAGGGAATATTTTACCCCTTTTTCTCTAATGAGGAAATAGCTTTTATTTATATCTTTCCAAAGTAAGCGGAATAAATTTCCAGGGGTTTCAGGCCGAAGGGGAATAGCAAAACAGCCGCCGATATCAGTTTGGCTGTGAAAGTATCTTAAGCAGGGTGTCTTTCAAAACTGCTATATTAAAAGGCTTGTTTATACAGGGTATATCATTGGCAACCATAAGCTTGCCGGAGGTATCACCGGTAATAAAAATCACCCGTTTTGCCATCTTGGGCCATTTAGCGGTTATTGCTGAATAAAGCTCCAGGCCGCTCATGCCGGGCATGCGTATATCCAGAAGAATAGCATCATATTTATTTTTAGAAATCATTTCCATAGCTTCCTGGGGGGCTTCGCATTCATCTACTTGATAGCCATCTTGGGTAAGCACAATCCGTATCAGTGACCGGATAGCCGGCTCATCATCAACTGCCAGTATAGATGCTTTTTTAGCTAGCTCTATAGCCATGCTATCCTGATTGCTGATAGCAGATTTTTCATTGGAAAGCTTTATGGGCAATTCCACAATAAATTCAGCCCCTTCACCGGGGATACTTTCTCCCCGGATAGTGCCATCATGTTCCAGTATGATACCGTGAGACAAACTGAGCCCCAAGCCCGAACCTTCACCTGGCTCTTTGGTGGTAAAGAATGGCTGAAAGAGTTTACCCAGTGTCTCGGCGGACATACCCATACCATTATCACGGAAAGACATTCTGATTCTATCCCCCGTCCGGCTGACGGTAATAGTCAGTGTGCCTTTTTCATGGGCTTTTTTCATGGAATATTCGGCATTTAGAATCAGATTCAGAATAACCTGCTGGATTTGGCCGGAATCAACAGTCAGCAGCGGCAGCCCGGGTTCATAATGCCTGACTACATCTATGTTGGCTGTTTTCAGCACGTAACTGCGTAATTCCAAAGTATTATCAATAAGTTCGGTAATATTTATACTGCTCCTGACCGGTTTGGATTGGCGGGCAAATGTAAGCATCCGCTTTACAATCTCCACTACCCTTTGACTGCCGGAATTGATTATCTGCAGCTGCTCCATAGCATCAGGCGGCAAATCTTCCCTATCCATAAGGATAGAAGCAAAACCGATTACCCCCGTCAGAGGGTTATTTATCTCATGGGCAATTCCGGCGGCCATTTCGCCTATTGCCGCCAGACGGCTGGACATTTCAGATTGGTGACGCAGTTTTTTCTGTTCTTCCTCCAGCCTCTTGCGTTCGCTTATATCCCTGGCAAGGGTAATAACCGTATGCTTGCCCCCAAACTCAAACATACGCGAGTGCAGTTCAACCGGTATGGTTTCACCTGATTTCGTCTTTAGCGTTTGCTCAGCTACCAGTTCAGAATTTTTTTCTGCCTGACGCATGGTATCTGTAAATACATTAACCGTGGGTATTCCTTTTGAAACCACATCCAGCGGGTTCATCTGCAGCATTTCCTGGCGGCTGTACCCCAGCATAGCCACCGCAGCATCATTCATCTCTATAAATTTGCCGGGGGAATAATCCGCCTCCGGCTGATACACCAGAATGGCATCGGTAACGCTATTAAAAAGCACTTGATAACTCTGCAGGCTTTCGCTCAAGGCTTTTTCGGCCTGTTTGCGCTCTGTAGTATCCCGGATAATATTTATCAGGGTGGTTGTCCCTTCAATATCTGCTCCCCGTGAGCTGACTTCCACCGGGAAAGTGCTGCCGTCTTTACGGCGGTGCATGGTTTCAAAAAGCATGCCATGAGCATAGGCTTGCTCAAACTCAGAGTCACTAAGTATCCTGGCTTGCGGGGCACGCAAATCTTGTATTCTCATTGACAAAAGCTGTTTACGGCTATATCCGTAGGACTTTACAGCCGCGGTATTAGCTTCCAGCAATCGCCCGGTTTGCCTGTCCAGGAACAGGATAATATCCCGGCTGTCTTCGGCAATCAGTTTGTATTTCTGGAGGGCATCTTCGGCTTCTTTACGGGCTGTAATATCTACAATCATAGCCAGATAGTAAAGCAGATTCCCTCCGGCATCCCGGATACCGGCCACGGACAGATGCACCCAGAATACACTGCCGCTTTTGTGAATATATCTCTTATCCGTTTCATAACGGCTGATTTCCCTGTTTTTCAGCTGATTCAGATGAATTAAATCTTTAGGCCAATCATCCGGGTGGGTAATATCCCTGACTGACAGATTAGTCAGCTCGTCATCAGAATAATCTAACATTTTGCAGAATTTATCATTGACCTGCCGGTATTTGAAGCCCAAATCATATATGGCAGCACCTATAGGAGACTGGTCAAAAGTTGAACGGAATCTGGCTTCGCTTTCACGGAGTAATTCTTCGGCCTGCTTTCTCTTGGTAATATCCTGAATTGTACCGAACACCAAATTCCGCTTGGCATCATACTCTGCTATAGAGTGTACATACAAAACAGCTCCGTCGGTAGGCCGTTTTATTTTAAACTCAATATCATACGGGATATTATGCTTTATCAGGTCATTCATGGCTTTATCCAGGTCAGACCTGTATTCGGAAAGAGGTATCTGCTGGACAAAAGGAATAGTGATACTCTCGCTCTCTAAGCCATATATTTCTCTGGCACCGGCAGAGGGATATACCAGCCCATTGGCTAAATCAAATTCCCAATAACCGAATCCGGCTACCTGTTCGGCTTTTACCAAACGGCTATGACTTTGCTCAAGTTCACGGGCGGCCTCTTTACGGCTGGTTATATCCCGGGCCAGAGTAAGCACCGCCGGCTTGCCCTGCAAGTCAAATAAATGGAATGTCATTTCCACCGGAATAGCCTGACCGCATTTGTGCCGCAGTCTGGACTCACGGGTTATTACCTTATGACGGTAAAGCTTATCGGTGGTCTCTTCCAAGATAAGGTCTGACGGCAAACTAAAAAACAGCTCCTTTACTGACATTGACAAGAGCTGTTCATGGGTATAGCCGAGCATATCCGAAGCCACTTTATTCAGTTCAATAAACTCATCCGCCCACTTATGGTCATCAATATAACAGACAAAAGCCGCATCACCTATGCTTTCAAAAAGGGCCTGATATTTCCGCTGGCTTTCCCTGATAGCTTCTTCTGCCAAATGCCTCTGGGTAATATCCTGCAATGTGCAATGGGTTTGTTTAAAATTACCCTTAGTATCACGGGCTATTTTCCCGCTGAATGCTATCAGCACCACTGACCCGTCTTTGCGGTTCATATAAAATTCGGTAGCGGCAGTACCAGTATTTTTGAAAACAGCAAAGCGTTTCTTGAAAAGGTCTATCTGGTCAGGCCGCAAAAAATCACCGAACCAGCGGCCGGCAACTTCTTCTTTGGTGTATCCCATTTCATCCAGCCAGACCTGATTGACCTCTATCAGACGGCCTTCGGAATCCAGTGACTGGTAACCGATGGGGGATTTCTGGTAGAACTCCCGGTAACGTTCTTCAGTTTTGCGCAGCTCTTCTTCTGCCAGCTTGCGCTCGGTAATATCCCGTATATTGCACTGGAGGATTTTATCCTCACCGACATAATAGGTATTGCTGGTAAATTCCGCCTGGCGTATTTGGCCGCTTTTTGTCTCAAGGTATACGTCTTCGTGGCGAATACCGCTTTTAGCCTGCAGAACTTCAAATGCCTTGCGGTTGGAAACTATATGATGGAATAGACCAATTTCCCAGAGTTTTTTACCGATAATAGCGTCTGTATCATAACCCAGCATCTCGAACAAAAAGGGGTTGGCATCAGTTATTTTGCCGGATTCGGCATCAATAATGAGAATACCGTCTTGAGCCGTTTCGAAAAGGCGGCGATATCGCAGTTCTGAAACTTCCGGATTCGGCCTTTTGTTATTCATTTATACCCACCCTACCCGCAGGAATATAGGATCTGATGATTTATGGTAACTCCAAAGGCGTTTATACCCGCCGCCACACTATACTCCATCTTCACAGTATTACTTTACCCTGTAACATTTCCGCTGTCCATGAAAATTATATCTTCCTTTCCGGCCAAACGGATAACACCTAAACCCTAAGCAACCCCCTGAATCCTCTGGAGGCATACCATGAGATTGCGCCGTTATGAAACACAAACACATGGCCGTAACGGCAATCAGCAAAAATAGCCCCGCCCAGTTTCCGGATATCCGCCGGGGTTTTTAACCAGCTGTCAGTCTTGGTATCAAAACTGCCGGATTTTTGCAATGTACGGTACTGCTCCTCGGTTAAAAGTTCAATCCCCATCTCATTGGCCATATCAACAGCATTCCCGCCCGGTGCCGGCCGCTTCTCTGCCGCCGCACGGTCATAACACGCTCTTCGGCGTCCTTCCGGGCTTTGGGGCGAACAATCATAGAATAAATATTCACCTGTACTTTTGTCATAATCAATCACATCCGGCTCACCGCCGGTTTTTTCCATCTCACCCAATGACCACAATTTAAGGGTATCTGCCTTAAGCTTTTCTTGCACCTTAGCCCAAACAATGCCCTCGTGGCGGTGTATATTTTGCTCAAAACGCCCTTTAAGCAGGCCAAGTAATTTAGCCTGTTCTTCCGGAGATAATACTTTTTCTGAACCTTCATTACTTATCATACTGTTATATTACCTCCGGCAATCAGTCTTTTTAAAGTAAATATTTTCATTTCACAAAGATTTTTTTGCCCGCCCAATAACCCGGTGAATACTAAACTATACCAATTTGCAGCGCAGGTTATTCACCTAAAATGAAATAATAGACATTATCTTCCTGCTTCTTTATAAAAAAACCGGTTCTCTCGCGAAAAACCGGTTAATCAGCAGGTATTTTTATTCGTTTGATTATGCTAAGTTTTAGCTTTATGGTGGGCCATCTTGGTCTCGAACCAAGGACCTCAGTCTTATCAGGACTGCGCTCTAACCAGCTGAGCTAATGGCCCGATTGATAACAACAGACAGATTGGGTATCTTCGAAATACTACCCGAAAAACGTCAATATAATATAGCAAACAGGACGCTTAGCGCAAGTCCTTCAGCCCAAAATGCCTAACAAAACCTACATGAGTTTCAAAGCGGGATAGATACAGGTTAGCAATCAGGAGAAAGTAATTTTTATCCCCTTATAACACTAACACCTTAACCCCTGGATAGCGGAAAGAAAAGAGAAGTATCCGTTTTAAGTCGGATATCGACCTAGGTTAATAGGCACGAGGCCAATTATCCTTAGAAAGGAGGTGATCCAGCCGCAGCTTCCGCTACGGCTACCTTGTTACGACTTCGTCCCAATTACCAGTCCCACCCTCGGCGACTGCCTCCTTGCGGTTGGCACATCGACTTCAAGTGTTACCGGCTTTCATGACGTGACGGGCGGTGTGTACAAGGCCCGAGAACGTATTCACCGCACCTTGCTGATATGCGGTTACTAGCAACTCCAACTTCATGCAGGCGGGTTTCAGCCTGCAATCCGAACTGAGGACAGCTTTGGGGATTAGCTCCAGTTCACACTGTTGCAACCTATTGTTCTGTCCATTGTAGCGTGTGTGTAGCCCAAGATATAAAGGCCATGCTGACTTGACGTCATCCCCACCTTCCTCCCCGTTTCGCGGGGCAGTCTCGCTAGAAAATTTAACTAGCAACAAGGGTTGCGCTCGTTGCAGGACTTAACCAAACACCTCACGGCACGAGCTGACGACAGCCATGCAGCACCTGTGCAAACTCCTGACTTAACAGGTCGTTTCCCTTTCGGTTCACTACTTCATGCATGTCAAATCTTGGTAAGGTTCTTCGTGTAGCATCGAATTAAACCACACGCTCCGCTGCTTGTGCGGGCCCCCGTCAATTCCTTTGAGTTTTAGCCTTGCGACCGTACTCCCCAGGCGGGACACTTAAAGCGTTAGCTTCGGCACAGAGAGGGTCGATACTCCCTATACCTAGTGTCCATAGTTTAAGGCGTGGACTACCAGAGTATCTAATTCTGTTCGCTCCCCACGCTTTCGAGCCTCAGTGTCAGTGACAACCTAGAAAACCGCCTTCGCCTCTGGTGTTCCTCCCGATATCTACGCATTTTACCACTACACCGGGAATTCCGTTTTCTCCTGCTGTACTCTAGTCCAACAGTATTGAATGACACGTCCCGGTTAAGCCGGGAAATTTCACATCCAACTTGAAAGACCACCTACGCTCACTTTACGCCCAATAAATCCGGATAACGCTTGCTTCCTACGTATTACCGCGGCTGCTGGCACGTAGTTAGCCGAAGCTTATTCCACAGGTACCGTCATTATTCTTCCCTGTGAAAAGAGGTTTACAACCCGAAAGCCTTCATCCCTCACGCGGCGTTGCTGGGTCAGGCTTTCGCCCATTGCCCAAGATTCCTTGCTGCTGCCTCCCGTAGGAGTCTGGGCCGTGTCTCAGTCCCAGTGTGGCTGATCATCCTCTCAGACCAGCTACCGATCGAAGCCTTGGTAGGCCATTACCCCACCAACTAGCTAATCGGACGCAAGCCCCTCACCAAGCACCTTGCGGCTTTAATGAACCGACTTATGTCAGCCCATCACATGCGGTATTACCTTCAGTTTCCCGAAGCTATCCCCCACTTAGAGGTAGGTTACTTACGCGTTACTCACCCGTTTGCCACTATCTTAATTGCTTAAGACCGTTCGACTTGCATGCATAAGGCACGCCGCTAGCGTTCATCCTGAGCCAGGATCAAACTCTCCAAGCTCAATAATAATTACTAGTGTATTGTTTTAAAACTTTTCTTTCCGCTATCCAGTTGTTAAGGTGCATTAGTTCCAGACAAAAAGAGATAGTATCACATTTCGTTACTCTCTGTCAAGGAAAAACCCCAGCCTGTTGAAGGCTTTTATGGAGTTGTTTACCGTGTAACCTGTCTTTTAAAGTGGCCGTTTTTATTCGGCAATCAATTTCAACGTGGGAGAGTATATCATAGGGTTTAGGGGAAAGCAAATCCCTTTTTAGCTTTGGAGGGGGGTATTTTTTAAAATATTTGGCATATTTTTTGTTATTTTTGCCCATCTGTCATATAACCTGGCATACATATGCTGGTCACGCAGTGCACCCTTAAAGATTTCTTTGGTGTGACGTGGCTTGTTTAAACCCCAAAATTTATAAAAGTTATTTTTTGACTGATTTAAAAAATAAGCTCGGGCTGCACTTATTAAATAAGAAACTCAAAAAGGCAGAAAGTTACTTTTATTCCGGCACCTTACCTTGGCTTTAAATACTAAATAAAAGCAAACAGGTAAAAATAAAGCCCTCTTCAAAACTTTTCAGCTTTGCAAAAGGGCTTTAAATACCTATTGGTAGCGCATACCGGATTCGAACCGGTGATCTCGTCCTTGAGAGGGACGCGTCCTGGGCCGCTAGACGAATGCGCCGTAAAGAACGAAATGGCTGGGGAAGAAGGATTCGAACCTTCCCATACGGATTCAGAGTCCGCTGTCCTACCGCTAGACGATTCCCCAACATGCACACGGATTATACAGTGAACCAAGCTGCAAAACAATGCCGCATCAATATTAAAAGGTGCGGCATTGTTTTGCAAAAACTATCTTATGAAATAGGGGTAATTGCAGGAGGCATATAAAGGAAGCCATAGAAAATAACTAAACTTATGCCAAAGCAACAAAACAGGAAGGCTAAGATGAAAGCTATGACGCCGGCATTCTCTAATAGTTTACTCATTCCGTTTCCTATCTCCTATATACATTTTTATATCAGGACTATCATAAATGCTTTTTAATTTTAAGTCAAGAAAACCCTGCATTTGTTCCTGCTTGACATGTATTTGCCGAATGGCATAATCTTATCTGAAATGTTAGATTTAACTGAACTTGAAAAATCCCTGGGAGTAAAGTTTGAAAATCTGTCCCTTTTGGAGCAGGCGCTCATACATACTTCATGGGTAAACGAAAACCCAAACCACTTAAGCGGCTCTAACGAAAGAATGGAATTTCTGGGTGATGCCGTACTGGGTGTAATATTTGCAGACCGGCTTTACCATGATTTCCCTGATATTCAGGAAGGTGACCTGACCCGTTTCCGTTCCCTGCTGGTGCGGCGGGAAAGTCTGGTAAGAGTAGCTTTGGGCATCAATCTTGGCAAATACCTCTATCTGGGGCGGGGTGAAGATGCCTCCAAGGGGCGTTTTAAGCCGGCCAATCTGGCGGGTGCATTTGAAGCCGTGCTGGCAGCCATATATCTGGATAAAGGGATAGATGCAACCAGGGAAGTTATCTTCCGCCTTTTTAAGACCGAAATGGAACGGGTGCAAACCCTGAGTTCCAACATTGATTACAAATCACGCCTGCAGGAGCTTGTGCAAGCCCAATTTCAGCTTACACCCCGCTACCGTATTATAGATTTCAGCGGGCCGGAACATAACCATCTGTTTATAGCCGAAGTCTATACCGAAGACAAAGTGCTGGCGGAAGGTTCGGGGCGCAGCAAAAAAGAAGCCGAAACCAGCGCCGCTAAAGAAGCCTTGCAGCAGTTTGAAAACAGCTTTACAGCCGAAGATAACATTTGATAAACTTTTAGCATTGTAGGAGGACACGTATGGGTGGCAGAGATTTTCAATCACGCGAGACCAAAAAACAGAAGAAAGATTCCAAAAAACCGGCAGTTTCGGGTGAGTTTTTCCAGCCGAATGTAGAACCGGAAGTAGTCCGCAAAAAGAAGAAAAACAAGGATATATAACTTGGGATACGGGGTTCAGGCGTGCATTGTCTGAAAGCGGTTGTCAAAGGGAAAGTTCAGGGAGTTTACTTCAGGGATTTTACCCGGACACAAGCCATACGTCTGGGGCTTTGCGGATACGCCCAAAACCTTGAGAGCGGCACTGACGTGGAAGTGATAGCCGAAGGAGACAAAGATATTCTGCTTGAATTTCTAAAACTGCTCCGCTCCGGCCCTCCCCATGCTGAGGTTCAAGAAGTGGAAGTAAGCTGGTCAAGCACAAATGGCAACTACGGTGATTTCCACATCAAATACTAAGCCGAATAAATGAAAACCAAGGGTTTTAAGTCCAGCGTTCCAGTTCAACGCTGGACGTTTTTATTAACTCCAGATAATCTGTTTTTATATTCAGAGTACGTGAAACTTCGGTATCAACTTCATAAGGTTCACCCGCAAATATCTTGCCCACGTGCTCAATCTCGCCCTTAGTGGGGTCACCGTGACTGGTAAATTTCTGGGTGGCCTCTATGATACCCATATCAAAGGGCAACGTAAAGTAAAGGTCAGATAAAACCTTTTCAATACCCTGATTATAAAGCGCGTCCCAGCCTGTTTTGCCGCTGCCATATTTGCTGGAAGGCAGTACCGGCAGCAGATTTGAGATTGAGAAGTTGCCCTTGCCGTTTATCACCTGCAACGGGGTAACACTTATCAGAAAATCACTGGACAAGATAACATTGGGCACCCAAAAGGTAGGTATAACCAGAGGCTTGTTAAGCGGGTTATCCACCTCAACCCAGGTGCAATCATTTACGTCCAGCAGGACCACCCTTTGAAAATCATACGAAAGAGATTTATAAATACTCTTCATGGGCGCACCACCAGGTGCTCCCTCCAGTATGATAATATCCGCATCACTCAGTTTGCGTATTCCGGCTATGATTTTGGATATGAGCTCACGGCTGGTACTCACCGGATACTGCACCGGATAATGGGCACAAGGCTTTATCAGGACTCTTCTGGCACGGGAAAGTATTTCCGGTGCTTTAAAATTATATTCGGAAGCATTGTATATCAAGAATGTACTCCTGGTTTATCATAATAAGTAAAATGGCATCTTAATATTTGGTTATCTTGGGTTAAACTGCGGCCGATATTCGGCAGGTGAATGGAGCAGGTCAAAATGCCCCCCACCTGAAGAACACCCCCGACTTGCCGGCTTGGTAAGTCACAAATCGGATGCCCCTATTCAGCCCGATACTAAAGCATAAAACCGATGCCATTATCCCGGCTAAAAAATACTCCACCAGAGTTTTTACCCGGTTAAGCATCGGCTGTCAGCTTAGCCATATTGCAGCTTTTTCACAGATATTAAAACCCCCGGCCTATGTAATAGCAGCCCAATAACAAATAATCTGCCTCCAACCACAAAAACAACTTTGGCAAAACCAAAATTGCAGAATCTTGAGGCATATTATTCACCCTGGGCTAAACCCGGCCAGGATAATCTGTCCTGATGCAAGAGAAGGCAGTACATTGCTTGCAAAAACCAACCCTCATTTGCAACCCATTCATTTTAGCACAAAAGTCAAGGTTTTCAGCCATATATTTATAATTATTTTGCAGTATTTACTGCCAAACGTATCAGAGTAGCTACAGATGCTCCTGAACCGCCCTTGATCCGGTAACCGCTGTCCTTATCAAGATAGGCCGTGCCGGCAATATCCAAATGCACCCAGGGTGTATCTTGCACAAATTCTTCCAGAAACAAAGCCGCCGTGCTGGCACCGGCAACCGCACCGCCCACATTTTTTATATCAGCCACATCGCTCTTTATCATTTCTCTATACTCTTCAAAAGTGGGCAGCTGCCAGATGCATTCGCCCGCCTGTTTGGCAGCAGATACAACCCCGGCATAAAAGTCGTCATTATTGGTAAAACCGCCGCTGCAGGCACTGCCGAATACGCGTGAGCAGGCACCGGTAAGGGTGGCAATATCTACTATTTGTTTAGCCCCCTGCCGGCAGGCATAATCAAGGGCATCAGCCAGTATCAGCCGCCCCTCAGCGTCAGTAGAATGGATTTCTACCGTCTTTCCGCTGGCCATGCGCAGAACATCACCCGGCTTGATAGCACAGCCGCTGGGCATGTTTTCAGTAGCCGGCACAATACCCATAATATTTACCGCCGGTTTCAGCTTAGCAATAGCCCCCATAGATGTAATCACGGCCGCCCCGCCGGACATATCCGACTTCATTTCCCACATTTTATCCGAGGGTTTCAAGGATATGCCGCCTGAATCAAACGTAATAGCTTTACCCACGTAAGCCAAATCAATTTCATCACTATCACGCCCGGTATATTTGAGGACAATAAATTTGGGTGCCTGACATGAGCCTTGCCCCACTCCCAGCACGCCACCCATGCCTTTTTCAAGCAGTTGGGATTCATTAAATATCTGGCAGCCAAGGCCTGTAGATTCGGCCAAACGCTGTGCAAAATCTGCCAAATCAGTAGGGGTCATGTTGCTGGAAGGTTCGTTTATAAGGTCACGGGCAGAACAGACCGCTTCGGCTATAATCTGCCCCCTGATAAGCCCTTGTGAGGCGCTGGACAGGTCAGCATTGTCCCCCAGTGCCAGTTTAACTTCATCAATCACCCCGTTTTCATTGCCGCTGGTAAAATACTTGCGGAAACGGTAACTGCCCATAAGTGCGCCGCCAACCGCTGTTTCAGCCAGCACATCTGCCGCAAGCGGAAGCTCGCCTAACCAGATAGCCATATTCTTGAAAGCCTTTTTGGATAAAGCCCTTGCAAGCTCACCCACAGACTTACGGAGTTCGTCAGGCCCGAATTTATCAGCTTTTCCCAAACCGAATACGGCCAAATAGCGGACAGGTAGATTGCCCAGCGTATTTATCAGATCAAGCTCTCCTGTTTTGCCCTTGAGCTCGGTTTTATCCTTCATTTCAGCCAGGCTGCCCCCCAGCTTGGCATCCAGTTCTTTAAGTTCAAAACTCAAATCCTGCCCTTCAAAAACAGGCATTGCCAAAACATCAGCCGTAATTGACCGGGGGTTTTGCTGAATGACTTTTATTTCCATTATCTGCACTCCTCTTGTGAAATATAGTTTTTTACATCTTTTATTAGATACTCCAGCACCGGCTGAAAGTCAGACTCACTCTTTATACGATAACATTTACCGGAAACAGGCTCAAACTTCGGCCTCAGCTGCAGGTAAATCTCCCAATCCGCATCAGAGCGGGATGTACCCTGCTGTATCCGCTCGTTCAGGTGTTTTTTGATAATCTCCGGAGGCAAATCAATCTCTACAACAAAATTTCTGACTCCCGCCCCGGAGGCAATCTTATATAAAGGTTCGCGGTCTTTAGCAGTCAGGCTGGTAGCATCCAGCACCAGAGATACTTTCTGCTTTAGCAGTTTGGCCATAAGCGTATGCACTGCCGTAAAAACTCTGGTATGCTCAGTATCAGTATAAACCGGTTGTGTTACCAGGGTTTTACGCAAAGCGTCACTCTCCAGTACCACAGCCGGTATGTGTTCTACAAAATGCTTTGCAAAGGTACTTTTACCTGTTCCCGGCAGCCCGACAAGTATAAGCAGAAACGGGCATTTCTCCGGCGGAGGCAACTTCCCCAAACTGGACAGCAATAATCCGGTATCATTTTCAGACGCAAGCAGCATAATAACTAAACATTATATTCCAAAAAAACTAAAAAACCCAGACAGTTTTCAAGCCTCGTAAAAAGCTATTCCGACTACCCCAGGACCGGTATGCACCCCCATCACCGGGGTAAATTCCATCAGCAAAATTTCTGCCTGAGGATATTTTTCCTTTATGCTCTGTTCAAGGCCGTGTGCCCGTTCCAGGGCATCAGCGTGCATTACCGCCGCTGTGAGTTTCCCTTTGCCCTTTACGTGTTCGGTCATCAAGTCCAGTATATTCTGCAAAGCTTTTTCAGCAGTCCGCGGCAGAGCTATAGTCTGGGCATCCCCGTTCCGCAGCGTAAAAACCGGCTTTATCTGAAGGACAGAATCTGCCAGAGCCGCTATTTTAGGAATACGCCCGCCTCTAATTAAATAATCAAAGGTATCCAAAGTGGCATACAGATATACCCTCTGCATCAGGGTATTTACCTGGGCAACCAGATTATTCAGGCTTTTGCCGGATTCAGCCTGGCGGGCGGCTTCCATAACTACCAGCCCCAAACCGGCAGCCGCTGTTTCGCAGGGAATTACTTTTATACAAAGGTTTTTCTGCTTTTCCAGTACCTGCATGGCCGCCAGCTGGACGGCATTGAACATACCCGAAAACCGCACCGGCTCGGTAATGCACAATATCTGGTCAGTTCTGGACGCCAAACGGCTGAAGGCTTCAATATAAGGACCCGGCACCGAACCAATAGTTTTAGCGGTCAGGGGAGATTCTTTTAGCATCCGGTAAAAGCGGCCCAGCTTTAGTTCGTTATCGGGATAAACCTTGCCGTCTATCACAACGTCTATCGGAATAACTTCTATCTGGTATTTCCGGACAAGTTCGGAGGGTATACAGGCAGTGGTATCGGTTACTATGGCTACGTTAGCCATATTTCACCTCTCATCAGCTACAGTATGTAACTTATTATACACATAGCTATGAGTTTGGCAATATATACATTCCGCTCATTTTTGCATCTGCCTTAGAGTTTCCCGGCAGGGCAAACCCAGCAAATCACAGGGCAGTTCTTTTAAAATAAAGATTTCCCGGGGGGTTTTATACTGCGCCAGATTATCCAGACAGTATTTCTTAATACCGGCAGGGGTTTGCTCAAACCCGTCCCGAAGTACCACCGCCACCCGAACCACTTCACCCCGCATACCATCAGGATCAGGTATCCCCACTGCCAGTACTTCTTTCACCCCCGGGCATGAAAGAAGCAAATCTTCAAGGTCAGAAAAATATATATTCTGACCTTTGGTAATAAGCATGGGCTTAATAAAACTCTTTATGTAAACAAATCCCTCGTTATCCTTATAGCCGATATCCCCGGTATAAAGCCAGCCGTTACGCAACATCTGGCTGGTTCTTTCAGGCTGACGGTATATCCCCTGCATAACCGGCCCGCGGATAATGACCTCCCCCGCCTGAAACGGCAGTAATAAATGCCCTGCCCCATCCACCACCTCCAGTTCAAACCCGTTAAGTGTTTTACCCACTGAACCGGGTTTACCGCTTCGGTCTAACGGCTGGCAGGTTACATGGGAAGTAGATTCAGTCAGGCCGTAAAAATCCACCAAGTCCCTATCCAGCAAAATCCTGTAGGCCAGCACCAGTTCCGGGGGCAGGGGCGCACCGGCACTGCCGCATAACCTGAGTGAAGTCAGATTGTATTCAGAAGAATTTTCACGCAAATGGCGAACCAGCATGGCATGAATAAAAGGAACGCCCAGAAATACGGTAATGCTTTCCCTTTCAATAGTTTTTAGCAGGCAGTCTATAGAAACACCGGAAAGAAGTATCACACTCCCGCCGCAAAAAAGAGTACCCAGCATTACCACCACCAGCCCGATGACGTGATGAAGCGGCAGGGCAAAGAGTATTACCCTGTCTTCGGCCGTTTGTTCAAACCCGCAGGCGGAAATAGCGGCTGTCTTTACCAGATTTTCATGGCTTATCATGACGCCTTGCGGGCGTAACTGGGCAGCCGATGTATAAGCGATATGGGCTACCTGAGTTTCAGGCACATCAATTTCAAAAGGCAACTCCGATATGTTAGCCAAAAAGTCTTTAAGTACAGCTACACCCGGATAAACGGTATCTTCCAGACTGATATAATGCTGGATATAACCCAGTTCAGAGCGGTGCGGGTGCAATACATTTAGCCCCTCGGTTTGGCAAACCAAGGCTACAGGCTGGCAGTCATCCAGCAAAGCTTTCAGTTCAGGCCATTTGTATTTGGGGTCAAGCGGTACGGCCACAGCCCCTATTTTGACTATACCGAAATAAAAAAACACAAATTCAAAACAGTTTGGCATCAGAAGCGCCACCCGTTCGCCCGCAACCACTCCCCGGCGGGTAAGCGCCCAGGCATAACAGTCGGAAATACTGTCCAATTCATTATAAGTAACCTGTTTATTTTCAGATTTCAAAGCGACAGCCTCAGGCCGGGCTGCCACTATTTCTGAAAGCCTGTCAGCAAGATTCAAATCTCACCATCCGGAAATATATTGTCTGAAGCATTAGATGAGCCAGTGTACCAGATTTTATATTTTGTATCAATTTTTTAATATCATTCATTTTGTTTGTTTAACGGAAACCAGCTTGACAAGCAGACACCCAGTGATTAATATGTAGCTAACTGAATATTCAAAGGCTGTGAACAAGACTAGTAATTTTCAAGCGAGGCTGAGAGAGCCGGGCAAGGTGTGAGCCGGTGCTGACGCAGAGGGTGAATGGACTTGGGAGCCGCAAACCGAACGGAGTTATCCAAGTAGGCCTTGCCGCAGGGGAAGCGTTAACGTATCCTAAGGCATAAAGGGTTCGCCCCAAGTGCCTGTTAAAGATGGCCGGTAGCTTTAGGGTTACGGCTAATTAGGGTGGTACCGCGGAAGTGAACCTTCTGCCCCTTTCAGGGCAGAGGGTTTTTTATTATCCCTGCCCGGACAAACCTGATACGGCTAAGGAGGCTTTAGATGGACTGGGGCTGACTGGCAACAGGGAAGTAAATACTAAACCAAGGCAAAACGGATACTAAAATAATCTCAAGGAGAACAGCCATGGCTCAAACCAAGTTTCTACTGCAAGAAAAGGATATGCCCCAGGTCTGGTACAATATCCAGCCTGATTTACCCGTACCGCTGCCCCCGGTTCTGCACCCGGGTACCGGCCAGCCGGTAACTCCGGCTGATATGGAAGCCATATTCCCCATGAGCCTTATCATGCAGGAGTTCAGCCCCGAAAGGCATATACCCATCCCCGAAGAACTGCTGGAAATATATAAAATCTGGCGGCCTACCCCCCTTTACCGCGCCCACAGGCTGGAAAAGGCCTTGCAGACCCCGGCCAAAATCTTTTACAAACTGGAAGATGTCAGCCCGGCCGGTTCTCACAAACCCAATACTGCTCTGGCTCAGGCCTATTACAATAAAAAAGCCGGCATAAAGAGGATTTCCACCGAAACCGGCGCCGGACAGTGGGGCTCTTCGCTGGCCATGGCCTGCAAATTTTTTGATATAGAGTGCAAGGTCTATATGGTAAAGGTAAGCTACAATATGAAGCCTTACCGCCGGGTCATGATGGAAACCTGGGGTGCGTCAGTTGTACCCAGCCCCAGCCCGGATACCAAGATAGGCCGTGAAATACTGGAACGTGACCCCGAATGCCCCGGCAGCCTGGGTATTGCTATAAGCGAAGCGGTGGAAGACGCCGTAACCCATCCCGGCACCAAGTATGCTTTGGGCAGCGTACTTAACCATGTTCTGCTGCATCAGACTATTATCGGTCAGGAAGCCAAAAAACAGATGGCTATGGCAGACTGCTACCCGGATATAGTTATTGGCTGCGTAGGCGGCGGCTCTAACTTCGGCGGTATTGCCCTGCCCTTTGTAGAAGACAAGCTCAATGGCACTCACAAGGATACCCGCATTATGGCTGTTGAACCTGCCAGCTGCCCTTCACTGACCAAGGGGCTGGATGCCTATGACTTCGGTGACGAAGCCGGCATGACCCCCATGATGAAAATGTTTACTCTGGGACATCAGTTTATGCCGCCTCCGGTACATGCCGGCGGTCTGCGCTATCACGGTATGTCTCCTTTGCTGTCTCACCTCAGCCGCCTGAACCTGATTGAGGCCACAGCGGTCAACCAGATAGAGACCTTTGAGGCAGGCATACAGTTTGCCCAGACCGAAGGTTTCATAAGCGCACCCGAAACCAACCATGCCATAAGGGCGACTATTGATGAAGCCCTGAAATGCCGCGAAACCGGCGAAGCCAAGACTATACTCTTCTGCCACAGCGGCCATGGCCACGTAGACATGGCTTCCTATGACCTGTACCTGCGGGGCAAGCTGAGCAATTATGAATACCCTGCCGAACTGGTTAAAGAAGCCCAGAAAGGTTTGCCCAAAGTAAGCGCTTAGGCAAATACCTCAAAACTGTTTTCACAAGGGAGGGGCAAAAAACCCCTCCCTTTAGTTTATAAATAATTTCTACACAATTTCCTGCTATAATAAAACCAATAACTCCATACAGGAAGAGGCTATGAAAAAATTTTCCAAGAATTTCTTCGGTCTGTTTATTTCAATCAGCTTGGTGGTATCCATGCTGTTGGCTCAGGGCTGTGACCTGCTTCAGGAGTTCAGCAATTCTCCTGAAGATGACACCCAAAACCAGAGTAATAACCAAAATCTGTCTGACGGCAGTGATGAGCTGGGCAGTGTGCCCAGCCCGGTTAATTTCGTAAATGCCGTAAAAGCGGTAAAACCTTCAGTAGTGGCTATAAATGTAGAGCTGGTCACCCGTGATATTTTCGGGCGGACAGTAGTAGAACAGGCTGCCGGCTCCGGCTGGATTATAGATTCAAACGGGATTATCGTAACTAATAACCACGTGGTGGAGGACGCCACCAGCATAACAGTAACCCTGGATGACGGGCGCACTTTCAATGCGGTAGCGGTACGCACTTATCCGGCCAACGACCTGGCGGTGATAAAGATAGATGCCACCAATCTGCCCGCAGTCAAGCTAGGTGATGCATCTAAACTGGCGGTAGGAGAACCGGTGGCCGCTATAGGTAATGCGCTGGGTATGGGTATTTCCATGACCGGCGGCTGGATAAGCCGGTTAAATACCACTGTTCAGTTCAGCGATACCGAAAGCCTGACCGGGCTGATAGAAACCGATGCCGCCATAAATCCGGGTAACTCCGGCGGACCGCTGGTAAACTATCAGGGTGAAGTTATCGGCATAACCAGCGCCAAAATACAGGAGGTAGGGGTGGAGGGCATCGGCTATGCTATCAGCCTGTATATAGCTTTGCCCATTATCAATAACCTTATCTCCCAGCTGCCGGCTTGAGCAAAACTATGAAAAAGAAACAAAAATTATTAAGTCTGTTTCTGGGCATAGTACTTGTTGTTAGTGTTCTCAGCGGAGGCTGTGATTACTTATCCCAGCCTATAAACTCTGACAATACCGACAGCACTTCTACCCCTATTGATGCAGACTGGACATTCCCCACTCCCCAGCAGAATCTGCCGGAACTGGCCAACTATGCCATGGTGGTTGCCATGGTAAAACCAGCCGTGGTAGCGGTAGATGTGGAATACATAACCCAGGATATATTCGGCCGCCAAACGGTTGCCGTAGCCTCAGGTTCGGGTTTCATAATAGACCCCAGCGGCTATATTATTACCAACAACCACGTAGTTGAAGGCGGAAGCACTGTCACCGTCACCCTTTCAGACGGCCGTACCTTTACCGCCAGCCAGGTGGTAACAGATTCACGCACAGACCTGGCGGTAATCAAGGTGGATACACTGGGTGAAGACCTGCCGTTTGTATATATAGGTGATTCGTCAGCTTTGGAAGTAGGCGAACCGGTGGCGGCTATCGGCAATGCATTGGGGCTGGGGATAACCATGAAAGGCGGCTGGATAAGCCGTCTGGATGCCCAGATAACCGTTGACCAGAGTGTAACCCTGTACGGTTTGATAGGTACAGATGTAGCCATAAACGAAGGCAATTCCGGCGGCCCGCTGGTAAATATGGCCGGTGAGGTTATCGGCATTACCTCTGCCAAAATAGCGGAAGTGGGGGTGGAAGGGGTAGGCTACGCTATAAATATAAACTCCGCCCGCACCTTCATTGAAGAGCTGGTCAAAAAAGGCTATATTACCCGGCCTTTTATGGGAGTGGCCGGCATACTGACCGTAGACAGTTCAATCCAGTCATACTTCAGGCTGGGCATAGACAGAGGGGTGCTTATCCGGGGCGTGTCTGAAGGCGGACCCGCCGAAAAAGCAGGTCTAATGGCAAATGATGTTATTCTGGCCATAAACGGCCAGCCAGTGCTGACTGATGAAGAACTGATACTAGCTATCCACGGCAAAAAGATAGGCGATAAAATAGAGGTCAGCTATTTCCGGGACGGAGTAACCGCTACTGTCACTCTGACACTGGCAGAGACCCCGCCGCCGGAAAGCTAGTTTTTTAGTTTTTTAGCGTGCCACCCACAGGCTTAGGGAGTGGCCGTCAATATCCAGACTTTCAGCATACGCCCCTTCGGGGGCGTTTCCCTTTATAAGCTGGTTGGAGAGTGTTTCTTTCTTTATATACTCGCTATGCATCCGGATAACACTATCCAGATATTCATCAGCCTGATAATGAGTATTTATATAATCTGCAATCTCAAATCCGGCAGATTTCCGCATAGTCTGCAAACGGTGGACAATCTCGCGGGCAGTGCCTTCAGCCAGCAGTTCGGGTGAAAGTCCGGTATAGACGGCTACTGTATAAGCCCCTTCGGTACTTGCGGCATAGTTTTTCTCCGGTATAACTGTGCCCGGCTCTTCCACTGCCAAAGCCTTTACATTCAGCTCTTCCAGCACCTGCTCGGCCAGACGCATAAGTCCTGTTCTTTCACCGGCGGAAGCCAGTACCACCCGCACCTCAGCCAGAGGCTGGCGGACTTTGAGAGCCGCTTTGCTTCGGGCAGAACGCCCCATACTGGAAACCTTCATCACCAGCCGTATTTCGTTATCCAGCTGTTCGTCTATAAGCGCTGTGTCCGCCACCGGAAAATCCGTCAGGTGGACACTTTCCAAAGCAGACGGGTCTGCCGAAAGCACCAGGTTCTGGTAGAGTTCTTCGGCTACAAACGGGGTAAAGGGAGCCAGCAGTCTGGAAAGAGTAACCAGACAGGTATACAAAGCCTGATAGGCTGAAAGTTTGTCAGCATCATTTTCGCTCTTCCAAAAACGGCGGCGGCTGCGGCGGACATACCAGTTGGAAAGGTATCCCACAAAATCTTCAATCCGCCGTCCGGCCTGAGTGGGGTCATAATTATCCAACCCCTTATCTACATCCAGCACCAGCTGGTTAAGCTCGGATAAAATCCACCTGTCCAGTTCGGGCACTTCGCCTTCCAGATACTTTTCCGAAGGGGTAAAGCTGTCTATATTGGCGTAGGTAACGAAAAATGAATATACGTTCCAGAGCATCAGCAGGAACTGGCGGGTTACCTCACCCACCAGTTTTTCGGAAAAGCGTCTGGCATTTCCGGGAGGGGCCGCAGTATAGAAATACCAGCGGACAGCGTCTGCCCCGTATTTATCCAGCACCGTAGCCGGCTGAATAACATTATTTCTGGACTTGCTCATTTTTTCGCCGCGCTCATCCAGTATATGCCCCAGACAGATTACATTCTGATAACAGGGGCGGTTGAATATCAGGGTAGAAATAGCATGCAAACTGTAAAACCAGCCGCGTGTTTGGTCTACAGCCTCACAGATATAGTCAGCAGGGAAACGCCCGTCTTTGGCAATAGACCTGCTTTCGGGCTCAAAGGGGTAATGGTACTGGGCAACCGGCATAGCCCCGGAGTCATACCAGCAGTCCATAACCTCGGTAACCCGTTTCATATTCCCGCCGCATTTATCACAGTCATAAGTCCACTCGTCTACATATGGGCGGTGGATATCCAGTTTTTCCTGCATGCCTTTAAAATTCGGCTTGGCTTTGAGTTCGTCAATGCCGCCGACACACTCCGTCCGGCCGCACTTTTCACACCGCCAGATGGGTACAGGCGTTCCCCAGTAACGCTCGCGGGAAAAAGCCCAGTCAATATTATTTTCCAGCCAGTCTCCAAAGCGGCCGTCTTTTATATGTTCGGGATACCAGTTTATCTGCTGGTTGCCCTTTATCAGTTCGTCTCTGACCGCGGTAGTCCGTATATACCAGCTTTGCTTGGCGTAATAAATAAGCGGGGAATCACACCGCCAGCAGAACGGATAGGTATGGTGCATACGTTCATTACGGAACATCAGCCCCCGCTCTTTCAGGTTGCGGGAGATATCCTTGTCAGCTTCTTTAACAAATTTGCCGGCAAACGGGTAACTGCCGGTTATCCTGCCCTGCAAATCCACGTGGTGGACAAATTTCAGCCCGTACTTCACCCCGGATTCATAGTCCAGTTCGCCGTAAGCCGGGGCGGTATGGACTATACCCGTACCGTCATCCATAGATACATAGCTGGTGGTGATTACCGGATAAAGCAGTTCTTCAGAAACACCTGTCTCAGAGTTATCCTGCATATTTCTTACAGGAATACCGAATTCCCGCGGGTCAAACAGCGGCTTATAAAAAAGCCCGCTAAGGTCACTGCCCAGGCATTCCCCCGCTACGGGGTTTTCCGCCAGTTTGAGGGCTGACAGACGGGGTTTGGCCAGTATCATATAATAGTCCGTCATATCCAGTATGGCATACTGGTCCGCAGCGGATACTGCCAGCGCGGTATTGGCAGGTAAAGTCCAGGGGGTAGTAGTCCAGGCCAGCAGGTAAAGCGGCTTGTCAGCCGGGTAAGCCCATTTCTTTGCCAAACCTGCCTTGGCCAGACTTTCTTTGGCTATTTCAAACTTTACAAATACGGAAGGGTCTTCGGTATTATCCTTATATCCCTGCGCCACCTCATGAGAGCTTAGCGAAGTGCCGCAGCGCGGGCAATGGGGGGTAACCCTATGCCCCTGATACACTAATCCCTTGTCCCACATTTGCTTAAGCGCCCACCAGCCGCTCTCTATATAGTTGTTATCCATAGTTATATAGGCATTGTCCAAATCCACCCAGTAGGCAATCCGTTCAGTCAGCTTGTTCCACTCGGACACATATTTAAAAACGCTGGAACGGCAACGGGCATTGAACTCGGCAATGCCGTACTTTTCAATATCATTTTTGCTGGTAAAGCCCAGCTCTTTTTCCACCTCAAGCTCAACCGGCAGGCCATGGGTATCCCAACCGCCAATCCTGGGGGCATAATAACCCTTCATAACCTTGTAGCGGGGTATTACGTCCTTAAAAACCCGTGAAAGAACATGATGAATACCGGGACGGCCGTTGGCAGTGGGCGGCCCTTCGTACAGGGTAAAACGCTTGCCGTCACGGCGGTTTTCAATGCTCTTTTTGAATACGCCCTTGTCCTGCCAAAGTTTCAGGATATCTTCTTCCATCTGGGGGAAGTTTTGTCTGGGATTCACAGCCTTAAACATTCATCACCTCTTAAAAAAGAAAATCCCGTCCTTATCAGGGACGGGACAAATAAGCCCGCGGTACCACCCCGCTTCCCCTGCCCTAAAGCAGAGGCTCTCATAAGGGCACTAACATGCCCCGCCCATTATAACGGGTGGCGAACCCGGCCAGGTCTACTTGGCCTAAAGGCTTTTTGGCTGGCGGCTCAGGAGTGATTTTCGGGATAACCGCGGGAAGGTCTGCTTTCACCGTACCAGACTCGCTGCTGCACCGCAGGTAACCTACTCTTCTCCGTCAAGGCCTTTTGTAAGGTTTATTGTACTATTCTTTTAAGACTACCACAACTTTTCTTGATTCACCAAAGCCAACGCTCTGGGTAGTTACTTCGTCATCACCAGCCAGCGCCAGGTGGATAATCCGCCTCTCATAAGCTGGCATGGGTTCCAGTGAAAAAGGCATATGCCTAAGCTTAACCTGTTCAGCAGTCCTCCAGGCCAGAGACTGAAGGGAGCTAAGCCGCCGCTGCCGGTAACCGTTTACGTCAACCACCACCGGTTCAAACCTGCCCAGCTGGTGAGACAGCATCAGCCTGATTATCTGCTGTAAGCTTATCAGGGTTTGCCCCTTGCGCCCGATAAGTATACCCAGGTCTTCGCCCACAATGTTCAAAACAGTACTCGGCTGGGATTCTTCATCGGTAACCATTTTTTCCGGCAGGATATCTACATAGGCCTCAATATCCATCTTGTCCAGCAGAGTTTCAAGGATACTCTGAGCCAGGTCACCGGCATCCATCTGGTTGCCCGGCGCAATATCGTCATCATATTCATTTTCAAGAAGATGCAGGCATACCCTGGCATCTTCGCCCCGCAAGCCCAGCAAACCATGCCGGCCTTCAGACAGAACCTCTACCTCAACCTCGTCTCGGCTTACGTTTAGCTGATTTAGACCCAGCTTTATTGCTTCCTCCACCGTCTTGGCGCTCGTCTCGACCTTTTTCATCTATACTACCTTCCATCTGCTTACCTTTGGCCGAAGAATCAATCAACTGACCAGACGGAGTTGCAGTTCTTTTTTCAGTTTTATATGTATTTCCTGTCCGCACCTGGCGGCCGCCCCGGAAATAAGAGATTACCTTTTCGGCCATAGGCTCAAGCTGCCCCCAGCCGGTAATGAAGTACTGCATTATGATACCCACTATGGCGGAAACGAACCAGTAGAAAGCCAGACCGCTGGGGAAAGAGAGCGAGAAGAAGAAGAACATGAACGGCATCATGAAACTCATCATCTGCCCCTGAGCCGCCTGCTGCTGGTTAATAGCTTTGGGAGTAGACATTTTCTGCTGGACATACATGCTGACACCTACCAGCACAGCTAAGGCAAAGTCCGGAAGGGAAAGGTCCATCCAGAGGAAATGATTGCTGAGCGGCAGGGTTTGGTAAACTACCGGCCATGAATAAAGATGATCAGCCAGATTCATGAAATCTTCCGGCGTAACAGCCAGTACCCGCACTATTGCCTGGTACAAGGCTATCCAGATGGGAAACTGGATAAGCATGGGAACCAGACAGCCGGTAGGTGAAACCCCGGACTCTTTGTAGAGCTTCATTTGCTCTTCAGCCAGTTTCTGGCGGTCATTACCGTGCTTTTTCTTCAAAGCCTCCATGTGGACGGTAATTTCCTGCATCTTCTTGGTGGCAGTAAGCTGTTTGCGGTTAAGCGGCCAGAGTGCCAGCCTTATAACCACAGTCAGAACAATAACTGTCAGCCCGAAGCTCCCCCATAGATTGTGGGAAAGCCAGACCATGCCGTTTATCATCGGCGAAAGTATTACTAAATCCCAAATAGCACCAATATCCAACGACTACCTCGCTAACTTACTACAAAAGTCCAGATTATAGTCCGGCTCTCCGGATTTATAGCATAGACAGTTTCATCTTCCTGGGTATGTATGTATACAACTTCACCTGACACCGTAACCGGTGCAATCACTTTCAAGGCAAGGTCGGTAACAGCCTTCATTTCCATTGAAGATACATTTATGGAAAAAATCTTGCCGGTCTTAGTGGCTACAATCACATTGTCACCCAGCAGGGCCGGGGAAGAAGCCACCTCGTCAGTCATATCAATTACTTTAATCTGAGAACCAGTCAAAGCATCAAGTACATAGGTGTTGCCGTCCAGATTGGGGGCAAAAACTTTGCCGTCAGCCACAACCGGGGTCGCCCAGAACCAGTTGGGTGATTCAAAGACCCATTTCTGGCTGCCATCTTCCAAATCCAGGGCGTACAGATTGCGGTCAAAACAGCCCACATAAACAACGCCGTTATCAACTACCGGGGCGCTGGCAAAGGGGCTTTGGGTTTCAAAAGTCCAAACAGGGCTGCCGGTGTTGATATCCAGGGCATATACTTTCTTGTCAAACCCGGGGACTATTACCAGATCTCCGGCAACAGCCGGTGAAGCCCAAATCTTGGCACCGGTCTGATATTCCCAAACCTTTTGACCGTCTGCCTTGCTCAGGGCGTAAACAACCCCGTTAGTATCCGCAAAAAAGATTTTATCTCCGTTAGGAGCAATACCGCTGACAATGGCAGATACTGACCCGGTTCCGGGGTAAACCCATTTCAGACTGCCGTCAGCCTGATTGTAGGCATAAACTTTGCCGCCGTAGGTTGAAACGTAAATAACCCCGTCAGAGACTACCGGTGTACCGTATATACCTACAGTAGTAACAGCACCGGCACAGCCGCCGCCATTGGTAGTGGTCTCAAGTGATATTTGATACCGGGGAGTGCTGGCATCCTTGTTAAGAGCTATAAGTTTGCCAGTCATAGAACCAAAAATGGCATCATTATCAGAGATAAGTATGCCTGACCAGCCTAAAGGTTTCTGTCCGGAACCTATACAGCCGCTTAAAACAACTAGAATGCCGATAAGGCTAAACAGCAAAATAACTTTTTTGGGTATGCGATTGGTTTTGAACAATTTTCCGTCCTATTCTGGCACTGGGTCGTAGCCACCCTTGTTCAAGGGGTGGCAGCGGCTAAGCCGTTTCACACCCAACCAAATTCCCTTAAATATTCCAAATCTTTCAATAGCTTCGTAAGTATACTGGGAGCAAGTGGGAATAAACCTGCATGAGGGAGGTGCAGTTTTAGAGTAGGTATTCTGGTATAATCTAATCAGCTTTAGAGCTAGTTTTTTCATTTGCTTTTGATAGTATCTGCGCCTTGCCCAGCAAGTGCTTAACTACCCTCTCCATTTCGGCACATTTCACTGTAGCCGCTTTTGCCCTAGCTATAAATACTATGTCCCAGCCCTGTTTGAGGCCGGTAGTCCGCAGGCTCTCCCGCAGTATCCGTTTAGCCCGGTTACGCTCTACAGCCCCGCCTACTTTTTTGCTTACAATGAAGCCCACCCGGCTCAATTCAAGGCTGTTAGGCACAGCTTTCATCACAGCCAGCTGCCCTATATAAGTACCGCCGCTGGCAAGCACCCGGGAATATTCCTCCCGTCTGGTAAGCCTGTTTGAGTGTTTCATTGTAAATAGTGTAACCATACTCCGGATATATAATCAACCCGGAGTATGCCAATCACACTCTAGACTACAATCAGTTTCTTGCGCCCCTTAGCCCGGCGGGCGCTGAGTACGCCGCGTCCTCCGCGGGTGCTCATCCTTGACAGGAACCCATGAACCCTCATGCGGGGGATACGTTTCGGTTGATATGTCCTCTTAGGCACATTAACTCCTTAAATGGCAAGAAATAGTTTATTATTTTAGGCAGATTCTGCAGATTCGGAAGTTTCGGCTGCAGGAGCAACCTCAGCCTTTACTTCAGGTACCGCAGCTTCAGCCTTGGCCTCTACTTTAGGCTCAACCTTAGGTTCAGCCACTTTGGGTTCAGGCCTTAGCTCACGCATAGGCGAAAAAGTAGCCACATTACCCTGGCGGCGTACATGTTCGGACACAAAGGGCATCAGGGCAATAAAACGAGCCCGTTTAATGGCATTAGCCAAAGCCCTCTGGTGCCGGGCACAGGTACCGGTGCGGCGGCGGGGTTCAATTTTGCCGCGGTCAGATATGTATCTGGCCAGTTTAGCCGAATCCTTGTAATCAATACGGCTAACCTTTTCAGCGCAGAAAGAACATATCTTGCGCTTGGGGGTATAGCGGCCGCGCCCACCCCTGGCTGGTCTGTTAGGTCTTTCCTGGATACTCACTCAAGCAAACTCCTATCAAGAGATTTAATATTCACTAAAACGGAATGTCTTCCGGTTCTAATTCACCGCCGCCATTGTCATCATCACGGGCATCCATACCGCTGCCTGCACTGGCTTTCTCAAGGAAGGTAACCCGTGAAGCAATTACCTCAGTACGGTAATGCTTGACGCTATCCTGTCCTTCCCAGCTGCGGGTGCGAAGCCGCCCCTCCACATACACCAGCCGCCCCTTGGAAAGAAACTGGTTGCACTGCTCGGCAAGCTTGTTCCAAGCAACCACCGTAAACCATTCGGTTTCCTGCTTGCGCTCACCTTCAGGGGTATTATAAACCCAATTGGTAGCAACTTTAAAGGAGGTAACGGGATGCCCGCTGGGGGTATACCGCATCTCCGGTTCACCGCCAACATTGCCAATTATCATAACCTTATTCAAACTCACCATCTCTCGTGTCTCCTCTCTGGCAAAATGCCCGGCAGCATCAAGCAGATATTACTCTTCGTCCATATTAATGGCCATATGGCGGATAACCTGCTCTGAAATACGCAAATCAGCGTTTATCTTGCGTATGGAAGAAGGCTTGGCCTTCATCTTGATAAACACGTAATAACCCTCGCCATATCTGCCGATAAGATAAGCCAGCTTACGTTTACCCCAGTGATTCACTTCGGTAAAGCTGCCATCTTTTTCAGCTATGGTCTTACTAATGCCTTCCAGAATGGCCTCAACCTTTTCTTTGGGGGTGTCAGTGGTTAAAATAACCACCAGTTCGTAATCACGCAGGTTTTCAACTCTGGATTTAAGTAGCTCGCTTGCGGCCATGTTTTCCTCTCTAAGTTAAAGGCAATATATTCCCTTAAAAAATCTGACGGTCATTATAGCATATAGCGAAGAAGCAAACAATATTGGCCGAAATGAACCTGCCCGGACACCAAATTATATTTGACAGATTGCTTCAAATACTCTAAACTGTTTTCCGCTTCTAGGCCCCATGGTGTAGCGGTCTAACATGCCACCCTGTCACGGTGGAGATCGGGGGTTCGAATCCCCCTGGGGTCGCCAATAACAGGCTACGTTTTGTTCGTCAGATACTGCATAATTTATATTAGCTATGTTTCCGTCAAGCTCTATTTTCTCTATAAACTGAGGCAAAAAAGCCTTTTTTCTTCGGAAAACACCGCAGGTATTTCAGAATTTTTATTTTGTAAAAACGCCCGCCTTGGCATCAGTTATGTCAGGTATTTTCAAGATTTATTTTGCCCTGACTGCCTATTTAGGCCAAACTTGTTATAAGAATATTTTACTAGCAGATTGTGCCTGAATAAAAAAGGTCTAAAAACAAGTTACCGAATTCCGGGCAGAACTGACTGCCCAGGTTCTTCTTAATTTCTTCAGCCGCCTCTTCGCAAGACAGGGCCTTTCTGTATGGGCGGTCAGAGGTCATAGCATCATACGTATCCGCAATAGCCAGTATTCTGGACCCCTCCGGTATAGCCTCGCCCTTAAGACCGTCGGGATAGCCCTGCCCGTCAAATCTTTCGTGATGATGGCGGATAATGCTTATTATCGGTTTAAACTTTTCAGCCGATGCCAGAATATTTCCGGCAATAATAGTATGGGTTTTGATATGGTTATACTCGTCAACAGACAGTTTATCAGCTTTGTGGAGCACTTCCTCCCGGATACCGATTTTGCCTATATCATGCAGCTGGGCGGCTAATTCCACCTGGTCTTTTATGGGGGAAAGACCCCATTTATATTCAGCCATTTTAGAAGCCAAACCGCAAACCCTCATAGAATGGCCTTTGGTATAGGGGTCTTTGGCTTCCAGGGTGTTGATAAGGGAGAAAATTAAAGATATAAACATCTGGGAAAGCTTCTCTTTTAACTCGGAGACCTTTTCCTCCATCTCCTTTAAGTTATTTGAGCGGGCCATTTCCAGTTGGCGGCTGTCAGTTATATCCCGGCTGATAACCATTGAGCCTATATATTTATTATTCTCATCCCGGACAGGGTTATAGGTGTTTTCATAATACTTGCCGTTTTCGTGGTCAGTTATCATACGGACAAAGGTTTTAGTGTCTTCTTTCTGGAGGTACTGGAGAGCCCGGTCAACTGATTTCTGGGAATTAGGCGGATGGCACATGAAAATGTGCTTGCCCACCCGGTCTTCTGCCGAAATATGCCGGATTTTTTCGGCAGATTTGTTCACAAAAACAATCCTGCCATCGGCGTCCACCACGATTACACCTTCCGGCAACTGTTCCAACACCCTGGTTATAAGCTCAGCATCAACCAATTTCTTTACCTCTTATCAGGTCAAGATAAACAGGTCTGCTTACCCTCTATAAATTCATTCGAAGAACGGGCACGCTTAAACACATTTTTAGCACACCTTAAGTCAACAATCAATACCTTAATACTTTTATCCGAATTTTGGCCGAATTTTTTATACCCCCTCACGCCCTATTTTACAGTGGGTGGCGGCCACCAAAGAATATATTTGGCACATACCTTTCTTATACAGCAAATATAGGTTAAAATATCTCCAGAGTATCCTTAAGGAGCGGCCGATGGAAACTGAAAAATTTGAAATAGTGATTACCAGCCCCAATGCCAAAGAAATAAAAACCGTAACTATGGAAGGCACTCTTGATGAGGCTAAGGCCAAAACTGACCATATTGCCAGAGAGAATATCGGCAGTATTGTCTCCGCTTTTGCCACCAACGGCTTTAAATCTGTTTACCAGAAACACTACCTATCCGCTATAAAGTGCCCCAAATGCGGGGAGATTATCCCCATAGAACACCTGTAATCCTGAAATATTTTTAAATAAAAAAGCCGCTCACAGCTTAACTGGAGGCGGCTTTGTGTTTTCCAATTGGCAGAGTTATACCCCAGGCAGATAGGCAACTGCTTCTATTTCCACCACTATTTCCGGAAAAACCATACCGGCAATGACAGTTGAGCGGGCAGGTTTGGGCGCACTGAAAAAGGTCGTGTAAACACTGTTCATCTTGGCAAAGTCTTCCTGGCTCTTCAAAAATACGGTAGTCTTTACCACATCATCAAAAGAAGCACCCGCCTCTTTAAGTAGCTCAGCCATCTTTTCCAGACAGCGTTTGGTCTGGGCTTCCACCCCAGCCAGAGGTTTGCCCTCTATATCTGTGTGGCCTATCTGGCCGGAAATATACAGGTAATCTCCCGCCCTTACCGCCAGTGAATAGGGACCCTGGGCACCGGGTGCTGAAAAATATTTTTTAGTCATTTCCCCGTTCTTTCTTTATTATTTTTACAAACTGCCTGCCGTCTCAGAGCGGCCTTTTAAAGCGTTGCTATAGCGGATTTTTAATTGTAGAATAACTTGTCTGAAATTACCAAATTAAATGAGGTGGAATATGACCGATGAAACCGGCAAATCAGCCAAAGAATCCGCTGAAGAATATTTAAAAGTTACCCGCATAGCCTTAAAACAAGCTGAAGACCAGGCCAGAGCAGCCAAAAAAGCGGCTGAAAATGCGGCCAAAGACTCTCAGTCTGCTATAGACAAGGCCGATGCCGCTGCCAAACAGTATCAGGATAGTATGGAAAAATATACTGTCCTGTATGCTCAAAAAGCCGAGGAGGCCAGCCGCCGTTCTGAGGAAATGATAGCCAAATATACCGACCTGTTTGAAAAAGCCATAAAACGGGCAGACGACACCAGCCGCTGGGCAAAGGATAACTGCGAAGAGGCAGTTCGCCAGACCAAGGAAGCCATGCTTCGGATAGAAGATGCCACCCGCTCTGCCAAACAGTCTGCTTTAGACAGCACCCGCACCGCCAAGGAAATGAGTGAGGAATGCATACGTGCCTCCCGTGATGCCGTTTCCCAGTCTGATGAAACTATAGATATGCTGAAAAAGACGGCTGATGTGTCGGTAAGGGCTTCCGAATCTGCCCTGCTAAAAATGCAGGAAAACGGTGCCCGGATACGTGAAAATGTAGATACCAATGTAAAAAATGCCACCAAAGCTATAGCCGAAATGAACCAGCTCAGCCAGAACTCTTCGGCAGAAGTTTCAGCGCTCATAAACAGGCTTCAAGAGGAAATCCGCAAAGCCGAGGCCATGAATGCCCAGATGAAAAATCTGGTAGATTCCTCCAACGCTCATCTTAAAGAAACTGTAACCAGGGTTGAGGAAGTCCAGCAAAACACCGTCCAGGCCGTAAAGCAGATACAGGAAACTTCCCGCAAGGCCGCCGATGATGCCAAAGCAGCTTCTGCCAAGGCTATTGAAGCCAGCTGCAAAGCTGCCCAGGAAGTCTCCCAAACCTGGATTGGGGTATTTAAAGAGTTTATCGGCAGTGTGGATACCTCAAAACAGATTATTGCCGCAGTTACCAAGCAGACAGCCGAAAAGCTGGATGCGGTAGCCAACGAACCGCCTGCCACCCGCCCGGCAATCTCACCCCGCCCCCCCCGCCAGATACAGGCCGTAACACCTGAAGCCGTAAAAGACGATGGCACAGCTGATGATACTGATGAACAAACCGAAGCTTCATCAGAGGAAAACCCCTATTACTCCGAACCGGAAGAAAAGAACAACCGGGCAGACTTCCCGGCCAAAGAAGTAAACGAGGCCACCCAGAACCGTCTGGAGTATCTGGCCAAAATGTATGCTGCCAATAAGGCCCGCCGTGATAATGAGCCGGGCTCTAAAAACGCAGAAGCTGACGATTAAACTTCCGGCTTAAAATAAACCTGTATGCCAAGAGCCGTACTTTTGAAAGTACGGCTCTTTTTTATCAGAAATATAAGAGGGAATAAACCCTATCAGTCCAGCAGGGAGGGTATGCTCCCGAAAGCATCTTCTACATTGAACCCCTGTGACAGACGCTTGTCCAGGGAAATAAAGCGGATAGTGCGGTCAAAATAATCCATAACCTTTTTGGGGCTGGAAATCTCGGACATAATCACCGTCACACCCATATTGTCTCCCCGCGGGTAATCGCCGCTGCGGATAATGGCATGTTTGGCGTTATCCCTCAGGGTGGCTGAAAGCTCCTTGATAATATCTATACTCATCTTGTTGGGGTGAGCCGACAGCAGGTACAAAGCCCGTCTGGCGTCTTCGGGGCGGCATTTCAAAGAAAGCTCGGCAATGGCGTCTTCCATAGCCTGAGCCCCCTTTTGGGTTTCGGCATGTTTGCCTCTGAAATCCAGCCGGAAGGGCAGAAAGGAACTGGCAATCTTGCTGTGGCCGATAACCGTCCAGCCGGACAGGGTCTGGATAATATCACCGGCATCCAGCACCTTTGAGCCGATATAACGGGGGTTAGTTTCCTCACCGGCGGAGAGTATATTGTAAAAAGGCTCTACGAAACGGTAGTTTATCTTGCTGAAATTATCACTTATAGAAGAGGCATCACGCACATAACGCTGATTATCCGCCAGTATTACGGCATCCGCCACCCCGTAGGCAGACTTTAAACAGGTGCCTACATTATAAATAGTCCGCTCTTCGGTAGTTTCCTCGTAGTTAAAGGGCAGAACAATCATATTGTAAACAGGTTTATCTACAAACCGTTCTTTTATCATCTTGGTCAGCACCGCAATCGCCCCTGAGCCGGTACCGCCGGATGCACCTGCTATCAGTAAAAAGGCATCGGTATCCTGCAGCAGGCGGGTTTCGCGGATACTGTCCAGTATTTTATCCCCGTCTTCACGTGCCAGCTGGGCTCCCAGCTCATTCAGTTTACCCACACCATGCCCGCTGGTCTTGCGGCTGCCGATAAGAATACGGTGTTTATAATCTGCCTTTATATGCACCAAACCGGACAGGTCAGCGATGTCGGTATTTACCGCCAGGACATTTGAAACTATGCTGATGCCGCGCTGACGTCTGGCGTTTTTACCTAACAGGGCAAACTGGTCAGCAATACGCCCGCCGCACTGGCCACAGCCTATGACCATTAATTTCACTTTTTCACCCGCTTTTCAGCAAAAAATCCAAAAACCTTTAAAAGTTTAACTGCTAAGATAGCAATAGTCAATCCAAAGCCTGCCGGTTTATGACATCTCAAGCTGTTTTCTTGATTTTTCAGCCTCAAAACCAGATAATGTTTTTAATATAAAAAGCTGGGCTGATACGATTTTATGCTAGTTGAGCTTCGGGTAAAAAATTTCGGCATTATTGAGGATATCACCTGGTCACCCGGTGAAGGTCTTAATGTCATTACGGGTGAAACCGGAGCCGGAAAGTCACTGGTCATAGATGCGGTGGAAAGCCTGCTTTCGGGGCGTATTGGTGACGAACAAATCCGCCACCAGGCCAGTGAAGCCAATCTGGAGGGAGTGTTTTATTTAAACCCCGCCAGCCGCCTGAAAATAGCCGCCATACTGGCTGAAAACGGGCTGGAACTGGAAGATGACAGCCTTATTATCCGCCTTGAGTCAAAACTGGCCGGCCGCAGTGTGCTAAGGTTAAACGGCAGCGCCATAAGCCGCTCGGTCTTAAGCCGCCTCTGCCCCTATCTTATTGATATACACGGCCAAAGTGAACACCTTTCCCTGCTTAATAAATCTTTCCATCTGGATATGCTGGACGGTTATGCCCATACTGCCGGTGAACGCACCGAGTTTGCCCGTCTGGCAGGTGAGCTTACCTGCCTGCAAAGGCAGCTGTCCGAACTGGAAAAGACCAACCGCGAAGCCATCCGCCAGCAGGAGTTTCTGCGTTTTCAGGCAGATGAAATAGAAGCGGCCAATCTTGCCGAAGGCGAAGAGGAAAACCTGCTTTCCAAACGGCAGGTCATGGCTTCCGCCGAAAAACTGAAAAACCTGACCCACCAGTCACTGGAGTATCTGTGCAGCGGCCAAAGCGGAGGGGTACTGGCAGATTTAAACCAGGCTATGCAATCCCTCAGAAAAATTTCCGAAATAGACGCCTCACTAAAGGAAACGGCAGACGAGGTGGAAAACGCTTATTTCAGCCTTGAGGAAAACTGCCGCTCAGTCCAGAACTATAACCGGGGGCTTGATTTTAACCCCGCGGAACTGGAAGATATTGAAAACCGTCTGGCACTTATCCACAGTCTGGAAAGGAAATACGGGCGGGATATCCCCCAGATACTGGCTTTTCTGGCTAAAACCAAAGCCGAACTGGATAGCATAATCGGCTATGCCGAAAAAACAGATAAACTAAGCGGGGCTATCACCGAATTAAAAAGCCGCCTCGGAGATATGGCATCAGGATTAAGCAAACACCGCAAAGAAGCCGCCCTTAGTCTTGAAAAAGCAGTACAAGCCGAACTGGCGGACCTTAACATGGGGCAGGTAATATTTAAAGTAAATTTCCAAACCCAGTCTGATGAAAACGGGCTGCCGGTTGGCGGGCAGATGCTTGGCTTTACCTCAAGCGGCACAGACATTGTGGAATTTTTTGTAAGCACCAACCCCGGCGAGCCTCTCCGCCCGCTTAACAAAATAGCCTCTACCGGTGAAATATCACGCATTACTCTGGCTTTAAAAAGCGCTGCTTCACGGCTGGACGATATACCGGTGATGATATTTGATGAAATTGATATAGGGGTGGGCGGACGCTCCGGAGACATGCTGGGGCGGAAGCTCTGGAAGCTGTCACAAGGGCATCAGCTGATAAGCGTTTCCCACCTGCCCCAGATAGCCGCATATGCCGACCATCACTTTTATGTATCAAAAACCGAACTTAATGGCCGGATAAACAGCCGGATTGCACGCCTGGATAGTGAAGAACATCTTGCCGAACTTTCGGTAATGCTATCAGGCAACCAAACAGGCGAAAAATCACTGGAAAACGCCCGCGAACTCCTGAAAAAAGCTTCTTTATTCAAGGAAACCAGCCCCGGACAACCCGAACTGAATATGCCCCCAAGCGGAAAGTAGCCATGCCCAGGCATATCTTAATAGCACTTATTTTTACCATTCTATTCTGGTCATCAGCCTTTGCCGCCATACGGGTAAGCCTGGCAGACTACAGCCCGTCCCACCTGGCACTCCTGCGTTTCCTGGTGGCATCTTTGGCTTTGGTCATATACGCCCTGATAACCCGGATGCGCCTGCCGGACAAACGGGATTTACCGGCAATATTTCTGCTGGGGCTGATAGGCATAAGCCTGTATCACTTTGCCCTCAACTACGGCGAAAAAACCGTAACCGCCGGCGCCGCCAGCCTCATTATTGCATCTGCCCCAATCTTCAGTGTTTTGCTGGCCAGATTTTTCTACAAAGATAAACTCACTCCGGCCGGCTGGCTGGGCATACTCCTCAGCTTCGGGGGAATTGCAGTAATCACTCTGGGCGAAGGCCAAACCCTCAGCTTTGAACCCCACGCCTTCTGGGTACTGCTGGCTGCCCTCTTTACCAGCATTTACATAGTATTTCAAAGACCCCTGCTCAAAAAATACAGCGGGTTTGAGTTTTCCACCTATGCCATCTGGGCGGGAACCCTGCTGCTTATGGTAGGCGCACCCGGTCTTTTAAAGGAAATATCCGAAGCCCCTGCCTCATCTACCTTGGCGGTAGTTTATCTGGGTATATTCCCTACCGCCATATCTTACCTTTTATACAGCTACGCCCTGTCCAAAGCCCGCATCTCACAGGTAATCAGCTTTTTATACCTGAACCCTGTTTTTGCCATAGGTATAGCCTTTTTGTGGCTGGGGGAAATACCTGCCCCAATCAGCCTGCTGGGCGGTCTTCTGGCACTGGCGGGGGTAATACTGGTCAACCGTTACGGCCACTACCGCTGATATTTTTAAATCAATTTTGACATACCATTTACATACCTCCTCCATAATATCTCCACACCTGGCCTGTATAGTTAATACATAACAACTCAAGGAGGTTAGAGAAATGAAAAAAGGTCTAAAAGTCTTAATCATTGTGGGGGTAGTAGCTGCCCTCTCCGCCCTGTTCCTGTTTTCCACTGTTTCAGCTGCCGGTCAGAACCGCAGCTTTGCCGGTGATTGTAACGGAACAGTGCTTAGTCTGCTCAACATGACCCAGGCAGAGCTACAGGCGGAACGCCAAAGCGGTAAAACCCTGGCGGAAATCGCCGCCGGACAGGGCATCACTACCGATGCGCTGGTAAATGCCCTGATGGAACAGCACAGGGCCTCAGTGCAGGCTATGGTAAATGCGGGTCAAATCACCCAGGAGCAGGCTGCTTACCGCCTGCAGATAATGGAGCAGAATGTTCTCCGCATGGTCAACCAGACTGGCGGTGCCGGAAATGGTGTCTGTGACGGAACCGGTATCGGCAGCGGTGCAGGCTTGGGCAACGGCGCCTGTGACGGCAGCGGCCCTATAAGCGGTGCCGGTGATGGAACCGGGATTGGCGCCGGCAGCAGCAACGGCATCTGTGACGGAACCGGGATTGGTAGCGGTGCCGGACAAAGAGGCGGCAGATAAGTCTGCCGGGGCTGTGCAATATTATAGCCGGTAAAGATGGGGGCAGGCCCTAAAAGCCTGCCCCTTGCCGTTTGGCAGTTTACATTATAATATGAGAAGAATATGTCTAAGAAAATACTGATAGCCGATGATGAGAATAAAATAGCCGAAATCCTTAAAGCCTATCTTGAACGCGAAGGCTTTAAGGTGAGCGTTACCTATAATGGCAAAGAGGCCCTGGCAAAATTCCGTGAAGAGAACCCCGACCTGATAATACTTGACCTGATGCTGCCCGAAATATCCGGCTGGGATGTCTGCCGCGAAATCCGCAAGGAAAGCCGCGTGCCTATAATCATGCTTACCGCCCGGGATGAACTTACCGACAAGCTGATAGGGCTGGAAATAGGGGCGGATGACTATATGACCAAACCCTTTGAGGCTAAAGAACTGGTAGCCCGCGCCAAAGTCCAGCTGAGGCGGTCTGAACACACCCCTGCTTCCGAGCCGGTACTGGTTATTGACCGCCTGGAAATAGATACGGAACGGCGTTTGGTAAAAATGGACGGGGAGAATATAGACCTGACCGCTACCGAATTTGATATACTGGCAAATCTGGCCGCAAGCCCGGGGCGGGTTTTCTCCCGTATGCAAATACTGGACAAACTGGGTGAGGCTTACGAAGGCTATGAACGCACTATAGACAGCCACATTAAAAATCTGCGTAAAAAAATAGAGCCCGACCCCGAATCCCCAGCCTATATCCTGACCGTACACGGGGTAGGTTACAAGATGAAAGACAAAGGGTAAAAGAGCGTGTCCCGCTTAAGCTATAAAATTTTCGGTGCCCTGCTGCTGACTGTTTTGCTGTCGGTGGGTCTTACTTCGTTTGCCGCCAACCAGCTGACCGCCAGCCAGTTCCGCCAGTATATTATCCGGGGGAATACCGAATTTATAACCAGCGTGGAAAGTGCACTGGGTACATATTATGCCCAATATCAAGGCTGGGATAACGTAAATGGTGTCCTTATCCAGCTGCTGGGCAGTAACGGCGGGCGTTTAGTATTAAGCGATGCCAGCGGGCTGATAGTAGCTGACACCCAAAACAAATGGATAGGCTACCAGACAGACGAATACAGCCTGTCAAACGGTACTTTGATAAGCATTTCGGGTACAGATGCAGGCTATCTCTACTGGATTGGCAGCCAGGGCAGCGGCTCCGGCAGCGGTTACGGTAAAGGGATGCAGAGCGGGCAGAACAATAGCGGTAATGCCGCTGCTGGCATAATCAGCGAATCCCAGCAGCAACTGCTGGATGAAATGAACAGGTCTATCTGGCTGTCCGGGGGCTTAGCCGGTCTGGCGGCCCTGGGTCTGGGGCTGCTGCTGGCCAGCCAGATTATCCGTCCGCTTAAAGCCCTCAGCCGGAGTGCCAGACGGATTGCCGGGGGAGAGCTTTCCCAGCGGGTAAAGGTAGACTCCCGTGACGAACTGGGCGAACTGGCTGAAAGCTTCAACCACATGGCCCAAAGCCTGGAAACCAACGAACAGTCACGCCAGAGACTGCTGGCTGATATTGCCCATGAACTTCGTACCCCACTTACAGTTATTGAGGGGACCGTAGACGGAATACTGGACGGGGTATTTGAGGCTGATGCCCAGCACCTTACCACTATCAAAGAAGAATCCGCCACCCTTACCCGCCTTATAAAGGACCTCCGGGATATATCTCTGGCTGAATCCGGCAAACTCAAGCTGGAAATGACCCAGCTGGATATCGCAGACATTATCCGCCGTCAGGCCAAACAGGCATCTATACTGGCCAAAGACAAATCTATTGCCCTATTAAGTGATATTCCCGCTAATCTATCTACCGTTACGGGTGATGCCACCCGCTTAAACCAGATAACAGCCAACCTGCTCAGTAATGCCCTGCGGCACACACCTGCCGGCGGGCAAATCAGCCTCAGCCTGAAAAATATGCTTTACCGGGATAAACCCGGGATTATGGTATCCGTAACTGACAACGGAGAGGGGATACCACCGGCAGACTTACCCCATATTTTTGACCGCTTTTACCGGGTAAATACGTCCAGAGCCCGAAGCGAAGGCGGCAGCGGGCTTGGTCTGGCTATTGTAAAAGAGATGGCAGAAGCCCACGGCGGTTATGTCTGGGCCGAAAGCTTACTTGGGAAAGGCAGCACCTTTAACTACTGGCTGCCTGCCAGCCATACCTGATATCCCAACTTGAAAAAACCGCCTGATAATCTGAAAACTACCCCTTTCCCCCGGCAGCTATGTAAACTGCAAATACTGTTAAATACAACCTGGTGTGCAGCTGTCTGCCGGACTAACATCTATATACTCAACTTTATTTACCCCATTTATCCCCCTATTTTTAGTAATTAGGGTATAATGGGAAAAATTAAGTGGGAGCATATCTGGATGAGTATAGAAATACAGTTTTTAGGGGCAGCCCGAAATGTTACCGGCTCAAGATACCTGATTAAAACAGACCATACCCAGTTGCTGGTGGATTGCGGGCTTTATCAGGAACGGCGGCTGCAAGACCGGAACTGGCAGCCTTTTGAGATACCCCCCCAAAGCTTAAGTGCTGTAATCATCAGCCATGCCCATATTGACCACTGCGGGTTGCTGCCAAAGCTGGTAAAGGAAGGTTTTGCCGGGCCGGTTTTTGCAACAGAAGCCACCGCAGAAATTGCCCGTATCTCCCTGACAGATGCCGGTAAACTTCAGGAAGAAGATGCCGCTTTTAAAAAGAAACGCCATGAACGCGAAGGCCGAAAAACCAAGTATCCCGAAATACCCCTTTACACCGCCGAAGACGCCAGAGCCGTATCTCCCCTTTTTAAAACAGTGGAATACAGCCGGGAAATAGCCGTAACAGAAGATATCACTGCCACATTTCATAATGCCGGGCATGTTTTCGGTTCGGCCAGCATAGAGCTGAAAATACAGGAAAACCACCGGCAGAAAGTGATAGTTTTTTCAGGTGATTTGGGAAACTGGGACAGACCGATTTTGAAAAACCCTGACCTTGTAAATCAGGCAGATTACGTGGTCATAGAGTCCACTTACGGAGACCGCACCCACCAGGACATAAATGAGGCTTCCCTGAAACTGGCCGAGATAATAAACCAGACTGTTAAACTGGGCGGGAATATCGTTATTCCCAGTTTCGCTCTGGAACGCACTCAGGACCTGCTGTTTTTCCTTAACCGCTTTATGTCAGAGGGCAAAATACCCAGCTTGAAAGTTTTTGTAGACAGCCCCATGGCTATCAGCATTACTAAAATATTTAAAGAACACCCGGAACTGTATGACCGCGAAACCAGCGGCTGGGTGAACAACGGAAGCTCCCCGTTTGAATTTGAAGGTCTTCACTTTACCAACAAAGCGGCGGATTCTAAAGCCATTCTGGCTGAAAAAGACCCCTGCATAATTATAGCCGGTTCGGGTATGTGTACCGGCGGCAGGATAAAACACCATCTGGTAAATAACATTAGCCGCCCCGAATCAACTATCCTGTTTGTGGGCTTTCAGGCAACCGGGACTCTGGGCAGGCTGATAACTGACGGAGCAAAAGAAGTACGGATACTTGGCCAGCACTATCCGGTACAAGCCCGCATAGAGGAACTCAGGGCTTTTTCGGCACACGCAGATCAGCCTACCCTGCTGCGCTGGCTAAAGGGGTTTAAAAATAAACCTGAAATGGTATTTGTAACCCATGGCGAGCCGGAAACAAGCGCCCGGTTTACAGAAACTATAAAAAATACTTTGGGCTGGCAGGCAAAAGCACCCGAATACCAAGAAAAATTTATTTTAGATTAAAGGCAAATAAAAAACCGCTCTGAGAGCGGCAAGCTTTATAAATATACCCGAACTTGGGGGGGTAGCCATAAATCTAGGCTTTATTTTCTTCTGCCCCGCCCGGATTGCCAATGCTCAGTATAAGGGCTATTAAGATAAGCCACAAACCCAGCCCTGACATATCAAACCCCTAAAAAAGTTTTGGCAGACCCTTCCGATAACCGATTACGCCTAGGGCTCAGCACACGGCAGGGGACCTGGATGAAATTTAAGCTTTAGCTGCCTCAAACTAAAGCACCCTAGTTTCCCCCGAAAGAGTCTGCCCGAAACTAATATAAACTATAAGCGCACTGATAGATATACGTACGTTTACGTAATTACAGAATAAATTATCCCGTAGTTTCCTCAGGCATACTTTTTTCAGATACATCATACATATTTTCCGGGGGGATGATACCCCTTTGCAGGGCGTAACGTAAGAGCTGGGTCTGGTTACGCAAATCCAGTTTACGCATCATATTAGCGCGGTGAACCTCTACGGTGCGGGGTGAGATAAACAGCCTCTCGGCTATTTCGGCACAGGTATGCCCCTGTGCTACCAGATGAAGCACTTCCCGTTCCCGTATGGTTAAAGTTTCATAAGGGTCTAGTGATGTAGCTTCGGCAGATTTTTCCATATAGGCTTCAATAGCTTTTTCAGACAAGGGGGAGCTAAGATACCTATGCCCCTGCACAGCTTCGCGGACAGACCTTACCAGTTCCTCTGAAGTGGAGTCCTTAAGTACATAAGCCCTTGCCCCGGCCCGTAAGGCTTCATGGACATAGGCCTCATTGCCGTACATAGACAGGATAACCACCGCAGTTTTAGGTGAACGCTTGACCACCTGATACGTAACCTCAATACCGCTCATGCCGCCCATCATAAGGTCAGTTACCAGCACCCCCGGCTGCAGGCTTTCAACCAGATTTACCGCTTCAATACCATCTGAGGCTTCTCCCACAACCTCAAAATCAGCTTCCGCCTCAAGCAAAGCTTTCAGCCCGTGCCTCACAATCTGGTGGTCATCTGCCAGTACTATACTTATCATGGTTCGCCTCCGTTAATCCTGTCCCGTTCTTCATTCAAAGGAAGTTCAACTATGATATGAGTTCCCTCACCCGGTTTGGATTCTATATCCAGCTTACCGCCGAGAAAACGCACCCGTTCCTTCATACCTTTCAGCCCGCTGGACATACCTGTAGCCCGCTGGGCAGGGTTAAACCCCTTGCCCTTGTCCTGGATTACCAGCGCCAGCTGGTTTTTATCCGCCTTGGCCCGTACCAGCACATTATCAACCCCCGCATAGCGCACAACATTAGTCAGGGCTTCCTGAATAATACGGTATACAGCCGTACCCAGCTGGGGAGAAAACTTGCGTTTGAGACCGGCATGCTGGAAATTTACGTTTATTCCTGTTTGGCTGGTAAAGCGGTCAAAATACCAGAGCAAAGCCGGCAAAAGCCCCAGGTCATCTAACATCCGCGGGCGCAAATCAAGTGACATATTTCTGACACTGCTGATAAGTTCGCTAACCAGCGGCTGGGCTTCAGCCAGCAGTTCTTCGGTCTTATCCGGCGGACTATCTTTTGCCTTGTCCAGCATAAGCTTCAAAACCGTAAGGGACTGCCCTATCTGATCGTGCAGTTCCCGGGCGATAATAGACCGCTCTTCTTCCTGCAGCTCAACCAGCCGCTGGGAAAGAGTATGCAGTTCGTATTCGGCAGCCTTGCGTTCGCTTATGTCACGTGAAACCCCAAGTATACCTAAAAAGTGGTGATTTTCATCATACAGGGGACGCATCAGTGTCTCGGTCAAGATTACTTTGCCGTCCTGGCGTTTTACATCCAGTTCCAGCGGGTTCACAATAAGCTCCGAACCGCTTTTGCGTACCTGCTGGTACACATACAGCAGTTTCTCATAAGATTCGGGGGTGAATACCATGGAAATATGTTTGCCCAGTATATCTTCAGGATAATAGTTGAGCAGGCGGATAGTAGACGGGGAAAGGTAACTGATATTCAAGTGCCCATCAATAGTCCAGACAAATGCCACCATATTATCAGCCAGCAGACGATACCGCCTTTCGCTGTCCCGCAGGGCTTCCTCGGCCATTTTATGCTCGGTAATATCCTGAATAGTTCCCAGCACCCTCTGCGGAACCCCGGTATCACTCAGGGTGATTTCCGCCAGTTCATGCACATACCGCAAGTGTCCGTCAGGGCGTATTATCCGGTGCTGGATATTTAGTCTTGAACCGGAAACTACCGCCTTTTGGGCCTCACTGCGCAGCATATCCCTATCCTCAGGGTGGACTATTTCCATAATCTGCTTAAAACCGGGAAGCCCGTCTTCAGAGCGTAACCCCAGTATATTGTAAACCTCGTCTGAAAGTATCATGCTATGCCCCAAAAGGTCATAATCCCAGTTGCCTATATGGGCAATCCTCTCCGCCTGCGCCAGTAAACCAGCCTGATAACGCAAAATAATCCGCTGCATATGGCTGCGCTCGGTGACATCATGGAAAATAGTCAGTTTGGAAGTAGTGCCATCAGGATTTTTTATAGGCGTGGCCATAAGCTCATAATCACGCTGGTTATGGGAGGAATGCCAAGCCCACCGGACAGTCTGGCCGTTTAGCACCTCTTTACTTTTGCAATAGCTGCAAGGAATCTGGCGCTCATGAAAATAGTCGTAGCATTTCCTGCCGGATATAGGTCCGAACTGAGCCATAAGCGGCGGATTAATATACTCTATCTCATAATCAGCGTCTACAATGTAAACACCGTCCTCCATAGCATCCAGTATCCCCCGCAGTTTATCCCTCTCCAGTTTCAGGGCAGCTTCAGCCTTTTTACGCTCGGTAATATCACGGGCTACCGAAATAACCACAAACCGGTCTCCCAGTTCAAACCGCTGGATATTAAGTTCAACAGGTACAAATGTACCGTCACGGCGCAGATGCCGCTGCTCAAAGATAGCCCGTTCTTCTTCATTCAGTTTCTTAACAGCTTCCGCCACCGATGCATCAAAAGCCGGGTCATCTATCTGGCTGGGAGACATACTAAGCAGTTCTTTACGGCTATACCCAAGCCGCTTGCAAGCCACTTCGTTCACTTCAATAAAGTTACTTTTTTCACCATCCGGAGTTATGTAGTGAACAAACACCGCATCTCCGGAACTATTAAACAAAAAGCGGTAACGCTTTTCACTCTCCTCCAGCATCTGGCGGGTCCGGCTGCTCCGAAATGCGATAGCCGCCAAAGACCGAAATGACGAAGCCACCCGGATATCGGATACGTCAAACCCGCCGGGTTTATCAAAAAGAGCCAGCAGCCCCACACTCCGCCCGCCAAGACGCACCGGCGTAAAAAGGGCATTTTTTAAATCCCGGCAACTGTCTTTGAATAACTCATTATCTTCATCCAGGGTTAAATCATTTTCCAGTACAGACTTCCCGCTTAAACTGGCCTGCAAAGCCAGACCTCTAAGCAGTATAGATGAAGGGAATTGAAAGTGCTTATTAGTGCTATCCGCATAAATAATACGGCAGACATCACCCTCTATTTGCCCTATAAAACCGCTCTGGCAGGAGGTGATTTTTTTGCAAGAAGAATAAATTGCAATAGCAGCTTCCTGAAGACCGGGGCGCTCCAGTATGGCACGTGATGCCTCCAGCAAAACCGCTGTTTCGTGGATACGCCGCCGGGTTTCCTCAAGCGAATTTTTCAGAGCTATTTCCATATGCTTACGGACAGTGGTTTCCAGCAGGGAAAATACCAGCCCCTGCACCCGCCCGTCAGAACTTTTGATTGGCACTAAACTCCAATCCCAGTATGTAATACCCCTCCACGGCTGGTCAGCATACTCAAAGGGTTTGTCATGGAATTCTACTGATTCGCCGGTTTCAACCGCTTTTCTAAAAATAGCTTCGTTTTCAGCATTGGGAAAGAGAACGAAATGATTGAAACCTATCAATTCTTCTTCCGTATGCCCGCAATTTTTTACATAAGCCCGGTTAACTTTTATAAAATTAAAATCCCGATCCAAAAAAGCCAGCTGGATAGTGGTATTATCCATGATAGATTGCAAAGCATAACTGTTAGACATCATTGCAAAGGCAAGCTCTTTATCCTCTAAAGCGGACTGACCGGGCAGCCTCTCTTGGGCTAAACTTATATTTTTATATTTGCTTATGTCTGAAACAGTTTTGGAAACTTCTGAAGATGCAGGCAGAGGCTTACTTTCCGGAAAGACCGGAGATGCCGTAACTGAAAGTAACTGCTCATAACGGCACTGCAATTCCTCAAGTTCGGCTGCCAGCTGGGCTTTGGTCTTGCTAATCTTGGGCATAATCCCCCCAGAAAACCGATTATCCTAATTTTAGGCTATAAGTAAACGGGTAACAAGACATTTTTTAAGCTGATGAATGCACCCGCCCCGGACTGAACGCCAAATCTTCATTTATGATACAATTCCCTCTGCATATGAACGAAATTACACCTGAAATCATTGAAAATGTCTGCCTGGAAAAAGGCGCTAACTCCGGGCTTACCAAAGTAACCCTGACTGACCGTACCCTGGAAATTTTCGGGGGTATTCCGGGAGAAACGGCAGATATCCGCCTTTTTACCCATAAAGCCGGACGCGGCTATGCTCAGGTAATAAAAGTGCATAACCCCTCTGCCGAAAGGGTCCCTCCTGCCTGCCCGTATTTTGGTGATTGTACCGGCTGCACCTTCCAGCATATAAGCTATCCCCACCAGCTGAAACTAAAGCACCAGATTATCTTGGCCGAATTTGAAAAAGCAGGGCTGGACAGCACTTATATCTCAGAGGTAATACCCTCAGCAGCCGAATATGGCTACCGCAATCATGCCCGTTTTTCCATATATCACGCCAAGCTGGGTTTTGTAAACCGGTTTTCACGCCGCCATGTACAGGTAGACCACTGCCGTATAATGAACTCCGGCATAAATAAAGTCCTGGCAGAACTGCAAGATAAATGCGGAGAGACCCGCCAGCTTTCCATCCGCCACGCAAGCAATAAAGACAGTTATCTTATCCAGCCTAAACTGACAAAAGCCGATATAAGCATTGAAAGCGGGCAGAAAGAGTACCATGACCTGCTGCTGGGGCATGATTTTTGCATATCTGCCGCTTCGTTTTTTCAGGTAAACAACCCCCAGGCCGAAAAAATGGCCGGACTCATAAAAAAACACCTGAACCTTAGCGGCGGGGAAACGCTGGTAGATGCCTATGCCGGAGTGGGTACATTTGCAGTCCTGCTCAGCCCTGACTGCAACAGGGTAATAGCCATTGAGGAATCTGCCGCCGCCATCAAGGATGCCCGCCTGAATATTGCAGGCATAGATAATATTGAACTTATCCAGTCTAAAACAGAGGACGTTATCAGCCAGTTTCAGGGGCAAATGGACGCACTTATACTTGACCCGTCACGTAGCGGAGCCCACCCGTCTGTCTTAGCCAGCATATGCCAAAACCCGCCCCGTAACCTGGTATATGTGGCTTGTGACCCGTCTTCACTGGCCAGAGACCTCAAAATACTGCTTGGCGGCCCGTTTGAACTTTCACAGGTAATACCGGTGGATATGTTCCCCCAGACTTACCATGTCGAGACGGTCTGCTTGATGTCAAGGGTCGAAGGAAAATAGGCGCGAAAGCCCTTGATTTCAGGCACTTTTCGACTTTAGGTAGCTTCGAGCAGGTGGAGACGGTAATAGTTCTGTGGTAACTTATCTATGGTGGCTTGGCTCAAAAAGTGTGAGAGTTGAGTTGCCGGATTAGATGTCACATAGTTGAAGCTGTGGATTAGATGTCAGGGGTGTTGAGTGTTCGAGATAGATGTCAGAGGAGGTTTTGTATTTGTTTAATACTTATGATATACGATCTTCTGCAAATGCCTGTAAAACATTAGTAGGACTAAGCGGAGTCGACATTTCAACTTGGGAAAAATTTGTAGGGCATGAAAGTGAATACAGATATACAGATGATTTAGTGGAAGAGGTAATAAAAAGATTCGGACATCTTCCGAGAACATATCTTGATTTTAATTTTGTGTATTTTCACGTAACCACGAGTGCAAACGAGTGTGAAGCTATAAAGAAATATGGGATCTTAGATTTAAAGCAAGCATATCTTTGTGTCGAATCAGAACTGAGAGTTTTTTTAGATCGGCACGGGATAATAATAAATATAGAGGACGCATTATTGACATATAAAGGGAAAGCCTTTGATATTTCTTATAATGCTGGCAATTGTCCCAGAACAGGTACACAGGAATATTTATGTTGGTCGATTGGAAGAAAGTTCTATTATGATTTTACAACTTGCGGATTTTTATCGGTATGGGAAAGAAGTCCTTATGGGGGTCAGGTTCATTGCCGCCCGGAAATACTATGGGATATTGACAACCTATTAAGATTAAAATTATCTGAGGAATGGGAGCAGTCGCATTTCCCATATGAAATAGTAGCTCAAGTAAATGGTTTCGATATTGTTTTTGACGGGGACGATGATCAGAGCGATAAGGACAAAGTATTGATGTATTTAACGATGGCTTACGATACCGCCTTTGGAGAGCCATTTGAGCATATTCTTCTGATGAAAAACGGTATTCAGATTTCTCCAGATCGAATAATTGAAATAAAACCTTTAACATGTTGGAGGTAAAGCAAACAAGCATCTCAGATAATAAGTCTGTGATGCTTGCTCTTTTTATGCCTCTATATCAATTGTGATCCCGGACTTGAATTCCACAGTGAAGTGGTCGGCAAAGACGGTGATCTTCTCGATGAGCTTTTTTACCAGAGCTTCGTCGAACTCTGTGATGTCTGTTTTCTGCTTGAAGATAAAGTCCTGCAGTTCCTTGATCCGGTTCATGGCTTCTTCCCGGTGGTGGCTGTCGACCTCGGACTGTTCCTTCTGTTCCCTGAGTCTGAGGATTTCGTCAGCGATGGCATCGTAATCCTGTTTGTTGTTTGCCTTCTTGATGAGCTCTTTTTGCAGTTCTTCCAGCCGAGCTTGAATGCCATCCGGCGATAGGGTATCGGCGCTGACTACGGCCTTGGCGATATTGGCCTGCAACTGTTTTAGAAAGGTGCCGCGCTCTGTCAGAATCTGATTGATGACTGTGACCGTGACTTCCTGCAGCAGGAGCTCGTTAACCGTCCGGTTGGTGCAGTTTGTGTCTGCGGAGCCCGGCTCCAATCGGCTGATGCAGCGCCAGACGATGGACTTGCAGCCGTGGTTATTCCAGTGAACGCGCCGGTAAAGCTCGCCGCAGTCTCCGCAGAAAACCATCTGTGCAAAACAGTGATTGCAGGAGAAGCTGCGTTTCTTGCCTGTCGGGCTGACGTGGACTACTCGGCGACGGACAAGCTCCGCCTGCACCTGCATGAAGAGGTCTTTTGGAATGATCGCTTCGTGGTCGCCTTCAACGTAGTATTGAGGTACGGTGCCGTTGTTCTTGATGCGCTTCTTCGTCAGGAAGTCTGTGGTGTAGGTCTTTTGAAGCAGCGCGTCACCCATATACTTCTCGTTTCGGAGAATCTTGTTGATGGTGCTTGTGTGCCATTTTTCTTTTCCTGCACCGGTTAAAATGCCGTCAGCCATAAGACCGGAAGCAATCTTGTCCATGCTGGAGCCTTCGAGGTATTCCCGGTAGATGCGTTTTACGATCTCGGCCTGTTCCGGATCAATGACAAGGTTGCCGTTCTCATCCTTGGTATAGCCGAGGAAGCGGTTGTGGTTAACCTGAACCTTGCCCTGCTGATAGCGGTATTGAAGGCCGAGCTTTATGTTCTCGCTCATTGATTGGCTTTCCTGCTGAGCAAGGCTCGCCATGATCGTAAGGAGCACCTCGCCTTTGGCATCCAGCGTGTTTATGGATTCCTTCTCGAAATAGACCGGAATGTTCTTGTCCTTGAGCTGCCGGATGTATTGGAGGCAGTCGAGAGTGTTTCGGGCAAATCGGCTGATGGACTTGGTGATGATCATGTCAATGTTTCCGGACATGCACTCGTCAATCATGCGGTTGAACTCGTCACGCTTTTTGGTGTTGGTACCGGATATGCCATCGTCCGCAAATATGCCTGCCAGTTCCCAGTCGGGATTCTTCTGGATGTACTCCGTGTAATGCGTGACCTGCGCCTCATAGCTGCTTTCCTGTTCGTCGGAATCCGTGCTGACTCGGCAATAGGCTGCGACGCGGAGCTTTTTCTGCTCGGATTGTTTTACCGTGTTCCCGACCTGCCTTTTGGCCGGGATGACCATAACATTTCCCATTAGATCGCCTCGCTTTCAATGAGGCTGTACAGATACTCTGCCTGTAGCCTCGGATCTTCGTATTCTTTCTCCGCTTCTGCAAACCAGAAGTGTGTCGGAACCTTTATAGGCTTTGAGCTTTTCAGAAGGTTCAGCCTTCCGAGCTTACCGGCACGTTCCAGACGAATCGCTTCTGCCTTGTCGAAGGTCTCTTGATCGATGATTGCCGGGTAGAAATCATCGCCAAGGTAGTGCCTGTTTTGCATTAGGCGCTTGGCTGAGCTGTGGTAGGTCTCGATGCCTGCCTCGATGGCAGCTTTTGACTGTGCCATTCCGGCGATGTAATTCTCGTATAGGTTCCTGATTTTAGCGGCTTCTTCTTCGTTAATCACAGCGCAACCGCTCTTAATTCTGTATCCGTATGGTGTATGTCCCATATCCTCACTTCCTTTCCCTGAGCGTCAGGCCGCATTTCAGTTCAAACCGGATATCGTTTCTGGAATGAACGATGATGCGCTTTACATATCTGTCAAATAAGTCTTTGTCGAACTCCTGAAGCATGGCGCTCTTTTCTGCGAAATGAATCAGTGCTGTGGTTTCGGTGACTTTATTTACATCCCCGGAGACTTCATTCTTCAGGGCTTCAATCTCATCTCGGAAACTGTCTGCCTGTGAAAGCAGTTCGTTTGTTTCCTGACTGTAGAGTACGGGATCAATGATTCCCTGCGTCATGAGCATTGTAAGAGTCTCACGCTTTTCGGTATTCTGAGCCAGAAGGGTTTGAATCTGCTGAATACGATGAAGGGAATCATCTGACGATGAGGTTTTTAACGATTCTAAGTAAGGCTTCAGGATTTGCCGGTGTGAAAAAATCAGCTTGTTCAACATCGTGGTGAATGCCTGCTTCAGCGCATCGTCTTTTACAAATAGCATGTGGCACCTATCCTTGTCTTTGATATGGGTGTTGCAGCACCACGCGATGTATTTGTGATCGGTGCAGCTATGAATCCGGCGCTTGAAGGTGTCGCCGCATTCACCGCAGATGATCTTGCCGGAGAAAGCATATCGGTTTTGGTATTTATCGGTACCTTTTGTCACGCCTTTTTCGGAAGCCCGCTGACTTATAAAAATCCTTGCAGCTTCAAAATCCTCACGACTGATGATCGGTTCGTGATGCTCCGTGACCATGTATTGCGTCTGCTCACCGTGGTTGTTGTGTCGGACAAATTGTGAATCAGAATAGGTTTTCTGGAAAAGGCAGTCGCCGACGTATTTCTCATTTGAAAGCATGCCGCGTATAGTTGTGGCCGTCCAGCGTCCGCCTCGCTTGGAAGAAACGCCGCGACGGTTCAAGTCATCCGCGATGGCGTGTGTGCCTTTGCCGGAGAGCAGAGCTGCGAAGATTTCTTTTACCACAGCTGCCTGCTCAGGGTTGATTACCATCTGTTCGCCGTCCCAATCATATCCGTAGGGTGGGTAGCTGCATTTGAAGGTTCCGTTTTCGAAGCGTTTCTGAATTGACCACTTGCTGTTTTCTGATATGGAAACAGATTCACTTTCGGCCATGCCGGAGAGGATTGCCAGAAAAAGCTCGCTCTCCATCGATCCGGTGTTGATGTTCTCCTTCTCGAAGAAGATCGGAATGTTCAGATCAAGCAGCTTTCTGACCAACTCTAAGCAGTCCGTTGTATTTCTGCTGAAGCGGCTGATAGACTTCGTAACAATGAAATCTATCCTACCGGCTTTGCAGTCACCGATGAGCCGCATGAGCTCCGGACGCTTATCTTTCTTAGTACCGGTGATACCCTCGTCGTAGTAGAGGCCTGCGAACTCCCAGTCATCACGGGAAGTGATGTAGGTTTCGTAGTGCGTCTTCTGAGCCTCAAGGCTTTCAAGCTGTGCATCGGAATCTGTGGAGACGCGGCAGTAGGCGGCTACCCTGATCTTCTTGAGCTTGACTTTTGTGTTCGCTGCTTCCGCGATTTTTGTTACTTTTTTCAAGGGAAGTCCCTCCTTTCCGTACGTCTATACATCACTCTAAAGCCGCTACATATCAAGGTATTTCTGGCATTATTTCCGCGAACAAGGGAGAGAAAGTTTCCCGATTGATGGCGGTTAATTTGTTGAATTCAGCCACAGAAATCAGGCCGTCATCGAGCATCTTTTTGGAGATATCCTGCGCCCGGCTATAGTCCAGATCGCCTTGAATCCGCTCCTGTGTAAAATATCCAGATTGAACATTTGTATTTTCGTTTGGCATAACATATCCACCTCCAGTTTCCACTGGAGATTGCAGGCTGTTTTGAGCGGAGGAAAATAAAAAAAACCTGCGGGTATTCCGAAGAACACTCGCAGGCATAGCAGATGGGATATTCGGTTATTTCACTCTAATCTTCCAGCCGGTCAGGATCAGGTTTACGTTTTTGATGAGCGTTGGATTGAGTTTTTGAATCGCAGAAACACTGGTGTCATACTTTTGGGCGATGGAAGAGAGGGTATCGCCGCTTTTCACGGTATAGAAAACAGCAGATTCACTCTTTGCTTTCACCAGAGCATTGACCTTTGCCTGCACAGCAGAATAATCATACCCGGCAGCGGTGAGGCGTTCTTTGCGGTCAGTTCCGTTTCCCCATTTGCCGTCCAGCACTTCCTTGGCGAGCTCGTCCACGGTCTTTCTCAGAGCAACCGGATCAGGAGTGACGGAGCCGGTATTGTACTTCGGTACGCCATAGCCACGGATGTATTTGCCGTTGACCTGCAGCGTTCGTCTGCTGACAGAATCGCTCTTATTTCCTTCGATGATGGTGATGGTCTTGCCGGAAACCTCCTCGACGATACCGACGTGATCTGGCCAGCCGGTGTTGTCTCCGGAACCAGAATCCTGCCAGTCATAGAAGATAACATCGCCGGGAGAAGGGAGATAAGCATCATTTTCAATCCACTCACCGAGCTTTTGGAAAAGGGTGACCATCTGACCGCAGCCGCATTCGGTCGGAATGATATCGGTCAGGCCGCACTTGATGGCGAGGGCAGAAACAAAAGTTGCACACCATGCGTCTGTGTATTTCACGGCATATCCTCTGGCGAGGGGCTTGTGGCTGTTATAGACGTCAATAATTTCTCTATGGCTGCCGTCGGATTCCTTCTTTCCAAGCCATGCTCTTGCTTGTGCGATGATCTGGTCACGCTGGGAGTTTGTCGCTGGAGCAGGGGTGTTGTCGTCAAAGGCATCCTTCGTATAGCCGTTGAAGCCGCCGCTCTTGATGATGGCGGGATAATCCACATAGCCATAGTCCAGATCTACGTTGCCGCTGATGCCATCGACAGAGCCTTTGGAAGAATACTGCCAGATGCCGTAGTTGCCCTTATAGGAACACTTGCTGGCATATTGTGCTACCCAGTGAGCGTAAGGCGTGAGCTTCGTGTCGTCCATGCGCTCTTTGAAGCCAGAAACAGCGGAGCCGTAAATGCCGACGAAGTATCCGGCGGATTCCATTGTCTCGCAGAAAGCAATGGTGGCCTCCGTGATACCGACCTTGGCAGAAGCAGGTTGTGCTTCATTATCCATGTAGACCGGGTATTCAAGCTGTTTTCCCTTCAGGATTTTCAGAAAGCGCTCTGCATCAGCTTTTCCGGCGGCAGCGGTCACGCAGTCCTTACCGACAAAATAATATGCGCCGATAGGAATACCGGCTGCTTTCGCACCTTTGTAATTTGCTTCCCACTTACTATCCGTATAAAAACCGGCATCGGAGCCGCCAGCTTTGATGATGGCAAACTCGATACCGGCCTTTTTGACCTTGTTCCAGTCAATGTTTCCCTGCCAATGGGATACGTCAATTCCTTTATTCATCATGCTTGTGTTCCTCCTCACTGTCGCGGTCGTGGAGCTGCTCTAAAACCGCTTTCAATTTCTCAGGGATAGGTAGTCCGAGATGAGCGGAGTTTTCTGTCAGAGACAGACCCTCATTGGACAAATAGAAAAAGATGATCGCCGTTCTGAGCACTCCCGGCTGGCCGAGCACCTGAACATCAACGACGTTTCCAATACCGACAAGCACGAAGATGAGCACTTTGCGGCAGATGCCTTTGAAGCCCACTTCGCTGGACAGCTTCTTATCGACGATGGCGCACATAACACCAGTGATATAGTCGCAGACAGCAAAGATAATCAGGGCAATCAGCAGCCCGTCACATCCTCCAAGGAAGTAGCCCAGCCATCCTCCGACAGCGGCAAAAGCTAATTGAATAGAGTTCCAGAATTCTTTCATGTTGTGATTCCTCCTTTTTCTTGGCATGAAAAAAGCAGCTGCCGCCTTGGCGCTGCCTAATTCCGAGTTACAGGTTATAGTATTCTTTTGGCTTCCCGCCGCTACCGATGCGTGCGGAGTAGGAATACAAATTGTTGAAAATGGTGTCCGTATCATCATAGCGGTCAACCAGCTTATAGCGCGAGACATACGGGTCAAAGTATCTCAGGTCTTCTGGCTCGATATATGCTGACTGCTGTTTCCCTTTTGACAGAAGCGCTGTGCAGCTTGAACAGACGCGTTCAGATTCCTTGGCGTAGTTTTCCGGTGTATCGCCTTTAAGGAACCAGTGCTCGTCATGCCATTTGCAGTCATGGTAGCAGGCGCTGTTTGCAATCATGGTGTACTGATAGCCGGTCGGGAGCTGTTGCAGAGCTTCCAGATGCCGGGCAAACCAGTGGAACAATACAATCCGGTCATACATGGAATAATCACCGGTTTGAAGCTCGGATAGGGTCAGCGCCCGCGTGATGGATAACGTAAGCCGCACTTCCGGATATTCCTGCTTGATCCTTGCCGCCAGCTTGTCATCATTCAGAATAAACTGGTGGATGCCAAGGGCGCGGTATTTTCGGATCATGGTGATGGTTGTCTTCTTCTGGGCGAGTATGCAGACAGGGATGCCGAGGGCGAGAAGGCTTTTGATGCGCTCGACATATTCCTCGTAGGTTTTCGGATAGTCGCTCCGGAAGGTAATGTCAAAGCGGGTATTATCGCAGTCATCCTTCCACGCAGCGGCATAGATGCAATCAATGTACGGAATCAGAGCAGGCCTCTGCAGGAGCTTTTCCGGATAGGCCGGATCAAGGTTATATGGGATTTCAAACTTTATCATGCTTCCTCCGTTTCTGTCAGCGTATAGGTGACTTTCATAGTTTTATCCGCCGTCTTGATAACGGGTGTGGAGAGATTGTTGATGGTGGCGAGGTACGGCGTATACAAATACAGCTCCTTACGGAAATGATATCCGTAGTAGCTGTAGAAAAATTCCTGATAGGCGTAGGTCTTATACATAGAGACCATACGATGTCCCCACTGCTCACCGTCCGTATAAGTGTCCTTATTTCTTACGTAGAGGGCAGGTCTGCCGTCGTAGTAGTACCAGCCATTGATGACAACTTCATCATCGATACAGAAGGTGTACTGCTGGTTATTGTTATAGCTGGCGTTTGCCACGACCTCTATGTTTGCCACATTCGTCGTATCGAGGCGATAGACGGTGCTTCCGATAGCAAACATCAGCCATTTGCCGCTCATGCCGATATTGGAAATGTCAGTAGTGTCGGAAGGCAGGATGATCCTTTGGGTCGTGCATCTGTCACCACTGATCTTATCCATATACCACTCAAAGCCGGTGCGGTCGTATACTTCAGAACCGTATCGCACGCCAGTGTAGGTGCGGATTTCTTTTCGGGCAATGCCGTACCAGTTGCCATCCGAAGCGTGGAAAAGATAATCCATTCGGTTTTCATCATTCCAGTAAGGAGCGTCGGTATCGTCTTTGCTCCCGCCTCCGGTGTAGTGCGTCCAATAAGGGTAGTGGTTCATTTCGATGTTTGTTTCCTCGATGGCCTCTGTCGCCATCTGAGTATAAGTTCTGACCATCAGGCGTGCGTGGATGTAGTCCTCCGGAACCTTTCTAAGATTCACAGAAGTGCTGTTGCGGACAGCAATCATCTCCAGTCGGTATCCATCAGCAATAAAAGTCCGATGGTTATGCCGATAGCTGTTATTATCAATCTCTCCGCTGATAGGGGTGTCGCCTTTCAGACGAACAAAATAGTTTGCACCATACTTGCAGCCGCGTCCGGCGAGAACATTTGTCAGGCAAATGCAGGAGATGGTGCCATTGGCCTGCGAAGTGGCAAAGTCCCATACATATTTGAAGCCGCCGTCCACAGCCTTGCTCTCTGTCAGGTTGCGGCTGCCGCGCTGGATATCCTCCGTATTGTTAGCATCATTTGAGGCATACCCGATCAGTGGATTATTGAGGGGAGCGTATATAACGGATGGATCTTCCTCAATCTCGTCCTGATAAAGAAGAATGCCGCCAGTGAGCCGCTGATATATAGGTAGAAGCCATGCTTCACCGCTCTGGCTGTCAAAGCTGGGACTGTTATACATCGCGCCTTGAATATTTGTGTTGAGAATATCAAAGATGGCTTCCGTTACAAGGTTTTCATCTTCATAGATTTCCTTTTTACCGGTATGGACATCTGTGAGCTCTATAATACTTTTTCCTTTGAGCATAGTTATTCCTCCGTGTTCAGATAGTCTGTGGTGATTGAACGTACATATCCGTTCTCGCCGCTAATCACAAAGCGGTACATCAGCTGGCCGGTGATGGCTTTCTCTGCCCATGCATTTGTAGAGATAGCTTCCAGTGCGGCTTTCGACATACCGGATGCTTCCTCCGATAACCTTGCCCACGAGGAGCCGGTATAAGTCCACCAGCTTTCTCCGGCATCAAAGGAAACGGCAAAGAGCGCTGAATCATCGCAGTCTACTGTGACCTTCTCAATGCCAATAATAGATGAATCGGACATGTCGATATTTTCCGAGTAGATTACCTGCGGTTTCGGCACGCCGGTATAACTCGCTGTGAAGGGCGGGAACCTGTTCTCGGAATCGTGCCAGTAGAGGATGGTCGGATCTACGAGCGTAAGAAGCAGGGCTCCGTCCGGGATATCCTGCACGCCGTAAGTTTCAAACACTTCTGCGGTCAGCTCGGTTTCACTGAGCTTTAAAAGGCTTCCTTCCTCCACGGTATAAAGGGCTCCTGTGGCGTCTGTTATCAGATAGCGTCGGTTGTATGGATCGAGAAGCACCGGAAGCTCATCTGAACGGACGAAGGCTGTCCCACTGTCATTCTGGTGCAAAAAAGTCACACATCCTCCTGCAACAGGCGTGAAGGAAATATTCCCGGTACCGGTTACAAGGGTGCACTCGCCAAGGTAGGAAGGGTTTGTGGGTATCGTTTCAAAATGAAGAACGATATCGCCGGTATCCAAAAGCAGCAGATCCCAGACCAGCTTTACATCAGCACTCGTCATGCTGTACTGTGAGTATCCCTCCCAGCGGACGCGCAAAAACCTATAGTAGTTGTAGATCGTCCCTTCCTCTCGACGGATTGTCCAGCTCATTGCGTCGCGCCGGTGGACTTTTACCTGTTCGCCATTGGTGCCAATCCCCATCCACGAGTTTCCATTTACATAGATATTCTCAGCGGTCACGGAATTGTAGGTAAACCAGCTGACACCGGGAACAATGTCCGTGCCACTGTCATTTCCGACGTTGTTTCGTATATAGGTCATGTTATCAGTGCTTTGAAGAAGCTCTGAGATAGAAAAGTAATCAGCCACTTTGCACCTCCAATTCTGTTATCGATTCGAACGCGGTAAGTCCAAGCGGATAAACTGCAAGTCTGCCTCGGTCGATTTCTGCGGCCTCACCCTCGATGAGTTCCGCATACTCGGTCTTTAGCTTCAGGCTGCCATTTTCATGAATGGTATAGGCAGTGTCTGTGAGTACCCGTGCCGGGAGGATTCTTCCATTTATGAATGGTTCCGTAACAAACGGATTGATTACGATGCTTGTCAGTGAATCAAAATCTGCTGTTGAAATGGTCAGCGAATCCATACGGCCACGGTTCAGGTTTCGCTCAGTGCCACCAAAAATTGTGTAAGACTTCCGGAGAGAAAACTGTGTATCATCCTCTATATAGTCTCGGCTGTATGACATCTTCCGTTTGTCGCTTACATCCACGATGTCATGAACAATAGGCGCAAAGGTGCGCACGTTGTCGGAAAGGGCATAAAGTGCCATGCCGGATAGGAGCATCGGCGACACAGCATCAGAAGCTCCGGCTGGTTCCGGTGTATGGAGAATGGTCTCCATGGCTTCTTCAAAGGGGAGATGCTGAAGGCCAGAAAGCACGAGCGGAATATAATCGTCACTGGCATCAATGCGGCCATTCCATCTGTCCTGAGCACCCAAGCCTTGACCGGTGATGGAAGCAATGATGTTCTGAGCATTTATCGTTGCGCTGCCGGGAGCAATAGTGATCCATACGGCAAAGGTGTGCAGTGTCTTTTCTGTCATATCCAGAAGCGGATAAAACAGGTTCAGGATATGAGCACCGGTGTGCCAAGTCTCCATCGGATGGAATTCCTCCACCTCATGGCCGTCAACAACATACCCGACTCTGATGACAGACTGGCCGTCCTCCTGCCATTCCACAGGTACGGTAACAGTGGTTTCAAGTTCTCTGTCATTGGTGATGGGATTATCGTTCTCATTCGTGGTTTCTTCGGGGAGAATAGTGGTTCCTGTGCCCTCGGCAGTAACGGAACGATCCACTGGCGCTGCCGTCACATTTATAAGGACAGCAGCTTTGAACTCGCAGTCTGTTTCTTCCTGCGTGGCAAACTCCAAGCTGACGATGAATACTGGCTCCTCGCCAAGGGTGTAGGGCATGGCATTCATATAGGAATAGGTCGCCATTTTTGTGCTCTCAACAGAATTGATAAGGCCGGTGATGTCCTTATCATTCTTGCTTTTTGCTTCCGCAAGGCGAGGATTTTTGCCGACACATTTTAAAGAGCATTTCCCATTTATCTTTGTTGTGATGGAAGTAATCGCAGCCATCTGGGAGGAGTCCGCCTGCCCGCCGGTAAAAGTGAGCACATCGCCGGGTTCCAGAGCAGGATCACCTATGGTCTCGGAATCAAACGGAACATACCGAATGACCGAGATTGCATTCAGGATGTTGTTGAGAATACGGCTTCTGGTCTCATCAAGTCCAAACTGCAGCAGAGGATTTGTCTCAAGATTCATGGTGAGGCCGTCGTCGGGATCGAGAGAATAATATTCGGCGGTATTAGTACGTCGGTTTGTGGAGCTGATCGCAGTATACCTTGTCACGAAATCCGAGAAGCTGCTGGAATAGCGGTGGGTGTTATTTACCGTACATACTGGGCTTTCACCGTACTGAACCAGCTGCAGCTTTCCCTCGCGGTTGATAAAGGCAAACGAGCAGAGCGCCTGCGCGAGATAATGCAGGAAGTCACGCCAAGTTTCGATATCATTATCCGGATAAATACCAAGGAGCTCTGCGCCGTTTGGCAGGGCTTCGATTTCTTCCTGCGTATGAGCAAGCTCCACATGGCATGTCGTACACATTGCAGTGAGAAAATCATAAGGATACCCGCTGGATTGCGCCTCGCTATACGCCTTATCAAAATTCAGCATCGCGTCATAGGCTTTTATCTCAAGCGTTTTTATTTTCCGGTTTGCCTCAGCGACATAGAAGATGCCCATCGGGACGTCCTCAACGGTGTCATCAGAGAGGTTCATATGAAAGATGAGCTCAACCTCTGCATTTTCCAAGGAATATCGGTCAATATCGGAAAACAGAGAAATTCCAAGCTCTGCCGCATAGACAGAGCCGAGCTCGATTTCAGAGGAACCGGAGCACTGCCGGGAAACATACCCGGAGCCCTTTACGATGTCCTCGTTTGTGAAAGGATATTCTCGTCCGGCGGTTGTGGTGATCTTCCCAGACCATGTGAAGGAGCGAGTGTTTTCCTGTATCGCAGTTTTATATGCGTCTGATACGCTGTACATGAGCATCGCTCCTTCCCGTTTAATATTCCTTCAGCGTGAAGCTGACCTTCCATAAGCCTTTCTTGCTGGTGTCGTGGGCAAGGGAAACCTTGAAGCCGTCCATGTACATCTCACGGTTTTCCCTGACCATCGTCTCGGTATTGAAAAAGTCCACAGAGAGCCGAGGGAGGCTCCGCATTGCTGACAGGGTTTTAAGCCATGCGGGAGACACCTGAAAGGCCACAGATATTTCTGCCACGCCGGAGCGGACAATATCTCGCTGGGTGGTTCCGGCCTCCGTCTCTCCGGAGCTGTCCGCCTCCACATCAGAGAGGGACAGGTCATAGGAGGCTGGAAGCGGCATCTCTACGCCGTCAATATTCAAATAGTGTGAAAAAGCCATCATCTGCCTCCTGACCGGAGCGCCATTCGCTGCTGAGCTGTGACAATCGTCTCGTCAAGCAGCGTGCCTCCAAGATAAACCGGGATGGTGATATCGCCTCCGCCGCCGACACCTGCAAGAGCAGTAACGATAGCCGAGGTCTGTCCGGCCACTGCATCCTGAATCATGCCGCGCAGGGAGTCAACACCGACAATAGCCTCCGCACCGGCTTCTCCTGCGCCAAGGAGCGTATTCCCGCTCATGCCGAAGATGGTCGGTGAATCGAGGATCATGCCGTTTCCCATCGCCTTCTTGTACCATTCCACAGAAAAATGCGGGATAGACGGCGGGTTTAGAGAGAAGCTCCCGGAGATGGAGAAGTGCGGCAGTTTGATCTTTGGCAGCTCCCAGTGGAAGTTGAATACGTTCTTCAGCTTGTTCACGATGCCGGAAATAAAGTTCCAGATCCCGTTGAACACATTAGAGACGGTATTCTTGATGCCGTTTAGGACATTCGATATCGTATTTTTTATGGCGTTGAAGGCTGTGGTGATGCCGTTTTTCACGGTATTTACCACAGTCATGATGGTGGTCTTTATCCCGTTCCAGACCGTAGATACCACAGTTTTTATGGCATTCATCACAGTAGTGACCGCTGTCTTTATGGCATTCCAAGCCGTGGTGATGAAGGTCTGGATTGCCGTGACGACTGTTGTGACCACGGTTTTTATTGCGTTCCATACCGTCGTGACCACTGCCTTTATCACATTCAGGACGGTCTCGATGATCGTCTTGTAGATATTGAAGTAGGTGGTGACGATAGTTTTTATCACATTGAACACGGTCTCAAAAACAGTCTTTATGGCGTTCCAGATCGTTTCAAAGAAAGTCTTTATGGCATTAAAAACCGTCTGCACCGTGGTCGTGATCGCCATCCATGCATTTGTGAGGAAGGTGCTGATGCCGTTCACCGCAGCTTCGAAGATTCCCTTGATGGTCTCCCAGACAGTGGAGAAGAAGCTCTTGATCGCCTCCCATGCCGTAACGACTGCCTGCTTGATGTTTTCCCACAGGTCGATCCAGAACTGCCTAAAGCCCTCGTTCGTGTTCCAAAGATAGATGAAGGCAGCCACCAGCGCCGCAATCGCAGCGATGATTAGGACGATAGGATTGGCCAGCATGGTCGCGTTCAGGGCTGCCATCGCGCCTTTTACCACACCGATTGCAGCAGAAACCTGCGGTATGATCGTCATAATCGTGCCGACCGCCGAGATGATCTTTCCGACCACCACCAGAATCGGGCCGATAGCCGCAGCCACAAGGGCGATCTTTACAATCGTCTGCTGAACCGGAGCCGGAATCTTGCTCCACATTTCAGCAAATGCCTTCAGGGCTGCGGAGATGTCCTTTAAGACCGGAGCCAGAACGGTAGCGAGGGTGTTTCCGATTTCCGCGCCGGTTTCCTTCAGGGAGTTCATCGTCATCTTGAACTGGTCAATCGGGTCGAGGGTCTCGTTGAAGGTGTTCTCGACACTTCCCTCAAAGTCACCGAGGGAACCGGCAAGGTCATCAAGACTCAGTTTCCCGGTCTGGACGGCATTGTAAATCGACGCACCTGCCTTGCTTCCGAAAAGGTCATAGGCCGCCTGCAGCTTTTCCGTTTCAGAGCCGTTGCCTTTCATGGTCTGGGAGAAATCAGCAAGCGCCTGATCCAGCGTTTTGCCGTCCTTCGTCGCATTCTTCATGGCGGTCTTAAGACCCATCATGGCAGATGAGGTATCAAGACCGGACATTTCCACCATGCCCATGAAACCGGCAGCCTGCTGGGCGGTCAGTCCCATTTCCTTTAGCTGGATGGCATTGGAGGAAAGAGCGCCCGCGAGGGTATCCATATCAATGCCGGTCGCCTGACCGGTGGCGTTTAATGCATCAAGAAGGGAGTCTGCTTCAGATGCGTCCATACCGAAGGCGTTCATAACCGAGGACACGTTGTCGATAGATGTCGAAACATCGGTGTCGTTGAGCTGGGCAAACTTTATGAATTTTGCAGAGAGATCATCAAGCGCCTGCCCGGTTAAGCCGAAGCGGGTGTTGACCTCGCCGACAGCGGCACCGGCAGTTTCGAAGTCCGTCGGTATCTCTGTGGCGAGGTCTTTGACGATCTGGTTCATGTCTTCCAGAGCTTTTCCCGTAGCGCCGGTTTTCTGCGCCACGATATCAAGCCCTGCATCCACTTCATTAAAGGCAGCAAGGGAAGCTGCGCCGATGGCCATAATCGGAGCCGTGACATGCGTGGTCAGTCCTGTGCCCACACTGGATATCTTGCCGCCGACTTCCTGCAGCTTGCTTCCGGTCTGCTTTAAGGTAGCTGAGATATGGGAGTCTGTTTCTCTGCACTGCTGTTCGAGGTTTCTAAGCTCGTTTTCTGTCTCTATGATCTCACGCTGCCATGCATCGTATTGCTGCTGGGTGACGGTACCGTTTTTGAGTCCAGCATCCATCTGGTCTTGCACGGACTTCAGCTGTGTGAGCTTATCTTTCGTTTCGGAGACAGCCTGTTTAAGGAGCTTCTGTTTCTGCTCAAGCAGCGTGGTATTCGTCGGGTCGAGCTTTAGGAGCTTATTGACGTCTTTAAGCTGCGACTGCGTGTTTTTGATTTCCTTGTTTACGTCGGAGAGCGCTTTGGAAAGGCCGGTCGTATCGCCGCCGATTTCCACGGTTATGCCTTTTATCCTGTCAGCCATGCGATGACCTCCTTCCTGTTAAAATCGATCCATCTGTGCCTGCGTTGCGACCTCGGCGAACGGATAATCGTCCATGTCCATTTCTGAATACATGTCGTTGACAGTCCCGATGGTGAGCAAATCGAGCTCCGAGATTTGAAGCCCGATCTGCACGCATCGGAGTAAAAAGAGCGGGGTCGTCATTTCCCGCTCAGTGTTGCGATGTTTTTTTTAGAGGTAACCTGCTGTTCCACGTTCAGTCCCCAAAGCTCTATGATCTGCGGGAGAATCTCGTAAATCGAGAAGGTATTGAACTGGTCGAGCCAGTCCTCCGGAGTATCCGGGACATCCGGGTTCTGGTGCTTTGCCATGAGCCACGCGATGTTCTCGAAAAGCTCAAGGGAGAAGGTATCCAGATTAGAGTTTTCCGGATCGTTCTCGTCGATGCCTTTCTGCAGCTCATTCAAGTCCTTGTAGATATCCCGGTGAAACTTGTTTCTGTAAAGACGAGGGATGGCGGCAGAGGCACGGAAGGTGACCTCCTTGCCGTCAATCTCGACGGATTTTGTTACTGCCATAGTGCGCCTCCTTACTCAGTCACATCTTCCGCAGGCGTCTCAGGGACATTCACAGCGGCCTGCGGCTGATAGACTGCGTTGTACCAGTTGTTGTAGGTCTCCTCACTGGTATTGGTGCCGGTCTTGACCTTCACGAGACCGGAAGGCAGAGGCGTTGCCGTAATGGAGAGCGTTTCCGTCTGCACCTCGGTGGAGTCCTCCTTTGTGCTGCCGGAGACAGAGGGACGGGTCGCGCTGCAGTAGTACATGCAGTGACGGATCTTCCTCTGGTCGCCGGAGAACTCAAAGAGCAGCGCAAAATGCTCAGGCTCCACGTCCTTGTTCTCAGCGATGACGCCGTTGGCATCCTCAACCTCGTGCATGACATCCGTAAGAAAGCTCTCCGGAATCAGCGCCAGCTCGAAGTCGCCGGAATAGCCGTTGTTGTTAGAGACCATGTAATATACGGAGTCGTCCGCATAGAACGGGTCGTTTTCACCCTCTGCATCAAGCGAAAGGGATACTGCGCCGGGCATCGCAACAGGTGTACCGAAGGTGACGGTGCCGTCCTCGGCCAGCGTTGCGATAGCGTAGTGGCAGTTTTTCAGGCCAAACTTGACCTTGTTTTTCTTATTAGCCATAGTGGTTTATCCTCCTATCATCTGTGTTTGATAAAGAACCTCGTACATCTTTTCCGATTCGATCCAGACCTCCGACTTCTCATAGGGAAGCTCATGGGAGAGGAGGATGTCCTCGATGGTGGTTTCTATCTCCGGGTCTTTCTTGTCCGTGTAAAGCTCGATGTTTAACTGGTCGATTTTCTTATAGACCGTGTCATCAGCGAACACGTTATCCGTTCCCGGAAACAGAAAAACGAGGAAGGGCGGGTCTGGCGACTCACCTTCGGCAAAATGGTCGTAGGCAAGTGGGAGCCCGGCTTCCTCCAGCATTTCGATTACATTGTCGTATGTCATATCAGCCGCCTTTCAGTTTCTGCTCGATGGTCTGCATCAGCTTTTCATTTCCGCGCTGCTCGGCAGAGGCGATATGAGGCTTTGCAGCAACTCGGCCTCCTCCGCGCTTGGCGTGGCCATGTTCCAAGAGGTGCGCGATCTGGTAGCGGTTCCTCGAATGCACCACAAGCTTGATGCTCTCGGAATCCTCCCGGACGTTTTTGACCGACCAGCTTTTCTTGTACTTGCCGGTATCCACGGGAGCGCCTGACTGTATGTCCTTGCGGACGGAAGCTGCCGTTTCCTTGACCGCAGCTTTCAGCTCATCAGCGGCAAGGTCGGCATACTTTTCAAGCTCCTCCATGATCGCGTTATCCATTTCGTCGATTGATACGGTTCTGCTCATTTCGGTTTCTCCAGCTTGCAGTTGAATTTGATGCTGTTTCGCTTGTAGCCCATCGGATTTACATAGGTGATGTTGTAGGTCTTGCCCTCAGCTATGATCCGGTACTTCGTGGATTCCACGACAGACAGCTCGGAGCAGTAGCGGCAGGTAAAATCCAGCGATTCCTCTGGGTTTATCACGACGCCGGTGGACTCGGAACCGGTGCTTGTGCCTACGGTCGCCCAGCAGGAGAAGTAATCCGTCCAGCCGTTTTTGTGGTTTCCGTACTTATCAACCGTGACCGCATTCTTCTGAAAGGTGACGCGCACCCGCATTGCTGCAATATTCATCAGAAGCCCTCCTTCCGGGTGCCAAAGAGAAGAGACCGAAGCGTCATATTGAGCGCATGGTGATCTGCTTCCTCCCGGTGCTCGTACAGGTAGCCTACGGTATAGAGCACGGCCACACGGATGCGGATCAGGGCTTTTTCTTCATTTGCCATAAACTCCTCGTCGGACTGTCTTGTGATGTCCTGCACCTGCTTTGTCGCAGCAGAGATCAGGCTTTCAATCAGGCTGTCCTCGTCACCTGTAGAGACGCGGAGATAGGTCTTTGCTTCTTCCAGTGTTACTTCCATGTCCGCCTCCTTTAAATGAAACCGCCCGCAGAGAGGGTGATCCCTGCGGACGGCTGGTTACAGTAGTTTCTTATCCTCTCGAAGAAGAGGCCGCCTTGACGGACAGACCCTTTACAGCCTCCGGAAGGATGAGCTTGCCGTCCACGCGCTCGGAAGCAAGGAAGCCAATCTGGCCGTTTGCCGCATAGAGCTCGGAGAGGCGCTTGAAGGAGCGTCCCTGACGGTCAGCGATCCAGTAGAAGCTGAAGTCGCCAAAGAGGATCGCGGTATTGCCCGCAGCAAGCTCCGGCGCGTAGATGCTGGTCTTGTAAGGACGGTTCAAGATGGTGTCGGGCTGGCCAGCCACAACAGAGGGCTGCCAGATGTAGTTCCCGTTGTTGTCCTTGATCTTCCTGAGCGCCTTGATGGTGGTATCGTTCAAGATCCAGATGGCCTTGTTCCTGTAGACGCTGCGGAGCGAATGGAACACGTCCATGATGTCGTCGAAGGACACCGTGGCATTGTTGATCTCTGTGGTCGCGCCGGTAGTGGCTGCCACCTTGGTGAACACGCCTTCGGGCTTTTTGTTGCCGTCGCCGATCAGGAAAGCCTCCTCCTCGGCAGCACCGATCCTGCGTGCAAACTCGGTGGAGATGTACTTTTCGAGGTCGAAAACGGAGTCGTTCATCAGCTCCTCGGAAACCTTGATCGCCGTGCCCAGCTTGTAAGCGGAAAGGCTGATCTGGTCGAAGGTATCGTCGGATTCAGGGTACAGGCCGTTCTCATCCATCCAAGCGGCAGTGCCGTGAGAGGCGACGACCGGAATGGTGTGGGTGCCGGACTGGGTCTGAATGACCGTAGCGAGGGAACGGAAGAAGTTCTCCTCCTGAAGCGCGTCGATCAGCTGCTTTTCGTACTCGTCCGGGACGAGATATCCGCCGTTGGCATCGGTGCCGACCTCCAGCACGTTCTGGACATCGTAGTAGTTGCGCTTGCGGATGTTGTTCCAGAAGGCGGAGCGGTATGCCTTGGAAGCGATGCCGGGCTTATCCTCCGGCTCATCCTTGGCACCGGGCTTTCCGGTAAGGGGAGCAGAGGTCGGTGCGCTCATCATCTTGTCGATCTGCTCCTGACGCTGCAGGCGCTCGATATCGTGGGTGAGGTCGGTGACTTCCTTCTCCATCTTGTCATAGGTTGCGGCATCCTCCGCAGAAACCATGCCGCCGTTCTGAGAGTGGGTGTTAAGAAAAGCCTTTGCAGCCTCCCATGCCTTCGCTCTCTTTTCCATGAGTTCCATAATCTGAGTCATAATAAAAATCCTCCTTTAATGTGTGAGAAGCGAAAGGCGCTTCTCAAGATCGGTTACTGGTACCATGTGTTTATTTGCCTCCGGCTTTTTCTTAGGGATAAGCCGCGATAGCAGTGAGTCAGTGACGGCCTTGCGGGAGAAAAGCATCTCCGTATCGGCCTCATCGTCCGAGGCAGGTTCCTCGCCCGCCTTGAACAGAATCTCGTCAGCGAAGCCGAGCTTAACGGCCTCCTTGGCGTTCATCCATGTCTCGGCATCCATCAGCTGTGAAATCTTGTGGCGGGAAAGCCCGGACTTGATTTCGTAGGCGTTCATGATGGATTCCTTGACTTCGTTTAACATGTCGATGGCCTTCTGCATCTCCTCGGTATCACCGATGGCGATGGTCGCAGGATTGTGGATCATCATCATGGCCACAGGGCTCATGCAGACCTTGGTACCGGCCATAGCGATGACGGATGCCGCCGAGGCAGCAAGGGCGTCGATCTTGACCGTTACGTCATGCGGGTAATCCATCAGCATGTTGTAAATCTGTGCAGCAGCAAAAACATCACCGCCCGGACTGTTGATCCAGAGGGTGATGTTTCCGTCTCCGCTGCTTAATTCATCTTTGAATAACTGTGGTGTGACCTCGTCGCCGAACCATGTCTCATCGGAGATTTCCCCGTCGAGGTAGAGCGTTCGGTCTGAGCCAAAGCTGTCCGGTTCCTCGTTTCGCACCCAGTTCCAAAACTTTCTGGTCATAGTGCCTCCTTCTTTCGTGGCCGGGTGCGCTCACTTTGCTGTGGCTGTTCCGGCTCTTGTTTTGATTCTTCTGTTTCATCTGGCTCCTCCTGTCCCTGAGACGAGGCTGCAAAAATGCCTGCGTCCTTGAGCTTGGTCATGTTGCCGTTTATAAGATACAGGTCGCCGCCTTCCTCCTCCGGGATACGGTCGAGATTTTCCAGCTCCCTGATATCGTTAGCGCTCATCCAGCCGTTCTGGCGTCCGGTCGCATAGCCGTTCATGCGGCTCTGGTAATCTCCGCGAAGCAGGCCGTCCACATTGAACTTGAAGAAGTATTCCTTCTTCTCGTCCATAGACAAAAGCGCCCGCTGCATGGACTGTTCCCAGCGGCAGACCCACGGGTCGAGCGTGTATTTCACGAACTCCAGCGACTGCTGCTCGATGTTGGAAAAGCTCGATTTCTCAAGGTCGCCGATCATATGAGGCGGGATGCGGAAGATACGAGCGATCTCATTGATCTGGAACTTCCGCGTCTCCAAGAACTGCGCCTGCTCCGGTGAAATGGAGATGGGCGTGTATTTCATGCCCTCCTCAAGAACCGCCACCTTGTTTGCATTGGCGCTGCCGCCGAAGGCTGAGTTCCAGCTTTCCCTGACACGCTCCGGGTCTTTTATCACACCGGGATGCTCCAAGATGCCGCCGGGCGTCGCGCCGTTAGCGAAGAACTTAGCTCCGTATTCCTCACAGGCAATCGCCATGCCGATAGCGTTCTTTGCCATCGCAATCGGGCTGTAGCCCATCAGGCCGTCAAAGCCAAGGCCGGGAATATGGAGCACATCGCTTGGAGAGAGCCTGACGCGGCTGCCATCCATCGTGTGCGCCTCATCCTGCGAGGTCTGATATTCGTAGTAGAGGTGACCGTCTGCGTCGCGGTCAACCGTCATGCGGTTTGGCATAAGCGGATAGAGAGCCACGACCTCGCCCTTGCCATTTCGGATGATCTGCGCGTAGGCGTTTCCCCACAGCAAAAGGTGCGTCATCAGCGTTTCCCGAAAGACAAAGGATGTCATTTCCGGGTTTGGCTCATCATGCAATAGGAAGTAGAGCGGATGAGTGGTCGCTTTTTCCTTGCCGCCGCTGCCGTCGTACCGGTACAGGTGAACGGGCAGGCCAGCAATCGCCTCGGATAGAATCCGAACGCAGGAGTAGACCGCCGTCATCTGCATGGCGGAGCGTTCCGTTACAGCTTTGCCGGAGGTCGTGCCGCCGAAGAAGAAGCGGTAGGAGCTTCCGCTGGTCGCGTCCTTGGGCTTATCCCGGCTCCGAAATAATCCTGAAAATATACTCATAGCCATCCCTCCAATCCGTTAAGGGCTTCCCGGATCACCAGAAAGCCAATCAGTGAAAGTATCAACATTGTTTTTGTCCCTATATGAAAAGGATGCCTCTGCCGTCATACACAGAAGCACCGTTGTCGTTGCCGCAGCGGATCGCCCGGTCAAGTGCCATGATGGTTGCGATGGCACCGTCGATCTTCTCCGTGGACTTCTCCTTGTCGGCCTTGATGTTTCCGGCAGGATCAGTACGGATGAAGATGTTGTCCATATTCCAGCGGAGCACCGGGTGGCCGCCGTGGGCGAGTTTCTTTTCCAGTGTCAGCTTCATCAGCTCTTTCGTGGGCGGGCTCATATCCTTGAAGCCCTGACCGAAGGGAACGACAGTGAAGCCCATGTTCTCAAGGTTTTGTACCATCTGGACGGCTCCCCAGCGGTCGAAGGCAATCTCACGGATGTTGAACCGCTCGCCCAGCCGCTCGATGAATTTCTCGATGTAGCCGTAGTGGATGACGTTGCCCTCCGTGGTTTCGAGGTATCCTTCCTTTTCCCAAGTGTCGTAAGGCACATGGTCACGCCGGACACGCTGATCCAGCGTATCCTCCGGCACCCAGAAGTACGGAAGGATCACATACTTGTCATCCTCATCCCTTGGCGGGAAGACCAGCACAAAGGAAGTGATATCTGTGGTGGAGGAGAGGTCAAGGCCGCCGTAACAGACACGGCCTTCGAGGTCGTCCTCATTTACCGGGAAAGCACAGGCGTCCCATTTCTCCATTGGCATCCAGCGAATCGCCTGCTTTACCCATTGATTTAAGCGGAGCTGTCTAAAGGAGTTCTCCTCGCCGGGATTTTGTTTTGCCGACTCGCAGGCGGCTTCCACCTTGTCGATGCCGACCGTGATACCGAGCGAGGGATTTGCCTTCTTCCAGACCTCCGGGTCTGTCCAGTCCTCGGAAGTGTCCGCACCGTAGATGACCGGATAGAAGGTCGGATCAACCTTTCTGCCGTCAAGGATGTCCTGCGCTTTCTGGTGGACTTCGTAGCAGATGGTGTTCGTATCGTTTCCGGCAGTCGTGATCAGGAAGTAGAGCGGCTGCATTCTGGCGTCGCCGGAGCCCTTGGTCATAACATCAAAGAGCTTTCGGTTGGGCTGGGTATGCAGCTCATCAAAGACCACGCCGTGGATATTGAAACCGTGCTTCGAATAGGCCTCGGCGGACAGCACCTGATAGAAGCTGTTCGTCGGCTCGTAGATGATCCGCTTCTGGGAGGCCAGTATCTTCACGCGTCGGTTTAAGGCAGGGCACATCCTGACCATATCCGCAGCCACATCAAAAACGATGGTGGCCTGCTGGCGGTCGGCAGCGCAGCCGTAGACCTCGGCGCGTTCCTCTCCGTCGCCGCAGCAAAGAAGCAGGGCGACCGCAGCGGCAAGCTCTGACTTGCCCATCTTCTTTGGTATCTCGATGTAGGCCGTGTTGAACTGGCGGTAGCCGTTTGGTTTCAGCGTTCCGAACAGGTCGCGGATGATTCTTTCCTGCCAGTCGATAAGCTCGAAGGGCTTTCCCGCCCATGTGCCTTTGGTATGGCAGAGCTGCTCGATGAACATCACAGCGAAATCCGCCATCTGCTTGCTGTAGTGAGAGGACTCGGCCATGAAGCGGGTCGGCTTGTAGTTTTTCAGTTTTCGCATTGGCATGAAAGCCGCCTCCTTCCGGGCAAAATAAAAGACCGCCAGCCGACGTGTTCGGCATGCGATTCTTGGTATCAGTACGAGAGAAAGAGCCCTGCGGCTCAGTCTCCCGGAATATTCATTCTCAGGGGTTTTAGTTGTAGTTTTGCAGGAGGATCATGTAGGCGAGCTGCGTCGGCTCATCCTCCGGCTCGATGTCCCAGCCTCTGTCGTAGTTGGCTGTGACGGTTCCGTTGATCTTGATCATCAGCTTTGAAATCTTCCCGCCGTTGATCCCATATTCCTCGCTGGGCTCCTCGTAGTGCTTTACCCAGTAGTGGCAAACCGTGTATTTTCCTTTGTCCTTTGCATCCGGTATTCCGATTGTTCCTTCGCTCCACATGGTTTACGCCTCCTTTACCGTCATCTTGAAAGCCGGGATCAGGGCGCGGTCGTCGCTTCCGAAGTGGGTGTAGCGCTCCTTGACTCTGACGATGCCGTCCAAGGTGCAGCCGAGCTCCTCGAAGCGGGCGATGGTCTCGATCAGGCTGGAGAAGGTGGAGCTTATCGTGAATTCCTTCACTCCCAGCTTCCTGCAGTCGGAAAGGATCGTCTCGATGTCGTCGTCCCAAATGACCTCGGCGAAGTTCGGCAGGTCGTTTCCGGCTTCCTTGCTGTAAAGGTAGGCCTGTCCGAGTGTCCAGTGGCATCCGATCTCGTCCCATTTCATTCCGGGCTTTGCGTTCTCAATGGCTTCGATTGTGTACTTCATGGTGGTTTCCTCCTTGTTCTGTGTTCCTTTTGGTATGTACATATATCACTCTGAACGCCTGTAATAGCAAGTTAATTCGGAGAATATATGTGACAATCCTGCGGGAATATCCGAGGCCGTAATTGTGTAGTTTACGCCTCGCCGGTCAGGATAAATTTTGCGTATTCTGACCGGTGATCCTCAAGGTAGAGAACCAGCTCGTAGAAGTCTCTCTCGTAGGCCAGCCGCTGGACGGCGGTGACATCAAACATATTCGTGAGGCCGGTGTCCCGGATGGCGAGGATCTGCTCTTTTACTTTTTCATCCATCTTAGTCCACCACCTTCCTGACAAAGTCGATGCCGTAGATCACGTTCAGGCCGCAGCCGTTATCCCAGTTCACCATAAGGCTTCCGGTATCATCGACACCCGTAACCGTTCCTTTGGTGCCAATGGGTGGAGCATGCACATCGTCCATCTGAAGAAGCTCCACGCGGGTGCCTGCCGGGTAGCGCAGGCGGAGCGCTTCAAGCTCGTGCTGCTTTATCATTCGCATGCCGCCACCTCCTTTTCCGGTGCGCCGTTCTTCCAGCTGGAGTTGCCGGAAAGGTTCTGAAGGAGAATCTTGCGCTCGGCCTTGTACTCGTTTCCGATGAAGCCAAGCCGCAGGAGGAAGCAGCGGAAGGCGTATTTCTCGTTGTCGACTTCCTTCTCGGTGGCGCTTACCCGCTTCAAATCCTTACTCATCTTGCAAAGGGCTGCGATGAAGTGGGTGTAAGCCTTGACTGCTTCCGGCTCCGGCAGTTCGGAAAACCAAGGGAAGGTGACCTTATCCTCTGTGATCTCGATGCCGAGATCGTCAATGCCGAGTGCCTTCTTGATGAGGCTTTCCTTGGCGGTTAGGAGGTTGGTGAGGTTTCCGACCGCAGCCTTCTCCAGCGGGAGGCTGACCGTGAGGCCGGTGCCTTCGTCCGCTTCCGGTTCCTCTGCGGTGGCTTCCTCGTCGGTGCTTTCGATTTCCTCAGCCGGAGTGAAGCCGTCCGCGATGAGGTTGTGGATCAGGCGCTCCAGCTTGTCCGCGTCCTCGCAGGTGACGCCGCCTTCCTTGTCGACCGTGATGTCGCCGATCTCGAAGGCGCAGGTGGGCATGAACTTGTAGACTGCCTTGTCGCCGGTGAGCTCTGCGATGGCTGCGACCAGTGCTTTTCTTTCTTTTCCGGTTACGTTGTAGTTTGCTTTCATTGTGTGTACCTCCGTTTTTCAAATGTGGTTTTTGGCTGTGCCTTTTGGCATGTATATACATCACTCTGAAAGCCTTATATAGCAAGCGTTTTCTCGATATTTCAAAGGAATATAATCGACAAATATACAGGGCAGAAATTGTGTACTATACACCCGCCGTCGGAGAGGTCTCGACCTCTTTTGCCAGAGCGGAGTAGTAGAGCTTTTCGCCGTTTCTTACTACATACACATTTTCCGTATCGCCAGTATCCTCCACATAGCGCCGGAGGATGACAGAGGCGTATTTCGGATCAAGCTCCATCATGCAGCAGATACGGTTGAGCTGTTCGCAGGCCATGAGCGTGGAGCCGGAGCCGCCAAATGTATCAATGACCACAGAATTCTCCTGAGAGGAGTTCTTTATAGGATAGCCCAGAAGATCCAGCGGTTTGCTGGTCGGGTGATCCTTATTACGCTTTGGTTTGTCATAGTTCCAGATGGTCGTCTGCTTTCTGTCGGAATACCACGGGTGTTTGCCGTTTTGCAAAAATCCGTAGAGCACCGGCTCATGCTGCCACTGATAATCGGAGCGACCGAGCACGAGGCTGTTCTTTACCCAGATACACACACCGGCGAGATGGAAGCCTGCGTCAATGAATGCCTTCCTAAAGGTGAGGCCTTCGGTGTCTGCATGGAAGCAGTAGGCCGCTCCGCCTTTTTCGAGGTGGTCAGCCATGTTCTTGAATGCCGCCAGAAGGAACTTGTAAAATTCCTCGCCCTTTAAGGAGTCGTTCTGGATCGTCAGACCGTCCGAGGCTTTGAAGGATACGCCGTAAGGAGGATCGGTCAGGATGAGGTTTGCTTTCTTGCCGTCCATGAGCTTTTCCACATCTTCCGGAGAAGTGGCGTCGCCACACATGAGGCGGTGCCTGCCGACTGTCCAGATGTCGCCGGGCTCCACGAAGGAAGCCTTCTCCAAAGCGGAAGTCAGGTCAAAGTCGTCATCGGCGATGTCCTTTTCGTTTTCGGTGCCGAGGAGCTTGTCGAGTTCACCGGCATCAAAGCCAAGGAGCGAGAGGTCAAAGGACTGATCCTGCAGGTCGGATAATTCGACCGACAGCATTTCCTCATCCCATCCGGCATTGAGCGCCAGCTGATTATCCGCAAGGATATATGCTCGCTTCTGGGCTTCCGTCAGGTTCTCGGCAAAGACGCAGGGCACGTTTTCATAGCCTTCCTCGCGGGCAGCCTGTACACGTCCGTGTCCGACGAGGATGTTATAGTCCGCGTCAATGACCGCAGGGCTAACAAAGCCAAACTCCCGAAGGGAAGCTCTAAGCTGCGCGATCTGTTCCTTGGAATGCGTTCTGGCGTTCCGGGCGTAGGGTACCAGCTTATCTATAGGTACCTGTTCAAATCTTTCTGTATTCATTTACATGTTCCTCCTGCTTCGAAGCAGCTGCTCCATCACGCTGTCCTGCGGACTGCCTTCAAATGGCTCGGTGCAGTTCTGCTTTACAATGTCGTAAATCTCATACCAGAGCAGGTTGGCCTGCTTCTGGAAATTAAGAGAGAGCTGCACGAATGGACTCGCAATCGCAGCTCCCGTAGTCGGGTGTTTTCCGAGCAGGCCGTATTTGCTGACCGCCTCGGAGCACTGAATATATCTGGCAAAGGCCTCGGAGTAGCTTTCGAGTAGGCGCTTGTTTACGAGCCTGTCGCAGCCGCGCTCCTTGAGCCACAGCCATGTTTCCTTATAGATTTCATCTGCGCCCAGCGGCTTGCCGTCCTTCTGCTGTGCAGATAGGTAGTCGTCCGGGCTTGGCATATCCATGCCTTCGAGCTCCACGCCGTCACCGATGTTCTCTGTATCGAGGTCAGTTAAGTCGTCTGTGAAGTCGGGAAGCTCCATGCGCCTTGCCGGTGCTCCTCTTGTGATTTTGTCGGCGAGGGCGTCAGGTTTGGAGCCTGCTTTTACACGCCGCCCGCCGCGATTGGTTCCGTCTTTTGCCACGTCAATCACTCCTTGTCTTATCGGGCTGGGTTTAATACCCCGTTTGAATTGCAATTTTTGCGAAGAAGACCCCGCGCCGTTTTCCGGGAAAACAGGTCGTAGAGATTTCACCCGCCCTACCGGTCGCCGCGCTCGTGGTGAATCTTCTCGTGGCACGAACGACAAAGGCTCATGAGATTGGACTCCTCGTTCGTTCCTCCGTCAGCAAGAGGAATGATGTGGTGGACTTCCTCGACCGCGACGTAGCGTCCGGCCTTTAAGCACTGCTCACAGAGCGGGTGCTTGTGGACATACCTGTCACGGATTCGTTTCCAAGCTCTGCCGTAGCGTTTGCCGGGAGAGTAGCCGCGCTGGAACTTCTCGTAGTGTTGTTCCATCACCTTGGCGTGCTCCTCGCAGTAAGCACCGTCGGTCAGGTTCGGGCAGCCGGGAAAGCGGCACGGTCGTTTTGGTTTCCTTGGCATAAGCCGCGCCTCCTTTCGGGCAAAGAAAAAGCCCTGCAGGATAATCCCACAAGGCTTGGTGGCTGCGCGTGCAGCCGTTTCTTTATTCTGTTTCGCTGATTATATACTATCATAAGTGGCAGGTGGGCATCTTAGGACAAATATGGACATTTCGGGCGCATTTCATATTTCGATAGGATTTTCAGGGAGAGATGCATGCAGCAGTGCGTTTCCGTGCCAGCGCCGGATGGTGCGGGCATCTGCACAAAGCTCGGTGCCGATCTGCTCCCATGTATAGTTGTGGATGTAACGGTACTTCAAAACCATGCGCTCGTCGGTGTCCGGAACTGCCTCGATCACTTCCCGGATCTGCTTTTTCAGGTCGGAAAGCATCTCAAGCTCCCGTGCAATTCTTTGTTCCAAGTCCCAGAGCTTTTCAAGCGTCCGGGCAAAGGGAGCCTCGGTGTTCCTTGAAGTCTGCACCCGGTCTTTATCATATTGGATAGCCGACACGCTGCCCGCCATCTCACGAAGGTTCTGGGCTTCCATCGTATCGGACTTGATTCTCTGATCAAGGCGGTAGGCCTGATGGAGATATTCTTTTACTGTCATTTAGGCTTAGCCTCCTCTCGTAGTTTTGTGATTAGGTACTCGCCGTCCACGCTCGTTAGGGTCTTGTACCAGCCGGAGCGGAAGAAGCGCTCGCATTCCAGCGCGTCTGCCATCGCGGCCTTGTTGCCGGACTTCTTTTTCAGGCGCTTCAGGGCGTTGCGGTAATCCTTCACGGCCTGCAGCACGATTGCGTTTGCGAGATTTTCATAAGGATCGCTCATCACACCACCTCGGCTTTGACCGCGTCGATCAGTGCCGACTGTGTCAGTTCTTTCTTGGTGAGTGCCCGCATGATCCGCTCATCAATGGTGCCCTTTGTGATGATGTGCTGGATCACCACGGTATGGGACTCTTGGCCTTGCCTCCAGAGGCGGGCGTTGGTCTGCTGGTAGAGTTCCAGCGACCATGTGAGCCCGAACCATACAAGGGTGGAGCCTCCGGCCTGAAGGTTTAGGCCATGACCGGCAGAGGCCGGATGTATGACTGCTACAGGAATCTTTCCCGCATTCCAGTCAGCGATATCGCGGCTTGTCTTGATCTCCCGAACATTGAAGCGGTTCTTTATGCGGGATAAGTCGTGCCGGAACCAGTAGGCTACAAGGAGCGGTTTTTCATTGGCGGCCTCGATAATATCCTCCAAAGCGTCCAGCTTTCTGTCGTGAAACTCGATGATTTCTCCGGTATCCGCATAAATCGCACCATTGGCCAGCTGGGAGAGCTTCCCGGTGAGGGATGCTGCATTGGCAGCGGTGACTTCGCCGTCTGGGAGCTGCAGGATGAACTCCTGCTTCAAATCCTCGTAGCGGTCACGCTCCGATTCCGAAAGCTGCACCTCATAGGCCGTGGATACCAGCTCCGGCATCTTTAAGTGGTCGGTCGATTTCATGGAAATCGTGATATCCGAGATTTTCCGGTAAATCGCGTCCTCCGCATAGAGCAGCGGCTTGTAGGAGTAGATGATCTCGCCGTTTCGCTTGTCCGGCATGAAGTAATTTGTCCGGTATTGTGTGATGAAGCGTCCGAGGCGCTCACCCATATCCAGCACTTTGAACTCTGCCCACAGATCCATGAGACCGTTGGAGGAAGGTGTGCCGGTGAGGCCGATAATGCGATGGAGTCTGGGTCTAACCTTCATCAGAGACTTGAAGCGCTTTGACTTGTGGTTTTTGAAGGACGATAGCTCGTCGATAATCACCATATCGTAGTCAAAGGGAAAGCCGGACTCGTCAATGAGCCACTGCAGGTTTTCGCGGTTGATGATCGTGATGTCCGCTTGCTGCATAAGTGCTGCTTTTCGCTCCTTGGCAGTCCCGACTGCGACCGAAAAGGTTAGACCCGCAAGGTGACTCCATTTCTGGATTTCCGAAGGCCAAGTATCACGGGCGACTCGTAAGGGAGCGACCACCAGAACGCGCCGTACCTCGAAGCTGTCAAACAAGAGATCATATACAGCAGTCAGGGAGATCACCGTTTTGCCAAGTCCCATATCTAAAAGGACAGCGGCCACGGGATGCTTTTCGATGTAGCGGATGGCATAGTCCTGATAATCATGTGGCGTGAAGTTCATCAAGCATCCCTCCAATCTGTGAGATATCGTCAATGACGTAAACCTTGAATCCCAGCTCCCGAAGAAGTCGGTGTCTTGCCAGCTGGAGCGGGCGCGGTTTCTTTCCCGGAGCCTTTAGCTCCGCAAAAGCCATAACACCTCCCGGAAGAAGGACAAGCCTGTCCGGCATCCCGTCAAAGCCCGGAGAGACGAACTTGGGCGCGATGCCTCCCATTGATTTCACTGCATTTATCAGCTTTTTCTCAATTGTCTTTTCATCTATTTTCATTTCCATTCATCTCCTTTGAGTGGACAAGGTGGAACAAGCGGACAGCTTTTTCCTATATTTATCTACGCGGGTGTGCGCAGGTGCCTGTGTGGCCTCCTTTTTCTGTTTTGCCGGATTAAATAAAGGGAAAAAGTTGTCCTTGTCCACGAGGTTGTCCACCTATGTTGTGCGTTCGTACAATCGCTGACGTCCGTAAAGAGGCTGGGAAGCCCTGCGATTGGTACGCTTCCAGCCGTCCACCTGTGTCATAAGTGCCGCGATGGCATAAGAGTCGGTGGGCTTTAAGTCAGCGATATTCCTTCCGAAGCATTCACACCAGATTTCCGCATTGCTGACCTCGGTGCGTTCCACGGTGCCGGAATCAGATGTGATGTCATCACCGTCAAGGAAATTCCGACGCTGGTAGAGATCCATCTCAGACCAGTTTTCCGGCAGGAGCTTTGACAGGTACTGTTCCACGAGGCCTTGGCGCTCGTCTGTTTCCATAGCGCTTCTCTGGGCTTCTTCAGCTTCCGCAAGAAGGTCACCTTCGAGATACAGCTTTTCGCCTTGCTCGTAGTAATACTTGGCCTCCGCCCATATCTGGTCACGTTCTTCGGGCGTGATTTTCCAGCGCACGGCATTTTCCGTCTGGCGACATTTCACAATCCAGAAGCGCCGGTTTCCGGTGATATCACGGAGGTATCCATGCTCGCCGTTGACCGTAGCGACCACAACACACTGCCTCGGATGACTTTCGACCACCTTGCCGTAGCTGGGACGGTACTTATCATCTGAAGTGGAGAGGAAGGACTTGACCTTCTCGATGTCGGCCTTTTTCATTCCGGCCAGTTCGCCGATTTCAATGATCCAGAAGCCCTGCAGCTTTTCCGCACCGGACTTGTCGTCCATGTCAGTAAGCGAAAGGGCGTCGGAGAAATATTCATCACCGGCAAGAGACTTCCACATGGTGCTCTTGCCGATACCCTGTGCGCCGTCAAGGACGGGAACGGTATCGAACTTGGTGCCGGGATGGTAGATGCGGGTCACGGCGGCCACTAAGGTTTTTCTGGTGACTGCCCGGACATACTTCGTGTCATCTGCCTGCAGGCAGCGGATAAAGAGCTCGTCCACGCGAGGCACCTGATCCCATTTCGGCAGGTCGTTTAAGTAGTTCCTCACGGGATGGAACCGGCGGTCGTCTGCCACTTTCGTAAAGCTGACATTGTGGTTTCTGTCAGAGAAGCAGACATAGCGGATGTCGATCAGGGCTTTCAGCTGCGCCGTATCGGCATCGCGCCAGAACTTATTGTCAGCGGGACGATCCCAAGGAACATCGCCGATCACCTGTATGCGGTTGGCCATCTCGTTATAGGCAAAGCCCTGACAATCCGGATCGTTATTCAAGATCAGCATCTCGTTCCAGACGCTGTTCTGAAGGACGGTGCTGCGGGACTGATATTGGAGCTTGGCTTTCCAGTCATCATCGGAGCCGTCGTCTGTAGCGGCAAACTCCTCACCGGCCTGCGCCTGCTTCTCCGAAAGCAGCAGGATTTTCACCTTGTCGCAGCCGGAGGCAAAGTCCATCATGGCCTTATAGGACGGCATCTTCGACGAGGTTGACTCATCCAGCACATCCTTGTCCAGATCGCTGAAGCGGTGGACGCGGACAAGGTCAAAAGCATTCAGGAGCTTTTTGCAGGCAGGGTCTGAGGAGTGATGCGAATACAAAAACTTATCTCCGTAGGAAACGGCACCGGCGGGACTGTCCGCAGGGATATAGTCGTAGCGGTTCTCGTCATCGGTCGGAGCATATACATCGGAGAGGAACTCCGGGATTACCTCCGAGATCGGATAAGCCCGGCAGAACGCACCGATGATTCCCGGCTTGGCAAGAGGATCAGCCTGCTTGCTGGCACCGTGATCTTCCACGCAGGACTCACGGGAGGATACCGGCCATGTGCTGGAGTCCTGCCAGTCATCGTATTTGGCAAGGTAGGCATCCGGGTCTAAGGCGTCGCCGTCCTTTTCCTTGAATACATACTCGCCGTTGACGGAAGTGGAAGGCCAGTACATGAGGCGGTTGGCCTCATAGGTGCTGTCGTCGAACATATCAATGCCGACTTCCTTGGCGAACATTCTGGCGACTGGCTCATATTCGGGCTCGCTGATCTCGCGGGTGAGCGGGATTACCAGACGGAGCCTCGGATTTTCCGGTGTATGCTTATGCGTCGAGTGGCACAGGCACTGGTACGGGATTTTGCTGATGGTGGTATCCCACACATCCGGCTCGCCGTAGTCCATGTCGAGAGTCAGCATGGAGCGGCAAAGCACATATCCCTTTTTACGGCGACCGTTCCGAAGATGCCCGCCCACGAAACCGCCGATGTCTTTGATGTCTGCCTGCTGGGCTTTGGACATCTTGCGGTATTCCTCAATGGTCTCCGTGGTGCGGACGGTGTTCTGGAATCTGGCCTTTAAGGCATCCATCGAAGTGTCGCCGTTTTTCCATTTGATAGCCTTGCGGCTATTGGCGGTGGCGTATTTCATCAGTCGTACACCTCCTGCGATTCATCTTCGAGCACCTTCGTGATGAACTTCAGCGCCCGGATCATGGTTTCCAGCTCACAGTCGCCGCCGAGGGTAACCTCAAACTCGCTGCCGCCATAGCTGTCGGTGTGAGAACGGATATTTATATCTGTGCTGGCCAGATCCTTGATGCGGAAATAGGTGCGGCTGCCGTGGCCGGAGTCACCTCCCTGAAAACCGTTCGTACCGGCTTCGACCTGCAGGATGTTGCAGCTGATAACCTCACGGGTGTAAGTTGTGATTTCGGTGCCGTCTTCGAGTTTTCTACGTCTTTCTGTTACTTCATACATGGTGTTAGACCTCCTGACATTCTTCTGTGAAATAGCGCAAGTGGTAGCCTTTCCACTTGGCACGTTTGATTTCTGTTTCCATCCCGGATGAGATGCGGCTTCCGAACACCCAGACCTCTGCGCACTTGCTCATAAGCGCATTCCCGAAGAAGAGACCGAGCTCGCGCTCCGATGGGTCATCGTCGTTCAGGAACTGCGGGTACAAAAGGTGCGGAGCGATGGGAATGAAGCCCTTGTCCACGGCAAAGCGGCAGTAGCGTCTCGCCGCAGCCACGTTTCCCTCCACATCTCCGGAATAGGGAGAGCAGATGTAGACGATAGGCCTAAAGGCACGCAGGAACTGCTTCTCATTGGCGGCAATCCGACAGATCGCCTCACCGGCAGTCGGGTCAGGATAGCCTTCGCTGTTTCGATAATCGTTACTCAAACCTTGAGTCCTCCTTTCCGGGCAGACTTAAAAGGCGTCCACCTCTAATTTCCACTGGAGATGAACGCCTGATTTGAGCGGACGATATTTAATCTTTTTTGTAGAAGGGCGTGGTGTACCCGTCTGCCCTAAGCTGCAAGCCGCGAGCCCACGGCGGTGTCCTGCCCATCTGCTCACAGAGAACATCAAGGGACATGTGAGGATCAGCCTCAATGACCAGCTCGTCGTGGATATGCATGACGATTTCGCAGTTCCTAAGCGTCTTCATGGCATAGCAGAGAATGTCACGGCTGGTCGCCTGCACGATGTTTTCCACAAATTTCGGGCCGTATGAGTCGAGCCGTTCCCACTTTTTCGTGGCTCCGACGCCTTCATAGGTGATACACTCGCCGCCGAACTTGTTTGTGCCGACCTTGGGCTTTACATAGGCGAGGTTTCTGCCGGATGGCAGCGTGATAAAGAGCATCCCGGAGCGGCAGGAAAAGGTCAGCCCGTAGGACGAGGTCGTGTGCTTATGCTTTACGGCCTCCATGACCGCCCGGTCGACATCCCACCAGAATTTTACGATGTGCGGATTGGTCTGCCGCCAAGCATCCACCAGCGGAGGAAGCTCGTCTTCGGACAAGCCCATCTCGATAGCACCCATCGCCTTTAATGCACCGACCGAGCCGCCGTAGCCGAGCGCGAGTTCTGCGATCTTACCTTTTTGCCGCAGGTGGCCGTTGACGCCGTGCTTCTCAACCGGGACATGAAACATCTGGGACGCGCTGGCGCAGTATATGTCGCCGCCGTCTGCAAAGACCTTCTGCCGCCACATCTCACCGGCATACCAAGCGATCACGCGGGCTTCGATGGCAGAAAAGTCCGAAACATAAAGCTGCGTGCCGTCCTTCGGAATAAATGCTGTCCGGATAAGCTGCGAGAGCGTGTCCGGCACATCTTCGTACAGGAGCTTCACGGCATCGAAGTCTCCGGATTTAACAAGGGCGCGGGCATCGGCCAGATCCTCCAGATGGTTCTGAGGGAGGTTTTGCAATTGGATCAGCCTGCCTGCCCATCGACCGGTGCGGTTGGCTCCGTAAAACATGAACATGCCGCGAGCCCGGCCATCATCGCAGACCGCCCGTTCCATCGTCTGATATTTCTTGACGGAGGATTTGGCAAGCTGCTGGCGGAGCTCCAGAACAGTCTGAAGTTCAGAGGGAGCGGTCTTTATGAGTTCGGCCACGACCTTCTTTCCAAGACTGTCGGTTTCGAGGCCGTTGTCAGAGAGCCACTGCTTCATTTGCTGGACGGAGTTGGGATTGTCGAGCTCCGTAATATCCTTCATGGCCGTGGTCAGTTCTGTCCGGGAGCGGGTGTCCATCTCGATTGCCTTTGCCACCAGATCCATATCAAGGCGCACGCCACGGTCGTTGATTTCCTGATCGATTCGATATTCATCCCAGACGAAGTCCGGTACCGGGAAATTCGTAAGGCGCTGCTGAATCGCCATCTCGACCTCGACGTCCCGCTTGTTATATGCTTTGAAGGTTTCCCACTTTTCAGGATCATGGAAGGGCATGTTCCGGGTGCGGCCTCCGTTGGCTTTGGTAGGAGCGCAAGGCACGGAGAAGTATTTGATGAGCGCCTTGCCCTCGTCCATCTTTTGATCTTCGAGCTTTAACACCTGACCGACGCCTTTTAATGAAAGCGGCAGTCCCATCGTGGCTGCCCAGACCATAGAGCAGCGCCAGCCTTCCGGATTCAGAAACCGGGCGCACTCCGTGGAGAGAGGGTGGTTATCATGGAAGGGATCAAGGCTCACGCCAAGATCGGAAAGATACCGGGACAGGCAGACTCGTTCAAAGTTCGCATTGAAAGCCCATTTTGTCACCTCATCGTCTGTCAGGGCATCGATGATTTCCTGCGGGATATGTTCTCCCTGTGCAAGGTCAATGACCTGCACCTTGCCGCCATCGACCGCATAACCGAAAAGCAGAATTTCAAAGTTCGGAGACTCCGCGTATTTGTAAACGCCGCACTTATTCAGGTCGATGTCGGAGAAGGTTTCTATATCTATACTGATGTTTTTCAATCGGATCACCTCAATTCAAACAGGCGGCCTAAGATCGCTCCTAAGCCGCCTGCCGTCAGTTATTTGTCTAAGGCTTGCATGCGCTTTTCGTGGTATTCGAGGTCGCGGGCGGCCTGTTCTTTTTCATGCTGTTCACGTTCTGCCTCTCGCTTGTCGCGTTTGCGATCATTGAAGAGGGTCTGGACTGCGACTGCCGCCCATACAAGGATGAGCACGCAGAAGCAGCCGACGAGAATGTTGCAGAGGACTGTGGAGATCATTACTTCGTTCATAGTCGCACCTCCATCAGTTCAGGAAATCTTCGTCGTCATCGGTAGCGAAGTCAGACTCTGCGCTGGCCTTGCCGCCGAGAGGCTCACCGTCACGGATCTTCTGCAGGTTGTTGAGCCCGCAGGCGATACCCTTGTTGCCAGAGCTGTTGAAGGCGTAGAAGGTGATGCTGGCTCTGCCGTACACTCCGGAGTACACCTCGGAGCGTGTCAGGATCGGGTTCAGATCTGCGTCCACGATGCCGGGAGCAGAGGTGGCGTTGGCATTGACGAAGTAGGAGTTCTTGTAAGCCTCGTCGTCCGGGCGCTCTGCGTCTCCGTCACGAAGAGGAGTCTTCAGAACGGAAAGAGCCGGTACAGACTTGCCGTTGCCCTTGAGCTTGGCCTCGCCCTCCTTGTAGGCAGCTTCGATGGCGTCCTTGATCTTGGCGATGGTCTTGGTATCGGACTTCGGGATGATGAGGCTCACGCTGTACTTGGGTGTGCCGCCGTTCACGGACTTGGGCTCCCAGACGTTTGCGTAGCTCCAGCGGGTGTCGACACCGGTGATAACCTTCATGGGATTGCTGATTTTTACATTCTTACTCATTGTCGTTTTCCTCCATAAAATCATTTTTTGCTGTATTCATGGCCGGGCGCTTATCGGACTCCGGCACAAGAGTGGGTTTGCCCTGCGGCTTTTCGATGTAGGCCGTCAGGAGTTCATCAAAACGGGACTTGCCGAGGAGCTTCTGCATGGCGGTGATGCCGAGCAGCTTCTTCTCATACGGGTCAAAGCCCGCTTTCTCGACCGCATCGATAACTGCGGCCTCGTTGCTGTATCTGCGGTTGGCTCTGCCCTCGACGAGCTTGAAGCCAGACCATTCCTTCCCGGAGAGTGCCTGCTGGAGAGCATATTCCTTGATGTCGGAAGCCCAGCTGACCAGCTCGTCCACTTTTCCGAGAATGACCTCAATCTCCGTATCTGTAAGCAGAGGCGGGAGTTTGAAGTCGTGCTGTGCGAGCTTTAAGTTTGCTTCGGCTCTGGCACGGCACTCGTTCTTGGCTTTGCAGAATCCGCACCATTCGCCGCACAGGAAATTTCCGTCACCGGCAAAGGCAAGCTCTGCGGTGGGCTTTAAGACTTCATCCGCCCAGCGGTACAAATCTTCCTTGCTGATCTCGTAGGTGCTGACGTTCTGGCGTCTCGGCTGATAGATGGTCATGGAAACCTTGTCGATGTCGTAAAGCGCATCGAAAAGTTCCAAAGCGCCAAGGCTGTAACACTGCATCTGCGGATTTTCCTCTGCGGAGACCAGAACGCCAAGGCCGTGCTTGTAGTCGATCACTCGGAGCGTGCCGTCTGCGATGATGATGCAGTCGGCGGTGCCGAAGCCCTGTTCTACCCAGCGAGAGAAGTCCACACGCTGCTCGATCAGGACGACCGGGTCAGCGCAGGTTTCCTTGGCGGCTTCAACCTGCTCCAGCACATATTCGGCATAGCCGCTGGTGCAGTCCTCCATCTCCTCGGAATACCACTTGAGGCTTTCGGTCGGGTCTTCTGCAGGCAGTCCCAGCGCGGTCTTTAGCTTGAACTCGCCAAGTGCGTGGGCGTCGGTTCCTTCTGCTGCGTAGTCGCTTCCTTTATCCTCGTAGGACTCACAGAGCCTTGCGGACGGCGGGCAGTGGAGCCAGCGGTCAGAGCTTGAAGCCGACAGGATCGCGTGTGCTTTAGCTGCCATTGCCGATCACCTCCGCGTCCTTCATCAAGGCTTCGTAGTTTGCCGGGTCAACAGCCGAGAGCTTTTCGGCACCGTACTTCTGGAGAAGGGTGCGTACCTCTGCGGTATGACCGGCGCGGGACTTCTCGGCAAGGACGGCTCTTACGTCCTCCAGCTTGATTTCAGGCTTCGGATTTTCCTTCTTGGCGGGAGCCTTCTGCACGGGAGCGTCGTCGCCGGAAAACTGCTGGTAGAGCCAGTCGGCTGCGGCATTAATAGAAGCAGCAGCGCTTCTGAGTTCTTCGATGGTCTGTGCCATTTCTGCCATCTTTGACATTCGTTTTTCCTCCTTCCTCGGATTTGCTTGCGGCAAGGATAGAGAGGTTCCTTGCCAGTCTGGCGGATACGTGGCTGATGGTATTTAGGAGCTTGATCTCCTCGGCCACGTTGCCGCCGGTGTCTGCGTAACTGCGGTACATCGTGTTCACCTCGCTTTCTGAAGGCTTTGTCTCTGTCCTTCACCTTCCACTGGAGATGAGCTGTCGATTTGAGCGGAAGAATTTATAAAAAGTTTTCCGGCCACCATCCCGAAGTGGGACAGTGACCGGAAAGCCGTGGTTCGTGGTCTGGGTATTACTTGTCGCCGGTGATCCTGCGAAGGTCGGTACGGTACTTCTTCATCTGATCAGCGAAGGTCTTCTGCGGGCGACCGAGCTCTCTGGCGATGGCACGGTCGGAGATGCCCTCTGGGTGATCCTGCCAAAGCTGAATGATGGTGTCGGCCTCCGGATCAAGCTCGCGCAGGCGGGCAAAGAGCTGCTCCAGCAGCATACGGTCTGCGATGACCTCGTCCATAGGCTTACGGGTATCCGGGATATAATCACCGAGGGTACCGTTGCCGTCCGGGAGAGGCTGATCCAGAGAAGTGACGTCTCCTGCAGCGTGATATTCGCAGTCGAGGCAATCACCGTCACATTTCCAGATGAAGCGATAGGGACACATACACCTGCCGTGATCCTGCTCCTTGTGGCGGATGCGGTCGGCTTCCTTATAGAAAGCGTCGTGCTGTGCCTTGCTGACCGGCACCTTCTCGCCGGTGCTGCGAACGTAGATGAAATAAGTCTTCTGTTTACTATCATTTTCATTATTTTTCATGTTGAAACCTCCAGTTTCGAGTGGTTCCCGAACCGGAGGTCTCACGAAAAAAGAGCGTGGAAGGCCGACCGGAACGAGAAATTAATCCGTTTCAGTTGCCATCCACGCTCGTAGGATGGGTTTATTTACTTGTTTCCGCTATGGACGTTCGAGCCACTCTGCATGCCGGGTGAGCGTCCGTAGCGGTGAGCCTTTTTACGCCTTGCTCAGGGCAGTCAGTAAAATAGACTAAAAAACTTCTTTGCGTTCACAAAATATATATCAGCGAAAGCTCGTAAAGAATTGAAATTCGCCGAAATCTGTGGTATAATGTAAAAGCAAGTTTTTGTCAGTAATCCACTGACTGACTTCATTGTACAAAATCCGGCCATTTCGGTTATGACCGCCGATGACTGCGGTTTGACCTAAGAGGTCAAAAGGAGGTGTAGCGGAGTGCTCTTTCATGAGATTGCTGGCGAATTGAAGACATACATGGATCCGACCGGACGCGGTGGCGATTTTGTAATTGCTCTGGTTGGCGACACTCTGCGCGATCCGATGACTGAGGAAGAAGAAAAGATGGCCGAGAATGACGAATTCAATCCTCTCGCCAGCCGGATGTCGATCAATATGCTTGATCAGATCCTTGAGGGTAAGAAGTTTATTTCAAAAGCTCGCGCAGGGCTGATCTGCAGTCGTTATGACGGACAGGATTTTGCAGAAGAAATTGATAACCTTTACGATGCCGACAAGGAGCACCTTCAGCAGTTCCTCCAGCGCCGTGGAATATTAGTGGAGATAGATGAGCTTGGGTCTGCCGTTCAGGACATTCTGAACCAGATTTTTCATGGGCTCTCCAAGGGAATACATGATGTCGATATCACTCTGACCATTCATGATCCCAAGCCCAGTATCAAGAATCTGGCCGGTGACCGTATCTATTGCGAAAACGGAAAACTGTATATTGACGGCGACGTGATTGAGCTTCCGATTAAGCTGAGCGACGCACAGATTTATGATTTTGAGGCAGACTACATATCTGCCCTTTGTGATGCATACGCCGAGGTTCTTTCTCGTGATTCGGTAACGATGGACGACATTCCGACGCTGCCAAAGAAGTATCAGACGAACTTCTATGACCAGCGGAAGGCTTACCTGAGTGCTGAGAGTATTCAGAGATCCATCAGCGAGGTGTATGAGGATGGAGAAAATCAGTTTGATATTTTGAAAAGCGATGCTTTTGATGGAATAAAGACTACCTACCTTGACGATTACGACAATGGGTATAGGAGGCTGCTGGAAGTGTTAAAGAAGATTTCTGATGTCCAGCTCACGAAGTCGAAGCTGTCACTGATAAAGAATTTGATAGGAAATTTAGAAAGGCTTGGAATCGTTCACATACTGGTGAATGACAAGACGATAAAATCGTGGGTTGACCCATATGAGGAGTAAAGTATTTAACACGGTGTTCGAGAACATGCTGAGGGTGCTGCTTCTGGCAGATACATTAGATGCTCCGGCAAACGTGGACAGGTTCGCAGCGCTGGACTTTATCTGTATTTACGGAAAGAAGTGCAAGGTGCTGGACAAGAACCTACATGGAGATAATGAATTCGGGTTTGCCGAATTTGCGAACAAGCGTGAAAAAATAACTGAGGCTATAAAGCTCTCAGTCAGGAATGATTTTATAAATGTAGAGCATACCGATCAGGGCTTTCTTTATAGCATCAACGACAGAGGACGCGAGGTCGTCCAGAACATTCAGTCCTCTTATTCGAAAGCCTATACAGTAGGAGCCAAAATTGTATGCAGGAAGTTTTCAGGTTTCACCGATGATGGTGTTTTACAGTACATAAGTGACCGGGCTACGGAGTCAAAGGAGGCGTAAGAATGCAAAAGTTCATGATTGAAAAATTACGTGTCTCCGGAGCCGGAAAGATTGATGGTGTCGTTAATTTTACCGACGGATTAAACATCATACAGGGCAGGTCAAACACAGGTAAAACGTGGATACTGAAATGCATCTATTATCTTTTCAGCTCTGACACAAGGCCTTATTCTCCACTGACTGGCTACACAGATATCGAAGGTACTTTCCTTACGGAGAGGTATGGCCGGATCAAGATTTCCAGAACACTCGATGAGGAAAAGGTCATAGTTGAGGCAGAAAGTGAAGAAGTAGAAAACGGCGAGTATGACACAAATTATAAAAAGGATAATTCAAGATACCTGAACGATCTGTGGTTACGCATCATCGGTCTCAATGAGACGATTGAGGTTCCAAAGACTGCGCGTTATGCAAGAGAGAGAATGTCATGGACTAACATTGCCAGCGTTTTCTTTGCCGATGAAAATGAGATTGATAAATCTGAGTCGCTGGTGATTAAGGACTCTCGATATGAAACGCCTTTAATCGCTTCCTTATATTTTCTGCTGACCGGTGATTACAAAAAGGGTGTACCGGAAATCACAAAGCCGGAGGTGGCCACGGCAAAGAAAAAGGCCGTAGTCGATTATATTGACGAACAGGTCGCTGCCCTGACTGAAAAGCGTATCAGCTACATCATGCAGCTGGAAGAGCTGGAAGGTACGGATATCGATAAAGAGATGCAGAAGCTCTCCGAACGTATCCAAGAAGTGCAGCAGGAAATAAAAGACCTGATGGAGGAGAACACGGCCATTGTCAGGCAGGTCGCTGAATACCAGCAGGAGGATGCAAATTGTCGTGTCCTTGTTGATCGATATGAATCGCTCATAAGTCAATACAAGGCCGACCTGCAGAGACTCGACTTTATCTCGAAGGGTGAGCAGGCGGTCAAAGACCTCCCGTCGAATGGTGTCTGCCCGTTCTGTGGCGGAGAACTTCATCCGGAAGATGACGATAGCTATGCTGAGGCAATCAATGCTGAAATAAAAAGGATTGCTTCTGAACTCGCAATAATTGTAGCCACAGAGGATAGTGTCCGGGATGAACAGAAAACGATACAAAAAAGCATCAAGGAATTGCAAGAGCGAAGATCTGAAATAAGCGCTGCTCTTGATGAAAAGAATCAAGAAATCCAGAACTGCCGTTATAATATGCAGCAGTTTAAGGATTACACGACGCTTCAAAATGGAATTGATTTCGTAAATGATCAGCTGGCCATTCTTGGTGACAAGAAGGTCTCCGAGCTAAAGAAAAAGAAAAATCCTCCTCTCTACCATGCAAAGCAGGAGTTTGAGGAGGAAGTAGGAACCGGCTTCAATACGATCCTTAACAGAATACTGAAGGAGTGCAATTATCGTTCTGTGGGATATGCCAGCTGGGATTTTTCTACATTTGATATTCTTATGGATGGAGTTCCCAAGTCGGAAGATCAAGGCAAAGGATATCGGTCTTTTCTGAATTCAGTGGTTGCGCTGATGCTATATGAATACTTCAACAAAGATGATGTGTTTATAAAACCGGGCTTCCTAATGATAGATACACCATTGCTGGGCTTCGATGAAAATGAGGAAGGATTTGATGGCGAGACCATTAAGAACGGCTTGTATCAATATTTCCTTAATCATCAGGGTTCCGGACAGGTGATCTTAGTAGATAACCTTAATGTCATACCTCAAAACATAGATTTCAAAGCAAGAGGAGTTAATGTAATAACGTATCACAAGGACGAGAAGGACAGTCACGTATACGGTTTTATGCCGAGTTGGAGAAAAGATCTCCCGAAGGAGTCGAAATGAAATTATCTTACAAAAAATTATGGGTGAAACTGGTAGAGCAGGATATGAAAAAAACTGAATTTGCAAAGAAGGCAAAGATAAGCTCAGCCTCCCTCGCCAAGCTCGGTAAAGGTGCTAATGTCACGACAGATGTATTAGTGAAGATATGCGAAGAACTGAAGTGTGACATTTCAGATATTTGCGAAATAGTGCCGGATGAGGCTGCGGAGGAAAAGAACTGATCGTGGCATCCAAAGGAGTAAATCTATGAAAATCTTTGACAATGTCACGGATATAGTCCGGGACGACTTAAAACAGACGGTGAAGCGTGGCAGCAAGGTTTCCATTGCCGCTGCATGCTTCTCCATGTACGCATATAAGGAGCTGAAGGCTCAACTGGAGCAGGTGGACGAGTTCCGCTTTATTTTCACGTCTCCGACCTTCATCAAGGAGAAGGCTGAGAAGCAAAAACGCGAATTTTATATTCCTCGTCTCAGCCGTGAGAGCAGTTTATATGGTACAGAATTTGAAATCAAGCTGCGTAACGAAATGACGCAGAAGGCCATCGCCAAGGAGTGCGCGGATTGGATCAGACGTAAGGCGACTTTCAAGTCCAATGTTACCGGAGAGAACATGGGCGGCTTTATGACTGTCGCTGCGCCTGCAGAGGAAGTGGCCTATATGCCGATGAACGGTTTCACGACCGTAGACATCGGATGCGAACGTGGCAATAACAGCTACAACATGGTCAACCGTATGGAGGCTCCGTTCTCTACGCAGTACATGCAGCTTTTCGAGTCGCTTTGGAATGACAAGGATAAGATGCAGGACGTAACTGATGTTATTATTTCCAATATCAGTACGGCCTACAATGAGAACTCACCGGAATTCATCTATTTCATGACGCTTTACAATGTTTTCAGTGAGTTCCTCGACGATATATCAGAGGACGTCCTCCCGAACGAAGCCACGGGTTTTAAGCAGAGTAAAATCTGGGGTATGCTATATGATTTCCAGCGAGATGCAGTGCTTGCCATCATCAACAAGCTGGAGAAGTACAATGGCTGCATCCTTGCTGACAGCGTCGGTCTTGGTAAGACCTTCACTGCGCTGGCTGTTATCAAATATTACGAGAACAGGAATAAGACTGTTCTTGTCCTTTGCCCGAAGAAGCTATGCGAGAACTGGAATACATATAAGGATAACTACGTAAACAATCCAATAGCATCAGATCGCCTGAATTATGATGTTCTGTTCCATACGGACTTATCAAGGAATGGCGGCACTTCAAATGGCCTTGATCTTGATCGCTTGAACTGGGGTAACTACGATCTTGTGGTCATCGACGAGTCCCACAACTTTAGGAATGGCGCAGGTACCCATGCCAACACGCAGGAGAACCGCTATGTGAAATTGATGGACAAGGTGATCCGTGCTGGCGTCAAGACGAAAGTGTTGATGCTGTCAGCGACACCGGTCAACAACAGATTCACCGACCTGAAAAATCAGCTGGCCATCGCCTATGAGGGGAACTCGGAATTTATCAATGAGAAGCTCGATACCAAAAAGCCGATTGATGAGATATTCCGTCAGGCGCAGAAAGCCTTCAATGCATGGAGCAAGCTCGATCCGGAAGCAAGAACGACGGACGCGCTGCTTAGGACACTGGATTTCGATTTCTTTGAAGTCCTCGATAGCGTGACGATTGCCCGCTCCAGAAAGCACATAGAGAAATATTACAACACGGAAGAAATCGGCAAATTCCCGCAACGCCTGAAGCCTATCTCAAGGCGTCCGAGCATGACCGATCTTTCGAGCGCCATAAACTATAACCAGATTTACGAGCAGTTGATGCAGCTGACGCTCGTGATCTATACTCCGTCAAACTATATCTTTCCGAGCAAGATGTCGAAGTACATCGACCTCACGCACAACAAAGGAAATAACCTTACGCAGAAAGGCCGTGAGCAAGGCATCCAGCGTTTGATGAGTATCAATCTCCTGAAGCGTCTGGAGAGCTCTGTTTATTCCTTCAATTTGACATTGAGCAGAATTCTGGCGCTGATAAAGAGCACCATCTCAGCCATTGACAGCTTTGAGAAAAACGGAAAAGCTGATCTGGATATGTATGAGGCTTCTGACAGCGATTTTGATATTGATGACGAGAATAACGATTACTTCACCGTCGGCAAAAAGGTAAAGATTGACCTTGCTGATATGGACTATAAAACATGGCGTGATGAGCTGCAGCGCGATGCGGATACGCTTGAGCTGCTGACGCTTATGATAGCAGACGTCACACCGGAGCATGACCTGAAGCTGCAGACCTTGCTTCATCTTCTGGATGACAAAATGAAGCATCCTATCAATGAGGGCAACAAGAAGGTGCTGATCTTCTCCGCGTTCTCCGATACGGCAGAGTATCTGTACGATCAGGTGTCTGCCTACATGAAATCAAACTATGGTCTGGATACAGCGGTTATTACTGGAAGCATTGACGGACGGACTACCATCAAAGGCCTGAAAGCCACGCTCAATAATGTGCTGACCTGCTTCTCGCCTATATCAAAGAGCCGTGATGTTCTGATGCCGGGCAGTACAAAGGAAATTGATGTCCTGATTGCTACGGACTGTATTTCCGAAGGTCAAAACCTGCAAGACTGCGATTATCTGGTGAACTATGACATTCACTGGAATCCGGTGCGCATCATCCAGCGCTTCGGTCGAATTGACCGTATCGGCAGCAGGAACCTGTATATTCAGCTGGTGAACTTCTGGCCGGACATGACGCTGGACGATTACATCAACCTTAAATCTCGCGTGGAGACCAGAATGAAAATCTCCGTTATGACCTCGACCGGAGACGATGACCTGATCAATCCAGAGGAAAAAGGCGACCTCGAATACAGAAAGCAGCAGCTGAAGCGTCTGCAGGAAGAGGTCGTGGATATTGAAGATATGTCCACGGGTATTTCCATCATGGATCTGGGACTAAATGAGTTCCGGCTTGACCTGCTGGAATATATAAAGACGCATGACCTTAGTACTAAGCCGAAGGGACTGCACGCGGTAGTTCCGGCCACGGAGGAGAATCCGGAGGGCGTGATCTTTGTCCTACGGAACATCAATAACAGTATCAACATTGATAACCAGAATCGCATTCACCCGTTCTACATGGTGTATATCGGTGTAGACGGAGAAATTGTCTGCGACTACTTGAATCCGAAGAAGCTGCTGGACACCGTCCGGTTGCTGTGCCGAGGAAAGTCTGAACCGATTTTGACACTGTGCGAGAAATTCAACAAGGAAACTGATGATGGAAGGAACATGGAGGAAGTGTCGCAGCTTCTCTCCGATGCGATAAATTCCATTATTGATGTAAAAGAAGAAAGCGATATTGACAGCCTGTTCTCCGCTGGCGGGACTTCTGCCCTGATGTCGGAGATCAACGGGCTGGATGACTTTGAGCTTATTTGCTTCTTAGTAGTGAAATGAGGAGGTGCATCCGGTGATTGGATTACCGAAGAGCACGGAGTTTAACCGGCGCATCCCGAAGCAGAAGTTCTATGAGAACATTTCTGTATCGCCGACGTTAAAGCGAGTGTTCATAGATCAGATCAAGGTGATCTACTGGCGCAACAAAGTGGCCACTACGACCATGAATCTTGCCGCCGGTGAAACCGTAACAGAGCTGGAGATATTTGAGGTAAAGCTAAACGGGCAGCAGCTTGAAGAATCCGTCCTCCGGCAGATTGATAAAGAGATACCTTATCACATTCTGTTCCTACTGGAATACGATGGAAAGTATCAAGCGTGGACGGCCTACAAAGAGGCTGCGGCCTCCGGGTCAAATGCTTTTAAGGTAGGCACCTACTATCACACAGATTGGCTCCCGGAAGATGAGCTGCCTCTGAAGGTAGAAGGCCTGAGTGTCGATAAGGTTTATGAGAATTTTGTGCGGCAGATCGCGGGCGATGCGCTCCGCGCCGAGGACGGAAAGACTGAATCGCTGAAGGAATCCGTAGAACGCGATACCCGCCGTCAGGAGCTGGAAAAGCAGATTGCAGCACTTCAAGCGAAAGTCCGCAAGGAAAAGCAGCTGAACAAGCAGGTGCAGCTGAACGCAGAGCTAAAGAAACTAAAAAAAGAACTGGAGGTGCTGGGTAATGGATCATGATAAAGAAGTTCGAAAAATCCTTGCAGGAAGAACTTCTTCTGGCACGATGAGGAGCAGAGAAAGTAATACTGTTGAGTTCAAACAGTCTTTCAATAAAGGAAATACTGCAGCTTATGCTAAAACGATGGCTGCTTATGCAAATAACAGCGGAGGGTATATTATCTTCGGCATCACAGACTCGCCAAGAAAAATCGTAGGCCTTAAAAATGATAACTTTGAAAACTTGAAGCAGGAAGTATTTACTGACGCCATAAACGCCCTTTTCTCACCTGCTATAGAATGGGAAATGGGGGCAATTGTTCTGGAAGAAGAAAAAGAGGATGATAACGGTGTCATTATTACAGAGCGAAAGAAAATCGGCTGGATATATACAATCGAGTCTGAAATAAAGCCCGTGATCGCTCAAAAGGATAACAGCAGCGAAAGTATAACAGCTGGAGATGTATTTTATCGTTATCGGGCGAGAAACGGAAAAATAAAGCCCGCCGAGATGGAGCGGATTATATCGGATCGCATAAATCGAGAACGAGAAAATTTGCTTCGCGTCCTTGAGGTGATACGCAAGAGCGGGACTGCCAATCTGGGTATTGTAAATTATAGCGACGGAAAGTTTTCAACTCCGTATGGTGTGGATGTTGCCTTTGATAGAAAACTGGTCACTCAGGTTTTGAAGAAAGCAAAGTTCATAAAGGAAGGGAGCTTCAACGAGACGGATGGTATTCCGGTTATAAAAGTCACTGGTAATATTGATCTGGCAGAGGAAGTTCCCGTCCCTGAAGGGAATCCAGACGATACTCATCCGTATATTCAAAAGCAGATGGCTGAAAAACTGGGAATCAGCACGCAAGATTTATACGCACTCATTTGGTACTTCAAGATGAAGGAATCCAAGAAATATCATCTGGAAATAACCGTCTCCAAGAGTGGAAAGACACACAAGTTTTCAAACTTTGCGCTCGAATTCCTACAAGAGAAACTAAACGAGCTGAAGGGCAATGATGCAGAGTTTGAAAAAATTAGAATAGCTTATAAGAACAGAAACAAGCAGGAGGAAAGAGCTAATGGATAAAATGAGAATGGAGTCAGTTGACATGACCGAGAAAAACATCGACAGGATTGCTGCCCTGTTTCCGAATTGCATCACCGAGACCGTAGACGAGGAGCGCAGCACTCCCGACAAAAAGGTCTACAAGAAGGCGGTTAACTTTGAGCTTCTCCGGCAGATGCTATCCGGTGATGTGCTGGAGGGCGACGAGGCCTATGAGTTTACATGGGTTGGTAAGAAAGCGGCCATAGTCGAAGCCAATAAGCCCATCCGCAAGACTCTGCGTCCGTGCCCAGAGGAGAGTGTAAATTGGGACTCCACAGAGAATTTGTATATCGAAGGTGACAATCTCGAAGTCCTCAAGCTCATACAGGAGAGCTATATGGGGAAAGTGAAACTAATCTTTATTGATCCGCCATACAATACGGGCAGCGATTTCATCTATGCAGATGACTTTGCAGTTGGCTCAGCGGAGTACAGTGATGAAATTGGTGAGGTGGATGCAGACGGGAATAGACTTTTTAAGAATACAGATTCCAATGGGAGGTTCCATTCTGATTGGTGCTCGATGATGTATTCAAGGCTCATGCTCGCCAGAAATCTCCTTACAGACGACGGAAGCATTTTTATAAGTATTGATTTTAATGAAGTCGAAAACCTGAAGAAGATAATGGATGAGGTTTTTGGAGCAGAGAATTTTCAACGAGAAATTGTCTGGAGAATAGGGTGGCTCTCAGGTTATAAAACAATGGCTCCGAATTTCATCCGAAATCATGACACTATTCTGTTTTATTCGAAGAACTCAAGTAAAATTGAGTTCATAAAGAAATATATTGAGAATAAGGATTTCAAGCCTTTGCTTAAGAAAGATGCAAAGGTGACGGCAAAGCTGAAAAGCCTCGGTTTAAGCGACGAACAGCAGAAGGAACTTCTGGAATTTATTAATCATGGAAATCGACCAGAAAGATATCCGATAGAGGATACATGGAATTCGAATGAGTATGATGATTTGAACAGCATTGCAATCGTCTCTTTTTCAGGAGAGAAAATCTCGAAAATTCTCGATGTTGATCAGGATTTTAAAGGACAGAAGTCAGTGAAAATGCTGATGAGAATTATTGAGGCAACGACAAAAGAAGATGACATCGTGATGGATTTCTTTTCCGGAACCGGATCAACGGCTCACGCTGTCATGCAGATGAATGCTGAAGATGGTTGTCATAGGAAGTATATTATGGTGCAGCTTCCTGAACCGTGCGAAGATGGCGGCGCTGCTAAAGAAGCCGGATATGAGAATATCTGCGAGATTGGAAAGGAGCGAATTCGCAGGATTGGGCAGCGCATCAATGAATCTGCACCGTTGTTCGATTTGGATACTGGATTCAGAGTGTTCAAGGTTGCAGAAAGTAATATGAATGATGTTTATTATTCTGCTGGGGAATACAATCAGGGAATGCTTTCGATGTTGGAGTCCAATGTGAAATCGGATCGTTCTGACCTCGATCTGCTATTTGGTTGCCTGCTTGAATGGGGATTGCCGCTCTCGATGCCGTACACGTCAGAGCAGATTGAAGGCTGCACAGTTCACACATACAACGATGGCGATCTGATTGCCTGCTTTGATGAGAACATTCCGGATTCTGTTATTAAAACTATCGCCAAGCGTCAGCCGCTCCGCGCAGTTTTTCGCGATAGCAGCTTCGATGGAAGCCCGGCAAAGATCAACGTAGGGGAGATTTTCAAAATGTTGGCACCGGATACGAGGATCAAGGTGATTTAAACGAGGAGGTGCCTATGATGTGGGTGATACGTGCCGGACAGAACTCCGGATTCTATGACAAATATTTGAGAACGAGCCGTGTTTATATTCCTTGGGACGGGTATAAGTTCGACTTGTCATCAATCAAAGAGCGAGCCGATTTTAGAGCCGTTGTTGAAAAAGAAAAAAAGATGGATAACCGGACTTCAGTCTCTAATTGGGCGGGGCAGCTCTTTACCTTTACACAGGAAATACAAACGGGCGACTATGTGCTGATTCCATCAAAAGGAAGCAGAAACTACTGCCTTGCCAAGATTACGGGCGCGTACAGCTTTGATGAAAAAGAGCCGGATAAACTGTATCATTCACGTCCAATAGAGATTTTACTGAAGGATATACCAAGAGACATTTTTTCACAGTCAGTTATCTATTCTCTGGGTGCTTTCAGAACGATTTTTAGGGCAAAGCATGAGGATGAAATTATGAATACTATAAAGAAATGGAAGGAGGCGCACAGATGAGAATTCAATACAAACATCAAAAATTCCAAGCTGATGCTGCCAAGGCGGTCGTGGATGTTTTTGCAGGCCAGCCTTATCTGACGCCTACCTATATGATGGATAGAGGAACCGGTATGTTTCAGATTGGATTGAATGAGGAACGTGATTATACCGGTTGGAGTAACCAGAAGATTGTGCCGGAGCTTTCCGATCATCTGATTCTGGAGCATATACAGAAAATTCAGCGTACAAATCAAATCCAGCCGTCTTCCAAGCTGGAAGGCCGCAGCGACGGTTTCAATCTCACCATCGAGATGGAGACCGGTGTTGGCAAGACTTATACCTATATCAAGACAATGTATGAGCTGAACCGCGCCTATGGCTGGAGTAAGTTCATCATTGTGGTTCCGAGTATCGCTATACGTGAGGGCGTGTATAAGTCCTTCCAGATGACGCAAGAGCATTTCGCAGAAGAGTACGGAAAAAAGATCCGCTTCTTTATCTATAATTCTGCACAGCTCACGGAGATTGACCGCTTTGCTTCGGATAGCTCTATTAATGTCATGATCATCAATTCGCAGGCGTTCAATGCCAAGGGCAAGGATGCAAGGCGTATTTACATGAAGCTGGACGAGTTCCGCAGCCGTCGCCCGATTGACATCATTGCGAAGACGAATCCGATTCTGATCATCGACGAGCCACAGTCTGTGGAAGGTAAGCAGACAAAGGAGCGCCTGAAGGAATTCCAGCCGCTGCTGACGCTGCGTTATTCCGCTACGCATAAGTCAGACAGCATTTACAATATGATATATCGGCTGGACGCTATGGAAGCATATAACAAGCGTCTGGTTAAGAAGATCGCCGTTAAGGGTATCACCGAGACCGGCAGCACGGCCACGGACAGCTATCTCTATCTGGAAGGTCTGAATCTTTCCAAGGGTGATCCTACTGCTACGCTGCAGTTTGAGGTCAAGATGGCCAGTGGCACTCCAAAGAAAAAGAGCCGCGTTGTGAAAATCGGAGATAATCTCTACGACTATTCCGGCGGGCTGGAAGAATACAAAAACGGCTTTGTGGTCAAGCAGATCGATGGCCGGGACGACTCCGTGGAATTCCTGAACGGCATCAAGATTTATGCCGGTGACGTGATGGGCGCGGTCGATGAAGACCAGCTGCGCCGTATTCAGATCAGAGAGACAATCTTGTCGCATATTCAGAGAGAACGTCAGCTCTTCTATAAGGGCATCAAGGTGTTGTCCCTGTTCTTTATTGACGAGGTTGCAAACTACAGAGAGTATGATGCTGCAGGTCAGCCGGTAAATGGAAAGTACGCCAGAATGTTTGAAGAGGAGTACGAGGACATCATCAGCAATATGCAGCTTAGTATAGGCGAGGATGAATACATCAAATACCTGCAGAGCATCAAGGCTTCTAAGACGCATGCGGGATATTTCTCAGTGGACGGAAAAGGCAAGATGATCAATTCCAAGGTCGGTCGTAAAGAAACGACCTCAGACGATGTGAGCGCCTATGAGCTGATTATGAAGAACAAGGAGCTGCTTCTTGATCGTGATCCGAAGAAGTCTCCGGTGCGCTTCATCTTTTCACACTCCGCTCTGCGTGAAGGATGGGACAATCCTAATGTGTTCCAGATCTGTACGCTGAAGCAGTCCAGCAGTGATGTTCGTAAGCGTCAGGAAGTAGGCCGTGGCCTGCGTCTTTGCGTCAATCAGGACGGTGAGCGTATGGATACCAATGCGCTCGGAAATGACGTTCATAACGTGAATGTTCTGACGGTTATTGCCAGCGAGAGCTACGATTCCTTTGCCAAAGGCCTGCAGACCGAGATGGCTGACGCCGTTGCTGATAGACCGCGTGCGGTTACCATCGATCTCTTTGTCGGAAAAGTAATCAAGGACGACAAGGGTAATGAGCAGGTTATCGATCAGGATACTGCTTCCGCAATCCACTACGATATGATCGTTAACGGTTATATCGACCGTAAGGGCGTTCTGACAGATAAGTATTACGAGGATAAGGCAAACGGAGAAATCAAGGTCGCAGAGGAAGTGGCTGATTCCGCAGCCTCTGTTATTGAGATTGTTGACTCCATTTACGATGCTCGTAGCATGCAGCCTGAGAATGCCCGCAGCAATAACGTCGAGCTTCAGGTCGATGAAGAGAAACTGGCTATGCCGGAATTCAAAGCGCTGTGGTCAAAGATCAATGCTAAGTCCGTATATGTTGTTGATTTTGATACCGACGAGCTGATCAGGAAGTCCATCGCCTCCCTTGATGCCAAGCTGCGTGTATCGAAGATTTACTTCCGCGTAGAGTCCGGTGCAATGGATAACATCAAGTCGAAGGAAGAGCTTGTATCCGGAGCCTCCTTCGTAAAAGAAGAGTCCGCCAGCTACGGTGTGACCATCACAGCGAACTCGAATGTAAAGTATGACCTGATTGGGAAACTGGTGGACGAGACCGGGCTTACCCGTAAGGCGGTCATTGCAATCCTTCAGGGAATCAAGCCGTTTGTGTTCGACCAGTTTAAGGATAATCCGGAGGAGTTTATCGTCAAGGCCGCCGCGCTGATCAATGACGAGAAAGCCACGGCCATTATCGAGCACATTACCTACGACGTTCTGGATGAGCATTATGGCATGGATGTTTTCACCGATCCCACCATCAAGGGCAAGCTGGGCGTTAATGCGATGAAGGCAAAGAAGCACCTGTACGATCACATCGTTTACGATTCATCGAACGAGCGCGACTTTGCTACAGACCTTGATACAAACACCGATGTTGCGGTTTACGTGAAGCTGCCGGATGGATTCTATATTTCCACTCCTGTCGGCCACTACAATCCCGACTGGGCAATTGCCTTCTACGAGGGCAAGGTAAAGCACATATACTTCGTGGCAGAGACGAAGGGCTCCATGAGCTCGATGCAGCTGCGGCTGATTGAGGAGTCCAAGATTCACTGCGCGAGAGAACACTTTAAGGCCATTTCCAATGGGAATGTGGTATACGACGTAGTCGATAGCTATAAGTCCCTATTGGAGAAGGTAATGAAATAAAAAACCAGCGAATACTGGTATTAATTGGAGGGCATTATGGACGGAAATTCTGATGAAAAAAAGGTCTGGGGTATTCATACCCAGAATGACAGTCTGTTCTTAAATAAGGACTTGATCGCGATTGGCTGGAGAGATTTTGGCGATCTTACAAAGGTTGAGGCAAACCGAGATGCCTTTAAGGCTCATTATATAGAGGCTTACCCGGATGCTAAGAAAGGCCAAATTGCAAATGGTGCCGGTATGCTCTACAGGTTTATCCATGAGGTGCAGATCGGCGATTATGTGGTTTTTCCGTCCAAAACTGATAGGAAGATAAATATTGGTACCGTTGAAGGCGATTACTTCTTTGAGGATAACGACGGAGAGTATGTTCAGCGTAGAAAAGTAAAATGGCTTAAGCATATACCGCGTCTTAGCTTCTCACAGGGTGCGCTATATGAAGTCGGCTCTGCGATGTCTTTCTTTTCGGTGAAGAACTATGCTGACGAGTTTTTATCAGCACTTGATAAAGACTTTAAGAAATCGATAACATCCGACGATTCAGAGGATGAAAGTGTCGGAGCGACCGCAGAGGATATCGTTGAGAGCACGAAGGACTTTATTTTGAAAGAGCTGAGTCGCCAGCTGAAGGGATATGATCTTGAGGCCTTTGTGGCCGATCTGCTCCGGGCAATGGGATACCGGACGACGGTTTCTCCGCAGGGTGGAGATAGCGGCATTGATATCACAGCATATAAAGATGAGCTTCCTCCGCGTATTCTTGTTCAGGTCAAGAGTCAGGATAGCGACATAAAGGAAACTACCATCCAGTCCCTCAAAGGTGCAATGCGCGAGGGAGATTATGGCTTGTTCGTGACGCTTTCTAATTATACGAAGAATGCTCAGAAGTATCTGGATAGCACGCCGATCATCCGTGGTATAAATGGCACAGAGTTGGTAGACCTAATCCTCAAATACTACGAAGATTTGAGCGAGAAATACAGAAAGATGATCCCTCTGAAGATGGTTTATATTCCGGTGCCGAAAGAGGATGCGTAAATGTACCAATTTGATGAGCCTCTTATCAGAGGCACAATGCTAAAAAGAAAAAGTCAGTTCACTGCTGTCGTTCAGATTGACGGCGAGGAGCTGATCGCACATATACCGACAACAAACCGGATCGGAGACGTGGAGAATAAGAATCTACCTTGTCTGCTTTCTTATCATCCAGATCCGAAGCGAAAGCTGCATTATGACATTGAGGCCGTGCTTCTGTCGGATGATGACAACTGGGTGGGCATCAATCAGATTCTCTCCAACAGGCTGGTGGAGCATTTCTTTCGGGAGCATGAGCTGGATAAAATTGTGGCGGAGTATGACGATATACAAAGAGAGGTCAAGCTCGGTATCTCCAAGCTGGACTTTAAGGTCGGTGACACATACCTTGAGGTGAAGACACCACTCACTACCATCAATGTGAAATACGGCGAGACCATCAAGACGTTGCCGCCGAAGCCGTTCTCATCGACAGACCGGATGGTCAAGCACGTGAACGAGCTGGCAGGCTCTCTTTCGGAGCACGAGAGAGCGATCTTCCTGCAGGTGTATCAGTATCGCATCACCGAACGCAAGGAGCGACTGCGCTCGACGCATTATGAGGAGGTCTCTGAGACGATCCACAGGGCTGCCGAACAGGGCGTGGAGTTCTGGGAAATCCAGATGGACTTTCGACCGGAGGGTGTGAGTCTTTATAATGTGGAGAGAAGTACAGATTTATAGGAGGCAGCAGTATGCAGCACGAATGCAAAATAACAGTATTAGAAACGAAAGTCTTTCCAGAGCTGCAAGAAAAATATCTGGCTAATCCGAAGTCCGGCGCCTGTCCTTTCTTTAAGGCAGGAGATGAATTTATCCTGAAGAGAACGCCGGAGCAGGATGACTTTTACCATCTGATGGACGGAAAATTCTGCGGTGAAGCGTGGGATGCCATCAGCCGGTATGTTTATACGGCATTGCAGGGCGGCTCCATAATGAAGAGCTGGACAAACGATGACCGTATGATGATTGCCTGCTGTAATGACGGTACCCAGCCTGTGATCTTCAAGATAGAACGGATCGATATTCCGGAGAACGAGGAAGAGCGCGAGTGGCTGGAGAAGCAGAACTTTAAGAACACCGTAGATGATGCCTATACGGGGTGAGGACATAACATGCAGATAATCACTTATCAGGAAAAATACAAACAGCAGATCATCGACCTGATTCTGGGCATCCAGAACAATGAGGCAAAGATAAATCTTTCGCTTGAGGAACAACCTGATCTGCTGGACATACCCACCTGCTATGAAAAGGATGGCGGCGAGTTCTGGCTGGCCGTTGAGGGTGATACGCTCATTGGCACCTTGGCGCTGATGAATAAAGGAAACGGTAATGCGGTTCTTAAGAAGGGCTTTGTTAGAGCGGACTATAGAAAACAAGGTATTCTTGGAAAGCTTTATGCGACGCTTCAGGAGTTTGCAAAGGAGCAGGGACTGACTACCTTTGTTTTTGATACTCCATCCGTGGCCACGAACTGTCATAGCTTTTTTGAGAAGCGTGGCTATCGGCGAATAACAAAATATGAGCTTCCTTTCCCGTATGAATACCCAGACAGGGATTCGTATCTGTACATGATCCAGCAGTAGAGTCGAGTGGATGGTAAACCACAGATTTTCGGACATATTCCCTCAGAGCGAAGTGTCGAGGCGATTGGAAAATATGTGCGGCTGTATTATATAAGTAGGGACAAGCACATCGACCTGTTTCCGAGAACGTCCGCGGTCGAGAAAATGGCAATTTTGAGGTCAAAAAAGCCGTGGATTTATTTCCGAGAACGAACGGACTGATTTTCCGGGGTTTTGACATCCATCTGGAGCAATCGAGCCACGTTGAAACGCTGGCTTTACTAAAATGCAGGTCATAGTGCTTGGCCGGAAATAAATCCCAAATAGGTTTTGATAATAAGACGCACTGCCTGATTGCAGATAAAAATATCCGGTACGGGAGCAAACAAAATCATGCCTGACTGCCAAAATACCAATCTGCCTGAAATAATACTGGCCTCAGCCTCACCCCGCCGGCAACAGATACTAAGGGAAATGGGCTTCACGTTTTCAGTTTGCCCTTCCCAGGCTGAGTTACACCCTGACGGTTCGGTTGCACCCGCCAAATTTGCCACTTTAAATGCCGAAACCAAAGCCAGAGACATTGCCCGGAATACCAGACAGGGGCTTATCATAGCTGCAGATACAGTAGTGGTGGATACACTAGGCATACTGGGCAAGCCTGCTTCCCCGGAAGAAGCCCTTAACTACCTGCTCAGGCTGGGCGGTAAAAGCCATACGGTAATAAGCGGCATTTGCTTAATAAATACCCAAAACGGCCAGGTACGCTCCGGCACCTGTCAGAGCAGCCTCCATATGCGCCCTTTTACTCCGGCGGAAGCCCAAAGATATGTGGAAAGCGGCCTGCCCATGGACAAAGCCGGTGCCTACGGCATACAGGACAGGGAATTTGAACCGGTGGAAAAGATAGAAGGCTGCTATCTGAATGTAGTCGGCCTGCCGGCCTGTACTTTAGTGCGGCTGATGAAAGAAATGGGCTTTTGCCCGGAACTGCATGATAACTGGCAGCCCGAAGGAGATTGCACCCTTTGCCGTATTTACCGCACCGGTATAAACCAGACCTGTTAAAGGATAAATCTACAGCCAGTTAAGCTAAGTGCGCTACCGGTAGAGTAAAATTCAGCCGCTGCCGGCTGTTTCATATTTTTTAAGGCAGCTGCTGCAGATATGATTATGCAGGCAGATTACCCCGCCGCATTCCGGGCAAGTCCAGCGTTCTTTTTCCCTGTCCAAAAATGCTTCCATCCCGTTTTGTTTCAGGAAGAGTCCATTTTCAACCAGGCTGAGGCTGTAACGCAGGCGATACCTTTTATCAATATGGGTAATCAGGCGGCAGGGGAAGGTCTGGCATTCGCCGCAACTCTTCAGCCCGTGTTCTGCGGCACATGTTTTGATAAGGCAGTTACGGCAACTGGCGGCCTTGGTCGGGCTATCGCTTAAACACCCCGGGCAGGTTTTCTTTTGCATAATATGAGCCTTGCACCCGAGGCAGTTTATACCGCAGGGGGCAATCATTTCGGGGTCCAAATTTTCAGGCATTTTCATATAAACCACCCCGCAAAATAATCCGGCAAAAACGCCGACAAGGTTTATTTTGCCAGCCCGGCAGGTATTCAGCCAACATGATTATAACGGTTGGTAATAGGCAAACGGCGGTCACGCCCGAAGGCTTTGGGAGTGATTTTTATACCCGGAGGAGCCTGACGGCGTTTATATTCACTCCGGTCTACCATTTTGACCACCCGCTTAACAATGCTTTCCTCAAACCCCAAAGCCACAATCTGGTCTATGCTTTTATCCTGCTCCACATAAGCCTCCAGAATAGGGTCAAGCAATTCATAAGGAGGCAAAGAATCAGTATCAAGCTGGTTGGGTTTAAGTTCGGCAGACGGCGGTTTAGTGAGCACATTATGGGGTATCAGCTCAAAGCCGGCTGATTTATTACGGTTGTGAGCCAGGCGGTAAACCAGCACCTTGGGAACATCCTTGATAATGGCAAAACCGCCGGCCATATCACCATACAGGGTACTGTAGCCGATAGCGGTTTCGCTTTTATTGCTGGTATTAAGCACCAGCCAGTGAAATTTATTGGAAAGGGCCATAAGCAGATTGCCCCGGATACGCGCCTGAATATTTTCTTCGGTAGTGTCAGTTTCAGTTCCGGCAAATACCTCTGAAAGGGTACTCAGAAAGGATTTGAAAATGGGGTCTATGGGGATTTGCAGGGTTTTTATACCCAGGTTTTCCGCCAGACGCAAACTGTCTGAAATACTGCCTGCGGAAGAATAACGGGAGGGCATAATAACCCCCACTACATTATCCGCACCTAAGGCATCTGTGGCTATAGCAGCTACCAGACTGGAATCTATCCCCCCGGAAAGACCGATAACCACCTTCTTAAAGCCGTTTTTATTTATGTAATCTTTAGTACCCAGTAAAAGCGCCTGATAAACCTCTGCATCAGCATCCAGAGGGACACTGTCACTATTTTCAAACGGCAGTTTTGGTTCACTAAGACCTGATGCTGAAACAAAGATAGAGTCCGGGATTTCAGTGCTCATATCTCCTTGCCGGGTTAAAGCCGGTATATCCAGGTCCAGCACCAGCAAATCTTCCTGAAACTGTTTTCCCCTTAACACCAGATTGCCAGTATAGTCAAAAACATTGCTGGCACCGTCAAATACCAGCTCATCCTGACCGCCCACCATATTGGTATAGGCAATATAGACCCGGTTTTCCCGGGCGCGGTCTGAGAGCATCTTTTCACGCTGGTTTCTTTTGCCAAAATGATAGGGCGAAGCACTGATATTGATAATCAGCTCCGCCCCTTTGTTGGACTGAGCGGTAGACGGGCCTGAGGCAAACCAGATATCTTCACAGATATTCACCCCCACCCGAAGCCCGCAGATTGTATACACAGGGCAGCGGTTACCCGGCAGAAAATAACGGTTCTCATCAAACACGCCGTAATTAGGCAGGAATATTTTATGATAACTGTCAATCAGGCTGGCATTATGAATAATGGCGGCAGAGTTATGCAGACCGTTATGGGAATCCACATACCCCACAATAACCGTAATACCCTCTGAGGCTTTGATAACAGAGTCAAGCGAGTGAAGATTACCTTCAACAAAACGGGGTTTATGGAGTAAATCTTCGGGCGGATAGCCGCAGATGGCCAGTTCGGGAAAAACTATTACGTCTGCGCCAAGTGAACGAGCCTCTTGAATATGGCGGATAATACAGGCCGTATTCCCGGCCAAATCACCCACCACGCTATCAATTTGTGCCATTGCTAAACGCAATTTCCCCATACTTCCCTCATATATAAAAAACAGGGTCTGGTATAGGCTATTGTAACCCATTTACCAGACCCTGCGCCAATTTATTCAGTAAAGACTAGAGGAGGGGCAAATATCTCTTGAGTTCCCAGTCAGTAACAGCTGCGCTGTACTCAGTCCACTCTATTTTCTTGTTAGAGATAAATGCCTTATGAACATGGTCACCCAGAGCTTCACGCATCAGATCACTGCCCTCGGTCAGCTTCAGGGCTTCCAGCAAGCTGCCGGGCAAAGTCCCGATGCCGCGTTTGGCACGCTCAGCTTCGTTCATCTCATAAACATTTTCTTCAATGGGGGCGGGAGGAGTCAGTTTTTCCTCAATACCCTTAAGACCGGAGGCCAGCATAACGCTGAAAGCCAGATAAGGGTTACAGCCCGGGTCAGCCGAGCGGAGCTCTATGCGGGTGGATTTCTCATGTCCCGGCTTGTACTCAGGTACCCGTACCAGGTCAGCCCGGTTGCGCCGTGCCCAGGAAAGGTATACCGGAGCTTCAAAACCGGGTACCAGACGCTTGTAGGAGTTTATCCACTGGTTAGTAACTGCGGTAAATTCGGGAGCATATTTAAGGATACCGGCAATATACTGCTTGGCCATAGTAGACAGGTAATAGGAATCTTTGGCATCAAAGAAGGCATTTTTGTCACCCTTGAAAAGACTCTGGTGGGTATGCATACCGGAGCCGTTTACCGAACCAACAGGCTTAGGCATAAAGCTGGCATGTAAACCATGACGCAGAGCCACTTCTTTAACCAGCAATCTATAAGTCATAACATTGTCCGCCATGGTTAAAGCATCAGTATAGCGGATATCAATTTCATGCTGGCTGGGGGCAACTTCATGGTGAGCATATTCAACTATGATACCCATGTCCTGCAAAGCCACTATAGTTTCGCGGCGAAGGTCGGTGGCCAAATCACGGGGAGTCAGGTCAAAATAGCCGCCTTCATCTAAAAACTCGGTTGATCGGTCATTCTTGAAGTAAAAATACTCCAGTTCAGGCCCGACATAGAATGTAAAACCCATATCAGCCGCTTTTTTCAAGTTCCTCTTCAGGACATAGCGGGGATCACCCTCAAACTGCTCGCCGGACGGGTGTTTGATATCGCAAAACATACGTCCAACCTGATATTCACCATTTGACCAGGGCATAATCCGGAAAGTATCCGGGTCAGGCAAGGCCAACATGTCAGATTCATCTATGCGGGCATAACCTTCAATAGAAGAACCGTCCAAACCCATGCCGTCTTCCAAAGCCCTTTCAAGCTCGTTATAGGCAATGGAATAACTTTTCAGGGTGCCCAAAATATCAGTAAACCACAGGCGAATAAACCGTACATTATGATCCTTAGCCGTTTTAAGAACGTACTCTACAGATTCTGCCCTCGTCATTTCTAACGTATCTCCTTTTATTGCCGGGGAAATATTTTCCCCAAATCAGTTGTTTAGTCTACCAGTTATATATTTCAGCATTATTTCGTATTTGTTTCAGTGATGTTACGGCACGTATGGCTTAGACAGCCTCGCTGCCTGTTTCACCTGTACGAATCCGCACCACCTGCTCAACTGGCATTATGAATATTTTACCATCTCCGATACGTCCTGTCCGGGCAGCCTTGACGATGGCATCAACTGCAACCTGGCAATCATCATCGTGGCAAATCATCTCCAGTTTCAGCTTCGGCAGAAACTCTACCCGGTATTCACCTACTCTCCACTGAAGCGGAACACCCTTTTGCTTTCCGCGTCCGCTGACTTCGGTGACAGTCAACCCGGCAAAACCTGCCAGTTCCAATGCTTTTCTAACCGGTTCCAATCTTTCTTCGCGGATAATGGCTTCTATCTTTTTCATCTTAAACTCCCACCATAAGCCCGTTCAGAGTGCTGGGCAATATCAAGCCCTATCATTTCTTCGGGTTCTTTGACCCGCAGGCCTACCAGCTTATCTACCACCTTGGCAATTATGAAGCTGCCCACGAAGGCAAAGCCGCCTGTAACAGCCACACCCAAAGCTTGTTTAAGGAACAGTTCCACGTTACCGGACAACAGACCGTCAGCACCGGCAGAGTTTACCGCCACGCTGGCAAAGATACCTGTTGCCAAAGCACCCCAGATACCGCCTACACCGTGTACTGCCATAACATCCAGTGAATCATCAAATCCGCGTTTCATCTTGAATATCATAGCACCGTAGCAAACCAGAGCTGCCACCGCACCGATAGCGATAGCCGCCAAAGGTGTTACAAAACCAGCCGCAGGGGTAATGGCTACCAAACCGGCAACTGCACCGGTAACTGCACCCAGAAGCGACGGCCGGCGATGACGCCAACTAAGGAATATCCAGCACAGAGCTGCACTGGCAGCCGCAGTGTTAGTAGTAACAAAAGCATTTGAAGCCAGACCACCGGCAGTTAAAGCGCTGCCGCCGTTGAAACCGAACCAACCGAACCAGAGCAGAGCCGCACCCAGCATAACCATGGGCAGGTTATTGGGTTCCATCTGTTCTTTAAGGAAACCGCGGCGGGCACCCAGTGCCAATACCAAAGCCATTGCAGAAACACCAGCGTTGATGTGTACAACAGTACCGCCGGCAAAGTCCAAAACACCCAGATTGAATAACCAACCACCATCACCCCAGACCCAGTGGGCAATGGGCGAATAGATAAGGCAAAGCCAGAGTGCCCCAAACAGGAGCAAAGCACTAAAGCGGATTCTCTCTACTACCGCACCGGTAATAAGGGCCAGAGAGATAATGGCAAACATACCCTGGAACATCATGAAGGCCAGATGAGGTACTGTGGTAGCATAAGTGTCAGATGGATCTTGCCCCACACCATTTAAACCCAGGAAGTTCAGACCGCCTACCAGACCGTTGATATCGTTACCGAAACCAAGACTGTAGCCGATCAAAACCCAGAGCACTCCACCCAGAGCCATAGCCCCAAAGCTCATCATAAGGGTGGAAACCAGATTTTTGCGCCGGACCATGCCTCCGTAAAACAGAGCCACGCCCGGAGTCATCAGCATGACCAGAGCGGTAGAGACAAGTAACCAAGTCGTATCGCCGCTGTCCATAACTAAACCCTCCTTCTGTATTTTTATTACATACAGTTTACCGATGGAAGGTTAACAACAGATTAAGTTTATATTGCAATTAAATTAATTTTATATTTCGGGAATATTACGAAATCCAGGGATAAAGGAGACTACAGGGTTAAAACCGGCGTTTAAAACGGTAGCCTATGTTACGCACAGTCTCAACAAAGGTATGGGTCTGGTCTTCTATTTTGCCGCGCAGGCGGGTTATGTGGACATCAACCGTGCGGTCTCCGCCGTAATAGTCATAACCCCACACTTTGTTAAGCAAAGCCTCACGCGAAAAAACCCGCCCCCGGTTTTGGGCTAAAAATTTTAAAAGCTCAAATTCACGGAAGGTCAGGTCAAGCAGCCGCCCTGACAGAGTGACTTCACAGCCAAGGGTATCTATTATGAGGTCACCGGCCCGGATAATACCCGGCTCACTCATGCCCCATTTTTCAGCCAGCCGCACCAGCCGCACTTTAAGCTCATTTACCGAACCCGGCCAGCGGATAAAGTCATCCAATCCCGGTTTAAGGGCTATTTCTTCGTAATCATCTGCCGGCAGCAGGCCCATAATAAGGGGGTTTTTGGCTAAGGAAACATTTTCCGGGATTTCCCATTCGGATTCCTCAGTTTTCAGGCTAAGAAAATCCAGCAGGACAATATCAGGTACAAATTCAGCAAGCAGAGGATAAGCCAAAACAAAAGAGGCCGCCTGTTTTATTTCAAACCGGTCAGCCTCCAGTTCCCTAAGCAAACTGCCCATTTTTTTAGTATCTGCAGTCACAATAAACAGTTTTAACAACTGGCCCGCCTTAAGTGTTTCTTAATAAGCGTACATTCTGCCATAAGGCCTGAGATACTTCGGATAAAGCTTGTAGAAAGGCCTGGCAGCTATCTCCTCTGCATTATAACCAAAGTGGAGAGCAAATTCATCAATTAAAGGGCGTAAAGTTTTCCAATCGGTCTCATCCAGCTCGGCTATAGCCACTTCTTTGCCAAGCTGGTGTTCTTCAACCTTGCCGCTCATATATATTACGCCGCCGTGCATGCCTGTGCCGATAAAGTTGGCCTTGTGGGTTTCATTTTCCCCAAGACCCAAACCCAGTACTACCAGCACACCTCCGGCCATATACTCCCCCAGAAAGTCCTGGGCGGTATTCCCGATAACCAGAGACGGTTTTTTATCCTGATAGGCTTTCATATGAATACCGGCACGGTAACCCACATAATCACGCACGAAAAGCTTGCCGCCGCGGGCAGACATACCGAATATATCCCCGCCATGCCCGTGAACGACAATACAGCCGTTATTTAAAGTATTGCCGCAGCAATCCTGCACATTTCCGTTTACTGTTATACTGGGGCCATCCATAAAAGCCCCCAGGTCGTTGCCGGGTGTGCCGTTTATGGTTATTTTCAAGTCACCTTTAAGGCTGGTACCGATATAACGCTGGCCGCAGGCATTGTTAAGTTCCAAAGAGCGGACACCCTGATTTACCAGCTCTGCCAAACGGGTATTAAGCTCACGGTAATAAACACCGTGCAAATTTACACAGGCAGTATCCTGGTTTTGTTTCACTTCGATACTAGTCATTTATTCACCTGCCGCCCTTACTCCAAGTATTTTCAGCTCTTCAGCGGATAGACCTACACCCCGCAGATGGAGGCGGTTGCCTCTGAGGCTTTCAATAGCGTTTACGCCCAAGCCGCCCAGCATGTCTTTAATCTCAAGACTCCAACCGCGCAGCAGATTGGTCAGGCGCTTGGCACCTATCTCAGGGTTAATCCGCTTGGTCAAAGCCAAATCCGAGGTACAAATACCCCAAGCACATTTGCCGGTATGGCATTGCTGGCAGAGATGGCAGCCTAAAGCCACCAAAGCCGCCGTACCGATATTTACAGCGTCAGCACCCAAAGCAATAGCCTTGAAAACATCACCGCTGTTGCGGATACCGCCTGAAATCACCAGCGAAGCCTGATTACGGATACCCTCTTCACGCAGCCGTGAATCAACCGCCGCCAGAGCCAGCTCAATAGGTATACCCACATTATCACGGATAACCTTAGGTGCAGCCCCGGTAGCACCCCGCATACCGTCAATGGTCACTATATCCGCACCCGCCCGGACTATACCGCTGGCAATAGCCGAAACGTTATGTACAGCCGCAATCTTTACCGAAATGGGTACGCGGTAATGGGTGGCTTCTTTAAGCGCATATATAAGCTGGGATAAGTCTTCTATAGAGTAAATATCATGCTGGGGGGCAGGGGAAATAGCATCTGTCCCCATGGGTATCATCCGGGTAAGCGAAACATCAGCACTTACCTTTTCACCGGGCAAATGTCCGCCTATGCCGGGTTTGGCACCCTGGCCTATTTTGATTTCCACAATACGCCCGGAATTAAGGTAATCATTTTGAACGCCGTAACGGCCGGAAGCTACCTGAACAATGGTATTATCTTTAAATTCCATCAGGCTGGAGTGGAGACCGCCTTCACCGGTATTCCACATAGTGCCCATATTTTTAGCTGCCTGAGCCAGGGAACGGTGGACATTCAGACTGATAGCACCGTAAGACATGGCGGAAAACATAACCGGCACATCTATTTTCACCAGGGGGGTAATGTTTTCTTCCACATTACCGCAATTATCAAAAGCGGCTTTATCAGGCCTGCGTCCCAGATAGGTGGTAAGTTCCATAGGCTCACGCAGAGGGTCTATGGAAGGGTTGGTTACCTGTGAAGCGTTTATAAGCAGTTTATCCCAGTAAATGGGTTTAGCCTTATCCATGCCCATACCGGTAAGGAGAACGCCGCCTGTTTCTGCCTGCTTGAAAATATCCTCTATCATTTCGGGCGTCCAGTTGGCATTCTGGCGGTATTCCAAAGGATTATTGCGCACTACCAGAGCATTGGTGGGGCAGAAAGTCACACAGCGGTGACAACCCACACAGTTCTGGTTGCGGACCTTTATCTGGTCATCATCTTCGTCATAATAATGGGTATCAAAGCTGCACTGGGTTATGCAGACTTTGCATTTAATACAACGGTCTTCAATCCTGTCTACTATAAACTTAGAAGGTAAAAATGTCTTCATCTTAGTTCTCCAGCCTTACCGGCAAACCCTTGCTCTTAAGATATTGTTTTACTTCGGCTATAGTGTAACGCCCGTAATGGAAAATGCTGGCCGCCAGCACCGCATCCGCCTGCCCTTTATCCAGGGCATTATACAAGTCTTCCGGGCTACCCGCCCCGCCAGAGGCGATAACGGGTATATTCAAGCGGGAACTGATTTCCCGGTTAAGCTCATTGTCATATCCGGTATTTTTACCGTCGGCGTCAATACTGGTCAGGAGTATTTCCCCGGCACCCAGTGCTTCGGCCTTAATAGCCCATTCCACCGCATCCAACCCGGCGGGTTTCTTTCCGCTATGGGTATAAACCTGCCAGCCGCTGCCTTCACGTTTGGCATCAATAGCCACTACAATACACTGCCGGCCGAATTTTTCAGCCCCCCGGCTTATCAAATCCGGGTCAGATACGGCTGCCGAGTTTATAGAGACCTTGTCAGCCCCGGCCCGAAGCAGAGTATTCATATCCGCAATGCTCCGCAGCCCGCCGCCCACACACAGAGGTATAAAAACCTCCTTGGATACCTGCTCTACCACCTCGGCCATAGTCTTGCGTTCTTCGGTAGTGGCTGAAATATCTAAAAACACCAGCTCATCAGCGCCTTCGCGGTAATAACGCGCCGCCAGTTCCACCGGGTTTCCGGCATCACGCAGATTAACAAAGCTGGTGCCTTTTACTACCCGCCCGTTATTCACATCTAAACATGGAATAACCCGTTTATTCAGCATGCAGTAGCTTCCTTCTGCACCTTAATGGGGTTTTGCAAACTGCCCACCACCGGTTCGCCGCCGACAGGCAGCCAGACCTTATCCAGTTCAGGCTGTATCAGCCTGATGGCAGACTCCTCAGAAGAAATAAACAGCTTGGAACGGTATTCACCGACCACCATAGGACGCAAACGGATGCGGTCAGTCATACCTATCATTTCGCCGGTATGAGCCACAATAATTGTAAACGGGCCGTTAAGCAGCAAACCGCCGTAAATCTGGCGAAGAGTAGTCATAATCTTGCGTTCGTGTTCCGGCAACCGGGCTATCTGATTCCAAAGAGGGGCAGCCAGCACTTTGGCAGCCATCCCAACAGACAGGCCATGCTTACGCATCAGCAAATCTACGGCATAAGCAACCACCTCGGTATCAGTTTCCATAGTGCATTTGTATCCGTACTGCTCCAGAAAACGCTTGTTTATGCCATAGGAAGAAATCTCCCCGTTATGCACCACTGTCCAGTCCAGCAGGCAGAAGGGGTGAGCACCTCCCCACCATCCCTTGGTATTGGTAGGAAAGCGGCCGTGGGTAGTCCACAAATATCCTTCGTATTCTTCCAGGCGGAAGAACCGCCCGATATCCTCGGGATAGCCCACACCCTTAAAGACACCCATGTTTTTCCCGCTTGAGAAAACAAAGGCATCATTTATGCAGGTGTTTATATACATTACCCGGTCTACCACGTAATCTTCTTCAATAAACTTACCGCATTTTTCAGGGCTGACCGAAGCAAAATACCGCCAGACAATGGGCGGGTTAGTTATCCCCTGCTGGTCACGGGTAGGAACTTCTTCTTTGTGTTTAAGATTAAAAGAGCTTTCCAGAAAACACTCTGTTTCCGTCTTAGCCTGCTGGCTGAGGAACATGATATGGAAAGCATAATCATCTGCAAAATCAGGGTAGATTCCATAAGCGGAAAAACCGCCGCCCAGACCGTTTCCGCGGTCATGCATACTGCCAATGGCCGTAATTAAATCTGCCCCGGAGAAACGTCCTCCGGAGGTATCCATCATACCGAAAAGCGAACAGGCATCTATAACCTTGCTGTCCGAATGGCTATTGCTTACTCTAGTTAAGTCTCTCATGGAAATCTCCTGCTAATGCTTAAAATCTGCCGGGGCTACCCTGCCCGAAGTATTGCCATGAAGGTGCTCTTCGCGGCTGTCAGCCGGCAGATAGGCCAGACCAAAATTTTCATTAAGTATATTGTCTTTGATGGGACGCACATCACTCTGGTCACGCATAAGGCCGAATATAATACCGGCAGTATCCGTTTCGCCCAGAGTTAACATGCCCACAATCTTGCCTTGTTCATTTAAGACCAGTTTCTTATAGCCGTTGGCAGTCAGAGTGGAAATAACCTCAAGACCGCCAGCATCTGGAGGCAAAACCGACATGCCGGCAGTGGCAATATCCATACCAAAATAGTTAAGCGAGTTCATCACCGTACCGCCATGATAGGTGGTCTCCAAACCGGCCATATTGTAACCAGCTATCCGCCCGCCTATATAGGCATTCGGCCAGATAGGGGTAACCCGGCGGCTGTTATAAATAAAGTCAAAAGACTCACAGGCATCACCGCAGGCGTATACGTCCGGGCTGCTGGTACGCATATTGTCATTTACCACCACCCCCCGGTTTACTTCCAGACCGGCAGCTTTACAAAGCTCAGTCCGGGGAATAACGCCGATAGCTATTACCAGCATCTGGCTTTCTATCTGGTGGCCGTTATCCAGCTCTACGCCTGAAACTTTATGTAAACCTAATACCTTGCTGACAGTCCGTCCGGTATTCAGTTTCACCCCATAAGAGGTGACAGTCTGGGCGGCTATCTTGCCGGCCGCTTCATCCAGAATAGTATTCAGGATATGGCCTTTAAGCTCTATAATATCTACTTCAATACCCAGCTTGGTCAGGGCATCCGCGGCGCTCATGCCGATAAGTCCGCCCCCTATGATAACTGCCTTCTTTACATTTTCAGCCTTTACATAGCTGTCTATCAAAGAGGCGTCTTTCATATTTATAAAGTTGAAAACACCCGCTTTGTTTGCCCCGTCAATAGGCGGAACAATGGGTTTGCCGCCAGGGGCAAGCAGGAGTTTGCCGTAGGCTACTTTTTCACCGTTTGACAGGCTGACTTCATGGGCAGTTGTATCCACTGCTTCCGCTTTGACGCCGGTCAGGCAGGTGATGTTGTTGTTGGTATAGAATTCCGGGCGGCGGAAAAGTATTTTTTCCACAGTCTTCTGTCCGGAAAGATATTTGGCTATCATGGGGCGGGAATATGCCAGATAAGGCTCTTCCCCTACTATAACAATAGAACCGTCACGGTCTACTTCCCGAATAGCCTCCGCCGCGCCTATACCGCCGGCAGAACATCCTACAATCAAATAATCGGCTTTCATTTTTTATCTCCCAGAGCCATCTTAAAAAAGTTTTGATATAACTTTAAGCCGTAGCTACCGCTCTTTTCAGGGTGGAACTGGGTAGCGATAAGGCGTTTACTGATAACCAGACTGCAAAAATCCACCCCGTAGTCTGTGGTCGCCCCGATAATGCCGGGGTCAGCAGGGCTGGCATAATAACTATGAACAAAATAAAAATCTATTCCGTCAGGTATACCCTCAAATATGGGGTGCGAAACCCTCTGTTTAAGCTGATTCCAGCCCATCTGGGGTATTTTTAACCCTTCGGGCAGGCGTTTCACATCACCCTTTAAAATGCCAAGACACTTGGTATTATCACCCTCGGCAGTATAATCAAAAAGCACCTGCATACCCACGCAGATAGCCAGCAGGGGAATATCCCGCGCAACCAGCTCTTTTATAGCTTTATCCAGCCCTTTGGACTGCAAACCGGCCATGGTATCGGCGGCTGCACCTACCCCGGGCAGAATAACTGCTTCGGCTGAAAGAATCTCTTCAGGGGAGGAAGTCAGCTTAAACTCATAACCCAAAGCATGTATGGCATTGGCCACACTCTTCAGGTTACCCCCACCGTAATCTACAAGCGCAATCATCTTTTTGCCAGCCTTTTAGCCGTCAACCAGCCCCAGAGCTTCATTAGGGCAGTTGGCTACGCAAGCGGGTATTTCTTTGCCCCCGCACAAATCACACTTGAGAATTACATGGTTAGCCTTGTCTTTTATAAGAGCGCTATTCGGGCAGGCCACAATGCATGTCCAACAGCCGATACATCTTTCAGGGTCACTGGAAACAATGCCGGTTATGGGGTCACGGGTCATAGCACCGCTGATACAGGAATAAGCACACCATGGCTCATCACAGTGGCGGCAGGGCACAGAGAAACTTATCTCACCCTTGCGTTCCACCCGTATTCTGGGCTTCTGATTTTCCTTTTTGACGGCCTTGATAACGTCATGAGAGACCGAGTGTTCGGTCTGGCAGGCTACACGGCACAGGCCGCAGCCCATACAAAGTTCTTCTTTAATCTGTACCCTTTTCATACTTACCCCTATATACGGTATATAACTTCCGTATTTATATAAATTAGCATGTAAATAACCGCTTGTCAAATACAGCCAAAGCTAAATCAACATTATTATTTCGCAATCATTTCGCCGGTATTACAGTAATATGTCCCAGCCCAGCGTATGTTCCGCCAGTATTTTCAGCCCGATAAGACACAGTATCAGCCCGCCTGCTATACCTACCCAGCGGCTGGCCAAATGGCTGATACGGTTACCCAGTTTGAAACCCAGATAACTTACCGCCAAAGAAACCGCACCTACCAGCAAAGCCGCAAGCCCGATATTAGTTTCGGACAGCGAAAAGGTCAGGCCTACAGCCAGCGCATCTATAGAAGTGGCAATAGCCACCCCCAACAGTCCAAGCCCGCGGGTCAGGTCAAGCCTGACCAGTTTCTGGTCATCTTCCCCCTGCACAGACTCATATACCATACGCCCGCCGATTACTGTCAGCAGGCCAAAAGCAACCCAGTGGTCAAAAGAGGAAATAACATCTGCAATACTTAGACCGGCGTAATAACCTATAACCGCCATACCGGCCTGAAACAAACCGAACGTGCCAGCCACCCGCCACATAATACGGGGTTTAACATCTGTATGGGTGCAAGCTATGCCGATTGATACGGCAAAACAGTCAGCAGAAAGCGCCAAAGCAACAAATACTACAGACAATAAGCTCATAATGAAATATCAGTATAACACGAATAAGGCTATTTTTAAAACATTCTTGACAAACTTGCGGCCATGCCCGACAATCCTATTTATACCGGGTTTTGAGTAGTTACTCTGAAAGGGTCAGGGCATGGATAATATAACGCCTGAGCATAATAAACATACCAACCAAAATATCGCTCCGGATATTACTAAACTTATAGGCAATACCCCGCTGGTGCGTCTGAACAGGATAGGCAGCGGGCTGAAAGCCGAAATTGTGCTGAAACTGGAATCATTTAATCCCACCCACAGTGCCAAAGACCGCCCCGCCCTGCATATGATAGAAAAGGCCGAGCAGGAAGGCAAGCTTCGCCCCGGAAGCATCATAATAGAATCCACCAGCGGCAATACCGGAATAGCCCTTGCCGCGGTTTGTGCCGCCAGAGGCTACCGCCTGATGCTGACCATGCCTGAAAGCTTCTCACTGGAAAGAAGGCGTTTGCTCCGCCTGCTGGGGGCGGAACTGGTACTTACCCCGAAAGAACTTGGTATGCAGGGGGCTCTGGAAAAAGCAGCCGAACTCAAAAACAAGCTCCCAGAGACTTTTATACCCGGCCAGTTTGTAAATCCGGCTAATCCGGAAAGCCACTGCCAGACTACTGCCGCAGAAATCTGGCGGGATACAAACGGCAAAGTAGATATACTGATAGCGGGCGTAGGCACAGGCGGCACTCTAAGCGGCACAGCCAAAGGCCTAAAAGCAGTCAAACCTTCGGTACAGATAATAGCGGTAGAACCGGTCGAATCACCGGTACTTTCAGGCGGAGAACCCCACCCCCATCTTATTCAGGGCATAGGGGCAGGCTTTATACCCCGCATACTTTCCGTGGAACTGATAGACAAAGTCATACAGGTGCCCGGAGAAGAAGCAGTGAAAATGGCACTCCGCCTGGCGCGTGAAGAGGGTATTATGGCGGGTATTTCATCCGGGGCAGCACTCTGGGCAGCGCTGGAAACAGCTAAACAGGGCGAAAACTGCGGCAAGCTTATTGTAGCCATTATGCCTGACAGCGGCGAACGCTATTTATCCAGCCTGCCGCTGGGTGACTGAAATCACTGCCCGGACAAGGCCTATAATCCAGCAGGCCCAAAAAAGTTCAGTCCGCTAAAAGGGGCTTACCGGACAGGGAATTTTCAGCCTATCCCAGAATCCCCTTTTTCATATCCAGTTTGTCTCCCAGCACAGCTTCAAACAGGCCTGTCATTTCTTTGCTGCTGCCATTAATAAAGTATTCTTCTTTACCGCCTGCGGTCTCAATTTTTATTTCGGTAATGTCCGCCTGGTCTTCACCACCGGTCTTTTTACTGACAGTTACCTTTGAAATATTCGAAAGCCATATCTGAAAATTACCTTTACTCTCATCCAGTATAGATTCGGCGGGCATATTGTAATACTTTTTATAAAGGGTAAAACCGCTTCGTATCTGGTCACCCCAGCGGGCAAAAAACCCTTTGCCGGATTCCTTCCCCTTCTTTTGAGCTTCGGCTGCCGCATCTTTTAGCATCTGGCTGGTCATCAAAGCAAATATAAAGCTCTGGTCGGTAACCACCAGAGAATAAGTATCCCGCTTACCTAAGGGCTTTGACTTTTTAAAATCAGGCACTACGCCAAGTATTTTTTCTTCCACCGGACACCTCATACATAAGTCTTACCCGTTCATAATAACAACCGCTTTCCCTTTTGCCAATACCCTGATGCCCCAAACCTGAAAAAATCATTTCTAAATTGTACATTTTTAAAATTCCTGAGCCGTTTTGCCAGAATGTTGTGTTATAATGGTAGATAATTTTTTATAGGGATATACACTTATGACTGCAAATTCTCATACCCCGCGCATTATGCCTGACCGCCAAGCCAACCCGGATATGACAAATGTCTATCATATAGCTTATGCACCGGGTATTAAAAAAGCGTATCTGTTTCACTGGAATTGCAATCTAAAATGCCGCGGCTGTCTTTGTAAAAAGGAAATCAACTGCCTGGCTCTGGAAGAAAATCTGGATGTAGTTGCCCGTGACCCTCATCTAGCCCCGCCCCGTGGTCCTGAATCGTTCCTTAGCCTGAACGGAATTATGGAAACACTGCGCAAAGTGGAGCTCAAAGAGGTTCTGTTTGAAGGTCAGGAAGCCACCATAGACCCCCATTTTGCCGAAATATGCCGCCGTCTCAAAGCTGAGTTTGGTGTTTATATAACCTTAAATACCAACGGGCTGAAACTACCTGACCTTTCCAACGTAGATGAAGTAGTTTTCAGCCTGAAGGCAGTTACCCCGGAACTCTATCTGGACTATACCGAAGTACCCAATACCAGAATGCTGGAAAATTTTGAAAATATTTTCCGTTCAGGCAAGAAACTGCGGGCTGAAATGGTATTTATCCCCGGCTATATAGATATAGCTGAAACAGAGGTCATTGCCAAACATATTGCCAGTCTCAGCCGGGATATTCCCCTCAGGATAGACGCCTATTTTGAATGCGGTGATAATACCTGGCGGAGAGCCACCCCGGAAGAAATGCGTCAGGCAGTAGCTGCGGCCAAAAAACACCTTAATACCGTGACCTGCACCCAGCAAACTACCGACAATCTGGATAAAAAAGACCTTTTCTTTGAGGTAAAACGGCTATTCTAATTAGTCAGTCAACTCTAAAAACACTAACTCTATTTTATTTTTAGATAATTGTGGAAACTGTATATATAATTGTGCTTGCCCTTGCCTTAGACCTGTTACTGGGTGAATATCCCGCACCTCTTCACCCGGTAGTTTGGCTTGGCAAATTTATATCCTTTCTTAACCGCTTCAGTCCTTCACACAGTCCTAAAATCCAGTTTATTTACGGGGCATTTCTAAGCATACTGACCGTGAGTATATCTTTTGCAGCCGTATTTTTCATTTTGGGGTATCTCAAAGATTTTAATACCCTGCTTTATATAATTGCGGGTGGGCTTATGCTTAAACCCGCCTTTTGCCTGCGCAAGCAATGGACAATAGCCTTGAAAATAAAAAAACTGCTGGGGAATAATAGCAACAGTGTACCCCCTAAAGAATTGGAAACACTGATAGGTACCGTCCCGCATACTCAAGAAGGCCTCAGCCGCAAAGACATTGTTTCCGCTTCCATACGTTCCATTTCGGAAAACGCCAGCGATTTTTTTGTAGCTCCCCTCTTTTACTTTATATTTTTGGGCGTACCCGGGGCTTTTGCCTACCGGGCTATAAATACACTGGACAGCATGATAGGTTATCATGGCCAGTACGAATACTTGGGGAAATTTGCCGCCCGGTTGGATGACACAGCTAATTTTATCCCAGCCCGCCTGACCGCCCTGCTTTTTGTAATAGGAGCATTTATTCTTCGGCAAAACCCCAAACGGGCACTACACTCTGCCGTCGCAGACCATGCCAGAACTACCTCCCCTAACGCAGGCTGGCCTATGGCTGCCATGGCCGGAGCAATTGGTATTTCGCTGGAAAAGGCTAACTGCTACACTATAGGTAAGCCGCTTCACCCGCTAAGTGACACAGACCTGAGTGTTGCCGTCAGGCTGTATAAAGCCAGTATGTTTATCTGGGCAGGTATATGCATAGCCATTGCCTGGATATAAATAACAATGGTCTGAATATTTGCAGGAGTTGAAAAGTGAATGATACCCCACAAACGGCTAAGTACCATACAGGTCTTGTTCAGATATTTACCGGAGACGGCCGGGGCAAAACCTCGGCGGCTCTGGGTACAGTTATGCGGGCATCCGGTTACGGACTAAAGGCCTACATAGTCTTTTTCTTAAAGGGCCTTCACGAAGGCGGCGAATACAATTCGCTGAAGCGGCTGCCGGGGATAGATTACGCTATTTTCGGCCGGAGTGATTTTATGGGGCCGCAGTATACCACTCAGGCAGATTTGGACTACGCCCGACAGGCCTTAGCGGAAGCAAAGAAGGTGATTTTAAGCGGTGAATATGATGTAGTCATGCTGGACGAAATAAACACCGCCTCTGCCTGGAAGCTTATAAATGTAGAAGATGTGGTTGAACTGGTAAAATCCAAACCGGAAAAAGTGGAACTGATACTCACCGGACGCCATGCGGATACCCGTCTGGTAGTGCTGGCAGACCAGGTAACCGAACTGGTGAACCGTAAACACCCCTTTGAAAAAGGAGTGGATGCAAGACAGGGGATAGATTACTAATGACTGAAACATTTAAAGTAGCCATGCTGCATATAGAGCCCAAAACCGCAGATATTGAAGCCAACCGTACCCTAATTTCAAATTCCCTCCGCAAAGCCGCTCTGGCCGGGGTAAAATGGGTGCTGACCCCTGAAATGGCCGTCTCAGGCTATTTTTTTGAAGAAGTCATAGGCACAAAATGGATATCTCCCCAGCCCGACCGGTGGCTGACAGAAATAATGGAGTTATGTAAATCTCTGGATATAGGGGTATTCCTCTCCTACCCGGAAAGAGAGCTCTCCAGCGGTAAATGCTATAACTGCTTGTTTGCCATAAACCGTAAAGGCGAACTGGCAGGCAAACACGCTAAAATAGAAGTACACCCCGGTGCGGAGGAAGGCTGGTCAAGCCCCGGAAACAGCCTTTCAGTCTTTGAGATGGACGGGTGCAAGCTGGGTATGCTTATCTGTGCGGACACTTATGACGGCAAACATGCCGGGATACTTGCCGGGCAGGGTGCAAAGCTTATTATTGCGGCGGCAGCCTGGGGCAGTAAATACCCGCCGGAGGAGCGCTGGAAGAAACGCACGGTTGAAACAGGTCTGCCCCTCTGGGTGTGCAACCGTACAGGCCGGGAAAAGCAGGTTGATTTCACTCAGGCCAGAAGCGTGGTAGTTGAAGACGGGGTTGAAAAGCTGGTTTATATAGGGGAGAAATCAGCTATGCTTGTTTTTGACTTTGACCCCGGCTCTAAAAGAACACTAAGCCAGACCTTCAGGATTATTGATATACCTTAGCTATGACATATTTTGACATATAGGCTATAATAACGCCGTATGATCAGTGTTGTATTACCTGCATGCAATGAAGAGAAATTTCTTCCCCGCAGTCTTGACAGCCTGTGCCGGCAAGATTTCGGCAGTTATGAAGTTATCGTAGTAGTAAACGGCAGCACCGACAAAACCGCCCTGGTTGCCCGTAAATACCCCGTAAAGATACTGCACTGCGAGAAACACAGTGCCTTTTATGCCCGGCAAATAGGTGCGGAAGCTGCTTCAGGTGAAATAATAGTTCAGGCAGATGCTGACACCATCTACCCGCCGGACTGGCTTTCCCTTATCTATGCGGATTTCAAACGCCAGCCTTCTGCCGTAGTCGTAGCCGTAGCCGGGGTTTACAAATATGCTGACCCGCCTTGGTGGGCATTTCTGGAGTATTTTCTGCGGCTGGTATGCAATACCTATACCCGGCTGTTTCATGGCCGCCCTATGCTCATTTCAGGGGCGAATTTTGCCTTTAAACGCCACGTATTTGAAAGAATAGGCGGATACCACGTAAGTGCCTTTTCAGCAGACCAATATGATATCTCCACCCGCTTAAGCAGACAGGGCAAAGTCCTCCTGGACCGCCGCCTGATAGCCCTTACCTCTGCCCGGAGGGTCAAAAAACCGTTCCTCAGGATACTGCGGGATGTATTTAATAATATTGCTATGGTAACCGGCTGGGTATTAGAGCATATAAGCCAGTTTTTCCGCAGCCTGTACCGCAGTCCCAGCTTTTTTCATTCAGTCAAAAATACCTTACCCATACTAGGCTTAGTAGGCATACTCTTCTGGGGGTATGCCAGCCCTTCGTCACAGCTGTTCGGCAAAGTTTATTTTGAGGGTGACGGTCAGGGTAAAAATATTGCCCTGACGTTTGAGGACGGCCCCAGCCCCGAATATACCGGCGCAATCCTGGACATACTAGATAAGTACAATATAAAGGCAACCTTTTTTGTGGTGGGCAAACAGGTGGAAGTTTACCCTGAACTAACCAGGGAAATACTTGAACGCGGGCATATACTGGGTAACCACTCTTACAGCCATGATGCCAACCATGCCCTGTCTGATTTCGGTTCAAAAGATATGCTAAGGTGTGCCGAAGTCATCTGCCAATATACCGGCATTACTCCCTGTTTGTACCGCCCGCCATATGGGAAAAGCTCCCCCTGGGAACTGTCGGCTACTAAGGAAATGAATATGATAACGGTCAACTGGAGCTATGCGGTAGAGGGTGACAGTCTGGCCGAAACTGACAACGCCGTTTCCAAGGTACTTGATGAAATAAACCCCGGCTGTATTCTGCTGCTCCATGACGGATACGGCATAGACTCCAACAGCCTTGAATCTGACTGCCAGCTGACTCTCAAAGTGCTGGACAGCCTTATATCAAACCTGCTCAAGCAGGGCTACAATTTTGTGACCGTACCCGTCTTACTGGGCACGAATGCTTACAGTTAGGTATATTTAATGGATTTTGAAACCTTAATTAACCAGAGCGTTGCCATGCTCTCCGAATTTAATCTGGTAGTTTTACTGGTACTTTTCGGGGTCTGTTTTATCAGTGAAACTGTAGGGCTGACCATACCATACCTCTTGGAAACAGCCTGGCTGATGGGCGGATATCAGGTGGCTAACGGAGAGCTTTCCTTATGGCTGCTTATTTTGCTGATACTGGTAGCTCAGGCCGGACGGCAGATAGGGGCTTTGGCATTGTCACGTTTGGGAATGGTAGGCAGCGGCCCTATAGAAAGGTTTATCACTTTCCTCCGCACCAGAACTCCGCTTAAAAAGATGTCGGAATCCCCGGCCTTGCAGAGGGTAAACCTGTATTCGCCCTTTGCCATAGCAGTAGGCAGGTTTATGTGGCTGCGCATACCGCTGACACTGCTCATGGGAGCCAAACGCAAAACCAAGGTACTCATGCTGGGAGTGCTGATATCCGGCCTTTTTTATGATGCCCTTTACGTTATCTTCGGGGCAGTAGTGGGCAAGGTATTCACCTTAAACCCAGTCCAGATGGTAATCATCTTCACCGGAGGGCTGACACTTCTGTATATAGGCACATTTGCCATTCAGCAGGTTGTAAGCCGTCTTAAAAATAAACCCCCAAACACCAGCCGGGGAGTTTAAACCGAAAAATCCTCCCGGCGCAACTGGTAGCGGGCATGGCGTATAGCCCTTACTAGTAACAGCAAACTTAATGCGGCCACCGCCAGCAGCACTACCGCCGCCCAGACACCGGGCAGATTCAGCCCGCTGGCTATATCCCAGACAATATGCAGTGCCACAGCCAGCATAAAAGCCAGTATAACTGCCAGATTAAGCGGCCCTCTGCCATATTCGGCGCGCTGTCTCCACAGCACGGCACAGACTATACCAGTCCAGGCGGCATGCCCGGCAGGTGAAAACAAGCCCCGGAAAAGAAGCACCTGCTCCAAGATATTTATATCCCCCTGGCTCTGGATAAGGCTAACCACCCCATAACCCATCGTTTCCAAAGCGGCAAAGCCCATTCCGGCTGCCACTCCGAATAAAACCCCGTTAGCCTCAGCCCGGAAACCTCCGCCCCAGAAAAGCAGCATCGGGAATATCAGTTTGGCAGCTTCTTCAATAACTCCCACCACAAACAACCCTGACAGGTTCAGGTTGGAGACAGTAGCATATTCCAGCAAACCTGCCATAATCAGCCCGATTATCCCGCCCACAAAGAAACTGGCCAGCACCCAGCGGATATTTTTGTTCGCCAGAGGCAAACGCTCATAGATAAATACGACAAAGGTTACCGGCATGATAAAGGCACCCAGCACTACCAGTAGCGGCAAAAAGTTAGCCCCGCCGGTCAGCTTGATAAGCTGGTCGGCAACTAAAAACAGTCCCAGCCCGCCTACCAGTACCCAGGTCCAGCGGTAAGTGGTCAGATAGGTTTTAATTTTCTTCAGGTAGTTCATATCTGTTAGTATAAGCCTAACACTGGAAAGCCGCCCCTTCAATCACCCATATGGTTAAAACATAAATATTCATTAAATCTTTTAAATATCCAAACTAAAAATACTATAATTCTTCGCCTCTAAAGATATAACGCACAGACAGGCCAGAAGATGGCAAAAGTATCTTAAATACTGCGGTAATACCACCAAGCTTACCGTACAGCCAATATCTCTGATACCCAAAAAGAATTAAGCGTCTTTATAAATTAAACAGATTGCTTATGCCAGCCGGTAAAGAGGTCTCGAGTGACTATAAAAAATGATGGCAGTGCGGAATGTTCGGCTATCTCAAGATATAGCGGGGATTAAGGTCTTACCGCCGCAAGCGGCAAGACCAAAATATTTGAATATTTAAACCGATACAGCTAAACAAGCCCGAACTTGACAGCCGCAATACCCGCCAGAGTCCGGTTGGAAACGTTGAGTTTGCTTAGAATACTTTTAACATATTTCTTGATGGTGATTTCAGCATAATCCATATTAACGCTGATTTCCTTGTTGGTATAACCGCGCGCCACCATAATAAGTATCTCCAGTTCACGCGGGGAAAGCACGTCCTGAGGTACGATACTTACTGCTGAAGACGAGTGTTCACTGCTTAAATTCTGTCTTTCAGCCCGTATATTTAAAGCTTTGATCATTTTTTTAGAGGCATTTTCAAGTAATTTTTCCTGCCAGACACTGCCGCCGCAAGCTACAACCCTGATAGTGTTGGAAAGAAGCTCAGGCGAAGAGTTTTTAGTCAAAAACCCATTTATACTGTTAGCCAAAGCATCGGCTGTATATTGTTCAGCCTCGTACTCGGTAAGAAATATAACCCTGGCCGGAGGATATACGGCCTTCAGCTGGCGGCTCAGCTCACATCCGCACATACCGGATATGGTAACATCCATTACAATAACCTGGGGTTTTAGTTCCTGTACCAGCTTGATAGCATCCGAGGCATTATCCGCCTCGCCCACTATCTCAATATCTGCTTCGCATCGCAGCATTTTACGCAAGCCTTCTCTGGCAACTTCGTGGTCATCCGCCAACAGGATTTTGACAGGTGAAGGACAGTGCCCTGCCCTGGCAGAGGGTTTGCCGGGTTTCAAGGTTATCTTATTCACAGCCTTTATTACCTCTTTAGATGTATGCAAAGACATGAATATGCCTTGTGTCAATGCAGCCGCAGCATTCCTCATAATACTACGTACAACTACGGAATAAAAGACCTGATTTTCATTTTCAGCCCGGAATTGCCCGTCAGCGACTGAATTTATCCAATAATACTCATTAAAAAAGGAGGCTACGGATATCCGTAGCCTCCTTAACCATTACTCCTAAACGCTTTGGCTGTATTTTTAGAGTTCCATATTAACTTTGTATTCGGTGGACTTGTCTTTCTTGATATTAAAACCGAAATCTTTACACAGATTCAGCATAACCACATTTTCGGCCAGTACCACACCATACAAATTCTTCAGGCCCTTTTCGCGGCCAATGCCAATCAGCATATCCAGCAGTTTAGCCCCCAGCTCATGGTGCTGGAAGTCATCTGCCACCAGTACTGAGAACTCACCGCTCTGGCCGCTGTGGTCAATTATCAGCCGGCCTACGCCCACGTTGCGTTTCTTGCCCTTGTCATTATATTCGGCAATAATGGCCATTTCGCGGTCATAATCAATATTGCAGAAACGCACCAGCAGGGAATGGTTAATGTCCTTGAGTATGTGGAAGAAGCGCATACGCGAAGATTCTTCGGACAAGCCTTCCAGCAGAGCTTTTTCCATAGGCTCGTCTTCAGGGCGGATAGGCCTGAGGATAACATCACGCCCGTCCTTGGTATGCCACGGCTTGATATACTTGGCCGGATACGGGGTAATAATAAGGTGGTTATGGTCACCCGCCGGGTTCTTGATATATTCTTCGTCTATTATTATGCGGGCATCCAGGGCAATGGCCTCTGAACCCAGCAGTGCCAGCGGGTTAATATCAATCTCCATAATCTCAGGGAAATCCACCAGCAAGTTGGAGAACTTAACCAGAGTTTCCTCAAGCAAACGCAGATTCGCCGGGGGTTTGGTGCGGAAGCCCTTGTAGAGCATTTCGTAGATTTTAGTGCCTTCCATGACCCGTCTGGCAAGCACCTGATTAAGGGGCGGCAGACCCACAGCCACATCCTTTTGGAATTCGGCTTCAATACCGCCGGAGCCAAACAGAATAACCGGCCCGAAGACCGGGTCTTTCTTTGAGCCGATAATCAGCTCGTAGTCATATTTGTCTACCATGCGCTGCAGGGTCACGCCCTCAATATTAGCCTCAGGACAGGCCACCTTTACATTTTCCATCATGGTGGCAAAGGCTTTTTCAACCTCGGCCTCGGTTTTAAGCCCCAGGATAACCCCGCCCACGTCTGATTTATGGGAAATATCCGGCGAAGCAATCTTCATCACCACCGGGAAACGCAGGGCGGACGCAATCTGGGCGGCATCTTTGCCATCCCGTGCCAAAAACGGTACGGTAGCATCAATGCCGTAGGCCTGAAGGAACTTCTTGGATTCAGTTTCGGAAAGAAGAGTGCGCCCTTCGCTGGCCACCTTCTTGAGAATAGTCCGTATGTACTCTTTGGAAGGGTCTACGTCTACTGCCAGCTCTTCGGGGGTTTCATACAGGTTTTCAAGGCCGCGGGCATAGCGGTACATGAAAATATAACCCTTAACCGCCTCTTCGGGGAACTCAAAACTGGGTATATTGTTCTGATAGAAGAGCTTCCGCGCCTCGGCCACGTTGGCATCACCCATCCACGAGGTAAGCACCGGTTTCTTGCTCTTCTTGGCAATTTTGACAATAGTTTTGGCAATATCCAGAGGATTAGCCGCACCCTGGGGGGTATAAATAACCACTACACCGTCCACCCCGGGGTCTTTAATGGCGGCTTCAAGGGTGACTGCATACCTTTCGGGGTCGGCATCCCCCAGAATATCCATGGGGTTGCCTTTACTCCATGAGGGAGGTAGAACCGGATTCAGGGCGGTAACTGTTTCGTCAGTTATATGGGCCAGTTTGCCCTTCTGTTCCATAAGGGAGTCGGTAGCCAGTACGGCGGGACCGCCGGCATTGGTCACAATAGCCAGGTTCGGCCCCTTGGGCAGATTTGAGGTATTTAAAATAGCGGCACAGCTGAAGAGGTCACCGATATTATCCACCCGGACCACGCCTGCCCGCTGGAAAATAGCGTCCACAAACATGGCATTACCCACCATTGAGCCGGTGTGGGATTTGGCGGCCTGAGCGCTCTCTTCAAAGCGGCCGGGTTTGATAACGATAATGGGCTTGGTGCGGGCAAAACCACGGGCGGCACTCATGAATTTCTTGGCTTCACCCATGGTCTCCAGATATACAATAATACTCTTGGTATTTTCATCAGTACCAAAGTAATCAATCAAATCACCGAAATTGACATCCATCATAGAGCCGATGGAAGCAAACCCTGAAAAGCCCACATTCCGGGCAATAGCCCAGTCAAGTACGGCCGAGCCCAAAGCACCGCTCTGTGAGAGGAAAGCCACATTGCCGGGCTTAGGCATTTCCATACGGGCAAAGGTAGCGTTGAAACCGCTTGCGGGGCTCATGGTACCCATACAGTTAGGGCCGATAATACGTATGCCGTACTGCTTGGCAATTTCGGCAATTTTCTCTTCAAGGGCTTTGCCCTCAGGGCCAACCTCTTTGAAACCAGCCGAAATGATAATAACAGACTTGGTGCCTACTTTGCCGGCATCTTCTATAACCTGGGGTACAAACTTGGCAGGGACTACCACCAGTACCAGTTCAGGCACTTCGGGCAAATCTTTGAGGGCCGGATAACATTTCTATTCCAGTACGGATTCCCGGTTCGGGTTAACAGGATAAACAGCCCTTCGGTCTTTACCTTTAATAAGATTCTGAAGAATAATTTTGCCGGTAGAACCTTCTTTGTCAGTTGCGCCTACCAGAGCTACGCTCTTAGGGTTGAAAAATAGCTTGATCTTGTCCACGTTTCTCCTTTAGTAAATTACTTGTGGGCAAACAGGCTGATAGAGCCGAGGCAAAAGGCCGTTACGGGTAAAAAATAAAAAAACTTCCCCCTCGGTATTTTTCTGCCCAGTGACGATGTGCCATAGAATACCATGTCCCATACTATTTTTTCAAAGTTTTAGCCAAGTTATTTAAGCGCTTAAGGCAGTTTTCCCAAAATCACGGAAAAATAAATTAGCCGCCGGGCTTACGGGCAGGATTAGGCTCATTATCAGCAAACCGGCATTAACCCAAAAAATGCAGACAGCCAAAAACCAGGCTGTAAAAGCGGAGGGTTGTTACTTGCGGCAGTCAGCACACAGGCCGTTTATGACCATGTGGCTCAGGTTGGGATTAAACCCGTACTTGGACTGAATATCTTCACGCAGGGAGCTAAGCATATCATCACTGCATTCTATCCGCCGTCCGCAGCGGCTGCAAACCAGATGATGGTGATGCCCTTCGTCAGCATGGTGATAAATAGTCCGGTCATCCATCTTGCTTTTTACCACACAGCCGGTGTTTTCCAAAAGCTCCAGAGTGCGGTAAACGGTGGAACGGTTGATATCCGGAAATTTTTCCTGAACCTTGCTTATTATCTCCTCGGCAGTCAGGTGGGAAGGATACGAGTGAATAACATCCACCACCAACTTGCGCTGGAGAGTGAGCTTGTAACCGGCGTTTTTCAGAATATTTATGCAACTCATAGCTGAATTATCCTGTTGCATTATAACAAGCATATATCAGATGTCAAGCAAATGCCGCCGGACAGAATAACCCGGCCGGAAATTAACAGGCAAACAGCGTTTCTTTATTTCCCAACAGCCCCACCGCATCAGCCCGGCACTGCTGGCAATGATGTATCTGCCGGATATATTCAGCACACTCAGTGCGGATTTTGTGGTGGAGCACCATAGAAACCGGGGTTAAGTCAGCAAACTTAGCCTGGGGAATAAGAGGCATAATATTCATAACCGAAACCCCCATATCCCCCAGCAGACGGGCTAAAAAGGGCATTTCGTGTTCGTTTATGCCGGGCAGCAAGACCGAATTGACCTTAACCCTTATACCCCGCTCCACCGCCTGCCGGATACCGGCCAGCTGCTTATCACGGAGAAGCGCAGCCGCCTCTATACCTCTTAACACCTCTCCCCCATAGGATACATAATCGTAAATACGGGCGCCGCTGGATTCATTAAGAGTGTTAACCGTAACTGTCAGCGAATCCAGCCCGGCATCTGTCAGAAGGTCTATTTTATCTGAAAGAAGCAGGCCGTTGGTGCTTAAGCAGAGTGATAAATCCGGAAAATTCTGCCTGACCATCTGTAAGGTTTCAAAAGTGGCCTGGTTGGACAGGGGGTCACCCGGTCCGGCAATACCCACTACCTGAATACGCGGCTCGGCCGCCACTGCCTCCCTGACCAGCCGCAGAGCTTCAATAGGGGTAATCACCCGTGAGGCAACCCCGGGGCGGCTTTCATTGGCACAGTCATATTTGCGGGTGCAGTAGTTGCACTTTATATTACAGCGGGGCGCAACCGCCAGATGAATACGCCCAACCGAAGACCTGCTTGCCATATCAAAGCAGGGATGCCCCATACTTTTGTTACATTCACCCATGCTGCCTTTACCCCTACTTTCTGTTTAAATCTGAGCCTATATAATAACTATAGAACTGCAAGGTTTCGGCCAAATTTACAAAGTGTTAAATCCTTGTTAACTAAGGTTCTTGGGGCTGCCCGCCAGACCGGCCGAACCCAGATTTCTCCGCAAACAGACCATATTTGTTCTTTGCCAATCACAGGCCCGGTAGAAACCCTGAGCCGGTAAATTCCGCGAATCAGCCAGAAGCTGGAGGCGGGAAAACCCTTTAGAAAGCGCCCAGTCTTCAGCAGCTTCAAGCAAAATCCTGCCCACTCCCCGGCCGCGGAAGGCTTCGCTTACCACCATATCCTCCAGCAGACCGGAGGGACAACCTTCGGCTGTGGAAATGATGGTCTGAACAGTACACATTCCCGCTACCCGGCCGCCTATCTCAGCCACCAGAACAATAGCCGAAGGCTGTTCCAGCAGTTTAAGCAGACCGGCCTGCTGTTTGGACTGATTAAAAGTAAAATCAGTCTCTATCAGGAAAAGGTCCTGAAGCAGGGCCACCATCTGGCTGACGTCAGATGGAATTGCCGGGCGGATAATGCAGTCTTGGCGGGACATAATAGTCTTGAGCCTCAGCTAAGACACAACTCGGAGGCAGCCTGGCCATCCTCCAGCGCATCCAGAATGATATCCAGCTTGGCAGTATCTACTTCGCCATACCACCAGCCGGGCGGGTAAATAACCATAGCCGGCCCGTGTTCACAGGATTTGAGACAGCCGGTGCTGGAAACAAGCACATTCAGACCCCGGTCAATTATTTCGTTTTCCAGATAACCCAGCAGGTCAGCCGCCCCTTTACGGTTACAGATACCCTGAGGGTCACCGTTTACACGGAAACTGTTGCAAACAAGTATGTGATAATCAGGGGTTTTCATAAGAATCAAACTCCTTTAAGTCAGATATTTTTATTAAATTCAGCCGCAGCCCATACCGCCTTCACCGCTCATAGCCCGGCGGCATCCCCGGGCAACCCGGCGCGGCATCCGGAGGGCCTTGCCCTGCCAGATAGCTTCCAGAGCATATTCCACCAGACCTTCTACTTCGTATATAGCCAGGCCGGAATCACTCAAAATCCCGTTCGGGGTTTCGCCTATTCCGTTTACCAGCAAGGCCTGACAGTCCCCGATAATCTCTGCCAGCTTTTTCCAGCGCTCTTCACCCCCGCCCTTTTCCGGAGTGGGGCGGGTTTCGGCAAATACATAACCGGAGTCTGTCCGCTGGTATATAAACAGCTGCTCAGCCATACCCAGATGCTGGTTAACCAGCACCCCTTCATAACTGGCCACTGCCACTTTATCCCGAACCGCTGCCTCAGACATTTTGCGTTCCCTCCTGCTTACATATAGCTGTAGCCAATGTCCGACTCATCCTGGCGGTGTTCCAGCAGGGCATTGACAATACGGTCAAACAGCTCCTGAGTGCCGGCATAACCGACACACCTAAGGCGCGCTCCCCCCAGCCGGTCATGCACCGGAAAACCCAGCCTCACCAAGGGCACACCCAGTAAGCGGGCCAGCTTATAGCCCTTGCTGCTGCCGATAAAGATATCCGGCTTAAGTTCAGTTGCCAGGGTTTCAATATCCGCAAAATCTGCCCCTTCCAGCACCACCGCCTTTTCAACCCCGGCCAGCAAATCCTCCGCTTGCCCGGCCAGATTGCCCCCTTTGTCAGCAGTACACAGCACCGGCACCATGCCTATTTCAGCCAGAAAACGCCCGATACCCATAACAAAGTCGGCATCCCCGTAGACCAGGGCTTTACGGCCAAACACATATTTATGGGCATCCACATAGGCATCCAGCAGCCGCCCCCGCTCACGGGTATAGCCTTCCGGCAGCGGCCGCCCGGCATAGCCGGAAAGCAAATCCATAAATTCATCTGCCGCCCGCACACCCACCGGCAACCCGATACGGTAAGCCGGAAGGCCGTGGCACTTTTCCAGAAAAGAGGCGGCTGACAGCTGGGGGTCTGAAAAGCGGCAGAGCTCTATACTGGCCTTTGCCCCGCCCATACCTTTCAGCACAGAGACCGGGGTACCGCCCTCAGGGAAGCAGTGGTATTCAGGCCAGCTTACCCCGTCAAGCGTATCCGAATAGTCAGGCAAAAGAGCGGCAGATATACCCAAATCCTGACAGATGCGCTTTATATAGCGGATATCTGCCGGAGATATCATTCCGGGCATTATGTTTATGCCGCCATGTTCTTCTTTTTTCACAGCCAGAGCCTTAGCGGTTGCCAGAACAGCCTTGTGAAAACCGGTCAGGTGTGAACCGGCATAACTGGGGGTAGAAGCGAAAACCAGCTGGGTCTCACCCAAATCAACGCTTTGGCGGAATTCTTCTATTAAGGCCGGCACATTTTCACCAATGGTTTCTGAAAGGCAGGTGCTGGCAATACCTATAAGGTCAGGCTGATATTGAGAAATAACATTTTTCAAGCCGCAAAAAAGGTTATCCTTGCCCCCGAAGACAGTGGCCTCTTCTCCAAAGGAAGAGGAAGCAATATCCATAGGCTCGCGGAAATGGCTGATAGTATAACGGCGGATATAGGTTGCACAGCCCTGCCCGCCGTGAAGATAAGGCAGACAGCGGGCTATCCCCGAAAAGGCAATGCTTGCCCCAAGAGGTGCGCATAAATAACAGGCGTTACGGGTAGCCTCGTGAGGGGCAGTTTGATAATCAGAAACAGTCATGTCTGTTCACCCCCGGTATGCAGGCGGCGTCTGGGCATTAGAGACCAGACCGGGCTGCAAACTGAGGTATACACTTCGCGCGCAAAATTAAGCATGCCGCTGTATCCGGCCAGACAAATTTTGCGTTCATGGTTATGGTCACAAAAGCCCACCCCCAGCTTATAGGCAATGGGTCTTTCCTTGACCCCGCCGATAATCAAATCAACCCCTTTTTCCTGCACATATTTAGCCAGCTCCAGCGGGTTGGTATCGTCCAGCAGCACGGTGTCTTCGTCACACAAATCCGCCAGCTGGCGGTAGTCATCTTTATCTCCTGTTTGGGAACCGGCTACCACTGTTTTAATCCCCAGCGTCCGCAGGGAGCGTACCATGGAAAACACCTTGAAAGCCCCTCCGGTGTAGACCAGCGCTCTGGCCCCCTCCAGCTTCCGCCGGTATTCCCGCAGTTCGGGCATTATAGAGGCTACTTCCTGCGAAACCAGCTCCCGGGTACGGCTAAGCATGGCCTCATCTCCCAGCTTTTCCGCCACCTCGTACAGGGCTTTAGACATATCTTCAATACCGAAATAGGAAACCCTGAGGTAAGGAATACCATACTTTTCCTGCATCATTCTGGCTAATGCCATCATAGAGCCGGAACACTGGACTACGTTCAGACTAGCCCCGTGGGCACGGCGGATTTCATCTACCCGGCCATCTCCGGTTATAGTTGAAACTACCTGTATACCCATCCGCCGATAGTATTCCTTTATCTGCCAGATTTCACCGGCTATATTAAAGTCTCCCAGAATATTCAGGCTCAGCTTGCTGATTCCGGCGGTATCAGCCGTACCTACCAGACGGCTCAGGGCCTGGCAGGCAGCCTGATAGCCGTTTTTCTTGGTACCCCTGAACCCTTCGGAATGAACCGGGATAACATCAATCCCTTTTTCCCGGCTAACAGTCCGGCAAACCGCCTCCACATCATCCCCGATAACCCCCACAATACAGGTGCTGTATACAAAGGCGGCTTTGGGATGATAAGTATCAATAAGCTCTGTCAGAACCCGGTAGAGTTTCTTTTCCCCTCCGAATATAACGTCCTTTTCCCTAAGGTCAGTTGAAAAACTCATCCGGTGCAGCTGCGGCCCGGAGGAAAGCGCCCCCCGTATATCCCAGGTATAGGCGGCACAACCTACCGGCCCGTGCACCAGATGCAGTGCGTCAGCAATGGGGTAAAGAACCACCCGTGAACCGCAAAACACACAGGCGCGCTGGCTTACCGAACCGGCCAGACTGGCCGTATCGCAGACCATATCAAAGCCGGCGGCCTTGCCGCCTTCGCGTACCTGTTGTTTACGGTCTTTCAGAATTTCAATCACTTTTGTTTACCTACATGACCAGCTCAAAAGATTCTTCTTTGCATTCGCGGTCTTTCTTATCCAAAAAGGCATTTAAAATCATTTCCAGCAAACGCATTGCCCCCCGATAGCCCACAACCGGGAAATACTGGTGGCCAACCCGGTCAAGAATGGGGAAGCCCAGCCGTACCAGCGGGGTATTTTCATCCCGGGCAATATACTTGCCGTAGGTATTGCCTATCAGCAGGTCTACCCCCTCCTGCTTTATCCACTGATGAAGGCGGTACATATCCGCCCCCGGCCCCTGGGCTATTTTGGCTTCGGGGACTGAATCCCCCAGCACTGCGGCCATTCTTTCTTCAAACCTTTTACCCGGCGTACCGGTCAGAACATATACCGGCTTCATATTAAGCAGCACCAGAAACTCGCTTAGGGCTACCAGCTGGTCAGGGTCTCCCCACAAAGCCACCCGCTTGCCGTAAGTGTACTGATGCAGGTTGGATATCAGATTTAGCAGGCGGCCGCGTTCTTCGGTAATGCTCTCAGGCACGTCAACATGAAAGCGCTTGCAAAGGGCATTTATAAAGCGGTCAGTTGCCTGCAGGCCGATGGGCAAATCCAGCAGGTCATAGGGCACTTTGCATTTTGAATCCAGCTGGAGTGCTGCCGGGCCGGAGGCCGCTTCACCCAAAGCAAAGGTGATTTTGCTGCGGCCGGTATCACGGAGCTGCTTAATAGTAGTTCCCCCGGCCGGAAAAAGCTCGGAATGACCGGTAAGGGGAGTATCCAGCACCCCGGAGGTATCCGGGAACATAATGTAATTTATGCCCATTGCCTCTACCAGGCGTTTAATTTCCCGCATATCCGCCGGTTCTACCCAACCCGGGATAATATTGGCGCGCCGCTCCGGCATGCCTTCAGCCGGTTCAGACAAATACTGCACCATGGATTTCACCATGTTGGCGAAACCGGTCACATGTGAGCCGGCATAGCTGGGGGTATTGGTATGGATAACCAGTTTTCCCTGCGGGATATGATTTTCTATTTTGGCCTTGCTGATAATCTGGGTAATATCATCACCGATAGTTTCAGACAAACAGGTAGTATGAACGGCAATAATATCCGGATTATAAACGCTGAATATATTGTCAATAGCCTGGAGCAGATTGGCCTGCCCGCCGAAGACGCTGGCCCCTTCGGTAAAGGAGCTGGTACCGCTAAGCACCTGCTCCTTATAGTGGCGGGTCAGGGTGCTGCGGTGATACGCACAGCACCCCTGTGAGCCGTGGCTGTGCGGCAGGCAGTTATGAATACCCAGCGCGGCATACATGGCCCCTATGGGCTGGCATGTTTTAGCCGGGTTAATTGTCAGTGCTTCACGGGGCGAATCCCCGGGTGCGGTATGTCTGAGTAACATAGACTAGTTTATCCCTCCGTTCCCCCAATCAGATTCCATAGGTAGCTTTAACCTGAGTCTGGCGCTGCCAGGGTGCTTCAAGGTAAGACCAGATACGGCTGCTTACCAGCCGGTCAACATCTTTGTAAAAGTTAATTGCCCCTTCAAACCCGGCAAACGGGCCGCCGTAATCGTAGCTATGAAGCTGCAGGCAGGGTATACCGGTTTTCTGAACTGCGTATTTTTCCTTAACACCGGCACAATATAAATCCGGCTTATAGAGTTCCAGCAGGCGGAATGTTTCGTGGTGGCTGGGCTCGTCTATGGTAAGTGACCCGGCTTCCATCTCCGGCATCATACCGGCATAGTCCTTAAATTCCACCCCATTTGCAGCCAGCTCAGCGCATTTCTCAGGGCTTACTCTTTCCTTATACCTTTCGGGGTCTTTTTCTACGGTCAGCTCCTCAATATTGCGTGAATCAGCATCCACCGTAATGCTGGGCAGTACCCTGCGTCCTTCATAATCATCCCGGTGGGCAAATTCATAACCGGCCGCCACCACTTCCATACCCAGCTCTTTAAAAAGCTCCTGATAGTGGTGGGCGCGTGAACCGCCTACAAAAAGCATCACCTTCTTGCCGCGGCAGCGTTCCTGGTACAGCTGGCGGGCTTCCGAAACCGCCGGCATTTCTTCTTCAATAACCCGTTCGGTCTGTTCAATCAGCTTTTCATCCCCGAAATAACGGGCAATCTTGCGCAGGGACTTGGCAGTTGCTTCCGCCCCGATAAAATTAACCTTAATCCAGGGAATGCCGTATTTGGTTTCCATCATATCAGCCATATAGTTGATAGAACGGTGGCACATGACCAGATTAAGTTCGGCAGTATGGGAACGGCACATGCTGTCATGGTCTGAGTTGCCGCAGAAGGTTGAAACCAGCTCAAACCCGCAGCGGGCAAACAGGTCTTCAATTACAAAAGCGTCCCCGCCGATGTTATATTCACCCAGCAGATTTACCCGGTAGGGTGAGGGCGAAGCGGTGTTATCCGTACCCACCATATGCTTGAATATCTGGTTGTTGGCTATATGGTGTCCGGCAGACTGTGAGACCCCCTTGTAGCCTTCACAGCTGAAACCGAAAACCTTGATGCCCAGTTTTTCCTGCGCCGCCCGGGTAACCTGATGGATATCGTCTCCAATCAGACCCACCGGACAGGTAGCATGAACAACTATGGTCTTGGGCTTGAAAAGCTGGTATGCCTCTTCTATAGCCTGGGCCAGTTTTTTCTCACCCCCGAAGACTATTTCTGACTCCTGCATATCAGTAGATAAACAGTAAGTCATAAAATTTTCGTCTTCCGGCTTGGGCGGGCGGGTCTGGTTACGCCGGGTCAGCCATGAATAAAAACCGCACCCGATAGGGCCGTGAGTAATGCTTAAAACATCTCTGGTGGGCCCCAAAATAACGCCTTTGCACCCTGCATAAGCACAGCCCCGCATGGTAATCAGGCCGGGAACAGTCCGGGCGTTGGCCGCAATTTGGGGTGTTTCGTCTGTGCCGGTATTAACTACAATAGCCTTAGCCCTTTTGCGGGCAATTTTTGAAGGAAAATCAGCAACCAGCTTATCCTTGATTTCCTCCGGGTTATATATTGATTCCTTTACCACGGTTTTGCTCCTTACAAGACATTGACCACAGAGTCTATGGCGTCCTCGCCCCGTTCACCTGTACGTAACCGTACCGCTTCCAGTACCGGCATGACAAAGATTTTGCCGTCACCGTGATTTTCTGTCCGGTTTACTTCTATAACTGTATTAACCACTGTTTTCACCTGATCATCCGGCACCACCAGGGTAATCAGCCGCTTGGGTACCAGCTTGAGAGACGGCCCAAGCTGGGAAATGGCTTCTTCATGGCCGCCTTCGGCTCCCGCCAGCAGCAGATAATCCACATTACCTTTACCCCGGCCCATGGTCTTCAGCATCGTAATGGAAGCAAAGCCAGCATCCACCAGGGCGCGCTTAGTAATATTTATCTTGTTAAACCTGATAATAGCCATAACCTCTTTCATATGTACCCCCTACAAAACAGCGCTGCCGGTGCTGATGGTATAGGCTTCTTCCACCGGTGAGATAAAAATCTTACCGTCACCGAAGTTGCCTTTTTCACCAGTCCGGGCAGTTTTCATAATGGTATCAATGACAAATTCCTTGTCCTTGTCATCTATAACTGTCAAAAGCAGCACTTTGGGCAATTCGTCATAGGAAACACTGCCAGCCCGGATACCCCGCTGTTTGCCGCGCCCGAAAACGTCTATCTTGGTAACAGCCGGAAAGCCGGCATACATAAGCTCCGCCATAACATCGTCCACTTTTTCAGGGCGCACAATGGCCCGCACCATAATCATCATTGTCGTCTCCTCTTTTGAAATTTATTAGGAAATAACCCCGAATTCCACCAGCAGGGATTCCAGTTCATCTACGCTGATAGGTTTAGGCACTACAAACATTTGGTTGTTATCTATAGCCTTAGCCAAAGCCCGGTATTCGTCAGCCTGCTTGGCCTGCGGATTCCATTCGATAACTGTCTTCTTGTTGATTTCAGCCCGCTGGACATCATTGTCCCGGGGGACGAAATGAATCATCTGGGTGCCAAGACGTTTGGCAAATTCGGCAATCATTTCCTTTTCATTGTCCACCATGCGGCTGTTGCAGATAAGCCCGCCCAGTTTAACCGAGCCGGCATCGGCAAATTTGCGGATACCCTTGCAGATATTGTTAGCCGCATACATGGCCATCATCTCGCCTGAGCAGACTATATAAACTTCTTCCGCCTTGCCTTCGCGTATAGGCATGGCAAAGCCGCCGCAGACCACGTCTCCCAGAACATCATAGAAAACATAGTCCAGGGGAGAGTCTGATTCATACCCGCCCAGCTGTTCCATCAGATTAACCGCCGTAATAATACCCCGGCCGGCACAGCCTACGCCCGGTTCCGGGCCGCCGGATTCCACGCACAGGGTATTGCCGAAACCGGTCTTGCGGACAAGGTCCAGCTCTACGTCCTCACCCTCCTCACGCAGAGTATCCAGCACCGTTTTCTGGGCCAGTCCTCCCAAAAGCAACCGGGTAGAATCAGCCTTAGGGTCACAGCCCACCACCAGTACCTTGCGTCCCATTTCGGCCAGAGCCGCCACCGTATTCTGGGTGGTCGTTGACTTGCCGATACCTCCCTTGCCGTAGATAGCCACCTTCCTCATTTCAAACCTCCTTGAGATTGTAAGCACTATTTGCCTGAATTTTTTAAGACATTCTCACTTTACCAATTCTGTATTGCCGCACGGTTTCTATCAGGTAAAATATTTGTTTCCCGCAGATTTCCAAAAGGTAAACTGGCCGCAAGCAGAAAAGTACCAGAGAGAAAAACCAGATTCTAATCAACCAGCCAGGCTGCCGGTTTGGGCTGTTTCCCCTGCCTGTCCAACTACTACCAGATGCTCCGTGGGGAAACAGAAATTGAGGCGGCTGCCCACTTTAAGGGAAGCATCCGCCGGAGGGGGAAGAAAGGCTTCAAAGGTATACTGCAAATTTGCACCGGCGGAAAAGAAACAGCGGGTTGAAGCGACTTCATTTATCACTCCGCTGACCACCCCCGGCAGGCTGTTTTCTTCGGCGGCCGCAGACACCCGGACAAATTCAGAGCGGATACCCAAAGTAAGACGCATACCTACCGCCAGCTGCATCTGTTCAGGCAGACGTATCTTGAACAGGCTAAGGCCGGGTACTTCCAGATATAAATCCTGTCCGATTATCTGGCTGACTGTCCCGACCAGCAGGTTTTTAAAGCCCATCAGCCCGGCTACCGTCAGATTAGCCGGAGAACCCACTATCTTGCCTTTGTCCCCGCACTGGGCTATCCGCCCGGATTCATATATGGCCATTTTGGATGACATCCGGTAGCCTTCGGCAAAATTATGGGTAACCAGAATAATAATGCCCTTGTAAAACTGCTGAAGGCTAAGCAGCTCTATTTCCAGACTTTCCTTAACCACCGCGTCCAAAGCCGAAAAAGGCTCATCCAGCAGGAGTACCCTGGGTTCGGGGGCAATGGCTCTGGCCAAAGCTACCCGCTGCTGCTGCCCGGCAGACAGCTGGCTGGGAAAGCGATGCCCCAGAGAGGCTATATGCATATTTTCCATCAGACGGGTGATAATGCCGTCACTTTCGGCCTTTTCCAGATGCCTTATACCATAAGCAATGTTATCCCTGACGGTAAGGTGGGGAAAAAGGGCATAGTTTTGAAAAACAAATCCCACCCGGCGTACCTGAGGGCGGATATCAATCTTGCGGGAGGTATCCAGCAGGACTTCCCCGTTCAGATTTATATACCCTTCGTCAACCTGAGTAAGCCCGGCAACACACTGCAGGGTCATGGTTTTGCCGGAACCGGAAGGCCCCAGCATAGCCATTATCCCGCTGTCAGCCGAAAAAGCCACCTCCAAATCAAAACCGGGCAGTTTCTTTTTTATGTTAACTTCAAGCATTTACCCCCTCCTCAAAGCCATTTCAGCCGCCTTACCGCCGTTTTAGGGCTTGGCCGGTATTTTCAGCTTCCAGTAAGTCAAAGCCGCCAGTGATACAAAAGAAATGGCCAGTACAATAAAGACCAGTACCATAGCTTTATCCGTATGTCCGGCCTGAATATTGAAATAAATAGCCACCGGAATAGTGGTGGTCTTGCCGGGTATATTTCCGGCCAGCATCAGGGTAGCCCCGAATTCACCCAGAGCCCGGGCAAACGCCAGCACAGTAGCCGCCATAATAGCCGGACGGGCAGCCGGCATGGTAATAGTCCAGAAAACCCGCCACTCGCTAGCCCCCAGTGTCCGGGCGGCATTTTCAATATTTACGTCCACCTGCTCAAAACCCGCTCTGGCGGACATATACATCAGGGGAAAGGTCATGATAACGGCGGCGATTACGGTGGCCGGCCAGGAGAATACTACCGTCATATCAAACAGCGATAGGAATTCTCCCAGCGGCCCGTTTTTGCCAAACAGCATCAGCAGGCCGAAACCGACCACCGTAGGCGGAAGCACCAGCGGCAGGATAAAAATCCCGTCTATCATGCCCTTGTATTTGCCTGAGTATCTGGCCATCCAGCGGGCTACCGCAATACCCAGAATAAAGGTTATGGCGGTAGTAACCAGAACCGTTTTGCATGATATCCACAGTGGTAAAAGATATGAATCCACATCCGCTTCCAATAAGTTAATTTAAGGGTTTAACCCTCAGCTAAACTAAAGCCGTATTCGGCAAAGATAGCAGCCGCTTCCTGCCCGAAAAGAAAATCTATATATGCCTGGGCAGCTTCAATATCCTGGCAGCCCTTTATAATGGCGGCAGGGTATACAATCAGGGTATTCACCTCAGCCGGGGCTTCGGCTACTATCACTACACCATCTGTAATGGCAGCATCAGTGGAATAAACAATACCGGCTTCCACATTAGCGCCTTCCACATAGCCCAGAACCTGGCGGACATCACTGCCTAAAATCAGCTTGGGCAGCAGCTGGTCATAAATACCCAGTATCTCCAAAGCTTTTTTACCGTAAGTTCCCGCCGGTACAAATTCCGGGTCACCCAGGGCGATGCGCACCACGCCTGAATCCAGAAGGTCCATAAAACTGTCCAGCCCCAGGGTACTATCAGACGGGACAATCAGAACAATCTTATTATTCAAAAGATTGCGGCGGCTGGAATCCACCAGAAAACCGCCTTCTTCCAGGGCATTCATCTGGGCGGGTGCCGCCGAGATAAACACATCTACCGGAGCCCCGTTTTCAATCTGCTTCTGCAAAGTACCGGAAGAAGCAAAGTTGACACTCAAAGTAACCCAGCTGTTTTCCTGCATGTACAGGGCATTAATCTCCTGGAGGGCATCAGTCATGCTGGCGGCGGCGGAAATACTGATTTCAACAGCTACATGGTTTTCCTCAGCCGGGGAACAGCCGGAAAAAACCAACACCCCCATTACCGCAAAAACAGCCACAAACCGGGGTAAAATACGGTTAACCATTCTCTTCATAAAATTTGTCTCCTCTTCAGGGCCAAGGAATGTGAAATAGCTTTCCTCAGAAAACTAACCGGCCGGGATTTAGATATCCTGAGAGTTAGTGGCTTCCAATAATCCAGCCCTGCTTTTAATATATTTACTATACAAAAGCAGTGTTGCCAGCTAATTAATGGCAGTTAAAATGTTTGTTTCTTGAATGTTTCCGGCAGGTAAACAGGCTAGGCAACCGGCAGACGGGCAGCGCGGAAGGTGTATCCCACCCCTCTGACCGTCTTGATATATTTCTCGTTAAAGTCACCTATTTTGGAACGCAGACGCCGGATATGCACGTCTACGGTGCGGGTGCCGCCGTAATAGTCAAACCCCCAGATAGTCTCCAGCAGAGATTCGCGGGTATAGACCCGCCCCCGGTTAGAAGCCAAGTATTTCAGCAGCTCATACTCTTTAAGCGTCAGGCTAAGCAAACGGTCTTTGACCCTGACCTCATAACTGTCCAAAGTTATTGAAATGTCATCTATCTCTATAATATTCCGGCTGACTTTCTGCCGGAACTGGTAAATAATCCGCCCCAGCCGGAATTCCATTTCCGGGCGGCTGTAAGGCGTGATAATAATTTCATCAAACTCAAACTGGCGGGGAATTTTGCGCATGGTCTTTTCATTCACCACCGCCACCAGGGGTATATCAGGGGTAAAAACCTTTCCGCCCAAAAGTTTCTCACAGGCCTCAAGGCGGTCGTCATCCCAATCAATAAGGCAGATAATTACCGCATCCAGCGGTTCGGTGCTGTTTTCCAGCAGCTTAACCAGCGAAAAATCAAAACTCAGGCAGGAATAACCGGCCTCAGTCAGGTCATTTTCAAGCCCGTTAGGCAAAATATCGGAACAGCCGATGAGCGCCAGTTTCGGGGTATTATCAGGTAACTTTCTGTTCATCATAAATCTATGATAACAGTCAATTATTACCGGTATATTACCGTTTTATTACATCTTATCTTAAAAAATAATGTAACACGGCTGTAATATTTATAACTATGCAAACGTAAAATATACTAAAAACAAACCACCCAGGATTTTCGGGGGGTTGACAAACATCTGTTTAGCTACTAAATTATTTAACAGTCAAACTACTACTTGGCAGGCAGCACAAGAACATGACAGACCAGCACAACCGGATTAAAGCAGATACCGAAAGGGATGAACTCACCCAGCAGATTCTCGAGCATATGCATGTACTGATACATCATATTAAGCGGGACGTATCTGCCACACACCCGCATCTCAGCCCGCCCCAAGCCCGGTTGATTTTTATAATCAGCCAGCACAGTGATTCAGGTATATCCGTAAAGGAATTAGCCCGTCTGATGTCAATTACCCCGGGTGCTGTCACGCAGTTTATAAACGGGTTGATTGATAAAAACCTGATAACCCGGGAAACAGACCCGGCGGACAGGCGCAGTATCAAGATAAAACTAACCCCGCCAGCCGAAAAGGAGATCCAAAACCTGAAAAAAGATTTCTTCAATTCAGCCGCCCGAAAATTTGGGGCGCTGAATACCGAAGAAATGAAAATACTAGTCAATCTGGTCAGCAAAATAAACCCCGCACCGGCTACCGAAGAAAACTTACCTTAGAGGTTTGGGGATAAGCGGTTGATTTGAAAATTAGTAAGACCTTCAGTCAGATATTTCTTTACCCATGGGATTATTTTGCCTGCGGGCAGTGATAATAAAGCCGTTAACACTATAAATCTATTTGAATTCAGAAAGGCAAAAAATGCAGTCAAACAATCAGACGCCAGCTCCCAGACACAACCCGGGTGATTTTATTCCGGTAATAAATACTTCTAAATGTGAAGGGGATGGAGAATGCACCGTGGCTTGCCCCAATGGTGTATTTGAAATATATAAATTATCCGCCGAAGAAAAAAGCCAGCTCCCATTTTTCGCCAGGCTCAAAGTATCTGCTCATGGTAGCAAACAAGCCAGATTAGTCCACCCAGAACGCTGTGAAGGCTGCGGCACTTGCGTAAGTGCCTGCCATGAAAAAGCAATTAAATTAAAAAGAACCCAAAATAGCGGCTAACAGTCTGAATTAGCTGGGGTTAAGGCGCTTAATCCGGATACAAGTACCTGACTTTGCGTCTTAACCCTTTATATTCCCCAGTTTTACGTCTAATACCCCCGGCAGTTTCTGACAGCCTGTTTGACCGCCTGAGTTGCAGATTTGGCCATCATCTCCCCCAGTTTGGTATGTCCGCCTACATAAGTATACTTGTCATCCCCGCCTGATACGCTGATTATCTGGTCTGTTCCCGTTCCGGTTGCCTGCCATTCGGGGTGTACCGCACTCCGTATATCCAGTTCCTGTAAAGCTACATTCTTAGCCTCGGTCAGTGTGATATACGACGAAGCAAGCGTGGGTGTCTCCAGAGTAGAGCCGGTAAGCAGGATAATATTTATCGTGCCTATCTTCTCAAACTTGCCATTTCGCTCTATACCGCTTGCGGCATCACAGCCTATCCGCATGGCGTTGGTCTTGACCCCGGCAGTAGCAAAGGCAAGTACCCAAAATTCTTCATAACTTTCTTCCGCCCAGGCTATTTTGTCCTGGTCTACTCCAGTAGATAAAAATGAGACTTTATCCAGGTCTGTGCCGTATCTCTCAAGGACTTCTTCCAGCACTACCGAATAGGCTGTCTGCCAGTCTGATGAGTTGTCGTGCATGAAATCCCAGAGTTCAGGGGGTATGTGGGTGTTTAAGATATATCTGGCCTTACCCAGCCCGGTGCGGGTGGAGAGTATATTCCTTTCCTCCGGCAGTTCTATTACCAAAGTATTGGTGGACGCACCCAGTGCCTTATGATAGACAATGCCTGCTTTTACCCCGTGAAAACTGCCCAGTTCTTTATAACAGGTATCTGTTTTCAGTTCAGATATCACCTTTGTTCCCTCCATATCAGCCTTATTCCCTTTCCCCGTAAAATATGCCCCCTCCGGAATACAGGAGGGGGCTAATTATCTTTAACTCCGCACCTGCTCTTTCCGTAGTCACCGGAAGGGCAGTACCTGAATCCGGGCGCTTTGCTGGCTTGCTCTTTTCCCCGCTCACAGTAGGCGCTACTGCTCCGGATTTTCACCGGCTTTCTTTCCCGTTTCCAGGACATTTCTGGTAATATTCGTATTCGCAGGTAATATTTGTATTCGTTTGTTAATAATACCAACCCTAAGTTCTCTGCAGTTTAATGTATCCAGTTTTTTATTCACCTATTACAAATGGCATATTTAACCGTTCCCATAAATCCACATAGATAATTACGTGATATTCTCCTGGCACAAATCCTTCCTCTGGCGCATAAAGTATAAGCTTAATGGGAAATTGAGAATGCAAGTTATCCTCTATCTGTATAGGGTCTGCTTCACTATCCCGAAACCAGCGCACATTAAGGGTCTTACAACACATATCATCCGATAACGAAAAAACTAAAAATATCGACTCTGCAGATGACGAAAATACATTGCCCCTATCAATCGGCCGTCCGTACGGATCAAGCATATCGGTAACATCTGCCTGTGTTACCAGTAAACCCAAATCAGGGCAAGCATCCGGTATTACTTTTTCTGTCTCTGGTTCAGCACAGCCATAGCACCCCATTATCAGCAATAGACACCCTGTAAACAGGGCTAACTTCGTTCTCCCAAACCAGTTTGTTGAAAAATTAAGTAACATATTCAGGCTTGTGCTGATTTCGCAGCTTTTTCTGCCAGTCTATCTTGAGCTACCTTTAATAGCCATGCATTGGGATCAAGGCTTTTGTCTTCATTTAAGCGCTTCTCGGCATAATACATTTTTTCGTCAGAACTATCCTGAAATTTAACCAGATTTGATGTCTGATTTTTCCATGAAAAACCGGATACTACCCGCTGAGCCCTGCCACCACAGCCGGGACAGCGGTCAATCTGGCAATCTTCTGGTTTACCTATTTTCTCATATGAACTCTGGCAAAACTGGCATCTATATTCGTATAAAGGCATTTTACTCTCACTTATGCTGGGCAGTGCAGTAATAAGCTGCACCGCCCAACAGCTTGATTTATTTTTCTTGGCGTCTAATTAACTGGAAAGTAACAAGAGCAAGAACAATACTTACAATTAATAGAATACCCCAACCGAAAAGGGCACCTTGAATGAACACCATACTGCCCAATTCTTCGCCAAGCTGAGCACCCAACCAGGCAAAACCGATAATCCATAAAACACCGGACAAAAGCAGCATAATCCAGTGCCACCATTTAACAGCTTTACCGTATCCTTTGGCCATGGAATATACTGCCCAGGCCGCAGCTGCCAGACCAAGTCCCATCAGTACGTTTAAGAGCATCATCCACATATTACTTCACCCCCATTGGAGTATTGACAAAACTGCTGACATATTCATTAGTTTGAATCCACTTCGGAGGTTCGTAAACACCCTGATAGTTAGGCGGATTAAGTTCTTCCTGATAATGCTTGGGATAGAGTGTCCGTTCTGCCCAGATAGCTATATTTTGGGATGTACCAGTAGCATCATGAGACAAAACTTCACGCACGAAGCGATGTACCCAAGTGTTCTTTTTGGTCCACGGGCATACTGAGATACAGGCACGGCAACCCATAGGCCCGGCCCCCAGATTCCAACCGTCGCGGCATTTAGCAAGATTAGTGTTGAAACGGCGCTGCCCGTAGATCTCAAATTTGGGCTTGTCATCATAGCTTATAGCCTGAGTAGGACAGACCTGAGCGCACAATTTACAGCGGCTACAGAACTCTGCAAGGTTAAAATCTACCGGTTTATCTGCGGCTAAAGGCAGACTGGTAGTAATAACGGCAGGTCTTACGTTACCGCCAAAGTCAGGAGCAAGACAGTTAGAGGTGCGCCCAATTTCACCCATACCACATTCGGCAGCGATACCAGGAACAGGGAAGTCATATCCGCCGAACGGGGAATGCCAACGGGCAGGATAACCCAGATATTTAAGGAATTTGACCATCTGCTGGGCTATCTGGGATGAAATGTTGTAACCTGTCCATGAGTCACCATAGTTTGGGTCACCGGCGTTTACATCCCAGCTCATAGTACCGGTTACCAAGATGGCATTGTCCCACCAGTCAGGTATTTTGATAGGCGTGTTGATGCCAAACCCACGCCCCCCGGTACCGCCGCCCAAGCCACCCAAAGGTGCATGACTATAGGCAACCCAGCCCTTGTTTAATGGGGTAACACCTACGAAAGTTGCACCCAGGTCAGCTGCCATACGCTTAACAAGCTGGCTGGCAAGCTCCGGAGAATCAAATACTGCCCGTCTGGCTGAAACACCAGACCAGTCATTTTCTTCAGGCGGAGCCGTGATACTGGAGACAGGAACGGCTCTCTGAGCTTCAGATCTGGCCATGGCAATAAGGCCTTCGTTGGCATTGAAATTGGCTCTGCTTTCTATACTTGCTTGAAAACGTTCAACAAGCTGGGGAAGCCAATCATACTTGTACTCTTTGTCTATATCCACCATCATGGGATACAGATCATAGTACTCCTGATAGAAAGTGGACAAACCAGCCAGACCATTGGACGGCCAAGTATTGGGCATAGCATCCAGGTCACCTTTGGTCAGGTCATAACCCAGCGCCGGGCTACTTCCAGATACCGCATGTCCGGCACTCTTAAACCGTTCACCATAATACCAACGCATATCTATGCGGTGTATGCCCCCTACGGAATGGTTATTAGGCAAATCAGGGCCGATAACCTCCCAGCTGAAAGGGGTAACCTTGTCAACACGGAATGGTTCACGATTAAAATATTCATGACCTTGACGGTGTTCCTGACCCTGCATGGAGAATGCAGATTGTCCCTCATGATAAGAATTCCAGTAACTGCCAGCGGCGGCTACTCCTAGACCAGCAGCACCTACACCTGCGGCCTTGAGGAAATCTCTACGATTTACTTCTGTCATGATTCCTCTCTCTTTTTGTTAATAATTTGTCTTCCCAAATGCCACACGGTCTTTCCCGAGCGTCAGTGTTCCATTCTCACCTCCTTCTAGTACTGAATATGTAAATATACTTTGGTATCGTTATATCGTATACGAATTATATCGTATACGATACTTATCATGTACGATACATTATCGCGCTAGTAAATACATCGTCCAAATGGCGTAGTACTTTATGCTGAATTTTTGACGATTCACCTACAAGTTGATATTATTTAAGGTATTAAAGGAGTATCAAAACGGATTATGGAATTCAGCGAATTTTACAAATGGGATCCTAATGATGCAGCTGGCCTGTTGCTAATGCGAACCCGCAGGGCCATGTATAAAGAACTTGAAAGAGCATATTACAAAATTGGTATTTCTCCCGAGCAGGCAGGCGTTTTTGACCAGGTAGCTACCCACGGCAAAGCAACCATAAATGATATTACCCATCGTCTTCTGCGCGAACCCCACACAATACTGGGGCTTATCAACAGAATGGAATCTAACGGATTAATCTATAAAGAAAAAGATGCTGATAACCACAGTATGATAACTATATCTCTAACAGAAAAAGGTTATGGTGTTTGCCGCCAGATGCTGGAAATACGTGAAAGTCTGATTAAACCTACAACTGTGCTCACCGATGATGAAAGAGAGCAATTGGAAAAACTACTCACCAAAATATTAGATGCCACCATGAAGCGCCTCAATAAAAAAACTAAAACAATCTGAAATTGTAAACTGAAATATCTTAGATTATTCTGATAACAAATCTACCTGGCTAATCTAAAGTGCCATTCCTAATTTTAAAACTAGGAATGGCACTTATTTTGAAAACACCATAACTGCATATCAACTGCATTTATCCAGGAACCAGCACCTTATTTATACAGATGTACTCACGCCTCAAATCAAATACCCTCTGTAAAAGACCGGGCGCCACGCATACCTATTTATATATAGGCAAAATTTACAAGCAGTTTTTCTAATCCCCAGACCTTTGACAGCCGTAAATAAGCGGTGTATAATGCAATCCATTGTACATGCAACTAGTTGCATTTGATATTAATATCAATATCTAAAGGTCTTAAGGCCGAAACTAACAGGAGGTACAAAACTCTATGGACGAAAAACTCTGGAAAAAGGCAGTAGCCTTTCACGGCCATGAATGCCCCGGCTTGGCTATAGGCTTCCGGGCGTGTGAAGCGGCTATTGAAAAGCTGGGCATTGGCACTTCGGAAGATGAACAGATTGTATGCATCACCGAAAACGATGCCTGCGGGGTGGATGCCGTGCAAGCCCTGCTGAGCTGCACTATGGGCAAGGGCAATCTTATTTACCGGGGAACCGGCAAGCAGGCGTTCTCTTTTTACAACCGGACAGACGGCAAAAAACTGAGGGTCTGCCTCAAGCCGGGCAAGAATAACGGAATGGAACGTCCCCAGTGGCAAGCACACCTCCTAAGTGCCCCGCTGGATGAAATCTTCAGCTTTTCAGAGCCCAAGAAAGACCTGCCGGAAAGGGCCAGACTCTTTCAGACTCTGGTATGTGATGTCTGCGGAGAGGGCGCACCGGAACACAAAATGCGCTTTCAGAACGGTAAAACAGTCTGTCTGGATTGTTTTACCACCTATGACCGGGGCTGGTAACGTAAGCAAGGCCTATATTAAGCGGTTAATCCTGCTTACTCCCTGCAGATAAGCAGCAATGAAAAACACAAAGAAAGGTAAGTGCAGTTATGAAAAAAGTTATCCCATTTATACTGGCACTCTCGCTGGTAGCCTGCACAGTGGCTGGCTGCGGAGATAGCCAAACAGATGACCCTTCAGACAACACCTCAACCCGTACTATTACTGACAGTGTGGGGCGTACGGTTGAAATCCCCACCGTAGTAGAGAAGATTGTCCCGCTGGGTAATACCCCCCGGATGATTAGTTATCTAGGTCTGGCGGACAAGGTAGTGGGACTGGGCGGCATGGATGCAAGCAATGTTACCCCGGTTACCGCCTACGCTTATGCCAACAAAGACGTATGGGCTAATGTACCCCTGGTGGGTACAGATGCCGCCGGAGCAACCGACTATTATCCGGAAGAAATTATCAGCTGTGACCCGGACGTAATCCTGTGTTCTTATACCAAAGAACTGGCTGATGAAATCCAGACCAAAACCGGTATTCCGGTAGTGGCAGTGCCTATGGGCACTTTATTCGAGACTGATTATAAAGATGCGCTCCGGCTGCTGGGAAATGTCTGCGGCGTGGGAGCCCGGGCTGAAGCCGTTATTACTTATATAAATGACTGCCTGGCTGATTTGGCCACCAGAACTGCCGGTATTCCGGACCAGGGCAAACCCTCGGTTCTGGGAGCGGCAGCTACCTTCAAGGGCATGCACGGTCTGGACGGAGTATATACCAAATATGCAGTTTTTGAGGTTATTTCCGCTAACGACGTTACCGAAGGCCTATCCAACACTTCCGGTGCTTTGCTAATTGACAAAGAGCAGATTATTGTCTGGAATCCCCAGTACATATTCCTGGACAGCGGCGGTGTTGGTCTGGTCAGGGCTGACTACAATGACAATCCGGGCTTATATGCCCAGCTGACTGCAGTGCAGAGCGGCAATCTTTATCAATATCCCAGCTCTACTTCATACTATTCCAACCTTGAAATACCCATTGTAAACGCCTATTATGTGGCCAGCCTGCTCTATCCGGAGCAGTTCAGTGACATAGACTTCAACCAGAAGGCTAACGAAATTTTCAGCTTTTTCCTGGGTATTGACAACTACCTGAGTATCTTAGAGTCTGCCGGGGCTGGTTACGGCAAAGTAACCCTTGGTTAGGATTGATGGAAGAAAACCGGACTAATCAATTTCATTTATACAATGCCTTTCTGAGGCGGAAAAGGCTGGTATTCCTGATTGCCGCAGTGGCAACAGTGGTGGCCGCCCTTTTCGCCGTGGGGGCAGGGTCTTTACATATTACCCTGCCGGACGTAGTCAAAACCCTTTTCGGGAACGGCTCCGACCTGTCCCAGATGGTTATCTTTAATATAAGGCTGCCGCGAGTGGTGGCCGCTATTGCGGTGGGGGCAATTCTGGCAGTTTCGGGGGCAGTAATGCAATGCGTCCTGCGCAACCCCCTGGCCTCAGCCTCCACACTGGGTGTCTCCCATGGGGCAGCCTTCGGGGCAGCCGTGGGTATTATCGTCTTTGGCGGCGGAGTGGTTAATTCAGACTCCGCCGCTACGGCGGTTTCCATAAATAACCCATATATTGTAACCCTGTGTGCCTTTATCTGCGGTTCTTTATCTACCTTTGTGGTCATACTTTTGTCCCAGCTTAAAAAAGATTTGGGGCCGGGCGGGCTTATTCTGGCCGGGGTGGCCTTAAGCTCTCTGTTTACCGGCGGCACAACACTCCTCCAGTATTTTGCTGACGAAACCAAAATCAGTTCGGTGGTTTTCTGGACATTCGGCAACATGGGGGCAGCCAGCTGGACGGAGATTCTGATACTTGCCATTGTATTTGCAGCTTCCATAACCTATTTCCTGCTTAACCGCTGGAACTATAATGCCATGGAAGGCGGAACAGACACGGCCAAAAGTCTGGGGGTCAATACCCGGGCAGTTATGCTTATCAGTATGTGCATCTGCACGCTGACCGCAGCGGTGGCGGTCTCTTTTGTAGGAATTATCAGCTTTGTGGGTCTGGTTGCCCCCCATATTATGCGCCGTTTTGTGGGCAACGATTACCGTTATCTTATACCCTGCTCCGCAGCAGCCGGGGCTTTGCTGCTGGTTCTGGCTGATACTTTCGGCAGGCTGGTTATTGCTCCCGTTATACTGCCGATAGGCGCCATCACTTCATTCCTGGGTGCTCCGCTATTTCTGTTCCTTTTATTCAGGGGGTTTAAGAGCAATGATTGAAATAAATGATGTCAGCTTTGCCTATAACAAGGCCGGCAAAAACGTGCTGGAGGATATCAGCTTTGACATTCAGGATAACCGCTGTATTGCCATTCTGGGCACCAACGGGGCAGGTAAAAGCACTCTGCTAAAGTGTATAAACCGTATTTGCCCCGCCCAGAAGGGGGTGGTAATGGTTAACAGTCAAAGTATTTTTGATATGAGCAGTAACGCTATAGCCCAGAATATTGCTTATGTGCCCCAGAACAACCGGGCTATAAACATGACCGTATTTGACACTATTCTGCTGGGGCGTAAACCCTACATCAAGTGGGATGCATCTCTGGAAGACCGGCGGATTGTATACGATATAATGCAGAAAATGAAACTGGAAGACTTTGCCCTGCGTAATGTCTCCAGCCTTTCGGGCGGTGAGGCTCAGAAGGTCATGCTGGCAAGGGCACTGGCTCAAGAGCCGAAACTGCTGCTGCTTGACGAACCTACCAGCAACCTTGACCCGCGTAACCAGCACGAAGTACTACGGATAGTAAAAAGCATTGCAAAAGAACATAATACCTGTGTTGCCATAATTCTGCATGACCTTAATCTGGCTATCCGCTACTGTGACCGTTTTGTCTTCCTGAAAAACTCCCGCATATTCTCTTACGGCGGGCTGGAGACCATGACACCCGAAAATATTGAATCGGTTTACCGTATTCATGTCCATATCATGGAATACATGAATATCCCGGTCATAGTACCCTTCCCGGACGAGAAAGTAGCACCGGAACTGCCCAGCCAAACTCTGCCTGAACCAGTCAGCGAAGCCTGAACGGCTGCACAGAAATAACGCCCACGATAAACACAGGCTTTCAACAGACCTGCTTATCTAGACACATAACGCGTCTGCCTTGGAATAACTATCCTGGTTGCTCTGTCTGTTTTTACAGGGTTTTTTAAAGTACCGAAGATGCCGCTCTGGCGTCAATTTCCGGTATGTGAGTAATACCAGATTTCCTGTTTGAGTACCGCCATAAATTCTTGCCGCGCATACTGCTCATGCCACGGGCAGTGACCGCACCGTCTGAGCAAAACCGATGAAAACCCGGTCAGATTGTCTCCTAAATATTCAAAGACCGGTTTTGCCGGGTGAGAGTCATAATCCCCGTGGATAGCAACCACCGGACATTTCAGCAAAGCCAGATACCCTGCAAATTTATTTCCCTGCCGCAAAGCAAGTGCCTCCTGCCAGACAGATTTATATGTTTGGTAACTGCACTCTGCCGCTGTATCAGGCAGATTCAGAGAAGAATAGGTATCCGCCTGCAGAAACAGTTCCCCTATTTCGGTCATAGCCCCATCAGCAACAGCAGTATTATCAGCTTCAGCCAGCAGACGGTTCAAAGCTGTTAATCTACTCTTCTGTTCTGTATTCAACCGCCCCAGGCGGATATCAGCAATGCCATTTGCTTCTGCCTGACAGAATGGCGGGCAAGATACCAGTATCAGTTTTGAAATATACTGCGGGCAGGCCGCTGCCAGCATAATGCCCAGCCACGCCCCCCATGAATAACCCAACAGCACTACTTTTTGTTGCCCCGTACGGGCAATGTCCCGCAGATAATCTATCTGCTCCTTTATGCTGAGACTGTAAAGACGCGGCTCAATAACCCCCTTTATTGGGCTTATATCCTCTGCCAAGTGAGCCAGTTCCCCGCCTGCACCCGGCCCGCCATGCAAAAACATCAAAGTGTACGGCGGTTTTCCGTGCAGAACAACCCGGTCGGTCAAATCACCCATACCAGAATATTAGCACTACCGGCCTTTAAACCAAATGGTTTTTTGCTCAAACCAAACATTCTCTTGACAAATATCTGTTTAGATACTAAATTATATAGTAACTAAACTATAAAGGGCGGGTTTCTAAAGGGAGATGCCTGAAAAACAGTTTCCGGGAGAATCCGATACTGCAAGGTATGAGCTGTTACAGCGGCTGCTGCTCCGTATGTTTTCTTTAATGAAAAATGTTCAGCGGGATGCTTCAGTCATAAAGCCCTCCCTCAGCCCTCCCCAGGCCAGATTGGTCTTGATAATAAGCAGGTACAGTGATTCGGGAATATCCGTCAAGGAGCTAGCCCGCCTGACTTCAGTAACCCCCGGTGCTATTACCCAATTTATAAATACCCTGGTTGACAAAAAACTGATAACACGGGAAACAGACCCGGCTGACAGACGCAGTATAAAGATAAAGCTGACCCCGTCTGCCAGAAATGAAATCCATCAGTTCAAAAATGTACTTTTCAACTCTGCAGCTAAAAAATTTGATGCCCTGAATACTGATGAACTTAAAGAAATCACCAGAATAATGGCCAAGGTCAACCCCGAAATAATTACCAAAGAAGAAATGTTTTAGCCCAGTAACAGATATATTGCCTTTGTATCAGAAGGAGATACCCTTGTGGAAATTAATTAAGTCACTCAAACCGTTTACCCTGTCTGTCATATTTATTTTTATCCTGCTGCTGGGTCAGGCCATGAGTGACTTGTCCTTGCCGGACCTTATGTCAAAAATTATAAACATAGGCGTACAGCAACAGGGCATTGAAAACGCCACCCCTACAGCCATACGTTCCAGCGAAATGTCCCGCATACTCCTTTTTGTAGACAGTGAAGACAAGGCAGCAGTCACCGGGTACTACATACTGCTGGATAAAAATTTGCTGTCTGCCGCTGAATATAACCAATACCTGGAGTCCTATCCCGGTTTGGCAAACGAACCTATATATAAGCTGAATACTGATGATGAAAATGCCCTGAACCGCTTAAACACCGTTATGCCTCTGCCGATACTGATGGTATCGTATATTGAAAACGGGACGGCGGCTGATATTCTGGGTGGCCAGTTTGAATTGCCTGACGGAGCAGATATATTTGAGGTACTGGCAAATTTACCGGCAGAACAGCTTGATGCCATTATCCAGAGTGCCAAAAGCCATCTGTCCGCTATACCCGAAAGTATGGTTGCCCAATCCGCCGTAAGTTATCTGGCCACAGAGTATCAAACTATCGGCATTGACCTGAACAGGCTGCAAATGAACTATATGTTCAGAATCGGCGGGCTGATGCTGCTGCTTACGCTGGTCAGTGTAACCCTTTCGGTTACCGTAGGATTTCTGTCCGCAAGGGTAGCCGCAGGCTTCGGCAGGGACACCCGCCGCAAGGTTTTTACCAAGGTGGAAAGTTATTCCAACAGCGAATTTGATAAATTTTCTACGGCCTCTCTTATAACCCGCTCTACCAATGATATCCAGCAGATACAAATGATACTGGTCATGCTGCTCAGAATCGTGTTCTACGCCCCTATTATGGGTGTAGGCGGCATAATCAAAGCCCTAGGGCAGGATGTATCCATGTCATGGATTATTGCCTCCGCCGTAATGGCGATACTGGCTATGATAAGCGTGGTTTTCGCAGTAGCAATACCCAAGTTCAGAATAATCCAGAAGTTTGTTGATAAATTAAATCTGGTTACCCGTGAGATGCTAAGCGGGCTGATGGTTGTGCGCGCATTTAACAAGCAGCAACTGGAAGAAACGAAATTTGAAAAAGCCAACGCAGACCTTACTAAAACATCTCTGTTTATCAACCGGATAATGGTATTTATGATGCCGGCCATGATGCTGATAATGAACGGGGTGGGGGTGCTGATTATCTGGGTGGGAGCACATCAGATAGATGCAGGTGCCATGCAGGTAGGCAATATGATGGCATTTATGCAATACTCCATGCAGATTATTATGGCCTTCCTTATGGTCTCCATGGTATTTGTAATGATGCCCAGAGCTACCGTATCCGCCCAACGCATTGCGGAGGTACTGGAAACTGAACCGGACATCAAGGACCCCGAAAACCCCATAAGCTTTGATACCGACACCAGAGGCAAAGTGGAATTCCAAAAGGTAGGTTTCAAATACCCCGGCGCAGATGATTATGTCCTGAAGGATATTTCTTTTGCTACCAAACTCGGGCAAACTACCGCCATTGTAGGCGGCACAGGCAGCGGCAAATCAACTCTGGTTAATCTCATTCCCCGCTTTTACGATATAACCGAAGGCCAGATTTTGATAGATAACACGGACATCCGCAGTGTCACCCAGTATGCCTTGCGGGATAAAATCGGATACATCCCCCAAAAAGCCAGCTTATTCTCCGGCACTATAGAGAGCAATATAGGGTATGGAGATGAAAATGCGGATGAAGATTGGCTAAAGAAAGCCGCCCGGATAGCCCAGCTGACAGAATATATTGACATCGCCGAAAACGGCCTCCAAACACCTATATCGCAGGGAGGGGCAAATATATCCGGCGGTCAAAAACAAAGAATGGCTATTGCCAGAGCCATAGCTAAACAACCTGAAGTATATATCTTTGATGACAGCTTTTCCGCCATTGATTTCAAGACAGATGCAGCTCTGAGAAAAGCCCTTAAAAAAGAAACTCACAATGCTACGGTCTTGATTGTAGCCCAAAGGATAAATACCGTTATGCATGCCGAGCAGATTATCGTGCTGGACAACGGGCGGATTGCCGGAAAAGGCACCCACAAAGAATTGATGGAAAACTGCACGGTATACCGCGAATTGGCCCTCTCACAGCTATCCACGGAGGAGTTATCAGCATGAGCCAGAACAGAAATACCCCTCAGTTACGAATGCCGATGGGCGGCAGACCTATGGGCGGCGGCATGCACATGGGCGGCGGACCTATGGGCGGAATGCGAATGGCACAATCAGGTGAAAAGGCCAGAAATTTTAAGGACACCATGGCCAGCCTTTTGAAATACCTGACACCATACCGCTTTCCGCTTATTATTGCTCTGGTATTAGCCATTTTTGGTACGGTATTTACCATTATCGGCCCGAAACTGTTAGGCAATGCAACCACCAAGCTTTTTGAAGGCTTGGTCAGTAAAGTTACTAATGCAGCCGGTGCCGACATTGATTTTACCTATATCGGCAATATCGTACTGATTCTGGTCGGGCTGTACGTAATCAGTGCCATATGCAGCTATATTATGGGCTACATAATGACCGGCGTATCCATCAAGGTTACCTATGACCTGCGCAAGCAGATAGCTGAAAAAATAAACCGCCTGCCAATGAAATTCTTTGACAACAAGACCTACGGCGAAGTGCTGAGCCACGTAACCAACGATGTTGATTTGATATCCAACACCCTGACCCAAAGCATGTCACAAATGGTTACCTCTATAGTTACCATACTGGGCGTGCTGGTGATGATGTTTACTATAAACTGGATTATGGCACTGGCTTCGCTGATAATAGTCCCCATCTCTATAGGCCTGATTTCAATGATTGTCGGGCGGTCCCAAAAATATTTCCGCAAACAACAGGACTATCTGGGTCATATAAACGGCCATGTGGAAGAAATGTATTCCGCCCACAATGTCATGAAAGCCTTTAACGGTGAGGCAAAATCCATAGCCAAATTCAAAGGGCTGAATGAAGAGCTATACAGTGCATCCTGGAAAGCCCAGTTTTTGTCCAGCATTATGATGCCCATGATGAACTTCATAGGCAACCTGAGTTATGTGGTTGTATGTATTCTGGGCGGCTTTTTGGCCATACAAAAAACTATTCAGGTAGGTGACATACTGGCCTTTGTCCAGTATGTCAGGTCATTTACCCAGCCGCTGGCACAAACCGCCAATATTGTAAATGTACTCCAGTCTACAGCGGCAGCAGCCGAGCGTATTTTTGAATTTCTGGGAGAAGACGAGGAAGTACCCGAACCGTCTAACCCGGTTAGCCTGAAGGATATTTCAGGTGCTGTCAGCTTTAAAGATGTGTCCTTTGGCTACAGCCCGGCTAAAACCATAATTAAAGATTTTAATGCGGATATAAAACCCGGCCAGCGGGTAGCCATTGTAGGCCCTACGGGTGCGGGGAAAACCACCATGGTCAAACTGCTGATGCGCTTTTACGACGTAAACAGCGGGGCGATTCTGGTAGATGGGGTAAATATCCAGGATATAAAGAGACAGGAATACCGGAGTGCTTTCGGCATGGTACTTCAAGATACCTGGCTCTTTAATGGCAGTATTATGGATAATATCCGCTTCGGCAAGCTGGACGCAACTGACGAAGAGGTTTATACCGCAGCCAAAACTGCCTACGTAGATCATTTCATACACACCCTGCCTAGCGGGTATGAAATGATAATGAACGAGGAGTCCAGCAATATTTCCCAAGGTCAAAAACAGTTGCTGACCATTGCCAGAGCCGTTTTGGCCAACCCCAAGATTTTAATTTTGGACGAAGCTACCAGCTCGGTAGATACCAGAACCGAAATGCTGATACAGCAGGCTATGGAAAATCTGATGAAAGGCCGTACCGCATTCATAATTGCCCACCGCCTGTCCACAATCCATAATGCAGATATCATACTGGTAATGAAAGACGGTGCAATTGTAGAACAGGGCAGCCATGAAACACTGCTTGAAGCAAACGGATTTTATGCTTCGCTATATAACAGCCAATTTGAAGCAGGGCCGGCAGAAGCAGACTCTTAATCCGGTTGTTACCCCGGCACAGCCGCTCTTACAAGCTTTGCAGTGGGTTAACTATATATTGAAAAGGCAGAACGTGCAGTCTATAGGGGTTTTGTGAAAAAATACGCATCAGAGATAACGAAGTTAAGCTGGAATATTTTGTGCAGGCGGCGGAAATAAGTACGGATAAGAGGGTTCTGCCTATTGTACAAGATGGTGGGCGGTAGTGGATTTGAACCACTGACCCCCTGCGTGTGAATCATATCCCTAGCCTGCTTTTTAGTAGTGTTAAAGCTAAACTCTTGGCTGGTGGTAACACTGATTTTAGCTTTACAAGCTTATTTTCAGAGATCAATTTGCTAAACATTAGTGCCAAATTAGTGCTACAAATATTTATATGTGAAAATCAATGATAGTTACTTGCCTTATTTATTAGGTTCTAAATCTGCAGTCTGCTTGCTTCTTTCCACACATTCATATACCAGTAAACAGGAAAGATAATTACATTTACCAGTATGAGCAGAACTATCCACAGCCCCTTTTGATTCGAAGCAACCAAGCTGTTTCTGGTGGCATCTATTATGTATAGAGCTAGGATTGCTATCCCCACAGCATAGCTGGCAATCCCAAATGTATAAAACAATCCCTCATTATTTAAGGAAATGCGGGCTATACCGCCTATAACACCTAACACTAAAGGTAATAATCCGCCCACCAACAGCATTATTTTAAAACCCGCAGATTTGCCTTCAAAAAGACCTCGCTGCGCCCTGACTGGTTCTTCCGTAACAACCGTAGCAGACTCTTTGGAATTTTTATATATGTGGAAATACCAATAAAAAGGGAAAACCCCAAAATGGCCGGCAATCAATAAAAACACCCAGAACGCCCTTTGGTTCTTTGCTACCGTCTTATTATGGAACACATCTATTATAAGGATCACCCAGGCCAAGATAAACATAATGATCGGGAAAAACAATAACGCTTGGGATAGTGTTTCAGATAAGCTCCCGATGTCAATAAGGGGTTCACTTCCTACACCTGTAAAGACATAAAGGATTGGATATATGCTCAAGAAAAATGTCATTATTTTATAAATAGGTAATTTTATTCTAGTTTTCATATCGAATCCCGTTCTTTTTCTGAAGTTCTTTATTTTATTCCAACTATTTGCATCCTCAGACGGCCGATATCCTGATATATAACAAATTATAAATCTAACGGCAAAGATGTCAACATAATGGTTATATTAAACTAATATTATACGCCATTACTCTAGTTGCCTCATCCTATCCTCTAAATTTCCGCACTCATCTTAAAGGCAGTTTCCAAAAGATGATTACTGGGCTCGTCTATGTTGGAAACCAGTCCTTGCCTCTTGACCACATCGTCCTTGAATACTTTGAAAGGAAGCATCTCATACAGGTCTTGTTTGAGCTTTACCATTCCAATAACTAATCCCATGTCAAAGTTTAAAGAAGCTACCGCAGAAACCATACAACCCCTTACTTGTCAGATAAAATGGGCATACCTTACCTGCTGGGCCTTCATCCGGATAACCCTGGATACTTATAGCCATGCAACCCATAGCTTACAACAAGTCGCCACCAGTAAGCATGCCATTACTGTTTTGGCTGAAACAGTTATTAGCTGAAAGAATGTAGTGCCAAATTAGTGCCACCAATAAAAACAGCCCCCATGACACTAACATCATGAGGGCTGTTTACGTTTAAAGAATGGTGGGCGGTAGTGGGGTCGAACCACTGACCTCAGCGATGTCAACGCTGCGCTCTAACCAACTGAGCTAACCGCCCAAGAGACACATATTTTACTAGCTTAGCACCTTAGCGTCAAATAAGACTTAGAAGATATTCCAACCCGCCATTTTATGGGCATCCAGTTCATTGCCGAAAGCCTTTTTAGGGGTGACACCCTTTACAATAAGGGCGGCAACACCTATCTTGATGATATCCCCGGCAATAAAAGGCACCAGCCCCATAGACAGCAAAGCAGTAAAGCTGACCGGCTGACCGACGACAGATGACAGCCAGTAGTTAAGCCAGAAAAGACCGGGTATATATACCAGGGCAAAGTTTGCAAATAGCATCAGGCCGAACATGGTGGTAAAGCTGCGCGCCCGGATATACCTGTCAGCAAAATATCCCAGGAAAAGAGACAGGCAAACGAATCCCACCAGATAACCGGCAGTTGCGGTTACACCGGCACTCCAGCCGTTGAAAACAGGCATACCAGCCCAACCGGCCGCTGCGTATATGGCAACAGCCGCACCACCCCACCACCTGCCCAGCAAAACAGCTGAAAGCAAGATGGCAAAAGTATGCAGTGTAACAGGTATGGGAGTCCACGGCAGGGGCAGTTTTATCTGGGCGGACAGGGCAATCAACCCCGCAGCCGCCAGAGTAAGGCCGATTTTAGCCCATATATTTAAAGCACTACGCCGCTTAAAGACATCATAACGGAACTGACTGAGCGTACCTGTCATTTGCATATGTACATACCTCCCATAACATGATAATGAAAAGTGATGCAGGAAAAACTACTTGGATACAGTGGGTCTGCGGTTGCCTACCAGAGCAATATCCAAATTCTTGCCGCAGTGGGGGCAAGTAGTGGATATAGTTATCGGCTGGCTCATCACCCGTTCAACCACTGCTGAAACTACCGAATCAATATTATCCAGCCTTTGGTCAAAAAGCTCCAGACGGTTATTGATATCGTCCAAGCTTATATCGTCACTGTGCTTTTTCATGGAGGGCTTGTCTTTGTTTGCCAAGTGATACCTCCGTTCAGATTTAACCCATTATAAGTAAGAAAGCAGAACATGTCAAAACATTTAGCGGGTTTTCGGGCAAGGGTATTGCCTGCGGGTGTATGCGGTTTTATACTGAAAGCGAGAGGGCGGAAACGGAGAAGGAAATGCCTGAACTGCTGGTAGGTACGGTTTCCGATTATTTTGCCCATCCCGGGGTGGCTGGTATAGACCTGATAGACCAGCTCAAAGTGGGGGATACCATACGTATAGAAGGCCATACCACTGACTTTGAGCAAGAAGTAGATTCCATCCAAATAAATCATGCCAACCTTACCGAGGCCAAAGCCGGCGATAGTGTTGGCATAAGAGTCTGCGACCGGGTACGGCCGGGAGATATGGTTTATAAAGTTACTTAGCCGAGGTTTTTCATCAAATTGGCCACTTCAATAGCCTGAGTAGCAGCATCAAAGCCCTTGTTGCCCATCTTGGTGCCTGCCCGCTCAATGGCCTGTTCAATGCTATCTGCGGTTATAACCCCGAATATCACCGGCAAAGACGCATCCAGCCCTACTCTGGCAATACCCTTGGAAACTTCGCTGGATACATATTCAAAATGGGGGGTACTGCCCCGGATAACCGCCCCCAGACAGATAACCGCATCGTAGCGGCCGCTCTTGGCCAGTTTCTGAGCTACAAGCGGAATTTCAAAAGCACCCGGAACCCAGGCTACGTCAGTATTGTCGGCACTTACCCCGTGGCGTTCCAGACTGTCTTTAGCCCCTGACAGCAGCTTTGAAGTAATAAATTCGTTAAAGCGGGATACCACCAGAGCCACTTTCAAACCCTGCCCGTTTAAAACACCTGAAAACTCTTTACCCATTTTGCCTACTCCTTAAGATGTATCTCTTAGTTTGTTTTGTCTACGTTTAACAGATGGCCCATTTTTTTCTGTTTGGTTTCCAGATAATGGCGGTTAAAACTGTTAGGTTCAACTATAATAGGCACGGTCTCAACTACCTGAATACCGTAACCCTCCAGACCTACCACCTTTTTGGGGTTATTGGTCATCATCCGGATTTTACTTAAGCCCAAATCTACCAGTATCTGAGCACCTATACCGTATTCACGCAGGTCAGGTGCAAAACCAAGTTCAATGTTAGCCTCAACCGTATCCAAACCCTTGTCCTGCAGGGCATATGCGCACAGCTTGTTATGCAGGCCTATGCCGCGGCCTTCCTGCCGCATATAAAGCAGCACTCCCCGCCCGGCTTTGGCTATTTGATTAAGCGCCATATCCAGCTGCTCACCGCAATCACAGCGCTTGCTGCCAAAGACATCACCGGTGATACATTCGCTGTGTACCCTGACCAAAACCGGCTCCGGGCCGGAGATATCTCCCATTACCAGAGCAATGTGTTCGTCAGCATCAAACTGGCTTTTATAGGCAACCGCTTTAAACTGTCCGTGAGAAGTAGGCAGTTCGGCTTCGGTTATCTTTTTAACCATTTTTTCGGTACGGCGGCGGTAGGAAATTATGTCCTTAACGCTTATTATCTTTATAGCCCATTCGGCGGCTTTCGCTTCAAGCTGGGGCAGACGGGCCATAGTGCCGTCATCATTCATAATCTCGCAAAGTACACCGGAAGGGTACAGCCCGGCCATCCGGGTTAAATCCATAGAGGCTTCGGTATGCCCCGCCCGTACCAGCACCCCGCCTTCGCGGGCGCGCAGGGGGAACATATGTCCGGGCATGGCAATATCTTCACGGGTAGCCGCCGGGTCTATCAAAACCTGCACTGTAGCCGCCCGGTCAGCCGCTGAAATACCGGTAGTAACTTTTTTACGGGCTTCCACCGAAACGGTGAACCCGGTGCTGTAAGGCGAGGTATTTTCCGTAACCATCATAGGTATTTTCAGCTGTTCAAGCCTTTCGGCAGTGAGTGAAACACAAATAAGGCCGCGGGCATTTTTTGCCATGAAATTTATGGCATCAGGCGTGACCATTTCAGAGGCCATGACCAAATCACCTTCATTTTCGCGGTCATAGTCATCTACTACAATAACAAAACGGCCGGCCTTTATATCTGCAATAGCATCTTCAACACGGGCATTAGGCATAAAATATACTCCCCCTGAAAAACTAAAATAGCTTAAAAACCGTTTTCGGCCAGAAACTCCGGGCTTATGCCCCGTTCTGTCCGGCACAGTTTCTCCACGTATTTACCTATTATATCAGTTTCTATGTTTACCGTATCCCCCGGCTTTAGCAGACCCAGATTAGTTGATTTGCCGCTCAGGTTCACCAGCGAAATGGAAAAACGCTTTGCCTGTAAATCTGTAATAGTTAAACTGACCCCGTTGACCGCCACAAATCCCTTATGAACCATATAACGGGTAAGGTCTTGGTCTGTTTCAAAGGTAAGCAGGCGGGCGCTGCCGTCAGGTACGGAGGAAACTAACCTGGCAGTGCCGTCTACGTGCCCCTGCACCAGATGCCCGCCCATTCGGCTGTTTAGAGTAAGTGCCCGTTCCAGATTTAGAGGTGAATCAGAAGACAGTTTGCCCAGATTGGAAAGACGCAGGGTTTCGGGCATGATATCCGCATGAAAAGAAGAACTGTCAAAACTGGTAACTGTCAGACAGACGCCATTGACCGCTATGCTGTCACCCACTTTCAGTGATTCCAGCACCAGCTTTGCCCCAATGTGCAAATAAGCGGGGTTTCGGGCTTTTAAAAAGCCAAGTTCCTCAACTATGCCTGTAAACACGGTTACTCCTTAATAACGTAACCGGAAATCAACACGTCCTGTCCGAATGCGGTAGTGGTAATATCCCGAAGCTTGGCTGAGTCTGTAATCAGCTCCGCCCCCAAACCCGCAACCGGTATTTTAGCGTCCTTGCCGCCTATTATTATGGGGGCGACAAATACCAAAACCTTGTCCACCAGTTTAAGGTCAAAAAGCGAACCCAGCACAATGCCGCCGCCCTCTACCAGCACACTGGTTACCCCGTTTTGCCCCAGATAACGCAGCAGGGATTTTAAGTCTACCAGCCCCCGTTCATCCGGCATTTCCACCACTTTTGCCCCGACCTCATCATACGCCTGTTTCTCTTCGGGGGTAAGCCCTTTGGCTACAGCTACAATGGTATTGCCGGGAACATGAAAAACGTTGGAACTCAAAGGTGCCCGGCCGTTATCATCAATAATTACTCTGGTGGGCTGGCAATGTGAAGTACCGCCCCGCCCGCAGTTTACTCTGGCTGTCAGGTGGGGGTCATCTTTGAGGATAGTATTAAGCCCGGCCATAATCACATCTGATATATGGCGGATATAATGGGCAAAATGACGGGATTCCTCGTTGGAAATCCACTTGGAATCACCGGTGCGGGTACCCGTTTTGCCGTCAAGGCTCATGGCGTATTTGGCAGTCACAAAGGGCATGCCGGTGGTAATATACTTGAAATAGGCTTCATTCATCTGGCGGGCTTCACGCTCCATCATGCCCAGATGAACCTTTATACCGGCATCTTCCAGCTCTTTCTTGCCCTTGCCGGAAACTAAGGGATTATCATCCAGGGTGGCAATATAAACCTCTTTGATGCCTGATTCTATAATAGCCACAGTGCAGGGCGGGGTCCGCCCCTGGTGGCAGCACGGCTCTAAAGTCACATATAAAGCAGCCCCTTTGGCCTTTTCGGCAGCCTGCTTCAAAGCTACTATCTCAGCGTGGTCACCGCCGGGCGGCTGGGTAAAGCCCTGACCGACCACTTCGCCGTTTTTTACAATGACAGCCCCCACCGCCGGGTTAGGACTGACCTGACCTATAGCCAGCTTGGCAAGCGACAAAGCCTGAGACATATATTTCATAGCGCTGGCATTCTAGCATCAAATCTTCATTTTTTGCAAACCCGCACTGGTTTTAATGATTTACTATATATCAGGGTAATACGTATATAAAAAGCCGGAGCCGCTTTTAAAAAGCGGCTCCGAATCAGCTAGACTTGGATATTCCGGGTTTATTTTATACTGTAAACAGCCTGGACAGTTACCGTTACGGTGGTTTCCCCTGAACTAATGGGGGTAATTTCAGGAGCAGAGCTTACCATACCTGTATCTTTGGAGTAATCCCAGCGGGGTATATAGTTGCTGGTTTCGGTGATGTAGATAAGTTTACCCAAAGATATACCTGCTACCGAAGCCATCTGTTCGGCTCTGGCCTTGGCATCCTGAATAGCCAAAGTGCGGGCCTGCTCATAAGCGGCAGAGGGGTCATCTATTGAGAAATACAGCCCGTTTACCCGGCTGTCATCTCCGCCAGCCCTGACGGCCTCATCCAGAATACTGCCGGTCTGAGCAATCTGGCGGATTTTTACCTCAGCCTGATTGCTTACCCTGTAACCTACAATAGTCGATCTGTTATCAACCCATTCGGTAACAGGAGAGATATAGTAGCTGCTGGTCTTGATATCGGTTTCCAGCACTCCGTTGGCTTTGAGAGAGTTTATAATGGCGTTCATAGCCTGGGCGGCCTGGGCCTGGGCGGCATCAATACTGGCACCCATGCTCTCTACCCCCAGGGTCAAAATGGCTACATCAGGGCTTACAACTACCTCACCGCTGCCGTTTACCCAGACACCAGTATTCTGCTGGCTCCAGATAACACCGGGGCTGTCCGTTGTATCTGTTTCATCAGTAGTGCTGGCAGCACAACCCACTACGCCTCCGGCTAGTGAAACTACCAGTAACCCGCTTACTATAGGCAATAATATTTTTTTGTCCATCCTTACCTCCTTGATATTCAAATAATATAACGCCCCAACCAAAAAGAAGTTAGCAGCGTTTTAAAAAATTGGATGGATTTTTTGTAGAATGAATATCAGAAAGGTTGTATAATTTGCCCCAGATGAATGCTGCAAACTTGAAAAGCCTCCTGATGGAACTAGCCGGTATAATCCTGGTAGCTTTGGTTATCTTCGGAATATCAAAAGTCACCCTGTCCTACTCTATTGTAGACGGAAGCAGCATGGACCCCACCCTCAAAGACGAACAGCGCCTGCTGGTAAATAAGCTTGCATACCTGTTCGGAGAACCCCAGCGGGGCGATATTATAGTTTTCCCCCCTCCGGAACAGTATTCTTATGAAAATGACTTTATAAAGAGGATTATCGGGCTGCCGGGTGACTCGGTAGAAGTAAAAGAAGACGGTACAGTCTATATAAATGACCAACCCTTATCCGAGCCGTATGTTGTTTATCCCAAAGCTTTCCCCACCACCAAGGTTTATGTGCCGGAAGGGCAGTACTATGTAATGGGAGACAACCGGGTAGTCAGTCTTGACTCCCGTTACGGGTTTTTTGTGGCCAGGGAAGATATTGTGGGCAAGGCCTGGGTATCAGTCTGGCCTCTGGGTGAATTTCACTTCTTGTCTGTTTTGCCTATTTTGCTCATAATGAAACGGGATTAGTTATGGAAGACGTAGAAACACTCTTTGAAAAGACCGGAGCAATACTGAAGGGTCATTTTCTGTTGACTTCGGGACTGCACTCCCCCATTTACTGGGAAAAATTCAGAATCATTGAAAACCCGGAATATAACCAGCAGCTTTGCGGCATGATAGCCGAGCATTACAAAGACAAAGGGATAGAACTGGTAGCCGGCCCTACCACCGGGGGTATAGTTTTAGCCCATGAAATAGCCCGCCAGATGGGGCTGAAATGTGTTTTTGCCGAAAAAATTGCCGACAGCGAGCGCGGTTTCCGGCGGGGTTTCGTAATAAAACCGGGAGCCAAAGTGCTGGTGGTAGATGATATATTAACCACCGGCAAATCTGTCCGCGAGGTGCTGGCTGCGGTTAAAAAAGCCGGGGGTGAAGTGGCAGGCATAGGCGTACTGGTAGACCGCTCTGATACCGCTCTGCAGTTTAACGCCCCTGTTTTCAGCTGTCTGCGTTCAGCCACCACTACTTACAAACCGGAGGATTGCCCGCTTTGCCGCCAGGGTCTGCCCCTGACCAAACACGGCAGCAGTTAAAACCCGCCTAGAAAGGTTTTAAAGTATGGATACTCCCCTAATCATAGCCCTTATTGTAGTTATTACCGCCATACTTTCCATTTTTGCGGTTTATTATTATATGCGCTGGTCTTTTGAAAAGCGGTTTAAACGCTGGCAGGATGCGGCGGTAATCCTCTGGCAGAAAGATATGGAGCGGGTGCAAAAACAGTCTGTTGCCCAAAGCCGTGCCACTCTGGGTGGCCGCTTTGCCGAACAGTTAACCCCTTACCTGCCCGAGTTTAAATATGACCCCACCGAAGCCCGTTTTCTGGGCAGCCCCATAGACCTTATAGTCTTTCCGGGACTGGCACAGGGCAATCCCCGTGAGATAGTTATTGTGGAAGTAAAAACCGGCAAGCACTGCCAGCTGACAGATTCCGAAAAGAAAATCCGCCAGCTTATAGAAGACGGCATGGTACGCTGGGAGCTTATCCAGCCGGGGGTACTGCTGGAAAAACCCCTGCAGGAAATACTTGAACGGAATACCCCTGAGGAAGACTGCCCCCAAGAGCCGCTGGCAGATACCGACTAAGTACGCTTGAAGTCTTTTTCAAGCTGGCAAAAGTCTATTTTTACAATAGTGGGACGCCCGTGAGGGCAGTGGCCGGGTACAGCGGTTTTCTCCAGTTTCAGCAGCAGTTCACGCATCTCCGCCTCGTTAAGCACCTGTCCTGCCCGAACTGCGGTATGGCAAGCCATCAGCCGCTGTAAACGTTCCTTTATCTCTGCCGGGGCATCTTTGGGATTATCAACAAGCTCTGAAAGAAGGGCTTTGGCCTGGGGTGCGGTAAAACCGGCCGGAATTGATTGCACACGGTAGACTCTGCGGCCGAATTCTTCTATTTCAAAACCCATTAAATCCAGCTCTGATTTGCATTTTTCAATCATGGCTTCCTGCACCGGGTTTAGTTCCAGTATAAACGGATCAAGAAGGCTCTGGCGCGCATTTTCAGAGGGGGTTTGTGAGGCAATTTCTTCATAACGGATACGCTCATGGGCGGCGTGCTGGTCTATTATGTAAAGCCCATCCGGCCCTTCGGCCAGCAGGTAAAGGCCGCCTATCTGCCCCACCAGCCGCAGCAGCGGCAAAACCGATGTTTTAGCACTCTGGATAACAGGCGAAAAATACTGCTGGACAGTACCGGCGGGTTTTGGAGTCTCACCCCAGATTGGCTCTTGTCTGGCAGATTCCTGCCGGTAAACAGACGCTTCTTCGGCTATATGAGGAGTGGGTGGCTTCTCCACCAGTACCGAACGGACTGCCCGCTGGACAGCGGTAAAAACGGCACTTTCATCTGAAAATTTAACTTCTGCCTTGGTGGGGTGAATATTTACATCTACCAGCGCCCCATCCAGCCATATATTTATAACCCCCAGAGGGTAACGCCCCACCATAAGCAAGCCGCTGTAGGCCTGTTCTGCCGCTTTTTGCAAAGCCCTGCTCTGGATAAGGCGGCGGTTAACAAAGAAATGGAGGGAATTACGGTTGGAACGGCTGATTTCAGGCGGGCTTACCAGACCGCTGATATTTATGGCAGATGAACGGTAAGAGTCTGTTTCCAAATCCAGCATTTTACTTGCAACGTCGTTTCCGTATATTTCCAGCACGGCATCCCGCAGTTTGCCGTTGCCGGGGGTATTTAAGGTATTCCGCCCGTCAATGCTCAGAGTAAACTTGACCTCAGGGTAAGCCAAAGCATAGCTCAGCACCACTTCCGACACTTTGGAGGCTTCATGCTGGGGGGTTTTAAGGAATTTCAGGCGGGCAGGCACCCGGCTGAAAAGGCGGGTGAGCTTTATAGTAGTACCTGGTGAACGTGCCATACGGGTATGCTTAACCATTTCGCCGCCGGACAAAGACAAATAAGTGCCGCTTTCTTCAGTTCGGGCAGCCGTCAGCATTTCCAAATCTGCCACCGCCGCAATACTGGGCAGGGCTTCACCCCTGAAACCCAGACTGGAGATAGCATAAATATCTTCAAAGCTGGAAAGCTTGCTGGTGGCATGGCGTTCAAAGGCCAGCAAAACTTCCGAAAAAACTATGCCGCACCCGTCATCACTTACTTCTATATAGCCAATGCCGCCTTCGCGGATAACAACATCCACCCGTTTAGCCCCGGCATCAAGAGAGTTTTCCAGCAGCTCTTTGACCACGGAAGACGGCCTTTCAATGACCTCTCCGGCGGCTATGCGGGCAATAGTTGCCTTGTCCAGCAGTTTTATAGGCATAAAATACTTTCTTTCTTAGAAAATATATTTAATTCTAAACTCTAAGCGGGGTTTGGTAAATAGGTGAAGGTGAAACAGGCGGAGAAACTGCCTAGTTTTCCAGTTTGGTCAGGCGGGCAAAGCTGAGCATCAGGCGTTTCATGCCTACCGAATGGAAAGATATCATAACCTCGGCATCATTTTTCACCCGGTTGATACTGGTTACAATCCCTTCGCCAAACTGGGGGTGCAGCACCCTGTCACCCGCTTCCAGTTCCAGCAGTTTGGGGGCGGGAGGAGACGCTGACTTAATGGACATGCCCGCACTTTGCAGATGCTGTTTGATAACGGGTGAAACTGCCGAAGCGGCAGTATGCTGCTCGGACAAGGGCTGTTTTTCACGGCCTTTGGTGATACTCTGGGGTATATCCTTAAGATAACGTGAGGGTTCGTTTACATTGCTCTGCCCCATAAGGGAGCGGCGGAAAGCCCGCACCAGGTAAAGCCGCTTGCGGGCACGGGTTACACCCACATAACACAGGCGGCGTTCTTCCTGCATCTGGGCGGGGTCATCAAACGAACGGCTGTGCGGCAGGACACCCTCTTCCATACCCACCATGAAAACCACCGGGTATTCCAGCCCTTTGGCCTGATGCAGGGTGATAAGGGTAACAGCCGAAACACCTTCCTCAAGGCTGTCTAAATCTGATACCAGGGCCACGCTTTCCAGAAAAACCGAGAGCCCTTCGGGCGGGACTATTTCCTGATACTGCTGAGCAACTGTCCGCAGTTCAAGTATATTATCCCAGCGCTCCTCCCCGTCTTCGGAGGCAAACAGGAATTCACGGTAATTTATACCCTCAAGCAGCCTGTCCAGCAGGTTTAAAAGGGGCAGATTACGGGCATCCGCCACCAGTGACTTCAGTAAAAGACCGAAGTCAGTCAGGGGTTTTAAGCCCCGGCTGGGTATGGGCGGTTTGGGGGTATTTTCATCTGATAAATTTACAAGTGATTCATACAGGCTGATATCCTGCTCTCTGGCAAACTGGCCCAAATCTGAAAGGGTTTTAGCCCCTATTCCGCGGGTGGGTATGTTTATAACCCTCTGGAGGCTGACGCTATCCTGAGGGTTTTGCAGCAAACGCAGATAAGCTACAATATCTTTAACCTCACGCCGCTGGTAAAAGCGGGTGCCGGAAACCAGACGGTAAGGCATGCCATAACGGATAAATGCCTCTTCCAGAGCCCGTGACTGGGCATTGGTACGGTAAAGAATAGCTATATCACCGGGGCTGAACTTTTCATACCGGGTCAGTTTCTCAATTTCAGAAACCACAAACTGGGCTTCTTCCTGCTCGTTAAAGGTTTCAACTACTGCTATAGGCTGGCCGGATTCGTTTTCAGTCCACAAACTGATAGGTTTACGCCCGCTGTTCGGGGCAATTACACACGAAGCCGCTTCCAGAATATTTTTGGTGGAGCGGTAATTCTGCTCCAGCAAAATCACTTTGGCACCCGGATTATCTGTCTCAAAATTAAAGACATTTCTCAGGTCTGCCGAACGCCACGAATAAATGGACTGGTCAGGGTCACCCACCACACAAATATTTTTATACTTGGCAGACAGCATCTTTACCAGCTCATACTGAACCAGATTGGTATCCTGAAACTCATCTACCATTACATGCAGATAACGTTCCTGATATCTGGCCAGCACCTCAGGGTGCTGCTTAAACAGCTGAACAACCTTCAGCAGCAGGTCATCAAAATCCAACGCCTTGTTCTGCTTAAGGCGTTTTTCGTAGAGTTCGTAAACCCTGCCTACCACCTCTTCAAAATAGCTCCGGCCTTTTTCAAAGTAATACGCCGGAAGCACCAGCTGGCTTTTGGCCTGGCTAATGGCATTTCTGATGGAAGCGGGCGGATAACGCTTGGGGTCCAGCTCAAGCTCGGCCATAGCCTGCTTGATAAGGCTTTGCTGGTCATCATCATCATATATTACAAAGTCAGCCGGCACACCTAAAGGCAGACCGTCCTGCCTGAGTATGCGGGCGCAGATAGCGTGAAAAGTGCCCATAGTCAGGCGTCCCGCCGCTGAGGGAGCCAGCAGGTTTAAGCGAGTCTCCATTTCACGGGCGGCCTTGTTGGTAAAGGTAACAGCCATAATGCGGTGGGGGTTTATACCTACTACTTTAATCAGGTAGGCAATCCGGTGGGTAATAACCCTGGTTTTACCGCTGCCCGGACCGGCCAGTATAAGCACCGGCCCTTCCACGGCTTCAACGGCCTGTTTTTGAGCGGGGTTTAGCCCTGTAAGTATGTCTTGCATGAAACAGGGGTATTATAGCATTATTATCACCCCAAGGTCATTTCGCCCGCAGTCTGGCCCAAACCTGAAGATAAACTATTTTTGCTGTTTAAATATTTTTTATAAGCTGAAAATAAATTTGCCCGTCTTGACCGGGGGTGATATAATACTAGCAGTAAATTAAATACAGGGTTACCTTTAAGCTGGTCCTGAGAGGCCGGTAAGGGATTTTAGACAAAGAAGTGTCTTTTGACCTCTTGCCGGCAAATGTTGGTAAGAGGTTTTTTTATGGCACAAAAAGTAATACTGGGCGCCGAAGATATCCGCCGCACTCTGGCCCGTATTGCCCATGAAATACTGGAAAGAAACCATTCCAGCCGTGACCTTGTTATTATCGGCATGTATACCCGGGGCGTACCTCTGGCAAACCGCCTGGCCGAAAATATCCTCCGCTTTGAAGGGCTGGAAATACCGGTGGGGACACTGGACTTTTCACTCTACCGTGATGACCTTGATTCCCAGCGTTTCCACCCCACCATCAAAAATACTGACATACCTTTCAGCATAAACAACAAAATAGTGGTACTGGTAGATGACGTCCTCTTTACCGGGCGTTCCACCCGGGCGGCTATGGATGCCCTGATAGATTACGGACGCCCCAAAGCTATCCAGCTGGCAGTGCTGGTAGACAGAGGCCACCGCGAACTGCCGGTACGGGCGGATTATATAGGCAAGAATATACCCAGCTCACGTGACGAGAAGATAAAAGTACGCCTGACCGAAACAGACGGACGGGACGAAATACTTATACTGGATAATGAAGCAGGTGAGGTATAAACATGACGAACACCCCCAAAACCCCCGCAGAAACTGAAACCCTGCTTTCCGAGGTACAGGGCTGGAAACACCGCCATGTGCTGGATTTAGATAACTTCAGCCGCGAAGAACTGGACATGGTTATGCAGACAGCCGGCGTCATGCTGGATATTTTATCCCGCCCGGTAAAGAAAGTGCCGGCCCTGAAAGGCAAGACTATAGCCACCCTCTTTTACGAACCCTCCACCCGCACCCGTTCATCATTTGAGCTGGCGGCCAAAAGTTTATCTGCTGATGTATTAAACCTGAATGTCTCCCAGAGCAGCGTTTCCAAGGGGGAAAGCCTGCTGGATACGCTGGATACACTGGAAGCACTGGGGGCGGATATGGTAGTTATGCGCCACCCCCTGTCAGGAGCGCCTTATCTGGCGGCAAACCACTGCCGGGCAAACATTATAAACGCCGGTGACGGCTGGCATGCCCACCCCAGCCAGGCCCTGCTGGATATATTTACCATACTAAGGCACAAACCAGCCCTGGAAGGGCTGAAAATAACCCTGATAGGGGATATAAAACACAGCCGGGTAGCCCACTCCAATATCTGGGGGCTAAGCAAAATGGGGGCTGAAATCACCCTGTGCGCCCCCTATACCCTGCTGCCGGAGGGCTTAAATACCGACAGCCAAATATTCCCCGAAGTAACGGTAAAAACAGATATAAAACAGGCAGTCAGCGGGGCTGACGTGGTAATGGGGCTGCGTCTTCAGCGTGAACGCCAGCAAAGCGGGCTTCTGCCGGGAATACGGGAATACGCCCAGTACTTTCAGCTGAATGCAGAAATACTCAAACTGGCTAAACCGGATGCGCTGGTGATGCACCCCGGCCCGGTAAATGAAGATATAGAACTTTCGCAATCTGTGGTGCACGGAGAGCAGTCTGTCATAAACGAACAGGTAAAAAACGGGGTAGCCATCCGCATGGCCCTCTTTTACCTGTGCAGCGGAAGCAAGGAAATATAGATATGAAAATACTGATTAAAAACGGGCGCATCATAGACCCTGCCGGAGGCACAGATAAAGTGGCAGACCTGCTGCTGGAAAACGGGCTGGTTGCCGGAATAAACAGTAATATACCTTCAGATAAAGCTGATGAAGTTATAGATGCCGAAGGCAAAGTGGTTTGCCCCGGTTTTATAGACCTGCACGTACACCTGCGTGAGCCGGGTTTTGAAGGCAAAGAGACTATTGAAAGCGGCTGCAAGGCCGCCGCAGCCGGAGGGTTCACTACCATCTGCCCCATGCCTAATACCAATCCCGCAGCGGATAATCTGCCGGTGATAGACTTTGTTAGAAACACCGCCGCCAAGGTTTCGCCCATACGGGTGCTGCCCATAGCCGCCATTACCAAAGGGCGCAAAGGACAGGAGCTTTCCCCCATGGGAGAGCTGGCCGAAGCAGGAGTGGCCGGTTTTTCAGATGACGGTGACTACGTGTCAAACAGCTCCATGCTCCTCCATGCCCTGCTTTACAGCCGCACTTTTGGCCTGCCCGTTATGGAGCACTGCGAAGAGCCGTGCCTGGCGGAAGGCGGGGTAATGAACGAAGGTCTTTTAGCCTGCCGTTTGGGATTAAAGGGCATACCTGATGCCGCTGAAGAAATTGCCCTGAGCCGGGATATTGCCCTGGCCAAAGAAAGCGGCGGGCAGCTGCACCTTTGCCATATCAGTACGGCCGGTTCGGTGGAACTGGTACGCAGAGCCAAAGCCGCAGGCATACAGGTAAGCGCGGAGGTTACCCCCCACCACCTGACCCTGACCGAAGCTGAAGTAAGCGGCTACAACACAAATGCCAAAGTCAACCCGCCGCTTCGCACCCAGAGTGATATTGAGGCATTAATAAAAGGGCTGAAAGACGGCACTATAGATGCCATTGCCACAGACCATGCCCCCCACACTGCCAATGACAAACTGTGTGAATTCGGTCTGGCCGCAAACGGCATTTCGGGGCTGGAAACCGCATTTGCCAGCCTGATGGGGCTGGTACACTCAGGCTCTATCAGCCTAAGCCTGCTTATAGAAAAGCTGACCGCCGGCCCCCGGCAGGTACTGGGTGAAAAACACAAAAACATCGGCAATTTGAAACCAGGCTCCAGTGCAGATGTGGTTATATTTGACCCTGACGAAGAATGGACGGTGGATACCGCCAGATTCTTCTCCAAGGGCAAAAATACTCCCCTTGAGGGACGCAGGCTGAAAGGCAGGGTAAAAACCACCATTGCCTGCGGCCGGATAGCATACCGGGAATAACAGACTTGCCAGTTTAGAAAGTGAGAAGGATAGATTAAATGACAAATACAGCATACCTGGTACTGGAGGACGGAACAGTATTCAGCGGCAAAAGCTTCGGGGCGGAAACTGAAGCCATAGGCGAAGTGGTCTTTAATACCAGCATGAACGGATATCAGGAAATGCTGACTGACCCTTCGTATACCGGCCAGATTATTGTCCCCACTTACCCTCTTATCGGCAACTACGGGGTAAACCCCTTTGATAATGAATCCGCCTGCATCAGGGCAACCGCCTTTGGGGTACATGAGGAATGCCTGCTGCCAAACCACTACCAGAATAACCAAACCATTCACTCCTTTCTGGAAGAATCCGGCATACCCGGCATAAGCGGCATAGATACCCGCGCCATTACCCGTAAGCTGCGCTCTGCCGGGGTAATGAGGGGCATGATAACCACTACCAAAACCCCTGAAGAAGCCCTTAAAACTATCCGCAGCGCACCTGACTACGGGCAGATTGACTTTGTACGCAAGATAAGCACTCCTTCAGCCTACGAATGGCAAAAGGAAAAACCCTCTTTTGCCGGGTTTCATATAGCGGTGCTGGACTGCGGGCTTAAGTACTCTATACTTAACCAGCTGAAATCCCACGGCTGCAAAGTAACTGTTTTGCCCTGCACTGCCAGCCCGCAAGACATAGATGCCCTTAATCCAGACGGGGTGCTTCTTTCACCCGGCCCCGGCAACCCGGAACTGCTGGACTATCTGGTAAATACAGTCAGATACGCCTGTGAAAAATACCCGGTCATGGGCATCTGTCTGGGAAACCAGCTGATAGGCAAAGCCTTCGGGGCTAAAACATTCAAGCTGAAGTTCGGCCACCGGGGCGGAAACCACCCGGTTAAAGACCTTGCCAGCGGTCGGGTATATATAACCTCGCAAAATCACGGCTACTCCCTTGACCCCGCCACCCTGAAAGAAGGGCTGGAGGTCAGCCACATAAACCTGAATGACGGCACGGTGGAAGGGCTTCGCCACCGCGAACTGCCGGTGTTCTCCATACAGTACCACTCCGAAGCTTCACCCGGACCGATGGATTCCACCTACCTGTTCAAACAGTTTGTGGAAATGATAAAACAAACCAAAAAGTAGCTGACACCACTCAGAGATGGATTAGTTGAGAAAGCAAAAAGGAATATGCGAAGTGATGAATAAACCCAAAAAAGTTCTTATTATCGGCTCCGGCCCGATTATCATCGGCCAGGCTGCCGAATTTGATTACGCCGGTACCCAGGCCTGCAAAGCCATGCGCGAAGAAGGAGTGGAATCCATACTGGTAAACTCCAACCCGGCTACTATTATGACTGACGAAAATGTTGCGGACAGGGTATATATTGAACCCCTGACTGTTGAATCTATAACCAAAATCATTGAAAAAGAACGGCCTGACGGTTTGCTGCCTACTTTGGGCGGGCAGACCGGGCTTAACCTGGCGGTAGACCTGGCAGATGCGGGCGTGCTTGCCAAGTACAATGTACGTTCCTTGGGCACTCCCATAAATACCATCCGCACCGCCGAAGACCGCGAACTTTTTAAAGAACTGCTGGCCAAAATAGGCGAACCTGTCCCCCCTTCGGAGACAGTAACCACCGCCGAAGACGCACTTAAAGTTGCCCGCGAAATAGGCCTGCCGGTGGTAATACGCCCGGCGTATACCTTAGGCGGCACAGGCGGCGGTTTTGCCAATAACTGGGAGGAGGTAGAGGAGGTAGCTCAAACGGGACTGAATGCCTCACCCATCCACCAGATACTGGTAGAAAAATCGGTTGCCGGCTGGAAAGAAATTGAATACGAAGTAATGCGTGACGGGGCGGACAACTGCATTACCATATGCAACATGGAAAATTTTGACCCCATGGGAGTCCATACCGGAGACAGCATTGTAGTTGTCCCGGTGCAAACCCTTACCAACAAAGAATCCCAGATGCTGCGCACCGCTTCCATCAAGATAATACGGGCGCTGGGTATTGAGGGCGGCTGTAACGTACAGCTTTCTCTAAACCCGAACGGCAATGAATATTATGTAATTGAGGTTAATCCCAGAGTATCCCGTTCATCAGCCCTGGCCAGCAAGGCTACCGGCTACCCCATTGCCAGAGTGGCATCCAAGATAGCCATTGGCAAACGGCTGGACGAAATACCAAACGCGGTTACTGGCAAGACTCTGGCCTGCTTTGAGCCGGCGGTAGACTATATAGTAGCCAAAATCCCCCGCTTCCCCTTTGACAAGTTTGCACTCGGTGACCGCGGACTTGGCACCCAGATGAAAGCCACCGGCGAAGTAATGGCCATTGACCGCAGCTTTGAAGCGGCTATCCACAAATCTATCCGCTCTCTGGAGTTCGGCAAGAAAACCATACTCTGGGAAGACCGAAGCTGGATAATGGGAGATAACCTTTCCACCTACCCCCTGCACGCCCATGATACCCGTTTATGGGCAATACTGGCCGCTCTGCGCCGCGGGCATACACCCGAAGCTATCCACGAAAAAACAAAGATAGACAACTGGTTTTTATACAAACTTAAAAACATTACCGATATGGAAAAACGCCTGCTTAAGGAAAACCTGACCCCGGAGCTGATGCTTCAAGCCAAAAAACTGGGTTTTTCTGATGAAGAAATCGCCACCCTGTCAGGCAAACTAGCCGAACAGATACGCCAGATGCGCCTGGAGTGGAATATAAAACCGGTGTTTAAAATGGTAGACACCTGTGCCGCCGAATTTGATGCCGCCACCCCTTACTTCTACTCCACTTATGACGAAGAAAATGAGGCTCTGCCTGAGAATATTAAAAAGGCCGTAGTTATAGGTTCAGGCCCTATCCGCATAGGTCAGGGTATAGAGTTTGACTATTGCTCGGTGCATGCCGCCTGGGCTTTGGAAAAGGCAGGCTTGCAGAGCATTATGATAAACTCCAACCCCGAAACGGTGTCTACAGATTTTGATACCTCAAACCGCCTTTATTTTGAATCTCTGGACGAAGAGAGTGTCCGGGATATACTGGAAAATGAAAACATTTCCGCCCCCGAATCCACCCCCAGCATTGTCCAGTTCGGCGGGCAGACAGCTATAAATCTGGCCTCACCCCTTACCCGCAGCGGCAACCCCATTATCGGCTCATCAGCCGAAGCTATAGATTTAGCCGAAGACCGCCGCCGCTTTGAACGGCTGCTTTCGGAAATGGGCATACCCCAGGCGCCGGGTGCCGGCATAACCACTCTGGACGAAGCCCTGAGCATAGCTGAAAGCATTGGCTACCCGGTAGTAGTCCGCCCAAGTTACGTACTGGGAGGACGGGCGATGGAAATAGTCAGTGACGCATCTGACCTGATACGTTATATGAGCGCCGCCATAGAGCTGAATACCGGACACCCCATTTTGATAGACAAATATCTGGTGGGCAAGGAAGTGGAAGTTGACGCCATTGCAGACGGGGAAACCGTGTTTATCCCCGGCGTTATGGAGCATATTGAACGGGCCGGCGTCCACAGCGGGGACTCTATGGCAGTCTATCCCACCCAGAACCTGAATGCCCATGACCTGGCCACCATTTCAGACTATACCATACGCATAGGCAAAGCCCTGAACGTACGCGGGCTGATGAATATCCAGTTTGTAGTTTCCAAAGACCCCGAGGGGGGAGACAATATAGTCTATATACTGGAAGTAAACCCCAGAGGTTCACGCACCGTACCCTTCCTTTCAAAGGTTACAGGAGTGCCCATGGTAGATATAGCGGTGAACGTGATGCTGGGCAAAACTATTAAAGAGCAGGGCTATCAAAACGGGATTATGCCCCATACGGATTTGGTTGCCATAAAAGCCCCGGTTTTCTCCATGGCAAAACTGGTGGGGGTAGATACCTACCTTGGGCCGGAAATGAAATCCACCGGCGAAGTCATGGGGGTAGACCACACCTTTAATAAAGCCCTGGTAAAAACCCTTCAGGCGGCCTCTATAATGCTGCCCGAAAAAGGCACTCTTCTTTTTAGCGTAGCTGACCGTGACAAGGCTGAAGCCTTGCCCCTTATCCGCACCCTGCACGGGCTGGGATACAATTTCTACGCCACCGAAGGCACTGCCGCCATGATGACCGCCGCCGGTATAACCGTTAAACAGATAAGCAAAAAACTGGATGAAGGCCACCCCAATATTGTGGATATTATCCGAAACGGCACCGTCTGCGGGGTGATAAATACCATGACCGGCGGCCGGGTACCCCTTAGGGACGGCTTTTATATCCGCCGGGCAGCTGCCGAACGCAAAGTGCCTTGCTTTACCTCTATGGATACCGCTAAAGCCGCAGTGGAAGCCTTAGCCAACGGCAACCGCCAGATAACGGTCTTGCCGCTGAATGAATACCGTCAGGGTAAAAGCGGCAGTTAGGAAAGTATTGTGACAACTACCCAGCTAAACCAGCTTTCAGCCAGTGTAATTGAAAACGAAGAGGTCATGCCCGGCATCTGCCTGATGTGGCTTGAAGCACCCGAAATAGCGGCTTCTGCCCGTCCGGGGCAGTTTGTCATGCTGTCCTGCGGCGGTGAAAACCTGCTGAGGCGGCCTATTTCCATCCACCAGTGCCACCGGGAAAACGGGCTTATCGCCCTGATGTATGCCGTGGTGGGAAAAGGCACAGACTGGCTCAGCAAACTTCAAACAGGAGACAGCCTTTCGGTGCTTGGCCCGTTGGGCAACGGCTTTCGGGTAAATGAGGACAGCCGTCACCTGCTGCTCCTGGGGGGCGGGCTGGGTATCGCCCCGCTCCGTTTTCTGGCAGACGAAGCTTTAAAACAAGGCAAGCGGGTCAGCCTGATACAGGGTGCCAGAACCGAGCTTCAGGTCTGCCCTTCCCACTTGCTGCCGGAAGACGCCAGCTGCCATGTCACCACTGAAAATGGGGCTATAGGCAAAAAAGGGCTTATTACCCACCATCTGGCGGAGTTTCTGCCGGATGCAGACCAGATAATAGCCTGCGGGCCTATGCCCATGCTTAAGGCTCTGGCAAAAGAACCCCAGCTGTCAGGCAAGGACATACAGGTTTCCCTAGAAGTACGCATGGCCTGCGGTCTGGGTATCTGCTACGGCTGTGCCGTAAAAACAATCAAAGGCATGAAAACTGTCTGCCATGACGGGCCGGTATTTGATATACGGGATATCCACTGGGACGAAGTAAAAATATAACACCGTCACTGATTACCTGATAAATAAAAAGGGGCTTTAAAGCCCCTTTTTTAACATTGAGCAACAACCCTAGTGCTTTTGCTGGATAAGTGAAAGAAACTCTGCTCTGGCAGCGGGTGACTTATGGAAACTGCCCCGCAGTGCCGAGGTTATCACCCGGCTGCCGGGTTTTTTGATACCCCGCATCACCATGCACATGTGCTCAGCCTCTATTACCACCGCCACCCCGTCACACTTCAGCCCGTCTATAATGGCATCTGCAATCTGGGTGGCCATGCGTTCCTGTATCTGGGGGCGTTTGGCATAAATTTCCACTACTCTGGCCAGTTTGCTTATACCCACTACCCGCCCGTCAATATTGGGTATGTATCCTATATGAACCACCCCTGAAAAGGGCAGCAGGTGATGCTCACACATAGAGTAAAAGGGTATATCTTTTATAATCACCATTTCACGGTGGCCCAGTTCGTAGCCTACCCGCAAGACTTCGGCCGGGTCCTGGTTCATACCCGAAAACAGTTCGGCATACATCTGGGCTACCCGTCTGGGAGTTTCCTTAAGCCCTTCCCGCTCAGGGTCTTCGCCAATAGCTAAGAGCATGTTTTGCACCGACTGTTTTATTGCCTGTTCGTCAAACATTTATCAGTTCTCCAGAATTATTAAGCCGGAAACCTACCAGCCCAGTACTTTTTCAACTGCCCCAAGGCTGGCTTCGGTTTCGGAAAAACCGCCCGCCCCTTTTATGGCAATATTGCTGTCCTTAAGGCCGTTTCCGGTAACCACACATACAACCTGGCTTGAGGAAAAATCCTGCCCGCCCTTAATACGTTTTATCAGCCCAGCCAAGGGTGCGGCCGAGGCCGGCTCACCGAAAATGCCGGCTGATGCCATTTTGTGATAAGCGGCCATTATTTCGGCATCTGAAACCATGTCTATAATCCCGCCTGACTGGTCTCTGGCTTCCTCGGCTTTTTTCCAGGAAGCAGGGTTACCTATGCGGATAGCGGTGGCCAGTGTTTCAGGCTCGGCAATAGCATGGCCGCGGACAATGGGGGCGGCCCCTTCGGCCTGAAAACCCATCATTTTGGGCAGGGAAGCGGCTTTACCCAGCTGGTGATATTCTTTAAAACCCTTCCAATAGGCAGTAATATTGCCGGCATTGCCCACCGGTATAAACAAAAAGTCAGGCGCTTTGCCCAGAGCGTCTACAATCTCAAAAGCAGATGTTTTCTGGCCTTCTATACGGTATGGATTAACCGAGTTAACCAGCGCCACTTTGTGCTTCTCAGTCAGTTTGAAGACTATCTGCAAGGCTTGGTCAAAGTTGCCTTTAATCTGAATGATTTTTGCCCCGTAAACAATTGCCTGAGCCAGTTTGCCCAGGGCTATTTTGCCGGACGGGATAATTATAATGGACTCAAGCCCGCTGGCAGCCGCATAGGCGGTAGCCGAAGCGCTGGTATTGCCGGTGGAAGCACAAACCACCGCTTTAAAACCATCTTCAATAGCCTTGGCAACCGCCATGACCATGCCCCGGTCCTTGAAAGAGCCGGTGGGATTGCAGCCTTCCAGCTTAAAATAAAGCTCAGCTATCCCCAGTTCCTTTTCCAGCTTTGGGCAACGCACCAGAGGCGTATCACCCTCACCCAGCGTAAGCGGGGGGGTTTTATCTGTAACCGGCAGATATTTCCGGTAATGCTCAATGACACCCTGTTTCATATATTCTCCTAAATACCTACCCGAACAAAATTATTTATATCCTTTACTTTATCCAGCCCGCCCAGCTCCACCAGCGCCTGCTGGACAAAGGCTTCTTTGGCGGGGTGGGTCATGATAACTATCTCGGCAGTCAGGTTTTCTTCGTCTGTTTCTTTCTGGATTACCGACGAAATGCTGATATTATGGTCACCCAGTACTCTGGCAATAAGGGCCAGCACACCCGGTGAATCGGTCACTGTCATCCGCAGGTAATAACGGGTGAGAATATCGCTCATGGGTTTTACGCCCAGAGGTTTGTCCATATTCCAGCGCATCCGGTTACCCACCCCCAGGTGGATATCCTGCGCCGCCGCCAGCACATCCGCCACCACCGCACTGGAAGTGGCCGAAGCACCTGCCCCCTGGCCCTGAAAGAGCACCGGCCCGACTAAATCACCCTCTACCAATACGGCATTGAAAACCCCGTCCACCTTGGCCAGCCATTCATCCTTGGGCAAAAAGACCGGGTGAACCCTGGCTTCTATCTGACCGTTGCCGGGTTTTGTTATAGCCAGCAGTTTTATGTTAAACCCAAGCTCATCCGCATAGCAGAAATCACGGCTGGTCAGGCGGGAAATACCTTCACGGTAAATATCTTCCGGTTTAACCTTACACTGAAAGTTTATGGAAGCCATAATGGCCAGTTTATAAACAGCATCCGTGCCTTCTATGTCATTAGACGGGTTGGCTTCGGCATAACCCAGAGACTGGGCCTGTTTCAGGGCAGTCTCAAAGTCCAGCCCTTCTTTGGCCATACGGGTCAGGATATAGTTGGTAGTCCCGTTGATAATGGCATAAATGCCGTTTATATGGTTGGCGGCTAAATCATACTGAAAAGGCGAGATAAGCGGTATTCCCCCGCCCACGCTGGCTTCGCAGCGCAGGCCGGTATTATTTTCCCTGGCCAGTTTGACCAGTTCCGGAGCATGCTTGGCAATAACCTCTTTATTGGAAGTAACCACGCATTTACCCATTTTCAGCCCGCGGGAAAGCAGGTTGAAAGCGGGGTATTCCCCGCCGATAGCCTCAACCACAATATCCAGACCGGGGGTATTAAAAAAGTCATCTTCATCAGTAGTCAGCACCCCTTCGGGCAAAAGCTTTGCCAGGGGGCGGCTCATATCCTGAGGGAGAACCTTTACCTTTTTCAGTTTCAGGGGGAAGCCCAGCTGGGCAGAAAGGAATTCCTCCCTCTCATGGAGCACTTTGGACACCTGTCCGGCTACTACTCCCAGACCTATTACTCCTACCCCTATATACTCTTTTTCCATTGAAATTGTCCTTTATCCCGTTAGTCCAGCTGGTCTATGGCAAAAGTGATAAGGTCATCACTGAAAGTATTGGTCAATCTATCCAGATTGGCATTCTTAAGGTCAGTCGTCCACTCATCTACTTTATCATTTATAAGAAGAGTGCGGTCATCTTCGCTAAGCTCACGGTTTTCGTCAACACTCTTCAGCCGGACTATCCAGCACCCGCCGCGGGTAGTATTGGTATCATCCTGTATAGGGTCAAGAACGGTATTCAGTTCTGCGTCATCGGCAAATATAATATCAGCCACATTCTCAGGTACGCTTGTTGAGGATATCCAGTCCATATCCCCCCGGTTATCCTCAACATTGGCCAGCTGTGAATACTCAACTGCCAAATCCCCCCAGTCCTCACCGGCCTCCAGTTTGGCCTTAACCTCAAGCGCTACCTCCTGGGAAGGCAGGAGCATACCCAATGCATGAATCTGCCCGGAGTCAGCGTTGCGTTCCAGCACTTCTATCAGCCAGTAAGCCCTTTGCTTGCTTACGTCAGCATCCTGTAAAAGGGTATAGTCATAGCTATCGGTAGAGAAAATGTACTGTTCCAGTATCTCTGAGCCATAAAGCGATGAAATAGTATTGGCAGGCCTGAAATCTATAGTACCCTCGTCAGTTTTGGTATTAGATTCCAAAGACAATTCGGCGGCCTTAGCGGCAAACTCTTCATCAGTGGTTATACCTGCCAGTACTTCACTGGCGGCGCTTTCGCTTTCAAGCAGCATGGCCAGAGCTTCACGCTGTTCGGCATTCTGGGGCACCTGCGGGTCAAAATACTCGGTCTTCAGGGTGCTAATCAGCAGGCTTGCCCGGACAATATCCCTCACGGCGGGCACATCATCCAGACTGTTTTCCTCTATGGAGGCATCTATTTCATCTTCGGATACGGTGTAACCCATTTCGGCAGCTTTTTCCACAATAAGCTGGTTCAGCTGGATTCTTTCGGCTACTGCATCTATAAAGTAGTAAGCATAAGTGGAATCACCGCCGGTAAAATGCTTGAGGGCATCTACGAAATAAGATACGTTGTATTTAGTGTCACCCACCGTCAGTACGACCGTATGCATGGGTTTATACTGGTCTACATACCAGCCCTTGTATACGCCCATTCCCACCAGGACCAGAACGATACCTATCACCGAAAGCCCGGTGGCAAAGATTATCCTCTGGCGTTTCTTCTGGGATTCAAATTTTGCTACCTGATGTTTACTGTAATGCCGTTTTACGGGTTGTTGCGGTTTCTTGGCCAATTTTGTTTATCCCCCTAATATTATCCTGGTACTTAAAACAACCCCCATTATAAAAAGGGTAGTTTGTTGTCCATAAATCCCTTCCCCGCCAATGTCTTAAACCTCTGCGGAAAGAAAGTCACATAATTATAGATTCTACCAATATATAACGCAACGCATCAGTTTTGGTTAAACTTGATTTAACCGCCCCGAATATATTAAGATAAGTCCTCATTGCTAATATATACTTATCCGTCTGTGATTCATTTTCCTGTACCCTATCCCTCTTAGCTTGTAGAATTTGCTCAGAAGAGAACAAGAACCTATGAAAGCTATTATTCTGGTCGGCGGGCAGGGCACAAGGCTTCGGCCGCTAAGTATAAACACGCCCAAATCCATGGTTCCGGTACTTAACGTACCTTTCTTAAGCCATGTTTTGCGTTACCTGTCTTCCTGCGGCATCAAAGATATTATCCTTACCCAGGGGCATCTGGCCGCCCCCATTGAGCAGTATTTCGGCAATGGCCAAAGCCTGGGTGTAAACCTGGTATATTCGGTTGAACACGAGGCTTTAGGCACAGCCGGGGCTATCAAAAATGCCGAACGCTACCTTGATGACACTTTCATTACTTTGAACGGGGATATATTTACCCATCTGGATTTGTCTGCCATGCTGCGCGCCCACCGGGATAAAAAAGCGCTGGTCAGCATAGCCCTGACACCGGTAGATGACCCCACCAAATACGGGCTGGTTGAAACCGCAGACGGCGGCAGGGTAAGCCGCTTTCTGGAAAAGCCTTCACCCGCCCAGATAACAACCAACATGATAAATGCCGGCACGTATATCATTGAGCCCGAAGTACTCAAATACATACCTGCGGGTGAAAACCACAGCTTTGAAAGACAGCTTTTCCCCCGCCTGCTGAATGAATGTCAGGCGGTTTATGCCTACCCGTCCAGTGCGTACTGGATAGACATTGGCAGCCCCGAAAAATACTCCCAGCTAAACAGGGATTTACTCTGCGGCGAGGGCGGAGATTTTGGTTTCAGCCGGGGTAATGAGATAGTCATTGGCCGCGGTTGCCAGCTTCACCCCACAGCCCGAATCAGCGGGCCGGTACTGGTGGGAGAAAACTGCATTATAGGCGCAAATGCCTGTATTGCAGGGCCAGTAGTTATCGGCGCGGAATGCCGGATTGAAGATGAGGCTACCCTTACCGAATCTGTTATCTGGCAAAATGTGACCATAGGAGCCGAATGCAAAGTTGTTTCGTCCATCATTGCCAATCATTGCCACCTGAAGGCAGGCGGCAAATATGAGAATGTGGTGTTGGGAGACAATGTGACCGCCGAATGCGGTTGCGCGCCGGAACCCGGCAGCAAAATCAGCCCGGGTATCCTTATGATCTAATCAGATACAAGAGGAGGAAAAGACATGAGTACCGAAGAAAAGAAGTTTGAAACCCAGAATCTGCCTACCAAAACTTATTTCTGGCCATTAAAAAGATACCAGGACCTCTACAACAGTGCCCTTACTGACTCCGAGGGTTTCTGGGCTAAACATTCAGACGTGCTTTCATGGGAAAAACCATGGGAAAAAGTACTGGACTGGAATCCGCCTTATGCCCGCTGGTTTGTAGGCGGCAAGCTGAATATGTCTTACCAGTGCGTAGACCGCCATGCCAAAAGCTGGCGTAAAAGCAAGGTGGCCATATACTGGGAAGGCGAAAACGGAGATACCCAAACCATAAGCTATTCTGATCTTTATGAAAACGTAAACCGCTATGCGTCTGTCCTGAAAAAGCTGGGCATAGGCAAGGGAGACAGGGTAACTGTCTACCTGCCCATGATACCCGAAATGGTATATATCCTGCTGGCCTGCAACCGGGTCGGGGCAATCCATAACGTAATCTTCTCCGGCTTTTCTTCCCAGTCTATTGCAGACAGGGTAAATGATTCCGGCTCTAAAATGGTTGTGACCGCCAGCGGAGGCCACCGCCGCGGCAAGATACTGCCCCTTAAAGAAATAGTGGACGAGGCCGTAAAATCCACCCCCAGTGTGGAACACGTGCTGGTTATCAAATACACCGGCTATGAGGTAGTCATGGACCCCGCCAGAGACGTCTGGGCTCATGATATGCTGAAAGATGCCGACAAATACGTAGCCCCTGAAGCTATGGATTCCACTGACCCGCTTTTTATCCTGTACACCTCCGGCACTACCGGCAAACCGAAAGGTATTCTGCACGGCACCGGCGGTTACGGTGTCTGGGCTTGCAATACCCTTAAATGGGCTTTCAAACCCACTGACGAATCAGTCTTCTGGTGTACGGCAGACGTAGGCTGGATTACCGGCCACACTTACGTAGTCTACGCCCCGCTGGCTCTGGGTCTTACCCAGGTTATTTACGAGGGAGCACCGGATTATCCTTCGGTAGACCGCTGGTGGGAAATTATTGATAAATACGGGGTAAGCATATTCTATACCTCGCCTACCGCCATCCGCATGTTTATGCGCCACGGTGAGGAACTGCCCGCCAAGCACAACCTTGGCACTCTGGAAATGCTGGGAAGCGTGGGCGAACCCATCAACCCGGAGGCCTGGGAATGGTATTACAAGAATATAGGCCATGAGAACTGCCCCATTTCCGATACCTGGTGGCAGACCGAAACAGGCGGTTTTATGATTACCCCCTGCCCCGGCATCCAATCATTCCCGCTCAAACCGGGTTCAGCCACTCTGCCCTTGCCGGGTGTTGACCCGGTAGTGGTAGATGCCGAAGGCAAGGAACTGCCGGCTAATGAAATCGGGTTTATTGCCATCCGCAAACCCTGGCCGGGCATAATGCTGGGCATATATAACGGGGATGAACTTTATAAAAAGACCTACTGGAGCCGTTTCCCCGGCTGGTACTGCCCGGGTGACTTCTCCATGAAGGACTCAGACGGCTATCTGTGGCTGCTGGGACGGGCTGACGAAGTTATCAAGGTGGCCGGTCACCGCATAAGCACCGCCGAACTGGAACATGCTTTGGTAGGCCACAGCTCAGTAGCCGAAGCGGCAGTGGCTTCCCGCCCTGACGAAGTGAAGGGTGAAGCCATTGTGGTTTTTGTTACCCTGAAGAAAGATGTGGAAGCCTCAGCAGATGTAAAGAGAGAGCTTACCCACCACCTCCGCACCGCCATCGGCACTATTGCCACCCCGGAGGAGATTATCTTCGTGGAAAAACTGCCCAAAACCCGTTCGGGCAAGATTATGCGCCGCCTGCTGAAGGCCGTTGCCAACGAAGTACCCATTGGTGATACCACTACCCTTGATGACGAAACTTCGGTAAACGAGGCCAGAGCAGCTTTTGACGAACTGCTGGCGGCACGCAAACACCACAAACACTAGCATACGGTCTTAGAGGGCAATCCGGCGGGTACAGTTTCGGCTGTACCCGCTCTCTTTTGTAAAATTTTTGGCTATAGGCTAATATTTTAACTGTCATCAAAGAAATAAGGGTTTGGGACAATGCTTGAAAGATTAGAAAACTGCGAAAAACGCTTCCGGGAAATTGAAGAGGAAATAAGCAAACCGGAAGTTATAAATGATGCCCGGCTGGTGCGTACTCTGGCCCAGGAGCGGGCTGATTTGCAGACCAAAGTGGAAATGTACCGCCGCTATAAAGCCATATCCAAAGAGCTTGAAGATACCAAAAACCTGCTTGAGATTGAAAAAGACGAAGACATGAAGGACATGGTACGCGGTGAGATTGCCAGCCTTGAAAAATCTATGGCAGACCTCTACACCCAGATGACCCTTGAGCTTTTGCCCAAAGACCCCAATGATGACAAAAGCATTATCATGGAAATACGGGCAGGCACAGGCGGTGACGAAGCCGGGCTGTTTGCCGCAGACCTGTATAAGATGTATACCCGCTATGCCCTGCTGAAAAACTGGAAAACCGAAGTCATTGACATAAACGGCAACGTAGCCGGCATTATCAAAGAAGTAGTCTTTGAGGTAAACGGCAAAGGGGCTTTCAGCCGCTTGAAGTATGAACGGGGTGTCCACCGGGTACAGCGTGTCCCCCAGACCGAGGCTTCCGGCCGTATCCATACCTCTACCGCCACTGTCGCCGTCCTCCCCCAGGTAGAGGAAGTAGACATAGATATAAATATGGACGATGTAAGGGTGGATATATTTCATTCCAGCGGCGCCGGCGGACAGAACGTCCAGAAAGTGGCTACTGCCATCCGCCTGACCCATATACCCACGGGCTTGGTTGTCTGCTGTCAGGACGAACGCTCACAGCTGAAAAACAAGAACAAGGCCTTTGCGGTGCTGCGTGCCAGACTGATGGAACTGGAACAAAGCAAGGTGGACGAAGAACGCACTGAAAGCCGCCGCGCCCAGGTGGGACAGGCAGACCGCAGTGAAAAAATACGCACTTACAATTTCCCCCAGGACCGCCTGACAGACCACCGGATAGGGCTTACTGCCCATAACCTGCCCCACATACTGGAAGGATATTTAGACGAAATTATTGATACTTTGGCTACTCACGAACAGACCGAACTTCTAAAGGGCGAAGATTAATGAAATACCGGGAGGCATGGCAGAAAGCCGCCGGTCTCCTTGAGGACAGTGGGCTGGAAGAAGCCCGTCTGGAAGCTGAAATTCTCCTGCGGCATACTCTGGGCATCAGCCGGGTGCAGCTTCATCTGGAACTGGAACGGGAACTACACCCTGATAAAGAAGCCGCTTATTTCCAAACCCTGAAGCGCCGCCTTGAGGGTGAGCCCAGTGCCTATATCACAGGTGCAAAAGAGTTTTACGGCCGCGCCTTTCAGGTGGATAAACGGGTGCTGATACCCAGGCCTGAAACCGAACACCTTATAGAAAAAGCCCTTCGGATTGCCCGCAGTTATGAAAGCCCCTATATTGCAGATATCGGCACAGGCAGCGGGGCTATTGCCATAACGCTGGCACTGGAGCTGAAAGATGCTTATGTATATGCCACTGACATATCCGCAGAGGCTCTGGAAGTAGCCCGGAATAACGCCGCTGAATACCGGCTGGAAAAGCGCCTCATGTTTTACCGGGGAGACCTGCTGGAAAGCCTGCCCGAAATGGTAGATATACTAATGGCAAACCTGCCCTATGTACCCACCGCCGAAGCCGGGCTGCTTAAGGGCGAACCTGTCTCAGCCCTGGACGGTGGGGCAGACGGGTTGGATATATACCGCCGCTTGATACCTGTTTTACCCGGGAAACTTCGCCCCGGCGGCACAGCCCTGCTGGAAATAGGCATACACCAGTCAGAAGTACTTGCCAACTATATAAAAGAGTACCTGCCTCAAGCGGCAGTTGAAATAAGCCCTGATTATGCCGGCATACCCAGAGTAGCCGGTATAACCCTGCCCGCCTGAAAACTGTACTTCTAACATATTCCGCTAAATAAAAAGAGGGGCTTTCGCCCCCCTTGAAAAAGCACCTAGCCCTGATAAACTAAACTTTTTCTGCTTCCAGCTGTACCTGCCTGTCAGCCACCAGTTTCTGGGCAATATGAGCTGGCACCTGCTGGTAATGGGCAAAATCCATCTTGAAATGCCCGCGTCCCTGGGTGATGGATTTTAAGTCTATGGCATAGTGCTGGACTTCACCTAGCGGTGCCTGGGCAATAACTACGCTTTCATCACCCTCGGTGTCCATACCCTGCACCTGAGCCCGCTTGGTATTCAGGTCACCTATAACCGCCCCCATATAGTCTTTGGGAACGATAATCCGCATGTTTTCAATGGGCTCAAGGAGGACAGGCTGAGCCTCTGACAGCCCTTTCTTCAGCGCCCCTGCGGCCGCAATCTTGAAAGCCATTTCAGAGGAGTCCACCGGGTGTGAACTGCCATCCACCAGCGTTACTTTCACATCTACCAGCGGATAACCTGCCATCGGGCCTTCATGGGCGGCTTCACGGATACCCTTTTCAACTGCCGGAATAAAGTTGCGGGGTACAGAGCCGCCTACCACCGCATCTACAAACTCAATCCCGCTGCCCGGCTCTACTTTGATAACTACATGCCCGTACTGGCCATGACCGCCGCTCTGTTTTTTATGTTTGTAATCCGCACCGGCTGCACCCAGTATAGTCTCACGGTAAGGCACGCGGGGAGCAGCCAAATCAACCGCCACCCCAAACTTGCGCCCCATCCGTTCCGCCATCACTTCCAGCTGGGCCTCACCCAAACCGGCGGCAATAGTCTCGCCGGTATCCGCATCCCGATGCACATGCAGGGTCAAATCTTCTTCGCTGAGCCTGGCCAGAGCATTGCCCAGTTTATCCACGTCAGCCTTGCTCTTGGGAAAAACAGCCACCTTGTAGCTGGGCAAGGGCATTTCAAAGCCGCAAAGCAGGGCAGTATGTCCCTGAACACCCAGAGTATCCCCGGTAGCGGTTACCGTCAGTTTGGCTACCGCCCCCATATCGCCGGGGCCTATCTCATTTAGCGTTTCCTGAGTTTTACCCCTAAGTGAAAACAGCTGCCCCACCCTTTCGGGGGCATTTTTATTTATATTCCAAACCTGCGAATTTGAATGCAAAACACCGGTAATCACCCTGAGATAAGTCAGTTTGCCCACATACGGGTCAGCCGAGGTTTTGTAAACCAGCACCGAAAGGGGAGCTTCGGCATCCACTTTTATATCCTCACCCTCGGCTGTCTGGCAAAGACGCTCAAGCGGGCTGGGTAAATATTTGCAGATGTCATCACATAACAGGTCTATGGCAGTGTTTGCCAGGGCAGAGCCGCACAGCACCGGTGCCAGCTTACCCTCCAGTATGGCCTTATTGAGGGCAGTTACCAGCTCATCCTGACTTATCTCTTCTCCGCCCAGGTATTTTTCTATCAGGCTGTCATCTGTTTCAGCCACGCTCTCCAGCAGTTTATCCCGCAGGGTATCTATTTCGGCTTTCAGTTCTTCAGGCACCGTTATTTCCGCCGAGGGCGTACCGGCATAAGCCTTAAGGTTAACCAAATCTACTATACCCTTAAAGTCTTTAAATGAACCTATGGGCAGCTGAACGGCTACGCAGCGGTTGCCGAAATGGCTGTGCAAACTGTCCATCACCCGCTGGAAACTGACATTCTCGCGGTCCATTTTGTTGATAAAAATAAAGCGAGGCATTTTTTGTGCCTCGCAATACTTCCATGACTGTTCTGTACCTACTTCCACCCCTGAGGACGCCGCAGCCACTATCACGGCCGCTTCGCAAACCCTTAAGGCAGCTAGTACCTCTCCCGCAAAATCTGCGTATCCCGGAGTGTCCACTGCATTTATTTTAAAGTCTTTCCATACCAGAGGTATGGGGGTCAGGTTTATGCTTATTTTCTTTTTTATTTCGTCTGGGTCATAATCTGAGGCGGTTGTACCTTCGTCTACCTTTCCCATCCTGCCCAGTATCCCGGCGCTGTAGAGCATAGCCTCTGACAAAGAAGTCTTGCCTGCACCGCTGTGTGATAGTAGGGCTACATTCCGTATCTTTCCCGGATTGACACTTGTCATATAGTTCACCTACCGATAAAAATTAAGTAATTATAACATACAAATATCGGTAAACAAGGTTTTAAGAAAATTTTTAAAGTCAGATACCAAGTGTTTTTTCGAGTAAAAACGGGGTGACAAAGGTCTCAATAGCCGCCGCCGGTATCAGCAGAGCCATACCCAGACCCAGGTAACGCAGATTCTGGCGGAAATTAGCACCAAGCTGTGAACGGGCATCCCGGCTGAATACCGAACTGATAGCCATAGCACCGAAACTGAGAGCGGCCGCCTGGGCTATCACAAAGGCACTCAGCTCAAAAATACCATGGGGAATAATACCGGCTATTACCGCCAGCAGGGACTCTTCTCTGGCAAAGAGAACTCCCACCGCCGAAAGTATCCAGCCGTTTAAAAACAGAGTGACCACAGGATATATAAGCAGGACAGGGGCAAAGGCGAAGGCCATCATGAAGACAAGTGCATTCTTAAGAAGTATCGCCAGAAAAACACCCAGACTGGAAAACCCCTCTAAAGCATTAGCCGTTTCCTCAAGCCCGGACAGCTGGCCTTCAATCAGGTCTGCCGGGGCAAAAAACCCGGTAATTATGCCGGCAGTAAATATAGATGCCGCCAGAATAAGCCACTTTTTATAGTCCATAATACCCTATACCATGCTTTTGAGATTAAATAAACCCGTATCTGCCCTTTCAGGCAGGTAGCCGAACCAGAAAGTCCGGATATGAGGTATCTGCCATTTTCAGGCCAAAGCTGCTACATTACCAGCGCAAGCACTACAAGGGCAGCTGCAATAACCACCGCCAGTACACCTACCAGCCTAAGCTCAGAGCCGATTTCAGGAGGAGTCAGCACAGGCACTGCCCGCCTGGCAGTTTGGGTCACTGGTGCGGCAGCCGCACTTTCGGTTTTATTTATACCCGCTGCTTCAGCCTTAGGCGTTTCCGAAGCCGGCTGCTGCCGGGTGGTTTTATTCTTTTTATCTTGATAGGCCAGCTTGCCTACGCCGCGTTTTTTAGACATTTTTAGAAAGTTCCTCCCTGTATATTAGAACGCCTATTTAGCCCGGGGATGGGCTTTTTCATAACTCCGCTTTATATGCTCGGAAGTAAGGTGGGTATATATCTGGGTAGTAGAAATATTGGCATGACCCAGCAGCTCCTGCACCGAACGCAAATCTGCCCCGCCGGAAAGCATATGGGTGGCAAAACTGTGGCGCAGGGTGTGGGGGGTGACCACGTCATCCAGACCGGCTTCACGGGCATAACCCTTTAAAATCTGCCACAAACCCTGACGGGTTAAGCGGTCTCCCCGCCTGTTTAAAAACAGAGCTTTTTCGGTTTCAGCCCGCACCAGATTGGGGCGGATTTCGGTTAAATATTCCTGTATGCTCTGGGCAGCCTGAGGATAGATGGGTATCATCCGCTCTTTGCGCCCCTTGCCGAAACAGCGCACAAAACCTTCTTTCAGGTCTACATCCAGCACGTTCAGGTTTACCAGTTCGGTAACCCGCATACCCGAAGCATACAAAAGCTCCAGCATGGCCTTATCCCGCTTGGCTTCCGAACTGCCAGACTTAACAGGCTGGTTTAGTAAAGCCCTGACCTGGCTTATGCTGATAGCATCAGGCAGCGGCTTGCCCACTTTGGGTGTGCTGATATTTTCGGTGGGGTTTTCTTTTAGCTTGCCCTCGGCAACCATGAAGTTAAAAAAGCTTTTGGCGGCCGCCATCTTGCGGACTACGGTAGTTATGGCGTAATTCCGTTCCTTAAGGTCCAGCATATAGGCCAGCATGGTCTGGCGGGTAAAGTTTTCCCAGCCGGGTATCTTGCCGGACTTGGCGGCTTCTTTATCTGCAAAAGTCATCATCTGGCGAAGATCATTCTCGTAAGCTTCAGTGGTATTTTCTGAAAACCCCTTTTCAACCATAAGGTAGTTCAGAAAACTTTGTATATCATCACGCATCAGAGTCCTCGCTAAACGTTTAGAATTTTATTTATGTATTGTAACATAACTTTTGCCGCCGTCAAATACGCCCGAAAATTATTTAGCTTTATTTCCCCTCCGAAAAAAATATATCGTTTTTTACTGCCCCTTTGCTTACCTGAGCTGCGGTTGCTACAATTTATCTATGCCAAGCGAAACCCTGCAAAACCAGATAGCCAGTTTACCCGAAAACCCCGGCGTTTACCTGATGAAAAACGCCCAGGGAGAAATCATTTATGTAGGCAAAGCAGCTGTTTTAAAAGACAGGGTCAAATCGTACTTTGTACCCCCATCCCGCCTTGAACCCAAAACCCGTCAGCTGGTCAGCCAGATAAACGAACTAGAATACCTGATAACCGGGTCTGAACAGGAAGCTTTGATACTGGAACTGAACCTGATAAAGAGGCACCGCCCCTATTTCAATGTCCGCCTGAAGGACGATAAGGGTTTTCCGTACCTGAAAATAACTTTAAATGAAAAATGGCCGCGTATATATATAACCCGTAGTATGGCAGATGACGGCGGCAGGTATTTCGGCCCGTTTGCCAGCACCCGTTCCGTCCGCCATACCCTGCAGGTGCTAAAAGAGCTTTTCCGTTTCCGCTCCTGCAACCGCACCGAACCGGAAAAACGCAGCCGCCCCTGTCTGGAATACGATATCCACCAGTGCCTTTCGCCCTGCACCGGCAAAATAAGCAAGCAGGATTATGACCACCTTATCTCACAGGCCATACTCTTTCTGGAGGGCAAACAGGATAAGGTGCTGAAGCTGCTTGCCAAACTTATGAACGAAGCCTCAGCCCGGCTGGATTATGAAACCGCCGCCCTGCGCCGTGACCAGATATCATCTATAAAAGAGGTGATTGAAGGACAGCAGCTGGCCGCCAGGGTAAGCGGCGAACAGGACGCCATTGCCTTTGCCCAGGAAGGAGACCTGTCCATGGTGCAGGTTTTCTTTATCCGGCGGGGCAAACTTATCGGGCGGGAAAGCTTCAGCCTTCAGGGTACCCGCGAAGAAAAACCGGGGGATATCCTTTCTGAATTTGTAAAACAGTTTTACCACTCCTCCACCCAGATACCGCCAAAAATAGTTACCCAGTACCCGCTTTCAGACCGCGAAATACTGGAAAAGTGGCTGTCTGAAAGGCGGGGTGGCAAAGTGCAGATAACGGCGGGGCTTCGCGGACAGCCCAAAGACCTTATAAATATAGTAGCCGAAAATGCCAGGGAACAGCTGAAACAGGCACGGATAAAAAACCTGTCTTCCGCCGCTACCCTGACAGATGCGCTGGAGGAACTGCAAACCGCGCTGGGACTGCCCCTGCCGCCGCAGCGGATAGAAGGCTACGATATATCCAATATACAGGGCACCAATGCCGTAGGCAGCATGGTGGTTTTTGAAAACGGCAAACCCCAGAAAGCTCATTACCGCCGTTTCCGCATTAAGACCGTAAAGGGCGCGGATGATTTTTCCATGCTCAAAGAAGTCATCAGCCGCCGCTTCGGCAGGCTAAACAAAGACAATGCCGGCGAAAGTTTTGCCCGGCGGCCTTCACTCATGCTGATAGACGGCGGCAAAGGTCAATTAAGCTCGGTCAAAGAAACATTAGACACCCTGGGGCTTGAGGGGCAGGCTGTAATAGGTCTGGCAAAAGAATTTGAAGAAATCTATCTGCCCGGAAAATCCGAACCCATCAGGCTTATGGCCAACTCCCCCGCCCTTCAGCTGCTTCAGCGGGTGCGAGACGAAGCCCACCGCTTTGCGCTGGGGTATCACCTGAATATCCGCCATAAATCAGGGCTGACTTCGGCACTGGACGGGATTCCCGGAATCGGCCCAAGCCGCCGCCGCCTGCTTATCAAAACATTCGGTTCGGTTTCAGGTATCCGTCAGGCCAGCCTTGATGAGCTTTTACAGGTAAAGGGTATAAATCAGGCACTTGCCCTGTCTATTAAGGAACTACTCTAAACAAAGGTTGCCACAAGCAGGCAATCAACTACCTGATAGTGGTATAATAGGTTTCAATCTAACGGTAAGAGGTTTATATGCTGGAAATACGTACTCAAACCCCCGAAGATGCCGAAATGGTAGCCGCCTTGACTGAAGCTACCAATAGCCCCATACTGGGAGTGCTGTTTAAAAAACTGGAAGAAGAAGACCTGACCGCATTTAACGAAGTAGCCGTATGGGACGGCAAGATAGTGGGCAAGGCAGTAGCTATAAAAGCTGAGATAGAGTCTGAAGAAGCGTCTCTGCCGGTTTTGTACCTGATGCCGCTGGTAGTTATGCCGGAATACGTCAGGCGGGGCATTGCCCTGGTGCTGGTACGCAAAATACTGGAAAACTGCAAAGCCCAGGAAACAGGGGCACTGCTGGCTCACGGCAACCCGGAGTTTTTTAAGCATCTGGATTTTCTGCCGGCTGAACTTCACGGCATTAAAGATACCACCGGCGAAGCCACTGACAAGCTGATGGCCAAAGAAATAACCGAGGGCTATCTGGCAGAAAAAGGCGGAAACCTGATACTGCCCTTCTAAATATCCTGTATCTAAATAAGAAACTTACTGAAAGCGGCTGCAAGGCCGCTTTCTTCTACATCTAGAGTAACGTAATCTGCTATTTCCTTCAGTTCGGCTCTGGCATTCCCCATTGCCACCCCGAAACCGGCCGCCCTGAAGAGCGGCAAATCATTGCTCCCGTCCCCGAAAGCAATCACATTCCTGAGTGAAATACCCATCTGGGCGGCCATTTTCTCAAGCGCCTGCCCCTTTGAAACACCCGGGCTAAGCACATTTACAAACTCCACTTCAGGATAAGCCGGAGCACGGGCTATGGAGAAATGAAAATCATCTTCAAAACGGGACATGAAAAGTTCCGCCCCGCTGCGTTCCGCAGTGTTATGCACCATCAGCTCTATCTTCTGCACGTCCTGCCGCAAGGCTATCTTCTTAAAATCAGTAACCGTGGGGGAGATATGGAAAAATTCGCGGTGCATTTTGGCAGACCAGTTTTCATACTCCACGTAGTATTCCAATATAGTGTAAAGTTCCAGATAAATACTTTGTTCCCGCACAAAATCAATAGCCGAAAGGAGGGGCTCACGGCTAAGGGGCTGGGAATAGCAGGTCTGGGCGGTATCAGGGTTGTACACCAGCGCCCCGTCACAGAAAATATGAAACCCGTCTAGCCCCAGTTCTTTCAGCAGATAAGTGCAGGCAGGCACGACCCTGCCGGTTGACAGGGCAACCGTAATCCCCTTTTCCCTGGCCTGGGAAATAGCCTTTTTATCCGCCTCGGATATCCTGCCCTGTTTGTTTATCAGGGTTCCGTCCACATCTATAACAGCCAGTTGAAAGTCCGGCAAATTAAATCCCCCCGCGTTTTATAAATGATTAACAGCCAGAGCTGAAAGCCAATTGTAACATCACTGCCGGACATATAACAAAAATACACCCGCCGCAGAGTGAACATTTTCATCCCTTACTTCCCTTTAGGCCGCCAAGCAGTTAAAATGTAAGCTCATGGAAAATATAACTCCCCTGCGTAAACAATACCTGGATATAAAAAAGAACTACCCCGAAGCGATAGTCTTTTTCCGCTTGGGAGACTTTTACGAAACCTTTGAAGAAGACGCCCGTATAGCCGCCCGCGAACTGGAAATAGTCCTTACCAGCCGCGAAATGGGCAAAGGGCTGAAAGTGCCGCTGGCCGGCATACCTTACCACGCCCTGGATAACTACCTCTCACGCCTTATAAACCGCGGCTACAAGGTAGCCATTTGCGAACAGGTAACCAAACCGGGCGAAACCAAGGGCTTAGTGAAAAGGCAGGTGACCCGTCTGGTGACCCCCGGTACGGTAGTTGAGCCGAACCTGCTGGATAGCAAACAGAACAATTTTCTGCTCAGCCTGTACCTGACCGAAGACAGCTGCGGGCTGGCCTTTGCGGATATATCCACCTCGGAGTTCGGCTGTACCCAGCTGGATATAAACGGGCTGGAAGCCGAAATAAACCGCCTGAACCCGGCGGAAATAATACTGCCTAAAAGCCAGAGCTTAAACCTGCCACTGCATCTGAAAGCCACTATAAGCAAGCTGGATGGATACTATTTTGAAGCAGACGTGGCCCGTGAACGTTTACTTAAGCACTTTGAGTGCCAGAACCTTTCCGCTTACGGCTGTGAAAACCTGCCGCTGGCCGTTTCGGCGGCGGGTGCTCTGCTTAACTATCTGGAGGAAACCCAGAAATCATCCCTGAAGCAGCTGGAAAGGCTGGCCGCTTATACTATATCTGACTATATGCAGATAGACAGCCATACGCTTTCCAATCTGGAAATCTTCCGCTCAAGCGGCGGGAACTCCCTCAAAGGGTCTTTACTGGGGGTGCTTGACCAGACCAAAACAGCTATGGGCGGCAGGCTTCTCCGCAAGTTTTTAGGACAGCCGCTGCTTAGGCAGGAAGATATTGAAAAGCGGCTTTCGGCGGTGGATTATTTTTTTGAAGAGAGTCTGGCACGCGCCAGCCTTGCCAAAGCACTGGGACAGATTGCCGATATGGAGCGGATAGCCAACCGTATCCGCCAGAAAACCATACTCCCCAAGGAGCTGATTTCACTTAAAAACAGCTTGGAAACTGTTTCCGCCATTCACCGCCAGTTCGGGCTTATGCCGCCGCCCCGTTTGGCATATTTTCTAAACGGGCTTAAACCCCTGCCCGAAATGCTGGACATTGTAAACGAAGCTATTAACGATGACCCGCCCTCCACCCTGGGTGAAGGCAAAGTAATACGGTCAGGTTTCAACCCCGAAATGGATAAACTCTGCTCTCTGGCCGGGGACGCCAGAACATTCCTTTCCCAGATGGAAGCCCGTGAACGGGAACAGACCGGCATAAAATCACTGAAGCTGGGGTATAACCGGGTTTTCGGGTATTACATAGAGGTGTCCAATGCCAATCTGGCTGACATACCCCAAAACTATATCCGCAAGCAAACGCTGGTAAATGCTGAAAGGTTTATAACCCCCGAACTGAAAGAATACGAAAACCTTATCTTAAATGCTAAAGAACGCCTGCTGGAAATGGAAACCGGGCTTTACGAGCAGGTTTTAAACCAGCTGGGGGGCTTTTACTCCGCTTTGCTCTCAAACGCCGCCGCTTTGGCATCTTTAGACGTACTTTCAGCCTTTGCCGAAGTAGCGGTACGAAACGGCTATGTCCGCCCGCTCTTTCACTCTGAAAACAGCCTGGTTATCCATAGAGGCCGCCACCCCATGGTGGAACAGGGGCTGGGATACGGCAGTTTTGCAGCTAATGACATTTCCCTGTCCGCCGAAGACTGCCAGATAATTATCCTGACCGGCCCCAATATGGCCGGTAAATCCACTTATCTTAAGCAGACCGCCCTTATTGTGCTGATGGCCCAGATAGGTTCTTATGTTCCGGCAGAAACCGCCGAACTCTGCCTGACAGACCGTATTTTCAGCCGCATCGGGGCAAGGGAGGATTTAAGTGCCGGGCAGTCTACCTTCATGGTGGAAATGGTGGAAACAGCATCTATACTGAATACTGCCACCAGCCGCTCCCTGCTGATACTGGACGAAATAGGCCGCGGCACCAGTACCTATGACGGGCTGGCCATTGCCCAGGCGGTTGTGGAGTATATTCATTCGCAGCCTTCACTGCATGCCAAAACGCTCTTTGCCACCCACTATCACGAACTGGTGGAGCTGGCAAACTATCTGCCCAGAGTAAAAAACTACAATATTGCGGTCAGTGAAGACCGGGGGGAAGTGGTTTTCCTGCACAGGATAGTCCCCGGCGGAGTAGATAAAAGTTACGGTATTCACGTGGCTAAACTGGCCGGGCTGCCGGGGTGGGTTATAAAGCGGGCTTACGAAGTGCTTACAGAACTTGAAAATCCTGCTAAAAAAGAGCCGAAAATACGCAACTGCCAGCCGCAGCTTCTGCTGCCCCTGACAGAGCAGACTTCGGCGCTGGCAGAGGAAATAAAAGGGCTGGAAATAGAATCTCTGACGCCGCTTGCAGCTCTTAACAAACTTTACGAACTGAAAAAGAAGGCCGAAGAACAGGGGCTTTAAAGGTTTACCGTACCGACAAATTCCGGAGAATTAACGTCAAATGTCCGGCTGATAATCTCTATACCATCATCTTTCTTGACAGCATAGCTTACAACCAAAATACCGTCTTTATACTTTTCCACCGTACAATCTTCAAGTGTCTCCAGTATAGCCTGACCGGACTGGTCCCACCCTACCCGGTAAGTAACCGAAACCATATCGCCTTTACTAAGCATTCAATGCCCCCGGAATGTCCGCTATTTTTATTTCCGCAGCCAGAATACCGCCGGAAACAGGCGGGCTTTTCCTAAAAAACCGGTGCGGACTGCCCTAAACAGCCCAAACCGTGCATGATTATAGCACAATCGGTTTTGCTTTCAAGTTGACGTTCAGGCAGCACAAAAATATATTGACTAAGGGTTTTAAGGCATCTAATATAAACCGCAGGGTTAGTAAATATCTCGGTGGTTTTTGAGTATATGGGAAAACCTGACGGCATAATTATACTGGTAATCTGGCAGTTTTTTGCCGCTCTCTTCAGTCTGGCAGGCATACTGATAATGTTATTATTCTTTTTACCTGCAGTAGCCTGGTTATATGATTACGCCCGCACGGGAGCTATCTGGGGCTTAAGCATCTTCCTCTTTTTCATCTGCACTTACTTTGCGGCCTCAATAGCGGGGGGAATAGGTCTGCTGAGCGGCCGTAAATACGGGCGGCTGGCCAGTTTATACCAGGCTGCGGTTTCGCTGATTTTATTCCCTTTGGGTACAGCCGCCGGCATATTCGGCCTGATATACCTCAACCGGCCAGATGCCAAACAGTATTTCCGGAAAACCTAAGCCGGGAAGATTTCTTTTGAAGAGATACCCTGCCCCAAAAGCTTTATTTCAAAGCCAGGTGGTTTATCAAACTGCCTATACCTGAAATGCGTACTTCCACCCTGTCTCCGGGTTTCATCGGCCCGATGCCCGAAGGCGTGCCGGTGGCAATAATATCACCCGGCATCAGGGTCATTACCTCTGATACAAAGCTGACTATCAGGGGAATATCAAATATCATATCTGCCGTAAAAGCGCGCTGTTTAAGCTTGCCGTTCAGGTAGGTCTCCAGCAACTGACCCTGGGGGTCAAGCTCAGTTTCTATCCACGGGCCGCAGACCGCGAAGGTATCAAAGCCTTTAGCCCGTGACCACTGCCCGTCCGCCTTCTGCAAATCTCTGGCGGTTACATCATTAAAACAGCTGTATCCCAGTATATAATCAAAGGCAGCTTCGGGGCTTATATTGCGGGCTTTCTTTTTTATAATAACGGCCAGTTCCCCTTCATAATCCACCTGCCCGGATTGAGACGGTTTTATTATGTTATCTTCCGTGCCGATAATACCGCCGGCATTTTTAAAAAAGATAAGGGGTGTCCGGGGCAGATTTTCAGCCATCTCTCCGGCATGGGCTTTGTAGTTTAAACCAATGGCCACTATTTTAGACGGGGCTGAGGGGGGAAGAAGCTTCACTGCCGAAAGGTCAAAAACCCGGCCTGAAAAAACAACTTTGGCGAAAGGATTGCCCTTTAGTTCCTTTAGCTGGGAACCTTCCAGCACGGCATACCCGGCCCGTCTGCCGGTAAGATTAAAACGCACTATTTTCATATGTACACTATTCTAGCCTGTAGCCCCGAAGGGTGCAATCAAAAGTTTTTACCCGCCTGCAAAGCCTGAGCCAAGCAGAAATACCCGGAGTTTGGCTTGACAGTCCCGTATGCCACTGTTAAACTTTATCTTCGGCGCTAGGCCGTATGTTGGGAGGATTTTTTTGGTAACAAACCATACCCCTTACCTTGAAAAAGGCCTTATATCCATATTCACCGGTGAAGGCAAGGGTAAGACCTCGGCTGCAGTCGGCACTGCTATCAGGGCTGCCGGTCACGGGCTGAGGGTTTGCCTCATTTTTTTTGCCAAAGGAAAACGTTTTGACCACGGCGAATTTAAAATATTGTCTTCCCTGCCGAATGTAACTTTGCAAAGCTTCGGCCAGGCCGGCTGGATACTCAAAAATATATCCGAAGAAACCCGCACACAGGCGGAACGGGCTTTTGAGACCGCCTCCGAAGCGGTAACCGGCGGGCAGTATGACCTGGTAGTCATGGACGAAATCATGATAGCCCTGACGGCCGGGCTGGTCACCACCGAACAGGTTATCCGGATGATAAACGCCAAACCGCCCTGCGTAGAGCTGATTATGACCGGGCGGGGCGCCCCGGCTGAACTTATAGAACTGGCTGACCTGGTTTCGGAAATAAAGGCAGTCAAACACCCGTATACTAGGGGCATCAAAGCCCGTAAAGGTATAGATTACTAATCTTCACCAAGGAGAAAATAATGAAAGTAACCCTTAGTGTTATTAAAGCAGATATCGGCGGTTTTGTAGGCCATTCGGACTCACACCCGCAGTGTCTGGTCAGGGCTGAAAAGCACCTGGCGGAGGCCAAAAAGAATGGCATGCTGATTGATTACCATATAACTAAGTGCGGTGACGACCTCCAGCTGGTTATGACCCACCAGAAAGGTATAAACAACAAAGTTATTCACGAAATGGCCTGGGATACCTTTGTAAGCTGCACCGAAGTTGCCAAAGAGCTGAAGCTTTACGGCGCAGGGCAGGACTTGCTGTGTGATGCCTTCTCCGGAAACGTAAAGGGCATGGGGCCCGGCGTAGCCGAAATGGAGCTTGAGGAACGGCCTTCCGAACCTATCATAATCTTCATGGCCGACAAGACCTCTTCCGGTGCCTGGAATCTGCCTCTTTACAAAATGTTTGCAGACCCCTTTAACACCATAGGTTTGGTCATAGCTGAAAATATGCATGACGGCTTCTCCTTTGAGGTTCATGACGTCAAGGAAAGCAAGGGCATTAGCTTTAACACCCCCGAAGAAATTTATGACATGCTGGTATTTATCGGCGCTCATTCCCGCTTCGCTATCAAGAGTGTTTCCACCCGCAAGGGCGAGATTGCGGCTGTTTCTTCCACCCAGAAACTGGCCTTTTTAGCTGACCGTTATGTAGGTAAAGACGACCCGGTTTGTATTGTCCGCGCTCAGGGGTCTTTCCCGGCTGTGGGTGAAATACTTGAACCCTTCGCCCAGCCTTATCTGGTAGAAGGCTGGATGCGCGGCTCGCACAACGGCCCTATTATGCCTGTCTCAATAGAAGACAGCACCCCCACCCGCTTTGACGGCCCGCCCCGGGTAACCGCTCTGGGTTTCCAGCTGTCAAACGGTATGCTTATCGGCCCGCGTGATATGTTTAAAGATAAGTCTTTTGACAATGCCCGCCAGAAATCACTGGATATGGCAGATATGATGCGCTCCCACGGCCCGTTTGAGCCCCATCGCCTGCCGCTGGAGGAAATGGAATACACCACCATGCCTCAGGTATCCAAGAAACTGGCCGGACGCTTTAAACCCCTGGAAGACTAGTTTATGCCCAAGCTCCTGCTGGCAAGCAACAACCGGGGCAAGCTGAGAGAATATGCTTCTCTCCTTAGCGGTTCGGGTTTTGAGCTTGTCACACCGGCAGATATGGGTATAGATATAACAGTTGCCGAAACCGGCACTACATTTGAAGAGAATGCCCGCTTGAAAGCCGCCGCTCTGGCGGAAGCAAGCGGGATTCTTACTTTGGCAGATGACTCCGGTCTGGCAGTAGACGCTCTGGGGGGTGAACCCGGGGTCTATTCCGCCCGCTATGCCGGGGAAAACGCTACGGATACAGACCGGAATGCATATCTTCTGTCTAAAATGCACACTATCCCCGCTGAAAAACGCACCGCCCGTTTCTGTTGTGTAATCGCCATTGCCCAGCCGGGCCATATCATCGCCACCTTTGAGGGTACTTGCGAAGGATTTATAAGCACTGAACCCCGCGGCACTAATGGATTTGGCTATGACCCCGTTTTTTACCTGCCGGAATACGGTAAAACTATGGCCGAACTCCCGTCTGAAATAAAAAACAGCATTTCCCACCGGTCTATAGCCGCCCAAAAAGCCAGCCGGTTTCTGATCCAAATAGCCACTAGCTAGTTAAGCTACACCAAATAAATTTACACACTCTGCTCTTTTTTTAATCCCGTTTTTATTCCTTGATAAACTATTTACTGCCTCATTTTGAGCACAAAAATATCTTGTTTAAGTGCTATTCTTGGGATATACTGAAAGACCAGTAAATAACCCCGGGGGGTAAATATGAAACTTACATGCTTACAGGAAAATCTGAACAAGGGTCTAAACATTGTGGGCAAAGCGGCTGCCGGCCGGACTACCCTGCCCATTACCAACAATGTCCTTATCTCAACTGATGACGGACGTTTAAAACTAGCCGCCACCAATCTCGAAATGGCTATCAGCTGCTGGATAGGAGCCAAGATAGAGGAAGAAGGGAGCACCACCGTACCTGCCAAACTCCTGACCGAATTTGTCAGCTCTCTGCCCAATGATAAAATAGAATTAAACCTTAATGCCAAGTCAAAGGCACTCAATATCAAATGCGCCCGCTTTGAGGCACGCATAACAGGCGTTGACGCAAAAGACTTCCCGCCTGTACCCAAAGTGGAAAACGGCATCTCCACCAAGATTAACGTTGAGGCCTTCCGCCAGGCCGTAAGCGAAGTGGTATTTGCTTCGGCAACTGACGAATCCCGCCCGGTGCTCACTGGTGTCAACGCCGAATTTGAAGGCAGCACCCTAACTCTGGCTGCAGCTGACGGTTTCCGTTTGGCTGTCTATAAACTGCCTCTGCTGGAAGCGGTAAAAACCGCTACTAAAGTAATCATTCCAGCCCGTACACTGGGTGAGCTTTCCCGCCTGGCCAGCATGGACGAGGAAGAAGCCCTGATGATAAATGTAGATACTGCCAAGAGCCAGATACTTTTCAGGCTTAAAAATATTGAGTTGGTATCTCAGCTGGTACAGGGAAATTTCCCCCAGTACAACCAGATAATCCCCCAAAGCTTTACTACCAAAGTGGTAGTAGATGCCAACCAGTTCCTTATGGCCACCAGAACGGCTACAATCTTTGCCCGTGACGGCGGCGGCATAGTCCGGCTGATGATGAACCCCGGAGGCAATAATACCCCCGGTAAGCTCACCATCTCCGCCCGCTCTGAAGAAGTGGGTGACAATACCGGTGAACTTGATGCCGTAGTTCAGGGTGAGGAAGCTAAAATAGCCTTCAACGGCAAATATCTTCTGGACGTCCTGGGAGTACTTAAAGCCCAGCAAGTATCACTGGAAGTAACCAGCCCGTCAAGCCCCGGTGTGATAAAACCGGTGGGGGCGGACAACTACATCCACGTTATTATGCCCATGTTCGTGCAGTGGTGAGTACGTTCAAATCAAGGTAACCTTTGATGCTTACACCTTCAGGAGTAGCTGAAATTTTCAAATCCAGATAGGTGTAAGCATCTTTCTTTTCAGCGTTTGAGCAATTATCTAAACAGGGTACGACTTTGGCACAAAGTTCTTTAATACTTTCCTGCATCTCCCAGGCTTTTGCCAGATTTTCTTTAGCCTGGATAAGAACGTTGATTATACTATATATATCTTACTTTATGTTAAGATACGCCTTCGTTAATTACGATACTCTTTCATATTTGAAATAGTAATACCAGGCAGTTCCTGAATGCGTAACCAAGAGAACTTTAAACGCAATTGCCTCTTCGGGTTTTACTCCATCTATAGAGTAAATTACGGGATTAAGCCTGCCACAATCGTCCGGAGATAATAAGCTGCCAGTTGTATATTCAGCGGCAGTACTAGTTGCCGCATCATAAGTTCCTAAAGGATGTATATTAGTTAATACCTGCTGCTTAGCTACTATTTTGCCTGTATTAAGATATAAATGCCCCTGGTAAGTTATTTCCGAAGGCACTGGGGTTGTCCCCCATAACACTTCGTCACTATCGCACCCGGTAAAACTTAATGCGGAAAAAGTGAGTATACTAAGTATTCCCAATAAGATTATTCTGTTTTTCATTTTAATCCCGCCCGGCAATATAATATTGCGTAAACAAATAGCACCACTTCTGTATTGTCTGGATTATCCATGGCAAAAAACTGTCAGCAGCGCTGCATGATTCATTTACGCAGGATAAGATACGCTATTGAACCCAGAGGGGGGAGCAAAAAGGTAAAGATACCCCAGAATAGGTATGAGGACATCTGATAGCCACGTTTTTTGGCATCCCGCACAACAAGTATAGTGAACAAAACACTCATAACCAGCCACAAGAAAATTGGCGGGCTCAGCAAAATAGACCATATTTCATGCCAACCGAATACCGGCATTTTTTAATTCCTCCTGTTATTTTTCAGAATGTAAGGCAGTATCTTAAGATTAATTATCAGGCTTATCCCCTTTTACAGCAACTGACTTAGTTTACAAACTTAATCTGAACTGAAAATGAATAACCCGGATAAACTTTCTACAAATGCAGACATTTTCGTTAATCTGCACCCGGACTGAATGCTATAATATATGCTGATGAAACTGCTGTTAATCGAAGATGATGCCAATCTGGCAAAAGTCATTACTTCCGGTCTTGAAGAAAATGGATATGCAGTCAATTGGGAGTCCAATGGCAAACTTGGAGCTGAAATGGCTTTGGCCTATACCTTTGATGTCATCATCCTGGATATAATGCTGCCTGAACTTGATGGTTTCGCTGTATGCCATAAAATCCGCTCCAATGGCAATCAAACCCCCATCATAATGCTGACCGCCAGGTATCAGGAAGCTGACAAAGTAAATGGGCTTAACTGCGGAGCGGATGATTACCTGGTGAAACCTTTCAGCTTCCCCGAACTGCTTGCCCGCCTGAGAGCCTTGCTAAGACGGGCCAATAACCAGCATTCTCCCTCTATCAAGCTCAGGAAACTTACTTTAAACACAGTGGACAGAAGAGCTTTTTACGATGGCAGGGAAATAGAGCTTACGGCTAAAGAATACGGCATTCTTGAATATTTGGTACTGAACAAGAACTGCATAATTACCAAGAATATGATTGAAGAGCATATCTGGGAATCTGAAAGTGACATTTTTTCCAATGTCATAGAAGTGTTAATCAGCCGTATCCGCAAGAAACTGGACAACAATAATAAAAATTCTCTTATAAAAACGGTAAAAGGGTTAGGGTATATTATTGAGGATAAATAGCCTGCGAACTAAGTCAGCCGTCTTTTTCGCCGTTATCATCAGCTTTCAGACTGAAACAGCCTGATATATTTTTCTTAATAGGCTTGTTAATTACCTGATTAAAAAACCTTGCAGGCTTCTTCTTCTTTGGATTTGAGCAGTTATCTATTCGGCTAAATTAAACCCGGTTTTGCTGAAAGAATGCCCTTAGGAGTAGAGCTGTATTAAAAATTTAACTGACACTAATGACTTTTCTATACCGACTGCTTGGGCAAAAATACCTTAAAGACAGTGCCTTTGCCCGGTTCACTTTCCACCTCAACCCGCCCTTTGTATATCTCAGAGGTACTCTTTACTATAGATAAACCTAAGCCAGTACCTTCTGCACTCCAATCAGCCCGGTAAAACCTGTCAAATATACGGGGGAGGTGCTCCTTACTTATCCCAATTCCGGTATCTTTTATGGCAAGCACCATAAACCCGCTTTCGTCTCTAAGGGAAATCATTACCTGCCCTCCGTCAGGGGTATACTTGGCAGCATTTGAAAAAAGATTATCAAAGAGACGGCTGAACTGTTCGGGCTCTCCGTATATGTTTAAACCGGGCTGGATATCCCGAATCAGCTTAATCTTTTTCGTTTCAAAAGCGGTCTGCCATTTATCAGCACTGCTTTCCAGGGCAGCACCCAAATCTATTTTCAAGCTTAGAGCCGGACGCGGACCGGCATCCAGACTGGCCAGAGCCATCAAATCATCAATAATCAGCGCCATTTTCTCAACTTGCTTTACAATATTCTTAAAAGCCTGACGGTATTCCTCGGTATTCCGCTCTTTGCGAAGCGCCAACTCGGATTCCGCCCTAATTACCGTAAGCGGGGCTTTCAAATCATGGGAGGCATCAGAAGTAAAGCGGTGCTGGCTTTGAATAAACCCGTAAACCCGGTCAAAAAGTGAATTTAAGGTTGCCGAAAGCTGGCCTAATTCATCATTTTGTTTCACCGGAATACGGTCTTTCAGGTCAGACGGATTTATATTATTGGTGGTATGGGTGATTACCTGAACCTGTTTTAAACACCGGTAAGCCAAAAAATAGCCTAAGGCAGCGGCGATAATAAGGACAAAGGGAATGGCCATAAAGAGAATCTGTTTATACTGATCCAGAGTTTTATAAATATACCCGGCATCACCCACAAGTATAAGGAGCTGGTTGGGCTTATAATCATTATCATACCAGGCTACATAAAACCTTAACTGGGAATCCGGAATTTCCAAGCGCATGGCGGGCATATACTCATTTATGGCGGTTATGTCGGCAATGGAATCCTGGATAACAGATTTGTACCTTTCACTCCCGGATATAAGACCGGTTTCAATATCATATATATAAACCACTTCCGCAAACACATCCCCCGCATAATACAGGCTATTGCCCTCAGATCGGATAATTTCTCCGGCTGCTTTTTCAGCATCAGCCGCCAAAGAATCATTCAGGCTGCTGAATAAATGGTAAGACAAAAAGAAGTACGATATGAGACCAAAAAACCCAAGTACCGAGAGCAATACCAGGGCATTAATAATGGTCAGCTTTATCTTTACGCTCATCTATCCAGCCTGTATCCCGCCCCGCGCAAGGTCTTAATAGGGCCGCTTTTTGCATCCCAGCCCAGCTTTTGGCGCAACTTTTTTATCAGGGAATCAATAGTATTGGAGACAGATGTGCTTTCCGCCCCCCAAAGATGCTCCTCCAGCATGGACCGGGTGATAAGAACACCGGGATTGGTAATAAAATATTCCAGTATTTTATATTCTGCCGCTGTAAGCTTTATCTCGGTTTTCCCGCCGCAAACCCGGTGGGATACATTGTCAAAAGAAATGCCGGCTGTTTCAACAACCGGCAATACCCTCAGAGGCGGCCTCCGCTGAAGTGCCCGTATCCGGGCAAACAGTTCATCACAGGCAAAAGGCTTGCAAAGGTAGTCATCCGCACCGGCATCCAAACCCTTTACCTTTGAATCAAGCGAATCTCTGGCGGTAAGCATGAGCACAGATGTAACTATGCCGTCAGCCCTGAGCTTCCGGCAGACCTCAATACCATTTTTATCCGGCAAGCCGATATCCAGAATCAATAGGTCAAATTCAGAATTTGCGGCAAAGTATTCTCCCGAAGCCCCGTCACAGGCATATTCAACCACATGCCCGGCCTCACCGAGAGCCCGCTCCAGGGTTTGGCAGAGACACTTATCATCATCAAGTAATAAAATCCGCACGCCGCAAAGCCTTTTACCTGTTAATCATTCATAATTCCTATAATAGCACTATTTTGGCCTCAGCGGTCATCCAATAATCATCTTTTGGTCATTTATTGTTCATCTTTATATGCTAGGCTTGTACTAATCAGCTATGAGGAGTAATTATGATTAGAGTATTAGCCTCGGTATTACTCGGTGTCATGGTATCCGCCCTGCCGGTTGCAGCCAATGTATCAGCGGCAGAAATAGCAAGCAAGTATTATCCGAATCCCCAGGTCTTTGACAACACTTATGGCACTATCCTCAGCCCTTCGGAAATAGTGGCCCTATACCCTATGTCCGCAGAAGATGAAGCCAAACTAATTCAGGTTGTACCCCAATGCCCGGTAAATGTAGACGGAGTATGGTATAAAGCAGAGGAAATCACCCTTTTCAACGGGCATCAGCTTCACTTTACTACAGATAAAAAAGGCGGGTTATACGCTTTTACTGATGCCAGAGCCATGGAAATATTCCTTGAAGCAGAATACGGGGATATATTCAATACTTCCACTGACAAAGCGATGCAGATGCTGCGGCTGGACCGCAGCGAACTATTTGCAGACTGGCTGTACTCAGGCAACCTTATGCTGCTTGACCCTTATGCCCAAATATCTAATCTGGCAACGCTGGGCTGGGATAACCAAATCTCCTCCGCTCAGATTTGCAGTTCCGCACCGGTTACACTTTGGGAGTATTCCGGTTTTCAAGGCAGCAGCTTTACCATGCTGGCGGATTCAAGCCATGCGGCTTTGACTTTTGAAGGCTGGAACGACAGGGCATCAGCTATATCTTAATGATTACTTTAAAGCAGGTATCTGTTTTAAAGATTGGCTAGACCTGTTTCAGGTAAGGCACGGAAATTCAAGGTAAGGGTTTGCTGTAGATTTGATATCCGGCAGTCTAACCCTTACCTTAAAAATTTAAAAAAGCTAATGACTATTTAAAAAACCTCTTCAGAAACAACCGCAAATGCAGGGCGAACTAACAAACTCTCTGTATATACACCCCCAAAACCAAACCAGGGATTGAACCTGCCCTGATTTAACCTTAGAATAAGATGGTAAATGTCTGGCTACTTTTAACCAAACAGGAATAAGAAATGCAAAATACACCTGACAAAAGTATAGATAAATATATCCAGGGGTTCCCTGAGAATGTTCAGGTTATTCTCAGGGAGTTAAGGCAGGTTATCAGTGAGGAGGCACCTCAGGCCGTTGAGACTATCAGCTACGGCATACCTACATTTAAGCTAAAAGGCAATCTGGTGCATTTCGGTGCTTTCAAAAACCACATAAGCTTTTTCCCCTCATCATCAGGCATCACCGCTTTTGAAAAAGAGCTGTCAGCTTACGAGATATCCAAAGGCACAGTCAGGTTTCCGCTGGATAAACCGCTGCCATTTCCGCTCATCAGAAAAATTGTGGCTTTCAGAGTAAACGAAAACTTAGCGAATAAAAAATAAGAGTGATACCTAAATAGCCGGCAAGAATACTCCACCAAAAGGCCAAACTCCGGCTGGCTATTTGGCAAGCTATATCATTTTAGTTTATGATGCACCCGTCCGGCGCACCCTTCCCGCCTGCTAAATATATAAACGGTAAGGTAAAATGACAAAACTGGTCCTGGATTTACACGATATTTACAATAAAAGCGGTCAGATTGAGGCTGAACTGCACAGGGTAATCAACCAGGCGGTTGAAAAGAAAATCAGCCCGGTGGAGATTATCCCCGGCAAGGGCTCAGGTCAGCTCAAGAAACATGTTCTCAGGTTTCTGGCCCAGCCCGATATTAAAAAACTCTACCACCGGCTGGAAAAAGACGATAAAAACTTCGGGCGGGTGTTTGTCCATTTCAAGTTTTAGCCGCCCCAAAATGCGTAGCTGAAAAGATTGTCTTGACGATAAATAACTGCTAGAGTATGTAATAACTTTTTTAAAGAGAAGAATATGCCCAGCGCTATACTTAAAATTCACTGCACAGATAAAAAAGGCATTATTTCCAGTATTTCCAGCTTTATCTGCCGCAATAACGGCAATATTATTACCCTGGACGAATTTGTAGACCACCCGTCCAATACTTTTTTTATGCGCCTGGAATGGGATATTTCTGCTTTTGCACTTAGCCGTGAACAGATGGAAGCCGAGATTGCACTAATGGGGCAGGAATACTGCTACGCAGACAACTGGCAGATATTCTACTCTGACCGCAAACCCCGGCTGGCAGTATTTGTATCTAAATATGACCACTGTCTGTGGGATATAATGCTGAGGTATAAAGCCGGAGAACTTAAGTGTGATATTCCCCTGATTATCAGCAACCACCCTAATTTAAAACCGGTAGCCGACTTATTCGGCATTGATTACAAAGTAGTCAAAGTCACCCCGGATAACAAGCTTGAAGCCGAAAATGAGCAGACCTGTCTGATCAATGAGTACAGTATAGACTTCATGATACTGGCCAGATATATGCAGGTGCTTTCACCCGAATTTGTAGCCCGCTTTGAAAACAGGATAATAAATATCCACCATTCGTTCCTGCCGGCTTTTGAGGGGGCGCGCCCCTACCACCAGGCGATTGAACGCGGGGTAAAACTGGTGGGTGCTACCGCCCATTTTGTAAATAACAATCTGGACAAAGGCCCTATAATCTGCCAGTCCACCATGCCCATAAGCCATGAGGATAGCGTAGAAGACCTTATGGTAAAGGGCAGAGATATTGAAAAACTGGTGCTTTCACAGGCAATGAAGGTATTTTTAGACCACCACATCTTCGTGCACAACAACCGCACTATTATCCTCTAGGTATTGCCAGCCGGAGAAAATCTGAAACCGGCTTAAGGTATACCCCAAAATGCCGCCTGATGCTTTATATTTATGGTAAGGTTTTGTTATACTTACTTAGGTTGGTTTGGCCAATTGACCCCAAGTGCCATAAAGGTGCTCTCCCGCATACATTCCAAACTGCCAATATTTTTTAAGAGGGATAGTTTGTGAAAAAAAGCCTCAGACGTATTGCCTTTATGAGCCTTGTTTGCCTGCTTTTGGTACTCTCTGCCTGTGGCGGAGGAAATGACCCTGACAGTAACGCATCTAATCCCCCCCCAGATGATAACTCCAACAATTCCTCCAATCCGCCGCCTGTATATGACCCCTATGCCCAGTATGAGGGATACCTGCTGCAAGGATACCCTGAGCAGATGTGGCCGCTTTATGAGAGCAAGGCCATAAGCTCCTGCAATTTAGATGTGTTTTTCCCCGGTTTTAATATGAACCCGGGATATGTATGTACGTACAATGTTGTTTACTACAGCGAAAAGCCCAAAGCCGAGATTGTAGCTTATTATGCCGGGCTTGCCGGAAGCCTGAACCCTTCCAGCTTTTACGACGTGGACACTGATATAAATAATTATCACTTTACCGCCAGAGTTGTAGAAGAAGGCAGCCGTAATCTGATTTACCTGGCGGCTGATATGCCTGATAACTTTTATACCGAACATCCTCTTTGGGGGGATTTCCCGTCAGATGTATTCCCCGTTTTTAACCTTACCCAGCAGCGATACCATGACGTAGCCTGCCGGAGCAACGGAGACGGTGAACTTCAGTACACCAATCACTATAATTTCAGCGGCGGCAGACAGGCCGCAGTGGAATACTACCGCGCCCGGCTGCAGAATATGGCTGAATATGCCGAAACTACAAATTCGGATAGTACCTGCACAACTCTTTCCGGCGTAGTACGCGGCTTTGACTTTCAGGTATTGATTTACGATGACAATATTGCAGTTTTCCTGGAAAAGCCGTTTGACTAATACTCAGGCCTAAAACTAAAAGGGGCGGCTGTGATGCCGCCCTTTTCTATGCAGCCAGCCTGTTTTCAAATATAAAATACCAAACAGCAGTTGGAAAAACACAGCTTTTTCTGATACCATGAACAGGTACAAATTTCTCAATACAGCCCGAATATTTTAATTTATATCAGAAAGGTAAACTAATGAAATCCACTAAAGCCCTTATTTTGGCTACACTTTTCCCCGTAACCCTGTTTGCCAGCGGCTGCAACGGCGGAGATGCCGCCCCTGAAGTAACCCCCATGTCCTGGGATGCTGCCCCGGCCATGCAGATAGACCCTGCCAAGCAATATTTCGCCACGGTGGAAACCACTTTGGGCAGCTTCAAGATTGAGCTTTTTGCCTCCGAATCCCCCGTGACGGTTAATAATTTTGTATTTCTGGCTAAAGAAAACTACTACAACGGGGTAATCTTCCACCGCATAATGAAAGCTTTTATGATTCAGACCGGTGACCAGACCGGCACCGGCAGAGGCGGCCCGGGTTACCGCTTTGCTGATGAACTGCCGGTAAAACATTCGTATGACCCCGGTATAGTTGCCATGGCAAATGCCGGCCCCAATACCAACGGCAGCCAGTTCTTTATCTGTACCGGCGCACAAGCTAAAAACCTGGACTACCAGCCCAACTACACCCAGTTCGGCCGGGTGATTGAAGGAATGGATGTGATTACCAAGCTGGCGTCAGTACCGGTAGTAGCTAACAGTTATGGCGAGGTAAGCACCCCCTCCAATCCCCCCAAGATTATCAAGATAACTATAACCGAAGGCTAAAAAAGCCTTTAACCTAAACTGAATATAAACTAAAGGCGGCTTTTAAAAGAGCCGCCTTTTTATTAGTCCGGATAAACCTATTTCTGCATACCGCCGAAGTGTTCTTTCAGCTTATCCAGCTTCGGCTGGATAACAAAACGGCAGTAAGGCTGGCGGGAATGTAAGGCATAATACTGGCGGTGATAATCTTCGGCCGGGTAAAACTTTTCAAGGGGCAATACCCCGGTCACTATCCGCTCTGGAAAGCCGGCGCTTTCGTCAAGTTTCTTGATAGTCTCCTCAGCCTGCACTTTCTGGGCAGGCGTAGTATAAAAAATAACCGAGCGGTACTGCGTGCCTATATCTTGCCCCTGGCGATTTGGGGTAGTAGGGTCATGCATTTGAAAAAAGACATCCAGCAAATCAGTATATGAAACCAGAGCGGGGTCAAATTCCAGCTTCACAACTTCGGCATGCCCGGTATCTCCAGCGCAGACTTGCTGATAAGTGGGATTCGGCAAAGTCCCCCCGGCGTATCCGGGTTCAACCTTGAGTACCCCCGAAAGACGGCTGAATACTGCCTCCATACACCAGAAACAGCCCCCGCCGAATACGGCTGTTTCAGTCATTTGCCGCCGCTCTCAGGCATAAACTTAATCGAAAGTGAATTTACACAGTGGCGGGTATTTTTGGGGGTAAAGCTCTCACCATTAAAGACATGACCCAGATGTCCGCCGCAGGCAGCACAGAGTATCTCAGTCCGCCGCCCGTCCGGGTCAGGCTGGCGTTTAACAGCTCCCGGCAGTTCATCATCAAAGCTTGGCCAGCCGCAGCCGGAGTGGAATTTGTCTTTGGCGGAATAAAGGGGCGCACCGCACCGGCGGCAAACATATGTGCCGTCTTTAAACAAATTCACATATTCGCCGCTGAAGGCCGGTTCAGTTCCTTTGCGGATTAACACCGCTTCTTCTTCGGGGCTTAATTTATTGTATTCCATATGTTTTATTCCTTTTGCTCCTTTATACTTTTAGCATAATAAGCCGCAGGACAAAACACAATACTTTTTTACTTAAAAAATTAACGGGGCTGACCTATCCAAGTACAGCCCCGTAACCCCCAGATTCAGAAACCTAATTCAGTTTTTTAAGCAAATCCGCCATATTTTTACCGAGCTGGATAAAGGTATTTTTGCCCTCTTCGTCTTTTTCAATATCACCCGGCGCTCCGCCCAGAGTCATATTCCAGTAAATAGAGCCCGGAACTATCATCTGGTTAATACCAAAGAAAAAGTTGATAGCCGAATAAACAAAGGTAGCCCCCGCCCGTCTGGCAGCCACCAGCGGCGCACCGACCTTACCCTTAAGGGCATGGTCATTAGCCCTGGCTACCATGCCTGCCCGGTCAATCAAGGCTTTTACCTCGGCATTTACATTGCTGAAATAGGTGGGTGAACCTATAATGATGCCGTCTGCCTCAAACATTTTAGCTATAAAAGCATTCATGTCGTCATCATTACGGGCACAACGGAGATTTTTATTTATTTTGCACTGGCCGCAGGCCAGACAGCCGAATACCCTCTTGCCGCCCAGCTGAACAATCTCAGTCTGAATACCCTCTTTCTCCAGCTCAGCCAGAACCATTTCCAGCCCCCGGCGGGTATTGCCCTGCGCCCGCGGACTGCCGTTAAACGCCACCACTTTCATGTCTTACCCCCAAAAATATTGATTACTATGTTAGCCCGGATACGTTTAAACCTGTTATAGGCCCTTAAACGTATCCCACACTATTTACTATACCACTTAGCCTGAGACCGCTGTCAAAACCGGCAAATATAGCTTTAACTTTTTTCACCGGATATTTTTTCAGACGCCAAACTAAACCTTGATTTAAAAAGGAAACCTGTTCCCAGGCATAAGAGAGTGAGCCTTTTAAGAGGAGGATTTTAAACTTCAGCCACCTTCACAGCTTGGCTTAGCAGTTTTGGGAAATAGCTATTTTTTGGAAGCCTTTTTGGCAGCTGCCTGCCTGGCCTGTATAACCGAACGTTCTGCCCATTTAACAAACAGAACCTCATCTTCAAATACCTCCGGCGGCACTTCGTAATACAGCATAGGTTTGAACTGGCGGCTGCCGTATGAAAGGTAATCAGCCAGGTTGGTTTCTCCGGCCTTGAAGTACAGGCTATTTTCATCTGCCAGCAGCCCGAACATAAGCCCCTGGGAATAAATGCCATAGCCGCCAAACATAGCCCGGCTATCAACTCCGGGCAGGGCGGAAAGTTTATCCAAGACCAACTGGAGAAATTCTTTGGTGGCTCTCACCAGAGTATCCTTTCCGGCGGTCAGGCCTTTTCGTACAGCCCGCGAGCCTTGTTCTGCTGGACAATATTGTAATACTCCTGGTCTACACTGACCCCTTTTTCCCGCAGGACCCGCTCGGTCATTTCTACCGCATGATTCAAATCCAGAAATTGGTGCAGCCATTTCTGGTGGTCTTCGGGGTTAGCGGAATAGGCCTGGGCAAATTCGGCATACTCTTCAGATATTTTTTTATACTGGTGGTCCAGGGTGAAGTTGCCCTTTACCCGGGGAAACTTGAATATCTCTTTGACCCGGTTAAAATGCCGCTGAAATATATACTTATCTACGTACCAGAAAACACAGGCCAGCACAAACTGGTTTAAAAGGAAGGCAGGAATAGTGGCAATGCCCAGTTTATCTGCAAATACAAACTGGATAAGGGCACCGGCAATGCCGGAAAGCAACAACCAGCGGCCAATTACATATACAAACCACTCTTTGGAAAACATCTAGATTTCCTCCTTGCGCACCTTTTACAAGCCAAAACCGGGTGATTTATTATAGCTCTAATCCGCAAAACTTACACTTAATCCCGGCGGATATTCCAGAATTTATACCTGCCAAAAAATGCCTTTCTCCCCCGCCGCTAAACCCCTTTCGGATACTTAAAATAAATGCCTGGCAGGTTTGGCTGTCTTTGACAAAAACCAGGCCTGATTATATACTATTTCGGTATATACCGAAATACTTTTTGGGAAGTGCAACCTTTGGACAATCTGGTCTTCAAAGCCCTGTCAGACCCGAACCGGCGGCAGATACTGAAGCTTCTCAAAGATACCCCTTTAAGTGCCGGTGAAATAAGCCGCCAGTTTGACCTGGCTTTATCCACCCTTTCGGGCCATTTTAAACTCCTCAAAGAAGCCGGGCTGATACGGGAGGAGAAAAAGGGCAACCATATATTTTACAGCCTGAATACCTCGGTGCTGGAAGAGGTACTGAACCTGATGATGGAAATATTCAAAAAGGACAAACCAAACCTTCGCAATATAAAACAGGAAGGCTAATAATGCATATAAACTGGAAAGAACACCGCCTGAGTCTTTTTATTATACTGGCCATGTTTGTAACCGGGCTGATTACCTGGCCTAATGCCCCGGACTTGCTGCCGGTACACTGGGGGATTGACGGAAGAGTAGACCGCTACGGAGGCAAGTTTGAGGGCTTGCTGCTGATGCCCCTGATATGTCTTGGCATATTTCTGCTGCTTATATACCTGCCCTACCTTGACCCCCGCAAGGCTAACTACCTGAAGTTTGAAAAAGTATACAGCCTGATTATCCGCCTGATAGTGGTCTTCTTCGGGGGCATTTATGGCATAACCATACTCTATTCGTACGGAGTAGTCGCCAATACCAGCACCTTTATTCTGATAATGGTAGGGCTGCTGCTGGCACTGCTGGGAAATATGTTCGGCAAGCTCCGCCCCACCTGGTTCGTGGGCATACGCACCGCCTGGACATTAAGCAGTGACCTGTCATGGGATAAAACCCACCGTCTGGGCGGCAGAGTGTTTGTGGGTGCGGGTTTGCTGATGATACTGGCAGGCATTACCGGTTTTGCATGGCTGATGATAGCCAGCCTGGCCTGTTTGTTACTGGGGATAATAGGCCTGTTTGTCTACTCTTACCTGGTATGGAAAAAAGACCCGAATGCCAGGTCTTCCCGCCTGTAAAACACCTTAGGCTACCGCGCTAAAGAATGCTTAAACTGAAAACAGGGTAACCGGAGATTCCGCTTATACGTATATCTACGTATTGCCCTTGGTGTTGCAAAGAGTAAAAATAGTTGCAAATACCGTCAAGGAGTGCGAATATGCCTAAAAACATGAGCAAAGCTGACCGTATTATACGCATTATTCTTGGCATCATTGCCCTGGCACTGGCTGTTTTTGTAACCACAGGCGGTTGGTCGGTATTACTTTATATAGTAGCGGCAGTGTTTATTGTCACTTCACTGGTAGGTACCTGCCTGCTGTACATACCCTTCAAAATAAACACCAACAAATAGCCCGATAATCCGTCAGGATGCACCTTTGAGTGTAGCCGCCAGCGTTTGCCCCATATCCCGAGCAAGGCTGATAAGTTCGGCGTTGTCTTTGGCGTCTCCTTCACGGGCGGCATAACCGGTCAAAACCACCAGTTCATGGGCTTTTACTTTAAAGCTGCTGTCCAGATACTGCACCAGGGTATTCAGGGTATCATCCAACCCCTGCTCTTCGGCCAGTATCACCACCCCTACAGCTTTAAATTCCAATGATATATCATGTTTATACAGAAAATAATGGCGGTCTATAAAGGCTTTCAGCTGGGCAGTTACGTTGTAATAATAGACCGGAGTAGCCACAATAAGGCCGTCGGCTTCTGCCATGTCTTTAAAAATGGCATCCATATCATCGTGCTGGAGACACTTTTTATATTCGGCGCAGTTATCATGCCCCAGACAAGGCTTGATATTTGCCTGAGCAATGTCTATTCTCCCGGTCTCAATACCTGCCTTTTCCAGCTCGGAAAGAACTTCATCCAGCAGAAAGGCGGTGTTACCTTGCGGACGGGGACTACCCGATACGGCTAAAACCTTCATCTTAAACCCCTTATATAAAACAGATATATCATAATACCTTAAACTTTATAAACCGGCTATATATATTGACAAATAATCTGCTTCGGTTGATTATTATAGTGCCGTGGTTTACGAGGTGAATATGTATAGTAGTGTAGTTGAGCAGGCCTGGCAGAGGTGCGGCGGCAAATGCGAATGCAAAGACCAATCTCACGCCCACACTTATATCCGCTGTAACCGCAAGCTTGTTTATGAGAACAAAGACAAATCCCGTATTGACGGCTGGAAGGTAATTTACCTGACCGGCGCAGCCGCCGATACCGCCGAAAATATCCGTATTTACTGCCAGAGCTGTTTCAAACAGGACTGAGCTGACAAACCTGCCCTTTTGAAGTCAAAAGAGACCCCTGTTTTGCCCTGCCCGTTTTGGCCAAATTACGTACTCCCACTAATAGCAATCCCGCAGGATATAACATAAAATATATTTAGACACCCTGTCCTGCAAGGAGACTATTATGGGACACACCCATGAATGGGTAAAACAGGAAAGCGGGGTTTATACATGCCTTTGGTGCAAGCGCTCTATGACCAAAGATGACCTGTACCTGTGGCTGACCGGACAACGCAGCAGCCTTTCCCGAATTTGGCTGGATTCGCCGGTCCGGGAGGAATTCCTGAACCTCCGCAAAGCTGTCAAGACCCATAACCATGATTAAGCACTTAGTAACGCCCTGCCCCCAAACAGGGTAACTGACCCAAACCCGCCCTCATAACGGATTTGGCAAAGCGGATATTGTGTATTTTGGCTTTCACCCTTCAGCCCAAACCTGCTTTAAAATCACTTCTCTTGACATATGTGTATTATAGGTTATTATACATATAATAATTTTAAATATTATCAGCCTGAGTAATATCTGTCTGCAGCTTGGGAGGTGCGACCTTGATAGAGGTATATGAACTGCTGAAACTGGTAGTAGACAACGACGCCTCAGATTTACATATCAAAGCCCCTACCGCACCGGTACTGCGCATAAACGGGGACCTAATACGCCAGATGCAATACCCGCCAATTACTCCGGAAGATGCCGAACAAATTTTCACCGCTATTACTACCCCCCACCAGCAGGAGATATTTGCCGCCGAAAATGAACTGGATTTCGTCTATTCGGTTACCAATCTGGCCCGCTTCCGGGTCAATGTACTCCGCCAGAGGGGCAGCCTGAGTCTGGCTTTCAGGGTAGTCCCCTTTGCTATCCGCAACATAGATGAACTTAAGCTGCCGGTTATCCTTAAAAACCTGATTATCCGCCCGCGCGGGTTGCTGCTGGTTACCGGCCCTACCGGCAGCGGCAAATCCACCACCCAGGCCGCCATGATAGAGCACCTGAACAACTGCCGCCGGTGCAACGTGATTACTATTGAAGACCCCATAGAGTACCTGTTCCATGACAACGAGTGTATCATATCCCAGCGTGAGCTTGGGGGAGATACCCATTCCTTTGCAACGGCCTTAAAACACGCCCTCCGCCATGACCCCAACGTAATAGTCATAGGCGAAATGAGAGATTTGGAAACCATATCCACTGCCATTGCCGCCGCCGAAACAGGCCATCTGGTAATAGGCACCCTCCACACTACCGATGCCCCCCAGACGGTTGACCGGCTGATAGATATGTTCCCGCCCTCCCAGCAGCAGCAGATACGCCTCCAGCTTTCCCAGGTACTGGAAGCCATTATCTCCCAGACCCTTATTCCCAGACTGGATAATAAAGGCCGGGTGGCCGCTTTTGAAATATTGATTGCCACCAATGCCGCCCGCAACCTTATCCGCGAAGGTAAAACGTTTGAACTGCTGACCATAATGCAACTGGGCAAAAATGAAGGTATGCAAACACTGGATAATGAACTGACCCGCCTGGCAAAAGACGGGGTAATAAGCACCGAAAACGCTGTTTTGAAAAGCAGTAACCCCGAAAGACTGCGTAAGACCCTGTGCGGTGTGAACCGGGGGACTTAGAAACCCTGCTGACAGGCGGGTAAATTTCACCTTGTCCAGGTGCCTTTTTAAATTGCCCTCCGGCTTGGGAAGTGGTATATTCTAGTGCTATGAAAAGCAGTATAGATATTTTGCCTGACGGCAGCATTACCACACCCAAAGGTTTCAAAACCGGCGCTATTTATGCGGGTATCAAAAAGAAGTCCAAGAACAATCTGGATTTAACTATTTTGTACTCGGATACGCCCTGCGTGGCCGCAGGCATATTCACTACCAACAAATTCCGGGCTGCCCCGGTCTATATTTCAGAACACAATCTGGGTTTCCCGGATAACCGGGCTATTGTAGTCAACAGCGGCTGTGCCAATGCCGGAACAGGTGAAGCCGGTATGGCAGATGCCATTGAGATGGTAAAGACTACGGCTGAAACCCTGAATATGCAGCCCAAAGATGTGCTGATAGCGTCTACCGGGGTTATCGGCCACCGCCTGCCCATGGATAAAATCAAAGAGAGTATCCGCCTGATAGGTCTTTCCCAGCGCAACGGGCATGATTTTGCCCGGGCAATAATGACTACCGACACCCGCAGCAAGGAGATTGCAGTCCGGGTAAATATAGAAGGTTTCCAGTTTTACATAGCCGGAGCGGCCAAAGGGGCGGGAATGATTCACCCCAATATGGCTACCCTGCTGGGTTTTATAACCACAGATGCCTCCGTAAGCAAGGATTTTTTGCAGTTTGCCCTTAAAGAAGCGGCGGATATCAGCTTCAATATGATAACGGTAGACGGTGATACCTCTACTAATGACAGCCTCTTCATGCTGGCAAACGGCCAAGCCGAAAACCCCACCTTTGCCGGAGATACCGAATATTCGCTGGTATTCCAGCAGGCACTTAACATTGTCTGCCAGTCTCTGGCTAAGAGTGTTGCCCGGGACGGTGAAGGCGCTAAACGGCTGATTGAAATACAGGTGGAAGGCGCAGCCAGCCTGGAAGACGCCAGACTGATTGCCCGCGCGGTAGCCGGCTCACCGCTGGTGAAGACCGCTGTCCACGGGGCTGACCCCAACTGGGGACGGATACTGGCGGCCGCCGGACGGTCCGGGGCTGATTTTGATATAGAACGGGTGGACTTGTACCTTGGCGAAAGCCGGGTACTCCAAAAAGGCCAGCGCACAGGTGCAGACGAAAAAGAACTGTCTTCGTGGCTTAAACAGGTAGAAGTTATTATAAAACTGAACCTGAACCTGGGCGAAGGCAAATCTACCGCCTGGGGTTGTGACCTTTCAGCCGAATACGTAAAAATAAACGCGGACTACACCACTTAAACTGAAATGAATGTATCCCAAGTGAGTAACCATATAGTTGTAATAAAGCTGGGGGGTTCAGTCCTTAGTTCCAAGGACACCTCCCTGAAAGATATTGCCGCCCTAAAACAGCTGGGGCTGAAGCCGGTGCTTATCCACGGCGGTGCCAGCACTGTCAGTGACTGGTCTGCCAAGCTGGGGCTGGAAACACGCCTTGTTAACGGAGAACGGGTGACAGATGACCCTACTCTGGACGTAGTTGCCGCTGTTTTAACGGGGCTGGTGAATAAGGAAATTGTGGCCGCCCTGCTGGATATGGGCGTACAGGCCGCCGGTATATCCGGAGTGGACGGGGCTACCATAACCGGGCAAATGCGGGCAACCGAAACCGGCTATCTGGGAGATGTGACCGCAGTAAATACCGGGCTTATTAACGCCCTGCTGGATAAAGATATTACTCCGGTGATTTCACCGGTCAGCTTCCACCATACAAAACGCCCGTCCGGCAGCCGCCGTTTAATCAATATAAACGGAGACCCGGCCGCCGGAGAGATTGCAGCCGCCCTTCAGGCCGAACGGCTGGTCTTTATGACAGATGTACCGGCCGTAAAGGGCAAAAACGGGGAGGCACTGGGTGAGATAAGTGCAGAGCACGCCGCCGAACTGCTCTCTTCAGGCACAGCCTCAGGCGGGATGATACCCAAGCTCCGCTCATGCCTTAAGGCGACTTTGGCAGGTGCTTCCGCCTGCATAATAGACGGCAGAATACCCCATATGCTGGTGCGTGAGCTTACCGAAGGCAATTGCGGCACTACCATAATAGGCCAGCATCTTAGGCGCAGTTAGACATAGTAACCTGTTAACCCGGCAGATTGCCTTTTTAAAAAGGCGATAATACTATTAATAAAAGAGGTTAAAATGGATAACTGGCAAGAGCTTGAACATAAATATTACATGCAGACTTTTTACCGCGCACCCATCACTATTGTTAAGGGGCAGGGAGCAAAGGTCTGGGATGATAAGGGTAAAGAATATCTGGATTTTGTAGCCGGCTGGGCGGTAAACAGCCTGGGGCACTGTCACCCGGCAGTAGTCAAAGCGGTCTCAGAGCAGGCTGGCACACTTATCCAGACTTCCAACAATTTTTATACCATTCCCCAGCTTAAACTGGCCAAACTGCTGGTTGATAACAGCGTACTGGACCGTATTTTCTTCTGCAACAGCGGCACCGAAGCTACCGAAGGGGCAGTTAAGCTTGCCCGCCGCTACGGTAAACTCAAACTAAAAGGGGCTTACGAAGTAATTACCGCCACCGGTTCTTTCCACGGGCGGACCCTGGCCATGGTTTCGGCCTCCGGCCAGAGTAAATACCAGGAGCCGTATACCCCCCTGCCAACCGGTTTTATAAACGTGGAGTACAATAATCCCCAGGCTATAAAAACGGCCATTACAGACAAAACCTGTGCCGTTATGCTTGAACCCATACAGGGTGAAAGCGGGGTAAACGTACCTGATAAAGGCTACCTTAAAGCTGTCCGCCAAATATGTGATGAGGCTGGCATACTGCTGATACTGGATGAAATCCAGACCGGTATCGGCCGTACCGGCAAACTTTTTGCTTATGAACATTCCGGCATTGAGCCGGATATTATTACTCTGGCCAAAGGGCTGGCTGGCGGCATACCCATAGGTGCATTTATGGCTAAGGAGAGCGCTTCGGTCTTTGCCAAGGGGGAACATGGCTCTACCTTCGGCGGCAACCCGCTGGCCTGTGCCGCCGGATATGCGGCTATGAAGTTTATTCTGGACAACCATATCTCCGAAAACGCCGGCAGCATGGGCAGCTACCTTGCTGAAGGGCTTGAAAAACTTAAAATAAAACACAGCCTTATACAGGGCTGCCGCGGCTGCGGTCTGCTGATGGCACTGGACTTTAAAACCAATATTGCCAAAGAAATAGTCGAAAGCTGCCTGGAAGAAGGGCTGCTGCTGAATGCGGTTAAGCCCAATGCCCTGCGGTTTATGCCCCCGCTGAATATCACCCAAGCAGATATAGATGCGGCAATTGCCAAGCTGGATAGTGTGCTTACCCGGCATGAAAGCTGCGGGGTTTAGGGGTAGATGGACTGGGACATACTGAAAATTATTTTAGGAGTAGCCGTACTGCTGGCGGCAGGCGCTTTTTTGATTTTGCTGGCTAATCCCCTGACCATGCCGGGATTATTTCGCACCAGCGCAGGTGACAAACTCAAAGAACCTAATCTTTCGGAAGTACCTGAAAGTATAAGCGCCGAAGCCGCTAAGCTTGCCGCCCGGTTTTTCCCCAAAAACCTGTCCAAACAGGCAACCTTCAGAAATAATCTGCTGGCGGCCTATCTGGCGGTCAAAAACATTGATTTATTGCTGCTGTTTAATCCCGGCGGTTTCGGTTATGCCCGGATTTCGGCCTCAAAGGGCTGGGAGAGCATTACCCGGGGCATATACGAACTTACCACAGACTGGGGGTTTGAAACCCTGATAATGGACTATCAGCGGACTGCCCGCAGCCTAAGCGGAAAATTCAGTGAAGTGCTGGCCTCAAGCAGCCATTCGCTAAGCAAGTCCAATGAGCTTTCAGCCAAACTGGGTTTCCTGCTGAAACACCTGCCGGATTTGAAAATAGTGCTGGGCAGTGAGAGCAACGGAGCGGTTTCGGCCAATAATACCCTGATGTTCCTCAGGGATATGCCTGAAGTATTCAGTATTGAAACCGGCCCGCCGGTCTGGCACAAAGGGTTTGACCATGAAAGGCGGCTGCTGATGCGAAGCAACGGGCTGGTGCCGGATTCGTTCAGTTACGGGGATATAAAAACCATACTCTCCGCCAATTTTATGGCACTCTTCGGGCGCTCACCTAAAAGCCCGGGCAACGTGCTTTTGTATATAGGTGCTCCCGGACATGAGTATTCGTGGGAACACGCCGAAGTAAAGAAACAGATAACTGATTTTTTAACAATAAACTTAAAAACGTAAAAAATGACTGGACTTCAAACCAAGGTTAGTAGATAATAAAACAATTGCTTAAGGAAGGTTTTTATGTCTGAAAAAGTTGTACTGGCATATTCCGGCGGGCTGGATACATCGGCCGCCGTCAAATGGCTTCAGGAAAAATACGGCATGGACGTTATTGCCGTTACCATAGACGTGGGTAATGAGAAAGACTTTACCCTGATAAAAGAAAAAGCCCTGAAGGTAGGGGCTAAAAAGGCCTACGTACGGGATGTACGCAAGGAATTTGCCGAGGATTATATCTGGAAGGCTATCAAGGCCAATTCCATGTACGAGGGTGTCTATCCGCTGGCTACCGCCCTTGCCCGCCCCCTGATTGCCAAGGTTATGGTAGACATAGCCATGGAAGAAGGGGCTACCGCCATTGCCCACGGCTGCACCGGCAAAGGCAATGACCAGGTACGTTTTGACGTGGGCATAAACACCCTTGCCCCCCATTTGAAGATTATTGCTCCCGCCCGCCAGTGGGGCATGACCCGTGAGCAAACTATGGAATACGCCCAGAAATGGGGCATTCCCGTACCTATTTCAGTCAAAAACCCTTTCTCCATAGATGAAAATCTGTGGGGGCGGAGTATAGAGTGCGGTCTGCTGGAAGACCCCTGGAACGAGCCTATTCCCGAAGTATTTGCCTGGACCCGCCCGGTGGAAGCAACCCCGGACGCACCTGAGTACCTGGAAGTAGAGTTTGAACAGGGCGTGCCGGTAGCTGTAAACGGGGAAAAACTGTCTCCTTTAGCCCTTATACAGAAAGTGCATGATATTGCCGGACTGCATGGGGTAGGCCGTATTGACCACGTGGAAAACCGTCTGGTAGGCATTAAATCCCGCGAGATTTATGAAGCCCCGGCGGCGGTGGTGCTGATTGCCGCCCACCAGGCTCTGGAAGCCATGACCCTTTCCAAGAGCCAGTTACGCTTTAAGCAGATGGTGGAAGCCACCTATTCGGATATTATTTATAACGGGCTGTGGTTCTCTGCCCTGCGGCAGGATTTGGACGCTTTTATAGAATCCAGCCAGCGCTTTGTCAGCGGCACAGTCCGCTTAAAGCTTTCCAAGGGCAGCTTCCGGGTAGTGGGACGCAAATCCCCCTATTCCCTGTACCACAAGGGTATGGCCACCTATGATAAGGGAGACCAGTTTGACCCGTCTTCGGCAGTGGGTTTCATAACCCTGTGGGGACTTCAGGCCAAACTGCAGGCCCAGCTCCAGCCTATTCTGGAAGAAGAAAAGGGGAATAAATCCTAGATGAGCCATATCCGCAGCCGCTTTTCAAAACCGGCAGATGAACTTGTGGTCAGATATACCACCTCGCTGCCGTTTGACTGGCGCTTATACCAGGAAGATATAAAATGCTCAACCGCCCATGCCCGCATGCTGGGTAAGCAGAGCATTATCTCCGCTGGGGACAGCCAGTCCATCATAAACGGGCTTTCGGATATCCTGACAGAGATTGAAACCGGCAGTTTTGTGTTTAAACCCGAAATGGAAGATATCCATATGGCCATAGAGGGGCGTCTTTTTGAACTTATCGGCGAGGCGGCCGGCAGACTGCACACCGCCCGCAGCCGGAATGACCAGGTAGCCACCGATGTACACCTGTTTGTAAAAAACACCTGTACCAGCACTATCAATAAAATACGCACCCTTCAGGGGGCTTTGCTGAAACAGGCGGAAGCCCACCAGCAAACCGCTTTGCCCGGTTATACCCATTTGCAGGTAGCCCAGCCGGTGCTTCTTTCACACCACCTGCTGGCTTATTTTGAAATGCTGGAGCGTGACTGCGGGCGTTTTACAGACGCAAAAAAACGCTCAGATGTGATGCCTCTGGGCAGCGGGGCTTTGGCTGGCGTACCTTATCCGCTTGACCGCAAAATGGTAGCCGAAGAGCTGGGTTTTACGGCTATCAGCCAGAACTCGCTGGATGCCGTTTCAGAGCGGGACTTTGTACTGGAATACCTTTCAGACGCCGCTATCTGCCAGATGCACCTCTCCAGACTGAGTGAGGAAATGGTGATATGGTCTTCGGCGGAATATGCCTTTGTAGAGCTTGATGATGCCTATACCACCGGCTCAAGCATTATGCCCCAGAAGAAAAACCCTGACGTAGCCGAGCTTTGCCGCGGCAAGACCGGGCGGGTATACGGTTCTCTAAATACCATGCTGACTGTCATGAAGGGTCTGCCCCTTTCCTATAACCGTGACCTTCAGGAAGATAAAGAACCTCTGTTTGAATGCGCAGATACTCTGGGTGACAGCCTTGAGGTATTTGCCGGTATGATAAAAACCGCCACGTTCAAACCCGAACGTATGCTCCGGGCTTTGGAAAAAGGATACGTGCTGGCAACCGATATTGCCGACTATCTGGTGGGCAAAGGTGAAAGTTTCCGCAGTTCCCACGGCATAGTAGCCCGTCTGGTGAGCTACGCCATCTCCCAAAATAAAACCTTTGGCGAGCTGAGCCTTGAGGAATACCGCCAGTTTTCAAACCTGTTTGGAAACGATATTTATGCAGTAGATATAAAGTCTGCTTTAAACGCCCGCAACCTGACCGGCGGAACTGCCCCAAAACAAATAGCCCAGGCAATTGCCCGGGCTAAGAAAATACTGGCTGAAGCTGGAGTTAAAAACTAAATGTCTGTATTAGGCAGTTTTAGCAAGCTTGGCCTGAGAGCGGATGCAACGGGTGCAGAGCTTCATACGAACCTCAGCGCCGTTGACTGTAACCTTGGCGGAATGGATATTAGGCATCCAGACGCGGTTAGTGCGCCTCTTGGAATGGCTTACATTATGCCCATATGTAGGGGTCTTGCCACACATTTCACACTTCATAGTTTTAAAAGATTTACTCCTTTGACTGAACCACTAAATTCATATAAAATCCGACAAGTAAATATATCATAGCAGATTGGCCTTTACAAGTTTGCCCACTTAGAATTGCTATAAGCAAAGGTGAAAAAATGACACAGAACGGAAATATCAGCGGCGACCAGTTTAGAGATATGGTGGCTGCTGCTACAGACTGGCTTGAAAAAAGCTCCCAGGATATAGATGCTTTAAACGTGTTCCCTGTCCCGGACGGGGATACCGGTACAAATATGTTACTGACCATGCGCTCGGCAGTAGACGAAACATTCAAATACAACGAACCTAATGTTTCAACCGTAGCCTTAGCCATAGCCAAGGGTGCTTTGATGGGTGCCCGCGGCAACAGCGGCGTTATCCTCTCCCAGATATGGAGGGGTGTTTCCATTGCCCTTAAAGATAAAACTGACATTTGCGCCTCTGACTGGGCGGCAGCCATGAAACAGGCCTCTGAGACAGCCTATCAGGGGCTGAATAACCCGGTGGAAGGCACTATCCTGACCGTACTCAGAGATGTAGCCACCACCAGCCAGCAAGAGCTGGAGAACGGTGTCCAGAGCGTAAGTGAACTGGTGGAAAAAGGCATGAATGCGGCCGGTGAATCCGTAGCCAATACCCCCAGCCTGCTGCCTGCCCTGCGTGAAGCCGGGGTAGTAGATGCCGGAGGACAGGGTTTTTATACCATACTGGAGGGGGCTCTCCATTTCCTGCGGGGCGAAATTGAGGACATGCAGTTCCGCAAATCACGGGTTATTACCGGAAACATACCCACCGGCAACCTTGCCGGACAATACGTGGTAGATGACGAAGAAGCCTTTGGCTACTGTACCGAGTTTTTGCTCAAAGGCGAAAATATGGATATTGACAAGATACGTGAGTGGCTGAAGAAAAAGGGCGTTTCGCTTATAGTAGTGGGTGACCCCACCACCGTAAGAGTGCATATACATACCCTCAAACCGGGCAGTGTTATGAACTACGTGTGTGACCTGGGTACTATGCACAAGGTCAGCGTACGCAATATGGACGAACAGCACGAAGACTTTTTAGCCCTGCAAAAGGAACGCATGCCGGCAGTGGATACCGCTATTGTGGCCGTAGTTGCCGGTGACGGGCTGAAAGAGGTTTTTAAAAGTCTGGGCGCCCAGAGCATTATCTCCGGCGGGCAGACCATAAACCCGTCTACCAAAGACATTTTACAGGCAGTGGAAGCCGCCCCTTCGGACAAGGTAATAATACTGCCTAACAATAAAAACATTATCCTGACAGCTATTCAGGTGGAAAACCTGACCAAGAAAAAGATAAAGGTTATACCCAGCATCACCATACCCCAGGGCGTAGCCGCCCTGCTGGCTTTTGACTATGAAGCAGACTTTGAAACCAACTTTAACCTGATGAAGGAAGCCAAAGAAAACGTTAAAACCATTGAGATAACCAGGGCAGTCCGCTCTACCAAGCTGAATGACCTCAATATAAAGAAAAAACAGGCTATTGGTTTGCTGGATGACGAACTGTGTGCGGTGGGTGATGAACCCAAAGCGGTGCTGGATGAAATAATATCCAAACTGGACCTTTCCAAATCAGAGGTTATCACCGTCTATTACGGGGCGGATACGACCGAAGACGAGGCCAAAATACTGGAGACTGAGCTTATAGAAAAGTATCCGTCGCTTCAGGTTGAGATGGTGAATGGGGGACAGCCCCATTATAACTACACCGTTTCTATTGAATAGAGGGAAAATATGGCAGTCAAAATAGTAACCGACAGCACTTCGGATATCAGCCAGAAGCTGGCCGCTGAACTGGGCATAACCGTAGTTCCGCTGACAGTTTCGTTTGACAATGAACACTTTAAAGACGGCCTAAGCATAACACCTGACCAGTTTTTCAGCCGCCTTACTTCCCAGGATGTATTCCCCACTACCACCCAGCCTTCACCGGGAGTGTTTCTGGAAACATTTGAAAAGCTGTGTGAAGAAACAGATGAGATATTGGTTATCACCCTTTCCTCAAAACTTTCCGGTACTTACTCGTCTGCTAAAAATGCCGCCGAGATGATACACGGCCGCTGCCAGGTGGAAGTGATAGACTCCGAAAGGGTTATCATGGGGACAGGGCTGTTGACTATTTATGCCGCCGAACTGGCTAAAACCGGGCTTGGCCTTAAGGAGCTCAGCCAGACTATCCGCCAAAAAATGGCGGACTGCCACCCTATTATGTATTTTGACACCCTGACTTACCTCCACAAAGGCGGGCGAATGGGTAAAGCCCAAAGTCTGGTGGGGTCGCTGCTTTCTATCAAACCTATCTTGAAAATGGAAGACGGGATTATCTGCCCCCTTTCCAAAGTACGTTCCCGCAGGGCCGGCATGGAATACCTGTATAAATTTATTACCGCTTTCCCCAAGATAAAATATCTGGCGGTAGAGTACGCCACCAGCCCGGAAGACGCCGATGAGCTGGCAGCCAAGCTAATGGAGATATTACCCAAAGTAAAGATATACCGGTCACAGATTGGGCCGGTGGTAGGCGCCTATACCGGAGCGAATGCGGTAGCTGTTACCGTTCTGGAAGATAAATAATTTTAAGGAGCTGGATATGGCGGTAAAAATAATAACCGACAGCACTTCGGATATTCCGCCCGAAATGGCTACAAATATGGGGATTACAGTAATCCCCTTAACTGTCTCTTTCGGCAGTGAACACTTTCTGGATAATGTGACCCTGAAACCGGATGAATTTTACCGCCGCCTTTCCCAAAGCGGTATTTACCCCCAGACTACTCAGCCGTCACCGGCCGTATTTAAAGACAACTATGAAAAACTGATGCCGGAAGCCGAAGGCATACTGGTTATTACTATCTCATCCAAGCTCTCCGGCACTTACCAGTCTGCTTTGAGCGCCGTAAGTATGCTGGAAAACCCCACCTGCCCCGTAGAAGTAATAGATTCGCAGACAGTCAGCCTGGCACTGGGACTACTGGCGGTAAAAGCAAGTGAGCTGGCCAGAAGCGGAAAAACCCTGGCAGAGATAAAAGAAGCCATAACCCAAAGCCTGCCTGATGCCCAGCCGCTTATGTTTTTTGATACCCTGACCTATTTGCAAAAGGGCGGACGCATAGGCCGCGCCCAGAGTATGCTGGGTTCGCTCCTTTCAGTAAAGCCCCTGCTGACTGTACGGGACGGGGTGGTAACCCCCTTGACCAGAGTGCGCTCACTTCAAGCCGGTATGGACCAGCTTTACAACTTTGCCGCCCAGCACAGCACCCTTGAATATGTAGGTATCGGTTATGCCACCTCTACTACCGATGCCCTGAAACTGAAGGAACGCCTCGCTCCCCTGTTTCCGCCTGAAAAGATATATATTACCCAGGTGGGGCCGGTAGTAGGCACATACACAGGGCCTAATACCCTGTGTTTAAACATCATCGGGAAAAGCCGGTAACAGGATTTTGGAGGCTTTAATTTGAATGTCCAGATTGTGATTGACAGTACTTCGGATATAACCCCCCAGATGGCCAAAGTCATGGGCAATGTGCATATAATGCCGCTCACTGTATCCTTCGGGAACGAACACTTTCAGGATGGCATAGATATAACCCCGGAAACATTTTATACCCGTCTGGTTCATGACAGTAACGTTCCCACTACTACCCAGCCCCTGCCCGGATATGTGATGGAACTGGTAAGCCGTCTTTCAAAAGAAACCGACCAGATACTTATTCTGACTCTGTCCCAGAAACTCAGCGGCACTTATCAGTCTGCACTTTACACTAAAAAAACGCTGGAAAGCCCTGGCTGCCGCATAGAGGTGCTGGATACCCAGCTGACTACCCTCGGGCACGGGCTCAGGGCAGTCCGGGCATCGGATATGGCCAAAGAAGGGGCTAATCTGGACCAGATACTGGAAGAACTCAGAAAACCCCATAACTATCTGGCGGGGGTTATGTATTTTGACACCCTGAAATACCTGGCCAGAGGCGGGCGGATTGGCAAAGCCCAGAGCCTGCTGGGGGCTATGCTTTCATTCAAGCCCATTATTACCGTTCAGGACGGAGAGGTCAGCCCGGTAACCAGAGTGCGTTCCCATCAGGCGGGTATGGATTACCTTTACAACTATGCCGCCAGCCGCAAGAATATCCACTATCTGGGGGTTGAACACGCCAACACACCCGAAGTAGCCGAAAGTCTGATAGACCGTTTGGGTAATATCTTCCCCAAAGAAAAGATAATCCGTTCACGGATAGGCCCAGTCATCGGCACATCTATCGGCCCTAATGCTGTCTGCGTGGTAGCCTGGGCAGATGCCTAGATAAAAATCTGATTTAAAGGTATGAATAATTGAGCGTAAAAATAGTCACTGACAGCACCGTGGATTTACTCCCGGAAACTATAAAAGAACTGGGCATAACGGTAGTGCCGGTATATGTAATGTCCGGCAACAAGACCTACAGGGACGGGCTGGATATCAGCCAAACCGAAATCTACAACCGTATGCTTGAGGGCGAACAGTTCACCACCTCCCAGCCTACCCCGGCTGATTTTGCCAATGCATATAAAACACTTTCAAAGGAAACTGACCAGATAGTCTCCCTGATTATGGGTGCCAAACTATCAGGCACTTATAATTCGGCGTTGCAGGGGCGTGAACTGGCACAAAGCAGCAGCAATATAGAGCTGATAGATACCAAGGCTACTTCCGGGGCTTTGGGTTTGCTGGCTACCCAGGCGGCTGAAATGGCAAAAATGGGTGAAAGCGCCGGGAATATAGTAAACAGCATCAAGAGCTATATCCCCCAGGTACATATCTGGGCTTTGCTGGATACCATAAAATATGTGCTGAAGAGCGGGCGTCTCAGCAGCGCCTCCAACCTTATCAGCGGGGTTTTGAGTATCCGCCCCATGCTTACCCTTAGAGACGGCTCTCTCTGGCCGGCCAGTATCCACCGCACCCGCAATAAAGGTATTGAAAAACTGACCGAACTGGTAAAAAATAACCGCAATCTGGAAGCAGTCCAGATTGTCCAAAGCGTAGATTTGGCAGAAGCCCATGGTATAAAGGAAAAGCTGGCTGATTTTATTGACCAGAGCAAAATCCATATCTCACAGCTTGGGCCTGCTTTGGGTGTCCACGGCGGCCCCGGCACTTTGGTAGTGGCTATCAGGGAAAAGCTGAGCGGTATAGGCACAGCGTCTCCAGACGAAACGGAAGACAAGAAATCATTTAAGCTGCCCTCTATCCACCTGCCCAAGCTGGGCTTTTCCAGCCTGCACTAGTTTTTAAAAACATATTAGGCTTGAAGCCCTCCTTAAAAGGAGGGCTTTTTTATGCAGGGATAGTGTGGACAAGTGAGGGTATATGGTCTATCATTTTTAAAAACCAAAGGCGGAGTATAAATTTGGGAGCAGATACCGGCGCCTTTAAAAAAATACTTCAGCTGGAAGTGCAAAAAGGCTTTGCTGATAACGCCGTTATGGGCGGGCTAGACCACTTCCTGTCCCGCTGGGCAAAAGAAGCCGCAACGGGTATAAATAACCCTGATGACCTGCTTATTTTTCACAAACTGAAACTCTCTGACCCGGGTTATGCCCGAATGACAGAAGATAAACGCCGTAAGTGGGTAACCGAGGTGCTGGCATTTCTGCCCAAACTGGAAAACCAGCCTGCCGGCATACCTGCACCCCGCAAAACAGTCAAGGCAAAGCCCGCCGCTAAAACTGCCAGACCGAAAACAGACGGCTGCCCACCAGCCCTTGACGGGGATATTTACTTAGTAAAAGGCATAAGTGCCGCTACCGCCCCCAAATTTCACAAAATGGGCATCAACACAGTACGGGACCTGCTTTATTATTTCCCAAACCGCCATCTGGATTACAGCCGCCTGAAAAAAATATCCCAGCTGGAAGCAGGGTCTGAACAGACCATAATTGCCAATGTCTGGCAGTCCAAGGTGAACTATATGGGAGGACGCCGCTCAACCGAGGCGGTACTGGGGGACGATACCGGCAATATGCGGGCGGTCTGGTTTAACAACCCCTATATGGTGCGTAACCTGAAACCAAATGCCAGAGTAGTCCTTTCGGGGCGGGTTTCCATATTTAATGGCAGGCCTGTATTTGAATCCCCCGAATGGGAGGAACTGCCTGACGAAGCTGACCTTATTCATACCGGGCGTTTAGTGCCGGTTTACCCCCTGACCGCCGGTCTCCACCAGCGAAGCCTGCGCCGCCTGATGAAAAACTTTATAGATATTTCCACCCCCGGTATTTCAGATTTTCTGCCGGAAGATACCCTTAAAAGAACCCGCCTGCTGCCGCTTGCCGAAGCTATCCGGCAGGCACATTTTCCTGATACCGAAGAATTGAAAGACGCCGCCCGCAACAGGCTGGCATTTGATGAGCTGTTTATCCTCCAGCTGGGAGTGCTGGCTAAGAAAAAACGCTGGCAAGAACAAACCGGACGGGCTTTAAAGATAAACCTGCCCGCTATAGACCATTTTATTTCACAGTTGCCCTTTAAACTGACTGATGCCCAGACCAAATGTCTGGCTGATATAAAAGCCGATATTTCTAAGAGTGTACCCATGTCCCGCCTGCTTCAAGGGGAAGTGGGCTCGGGAAAGACCATAGTCGCCGTTATTTCCCTGTTTACTGCCGCTGCCAACGGGCTTCAGGGAGCATTTATGGCACCTACCGAGATACTGGCTGAACAGCATTTTAAAAGTGTCACCCGCCTGTTTGCCTCTATTGCCAAAGTGAGCACCCTTCTGGACGGGGTGTATACCTTTGAAGGGTTGCTAGACCGCCCGCTCAGGGTAGCTTTGATGATAAGCGATATGAAATCCAGCCAGAAAGATATCCTGAAGGAAAAGATTAAAAAAGGCGAGATTGATATAGCCATTGGCACCCATGCCCTTATCCAGAAGGAAATCCGCTTCAAGTCCCTGGGGCTGGCTGTTATAGACGAGCAGCACCGCTTCGGGGTGGAACAACGCTCTGCCCTTAGGAGCAAGGGGCTGAACCCCCACATACTTATCATGACCGCCACCCCCATACCCCGCACTTTGGCTTTAACCCTATACGGAGAGCTTGACCTTTCAGTTATAGATGAGCTGCCGCCCGGACGCCAGAGCATAAAAACCCGCTGGCTGAAACCCGAACAGCGTAACAGCGCTTATAACTTTATACGCAAACAGATTGAGGCAGGACGGCAGGCATTTATAATCTGCCCTTTGGTAGAAGAATCTGAGGCTATACAGGCCAAAGCCGCCACCGCCGAATATGAAACCCTGTCTTCAGAGGTGTTTCCGGAATCCAAAGTAGCTTTGCTGCACGGGCGGATGAATGCCGCTGAAAAAGAAAGTATCATGAAGCACTTTAACGAAGGCAAAATGGACATACTGGTTTCCACCCCGGTTGTAGAGGTGGGTATAGACATACCCAACGCCACCGTAATGCTGGTGGAAAGCGCCGACCGTTTCGGCCTTTCCCAGCTGCACCAGTTCCGGGGGCGGGTGGGCAGAGGAACAGAACAGAGCTACTGCATGTTTCTGGCCGAAAATCCGTCTCTGCTGGGGCAGGAACGCCTGTCTATCATAGAAAGCACCCAGGACGGCTTTAAGCTGGCGGAGGAAGACCTGCGGCTGCGGGGGCCGGGTGAATTTTTCGGCACCCGCCAGAGCGGCCTGCCTGACCTGCGCATGGCCAGCATATCTGACGTGGGTTTGCTGGAACAGGCACGCAGGGAAGCTACCCGTTTGTTTGAGTCTGACCCTGAACTAAACCTGCCTGAAAACAAGGCTTTGGAAGAGGAAATAAGGCGGGTATGGCCCAAAAAGAGCGAGTGGAGCTAGCTGCAAAATGACAGATGAGATTAAACCGGGACAGGTAATATCCTATCTTGATATGTGCCAAGCAGAGTCAGTCAATCTACAAAAAGGGATGAATTTCAAACTACGAAATGGTCACAATATTATACTTATGAGTGTGCGTAATGGAGCACCTTACGCTGACAGATTTGAGAACGATGGAACTATACTTATATACGAAGGACATGACGTAAACAAAACACCAGAACTCGTTAACCCAAAAAACATTGATCAGCCAATGTACACCCCAGGACATAAACTTACTGCTAACGGCCTTTTCTATGAAGCCGCTCAAAAAGCCAAGCAAACCAAGATATTTCCTAAAGTTCGTGTTTATGAAAAGATAAAACCCGGCATATGGGTTTATAATGGTGTTTTCAACCTAATTGATGCTTGGCAAGAGCCCTCTGATAATCGTAAAGTCTTTAAGTTCAAACTAGAGCTAACTTCAGAGATTACTAATGAAATAGCAACGCCTACTTTAGATGCTGATATAAGGGCTATACCTTCAGATATAAAACGAATTGTTTGGGCTAGAGACCAAGGTAAATGCGTAAAGTGCGGCAACAATTCAAACCTTCATTTTGACCATGTTATCCCCTATTCCAAAGGTGGGTCATCGTTAATAGCTGAAAATATTCAACTACTATGTGCCAGTTGTAACCTCAGCAAGCATGCTAGCATCGAGTAATCTACCAACTATTTGCTTAAATCATAAAAAACCCCTCCAGACATTATCATCTTCCCATTATGTGATATAATCTATTTTCCAGTTTAAACCGCAATAATAAATACTCGGAGTTTAGTCTTGAACAGTATCTTAGCTATCAAAAATATTATTATAGAGTCTCTCAGCCAGGCTCTGGAAAAAGCCCGTCAGGAAGGGCAGATTCCGGCGCTCAGCGTGGATATAAGCATAGAGCACCCCCAAAAAACCAATTATGGTGACTATGCCACCAGCCTGCCTTTGCGGCTAGCCAAGGCTACCGGCAAACGCCCCATGGAGCTGGCTGAAATACTGGCCGGCTATATTGAACCCGGTGAAGGCATTGCCAAAGTAAGCGTAGCCCCTCCCGGCTTTATAAATTTCACTTTCTCCAAAGAGTGGCTGTGCAATCTGGTGAAAACCATCCTCGGCGAAGCTGAAAGCTATGGCAATATAAATATGGGCGGCGGCAGCCGCGTTCAAATAGAGTTTGTCAGCGCCAACCCCACCGGGCCTATACATATAGGGCATGGGCGGGGGGCAGTGCTGGGCAGCACCCTTTCAAACGTGCTTAAAGCCGCCGGTTATTATGTGGAAGAGGAGTTTTATATCAATGATGCCGGCAGCCAGATAGACGCTTTCAAACGCACCCTGTTTGCCCGCTACCAGCAGGCTCTGGGTAAGGAGGCGGCTGTTCCCCAGGATGGTTATCACGGACAGTACATGGTAGAGCTGGCGGCCGAAATGGTAGCCAAATACGGGGATAAATACCTGCAAATGCCGCTTGAAATAGCCCAAAATGACCTGGGGGAGATAGGCATGGCACGTATGCTCTGCCTTATCAGTGATGATTTGAAATCCCTCAAGGTGGATTTTGACGTCTGGTTTTCAGAGAGGTCTTTATATAGCGGCGGGCAGTACAAAACCGCCATGGATATACTTTTGGCCAACAACTACATTGCCGAAAGGGACAATGCCACCTGGTTCAGCTCCACCCTGCTGGGAGACAGCAAGGACAACGTAATAGTCCGCAGTGACGGCACACCCACCTATTTTGCGTCTGATATCGCTTACCACTACAACAAGTTTATTGAACGCAAATTTGACCGGGTTATAAATATCTGGGGGGCAGACCATCAGGGGCATGTATCCCGCATGAAAGCCATGCTAAGCGCTCTGGGTATCAATCCCGAACGGCTGACTACCCTGCTTTTCCAGATGATTACCCTGAAGCGGGGCGGTGAGCTGGTACGCCTTTCCAAACGCACCGGTGAAATGATAAGCCTGAGTGAGGTTATTGAGGAAGTGGGGGCAGACGCCTGCCGTTTCTTCTTCCTGTCCCGCTCCACCGAAAGCCAGATGGATTTTGATTTGGAACTGGCCAAGAAGGAATCGGCCGAAAATCCGGTATATTATGTCCAGTATGCCCATGCCCGTATTTGCAGTATTTTGTCTCTGGCAAAGGAAAAAGGGCTTTCTTACAGCGGCGGGGATACCGCCCTGCTTGGGGAAGAAGCCGAGCTTGAGCTTATCCGCAAGATGGCCGAACTGCCTGAGATTGTGGAGACTGTGGCCCGCACCCTTGAACCCCACCACCTGACCTATTACGCCCAGGAACTGGCCAATGCTTTCCACCAGTTTTACAAAGACTGCCGGGTGATTTCAGATAATACTGAACTAAGCTCAGCCCGCCTGAAACTGGTAGACGCCAGCCGTATTGTGCTGGCCAGAACCTTGCACCTTATGGGTATGACCTCACCCCAAAGCATGTAAAGAGATACTCCGTTTAAGTTGCAATCAGGGCAGACCATAAATGGTCTGCCCTTTTTAGTGCCTACTTTGCCGAAATAGATTAGAGGACCAGACAGGTAACGGTGCGGGTAATACCCTCTGCCGCCTGTATCTTTGAGGTGATAAAATCACCTATTCCGGTAAGGGTGTCCCGCTCTACCACGGCAATAATATCATACGGGCCGGTAACCGCATCTATACTGCATATACCGCTAATCTCCCTGAGGTTGTCAGCTATTTTCCCCGCCTGGGCAGGAGCGGCCTCAATAAGGACAAAGGCTTTGGCAGACATATTTATCCTCCCTGCATCTATTCCCCGGACTTTTTTAGGCTATAATAAAGGCATACCTGATATTTGAATACGGCAGGCGGTATGGACTATAATATAACACACTTTTTATGCATTTTTTATTTTTGTGACAAATTTATAAAATATTTTGACGGGAGATATTATGACTCAAACGTCTTACGGATTGCTCAAGGGTAAAAAAGGAATTATATTCGGCCCCTTAAACGAGCAAAGTCTGGGCTGGAAAATAGCCCTGGCCTGCCACCGCGAAGGAGCTGAACTGGCTATTTCCAACGTAGCTACCGCCCTTAAAATGGGAAACACCGCCGAACTGGCCCGCATTTGCGGCCAAGCCCCGCTGCTGGTTGCAGATGCCACCAGCGATGATGAGCTGAAAGCCCTGTTTGCCGGACTAAAAACCAGCCTGGGGGAGATAGATTTTATAGTCCATTCGGTAGGTATGAGCGCCAATATCCGCAAGAAAATACCGTATGAATCTACCAACTATATTTTTTATAACAAAGGGCTGGAGATTTCGGCCATATCCCTGCACAAAATAATCCGTTATGCCCTTGAAGCCGGGGTATTAAAAGACAACGGCAGCATAGTGGCACTGTCTTATATAGGGGCACAAAGGGTATTTTCCCAGTACAACGACATGAACGATGCCAAAGCCCTGCTGGAAGCTATTGCCCGAAATTTCGGTTCCCGCCTGGCAGACCGGGGAATAAGGGTAAACACCGTTTCCCAGTCACCTACCCGCACCTCCGCCGGTTCGGGAATAAGCAATTTTGATGCCATGTACGAATACGCAAATCTGCTTGCCCCCTTGGGCAATGCCAGCGGGGAAGAATGCGCTGATTATGTGGTAACCCTGCTTTCAGACCTCAGCCGCAAGGTTACCATGCAAAACCTTTATCATGACGGGGGGTTTTCCAGTGTAGGTATTTCCGAAAAACTGCTTGGCCTGCTGGAACGCAGCCAGCCCGAAGCAGGTGTATAATAGCTTAATCCTTTGAAAGAGAGGGTGTGATGGCCAAAAACTTCAGCCGCCTTATGTTTATATCTGTTTTAGTGTTTCTGGTCAGTTTCTTTATCCACCTTATGCTGGTCAGGCTGTTTGAGATTGATGACACTTTTTGGGTAATTCTGGGCATGGTGGCAGCACCGGCTGGTTTTGCTGTCGGCGCCATAGGGCATCTGGTGCTGCGTTTTTTAAAACCTGATACTAAGTAAAACTGCCCACAGGCTCTTAACTTGCATGTGGTATAACCTTAATCTATAATAAACTCTGTTTTGTACGAGGACGATAGTGCTGCAATATAATGTAGCCCAGCTGCTGAAGTCACCCATCGGTGCCACCCGCACCTACCAGCTGGACGATGAAATAAATCTGGAGGGCAGCCCTGTCAGGGTATCCGGGGAAGTTACCTTTACCCGTATTGACCGAGGCCTTTTGGTTACCGGACTGCTGGATACCCATATGAACCTTAGCTGTGTCCGCTGTCTAAAGGACTTCAGCTGCCCGGTCAGTATCCGCCTTGAAGAGCGGTTTCTGCCCACCGTGGATGTAATCCACGGGTTCGAAGTGGATAATTCCGAAGAGCTGGACGCTTTTTTTATTGACGAGCACCATATATTGGATTTGAGCGAGATTATCCGCGAAGGTGCTATAATGGCAACGCCCATGAAACCCCTGTGCTCCGGTGAGTGCCGCGGTTTTGAATATAAAACGAATACTAATTTAACGGAGTAAAATAATGGCTCTACCTAAAAGAAGACTTTCCCATGCCCGCCAGGGTAACCGCCGCGCCCATGTCGCCCTGAGTGCCCCGGCTGTAATGGAATGCCCCCAGTGCAACAGCCCCAAGCTCTCCCATCAGGCCTGTTCCGTCTGCGGTACTTACAACGGCCGGACAGTGGTTGATGTGGACGCCATAGCCAAGAAAAAAGCTGACAAATCCAAGGGTCAGCAGTAATTTCTGTTGGCCGGTTTTAAGGCATGACTGAGATTAAAACAGCTTATGTCTTCCCCGGTCAGGGTGCCCAATTCGTGGGCATGGGCCGGGACTTGTATTCGGAGTTTCATTCCGCCAGAGAGCTTTTTGACCTGGCGGATAAAGCTTTGGGATTTTCACTGTCAAAACTGTGTTTTGAAGGGCCGGAAGAAGACCTTAAGGACACCCGCAACTCCCAAAGCGCCATTGTCGGCCACAGCCTGTGCGCCCTTGCTGCTTTTATAGAGAGCGGCAAGTCAAATCTCCTGCCAGAGCCTTCTTTTGTAGCCGGGCATTCGCTGGGTGAATATTCGGCTTTGGGAGCAGGCGGCATACTCCCCTACCCGCAGGCTATTTTGCTTGCCCGCAAACGGGGGGAACTGATGGCGGAAGCAGCCGCCAAAACACCCGGTGCTATGGCTGCCGTTCTCGGCCTTTCGGAAGAAATACTGGCGGATATCTGCCTTAAAACAGGCTGTTACATAGCGAATTACAACTCCCCCGGACAGCTGGTTATCAGCGGCCTGAAAGAGACTGTAGAAAAAGCTTCTGCCCAAGCCGCAGAGAGCGGTGCTATGAAGGTGGTACCCCTGCAGGTAAGCGGAGGGTTTCATACCCCGCTTATGTCACCGGCTTCTGCCGGTTTAAAAGCAGTACTGGATTCTACCGGGTTTGATACGGCCAGAATACCTCTGGTAGCCAATACCAGCGCCAGCCCGCTTACCAATCCGCAGGATATAAAAAGCGAACTGGTCAACCAGCTGACCGGCGGTGTCCAGTGGCAAAAAAGCATAGAAAACATGATTGCTGCCGGGGTAAATACCTTTGTTGAGATTGGGCCGGGCAAAGTGCTGGCCGGACTGATTAAAAGAATTAACCGCAGTGTCAGTATCTACAATATAAACGATGCCGCTTCTATCCAAAATTTTAGCGTATAATGGGTAAGATGCTGAGTTTAGACGGCAAAACAGCCCTGATTACCGGCTCCGGCAGGGGCATAGGCAAAGCTATAGCTTTACGGTTTGCCGAAGCGGGGGCAAAAGTGGTGGTAAACAGCCTTTCGCCCGCCGGTGAAGAAGTGGCCGCCCACATACGTTCCAATGGCGGTCAGGCCGTATTTGTTCAGGCAGATGTAAGCCAGAGCAGTGGGGTAGATGCCCTCTTCAAAGCCGCCCAGGAAGCCTTCGGCGGGGTAGATATACTGGTAAACAATGCCGGCATAACCCGTGACCAGCTGACCATGCGTTTATCCGAAGAAGACTGGGACAGTGTAATCCAGACCAACCTGAAAAGTGTATTTTTGTGTTCCAAAGCAGCCCTCCGCCAGATGCTGAAAAACCGCTGGGGACGGATAATAAACCTTAGTTCCATAGTGGGTTTAAAGGGCAACCCCGGTCAGGCCAACTATGCCGCAGCCAAAGCCGGCATTCTGGGATTCAGCTGCTCTCTAGCTAAAGAAGTGGCCAGCCGCAATATAACCGTGAATTCCATTGCCCCCGGTTTTATAGAAACCGATATGACCGCCGCTTTGTCTGAAGAGCAAAGACAGGCCATAACAGAGCGTATACCCATGCAAAAACTGGGCACAGTGGAAGATGTAGCCGCTTGTGCATTATACTTGGCGAAAGAAGATGCCAAATACATTACCGGACAGGTAATCAGCCTGGACGGCGGTATGTCTATAATATAAGAGAGTAAAGAGTGACAACCAGCAGACGCAAAGCACGTGAAATAGTACTTCAAGCCCTGTACGAACAAGATTTGGCAGGGCATAATGCCGAAGATGTTTTAAAACGCCTTTTGACCGAAACACCCCAGACCGAGGAAAACGCCGAGTTTATTTTCAGGCTGACCAATGCCATAGTCAAGCATAAGGACCTGCTGGATGAAAATATCCGCCAGTTTGCTTCTGCCTGGCCGGTGGAGCAGCTTTCCTATATTGACCGGAACGTACTTCGTCTGGCCATTTTTGAAATAATCCACGAAAATGATGTACCCATTAAAGTAGCTATTAACGAAGCAGTTGAGCTTGCCAAATCATTTGGGGGCAACTCGTCTGCCAGATTTATAAACGGGGTTCTAAGTTCTGTCAGCAAAGCGCTGGCGGACACAGCAAAGCAACGGGAGGAGTGAAGGAGTGGCAACGGTTTTTGAAAGAGTAAAAAAAGTTAGTGTTGAGCAGCTGGGCGCTGAAGAAAAAGATGTAGTGCCTGCTGCCAGTTTTGCAGATGATTTGGGTGCAGATTCCCTGGATCAGGTAGAGCTTATTATGGCACTGGAAACCGAATTCGGTACACCTGATGCCAAGTTTGAAATACCTGATACTGACGCCGAAAAGTTAAAGACAGTACAGGCTGTGGTGGACTACCTGAAGTCCAAAGGCATAAAAGACAGCTAATACCGCCTTTAAAACCACCATATTCAAAAGGGTTTTAAAACAGCTGAAATCCGGCTCGGGCATTTTATTGCCTTTTAATCCGTTATTTTTATATCTCGGACAGCAAAAAGGTATATGCCCTGAAATTCCGGATAGACAGTCTATAGTGCTGTTGTCTTGAAAAAATGTAAACCAAAAGGGTAACCCCTGCCCGGCCGCATGGCCAAGACAGGGGTTCCTTAAATAATCCGCTTTACTGGCTAGATTTGGGTTAAGACCGCTCTCAGGCGGTATCCTGCCCGAACTTACACCCTGTATAGCGTTCCACTACCTTGCGGAAATGGTATCCATAAATAGACAGGGTAACGGCCAGAGGAAATGCCTTGGGGTTTTTTATCAGGGTAGAACCCAGAAGCTTCCAGTAATACTTCCGGCTGTTATCCACAATACCCAGATGCCACACAGACCGCATAAATGCCCGCAGGCGCTGGGCGGATACCGGTTTGACCCTCCCTTTGGGCTTGGGATGATACCGGGATATAAGCACGGCTACCCGCTGATAATATTCGCGGGGGGCGTAGATAACTGAAAGCACCCGGTTATAGCCATTTATAAGGACCTCGGTCTTCATGCGGGGTATGAAGTTCAGGCTGCAGTCTGTATTGTCTCCCCGGAAATCTTCCAGCAGGCGTTTTTCTTTCTTAAGACGGTTCCACAAGCGGGTGCCTCTGGGGGCATTCAAAAGCCCGACCATAGCGGTCACAATACCGCTCTGCTGAATGAAATTTATCTGGGCACGGAAGATAGAGGCCGGGTCACTGTCAAAACCCAATATGAAACCGCCTTGCACCTGAATACCGGCCTGCTGAATTTTTTCAATTGAACTCAGCATATCCCTGTTGGTATTCTGGTGTTTGGAACACTCCGCCAGACTTTCCGGGTTGGGTGTTTCCACCCCCACAAACACAGTATCAAAGCCGGCTTCTACCATAAGGTGCAGCAGTTCTACATCATCTGCCAGATTGATAGATACCTCGGTATTAAATGAAAAAGGATAACCCTTTCGTTTCTGCCAGGCTATGACTGCCGGCAGTATATCAGACTTGAGTTTATTTTTATTGCCGATAAAGTTGTCATCCACAAAGAAAACCCCCGAACGCCAGCCGGACTTGTAGAGGGCATCCAGCTCTGCCAGAACCTGCCCCCGGCTTTTGGAACGGGGAAGACGGCCGTTTAAAACTACAATATCACAAAACTCGCAGTTAAACGGGCAGCCCCGCGAATACTGAAGGCTCATGGAAGAGTACTCTTTTGACTTGACCAGATTCCAGAGGGGAATAGGTGTATCGGCAAGGTCAGACTTCTCTTTTTCAGGGTAGACTGCCGCCGCTTTTCCCGCCTCCAAATCAGCCACAAAATCCGCCAGAGAGTTTTCTACTTCACCCAGAATCAGGTGGTCTATATCTTTAAGCGTTTCCGCCTCAGCCGTAAAGTACGGCCCGCCGGCCACCACTTTTCTGCCAAGGGCATGGCAGCGGTCTATACATTCGTGGGCGGATTTTTGCTGGACGGCCATGGCGCTTATAAAAACATAATCTGCCGCCAGTATATCTTTATCCGCCAGGTTTTCAATGTTAAGGTCTACCAGCTTTTTCTGCCAGTTCTCCGGCAGCATGGCGGCCAGAGTCAAAAGACCCAAAGGCGGAAAAGAGGCTTTTTTAGAGATAAATTTCAAGGCATGCTTGAAACTCCAGAAGGTGTCCGGGTAGCGGGGATAAAGGAGTAAAATTTTCATTTGAATCTCCTGGGGGAGGATATTTGAATATTTTGAATAATATCATAAATACTCTTCATTTTAAACTCCGCCTAGCCCAGCCGCCAAACAACCTCTTCCAGCACTTCTTTCCAGCTATCACCCAGCTTTTTATACTGGACAGACACCTGATTACGCCCTACCAGCACCCCTGCCCTCAGCGGCTCAAGCAAGGTTTTGTTTATTATCAGCCCGCCCAGCATCCGCACCACTATCTGGCTGCCTTCGGTCACTATGGTATCCACGTGGGCTTTTTTGGCCAGCAAACGCAGGCGGAGGGAGTAAAGCAGGTTTTCAAGCTCCGGCGGTATTTGTCCAAACCGGTCTGCCAGCTCTTTTTCCTTTTCCAACACTCCCGCCAGATTGGTAATGGCGGATAACTGCTGGTAAATAGATAAACGCAAATCCAAATCCTGAATATAATATTCGGGTATAAAGGCATCTAAAGGTAAATCCAGCTTGGGGGCGGGCATATTCTGGATACGTATTTCCTCTTTGGAAAGCCCGCTGCCCTTGGCCTTCAGCCCGGCCACAGCCTCTGACAGCATCTGGGTATACAGATTGAAACCGACCGAATTTATATATCCGGACTGTTTTACCCCCAGCAAAGTGCCCGCACCCCGTATTTCCAAATCTTTCATGGCAATACCGTAGCCTGCCCCAAGCTCGGCTGCCTCATAAATAGTTTTCAGGCGTTTTTCGGCATCAGATGTCAGGCGTTTATCTTTTTCATACAGGAAATAGGCATAAGCCAGCTGGGAACTGCGTCCCACCCGCCCCCGCAGCTGGTAAAGCTGGGTAAGCCCGAAGCGGTCTGCCCGGTTTATGATAAGGGTATTGGCATTAGGTACATCCACCCCGGACTCTATAATGGTGGTGCATACCAGCACATCCAGCTCGTGCCGCACAAAATCAGCCATGACAGCGGCCAGTTTTTCTTCGGCCATCTGCCCGTGGGCAATGCCGATACGGGCTTCGGGGACAAGCTGCTGAATACGCTCTGCCAGCAGATTTATACCCATCACCCGGTTATTTACAAAAAATACCTGCCCGTTCCTTTCCATCTCCCGCAGTATGGCCTCACGTATCAGCCTCTCATCAAAAGCGGCTACCACGGTTTTGATGGGCAGGCGTTCACCGGGCGGGGTTTCTATAATACTCATATCCCGCACCCCCACCAAAGACATGTGCAAAGTGCGGGGGATAGGAGTAGCGCTGAGGGTAAGCACATCTACCTGAGCCCGCAGCTTCTTAAAAAACTCCTTGTGGGCTACCCCGAAACGCTGTTCTTCGTCTATTATGACCAGCCCCAAATCTTTAAACGTTATATCAGCCTGAATCAGGCGGTGAGTACCTATGCAGATATCCACCTCACCCCTTTCCAGATTTTCAACCGTGGTTTTCTGTTCAGACGGGCTGCAAAAACGGCTAAGCACCTCTATTTTGACAGGGAAAGTAGCCAGACGCTCACGGAAAGTGGTGTAATGCTGCTGGGCAAGCACGGTAGTAGGTACTAATACTGCCACCTGCTTGCCGTCCATAACCGCCTTGAAGGCTGCCCGTATGGCTACTTCGGTTTTACCATAACCCACGTCCCCCAGTATAAGCCTGTCCATAGGGCGGGGGTTTTCCATATCTGCCTTGATATCATACAGGGCTTTCAGCTGGTCAGGCGTTTCCAGATACGGGAAAGATGCCTCCATTTCCTGCTGCCAGACGGTATCCGTGGAAAACGGGTATCCGCTGGCCATTTTACGTTTGGCATAAATATCAAGGAGTTCACGGGCGGTTTCCTCCGCAGATTCGCTGGCCTTTTCTTTAGCCCTTTGCCATTCCTGAGTACCCAAACGGTGCAAAGACGGCGGCTCATCCCCGCTGCCTATAAAACGGTTTACCCTGTCCATCTGGTCTGTGGGGACGTAGAGTTTGTCACCGCCGGCATAATTGAGTATCAGGTACTCTTTATCCATGCCGTCACGGTTCAAGTGGCTGACCCCGCTGAACAAGGCCACCCCGTGGTCTATATGAACCACAAATTCACCCGGTTTTATATCCAGCACCACTCCCTTGCGGGCAGACGGGCGTTTGGAAGGCAGACGCCGCTCTTTTACAAAGCCGAACAGTTCGGCATCAGTGAGTATGTGAACATTGCCGCTGAGATTCCAGCCGCCGCCCAGTATTCCCTGAACCAGGCTAAGGCTGGAGGGGGGAGGGGGGTTCAAAATATCTGTTTGGACAGATGCTGAAATACCATGCTCTTTTAGAAGCTCTGCCAGACGGGCAGCCTGATGGCTGATGATAACTACCCGGCCTGTATGCCCTTTCAACTCCCCCAGTTTTTCATACAAAGCGGATAAACGCCCCACGTAGTTATCCTGAGAGGCAAAATCCAGCTTTAAGGCCTCACTTTCCCGCCCGAAAGAGGCCATAATAAGACGTTTTTTGGTTTTCAGCTTGGCGGATATCTCTTCCCAGCTGAAATAGGGGCGGGGATAAACCGAAGGCAGCTCACCCTGTGACAAACGGTCAGAGCGCAGCTCTTCGGCTTCTTTATCCAGATGGGAGGCCGCCTGCTCTATGGAGGCTGGTTCATCCAGCACCACCAGCGCATCTGCCGGCAGGTAATCAAATATACTTGAGGTGTTAAACAGGGGGGCAAAAAAATCAGGGTATTCGGGCTTAAGCCCTTCCTTAAGGCGGGCTATATCTGCGGACAAAGTGCGGCTGAATTCGGGATTAAGGTTATCAGTAAGCAAAGCCTCCAGCCTGGCGTTAAGTTCCTTAACGGGCAGCTGCCCCAGATGAAACAGCTCACTTGCCGGGCTTATGGTAAGTTCATTCAGGCTTTTGCCCGAACGCTGGCTTTGGGGGTCAAAAACACGCAGGCTTTCCAGCGTATTGCCGAAAAACTCCAGCCGTACCGGGTTATCTTCGGTATAGGGGAAAATATCCAGTATGCCGCCCCGGCGGGAATATGTACCCGGTATTTCCACAATATTTTCCTGGCGGTAGCCCAGCTGCTGAAAACGGCGTATCAGATCCTGGGGTTCGGTTTCCAAACCAGTCCAGACCTGCAAAAATGACTGCTTGAATATTTCCGGTGATACATAACGCTGAAGAAGAGCCGGCACGGCACTGACTATTATCTGGGCGTCTTGGCTGCGGATAAACCCGCCCAAAATACCTGCCAGACGCATCTTTTCCAGTGAGGTATTGCGGTCAGAAACAGCCCGCTGGTACGGCAGCAAACTTGGGTCAGGCAAAAACCCCGGCTCTTCCCCGGTATAAGCAGCTATCTGCACCAGCAATTCCCTGGCCCGCTCCGGCTGTGAGGTAATAATAAGCATGGGGCATTTGAGTTTACGGTATACAGCTGCCAGACTGAAACCCCGCCCCGCATCCAAAACAGAAATATCAGCCTCACCTTTGTCCAGAGCTTCAAACAAGCTGTTAAATGACGGGCTTTGGTCTATAAGGGGCAGCAAACCGCTAAGATTCAATATCTTCTCCAAACACATTTAGGGGCTTGCCGTAAAAGGCAGCCCCATTTGAAAATTGTATCATCGGGAAGAGCCTTCCCTCAAGTCTGGCGGCAACTTATACGGGGGAATTCTTGTTCTGGCTTAACTTGCTTGCTATAATGACTTATTTATGAACGGAAATTGTTACAAACGGATTGTAATAAAGCTGGGGACAAGCCTGCTGACCGGAGGCACAGGCAAGCTTGACCATGAGCGCATGGCGGATTTATGCCGCCAGATAGCTGACCTGACCCGTTTGGGTACGGAGGTAATTATTGTTTCCTCCGGGGCGATTGCCGCCGGACGGGCTAAAATGGGTCTCCGGCATATCCCGAAAGATGTGCCTTTCAAGCAGGTGCTGGCGGCTATAGGCCAGAGCCAGCTTATGAATTATTATGACCAGCTGTTCAGCCCCCACGGGCTGACTGTTGCCCAGGGTCTGCTGACCAAGAGTGATTTGTCTGACCGTTCCGGTTACTTAAACGCCAGAAATACCCTGCTGGCTTTGATGGAGCTGGGAGTTATAACTATTGTCAATGAAAATGACGTGGTGGCGGTAGATGAAATCCAGCAGGCCAAATTCGGGGACAATGACAACCTGTCTGCCATGGTAGCCAACCTGATAGAGGCTGATTTGCTGCTGATACTGACTAATATCCGCGGGCTTTATACAGCTGACCCCACCCTCCACCCGGATGCCCGGCTGATAACCGAAGTTAAAGAGATTACCGAAGAGCTGGAGAAACTGGCTGCCGGCAGTTCCAACAAGCTGGGTACCGGCGGCATGGTTACCAAGCTGGAAGCCGCCAGGCTGGCAACATCTTCAGGGGTAAATGTCATCATAGCAGACGGGCATATACCTGATATTATCCTTAAACTGGCCAGCGGGGAAACCGAAGGTACCCGCTTTATGCCTTCACTCCACAAACCGGACAGCCGCCAGCGCTGGATGATGAGCGGGCTTTGCACCCGCGGCAATATCTGCATAGATGACGGGGCGGTCAAAGCTATACGGGAAAACCAGAAAAGCCTGCTTGCCGCCGGGGTACAACAATCCGAGGGCAAATTCGGGCGGGGGGATATTGTAAAACTGAGCGACAGCCGCGGCAAACGGCTGGGCTATGGCATAACCAATTATTCTTCAGATGATGTTTCAAAGATAAAAGGGCTGCATACAGACGAAATAAACACAGTTCTGGCAGGCAATCAGGGCCCGGAAATAATTCACCGCAATAACCTGGTGGTAATTTAACGGAGGTAGGTCATGGCACTGGGCAGTATATACCTGGGAGACCAACTGATAGGGGAGGTAGAGTACACCCTTCAGGATAGTTCTGATTCCCGCTGGTGGGGCGAACTGGTCTTCACCGAATACCACAAGGTAGCTGACGGCGGCGGTTATTCCATCCGCACCGAAGACGGAAAACAAGGGCGTTGTACCCTTAAAAAGAAACTGAACAAAGCCGTTTACGGTATGCCTTCACGCCATTTTTATCTCTTTCAGGGTATGAGCCCGCTTAAAACCCCATGAGTATCAAATATACAAACGGCTCAGGGCATATTTACCTGAAGGATGTGGACAAACCGCTGGCGGATGTCCAGTATAACCTGATGGAAACCAACTCCAGCCAATATACATCTGCCAAGTGGTGGGGAGAAATAACATCCTCAAAAGAGCTGAAACCCTCTGAATACATTTTTGAAACGGAAGACGGGCGCAGGGGCAGTGTGGTTATCAGCCTTATTACCCCGCCGGGACGTAAACTTCAGAAGTACCGTTATCTGGTAAACGGCAGGGGTACGCTGGGAAACCTGTACAGCAAATACGGACAAAAAAAGCCCGGCACGCTTTAAAGGGCACCGGGCTTTTTAGTAAGCTGCTATTTATAAACTAAATGTAATATGAAGATAACGGGCGTTCATCCAGGGTTATGGTGATAGTCCGCTCAATGCCGTTACGCTTAGTTTCAAGCACCACTGTATCTCCGGCATTCATCCTCCAGAGAAAGCGCAGCAGGTCTGAGAAAGATGTTACAGCCTGTCCGTTAAACTGGTAAATAACATCTCCATCCCTTAAACCGGCCAGGGCGGCTACACTGCCGGACTCAACATCCAGCACCTCAACCCCGGTTGAGGCTTCAGCACCGGGGAAGCCGGATATATCATCATAATAGTCGTCAATATCTATACCCAAATAGGGTTGACTGTAACTGCCGTCTGCCACCAGGCTTTCATAAATATGCCTGGCAGTAGCCACACTTATTGCAAAGCCCATATTCTGGGCATCCAGAATACCGGCACTGTTTATCCCTATGATTTGCCCCTGAAGGTTTATCATAGGGCCGCCGGAGTTACCCGGGTTTATAGCCGCATCTGTCTGGATTACATCAAAATAAGGCGTTTCATCTATGAAAAACCAGTTTTCCAGATTGCTAACAATACCAGCGGTTACCGTCATACCCCCATCAAGGGGAGATATGCTCAAGGGATAACCCAAAGCCACTACCGCATCACCCACTTTAAGGTTAGCGGGGTCACCGAAAGATGCCGCCTGCAGGCCTTCTGCATCTATTTTAACTACGGCTACATCCATAAAATCATCAGTCCAGAAATCATCGGCATCGTAAATCTGCTTATTGGGCAGAACTACGGTAACGTGAGTGGCATTTTCCACCACATGGCGGTTGGTAAGTATATAGCCGCGGCTGTCCATGATAGTCCCCGAACCGGAAACAGTACCTCTTTCACCGGTAGACGGGTCATAATAATCTACTTCTATATACACCACCGAAGCCATTACCGAAGCAATGGCATCCACCTGAGCTGTAGAAAGTTTCAACAGTTCGTCAATTTGCCCATCCAGAGTAGCCAAATGGCCATCTACAGCAGTCAGCTGGCTTTTAAGGGAACTTATATCAGTCCCGGCCTGACTAAGCTGGCTTTGCAAAGACGAAATTTGCCCCTGAGCTGTCTCAAGCTGGTCTTTCTGGTCAAGCAGAAGCACCGTGTTAAACGCACTTACCCCTACCAGTACCAGGCTGAGTAATACTCCTATCCATTTCTGGGCGGTCGTCATACCTCATCCTCCTTTAGATTATGCACATCTTATAATACCCTTTTGGGGTATATTTAGGAAAGGGATGCACAGCCATATTTTTTTAGCCCGGCAGATACAAGGCAAGAAAACTTAGAATATCATCTACCGGTATAACCAGATTTATATCTTCTATATCCTCGCCATAAGGTACTATCCCGGCAGAGGGTATACCTATCATAAGCCCAGCCATATTCACCATGCAACCGCCCGAATTGCCGGGGTTTATGGCCGCATCTGTCTGCACGTACAGATAACCTTCATAGGTGCGCATAGCCGAAACAATGCCCTTGGTGAAAGTAGCCGGCCCGGCCAGGTCAGTCCCCAGAGGAAACCCGGCTGCCACCACATCCATGCCCACTTTTATATCTGCCATGGTTGCCAGAGTAACGGCAGGAAATTCCTGCCCGCCGGTGGCACTCATCCGCAGCAAAGCTATATCCCGACCCACGTCACTGCCTACCACACTGGCTGAGTATATAGCCCCTTCCATCAGGGTTACCCTGATAGTAGTTGCCCCTTCAATAACATGGTAATTGGTCAGTATAAAGCCCCGCTTATCAATAATAGTGCCGGAACCGGAAGCACTGAAATTGCGCCCGCTCACGTCTACCCGCACTATTGAGGGTTCAATCAGGCTGACCACGTCAGCAACAGCACATACATGGCAGGTCAGGTCTGTATTTATCTGCTGAAGCTGGCTTTGCAGGTCAGAAAAATCCTGCTGCAGGCTGGAAATATCTCCGCCCAGGCTGTTTAGTGAAGCCAGGCTCTGGGTCAAAGAATTTATTTGGGTTTCAGCCTGGCTAAGCTGGTCGGATTTTTGAAAAAGCATCAGGGTATTAAACCCGGTAACCACCACCAGAAGGGCAATAACTGACATACTTACCCAGCGAAATCTGGCACTTTCCACAGCGGCCTCCGTTAGTATAAATTCAAACCGGATACTCTATAATAACTCTTTCAAATGCCGAAATGTTAAAACGCCGGAAAATAATTTCCCGGCAGTACTCAAAACTTACTCTCTGGAAATAAAACAGGGGGCTGTTCTTCAGCCCCCACCCCCCCGCTCCTGCGGTATTTTGCAGATTGTCACACTGACTTTTTAAAATACACCTCGACTGCATCTGCAATAAAAGCGGCCAGTCCGGGATGGATTTTGTCAAAAAAGGCCCTGAACTCAGGGTCATCCCGGTAACCTCTGGCCAGGCCAAGCAAGCCTTCGTCAGTATACCGGGCAAAGTTTTCAAGCCATTTCCGCCATTTGGATATCAGCTCCTGAGCGATAGGCTGGGCAGGGCCACCCGGTATATTCTCAGCCAGTTCTTCAAATATAGACTGCCCCTGTGCCTGAAGCTCTGCCATTTTGGTTTTACCCATTTTTACCACCATCTCTTCGGAACGCTGCACTGTCTCTTCGCCATAACGGCGGCGGGCTTCACGGCGGTAATAATCAATCTTCTCCTGGGGCAGACCCTGATAATATTCGTTTATTTCCATTTCTATTTTCCCTTCCAGACTGGATATAGTTTTCTGAATTGTATTTTGCAAATCTAAGAGCTGTTTTTCCCTGTCCTTTAGCAGGCGGTTCTGGCGGCGCAGGTTTTCAAGCAGGCTGACAGCCGGGTCATCAACCAGCTTTTTTACCTCTTCCAGTGAAAACCCCAGCTCACGGTAAAAGAGTATCTGCTGAAGGCGCAAAGCCTCATCCCGGCCATACTGCCTGTATCCGGCAGCAGTATAACTGCGGGGTTTCAGCAGTCCGTGCACATCGTAAAAGCGCAGAGTGCGTATACTCACTCCGGCCATTTTGGCAAGTTCGCCCACTGTCAGCAGTTTTTCCATAACCCTATCATAAAGCATTACCTAAGGTAACGGTCAAGAGCCAAGGCTAGTCTAACTTTAACCTTGCCATTTTCCGGCCCAGAGTTTAATATTTGTGTATCACCGCGGCTTAGAGGAGAGACAATGGAAAAAGCACTGCTGGAAATAGAAGAAAAAGCCCGTCTGGCCAAAGCCGCTTCCCGCCCTTTAAGCTATGCTTCATCCGCCCAAAAAGATGCCGCCCTTAAAAATATTGCCGCCTGCCTGCTTAATAACGCCCCGGCCATACTGGAAGCTAATTTGAAAGACCAGACCGAAGCTAAAGCGGCGGGTATGACTGCTGCCATGCTGGACCGCCTGATTATTACCCAGAGCCGGCTGGAAGGGATTGCCAAAGATACGCTGGCTATTGCCGCCCTGCCTGACCCGGTGGGTGAAATATTTGATATGAACACTATGCCTAACGGACTGGTGATAGGTAAAAAAAGAGTGCCGCTGGGTGTTATTGCGGCTATTTATGAAAGCCGCCCCAATGTCACGGTGGATATTGCCGCTTTGTGCCTGAAAGCCGGGAATGCGGTTATCCTGCGCGGCGGCAAGGAAACTATCCACTCAAACACCATTCTGGCAAGGCTGATACGCCAGGCGGTTGAAGAGGCAGGCCTGCCCCAAGAAGCTGTCCAGTTTATAGAAAATACTGAGCATAGTCTGGTAAACCACCTGCTCAAACTTTCAGACCAGATAGATTTGGTCATACCCAGAGGCGGCGCCGGGCTGATTAGTTATGTTAAACAAAACTCGTTTATACCGGTGGTTGCCGGCGGCATAGGGGTAGTCCACATATACGTGGATGCAGATGCCAATATAGCTGATGCGGTAAACATAGCTTACAATTCCAAAGTACAGCGCCCCACTGTCTGCAACGCCATGGATACCCTGCTGGTACACAAAGATATAGCCGCCGCTTTCCTGCCGGTGGTTGCCGCCGAATGGAGCAAAGCCGGAGTGGAAATACGGGCAGATAAAACGGCTATGGAAATACTGGAAAATGCCTCCAGCTGCAAGTTGATACCCGCCGCCGCAGATGACTGGGGCAAGGAATTTCTGGCACTGGTTGCCGCCGTAAAGGTAGTAGACAGCTTGGACGAAGCTCTTTCGCATATTGCCAGATACGGCTCAGGGCATACCGAAAGCATAGTCACCCAGAACTATACCTCTTCCCAGCGTTTTCTGAACGAAGTGGATGCGGCTGCCGTTATGGTAAATGCCTCCACCCGTTTTACAGACGGTTCGCAGTTCGGGCTGGGAGCGGAACTGGGCATAAGCACCCAGAAGATGCACGCCCGCGGCCCCATGGGGCTTAAGGAGATAACCAGCTACAAATGGATAGTCTACGGGAACGGCCAGATACGGGGATAGCTTATTACGCTACTTCCGTAACTGAATATAATCTAAGGGGGCTTTAAAGCCCCCCTTTTAAATATCTGCTACACGGCTGACTAAAGCTACGGCCGGGTAATACTATTCTGAATATCAAAAAGCTGCCAGATACCGGCTTCGCCCAGTTTAAGTACCTGGTCAAGGGTATCACGGGAAAAAGTTTTGCCCTCAGCCGTACCCTGTATTTCCACAAACTCAGCCCGGTCATTCATAACCAGGTTAAAATCCACTTCGGCCTGAAAATCCTCATCGTAACAGGGGTCAAGCACAATATTGCCTTTGAAAATACTGACGCTGACCGCCGCCACCTGAGAAGTAAAGGGCATTTTGGAGAGAATACCCATATCTACCATCTTTTTAAATGCCAGATACAGGGCAATATAAGCACCGGTTATGGAAGCGGTGCGGGTACCGGCATCTGCCTGAATAACATCACAGTCTATAATAAAAGACCGCTCACCCAGAGCCGCTAAATCCACGCAGGAACGCAGGGAGCGGCCTATCAGACGCTGGATTTCCTGGCTCCGGCCGGATATTTTGCCGGCAGATGAATCTCTCTGGGTGCGGGTAACAGTAGAACGGGGCAGCATGGAATATTCAGCCGTAACCCAGCCGGTACCGCTGTTACGCAGAAACTGAGGGACTTTATCTTCCATACTAACCGAGCAGATTACCCGGGTCTTGCCCTGCTCTATCAAAACCGAACCCTCGGCAAAGCTCTGGAAACCGGGAGTAATTGTTATCGGCCTTAGCTGGTTGAAGTTGCGGCCATCACCTCTTTGCATGAATACAGACTCCATTTCTAAACTAGTTTATACCCGCAAGTATAACACCCTGAAGTAAACGGGGACAACGCAGCCGTTTATCCGCTCAGGCTTTCAAACGCCTCTTTCAGCAGGGGAACAGTAGCAAGGGAAGCTATTTCAGACGGCAAAACCCAGCGGAAATCCGTATGCTCCCAGTCTATCTTAGGCGGCCTGTCAATTTTCAGGTGAAAAAGGAAGGGATGTATCTGCCAGAGGATACCCAGCGCAGTATCATGGTACTCAAATACCTGTCCTTCTTTGAGCAGCACCAGTTCTTCGGGAGTGTAACCGGTTTCCTCGGATATTTCAGTGTAAACCTGTGCAAGGGGTGAGGTATCCATATGCCCGGATACAGCCGCCCAGCGCCCCCGGTAGCTGCCCACCCGCTGGCTGCGTTTAAATAAAAGCACTTTGCCATTTTTTATAAGAAAAGCAGTTACCACCGGCTGGATACGGGGCAGGTTATTCACCAAAGGTATCTTTCAGGTATTCCTTCAGTATCTCTAAAACAGCCATAGCCGCCTGATATTTTATTTCCTCACGGCTGCCCGCAAAACGGCGTTCAAATGCTTTGACACCCTCCGGGGTGGACAATCCCAAATAAAAAAGCCCCACCGGCTTAGACGGGGTTTCACCCCCCGGCCCGGCAATGCCGGTATCCGACAAACAAATATCGGCACCCAGCAGCTGCCTGCCCCCCGAAGCCATCTGGCAGGCGGTTTCAGCACTTACCGCACCCTGACTTTCCAGCGTTCGGGTGGATACACCTAAAAGTTTTTGTTTGATACTGTTAGAGTAACTGGTGACCGAGCCCAGATAATAAGCCGAACAGCCGGGAATATTGGTAATGGCGTGTGAAACCAGCCCGCCGGTTGCGGATTCCGTAACGCCCAAACTGAGCTTGCACTTATTAAGCAGCCGGCCTATTTCCCCTGCCAGAAGAGTTAGTTTATAATCTGGGTTATCAATCATAGTATTATATTACCTTTTAGAGGGTTTAATATGCCAGCCAAAGAAAGCCCGTTTAGGGTAAATTTAAAAATATTGCCTTCTGCCCAGAGGAATGAGCTGACCGGGTATGAAAATGGTCTGCTGAAAATCAAGATAGCTGCCCAGCCGGAAAAGGGCAAGGCCAACAAAGCCCTGGTAGACTACCTGAGTGAGCTGCTTGATACCCCGAAATCAGAAATAGAAATATGCCGCGGGCTTAGCGGCAGAAACAAAGTGGTAGCCTTTTACTCACTTAGTCAGGCAGATTTTGAGGCAAAGATTTCGGCAATTTTGCGGGGGTCTTAGCGTTTACCTTCACCACCACTACTTCGGCGGCCTTTTTCCGGGATATCCGGCTGTTTTTAACAGGCAAATCTATAATAAACCGCGTTCCCTGGCCCAGCTTGCTTTCAAGCTGTATCTTGCCGTCATGTTCCATAATAATACCGTAACACACACTCAGTCCCAGCCCCGTACCCCGGCTGTCTTCCTTAGTGGTGAAAAACGGGTCAAATACCTTTTCCGCAATTTCTGGTGAAATACCCGGCCCGTTATCTTCTATTATCATGCGGATATAATTGCCCATATTCTGGGTCTTAATAAGCAGCCTGCCCCGCCCGTGAGCCTGATACATGGCCTGTTCGGCATTAAGTATCATATTAACCAGCACCTGCTGTATCTTGTAAAAATCCAGCAAAGTAGCCGGCAGATTTTCCGCCAGTTCCAGTTCCACTACTATATTCTGCACAACCAGCTCGTATTCACGCAGTTCCACAGATTTACGGATAATTTCATTAAGTCCGCACAGCTTCTTTTCCTGCTGGTAGCTGCGGGCAAATGTGCGCAGGTTATCTATTACCTTGGCCGCCCTCAAGGCTTCCGTATGGATACGCTCAATATCCCGGTGCTGTTCTTCGCTGGTGCATTTACGGGCCAGCCTTTCCGAAAAACCGAGAATACTGGTAAGCGGGCTGTTTATCTCATGAGCTACTCCGGCTGTGAGCGCACCCACCGAGGCTAAGCGGCTGGAAAGATTAAGGTCTTTTTCTAATCTGCGTTGCTTCTCTTCAGCCTTTTTGCGTTCAGAAATATCCCGGATAGTTAAAAATACCAGATTTCTTTCATCCAGCTGGAATAAATGATAATGTATTTCTATAGGTACAGACCTGTTGTCTTTGGTATTATACAGGTATTCTATTGAAAGGTAACGGCTTTCCAGCAGGTCCAGCCATACAATCCGGTTTATATTGAAACACTCAAAACTGACATCCGCAGGCTGTATCCTTAAAAAATCTTCATGGGTATGGCCGAGGTAACGGCACATTTGCCCGTTGGCCTCCAGGAATTTGAGCGGCTTTCCTTCCCCAGAGGCTTCATAAACCGCCACCGCATCCAGCATATTATCTAAAAATAAATGAAAAAGTTCGGCTTTTTCCATCAGTAATTCCTACAAAATATACGGTATCCCGTGCCAAATCTGAGTATCCCCGGAAGCAGTATCAATAACGGCCTTCCCAAATACAGCCGGACTTTCTGACACCGCTTAATTTACCCGGATATGTTTTACCCCGCTATACAGATTATTACGTCTTTTATTATACATGTTTAAAAATGCCTAATAAAGTACAGAGTTGAAAAGAAAAAGACCAGCCTGAGGCTGGTCTTCTTTTAGAGTGAAAAATTAAAACTGCTTAAGCTTCGGGGGAAATGCGGAGAAAATTCTTGGTGGCGTTTATGATATCCATCTCACCGAAGGGCTTGTTCATAACACCAAAGGGACCTTGTGCCAATACTTTGGCCATAGTGTCGCTGTCAGGATAACCGGTTATGATAGTAACCGGCAGTTTAGGTTTGATGGCCCGAATCTTCTGGTAAAGTTCCGCCCCATTTAAACCGGGCATTTTGAGGTCAAGGAATACCAGGTCAAAGTCTTTACTTTGCAGCTGTTCCAGTGCTTCGTCCCCGTTTTTGGCCATGCTGACCGCATGTCCCTGGTCTTCCAAAGTCTCTTTGAAAAGACTGCGCACTGTACTCTCATCATCAATAACCAGGACACTTGCTCTTACGCCAACCGCACTCTTGCGTAACCATTCGTCAATAGATGACTTGTCAAAACGCCAGCTATGGCTGACCTTCAACGCCGGAATAGCATTACGCTGGAGAAGACGGTAAATTGTTTTCTGGGTAACTCTGAGATATTCGGCTACTTCGCGAACAGTCATTAAATCAGCCATGATATTCTCCTAATCCTTTGTAACAATATATTTATACTCTTACAAGACTCTTTTTACATTATAGCAACTCGCTATGCAAAGGACAAATAGGGACAAAATCTTGAACATATTATATACACACTATGATAATCTGGTTACTATATCTTTACAGCCTGTTCTCAGCCCCAAATCACCCGAATCTCAGGAATAGCCCAATAATCCAGGAGTATCCGCCCAAACAACCATGCTGTATCTTGAATCATGCCAAAGCTGATGTTACGTTTTTTAGGGTCAGTGTGTTATTATTGTAATCCAGTAAGGTATTTTAAAATAATATCCACCTGAGATACAAGTTAGATACACTGATAAAGGCAGGGTTTAGTTAGGGTGATTCGTAATATTACAATAAGCCAGACTACTAAAGCTATTTTCCGCTGGGGAATTATACTCGCAAGCATAGCTCTGCTCGGGTTGCCCATGATAATCAGCGCCGCCATTGTCCCGTACGTAAATTCAAGCCTGGTAGCCCAGTATCAGGTAGGCAACATTCAGGGGCAGATAACCTTTAATCAGGCGGGCAAAGACCCCGAGGTTCTGGATATTTCAATCTGGTATCCCACCACCGGCCAGGGTTCTTTCTCTTTTGAGGGATTTGACGGCACACTGGCAGATTTCAGCGGCGGGCCGTATCCGCTTATTATTTTTAATCACGGACTGAACGCTAATGACATTGATCCCCTTTATCTTAAGGAAAGTCTGGTGGGACAGGGATATGTGGTGGCATCAGTAGAGTTTAATGACATGCCGTCAATAATTTTTTCAGATTATATCTCCACTACCCCCAGAACAGACTGGGATAACCGTACTGATAACCTTTTTTCAGCAGTAGACAATTTTTTCCGTGATAATTACCTTAACTATCTGGAAAATTACCGCATAAACCAGTCCCGTTTCAGTCTGGATTATGTACTGAATATGAATAAAAATCCGTCTTCGCCTTTTTACGGGCTGATAGATGCAGATAAAATAGGCATGGCCGGGCATTCACTGGGGGGGCTGACCACGCTCTCTCTTAGCGGTGCCCACCCTGACCCGGCGGTGGCTGATCCGCGGATAAAAGCCATAATCCTGCTGGCCACACCGGCTTATCCCTTTGAGAACAATTTGGACAATGTGAATATTCCGGTTATGGTTATGCGGGGGGATTATGACCTGATGATGACCAGTGCCGAAGATGACCTCTGGGTAACTGACCAGGGGCTTAGCGCACCTAAATTCTTTCTGGTGGTCAGCCAGTCCCATCACTTTACCTTCAGCCAGTCACCTTACAGCATTTCAGACCCGCTGCCGCATGTAAACCATGACGGGCGGATTGAAGTCATTATGACTTACAGTCTGGCTTTTATGAACTACTATCTGAAGGGTGATGCAGATGCCCTTAAGGTACTGGAAAACCAGGACCCCATGCTGGCCCAATATTATTACGAACTGGAATAGGTTTTCTATTCCTGCCTTTAAAAAAACCTCCGGGGATAAATAAAAAGCCCTGCTTTTAAAAGCAGGGCTTTGTTTAGTTTCTTAAACTAGTGCCTATCTGCCGCCTTTTACGCGGTTGTAGCAATTGCTGCAATACACGGGGCGACCCTGGCGGGGTTCAAAGGGAACCTCGGTGTCCTGACCGCACTGAGCGCAGACAGCCTGGAACATCTGGCGAGCAGGACCTCTGCTCATACCCCCGAAACCACCGGTCGAACCGCCTCTTTCAGCCTTGCGGGCCTGGCGGCAGCTAACGCAGCGCTTGGGATCATTGGTGTAGCCGCGGGAAGCATAAAGCTCCTGCTCTGAAGCTGTAAAGGTGAATGAAGCGCCACAATCAGCACACTGGATTTCTTTATCCTGGTAAGCCAATCTGGATGACCTCCTCTCTGAAAATAGTTGGCTAGAGTTGCGGTCATCCAAAGTGAAGGGTTAACCGATGAGACAACCTGTGTTCTAAACCACCGAAGGTAATTATACAATTGTGCCTGGCTATTTACAAATACCAATTTAACCTTTTTGCCATATTTTCCTGAAAAGAGTAAAATATTTCTCTAAGCAGTGAATAATAAAGCAGTAAAGACCAACTTGAATAACCTTTTTATCCATATCCCCTACGGCTTACGCCAGCGTTACCGACTGGTTTCTTCCGTTTAATTCCCGCTTTTTCATTCTTTTGTGATTTGCAGGGCGAAGTATGCCCTGGTAACCAGGCTATTTTCAGGAGAAAGATTTTGGAAAACTACCAGAGAACCGATATCCGTAATATTGCTATTATTGCCCACGTAGACCACGGCAAAACCAGCCTGGTAGACGTGATGCTTAAACAAAGCCGCATTTTCCGTGAAAACCAGCACGTTGGCGAGCTTATTATGGACCGAAACACCCTTGAACGGGAAAAAGGCATTACTATTCTGGCCAAAAACACCGCCATAACCTACCGCGGAGTAAAGATAAACATCATTGATACTCCCGGACATGCTGACTTTTCGGGTGAGGTTGAGCGGGTACTGAATATGGCAGACGGCTGTCTCTTGGTGATTGACAGTATAGACGGCCCTATGCCCCAAACCCGTTTTGTGCTTAAGGAAGCCATGCAGAAAAAGCTGAAGCCTATTGTAGTTATAAACAAGATAGACCGCGAAAATGCCCGCCCTGAAATAGTGCTGGGGCTGGTACAGGACTTGTTTCTGGAGCTGGCTACCACCGAGGAACAGCTGGACTTCCCGGTAGTTTATACCTCTGCCCGCGAAGGGTATGCCGTAAATACCCCCGGTACAAAAAGCACTGACCTTATCCCCCTGTTTGAGTGCATACTGGATAAAATTCCCCCGCCCAGCATCGCCCAGGGTGAATTCCAAATGCTTATTTCCAACCTGGATTATGATACCCACAAAGGGCGGATAGCTATCGGGCGCATTCAGCGGGGTAAAATATGCTCCCATGACCGGGTAGTTAATATAGATTCCCAAAATAAAGCTCACCCTTTTGAAGTGGGTCAGGTATTTACCTTTATGGGATTGGGCAAACAGGAAGTGGAGTGTGCCGAAGCAGGTGAGATAGTAGCCATTACCGGTCTGGAAAACGCCTCAATAGGTGATACCGTCACCAGCCCTCTCCAGCCTGAGGCCCTGCCCCGCATTGAAATAGGCGAACCTACTGTCAGAATGACTTTCGGGGTCAATACCTCACCTTTCGGGGGGCGGGAAGGTAAATTCTGCACCTCACGCCAGCTTCGGGAAAGGCTTTTCCGTGAACTGGAGACCAATATAGGGCTGAGGGTTGAGGAAACTGATTCGCCGGACTCATTTTTGATTTCCGGGCGGGGCGAACTCCACCTGTCCATCCTGGTAGAGACCATGCGCCGCGAAGGGTATGAATTTGAAATATCCAAACCCGAAGCCATCACGAAAGATATAAACGGCAAAGTCTATGAGCCGGTGGAAACTCTGACGATAGATGTCCGCGAGGATTTTGTGGGAGAGGTCACCGAACTTCTGGGTAAACGCCAGGCCCGCATGACTGATATGCACAATGACGGCGAAGGAAACGTAAGGCTGGAATATAACATACCCACCCGCGGTCTTATCGGCTTCCGCAACTCGTTCCTGACAGCTACCAGAGGCACAGGCGTACTGAACAGCCAGTTTCTGGATTTTCAGCCCTGGTGCGGTGAAATAGAGCAAAGCCGGACCGGCGCATTGGTGGCAGCCGAAGCAGGTTTGTCCTGCACTTACGGGCTTAATAACTCACAGGAACGGGGCATACTGATGATAGATGCCAATGTACCTGTGTACGAGGGCATGATAGTCGGCCTGCATGCCAGAGGTCTTGACCTGGCAGTAAATGTCTGCAAGCAGAAAAAGATGACCAATATCCGTTCGTCTACTTCGGACATTGCCATAAAACTGGTGCCGCCTATGAAACTCAGCCTTGAGCAATCTATGGATTTTATCGCCGAAGATGAGCTGGTTGAGGTCACTCCCAAAAGTATCCGCCTGCGGAAGAAGATACTGGATACCGAAATGAGACTTAGGGCTCGCAAACGCACTGAAAGTAATTAGCCGTATTTGGGCTGATAGCCTTTACCAGGGGGCAATCTAAAGTTGCCCCTTTTGTATGAAACGAGGTGGGTTTAAGCAGCGCAGACAGCTATCCGATACAGGTCTTTTAAGCTTCTTTTGCCATATAAAACCGTCCGCCCCTCTTTGTGGAGGGGCGGCACTCATTTACCCGGCTTGTACTGTTAAATCTTAGAGAGTACTAGCTTATACCTGAAAAAATTTTATTTATCCAGTGCCCGTTGGTCAGATTCATGTTTAACCGAAATTGAGGTGGAAGCATCGGATATATCTACCTTGTTGGTTTCTTTAATAAACATGAAACCAACTACCATACAGATACCGGCAATTGCCATCGGCCACCACAATCCGGCAAAGTCATTTCCGGTGGCATTGATAAGTATCAAACCTATCATAGGCACCAGACCACCGAAGACGCCGTTACCCAGATGGTAAGGCAAAGACATAGAGGTGTAACGTATCTTGGTGGGGAACAGCTCTACCAGGAAGGCGGCAATAGGCCCGTAAACCATAGTCACGTAAATTACCTGGATAAATACCAGGATACCCAGCATGACAGGATTATAGCCTATATAACCGAACAGGAAGTGCTGGCCGGGGTCTGTAGGCGCAAAGGCCGCCATCAGGCCGTAAATGGGGTAGTAAGTCAGCACCGCCAGAAGCATACCGGTAAGCATTACCTTTTTCCGGCCTATCCGGTCTGAGAGAGACCCGAAGAAGACAAAAAACGGCATGGATAGCAGCAGCGCCGCACCGACTATCAGGTTGGAATCAATCAGAGGTGTCTCAAATATTTTCTGCAGATAGAACAGCGCATAGAATTGACCTGTGTACCAGACCACGCCCTGACCCATGGTAGCCCCGAACAGGGCTATCAGAACCCAGCGCAGGTTATAAGGATTAGCAAAGCTTTCCTTGAGCGGGTTTTTGGAAACAGCTTTGGTATCCTTCAGCTGCTGGAACAGAGGAGATTCTTTTAAAGCACTGCGTATCCAGAGTGACAGCGCCACCAGTAATATGGAAGCCATGAATGGCAGACGCCAGCCCCATTCGTTGAAGTCTGCTTCTCCCAGACCCATACGGGTGACTAATATGACACCCAGGGAGATAAGCAAACCCAGTGTAGCTGTAGTCTGAATCCAGCTGGTGTAATAACCACGCTTTCCCTGCGGAGCGTGTTCAGCCACAAAAGTAGCCGCACCGCCGTACTGACCACCCAAGGCCAGACCTTGCAGAATACGCATGGTAATAAGGATTATACCTGCCCAGGCGCCCAGCACGTCCTGAGTGGGCAATAAACCAATGAGGAAGGTGCACGAGCCCATGATGGTAATTGTAATAAGATAAGTAAATTTGCGGCCAACCAGGTCACCTATCCGGCCGAAAACTATAGCACCGAACGGGCGAACTAGAAAACCGACAGCAAACGTGCCCAGCCAAGCGATAATATCGCCGATGGGGGTACCGGTATTATAGAATTTGCTGGCAATGGTAGTTGCCAAAGCACCGAAGATATAAAAGTCATACCATTCTATAACCGTACCGGCAGAGGAAGCGAATATTACCTTCCATATGCCTTTTGGAGTGGGGGGGCTAGATGTTTGCATCATATGTCCCTCCTATACAGTTCTCTTTTAATTTATTTGTTAATTGCCTTGCCGCCCAGGACAAGCAGATTATTCGCTTGAGCGGATAAGCATAATGGGAATATTGGAGTGGCGGACAACCCGTTCGGCTACGCTTCCCAGTAACCAGCGGGCAGCACCGCTTCTTCCGTGCGTGGACATGGCAATCACGTCCACCTTCTCTTCCTCTGCTGTTTTCAGTATAACTTCAGCTGCTCCGCCTTCCCTTAACAGAACCCTGACGTCATACCCTTCGCTTTTAAGTTTGTTTCCAATACTGGCCATATATTCTTTGCCGGTATCTACCTGTTCGTTTACCGAAATAGCGGCAATGGCAGGGTCAGAAAATGCAAACTCCATAGCGGGGTTGGAGACCACATTTATAAGCAGAATCTGGGAGTGTAAAATATTTTGTGTAAATCCTTCAGATGGTAAAATACAATAAAAACCACAATAGGAGGATTTTACTATGGCAAAGAGAGAACGGACATCAGATCGGCTGCCGGAAGGATGGCTGGAAGGATTCATTGAAGCTTATGACATCAAAAATGCAGACGATATCAAAGAAGCACTTAAGGATCTGATTGGCAGCACACTGGAATGCATGATGCAGGCAGAACTGGATGAAGAACTGGGTTATGCCAAATGGGACAGTCAAAACAAGAAAACAGATAACAGCCGGAATGGCACAACACCAAAGACACTTCGCTCTGAATATGGTGAGATAAAAATTGACGTTCCCCGGGATCGCCAGGGTGAGTATGAGCCGCGGATTGTACCCAAATATCAGCGTGAGATCGACGGCTTGGATAATCAGATTATTTCGATGTACGCCAAGGGCATGAGCACGAGAGATATCGCAGAACACGTCAAATCCCTCTATGGGGTTGAGCTGTCTGCAGATCTGATCTGCAGGATTACAGACAAGATATTGCCCGAGATCAGGGAGTGGCAGAATCGGCCGCTCAAGCCCCTGTACGCCATGATGTTCTTTGATGCCATTCATTACCCTGTGCGGACAGAGGGCATGGTTCAGCAGCGTGCCGTGTATCTGGCTATTGGCATCGATCTGAATGGAAGAAGTGATGTCTGCGGCTTATGGATTGGAGAAACAGAAAGCAGCAAGTACTGGCTGAACTGCCTGAATGAATTGAAGAACCGGGGCGTCAGAGATATACTCATTTGCTCTGTTGATGGATTAACCGGTTTTAACGAGGCAATACGGGCCGTTTATCCAAAGACCGATATTCAACGCTGTATTGTGCATCAAGTGCGCAATTCCATGCGTTTTGTCAGCTACAAGGATCTCAAAGAATATACGGCAGATATGAAGAAGATTTACAAGGCGCCGACTGAGGAAGCAGGACGAGCCCAGTTGGACGTGTTTGCAGAGAAATGGGGAAAAAAATACCCTGCAGCCATCAAGTCCTGGTTCGATCACTGGATCGAGCTGAGCACCTTTTTCAAATACCCGCCTGAAATCCGCAGGTTAATTTATACAACGAACCGAATTGAAAACTTTAATCGACGGTTGAGGAGGGTCACTAAAACCAAATCTGCTTATCCATCAGATACGGCTTTGTTGAAATCATTGTATCTGGCTATTTTAGACATAACTGAGAAATGGGGCAGTGTACAGGGCTGGCACAGTATATTGGGGCAGTTAATGATTCTTTTCAACGACCGGATCCAACCGAGTGATTATGAGTGAGGTCCCCCATTTACAGATGAGAGAACCAGCTGCTATAATCAAAACAACAAGGACAATCGTGTATATCAATATTTTAGTTGGTTGTCCAATCATCACTTCAGAGTACTTCTGGAGAATACACAAAATTTCTGACACTACCCAGAATCTGGCTACCCTCGGAAAAGGCTAAGGCCTTAGCATGAGGTAATACTCCTTCAGCAACCTTTGAACCGTCCAACGGAACCAGGATCTTTTTGTACATTCATTACCTCCTGATATTACTGGTCTTTGTATATATTAGCGGAAAAGACCTGCTTTTGCGGTTTCCAAATCCGACTGGATTTTACCTGTTTCTGCCGTTTATATTCCTTTAAACTATAAAATGAGAGAATACTACTCCCCTTCTATTTGTCGGAATTTTTCGGCAAACCAGAAATATACTACCAATCAGTCAAGTGCTGTGATTATAGCAGACAGAGGCACCCTGCGTATACTGAAAAGTTATCAGTACCCGCAGAATAGAATAAGAGAAAAGTTGCTCATGCTTTCCGACCTCCTTAAGATTTACTCAGACAGTTAATGGATAACTATGCCGGGGTAAATTCGGGAACCTTCTCCTATTGGAGAACCAGGGAAGCAGAGAAATAAGAAGTGCCAACAGAATAACCCAATTCAATAAATAATGTCAAATTTAGCCTGCAAACAGGCTTTTTAAAGCAATTTCACAGCTAAAACAGATGTAAAATACGGCACGGCGGCCAAAAAAGCGGCCTTTCAAAGCGGATTATATAATTTCAGGCAAATATATACCGCATTAAAAAAGGACGGCAGTCACCCCCTCCGGATTAACTGCCGTCTGTTCTGCCTCAAGCCGGGTTACGTATGCACCCGGTAAGACCCGAACAACTATATTATTTGGGCGGAAGTAACACTTTGTCAATAACGTGTATCAAACCATTTGAGGTCTCTATATCTTTGGTGATAACGTGAGAGGTATTTACAGCCAGCGTTTTGCCCGAAATCCAAATCTCCACCGGCTTATCCAGAGCCGTATTGGTGGAATAGAGTTTACTCAAATCTTCTACCGTATGCCGGCCGGGTATGATGTGATAAAGCAGCACAGACTTTAATTCAGACTCATTTCCCATCAGGTAATCCAGCATACCCTCTGGCATTTGGGTAAAAGCATCGTTGTCAGGTGCCAGTATGGTGAAAGGCCCTCCCCGAAGAATATCTATAAGCCCAACCTGGGTAACTGCTTTGCACAAGGACGAAAGGCGCACATTTGCCGCTGCGGTATCAACCAGATCCATCATAGCTCTATCCTTTCAGGTTATTTTACCCCTCCACCCTAAGTTTAAGCACCCGGCTGACAGAAAGTAAATACCCTTTAACCCGGCAAATATATTTTTTATTATGTAAGTTATTCCGGCAGACTGTGCCTGCCCTAAGCAGATTACGGGAATACGCACCAATATTTTGCCTTTATTATTTAGAGCTAAAATGAGAAAATATGGCGTTCATCAAAAGACTGGAGTAATAAATTGGATAACAAGACAAAACTGAAACTTTGCCTGCTGGCCGGTGCAGCTGATGAGTTAAACCTGAAATGGGCAAATTATTTTGCCAAACGCGGACATGAAGTACATATATTCAGCCATGACCAGGTAAAAGACGGGACGGCACTGGATAAGGGAATCCGGTTTCACCATCTGCTATTCCCGGTGAAATACCCGCTTACTTATCTGACATTTTTTCAGGCTCAGCTTTCGCTGATGTCTCTCAAACCGGATATTATTCATGCGATAAATATGTCTGATTACGGCATACTGGCCGGTCTGGTCTGCCGTATAGGCCGCTTAAAGCCTATTACCCTGACAGCAGTCGGTACTGATATACTGCATGACGCCCATACCAGCCATGGCTGGGCTATCAAACACGTACTGCCGCTCTCAAAAGTGGTCACCTGTGATACAGACGAAATAGCCCTGGATATGGTCAAGCTGGGTATGAAAGAAGACCATATATTCCTTATGTCCCGCAGCGGGGAACTGGATTTATCCCGTCTGGAAGCTACCTACCTTGCTATGCGGAAAACCCGCCGATAGTACTTCTGACGGTCAGAAACAAGCGCTTTACCCCGCGGATATAAAAGAGGCGGCAGTACGTACTGCCGCCCTCTTAGGTACTACAAAACCAGATTACTTAACTGAATCTTTAAACTCAAGCCCCAGGTGGAAACCCTTGTTCTTTTCCTCATAACCCTTGATGCCCAATAATTTTTCCAGCCAGAGCTTGGTTTCCACATAAGCTTCCTGGGCTATTTCGTGGCGGGGCTGGCTGAAAGTGCCAGATTCTTTTTTGGCTGAGTGAATTTCCTTTAGTTTAGCTTCAATCTCATTCAGCCATTTAGCTTTGTCAGCTGCAGTATCCGGATTAAATGTTTCACCGTTTTTCAGATGAAATGCATCTGTATACATGCCTGCAGCCACTTTAGCATACTGCTCATTTAAAACGTAGCGTGTAGCTTCTCCAAGTGTGAGTTCCATGTATCCTCCTAGAAATCTTTGTATTAAATAACAGCCGCCAAACGAAAACCCGCCAACACCCCGGAGTAACTGCCTGTCTTATATAAGCAAGTACTCCGCCGGCAGACTGTCACCCATTTTTGAACATTATATTATATGCCATACAGTACAATCTCTCAAGACATAAATTAAATATCCGCCGAAGGAATAAGACCAAACCGAAGCCAATACGCATACTGCCAGACTGAACTCAGGATATAACGGCTATCCCCGAAAAAGCTACTTAGGTACCATCAGACTCTAAAATAAGTACTTACACTTATTTATTCACCAATATTTATTTGTTTATAATGGTTTAAATAAATAACTCTGAGGAGGCATTTATGGCATCTAAATTTGAGCTTTTCACAGACAAAAAAGGGGAATTCCGCTGGAGGTTAATAGCCAGCAACGGGCAGACGATTGCGGATTCCGGTGAAGGTTACACTACCCGTGCCAATGCCCTTAACGGGATTGAATCCGTCAAGAAGAATGCACCTGCCGCCCCGATTGTAGACATCAGCCAGTCATAAACCGTTATATATTCACCAAAGAAAGCGGCGGGTCTATAGCCCGCCGCTAATTTTTGATTTACGTACAACCCGCCAAAATGTTTAAAAGTCAAAGACCGTTTTGCCCTAAAAACTCCCGCAGCAAACTGTTAAACGCCGCCGGTTTTTCCAAAGCTGGCAAATGCCCGGCCTGTTTTATTTCCTGGAAAGACGCCCGCGGAATGGACTTAACAAATCTGTCCCCGATGGTATGCATATCAGGGACATCATGTTCACCTACCAGTACCAGCGTAGGTATTTTAAGGCTCAGATAGTCTTCGGCCTCAGGGCGTTTTAATCTTTGTTCCCGTTTACCGCCAACTATTGCCTGATAGTTCTCTTCCAGCATTTTCTTGCACAACCGGTAGACACCCTTGTCTATATCTGCGTCTGTCCGGCCGTTACCGACCAGCCAAATTTGCAGATAAAGCTCTATGGCTTTGGTTTTCTGTCCAAGCGAAATCAGCTCTTCCAGCTGGCGGTCAAGGTCTAAAAATTTTTCATCTGTATTGCGGTAACCGCGCATACACGGGTCTACCAGCACCAGGGCGGAAACCATATCCGGGTGGAGCAGAGCCAAATCCAGCGCATACGTACCCCCTACCGAGTTACCCGCAAGCACCGCTTTATCTATCCGCAAAAGATGAAGCAACTCCAGCACGTCACGGTAGTAGTTAAAAATATCACCGGTAATGACACTCTGACCGTAACCGCGCATATCCGGCGCAATTACATGATAGTCTTTGGCAAATTCGCAGAGCTGGTTATGCCAGGAACGGCTGTCAGTAATGCCGGCGTGCATAAAAACCAGCGCCGGGCCGCTGCCTGCTTCCCGGTAGGATAAATCTACCCCCGGCAAACGGGCTATCTGAGGTGCAAATTCATTTTCAGCTGTCATCCTGTTTTTCTCCTGTAGTTGTATCAGCTTTAGCATTTCCCCACCAGGCACGCAGCCTGTTTACGATATTAAGTTCATAACCCAGTTTACCCGGAAAATAAAAACGGCTGTTCTTGATAGCTTCGGGCAGATTTTGCTGCTTTACAAAGTGGTTTTGATAGTTATGGGCATATTTATAATCTTTGCCGTAACCCAGGTCTTTCATAAGGCCGGTTGGGGCATTGCGAAGGTGGAGCGGCACATCTGCCTGAGGGTTTCGGGCTATTTCCTTCTGGACACTGGAATAAGCCGTATATACGGAATTGCTTTTGGGTGAGGCAGCCAGATAAATAACCGCTTCGGCCAGTGCCAATTTGCCTTCGGGCATACCCAAGAAATGGACTGCCTGCTGGGCGGCCATAGCTACCACCAGCCCCTGCGGGTCAGCCAGACCCACGTCTTCGGTGGCAAAACGGATTACCCGGCGGGCAATATATAAAGGGTCTTCTCCCGCTTCCAGCATCCTGCCCAGCCAGTAAACAGCCGCATCCGGGTCAGAGCCCCTCATAGTTTTGTGCAGGGCTGAAATCAAATCGTAGTGCTGTTCACCGCTTTTATCATACCGCAGGCTTTTCTTCTGGGCGGCATCTTCAACCTGAGGCAAGCCTACTACCCTCCAGCCGTCTTTGTCCGGCGGGGTGGTCATAACCGCCAGTTCCAGTATATTTAAAGCAATACGGGCATCACCCTGAGCAAAACTGCTGATATGCTTTTCGGCCTCCTCAAGCAGTCTGGCATGGTAATTCCCCAAACCGCTTGGGTCTTCCAAAGAACGCTTGAGAATAAGCGATATTTCTTTCTCCGAAAGGGGATTTAAGACATATACCTGAGCGCGGGAAAGCAGGGCGGAATTCACCTCAAACGAGGGGTTTTCAGTAGTGGCACCGATAAGCACCACTGTGCCATCCTCTACATAGGGCAAAATGGCATCCTGCTGGGATTTGTTGAAACGGTGGATTTCATCTATAAAAAGGATAGTCCGCCTGCGTTCAAATTTCAGGCGTTCACGGGCTTCCTCTACTACCCGCCGCAAGTCCGCCACCCCGGCTGAAACGGCACTCAGGGCCGAAAAATGGGCATCCAGACGGCGGGCAATTATATTCGCCAGAGTAGTTTTGCCTGAACCCGGCGGCCCCCAGAAAATGAGCGAGGGTATTTTGTCACCCTCTATGGCCAGTCTGAGGGCGCGGCCTTCACCTATGAGGTGATCCTGCCCCACAAATTCAGACAGCCCCTCCGGGCGCATTCTGGCAGCCAGCGGAGACTGGCTTTTTTTCAGTTTTTCAGCCCCGGCATCAAAAAGATCCATAATTCTTTCCGGCATGTTTACTGGCTATCAAAAGCACCTCATCCGGACGGTTGGTAGAAATAACCAGCTTGCGGTATTTGCTGTTTACCAGGTTTATGGAAACTGTAGGCGTTTTGGGAGTGATACAAACCAGTATCCGCCCCTTTTTATCCCAGGTCATACGCACGCCATAGCCGCCGTAAAAATCACGGTTGCGGCCGTTTATTTCAGCCGATTCCACATCCAGCCAGGGGAAAAAGCGCTTGAAATAACCGAAACGTATATAAATACCTTCGGTAGAAAGGCTGATAAACATTTTGCGCATATTGTAAACCAGCAGTGTCACACCCAGCATGACCAGAGCCATAAGCATTATCAGCCAGTAAGGCACCCTATCAGTTGGGGTAGGCGGGTTGATGGCTAAATACCCCAGCAATGATACCACCCCCAAACCCACAGCCGCCTCAATAATGGCCATAATCTCCATAACCTTGAAACGCAGTTCTTCCGAATATATCTCACTGGCGTAAAGAAGCCGGTTATCTACCTTTGACATAAGTCTCCTGCTATTAGGGTATCCAAATACTCTGGGCGGTGATTATATCTGCCATGCCGGGCAGCACCAACGGAGAAGAAGATTTTGTATAAAAAGCCAGCCCCTTGAAACTGGTAAGGTACTGGTGTCCGGAAACCGGCCAGCCGGACTTAGCGGTAACTATGAGCGGGTCTTTTATCCGGTTAAGCACAGCCAAAAATTCCTGCGGCTCCAGGCGGACTATAACCCCTGAGGCCTTGGTTGCCTGAGCGATGGCCGCGTATGCCCCGGCACCACTTCCGTATGCCATGTTAGTCTGCCTCCAGCTTATAAGCTAAACCAAGAATAAACCAAAGGAAATTGTACCACAAGGCAGGCAAATTTACTTGTACCCGCCCGGCAAATATCCCCCGCCGTACTAAAATGCTAATAATACCTTTGCACCTCAAAACGGTAAAGCCTGACCGGGGCGTCCGGGGCTATGCCAGCCTTCTGGCGGCAAATGGCTATCTGTTCTGACGGGGTATCAACCCCCTCCAAATCAGGCAGCAGCAGCCCCCTTAGGTGGCCGCTTTCCACTATCACCCCGTACTTTTTAGCATCCAGACTGCCCATATCCTCTACCGCCTGGGGCGGGGTCAGCACATCAACACTGTAACTTAAAAACGGCAGCTCCCACTCTGACACAGGTTCAAAGCGGGGGTCTTTGCTTGAGGAACTTACGGCATTAGAGACAATCTCGTCTGCAATATTATCAAAACGGGGTTCAAAAGTGCCTATGCAGCCCCGGAGTTCTCCCAGTTTCTTAAGTGAAACAAAGACACCGGCTTCTCCGGTAAGCTCAGCGGATATTTCGGCTGATGGGGTAATAACCTTTTTCTCTCTGACAAAAGTCTCCACCGCCGCTCTGGCCAGTGCCACCTGGGGGGATTCTTCAGTTTGTTCAACAACCAGCCCGGCATACCCCACTACCTGGTCCAGATGATGGGTGACATCACCGCTGGTCTGGTAAGCCACCACTCTGGCCCGCTTAGCCCCCATTTCCTTTACGGCGGTAAGCATGGCCGCCACCGGGGCAAAACCGCACATAGTTATGTGGTTTTGCTGTATTCTTTCCAGCATCTGGGCGGCATCCAGCTTTATAATAGCATCCAGCGCCAGGCTGTCTTTTTGGTGGGCATCTGCCTGGGATTCATAATGGGTCATATCTGAGGAGGCAATTATTATCGCCTCCCGCCCGGTTTCCCTGAGGGCACTGGCAATGCCATGCCCTATTTCAGCCAGTGTTTCTGCCTTGCCGAAAGAGACAGTCAGAGGAACTATTTTTATATCAGGCTTGAAGTACTGGAGTATCGGCAGCTGTACTTCTATAGAATGTTCATACTGGTGGGCAGACGGGTCTGCCTTTATATGGCGGCAGTATTTCATAATAGAGTGTGCCAGAGTTGAGTCTATTTCCACCTCTCCCATAGGCGTCTGCCAGATGCCAGAAGCCATTATGGCATATTCCGCCCCTATGCCCGTATGGCTGGGGCCAAGTATGATAACTGTCTCAGGCAAGTCCAAACGGGAGGCTACCGCCATGGCTACCCCTCCCGAATACGGATAACCGGCATGGGGCATTACCGCCCCCAAATACCGTTCCTTGGCCACCCCTTTCACTTCCATGGGGGCAATAACCGAACGGATTTTCTCTTTGCTGGCCGGATAATAACGTCCGGCTGCAGACGCTGGTCTTAACATTATTCACCTTCCGCCGGGGAAGAGAGCCGGATATAAAGCTTTGACTGGCAACGGCGGCATCGGTCATTATCCAAACCGCATATTTCGCTGTCATAACCTTTGCGGCGGATAAGTGCCTGTCCGCACTCAGGGCAGCAGGTGGTCTCGCTTTTATGTCCGGGGACATTCCCCAGATATATGTATTTCAGCCCTTCGCCCTTACCTATTTCAACCGCCTTTTCCAGAGTCTCAAGCGGCGTAGAGGGCGTGTTCTGCATATCCCGGCAGGGATAAAAGCGGGTAACGTGCCAGGGAGTAAGCTCTCCCAGACGGGTTTTTATCCAGCGGGCTATGCCGGTAAGCTGTTCAGGGTCATCATTATATGCGGGAATAATATTTGTTACCACTTCCACGTGCATACCCCACTGGGCTTTTGCCCTCTCGGTAGTAGTCAATATTTTTTCCCAATGCTGTATTTTGGATAATTTCTGATAAGTACCGGCCTTAAAACCCTTTATATCCACCCGGAAAGCATCTAAATAAGGGCCGATAGTATCCAGTGCCTGGGTAGACATATAACCATTGGTCACATATACGGTATACAAGCCGCTGTTTTTGGCCAGACGGGCACAGTCCAGGGTATATTCAAACCAGACAGTGGGTTCGTTATAGGTAAAAGCTATTCCCTGGCAATGGTACTCTTTAGCCATATTTACCGCCTGTTCGGGTAAAAGGGTGCGGGAGTTAAACAGCCTTTCATAAGTATCCGGGCAGGCAATCTCCCAGTTCTGGCAGCCGGAACAGTGGAAATTGCACCCCCAGCTGCCCAGCGAAAATACCTGACTGCCGGGATAAAAATGATAGAGCGGCTTCTTTTCTATGGGGTCTACCGCCACCGAGGAAGTACGCCCGTAATTAAGGCTGAACAGAGAACCGCTTATATTCTGGTAGACCTGGCAAACACCCAGGTGATTGGGGTTTATACGGCAGCTCCACTGGCAGGTATGACAGCGGGTTATGTTGTGAGGCATTTTCTGGTAGAGCAGGGCTTCGTGCATAATTGCTCCTCCAACTAGATTATAACACCACCCCCGGTAAAAAACACAGCTTCACACCAGTCTTAACAGGGGTTAATCAAAAAGATTCATGGCGGCAATACCACCCACCGTTAAAACCACCCCGCATATCTGGAGTATCCGCAGCCTTCTGCCGGCAGGCCATTCCAAAAGGAAACCCGGTATCAGGCGTAACAGCACAAAGGCATATACCAGCACGAACAGGGGACGGGTACTGGAGATAGCCGAAACCAGCGAAATAGGGCCGTGCTGGATAGCCCAAAGAAGGAGCAGCATTCCCCCGAACAGAAAGAGTTCATCTAAAACTATCAGTGAATAACAAAGCAGCGGCTTTGTAAGACCCTTCAGTTCGGCGAAAACACTCCTGCGGAAAGATACTGCCAGCAGAAACAGAGCCAGACACACGCCGCTTATCCAGTAGCTGTTCCAGAAGGTAATCACTTCCAGCACGTGCTTGTTTATTACATCAGACCCGGATATAAGCAGCCCGGCCAGTATCAGCAAAACCGTAGTTCTGCCCAGACGGAATGGTCTGCCATTACCGTTTTTGCGGGCAGATACCAGTATGACACCCCCCACCACCGCCAGTATGGCCAGCCACCTGAGCAAACCTATGCTTTCGCCCAGTAAAGGTACGGCCATAAGGCTTACAAAAATAGGGTACGAGTAATAGATGGGTATCACCCGTGAGACTTCTTCAGTCTTAAGGGCAAACAACATTATGTAAACAGAAAAGGCACGCAGAAGACCAGCCGTAACCGCCAGAAGGATAATGTCCGGGGGAGTGCCTTCGGCAAATGGGAATCCCAAAGCCAGAGGAAGATTGTAGCTTACCATCAGAAGCCCTACCGGCAGGATAAAAGCTTTTAGACTGGGAAATCTTTTTTGGAGAAGATGCCCGTCCAGAATATTCACCACGCCCAAAAGGGCAGTGGCCAGTAGAGCTGCAAAAAACCAAGACATATCCGAATGACTTAGTCTACACTATAACAGCATATTTTTAAATGCCTCAGGCATCTTCAAAAACCTTGCCAACCCTTTGCTGCGTTTGACTTTGGCGGGTATTATAACTATACTATCAGGGCATATTGACGCGGGGTGGAGCAGTGGTAGCTCGTCGGGCTCATAACCCGAAGGCCATAGGTTCGAATCCTATCCCCGCTACCAATTCTAAAGCTAAAAGCCTTCCGGAATAAGACCGGGGGGCTTTTTCTATAGGAGGAGAAAAGTGCTTAAAATAGACGGTACCAAAAAAGAAGTGTCCTACATTACGGTAAACTACAAAGACGGCACCAGAGAAACTCTGGATGACTATGCCCTGGTGGGATTAAGCGGGGAGACCTGGTTCAGCCTGCTCCATGCCGAGCTGTCTGCAGATGACATGGTGGAAATGAATAACCACGTAGCTGACCTGACCTATAAGATACGGGATTTTTTGGATAAGAAAAAGTAAGCTTTCAGCTTAAACACTTCCTGAAACAGGCCTATATAAATTATGAAGCCCGCTTTTAAAGGCGGGCTTTACTTGTTTATAGGTATAAAAGTCTAACGCTTCATGTTTACATATTGCAGGGGTACGTCAAAGTCCTGCCCGTTAAGCAGCTGCATTATCTCCTGCAAATCATCAATCTGCTTGCCGGTTATACGTATCTGTTCACCCTGTATGGCAGAATCCAGCTTGAGCTTGGTTGATTTTATAAACTTGGTTATCTTAGAAGCGGTTTCTTTGGTCAGGCCATCTTTTATTTTTATCTCGGTTTTGGCAGCCCCCAGCGAAACAGTATGGGCATCTGCAACATCCAGGCACTTGCTGTCCAGCTTGAACCGGACACACTGCTGAATCAAAGTTTCAATAATAGCCTTAAGTTTAAACTCATCTTCGGCAACTATTTCTATTTTCTTGTCTTTGCGGTTTAAAACCAGCTCGTACTTGGCATTTTTAAAATCATATCGGTTCCCAAGGTCACGCTTGGCATTATTTACGGCATTGTCCATGGCTTGCATGTCTACTACGCTTACCACATCTAGAGACGGCATATTCCCTCCCATACTGCTTGTATAATACCCGCTATTGTAACACGTACCGGATTAAATTTCCGCAAGAAAAACGCTAACAGAAGCTATGCCCGTATATAAATATAAAAATACCCAAGCATAACCTGGGCTGCAAAAATAAGCAGCCGGCAAACCCTTTTAAAACAAAAAAAGAGGCCTTCAAACCTCTTTAAAAAATAAGCTGGTCCTGCCGCTAGCCCGATTACGCTCAGGGCTCCGCCCACGGGAGGGGACCTGGATGATAATTAAGCCGCTCGGCGCCTCAACCGACAGCACCCTGATTTCCCCCGGCAGGACCAACAATGGTTATCAACTTTTTAATTTTCAACCGTTGTTTATAAGTATGGGTAAATTATGCCAGAATTATTTTATTTTGGCAATACTGTTTAAGCGGCAAATATGTATGACTTCTAAATTTAACAAATACACCTGAGACGGATATCCCATACAGGCTTACTGCTCAAAGAAGGGCGCGGGGTTATTCAGAAAATCACGGTATATGCGATAGTACTGGGTATCGTAATACCCTATAGGGGAAACAGGTGCGGTATCAAACGTATATATGGCCGCATTCGGGCAAGCCAGCAGAATAGGCGAATGGCTGACAATGATAAACTGGTTATGGTCTGAGGCGGATGCCTGACTTAAGAGCTTCAACAGCATAAGCTGGCTTTTGGGTGATAAAGCCGTTTCGGGCTCATCCATGAAATACAGGCCTTTTATCTTGTAACGGGATTCAAAATACTGCATCAGTGACTGGCCGTGAGAACGGTTGGCAAGGGAATCCCCGCCGAAGTATTTCAGGATATCCGGCGAAGCCGCTGCCCATTCATCCAGAAAACGGGTAAAGTCCTGAAAAGTGCGCGAATCAAAAAAGGAACCTTTTACCCCGCCTTGGGGCAAACCGAGTTCCAGATAGTCTGAAAAGCGGTCTGCATAGGGGTTATTATCCAGCGTCAGGCGGCTGGTATCTTCCCAGATATGCACACCGGCCCTGCGGCAGATTGCCCTGAGCAGAGTGGACTTGCCGCTGCCGTTCTCTCCAATAAAAAAAGTAACCGGCTTACTAAAAGTTATTTCGGAGGTTTTATGCAGCACACCCAGATTAAAAGGGTAAAGGCTGTTATCCGGAAATCTGTCTGACCTGATTATTACCCTGTCCAGAAACATCAGCGCTGCCTCGTTGCCATAAACAATTTGCTGCCATTGTATGACGCAGGGATAAAGCTGTCAACGCATGCTGCCAAATCAGGCAGGAAATCCGGCTGGCAAAGTGGTATTGAAATAACATCTTAAAGGCGGATAGGAATATATGGGAACTACGGGCAAAAAGACTCAAAGAAGCCAAGCGAAAATACTTTCCTGCCGGAAATAGCGGCGGATTTTGCCGCTTTACTCCCTCAGGGCTGGAGGAACAGCGCCCGGCTGTAGGCCAGTTCAAAACCAGCCCGGCGGGCATTGCGCTCAGATGAAGTACCCGGAGCAGCTACAAAAACCATCTGGCGGACGCCCATTTTGCGGGCAGCTTTCAGGCGGTGCTGGATAAGGGCAGTCTGAACTCCCCGGCGGCGGAAATCCGGTAAAGTGGCATCTCCCCCCAGTTCAGCCATATGCCCCCGGACATATAAAACCCCGCCCCCGGCCGGTTTGCCGTCCAGATAAGCCAGATAGGCAGAAGAATTGCGGCTGTGATAGTTCGGTTCGCAGATAGACTGCATAGAGGGCAGGTCTGCCTCTGCAGCGGAAAAACCCCGGCTGACCACATCCAGCCAGGTAAGGTAGTTATTTTTGTTTACCGGCCAGATAACTATACCCGGCGGCTCTTTTATCTCAAGGCGGAAACTGCTTACTTCATGTACCAGCACACTGTCAAACTGATAAACCGTATAACCCCGTTTGCCCAGCAGATAAATCATATCTTCTTCGGCCAGCGGACAGACGTCCAGCATAGCCTTAAGACCATGTCCGTTATAAAACTCCTCCAGACCGGTCAGGTCTTCTTCAAGTATGCTTTCTTTTAGTCCCAGGCACATTACCCGGTTTATGGGAGATGCTTCTCCGTCATAGATAATAAACGCACCCTTAAACTCACGGACACAGCTGTCTAAATCAGGGTGCAAACGGACTCTAGCTGCCACATAGTCAGCCCGGCGCTGAGCCTGAAGCTCTTCCAGAGAAGCCGCCAAAGACAGGTTAAGGTTCATATACCTAATACTTTAGCCGCTCGGCCCTGTTTCCACAATAACCCGACCCAAATATTTCCGCCTAACGCCCGTATCAAGTCCAAATGGCGGGCAATTCCGGCTGCTAACGGAAATACCAGCCTGATAGCCTATTTGCCCTAAGACCGTTCAGGAAGCTTTGTTCCCCAGCGGCGCCCCGGGTTTACCTTCGCCTGCAGCCGACTCCAGCTTACGAAGTATGCCGAGCAAAATCTTCTCCCTGGCATGCAGGGCTTTTTTGTAAGTACCCGTTTCAGTATGGATTATTTCTACCCGAAGCTCACCGATATAGTTTTTGAGTATACCCGCCAGCATCTCATTTTCAGGCACGGTTAAGCTTTTAGTACTCATAAATCACCTCCCGGCGGCAATTCCGCCCTTCATTTAGGAAGTGCCAACCTATATTTCAACTATCCCACATGGGCCTGCACCTCACAATTAGTATGCATACGTATTTAAAGATAAAGAGTGTCTTAGTTTTGGCAAGAAGATACGTAGGCAAAACCTGCCTGCCAGCGAAATATGAAAATCTGTTCAGGACATCCAAAAGTATTTGAAGCCGGAATTTACTTGACCTGATTTTTTTAAAAGACTAGACTAATTCAATGAAAATTGTAGGCATTACCGGTGGTATCGGCAGTGGCAAGACTACCGTTTGCCGTTATTTAAAGGAACTAGGGGTTAATATAATTGACGCCGACGAGATTGGCCACCGCGTACTCCAGAATAAAGGTATCCGCACCAGGATAACTGACGTTTTCGGCAATGAGGTCATGAACCCTGACGGGAGTATTAACCGCAAGATACTGGGCGAACTGGTCTTCGGATATCCCGAAAGGCTGGAGCACCTGAATAAAATCACCCACCCCCTGATAGAACAGGCCATTGCTTCCCTGCTGGAAGAATACCGCCAAAAAGGCATAAAAGCCGTAGCTATAGAAGCCCCCCTGCTGGTAGAGGCCGGCTGGTTAAAGCTGGTAAATGAAGTCTGGCTTATTACCGCTCCCAAAGAAAGCATTTTCAAACGGCTGCGCAACCGTATGGGGCTGAGCCGCGAGCAGGTTATGGCCCGTATCCAGTCCCAGGCCACTGATAATGAACGCCTCAAATACGCAAGTATTGTCATAAACAACAACTGCCGCTTTGAAGACCTGAAAAGCTGTGTGCAGCTGCTGGCTAAGGAACGGCTGGAGCTGGCTTAAGGTAATCAAGCCCTTCCGAAAGAGGCTTGGGGTCAAAGCCGAACTCTGTCTTTACGGCATCTTCGGCAGTTATATTGTCTACCGACAAAGCTTTCAACTCCGGCAGAGTAATGGGCGGGTTGGAACTGGTGCGTTCCATCAGCCAGACCAGCGGACGCATTAAACCCACCGGTACATGCAAACGGGGCTTTTTTACCCCCATAGCCTGCATCACCGCCAAAAGAACCTCATCATAAGTAAATATCCGGGGTCCGCCAATCTGTACGCTCTGATGTATCTTTTCCCCGTCCAGCATTTTCAGCAGGCAGCTGACCACGTCCTCCACCCAAATGGGCTGAAGGCGGGTTTTGCCGTTTCCGGCAACCGGGGCAAGTAAGGGATAGGGCTTAAATGAACGGATAAGGGCAGTTATAAAACCTGCTCCCTGCCCGAACATGACCGAAGGCTTTAAAATGCTGTAATCCAGACCGGACTTACTGACCGCTTCTTCAGCCAGATACTTGGAATGGAGGTAAGTAAAACGGGGGTCGGCACTGGCACCCAGTATCCCCATGTGAATAAATCTTTTCACCCCGTTTTGGTCAGCCGCCGCCAGCATGTTTTTTGTGCCCTCTATATTTACCTTCTCAAAGGTAATATCTTTATTTTCACGCAGTATGGCCACCAGATGGATTACGGCAAAGATATCTTTCATACTCTCCATAAGCACCGGCAGGTCATTTACCGTACCATACACAAACTCCACTCCGGGGGTTTTTACCCGTTTGGCTTCGGCCTCATTCATAACCAGCAGACGGATTTTAAAGCCGTTTTCAGCCAGCCGGGGCAGCAAATGCCCGCCTACAAAACCGCTGCCGCCGCTGACAAATACTCTGTTAGTCATTTTGCCCCTCCTTCGCCGGATACTCTGAGTATAACTCCACAGGCCAACCGAAATGTATATCCCCCCAAAAGAAATTTTTGCTAATTTGGCGGTTTTAAGCTAAATTATAGGGGTAAATATGGCAGGGGTTCTTGACAAGAGCCGCTCTAACATATTATTTTTAGAAGGTTTTGTTTAAAAGCCAGGTGGCTTTGCGTTTTAATATATTCTACTGTATAATATTGCTTTGCTTTTGGGAGGTGTCAACATTTACGCCATAATTGAATCCGGTGGAAAACAATACAAGGTAACACCCGGCCAGCTGGTTGAAGTGGATTTGTTTGACCTGGCTGAGGGTGACAGCATTGAACTGGACAAGGTTCTGATGCTTAATGACGGTGAAACCGTTACTATAGGCTCCCCCACTGTTCCGGGTGCCAAGGTAACTGCCACTGTTGCCGGCCATATCAAGGGTGACAAGGTCTTTGCTTACCGTTTCAAGGCTAAATCCCGCAATCACAAGAAAACGGGACATCGCCAGCTGTACACTGTACTGACTATAGGTGAGATTCTGACCGGCGGGGCTGCCGAAAAGCCTGCCCGCAAGCCCAGAGCCAAGAAAACTAACGAGGTAACTACAGATGGCGCATAAAAAAGGTGCGGGTTCTACAAAGAACGGACGTGATAGCAAGCCCAAAATGCTGGGCGTAAAACGTTTTGCCGGTGAAAAAGTGCACTCAGGGACAATTATTGTCCGCCAGAGAGGCACCCGCATTCACCCCGGTGAAAATGTGGGGCTGGGGCGTGACTATACCATCTTCGCCACCTGCGAGGGTGTGGTGAAGTTTGAGCCCACCACTAATGACAGGAGGAAAGTCAGCGTAGTTGCTGACTAAGGCCGTATGAAGGAAAAAATACACCCTAAATATAATACCGCCACCAACGTAAGCTGTGCCTGCGGCAACACTTTTACAGTGGGTTCTACCAAAGACAGCATCAAGGTAGAGCTTTGTGCCCAGTGCCACCCCTTCTACACCGGTGAGAAAAGAATGGTTGACACCGCCGGACGGGTGGAGAAATTCCGCCAGCGTTACGGCAACAAAACCTAAGCATTTACCATTTAAAAATGCGATAATAAAAGGAGCGGTACTAAAAGCCGCTCCTTTTTGTTTATGACGGAGTAGTATATTGGCAGAAAAATTTTATTACGGCGGACAGGCGGTACTTGAAGGGGTAATGATGCGCGGCCAGAAAAACCTGGTCACTGCGGTACGCAACCCCGGCGGTGAAATCACCACCGAAGTAAGACCCCTGCATTCGCTTTATACCAGCAAATGGCGCAAAATGCCCGTGATACGGGGGGCTATTGTGCTTATTGAGAGCATGATTCTGGGCATTCAGAGCCTTATATATTCGGCCAATATAGCCCTTAAGGAAGAGGAAGAAGAACTTTCGGGCGGGCTTTTGTGGCTGATGCTTTTGGTGTCACTGGGTTCCAGCGTAGCCCTTTTCTTTCTGGCGCCCTTGTTCATCACTAACCTTATGAGTTCCTTTTTGGAATCAGCCGTTTTGTTTAACCTGATTGAGGGTATAGTAAGGCTGGTGATATTTGTCATTTATATAAAACTGGTCACCCTGACACCGGATATCAAACGGGTTTTCGGCTACCACGGGGCGGAACATGCCACCATAAACGCCTTTGAGGCCGGTGTGCCGCTTGAACTGGAAAGGGCTGCCGAAATAAAAACTTACTCTACCGCCCACCTCCGCTGCGGCACCAGCTTTCTGCTGGCGGTAATGGTAATAGCCATACTGGTATTCAGCCTGATAGGCAAGCCTGCCTTTGCGGTTATGTTTGCTTCCCGGATAATACTGGTGCCGGTAATTGCAGCCTTAAGTTATGAATTTACCCGTTTCAGCGCCGGACACTGCCACAACCCGGTAGTCCGCTTTTTGATTAAACCGGGCCTGGCTTTGCAGTCACTGACTACCCGCCAGCCGGATATAAAGCAAATCGAGGTTGCCATCACCGCCCTTAAAAAGACAGTTGAGATGGACAACCCCGATTATATTCCCCAAAAAGCCTGCCCTGAGTGCGAAGCGGCTACTTAAGCTCTACCGGTGTGAAAAAGCAGCTGCGGTTGCCGGTGTGGCAGGTGGGACCCATAGGTTCAGCCTTTACCAGTACGGCATCCTTGTCACAATCAATATACATTTCCTTGACAATAAGCTTGTTGCCGGAGGTAGCGCCTTTGTTCCAGAGTTCCTGGCGGCTACGGCTGTAAAACCAGACACTGCCGGTTTCTTGAGTGAGCTTGAAGGATTCGGGGTTCATATAGCCCAGCATCAGCACCGTGCCATCCTTCACATCCTGTACTATAGCGGCTATAAGCCCTTTGTCGTCCAGTTTGAGTTCCATTTGAATACATTATCTCCCGTTTTTATTTTTGCGTAGAAAATGTTATTTTATCAGGAATTGGTTTAAAGTGCATCTTGTAAGTGATATTAAACGTACAAGATAAGTATACATCAAAACACGGGGGTAAATTTTGGAGGAAACACTTCGCATCCGCCGGGCAGACAGCCGTGATACAAATACTATTGCCGGTTTTAATGCATCTATGGCACAGGAAACTGAAAACAAGGCACTGGATAAAGACGCTACCCTGAAAGGGGCAGCCTATCTTTTCGAAAACCCCGGATACGGCTTTTACCTGATAGCCGAGTGTAACGGGGAAACCGCCGGTTCGCTTATGGTTACCTACGAATGGAGTGACTGGCGGAATAAATTTTACTGGTGGGTGCAAAGCGTATATATAAAGCCCGAATTCCGCCGCCAGGGTATCTTCCGGGCTATGTATGAAAATCTGACCGCACAGGCTAAAGAAGCAGGCAATGTCTGCGGCCTGCGTTTATATGTAGAGAAAGAAAACAAACGCGCCCAAGCCACCTATGCCGAACTGGGCATGACCCCCAGCCATTACCTGATGTATGAAACAGATTTCTAAGCTAATCTAGGACAACTCTTCAAAGGCCCGTTTAAGGTTCAGGTCACCGGTATAAATGGCCTTGCCCACAATAGCCCCCTCCGCACCGATATCTTTCAAAAGGCGCAAATGGCTCAGGCTGGAAACACCCCCTGAAGCTATAACCGGCATATTTATAGCCGAAATAAGGTCTCGTATAGCCGCGAAGTTAGGCTCACTCAGAGTGCCGTCACGGCTTATATCAGTGTAAATAAAACGCTTCACACCCAGTTTTTTCATACTGCGGGCCAGTTCCAAAGCATCCACTTCGGTACTGTTTACCCAGCCGCGAGTGGCCACCTTGCCATTCCTGGCGTCTATACTGACGGCTACCGAGTCAGCGTATCTGGCACATATTTCCCTGACCAGCTCCGGGTTTTCCACCGCTACCGTACCCAGTATTACCCGGTCAACCCCGGCCGTAAGCAGTTTCTTTACCGTATCCATACTGCGGATACCGCCGCCCACTTCCACCGGTATAAGGGCCGAATTGGCTATTTCCCGTATAAGCTCAAAGTTAACACTTTCCCCGTCGGCAGCACCGTCCAAATCCACCACATGCAGGCGGGGAGCACCCAAAGATTGCCAGCGCATGGCTGTACCCACCGGGTCAGGAGAGTACACTGTCTCCTGAGCATAATCACCCTGAAGAAGGCGGACACACCTGCCGCCTAAAATATCTATTGCCGGTATTATTTCTATTTTGACACCTCTCTTGAAACTACCGCCTAAATACGGGATAACGGAGCCGCGCCGCTGCTGCAGTAATATGTCTCCGCAAAATTGTTCAGCTTCCATACCCGGCACTGGGGGCAGAGACAGCTTGTTTTGCTGATTACATACGGGCTTTTTGCCCGCTCACAGTAGACCACTTTATCCTTATGCCCCGGGTAACTGGGGCATTTTTTACACAGACAGAGCTTACTGTTAAACCCCAGTATCAGCCTTTTAACCGGATTATTGTTGTTCACGCTTAAGCCCCCTTTACCGAGACCTGCCTGAGATTGCCGCCATTATAACATCTTGGCGGTTTTTAGCGAAAGAACGGCTCTATTTGGGTTTTACCCGAAGACGCATTTTATCCCGCCCTATTACCACCACTTCCTGCCCGCTGGATATGCCGGCTTCGGAAGTAACTGCCTCCCAAAGCTCCCCGTCCAGCCGTACCATCCCCTGAGGGTTTAAGCTTTCCACCACTACCGCACTGCTGCCGATAATAGTTTCCGCACCGGTAAGCGGTTTCTGGTCAAGCGTAACTGTACCCACGTGGTAAAAATACACCGCTAGTACCAGCAAAACCCCTTCGGCAAGCAGCACCACCCAAAGCGGCAGGGGGAAATCCACCTTCGGCAGCAGCCATAAACCCAGCAGGGCAATGCCTGCCCCTTCTAAAAGCGTAGTAAATACAGTCCAGACCAGACGGATATTCATAGCGTTATTATACCAACAACCCCCGTACCTTAATACAACCAAAAGGGGGCTTTGTTGCCCGTATTTGGCGGCGGTGTTATAATCTGGGGACTTGTAAACGGGGGATATTATGAAGCTAAACCGCGAAGATGTACTCCACATTGCCCGCTTGGCTAAACTGGGGCTGGAGGAAGATGAAATAAACCGCTTGAGTAAAGAGCTTTCGGCCTTGCTGGAGCATTTTGAGGTACTGCAGCAGGTGGATACCACCGGCGTAGAGCCGACCGCCCAATCCACCCCGGTTAAAAGCGTACTTAAAGAGGATATTATAAAGCCCTCTTATGACCGTGAGGAGATACTTTCAAATGCCCCCAGACGCGAGGGTGATTACGTGCGGATACGGGCGGTGATGGAATAATGACAGATTTAATCAAGCTGACCATTGCCCAGTCCCACAAACTGCTGAAAGAACGGAAACTGTCATCCGCCGAGCTTACCCGAGCCCATCTGGACAGGATAGAAAAACTTGAGCCTGAGATAAAGGCTTTTATGACTGTCTGCCCGGAAAGTGCTTTAGCCCAGGCTAAAGCGGCTGACGAAGCTATAAAACAGGGGCATATCCGCCCGCTGACAGGTATCCCCATGGCCCTTAAAGATGTATTATGCACCAAAGGTATCCGCACCACCTGTTCCTCCAGGATGCTGGAAAACTTTGTGCCGCCGTATAATGCCCACGTGGTGGACAAACTGGCCGAAGAAGGGGCGGTGCTGCTGGGTAAAACCAACATGGACGAGTTTGCCATGGGTTCTTCCACCGAAAACTCGGCCTTCTTTACCACCCATAATCCCTGGAATACCGCCAAAGTTCCCGGCGGCTCTTCCGGCGGTTCGGCTGCCTGTGTGGCTGCTTCGGAAGCAGTCTTTTCACTGGGTTCGGATACCGGCGGTTCTATCCGCCAGCCGGCCAGCTTCTGCAGTGTTACCGGACTGAAACCCAGCTACGGTATGGTAAGCCGCTACGGGCTGGTAGCCTTTGCCAGTTCGCTTGACCAGATAGGCCCTTTTACCAAAGATGTTCTGGACTGTGCTCTGGTAATGAATGCCATTGCCGGCTTTGATGACCGTGACTCCACCTCCGTACCCCAGACAGCGCCTGATTTCAGCAGCTGCCTTGACGGGGATATAAAGGGGTTTAAACTGGGTGTACCCAAAGAATATTTCAGCCATAATATGCGGGCAGATATAGCCGAGAAGATAAATGACGCCTTGGGAGTACTTTCGGGTCTGGGTGCAAGCGTAGACCGGGAGGTATCCCTGCCCCATACTCCATACGCACTGGCGGTTTATTACATACTGGCACCCTCCGAGGCTTCGGCCAATTTGTCACGGTATGACGGGGTAAAATACGGTTATTCTTACAACCAGACCGAAAACATGTGGGAAGCTATGGAAAAGACCCGCGCCAAGGGATTCGGTCCGGAAGTAAAACGGCGTATCATGATAGGCACTTACGCCCTTTCAGCCGGCTATTATGACGCCTGGTATGTCAAAGCCCAGAAAGTGCGCACTCTGATAAGCCAGGAGTTTAACAACGCCTTTGAAAAATATGACGCCCTTATAACACCCACCACCCCCAACTTGCCTTTCAGTATCGGTGAAAAGCTGAGTGACCCCTTTGAGATGTATATGTGTGACACCTGCACTATCCCCATAAATATTGCCGGATTGCCCGCCATAAGCATACCGGCCGGGTTTGTAGATGGTTTACCAGTGGGTTTACAAATTATAGGCAAGCCCTTTGCTGACCAGACTATTATGCGCATAGCCCATGCTTTCCAGTGCGCCACCGCCTGGCACAAGGAAACTCCCCGGTTATAGAGAGGTGTGGAAAATCCATGATTAAGCAGCCAAGTGATTGGTATCAGGCCAGTATTGAAACTGTTACCAACCTGGAAACGACCCTTAGCCCCAAAGAGGTCAAAAAATACCGCCTGAAATGGCTTGAGACCGTCCTTTACCAGATGGATAACTTCGGACAGAACTGCGAAGATTGCAGTATGTTCCGCCATGCCCTGACCGCCTGTTTGAAAACTCTGGGCAATAAACCTGTTGCCAAAACAGATGAAGAGTCATACTTCAACACCTTAAACGGGGTTGTTATCCACCTGCAAAGTAAGCACAAGCTGACACCCCCCGGCGAAAATATAGGTATCTGGCTGGCGCTAGGGCTGGCCCTGGGTGCCGGGCTGGGTTTTGTGTTGAGCAATATGGCCACCGGGATTGCCATAGGGCTGGTTACCGGGCTGGTCATAGGCGCTATTCTGGATATTGCCGCCCGCAAACAGGGGCGCGGCATTTAAAACCTGATTCTTTAAGTCAAAGAACAGGGCGGCTGGCAAACAGCCGCCTTTTGCTTATGTAATAGTTTCTAAAATGTATATATACCTTGACATTTTGTAAATACAGCTTTACAATACCAATCTATGAATATCAAAATTTACCGCTATATAGTTATTTTGCTATCGGTAATACTGGGTATCGGCATAGGCTGGGCTGCAGCCAACGGATTGTACCTGTTCGGGCTGCTGGTAGTGCCTATCTTTATAGGTATGAATATATTTTTAAGAAACCAGGTCAAGGGCATACTGGCAGACGAACGCCAGTACCGTATTCAGGAAAAGGCTGCCAGTTTCACCATCCGCATTTTCGGCCCGGTAATAGGTCTTGCCCCTCTGGTTTACATGGTGATTAATGAAGACGCCGCCTCTTCTCCCGAATACTGGCTGCTGGTAGGCATGGCCTTATTCTTTATTTTGCTGTATGACCTGGCTAATCTGTATTACCGGAATAAAATGTAAATATTATGCAAAATAAACTCCGGGTTTTAAGAGCCATACACAACCTTACTCAGGAGGAACTGGCGGACAAACTGGGTATAACCCGCCAGACCGTTATCGCTATAGAGTGGGGAAAGTACTCCCCCTCCCTGGAGCTGGCTTTCAAGATAGCTTCCCTTTTCAAAGCACCAATAGAAGAAATATTTACATACAATACTGAACAGGAAAGGCAATGATAGAAGTAAACAACCTTAGCAAAACCTTCAAGGGCAAAACAGTACTGGATAATATCAGTTTCAGTGTAGCTCCGGGGGAAATATTCGGTTTTCTGGGGCCAAACGGCGCCGGAAAAACCACCACCATGAGAATTATTTTAGGTCTTTTAAACCCCAGCAGCGGCCAGGCCACCCTGAACGGCAAAAATCTGGCTAAAGATGATGCCGCCAGAAGCAAAGTGGGGGTTCTGCTGGAAGTGGACGGCATTTATGACCGCCTGAGCGCCTATGAAAACCTGCGGTATTTTGCAGATATCTACCGGATACCTAACCGCGAAGCCCGGATAAACGAACTGCTGGAATTTTTTGACCTGAACGGACGCCGGAATGACCCGGCAGGCAAATTTTCAAAAGGCATGAAACGCAAACTGGCGCTGGCCAAGGCTATTATGCACAAACCGGAGGTTCTTTTTCTGGACGAACCGGCCTCCGGGCTTGACCCCGAAGCCCAGAAAAACTTCCGTGACCTTATCCTGTCCCTCTCACGCGAGGGCAATATGACTATTTTTCTGAATTCGCATGACCTGGACGAAGTTCAGCGTATCTGCAATAAAGTGGCCATTATCAAGGGCGGCAAACTGCTGGCCTGGGACAGTCTGGCCAACCTGGGCAGGAAAAACCGCCAGCCCGGCATGGAACTTTCCTTTGGCAATACGGCTGATATTGAGCAAGCCGAAAAACTGCTCACCTCAGCCAAACTGGCAATTGATATTCACCGTACCCAGGAGGGCCTGACCCTGACTCCGGCTGAAGGTGCGGACACCTCCCAGATAATCACTTATCTAGCCGGTCATGATATTAAGCTGGAAGAAGTGCGCAAACTAAAACGGTCTCTGGAGGAAATATATCTGGAGACTATGAAACAGGAGACCAGGTAATGCAAAATATATTTACGGTAGCTAAAAAGGAAATCCGGTATAACTTCAGCAACAGGGGTATGCTTATTCAGGCGCTCATTATGCCCGTACTGTTCGGTTTTCTGTATTCCAATAATCTGTCCAGTCAAGCTGGTATGAATTTATCCATTAACGGCATAGTCTTTTACCTGTCCATTATGATAAGTGCCTTTATGTCTTATATGTTCCTCAGCCAGGCATTCGTAATGGAAAAATACACCCGCACTATTGAAAGCCTGATGTGCACCCCGCTCAGCCTGCGGGATATTCTGCTGGGCAAAGTGCTGGGGGTAAGCGTCTCCACCTACCCGTTTGTCCTGCTGGCCGTCTTGATACCCATTATCCGTACCGGTCTTGAAAACGGGGAGTTTATACTGCCCTCGCTGGCGATATTTGTTCAGGTGCTGTTTGTGACCCCGCTGGTTATTATGGGCTTTGTAAACCTGATGGGCTTTTTAAACCTGTATGTGGGGCTGAAGGAGTACCGCATTCTAACCCTGATAGTCTTCGTACCCCTGTTCGGCCTGATGGGTGCGGGTATAGGCCTGGCCAGCAATATTGATGCCCAGTGGGCTCTGGTAGGCATAGTAGCCGGTGTGGCAGTATTGCTGCTGGCTATTTCTACTTACCTGACCCGCTTTCTCAGCCGGGAAAGGATAGTAACCACCCTGCCCTAAAATATTTTTATCAGCCTGTTTGCCCCCTGCGTACATAATACTCAGGGGGCATTTTTTTGACAGCGGCAAGTAAAGAGGAGTATTTTTTAGATTTAAATATATCTGTTATAATAGCTCTACCACAAACAGGAGAAAATAATGCTTAGTGACATTTTAAAAATCCTGGAAAATGACTCCCGTATTACACCTGACAGACTGGCCTGCATGACCGGCCTTGCCGAAGGGGATATCAGCCGTGAGATAAAGCAAGCCGAAGCTGACAAGACTATCCTCAAATATAAAACCGTCATAAACTGGGAGAAACTGGGACACGAACAGGTTTTTGCCCTGATTGAGGTCAAGGTCAGCCCCCAGAGAGATGTGGGTTTTGATGCCATTGCCGAAAGGATTTACCGCTACCCGGAGGTGCGCTCCTGCTATCTGCTTTCAGGCACTTATGACCTGCTGGTAATGGTAGGCGGCAAGACTATGCAGATGGTGGCTAATTTCGTAGCCCAAAAACTGGCTCCGATAGAAGGCGTACAGGGAGCGGTCACCCATTTTCTGCTTAAGCGGTTCAAAGAAGACGACGAAATAATTGACGGCAATGATGATATCAAACGCGAGCCGGTAGTCCTTTAATAAATATTCAGAGGTTTAGGCCATGACATCACAGGTGGAAACGGACAAAGGTTTTATCTCAGACAGAGCCAAAGAGCTCAAGCCTTCTGGCATACGCAAATTCTTTGACCTGGCCGCCAAGATGGGCAGCGGAGCTATATCTCTGGGTGTGGGTGAACCTGACTTTACAACCCCGTGGCATATCCGCGAATCTGCCATTTACGCTCTGGAAAAGGGCTACACCATGTATACCTCTAACGCCGGGCTTTTGGAACTCCGCCAGGAGATAGCCAAATACCTGTACCAAACCTACAAACTGGAGTACAACCCCGAAACCGAAATCTTAATAACCGTGGGCTCAAGTGAGGCTTTGGACCTGGTTATGCGGGCTACCCTGAACCCCGGTGACGAAGTGCTTATGACTGACCCGGCTTATGTAGCTTATCCTTCCTGTGTCTTTATGGCATACGGCAACCCGGTCCAGATACCCACTTTTGAAGCTAATAATTTTGAAATAAGTGCGGCAGATATTGCCCCCAGAATTACCCCCAAGACCCGTTCAATTTTGCTGGGGTATCCTTCAAACCCCACCGGGGCGGTTATGCCCAAGGCCAAACTGGCCGAGATTGCCAAGCTAGCGTGCGAGAAGAACCTGCTGGTGGTATCTGACGAGATATATGACAAGATTATCTACTCCGGTTTTGAACATACCTGCTTTGCCACTTTGCCGGGTATGCGCGAACGGAGTGTAATTATCAACGGCTTTTCCAAAACATATGCCATGACCGGCTGGCGGATTGGCTATGCGGCCGGTCCGGCGGATATTATTCAGGCTATGACCAAGATACATCAGCATACCATGCTGTGTGCTCCCATTGCTGCCCAGAAAGCCGCCCTGGAAGCCCTGAAGAATGGTCATGATGACGTGCGGCTGATGGTAGAGGAATATGACCGCCGCCGCCGGTTTATAGTAAAAAGTTTCAACGATATGGGGCTGTCCTGCTTTGAGCCCAAAGGCGCTTTTTACACCTTTCCTTCAGTCAAAAAAACCGGACTGAGTTCAGCCGAATTTGCCGAAAAGCTGCTCCTGGAAGAAACGGTGGCCGCCGTACCCGGCACTGCTTTTGGTGATAGCGGCGAGGGTTACCTGCGCTGCTGTTACGCTACCTCCATGAAAGATCTAGAAGAAGCCATGAAGCGTTTCCGCCACTTTTTAAAGCACAACTGCCCCGGGATGTAAGCCGCTTATCTATACTGTAAAACTAAAGCCCCGCCAAAAGCGGGGCTTATTTTATAACCTTAAATTTGCTAGTGATTGGAATCAGCGGAGATTCATTTTCCGGCGGACTTCATCAATAGTCTCCCGGGCTATCGCTCCTGCCCGTTCCGCCCCGTCTGCCATAATGCGGTAAATCTCATCAGGGTTTTCAGCCAGCTTGCTTCTTTTTGCCCGGATGGGGCGCAAGTAGACGTTGATAGCTTCGGCCAGAGCCCGTTTGCACTGAACACAGCCTATGCGGGCGTTCCGGCAGTCATCTGCAATCTGGGCTACTGCCTGGGGACTGAAATAATTATGCAGTTTGTACACGTTGCAGATATCGGGGTGGCCGGGGTCGGTCTTATACTGGCGGGCAGGATCAGTAACCGCACTCATTACTTTTTTGGCAGTCTCTTCCTCTGACAGAGCCAGCTCAATATGATTGTTGAGCGACTTGCTCATTTTGTCCTTGCCGTCCAGACCAACCACCGTGGGAAAATTGGTCAGGCGTGCCTGCGCCTCAGGGAAAGTATCCCCGAATTTTTCATTGAACCGGCGGACTATCTCACGGGTAAGCTCCAGATGAGGCAGCTGGTCAACCCCCACCGGCACTAAGTCAGCCTTGTAAAGGGATATATCTGCCGCCTGAAGCACCGGATAGCCTACCAGACCATAGTTAACATTGTCAGGGTGCATCCTGACCTTTTCCTTGAAGGTGGGCACCCGAAGCAGCCAGCTTAGAGGGGTAATCATGCCGAACAGGGTAAAGAGTTCGTTTATTTCCGGCACCTGAGACTGAACAAACAGGATACACTTTTTGGGGTCCAGACCCGATGCCAGCAAATCCAGCATCATTTCATATATGTTTTCTTTTAAGGCATCCGTTTCTTCCAGAGTGGTCAGGGCGTGAATGTCTACTACGCAGTAAATACATTCGTAATCATCTTGCAAGGCCACATAGTTTTTAACCGCTCCAAGGTAGTTGCCCAGATGGAGACGGCCTGTGGGACGGACACCGGAAAAAACCCGTTTCATTTGCTCCTCCTAAATAACAGGTGGATTGTAACATAAGCTAAAGCTAATTTAAAGCTAAGTTCCGGCTGAAAGGCTGCCCAGATACGAACAAACTTCGGATATAGTAGTTTCGTCAGTGGAAGCCCCGGAGGTAATGCCGATGCGGTTTACCCCCCTAAGCCATCCGGTTTGCAGTTCCGAAGCAGTCTCTATCAGATAGGTGTTTGATACGGTCTTGCACAAATCCAGCAGGTGGCGGGTATTGGCGCTGTTATGCCCGCCGATAACCAGCATCAGGTCTACCCTGCCTGCCAGTTCCAAAGCGGCTGTCTGCCGCTCCCGGATATCGTGGCAGAGAGTATCCGCTATACGGATTTCAGCATCTTTCACCAGAGCCTGGTCTATCACATTTTTAACAAACGAGGTGAAGCCGGTGGGTATCTGGGTGGTTTGGGAAAGCACCCCTATATAACGGGATACATCTGGCACGTCAACCAGTCCCTGCGGATTAAGGGTAGCCAACCCGTCCCCGCCTGCCCAACCCATAATGCCCTTAACCTCCGGGTGGTTTACATCACCGTAGATTACGGTAAAAAAACCGGCATCATGAAAGCGTTTGGCAGCTACCTGAGCCCTTTTTACAAACGGACAGGTGGTATCCACTACCTCCAGCCCCTTAGATTTCAGTTCATCTAAAACTAAAGGCCCCACCCCGTGGGAGGAAATGGCTACCGTCCGGCCAGAAATGTCTTCTATATTTTTTACTACCCGGACACCCATGCCCGAAAGGCGGTTTAAGACCTGCTGGTTATGCACCAAAGCCCCCAGCGTCTCCACCCCACCCTTTTCGGCGGCAGTTTTCTCCAGTATGTTTATGGCACGCCGTACCCCAAAACAAAAACCGATATTAGATGCGCATTCCACTTTCATAGCTAAAAGCCATTATATCCCGTATATCCTGCCAAAACAAATAGTTCTTGATTTAGATGCTTTAATGCTACATAATGGCTTAAGATGACTATCAGTGCCGGTAAACTGCTTAACCTGACTGCTCTGGCCAGCCAGAGAGGTTTATTTGAGATTGCGGCTATGGACCACCGCGGCTCCATAAAAAAGCACCTCTGCCCGAAAACCACCGAAGAAGAATGCTACCGCAGCCTGGCTGATTTCAAACTGAGCCTTTGCCGGGCTTTTTCAGGGCAGGCCAGCGCCGTACTCCTTGACCCCATTTACGGGCTGCCTGAGTGCCTGGCCCAAAACGCCATTGCACCCGGCTGCGGCTTGCTTGTCAGCCTGGAATCAAGCGGTTACTGCGGAGAGGCTGAGTACCGGACTACCGAACTTCTTAAAAACTGGGGGGTAAACAAGATAAAACTGCTGGGGGCAAACGCCGTCAAGCTGCTGCTTTATTACCGCCCGGATATAAAAGATTTAGCCAAGACCCAGCAGCTTCTGGTAAAAACCGTGGCTGACGAATGCCGCAAACTGGATATCCCCTTTGTGCTGGAGCCTGTTACCTACCCCACCGGGCAGGAACTGAAAAATGCCGGGCTTTTTGCCAAAAACAAACCGGGTTTAGTCCTTTCCACCGTAGAAGATTTGGCAGGACTGGGTATAGATATACTCAAGGTGGAGTTTCCCGCCGACCTCCGCTTCAGCCTGACCGAAGATGAGGCCTTTATATCCGCCCGAAAACTGGACTCCATCTGTCCCGTACCCTGGGCTATACTCTCTGCCGGGGCGGATTTTAACCTGTACGTGCGTGAACTGGAGATAGCCTGCCAGTGCGGGGCATCCGGTTTTCTGGCCGGCAGAGCCGTCTGGCAGGAAGCTTTGGAGATAACCAACCCGGTAAACCGCCAGGATTTTATAAACCGCGTGGCCGCCGAAAGGTTTAAACGCCTGTGTCAGATAGCCGAAAATACGGGACGCCCCTGGCATGAAAAACTGGGACTTAAAGCGGGTAATTTTATAAACCCCAGCCCCACCTGGTATGCCAACTACCAGCCGGGAGAAAACCCATGATTACCACCGTTACCCTAAACCCCTGTCTGGACAAACACATAGACGTGCATGGTCTGGTACTGTACGAAACTAACCGCTGGCATCTTATGTCCAAATATGCCGGCGGCAAAGGCATAGATGTGTCACGGGCGATACATGAAATGGGAAATGATACCATTGCCTGCGGTTTTCTGGGCAGTGAAGAGGGACGGGAGATAGAAACCCTGCTTGCAAAACAGGGGCTTAAATACCGCTTCACTCCCATAAGCCAGCCTACCCGAAGCTGTTTTATAATATACGACACTAAAACCCGCCGCCAGACTAATCTTAACGCCCCCGGCCCGCGGATAACGCCGTCTGAACTGAAACTTTTTCACGAAGACCTGCACAGGGAAAGCGCTTCGTCAAACATTATTGTTATGTCAGGCAGCGTACCGCCGGGAATACCTTCAAACGTCTATTTCACCCTTATCAAGAGCGCCCATAAACTGGGCAAGCAAACCATACTGGATACCACCGGCAAATACCTGCGGGCAGGGCTTAAGGCTAAACCCTGTCTGGTAAAGCCTAATATCCGCGAAGCGGAAGAGCTGCTGGGCAGGAAACTGGAAACCGAGGCTGAAATAATACTGGGGGCTAAGGAAATAGTCCAAATGGGAGCGGGCATAGCGGTAATCTCCATGGGCAAAAAGGGGCTGATAGCCAGTGACGGCAAGCAGGTTATAAAAGCCAGCTCTCCCTATGTGCGGGTAAAAAGCGCGGTGGGGGCGGGTGATTCAACGGTGGCCGGCTTGGCCATATCCCTTTGCCGAGGGGACAGTCTGGAAGAAGCCTGCCGTTTAGGTGTAGCCATGGGGACAGCCGCCGTGATGACGCCGGGCACCGAACTCTGCCACCGCGAAGACGTTTTGTACTGGCTGCCCCGCATTAAAATCCGCCGTTTAGCTTAGTTATCAGGGGATATCCATAATATTTAATAGCCGCTGGTAAGCCGCAATGGTATTGGCAATTACCCAGGCCATATCCTCACGCACATCATCGGAAGCCCTTTCCAGCGCCAGATTAAGCGCATCCTGATTGGCAATGGCGGAAAGGAAGATATAATACTGGGTAGTCCCAACACTGCCGCCCGGAGTTTCAGGCATCCCCGGGGTTTTATCAGGTGCTTCTACTGAGGGCAAACCCAATATTTCAGTATCATCTCTGCCTTGGGAATTATCAGCAGACATCATACTGCTTTCAGCCCATATCAGGTTTGCCATAACAGACAGAGCGGAATTCAGCTTGTCATTAGTCTGCCTTAAAAGGCTGACCTGATTGGTATCCGACAGATAAATTATCTCGGCAACCCTTCTGTCGGCAATCTGGTTCATGGTATTCAGCTTACCCTCATCACTAAAGGAAACGTTCAGCCAGAGTTCTTCGGTTGCCAGCTTTACACTGTAAAGGGGGCTGTCAGGCATACTGCCGGAAGCCGCCACCGCTACCCCTCCGCCTGAAACGAACAGGAACATCAGAGCGCCGACAAGGCCGCTTGCCCAGTTAAGACGCCACCGGAAAAAGCCTTTCTTGTGCTTGCTTTCATTCAGGGCAGACATAAATTCGTAACGGGCTTTGGCTTTGAACGACTCCGAAGGCTTGCAGCCTGAGGCAAGGGCATTAATACCGATAGCTGTTTTCAGTAAAGGAGCCAGCTCCACCGCCTGGTCGGGATATAAGCGGAGACAGCTTTCCAAATCCTGCCCGTCTATAAGAATACGGTCCAGGCATTCACTCAGGATATTATCAAATTCGGGGTTATTTTTTACATTCATTTTATTCACGCTCCAGAGAGCATTCGGCGGAGTGATGACACTGCACTGTGCTGCAGCGCCTTGACCGCACCCGGAGTTTTATTCATTATTTTGGCCACTTCGGCAATAGGCAAATCCGAAGAAAACCGCAGGGAAATGACCTCCTGCTGGGCGGGTGTAAGTTTACCGGATACCTCCACAAACTTTTCATAATCTATATTTACTTCGGTAGTTTCCACCGGGTCATCGGCACAGGCCAGCGGGGTGACTACTTCTATATCCAGCACAGGCTGGCGGCTTCTCTTCCGCAGATAGTCCACTATCTGGTTATGGGCAATACGGTAGAGCCAGGCAGAGAAAGGGGTATTATCCTGCCACTTGAAGGAAGATATAGACCGGAGCATGTTCATAAAGACCTGCTGGGTCAAATCTTCGGCCTCCATTTTATTCCCGATTTTCAAGGCAATATAGCGATAAATCTTATCGAAATATTCCTCATATAATCTGGCAAAGGCATGCTCGTCTTTTTGTTGAGCAAGCTCAACCAGGCGTTTCTCTGTCTGCACCAGTAAGATCCCCTTTTTTGGCCGGCCTCTTTTTGAGGACTCCCGGCCGGTCAAACCCGGTTATTTACCCGTGCACAAATTATAACGAAGCAGTTTTTAAAAAGATAGCAACCCGAATTCGCCAAATCCCAGCCAGCAGCAAATATTTTTTTATAAAATCCGCTTTATTTAGACCCGGGGGTTGCAATCCTGAGCGGTTTCCGTCATTATAGGAAATATATCCCTTTTGGCTTCCTCAAGTTATCTTAACTCATATTACTATTTTCCTATAACGGTTAGTACATTCGGGGGATTGGATAGTACAGTTTATATCATGTATAGTTCTGAATAGTTAGGTTAAGATACTTTAAGAAAGGACTGCCATGTCAAATCATGAAGATACTACAGTTTCCCCGATGCTGACTACCAGTGAAGTCGCCCATATGCTGAATGTACACATAAATACCGTCCGCCGCTGGAGCAACCAGATGGTGCTGAAATCCTACCGGATAGGGGCACGCGGTGACCGGCGTTTCCGCAAGGAAGATGTGGAACAATTTTTGGAGCGGGAAGGCAAGACCAAATCCCTCAAAGAAACTTAAAGCTAAAAAAAGAGGCGGGCAATGGAAGACAACAGTAAGATCAGGGTAATGGTCATAGATGAGCAACCTTTTTTCAGGGCGGGTGTTGCCCAGGCCTTATCCGACAACAACTTTGAGATACTCCCAACCGATACCCACAGAGACCCAATGGAACAGATTGAGAGCAGCCTGCCGGATGTGGTACTTTTGGGTTCAGACCTGGTGGCGTACAGCGGGCTAGATTTGGGCAGGCGGATTGTACGCACCTTCCCCAATACCAAGGTTATTATCCTTTCCCCAAACCCGAATGATACCGAGCTGTTTGAATGCATCAGGACAGCGGCTGTGGCCTGTTTGAAAAAAAGCAGCACGGCTGATGAGCTTATTGAGACTATCCGCCGGGCTAACCGGGGAGAATACCCTATAAATGAAAGCCTGATGACCAGCCCCAACCTGGCCAAACAGGTGCTGGCCCAGTTTCAAGACGTATCCCTGCTGGGCAAAGATGCTTCCAATTTCGTTACCCCTTTAACCAACCGCAAAAAACAGATACTGACCCTTATTGCCAATGGCAATACCAACAAACAGATTGCCAACAATCTGGAAATAAGTGAACAGACCATAAAGAACCACGTCAGCGCCATTTTACGCAAATTGAACGCTAATGACCGGGCACACGCTGTTGTAGTGGCCATCCGCTGCGGCTTGATAAATATATAAATTTGGCTTATTTTTGACAAATAGTTGCACCTTTAGGTGAATTATGCGTAAGATATGATAAGTAACTGGATAAAAAGCCAATAAACAAGCTGGAATGTAGTAAGAAATGTTGCAGAACAAAGTTAAAGATACAGAACTCCGCAAACTGGTTAGTAAACGGGTGGCAGATTATCTGTCCAGCCACAGCTACCAGGTGGAAACTGATGTCAAAATAACCGGTCAGTCCGGTGTGGAGCACGTCTTTGATATAGTAGCCCGCCGGAATGACGGTTTTACTACCAGAACAATGGCGGTTTGCATAACTCTGGGTTCAAACCAGGAAGAAGAAAGCAGCGCTATTTTTAACTTTGCCAATAAGGCTTTTGACACCGGTATAAATGAACGTATTCTTATTGCCATACCCAAACTCACCCCCGAAACCCGCAATCTGGCTGAAAAACAGCGAATAAAAGTCTTTGATGAAGACCGTCTGGAAGACCTGCTGGTCAGCAATACCAAACACCCCAGCCGTCTGGAGAGTATAGGCAACATCTCCACCCGCGAAGACCTTATTAACGCTCTGACCGGCCTGGGCTATACCATAAGGGAAAATGCCCGTATCAAAGGGCGTTCCGGCATTTCACACGTGTTTGACATAGTGGCTAATGATATCAATACTGACAACTATACCCTGGGGATAGACATTATCAAAAAACAGCCCTCCCTTGAGCTTCAGGATGTGGCTCTGTTTGACGCTAAAGCCTTTGATTGCGGCATAGTTGACAAGCTGATAGCTACCGCCTCCCAGATAACCGCTGATGCCCAGCAGTTTGCTGATGCCCAGAAGGTCAAGCTTATAAAATTTAAACCCGTTACTATAGCTACCGAAGAGGGGGCTGCGGTAAATACAGCCCAAGAAGTTATAAAGACCTCAGCCAAAACCGACACTAAAAACGGCAAAACTGCCATAACCGACCTGCGCCAGTCACCCCGCCCCGAAGCGCTCAAGCTCATTCCCGAAGTGCTTGCCCGGCGTTACACTGCTATACCCCTGAATGTAGTGGGTAATACCCTTGAGATGGCCATGGCAGACCCGTCTGACATACTGGCACTTGAAGCCTTTTCCGCCCATTCCAAACGCCGCATCAAGCCCATACCGGCAGATGCCCGCGAAATACGCGAAGCTATAGACTTTAACTACAAAGGTTACGGGGATATTGAAAAATACCTTTCCCGCATGTCAATACCCAGCGAAGTCACCGATGACCGTCTGGCTATTGATGCCGCTATTGACGCACCTTTAGCCCAAGCCCTGAACCTGATTATTGAAGAAGCGGTAAAAGCCCGCTCGTCAGACGTACATATTGAGCCCAACGAAGACCGTCTGCGGGTGCGTTTCCGTATTGACGGCACACTTCAGGATATGATGTCTTTACCCATCACCGCCCACCGGGCTATTATTTCCAGAATAAAAATCCTGGGTGATATGAATATTGCAGACCATTTCCACGCACTTGACGGCCAGTTTACGGTAAATGCCGGCGGACGGGAAATAGATATCCGGGCGGCAACCGCTCCTACCGTAAACGGGGAAATGTCGGTGCTGCGGCTGCTGGATAAAAGCCGGGCTACCATAGAACTTTCCCAGCTGGGCTTTTTGCCGGACAGCCTGGAAAAATACAACAAAATGCTCAAAGTGCCCTACGGCATGATACTTATCAGCGGCCCTACCGGCGCCGGTAAGACCACTACCCTTTATGCATCTATAAACTCGCTGGATATCATGCGGCAAAATATTATTACCATAGAAGACCCGGCGGAATACCGCTTTAAAAATATAAACCAGATACAGGTAAATACCCAGGCCGGCATTACCTTTGCCAGCGGCCTGCGTTCTATCCTCCGCCTTGACCCTGATGTAATCCTGGTAGGTGAAATACGTGATGCTGAAACAGCCAATATAGCCGTTCAGGCAGCCCTTACCGGCCACCTGATGCTTTCATCTATACACGCCAATGACACTACCGGCGTCCTTTACCGCTTGATAGACCTGGGAGTAGAACCCTTCCTGATTGCTTCAGCTGTGGTAGGGGTAGTAGCCCAGCGTATGGTCAGGCGGATTTGCCCGTACTGCCAGCATACCATTGAAGTACCGGTTATTGAGCAGGTAGCTTACGAACGGGAAATCGGGGAGAAACGAACCAAATTTGTATATAGCAGCGGCTGTAAATCATGTGCCTTCACCGGCTATCTGGGCCGGGTGGGCCTGTTTGAGATAATGACTATAAGTGATGAAATCAGGCGGCTGATGCTAAGCGGGGCTTCCCCGTCCGAAATACACGCCCAATCCATTAAAGACGGCATGATTACCATGATGAAAGATGGTATGCTGAAGGTAAAAGACAATATAACCACCCCCTCCGAAGTACTACGCAGTGCCTATTCTCCGGAGGAGCAGTATTGAGGTAAGTAGATGGACTTTAATTACGTAGCTTACGGTCAGGACAAAAGGCTTGTAAAAGGGAAAATCCCGGCGACCTCTCTGGAGGCAGCCCAGAGGCTGCTGAGCCACAGCGGTTACCAGATTTTAAGCATAAAACCCATTACGCCTTTTTTCAGCACCAGCGGTTCATTTAACTTCTCCAAGGTAAAACCCAGAGAAGTTATTCTGTTTTCCCGCCAGCTGGCTCTGCTGCTTGAATCCGGTACGGATATTGTCACTTCACTGGAACTGCTCCAGGAACAGACAACCAATAAACTTTTCCGTGAGATTATAGGCGAGATTGTAAATGATATCCGGGGAGGCAGTTCGCTCTCTCTGGCTATGAGCAAACACCCCAAGGCTTTCCCGCCCCTGTATCACCGGGTAATTGCCGCCGGCGAACAGGGAGGCAGCCTGGAAGTAGTACTGCGTAATCTGGCTAACTTTGTCCAGCGGAACGTGGAAACTGAAAAGAAGATAAAGAGCGCCCTGACTTACCCCAGCGTAGTGGCGGTGGTAGGTATTCTGGTGCTGCTGCTCATGGTAACCTTCGTATTACCGGCCTTCACCAGTTTATACTCCCAAATGGGCACTGAACTGCCCGCCGCCACCAGAATACTCATTGGCATAAGTGATTTTTTTGGGGCTTGGGGTTTGTATGTAACCGGCATTTTTATAGCAACCATAGCCGGGTTGGTAATATATCTGCGCACACCCGCAGGACGCTACCAGAGAGACCGGATAGCCCTGAAACTGCCTATAATCGGGCGGATTCTGCTCCTTTCAGAACTTTCCCGTGCCTGCCAGACTATGTCACTGCTGTTTAAAGCCGGTCTGCCCCTGCCCGAAATCATGAATCAAACCACTGCCGCAGCCAACAATAAACTTATCAGCAACGCCCTGGCAGAGGTTCAGCATGACCTGATAAGGGGTGAAGGGCTTTCCCGCCCCATGACCAAAAACCCCCTCTTCCTGCCCATGATGGTTCAGATGGTAAGCGTGGGTGAAGAAACCGGTAAACTTGATGATACCCTTGCTACTGTATCAGCTACTTATGATACCGAAGCTGACGACCGCATAAGTTCCGCCATAGGCATGATACAGCCGGTTATGACCATAGCTATAGGCTTGATAGTAGGCTTTATTGCCGTTGCCCTGGTGTCTTCCATGTACTCTTTGTACGGGCAGATTGGCTAAGGATAAATAATATGAGAAGAAAGCTGCTTCGGCGTCAAAAGGGGTTTTCCCTGATTGAGGTGCTTGTGGCACTGGCTATACTGGGGCTCATCGGGGTGGCTTTTCTGACTGCCCTCAATACAGCCGTAAAAGCGGTATCCATAGCCAATGTGCGCACCACTTCCGAAAGTTATGCCAAGAGCACTATGGAACAGTTGAAGAGCTTTTCATATATAAAGGCGGATGACGGCTCAGTAGCGGATTATGTCTTCCTCAGCCCGTCTGACACTTCCTTTATCATCAGCACCTATAACCGGGACGGCAACCTGATACAAAACAAGATTTACGGTATTCCCTGGGATGTGGCTACCAATAACCAAAGCATCACGGATAAAGGTATCCAGAAGATAACTATAGTTGTACAGCACAATGAGGGCGGGATAAACAAGATTATCTTTACCCTTATAGACTATGTGACACAGAGATGAAAATAAAGCTGCTGAAATACCGCCAAAAACAGGGCGGCTTTACTCTGGTAGAGCTGCTGGTTGCCCTGGCTATTACCGGTCTTATCATGGCAGGTTTGACTACCAGTGTCTTCCAGCTGTTTACCATTACCCAGCGAAGCAGTGACCATATGACTATTATCCGCCATCTGGATATTACCAGCAGCTGGCTGTCTAACGATATTCAGATGGCCAACGAACAGCCCGAATGGGATTCGGGTACCCATACTTTGACTATTAGACAGACAAGGTCACTGGCAGACCCTACTGACCCGGAGTCTGCCATAACCGATTACATAATTACCTACACCTATAATACGGCTACCGGTACACTTACCAGAACCCAGCTGAGGCTGCTGGACAATTCCACCCAGATAAGCCTCATTGCCGAGTATGTTAGTGGTATAATGTATGAAGATGAACTGGCATCAAATGAACAAAGCGGTGCCGTAGATATTAAAATAATAATAACCTTAAATACCCAGACTGAAGAAAGAATATTGCACATTAAACCAAGGATAAGCAGCACCTAACACATCCGGTCTGGCCGGGGAGGTGTGGAGATGAAGAATTTAATAAGCATAAGCAGAAAACTCAGAAACCAGCAGGGACAGGCACTGGTTATTGCCCTTGTGTTCCTGGGTATAGGGGCGCTTACCCTGCCCCCGCTGATGACGCTCATGGGTTCGGCCCTAGTGCAGGGGACTACCTTTGAAAACCGGACTGCCGGACTTTATGCCGCAGATGCCGGTATAGAGCAGGCTATCTGGTATCTGGACCCGGAAAACAGCCCCCTGATACCCGGCGGTTTGCCGGCGAATACCGGCGAAAGCCGCACCCTGCCCGGTATCTCTATAGACGGGCGGACGGTGAGCGTAACTTTAGCCTACCTTACGGAGGATACCTACCAGATTGTATCCACCTCCGCCAGCCCCACTGAAACTATCAGTGTGACTGCGGTAGTCAGTGACACCTATAATAACTATACGGACATAATGAATCACGTCATGACTTCTAAAGGGGAGATAACTGTTAAAGCCGGAGATTACGAGGTGAATTACCCTTCTGAAGATAATGCCCCTATTGAATATTATACCGGTGCATGGCCTAGTGCTAATGAACTATCTTCTTTTTATTATGTAAACACCACTCCGTATGCTTCAGATACCCTGAATCTGGCAAATTACCCGGCTGGCATTCTGGAAATACTGCGGTTGGGTACACTGAACATCGTAGCTACCTCAACCTCCACTTACACGCTAACCGGGGATATCTACATAACCGGTGACACCTTAATAGGTAAAACAGGACATGATTTTACCTTAGACCTGAATGGTCACTCTATATACGTACAGAGTAACACACTCGGAAATCAATATGCTTTGGAAATCGGAGGGAAATGCACTCTAACCGGCTCGGGAAGCATTATTGCTGAAGGTAATATCTTTTTCTACCCAAATATAAGTTCCACCGAAGATGATTACATATTTGTCCTCTCAGTAAACGGTAAAACCTTAATGCAACCTGGTGGTGATTTCCATGGCACTCTGGCTGGTTCAACTGAAGTTGAACTTAAAAACGGTTCTATAACATATGCAAGCCCGTTTGACGAATACGGGAACTACAAAATAGATTTTCCCGGCAGCGGTCTCAGCCACTTCTGGGGGATAATAACCTGGAGCATTAGCTAATATATGCCCAAAAGTACTATCTGTTGGGTTGAATATGACACCGCAGACCTGTTAGTATAGTGGGATATAGTCCATATTTAGCAAATTTGCGTGGGCAGCACTGGAGAATATAACATGATTAGTATGAAAAAGCTTATCAAGGGGGAAAAAGGGGCTTCACTGGCCATAGCCCTTATCTTTCTGGCAATAGGTGCCATCATGTTGCCTCCCCTGCTGATGCTGATAGGTTCCGGACTTCAACAGGGTACAGCTATTGAGGAACGTACTGCAGGGATTTATGATTCGGATGCCGGAGTGGAATGGGCTATAAATCTTATCAAAACCGGCGGCGAAGGAGTAACTGACTCTGACGGGAATATTGGTCTGCCAAACCAAGATTCCCCTCGTCGCTATATCCTGTCCGCCCTTAACGGCGATACCTTAGAAGTAAAACTGACCTACCATAACGTAGGCAGTTATTATGAAGTGGTCTCAAAAGCCAGCCTGAACGGCAAATCCATCACCACTCGGGCCACCTTAAAATATCAGCTAGGTGGAAGCGGGCTGTTTGATAATGCCATTACCTCTCTTGACGGTGATGTAATTATAAAGAACAACACCACTGTTTCCTCATTTCCCAATATGGATAATGGTAATATAATCGCCAATGGCGATATTATCGTAGGTTCTTCAGCTAATATTGATATCGAAGGTTCTGCTACCGCCAGCGGCACAATAACTGGTGGGGTAGGCAATATTGAACAAGGCTATTTCCCCAATACCGCCATAAATACTTCAACACTGGATACTTCTTTATTTATGCTTGAGGCAATGAGTGCTGCTGATGGCACTATTAAAATAGCCAGTGCCTACAATTCTGGCGGTACTATAAATGGAGACACCCATCTAATTGGCAATCTCAGCATCAGCAGCAATAAAACCCTTACAGTTAACGAAAACCTTTATATAGAAGGCTCATTCACAACAACAAGCAATTCCACATTTAACTTCGGGGGAACAGCTCTTTACGTAAGTGGTAATCTGGATTTCAAATCAAACTCGCATATAAATTTTACTAACCCTGCCGGTTGTCTTGTTTACGTTGCTGGCTCAATGACTGTATCTTCAAACAATACTTTTAATGGTCCGCTCACATTTATCGCTAACGGCAACCTTACACTGAATTCCAATACAGATTGTCTTCTTACCCCGAATCAACGCCCCCCTCTTATTATTTCCGAAACAGGCACAGTAATTATAGATAGCAATGTTGATATTATCGGAATTGTTTATGCCCCGAATGGGCATCTTGAACTTTCAGCAAATACCGATATAACCGGCTGTGTAATTGCCCAAAGTATCACCATGAACAGCAACTCTTCCATCACTTTCCGCACTGACTGGAATTTATCTGCACTTGATCCATATCTCAATGGTAATTCTGTTGAACTTAAAATACTCACATGGGACACACAGACTGTACTAGGCGGCTAAGGAGTATTTATGAAAATAAGTAAAACGTCGTGGGCACTGCTGGCATTCGGCTTAATTATCATTGCCGGAGCCAGTCTGTTTATCCTCTTCGAAAATGAGGATAGCCGCAAAACAGACCTTGAGGATAGACTGGCACTGGCGGAAGCATCCATTCCCGCTGTAGTTGCCAACATTGCCACCACTACCGAACAGGCAGACCAGCTTTGCGCCCAGCTGGAGGAGGTTTTAGGCAAACTGGCTCAGGCAAAAGGGCAGTTCCCGGAAACAATTCAGTCCATAGAGTATGCCAGCGCACTGGTACAGATGGCAGCTAATTCCGGAGTGGATTTGCTCAGCTTTGAGTCTTCTGAAGCCAGCAAACTTACACTTAGCAAACTTAATTTTGAAATGACCGAGTTCACTCTTGTAGTCCGGGGAGACATTAACCCCATGCTCAGCTTCATATCCGCTATAGACAAGGGTGCAGACTTCCTGACCGGCAGCATGGACGTGATAAAGCTGACCTTTGATACCATCACCGCTGAGGATGATTTGCCCAAACCTACCACTACTATTACTCTTTTACTGATAAGTTACGAGGGTTAAATAAGATGGCTAAAACAACTACGCTCTATATTGAAGATGCCGCAATAAAGGTCCTTGTAAACAACGGTAAAAAGGTTGAAAAATGGGCCAGCGCCCCCCTTGAAGCCGGGCTGGTTATAGATGGCTTGATTCAGGATGAAACCAAGGTATCAGAGGAGATAAAATCTTTATTTTCCCGTGAGAAGATACCCACCGGCAGAGTGATAGCGGCCATGAGCGGCCTTAAATCTATCTTCCGGATTATCAGCTTGCCGGCCGTACCAAAGAATATACTTGACGAAGCTATTAAAAACGAAGCTAACCGGGTAATTCCCACCCCTATGGACCAGAATTACCTGTCTTACCAGGTACTTCCCTCCGCTCAGGGTGAAGTAAAGGTATTTATAGTAGCCCACCCCAAAAACACCACTGATTCGGTAATAAAAACCATAAACAAAGCCGGCCTCAGGCTGGAGGTACTGGATATTGCCCCGCTGGCCCTTTGCCGCTGTGCCAATCTGGAAAAGGTTATTATTGTAAGCAACTGGCTGGATAACGTGGATATTGCCGTCATTATAGGCCGCATTCCGGAGGTTATCCGCAGCCTGTCACTGCCGGTTGAAAGCCAGTCTGTTGCCGAACGGATAAGCACCATTGCCGAGGAACTGAACCGGACCATCACCTTTTACAATTCCAGCCATGCTGAAAGCCCGCTGGATGAAAGCGTACCGGTACTGGTATCCGGCGAACTGGCCAATGAACAGGATTCGTGGTCTTCTCTGCTGGATGAGCTGAGCAACCAGATTTCCAGCCTGCCCTCGCCCTTTATTGCCGGTGAAGGCTTTGACCCCAGTGTTTATATTGTAAATATGGGTATGGCCCTCCGGGCGCTGCCGGCCGGAACTGAACACCAGAATTCGCTAATCAATATTAACGCCATGCCGGGTTTTTACAAACCCAAAGGCACTTCCCTGGCGTCTATCCTGGTGCCCACAGTCATAGTTCTGCTGGTGGGCGGCCTGGTTTGGGGCTGGTTTTATATTGATGATATGAAGCAAAAGAACAACGTCTTAGAGCCGCAGGTGCAGGAGCAGGAAGCTACCCTGATACAAAAAAGAGCCGAACTTTCAGCCCTTAACAGCCAGATTGCGGAAACCCAAAAATCTCTGGACGCCGCCAACCCGGTGGTAACCGCCCTGAACGATATGCTCTGGGATATGTATCAGGGAAGAGAGGCCATCACCGGGGATTATAAAGCCATTTACAACCTGCACTCCAGCAATATTGCCCTTTCTACTATTGATTTTGACGGTGAAAGTATTACGGTTACAGGTTACGGCCTGACCAAGACGGCTGTGCTGGAATATGCCGGCATACTCCGCGGCAGCAACCGCTGGCTGGATGTAGTGGTAATCAGCATGGACAAGATACTGACCGAAGACCCGAATATGCCTATATACAGTTTTAATTTCCTTTTGAAATAAACTAGTCTGGTAAAACATGGACGTTATAAAACTTATCTACGAAGCCGAAGAAAAAAAAGGCTCTGACCTGCATCTGGTAGCCCAAAGCCCGCCGCTGGTGCGGGTAAGAGGGGATTTGGAAGCCCTGAACTCTTATGAACAGCTGCAGCCGGCAGATATCAAAACCGCTTTTGAACAGCTGACTACCCATGAAGAACGGGAAACTTTTTACAAGGAATGGGAGCTGGATTTCGGCTACTCACTGGAGGGAGTGGGACGCCTAAGGTGCAATGCCGCCATGCAAAGGGGAGCCATAAGTCTGGCTATCCGCCTGCTGCCGCCCAGCATACCCACTATCAGCGAGCTGGAATTACCGGATATTTGTGAAAAACTGATTACCAAACCCCGCGGCTTGGTGATTGTAACCGGACCTACCGGCAGCGGCAAGAGCACCACCCTGGCGGCTATGATACAGCACCTGAACAACACCGAAAACAAGCACGTGGTCACTATTGAAGACCCGATTGAATACGTTCACCCCTGTATAAAATGCGCCGTCACCCAGCGCCAGCTTGGCTCAGACACCCTTTCCTTCGGCCATGCCCTGAAACACGTACTCCGCCAGAACCCTGACGTAATCATGGTGGGTGAAATGCGTGACCTGGATACGGCCGCGGCAGTGCTGACTATTGCCGAAACAGGCCATCTGGTGCTCTCCACCTCCCATGCACCCAGCGCCTATCAGGCCCTGGAGCGGATTATAGACCTGTTCCCGCCCCATGAAAGGCATCTGGCCCAGACCCGTCTGGCCTCGCTGATTGAGGGCGTTCTCTGCCAGACCTTAGTACCCCGTGCCAATAGCGACGGGCGGGTGGTGGCAGTGGAAATAATGCTGGGCAGCCCGGCGGTCAGAAACCTTATCCGCGAGGGTAAGTTTTACCAGCTGCCGAATGTTATCCGCACCAGCCGGGATGAGGGCATGATAACCATGGACGAGGCTTTAGTGGAACTTTACCGCCAGCAGGTAATCAGCCGGGAAGACCTGTTTAACTACTGTCAGGACGCATCCGAGGTGGAAAAGCTGATAAGCAGCAGCTCCGCCAGCCAGAAACGCAAAAAGCTGGTGGAAAGCAGCAAGAGCCTGCTTTTTTAAAGAAGCTGCTACTAAAAACAGATTAAGGGCGGTCTAAACTAACCGCCCTTTTTGTTTGGCCAAACAAGGTTACGAAATATAATAAAGGTCTGCTTTAGGGCAGACCTTTATTAATTAGCTAATTAATAGAAACTTTAAGACTCAGTTTGTGTCACTACACCCGCAGTTGTAATGGCATAGTAAAATTCAGTAGTCAAAGTCACCAGATACGGGGCAATAGCAGTCCCACTAAAGCTATTGGTTTTAGCAATAGCTGCTGGCAACTGATCAGTGGTATTATCAGCCATATAAGCTGTAACAGCCAACTGAATTGTATGCAATTCTGTTGCCATAGCCTCAGTCTTACCGGAACCAATGAACTTGGCAACGTTAGGAACAACTACGGCCGCCAGAACGCCCAGAATGGCTACCACTACCAGAAGCTCAATCAGGGTAAAGCCCTTCTGGTGCTTGCGGAGTTTCTTCATGAAATTGTACATTTGTCTTTCACCACCTTTCTTTTTTTGAATTATGTTTTACCATGTTTTGTAATGATAGTTACACTAAAGATACTTTACAGACCTTTATGGGGTCAATAGTAATATAGTAACACTTTCACATAGTGATTATAATACACTCTATGCCCATTTGTATACAACCCGGCAGTACTTTAGTATGCAAATCACTTGACGGTTCGGCAAAAAAAAGCCACAATATAGTTCATGTTTACGGGTTGGGTTATATTTTTCTTCGTTTTAGGAGCGGAGCTGGGCAGCTTTATAAATATGCTGTCTGACCGCCTGCCGGCCAATAAATCCATCGTCACCCCCGGCTCTGTATGTGATGCCTGCGGCAAAAGGCTGGGCGCAGCTGAGCTGATACCTGTTTTCAGTTATATTTTCCTAAAGGGACGCTGCCGTTCCTGCGGGGCCAAGATACCCGCCAGAGCTTTGTGGGTGGAGATAGCCACCGCCAGTTTGTTTGCCATTTTCTACGTGATAATAGGCCCAAGCGCGGAGCTGGCCATAAGCCTGGTATACCTGTGCGTATTTATCACTCTGTTTGTGATAGACCTGGAAAAAGGGCTTATCCTGAACGTGATTATTTACCCCTGTATGCTGCTGGCACTGGCGCTTTCACCCCTGTACCTTCAGGCAGACGGGATACTGGCGAACCTGTCTTCTTCGTTTTTCGGCGGGCTGAGCGGTTTCGGGCTGTTTCTGCTTATTTATATTGCTTCACGCGGGGGTATAGGTGAAGGCGATATAAAAATGGCCGGATTTATCGGGCTGGTGTGCGGTTTCCCCAATATTTTTGTAGCTATATTTACCGGCATAGTGCTGGGCGGCCTGGCAGCCGCCGCTCTGATGCTTTCAGGCAAACGCCGCAAGGGGCAGACTATGCCCTTCGGCCCTTTTCTGGCAGTAGGGGCTGTAACCGCCATGCTGTTTGGCAGCCAGATTATGGACTGGTATCTGGGTCTCGCCTGAGCCTTTCTGCCAAAACCATTTCCCAAACCTTAAACCTTGATACCTGCCCGGTTTCAGCCTAAAATAAGGCTGTACGCCGTACCGGCGCACTTAGACCTGTTCAAAGGAGTTTTCCATTATGCGCATTGAAAGCCTGCGTCCCGCCGAACACCTGGGGAATGTAACCATACACGGCGTAAGGCGTTTTTTAGAACTTGATTCCGGGGCTCCCAGCCTGCCTCACCTGCAGGAAAGCCGTGAGGTGGAGATGGTAGACCAACAGGCCATTTCAGATGTTGAAAAGAAAATGGCCATTATCCTGCCCATAAAAGACGAAGACCTTAAAGTTTTTGAGGGTGTGCTGAGCGGCATACCCCATGACTGTTTGATGATAGTTATCAGCAACAGCTCCAAACAGGAAGTGGATAACTTTAAAAACGAAAAGGATATTGTCAGCCGCTTTTGCCGTATAACCCACCGCCAGGCGATAGTTGTCCACCAGAAGAACCCCGAACTGGCAGGTGCCATTGCAGATGCCGGCTACCCCGAACTGCTGGGTAAAGACGGGCTTATCCGCAGCGGCAAAGCCGAGGGCATGATACTGGGGATTATCCTGACTATGTTCAGCGGGCGGGAATACGTGGGTTTTATAGATACCGACAACTATATACCGGGAGCGGTCTGGGAATACGCCAAACATTTTGCTACAGGTTTTAATCTGGCTCAGTCACCCTATTCCATGGTGCGGGTGCTCTGGAAGTACAAGCCCAAGCTGGTGGGAGACCTGTATTTCAAACGCTGGGGCAGGGTTTCCGAGGTTACCAATAAACACCTTAATCACCTGATATCCAGCAAGGGCAAGTTTGAAACCGAGATTATCAAAACCGGCAATGCGGGTGAGCACGCCATGAGCATAGAGCTGGCTAAACGCCTGACTTACGGCACCGGCTATGCGGTGGAAACCAAAGAGATTATGTCCATACTGGAACAGTTCAGCGGGATACTGCCTATAGAGGACAGGGAAGTGGCGGAAGAAGGGGTGGAGATACTCCAAACCGAAACTATCAACCCCCACCTCCACGAGGATAAAGGCGGTGACCACCTGATACAGGATATGCTTTTGCCCAGCCTGGCAGTTATCTATCACAGCCCGCTGGCGGATGAAAGCGTGAAAAAAAAGATTGAAAACCAGCTGGCAGGAATTGAGGGGCTGGAAAACAACCCTGAGATACCCCAGGTAAAGCTGATTCCCCCGCCCCAGAAGATGGACCTGGCGAAGTTTTCAGCCGTTATTGAAAAGTATCTGCCCCAGATGGTTCTGCCTGACGGAGAGCTGATTTCACGGATAGCCCGCCCCTCCCGGCTGCCGTCTTCGGGACAGTTTAAAAAGGTTATCTATACTGATTTGGACGGCACTTTGCTTAGCCCCCTGACTTATTCATATTCAACCGCACTGGATGCTTTGCGGCTGCTCAAAGACAAAGAGCTGCCACTGGTATTCTGCTCTGCCAAGACTATGGGCGAGCAAGACCTGTACCGCAACGAACTGGGTATCAAAGACCCCTTTATAACCGAAAACGGGGGAGCTATCTTTATCCCCAAAGATTACTTCCGCCTGCCCTTTGCCTATGACAGAGTAGCCGGAAATTATCTGGTGATTGAGCTGGGTATGAGCTATAAAGATATCCGCCATATTCTTAAAAAAGCCCTGGCCGAGGCCTGTACCGAAATAGAAAACTCTGAAAGAGCCGGCAATATATTTATTACCAGCTTCGGGGATATGTCTGTTGAAGACGTCAGCCGCCTTACTGACCTTAACCTGAAGCAGGCCGAGCTGGCCAAACAGCGTGAATACAGCGAGACCGTACACATAGAGGGCGATAAACGCAGTACCAATATAGTCCTGAATCATATCCAGCAAAACGGGCTGGAATACAGTTTCGGGGGGCGTTTCTACGAAGTCACCGGCGGCAATGACAAGGGCAAGGCCATAAAGGTACTGAACGAGCTGTTCCGCCTGAATTTCGGCAATATCCACACCTTTGGTTTGGGTGACAGCGAAAATGACTACTCCATGCTGGAAACAGTGGATTCCCCCATACTGGTGCAACGCCCCGGCAACAAGTGGCACAAGATGCGTTTGCGTAACCCCAGTTATGTCAGAGGGGTAGGGCCGGAGGGTTTCAGCCGGGCAGTTACCGATATAATACTGCCCATGGAATAATATACCGGTATCCCAAAATAAATCCTTTTTAACCGTTGCCAAGCCCTGCTTCCGGTAAGCTTAACCATTCAGGTGGAATCCGACCTTGCCTTTGGGTTACTAGGATTAAGCCCCATTTAGATGTATAATACCCACAGCCAAATCTGGCGGGAGTGTGACATCAAAAATGACCCACATAAAAAGCCCTCTGGCTCTGGAATTCGCCGGTTTCTGGCGGCGGTTCGGGGCATTTATTATAGACGATATAATTATCAGCCTTACTTCCCTGGCCTTTGTGCCTGTGCACTGGTTTGAAATACCTGTTTTCTGGAATATAGACAGCCTGTCCGGCATCTGGTGGCTGGTAGCCCCGGTCAGCGCATTTACCAATGTGCTTTCTTTATCAGTCATGGTGGCTTACTTTGTGTTTTTCTGGTACTGGCGGGGACAGACCATCGGCATGATGGCCGCCCAGATAAAAGTTATCAGGACAGACGGTTCCGGGGTTTCGCTGGGAAACTCACTCATCCGTTTTGCGGGGCTTATTCTGGCCAGCCTGCCTTTAGGGCTGGGGCTTTTCTGGATTGCCTGTGACCGACGCAGACAAGGCTGGCATGATAAAATGGCTGATACCGTGGTAGTAAAACTGCCCAAACCCCCTGAAGTGACCGCCCCCCAGGCTACCTGAAAATAAATATTTAAACAGCCGCAATACCCGGCAGGCTGTACTTATAAGGCAGGAACAAGATGACAAACGAAGTAAGAGTACGCTACGCCCCCAGTCCCACCGGCTACCCCCATCTGGGCAATATCCGCACTGCTATGTTCAACTGGCTCTTTGCCAGACACAATGGCGGCAAGTTTATTGTCCGGATAGAAGATACTGACCGCGAACGCTACGTGGAAGGGGCGGTGGAATCTATACTGGAAAGCCTGAACTGGCTGGGGCTTGACTGGGACGAAGGCCCGGACAAAGGCGGAGACTACGGCCCGTACTATCAGTCTGAAAGGCTTTTCCTTTACCGCCAGGCGGCTGAAAGGCTGGTTACCGAGGGCAAAGCCTACTACTGCCATTGTTCTTCCGAAAGGCTGGATAAAATGCGGGAAGAGCAGATAGCCCGCAAAGAACCCCCGGGTTATGACCGCTGCTGCCGTGATTTATGCCTGGGACAAAAAGAGGGGGCGGTTATCCGCTTTAAAATACCCCTTGAAGGACAGACCACATTTATAGACCTGATACGCGGTGAAGTAACCTTTGACAACGCCAAACAGGATGACTTTGTTATCTTGAAATCAGACGGCTTTCCCACCTACCATCTGGCCAGTGTGGTAGATGACCATGCCATGCAGATAAGCCATGTCCTGCGGGCGGAAGAATGGCTACCCTCCACTCCCAAGCACCTTATGCTGTATAAGGCACTGGGCTATACCCCACCCCAATATGCCCATTTGCCCATGATACTGGGACCTGACCGCTCCAAACTTTCCAAGCGGCACGGGGCAACTTCTACTATAGAATACAAACAGGCAGGCTACCTGCCTGAAACTATGGTAAATTTCTTGTCCCTGCTAGGCTGGGCTTATGATGACAAGACCGAACTATTCAGCCGGAAGCAGCTGATAGAGTATTTCTGTCTGGAAAAGGTAAGCAAGACTGCCGCCATTTTCAACTATGAAAAGCTGGACTGGATGAACGGCATGTATATCCGTACCCTTTCCGCCCCGGACCTTGCCAGCCGGGCTATACCCTTTCTGGAAAAAGACGAACGGATTGCCGCATCCGGGCGTTTAAATTTTGACTATACCACCAAAGTAATGCCCCTGATACAGGAAAGGGTCAAAAAACTAAGTGAGCTGGCAGAGCTTTGCTGGTTTATCTATTCGGACAATATCAGCTATGACCCGGCTTCGCTTATTGATAAGAAACTGACCAAAGATGAAAGCCTCTGTGCCTTGAAAGCGGCCTTTGCCCGGCTGGAAGCCCTGGCAAACTTTGATGCCGTAAGTATGGAGGAACATATCCGTCCGCTGGCTGCCGAACTGGAACTAAAACCGGGGCAGCTATTCGGTATGCTCCGCACCGCATCCACCGGCCAGCAGGTTGCCCCTCCCCTTTTTCAGACAATGGAGGTGCTGGGCAGGGAAAGATGCCTGGGGCGGATAGCCATGGCTATTGCCAGACTGTCTGAGCTGCCTTCTTAGCGGAGTAAAACAGATAGCAAAGGGTCAGGCCAAAAATGCTCCTGCCGGCTGTCATTTTGGATGCCTGCCGCCAAGAAAGCGGGCTAAAAAGCATGGCCGCAAGAAGACATTTTACTGCCGCATGGTTTAGTTTTTATCCTTTTTATACGCTGAAAATTTACTTGATGAAAACGCCAAAAAGAGGTATAAATCAGTAACAGATGCCGCTTGGCTGTAAGTAGCAGCCTGAGAGTACCGGCAAATAAAGCTGGCATAGAGGTCCGCTGAATATGACAATAGGTCACTCCTCGTTTATCCCCCCTCCCCAGACGCACCCATGCCGCCCTGTTTTTTAAAGACTTTAACAAGCGAGGAGTAGATATATATGAGCCAGCAGGTAAATAAAGAAGAAGCTATAAACTGGTTAATAAAGATAGGCACTATCCCCTACTGGGATTCTATAGATAACCGCCCCCTGTTCCGCCGGATTGTAAAGAAAAATGACGGCACCAAGGTTGACCGGGTAACCGAAGAGGAGGCCTGGCCGTTTATCATAAACGCTTTGGGCATGAAAACCGAAACTGAAACTGAATCCGTACGCAAAACTATTGAAAAAGCCCTGAAACTCCAGGGAAGGATTTAGCTTGAACCGGGACACTTCCGAATATACTCCCAGATACCTTGAGCTTTATGAATCAGGGGAGCTAAAGCAGAGGCTTTTACGTCTTGAGGAACGTATGGCGGAGTGTGACCTCTGTCCCCGGAAATGCGGGGTAAACCGCCTGATAAACGATACCGGCGGGTACTGCCACAGCGGAAACGCCCCCATAGTGGCAGCAGTCTGTGAGCATCTGGGGGAAGAACCGGCCATATCCGGGGATAACGGCTCCGGCACTGTTTTCTTTTCAAACTGCAACCTTAGGTGTGCCTTCTGCCAGAACCACCAGATAAGCCAGGATTATGAAAACCAGCAGAAAAACCTGACAGACTGCCAGACTCTGGCCAGACAGATTGTAGACCTGCAAAATACCAAAGGGGTACACAATATTAACTTTGTTTCACCCTCTCACTTCGTCCCCCAAATGCTGCGCACCCTGATAGAGGCCATACCCATGGGGCTGAGAGTGCCGGTAGTCTACAATACCAACGCCTATGACTCTCTGGAAACGCTGTATGAGCTGGACGGGGTGGTAGATATATACCTGCCAGACCTCAAGTTTGCCAATAACGAATGGGCGCGCCAGATTTCCGGCTGCAAAGACTACGTCAGCCATGCCCGTGCCGCCATACGGGAAATGTTCCGCCAGGTGGGACGGGTGCGTTACAACTCCGAAGGAATTGCCGAGAGGGGGCTTATTGTACGCCACCTGATTTTGCCGGATGATTTAGCCGGCAGCAAAGAATCCCTCCGGTGGATAGCAGATTTATCAACCGAGATTACAGTCAGCCTGATGGCCCAGTACTACCCCTGCCACCGGGCTTTGGATATGCCCCCGCTTGCCCGAACTATATCTGTGGCCGAATACCGCACCGCCATAAATATGCTGGATATTTTGGGAATAGAAAACGGGTGGCTTCAGGAACCGGATGCCAAGGACTACTATATCCCTGATTTCCAGCGCAACGGCCACCCGTTTATAAGTTACTAATTAAAGTTTTTGTGAAAACTAACCGTGGCGTTTGCGGTTGCAGAAGGCAAAGTGGATTTTCAGGCCGCTGACCTTATCCTTTTTGTTTACCCCGGTTATAAAGGTTTTGAGGTCAGGCAGTTCCTGAGCGGTTTTGGTATTTTCAATCTTTTCGGTTTTGACAGCCATTATATTTACTCCGTAATTATTTACAAACTAAAGAAGCATTATAGCACGTATTCGCTTCCAACAAAAGCCGCTTCGCCGCAGACACCGCTTAAAGCCTGATTGTGCCGCCTTTCCGGGCTGTGATATTATTTAGGCATATGGAAATAAACGTTATAGTCAAACCGCCTTTTAAAAAACTGGTGTCCACCCCATTTCTTAAAAAGATAGCTTCCAAAACCCTTAAAGCCCAGGCCGCAGACCCGAATTCGGAACTGGGTATAGTTATTACCGGTCAGGAAGAAATAAAAGACTTAAACTTAAAATACCGGGGGCTTGACGAGCCTACAGATGTGCTTTCGTTTTATATGCTGGAGGAAAACCCCGAAAACCTGACCGCAGCGGATGATTTTCCTACCCCGCCTGACGAAAACATCCATCTGGGAGAGGTAATAATCTCTTACCCCCAGGCAGAGCTTCAGGCAACTGCCGCCAGTCACAGCGTGAGCCATGAAATAGCCTTTTTACTGATTCATGGGGTGCTTCACCTGCTGGGGTATGACCATCACGAAGTTGTGGCCGAAGCAGTTATGAAGTCACACCAGGATATAGCCATGAAACATATACGGGAGATACTGGAATGAGAGTACTGGGTTTATCCGGCAGCCCCCGCCTTGGCGGCAACAGTGATACCCTGCTGCACGAAGCTATCAGAGGTGCCAAAGACAAAGGAGCGGAAACCCATGTTATTTACCTGTCAGATCTGGATATAGGCCACTGCCCGGCCTGTGATGACTGTTTTTATACCGGTGAGTGCCGCTACCGTGATGACATGGACGAAGTAATCAGCCAGATGGAAAAGGCTGACCGGATAATAGTATCCAGCCCTATTCACTTTATGGGTGTCAGCTCACAGCTTAAGGTTATGATAGACCGCTGCCAGTCACTCTGGGCACGCAAGTACAAGCTGAAAACACCGCCCCTGGGTGATGACCGGGAACGCAAAGGCATGTTTGTGGCCGCCGGAGGTATGAAAAACGGGGATGTTTTTGAAGGCGCCAGAGCTACCATGAGAGCTTTCTTTGCGGTACTGAACGTAAAGTACACCTATGAACTGCTGATAAGCGGAGTGGACAATCTGGGTGCTATTCAGACCCAGTCTGATACCCTCAAGAAGGCTTATGAACTGGGCCAGATGCTGGCAGAAAAATAACCTAGCTTCTGGCTATGCCCACTATTTCCCGTATGTTTTTCAGCCCCTCGGCTCTGGCATAAGCTTCCAGCCCCTCAAGCACCTCTAGGGGGGCACGCGGGTTGACCAAGTTGGCTGTGCCTATCTGAACAGCAGTTGCCCCGGCCATTATAAATTCAAGCGCATCTTCGGCATTCATAATACCGCCGCCGCCGATAACAGGCACATTCACCGCACCGGATACCTGATAGACCATGCTGACAGCCACCGGTTTTATAGCCGGTCCTGAAAGCCCCCCGGTATGATTACCCAGTATGGGACGCCGTTTTTTAATATCTATACGCATACCCCGCAGGGTATTTATAAGCGAAATAGCATCCGCCCCGGCATCCGCCACTGCCCTGGCCAGCTCGGTTATGCTGCTGGTATTGGGGGTCAGTTTTATTATCAGGGGCAGAGTGGTGGCATTCCTGACTGCATCAGTCACTCTGGCGGCAGATTCGGGTGAAGAACCAAACTCTATACAGCCGCACTTAACGTTGGGGCAGCTGATATTTACTTCTATACCGCTTACACCGGGCACTTTATCCAGCCGCCGGGCAAGCTCAGCATAATCTTCAATGCTTTCAGCCGCAATATTTACTATTACAGGCACGCCCCAGGTGTACCACTGGGGCGCCTTTTCCCGGATAACCGCCTCCACCCCCATATTTTGCAGCCCGATGGAATTAAGCATGCCGTTTGGAGTTTCGGCTATGCGGGGCTGGGGGTTTCCCTCCCTCGGTTTCAGGGTAGTGGCTTTGCAGACAATGGCACCCAAACGGTTACGGTCAAAAAGGTGGGGGTACTCATCACCATAGCCAAACGTCCCGGAAGCCACTATAACCGGATTGGCCAGCCTGAGCTGGCGGGCATTATACGGGGCGATATCTACATTTAAATTAAGTTCAGCCATACGCCCAAGATTATAAGGCTTGGAGATGGCGGAACACAACCTCTCTTTCCAAGCTGTGCCCTAATATTTTATCTTGCTTATTTGGGTTTTATAGACTACACTGAAAACATGAAGCGAAACACCTCCTGTTTTAGCTTTGTTGTTATTAGGGGACACACAAAATCCCGCTTGGGTAGTTTGTTCTTTACGCACACGGGGGAGGCCAGGGCAGATTTTATGCCGGCTTCTTCCCGGATGCTAGATTAAAAAACCAGAATCCGGTTTTTTCATTCGGAATTTCCGGCAAAACGGCACAGTACCGAAACATACCCGAAGGTATCATAGCAACCAGGAGGACCCAATGGTGGCAAAGAAAAAAAGTGGATTAAACCCGATATACCGTTTACGGCTGGAAGCAGACCTGAAAAGGCTGACCGACCAGCTTGAACAGATGCGTTCTTTACGGGTGGCTGAAGACCGCCGTGAGGGAAGCCCTTTTGGCAAACGTGAAGAAGAGGCAACCGAAACAGCCGAGCTTGAAAACGGGCTGGCTATGGAAAAGAAACTGCTTGACCAGATTGCTGAAACTGAGTACGCACTGGATAAATATGACCGGGGTGTTTACGGCCTCTGTGAAATGTGCAAAGAGCCTATAGACCCTGCCAGACTTGAAGCTTTGCCGCAGGCCAGACTGTGTATGCAGTGCAAGTCTAAAGCAGCCAAGTCTTACTAAATCAGCTTGAAAAGGGTTGGGGTTAATGACCAGGGGATTAGTATTTTTTGTCAGCGCCGCTTGCGGCGTTCTGGCTGACCAGCTAAGCAAATTTATTATTGCCGCTAACCTTACCCCGGGCACAGCCATACCGGAAAGCGGTTTCTTCCAGATTGTCCACGTTCATAATACCGGCGCGGCTTTCAGTATTTTCAGGGGGCACACCGAGTGGCTTATTGCCGCCAGCTGTCTGGGAGTAATACTGGCCCTGACCGCTTTCTTCTTAAGGAAAAAACTGCCGTTTTTGGATACCCGCCCCGGTGTAGCCGCTTTGGGAATTATCCTGGCAGGTACGATAGGCAACCTGATTGACCGGGTGCGGCTGGGTTATGTTACTGACTTTATACAGGTAGGGAATTTCCCTACTTTCAATATGGCTGATTCCTGCCTGACGCTGGGCATTATCTGGCTGGTGCTCTTATACCTGACATCTTCCCATTCGGGAGGAGATGCCAGTGAAAACGCGTAAACTGGTTGCCGAATCTGACGGTGAGCGGCTGGATAAATACATAACCCAAAAGGAAACTGACCTTTCCCGCAGTTTTATACAGGAACTGGTGGAAGCAGGCCATATACAGGTAAACGGGAAAAACGCCAAACCCAGTCTGAAACTTAAAAACGGTGACACTATAACTATAGAAATACCCCCCGAAACCCCGCCCGAACTCAAAGCCGAAGATATACCCCTGGAGATAATCTTCCAGGACAAGGACCTGCTGCTTATAAATAAACCGCCAGGGCTGACCGTTCACCCTGCCCCGGGTCACCCTGACCATACCCTGATAAACGGGGTGCTGGCACTTGAACCTGAAATGGAAGACTTTGACGACCCCCTTCGTCCCGGAATAGTCCACCGTCTGGATAAAGATACTTCCGGGCTGCTGCTGGTAGCTAAAAACCGCGAAGCCCTGGCGAACCTGTCTGCCCAGTTTAAAGAACGGACCGTACGTAAGTACTATCTGACCTTGGTGCAAGGGGAACTGCATCCTGCGGAAGGGTTTATTGAAGCCCCGCTGGGGCGTGACCCTCAAAACCGCCAGAAAATTGCGGTGGTATCTAACGGAAGGCCCGCCCGCACCGGCTACAAAGTGCTGCGTTATATTCAGGGATACAGCCTGCTTGAAGTCAAACTTGAAACCGGCCGCACTCACCAGATACGTGTCCATTTTGCGGCTATAGGCCACCCGGTGGCAGGTGATGCGGTTTACGGGCAGAAAGAGACTTGGCTTAAAAGACAGTTTTTGCATGCCCACCGCCTTAGTTTCAGCCTGCCCTCAAACGGGCAGAACGTAGAGTTCAGCTCTCCCCTTCCGCCGGATTTGGAAGAGGCCTTGAAAACACTGGAAAACCCCTCCTGAAAATATTTTTAAAAATATTTGGAATTGGGGGGTTATATTCGGCTTGCACGGCATAGTATAATAGTAACTCCGTAGCAGATAGTAATAGGTCAAAAGGGCTATGAGATTAGACCGCAGACGTTCCAGTATAGAGATTATCGCTGACATGCTCAGGCTGGGTGAAGCCGGCAAAACTGAGATTATGTACAGCGTCAATATGTCTTATTTCCAGCTCCAGAAATATCTGAACTTCATGCTGGACAGGGAGCTTATTGACCGTGTACAGCTTGGCAACCCTTCTGTTACCTACAGGGTGACTGCCAAGGGGCTTGAACTTTTACGCAGTATTGATAATATATTAGACACACTGGACCTTAAAGATAATGAACAGGACGAAGCCTAACTTACCGGGGCAGTAAAAGGAGATACCATGTCTGACAAACGAATGCTGATTGTACCGGCGGAGCTGGTAAGGCGGATTGATGAAAACCGCGGCGACCTGAGCCAGGCGGATTTCCTGAATTACCTTATTGACTCTCAGCTTGGCGGCGAAAACCGCAAGGAAAACGGAATCTCCAGCCAGGAGTTTGAAGCCCTCAAGCAGGACGTTAAGAAACTGCTTGAAAAATCCAACAAGTCTGCCAGCAGAGAAGAACTGGTCTCCTTCCAGGAAGACACCAAGAAACTCCTCAAGAGTTTCGTGGATTTCTTTGTAGGCTACGGGCTGGAACTGGGCAAAGGGTCTTCTGCCATGAGTGACCTTGAGGCCTTAAGCAAACTGGGCGGTGCCGGCAGCAAAGACGAAACCCCCGGCGGTGAAGTAAAACTTAAGTGGAAATAACCTAAAACAGGCTTCTAAAGACCTGCTTAAGCCCTCTTCAGACGAAGAGGGCTTTTTTCTTTTTCCCCTCAGCTTTAATAGAACATTGTTCTAGTATTTAAAACCTTCCAAGTGTGTTTTGTGTCTGCCATATTTAGAACATGTTTTATGTATTTATTGGTGCAATCGGTTTTTCACTGGTACATATCTTGATTTTGTGGCCCTGAAAAAACTGCCGCTTCTCAAGCCCATACTCTGGCTTTCGGGTTCAACCCTGCTGGTGTATGCCGGTTTTATGGTCTGCTTCAACGGAAATTCATTCTTACTGCCCGTCTGGCTGAATGCCGCCGGCTGGGCGGTATTTGCAGCAGGCATCTATTTCTTTCTTTATTCCCTCTTTGTAAATCTGCCCTTCGGTAAAACTTATGTCAAAACCGGAGTGGGAGACAAACTGGTTACCAGCGGGTTTTACGCCCTGGTACGTCACCCCGGCGTACCCTGGTTTGTACTGGCCATGGCCGGTATGACCCTGGGTGCGGGCACGGACTTTGCCCTGTGGGCGGCCGTTATCTGGAGCCTTTTGGATATATTGCTGGTATACATACAGGACCGCTGGGTATTCGGAAAAATGTTTCCGGGCTATGCCCAGTATCAAAAAACCACCCCCATGCTGATACCCAACCGCAAAAGCATTGCGGCTTATATAAAACAGCGTAATTTTTCAAATACTATACAAGGAGAAGCAAAATGACCCAGCTAGGTGAGCTATTTGCACAGGGTAAAGTTGAGGAAATCTGGGACCGCTGCTGCGGTTTTATTGACCTCAGCATTGAAGATTTCATGAAAATACAGGAAAGACTTCTTCAGGAACAATTGGAACTCCTTAAAAAATGCGAACTGGGCAAGCACATTTTCAACGGGGCAACGCCTACCAATTCAGAGGAACTGAGACGGAGCGTACCCCTTACCACCTATGCGGACTATGCCCCCTTCCTGACTAAAAGACGCATGGATATACTTCCCAAAAGGCCTATTCTCTGGCAGTATACCTCCGGCAAAAACGGCGAATACGCCCACCGCTGGGCTCCGGTAACCGCCCGCCAGATGGACGAGGTAGAGTCTCTGGTTTGGGCAATGGCCCTTTTCAGCAGCTGCAATAAACGCAAGGATATAAATATCCGCCCGAATGATGCCGTACTCTACGGCATGGCACCGCCGCCTTATGCCACCGGCACTATTGCCCGCTGTTTCCCCCATGAAAAGTTTAATTTTCTGCCCAAAGTAGAGGAGGCCGAAAGGATTCCCTTTGAAGACCGGGTGAAAAAGGGCTTCCAGATGGCTCTGTCTGAAGGGCTGGATTACTGTTTGTCCATGTCCAGTGTAACTGTAGCCCTGGGCAACCGTTTCAGCCAGAGCAGCGGCAAAATAAGCATGAAATTCCTGCTGTCTAATCCCAAAGCCATGCTGCGGCTGCTAAAAGGTAAAATCAAGGCCAAGCTGGCCGGCCGCCCCATGCTCCCCAAAGACCTTTGGAAGGTAAAGGGGCTGATGACCTACGGTATTGACGGCAGTGTCTACCGTGAGAAAATAAAGGAACAGTGGGGGCGCTATCCGCTGGATTTCCACGGTTGCACCGAAGCCTTTTTAATAGCTACCCAAACCTGGGACTATTCCAGCATGACCTTTGTCCCCTATATGCAGTTCTTTGAGTTTATACCTGAGGAAGAGGCGGTAAAGAGCTGGCGTGATACCAGTTATCAGCCCAAAACCCTGCTGATGGACGAACTGAAACCCGGCAACTACGAGGTGGTTATCACCAGTTTCCACGGCGGCCCGTTCGTACGCTACCGCTTAGGCCACCTGGTACAGATAACATCTTTACGCAACGAAGCTTTGGATATAGATATCCCACAGATGATTTACCTGACCAGAGTGGATGACCAGATTGATATTGCCGGTTTTACCCGCCTTTCCGAAAAAGGCATCTGGCAGGCTATTGAAAACAGCCGGGTAGAATATGTGGATTGGGTAGCCTGCAAGGAACGGGTGAATAATACACCCCGTCTGCACCTTTATATTGAACCCAAAGATAACACCACTCAGACTAAAGAGGAGGTTACAGCCTCTATCCACGAGGAACTCAAAAAGGTACACCCCGGATACGCTGATTTGGAGTCTTTTATAGGTTTGATGCCGCTGGATGTGACCTTTTTGCCCAAAGGTGCTTTCAAACTCTACAAAATACGCCAGCAGAACGCCGGAGCAGATTTGAGTGATTTGAAGCCCCCGCATCTGAATCCTTCGGCCGGAGATTTGGCTTTTATGCTGAATACTCCCACCAAGGTAACTGTCAAACAGGAAGAAGCTGTCAAAGTCTAAAACCCAGGAAACCTGTCCGTATCAGTCAAAAATGGGCGGGGCTCAAAGCTACCGCCCATTTGTATTACTGGGTGTCCATATTTGACAACAACACTATTGTACTGCATAATGGCTCAATACAAGCCTGATTTTTTACTATGCACCCGGATATAACGGGTAATGAAGAGGCATTTTCGTGACTATCTGGGCTCTGGTACCGCTTGTAACCAGTATTGCATATATAGTACTGCTAGCCGTTGTCCTGCTTTCTAAACGGCAGCCTATCACCGGTGTTTTTTCTGTCTTCTTAGCTGCAGCCGCTTTCTGGAGCTTCACCTCTTTTATGCTCCATCTGGACGCCCCGCCGGAACAAACCCTGTTCTGGCACAACCTGCTAAATATTGCTCTCTTTACCGCCATACTTATGTATTACCAGTTTATCCATGTCTATACCAACCGTAAAAACAACCTTTTCCTGATAATAGGTTATATTACACTGGCCCTGGATATTTTCTTCAATCTGAACGGACAGCTGGTTACCTCTGCTTATATAGAGGACAATATCGTTTACCACACCACTACTCCATTATTTTATTATATTTTTACATTTGCCCTGCTGTTCATAGGGGTTATCATTTATCATCTGGTACACAAATACCGCCAATCTACAGACCCGGCCGAACGCAACCGCACCCTGTACCTGGTACTGGGGTGGGTAATTGTAGTTCTTTCAAGCTATACCAATCTTAGTGACAACCCCCGCATCTACGGCCTGCCCCTTGACCATGTGGGCAACTTTATAAACGCGGGAATTATTGTCTACGCCATAACCCAGTACCGCCTGATAGACATTAAACTGATAGCCCGCAAGACCCTTACCTATGTTCTTTTGTTTTTCTCCATGATAACCATATATGCAGGCGCTTTATTTGTAGCTACACGTATATTCCCCGCCGAAGAAATGTCTACTATAATCCTTATGGCAACCCTGATTGTGCTGATACTGGCCATGACCGCCCGCCCTCTAAGAACACTTATTGAAAAACGCATAGACAGGTTATTTTATCAGGAGACCTATGAATCCCGTCTAGCGCTTATGGGTTTTTCACGCAAGATGGGTAACATACTTAATCTGGAGGAACTGGCCAAATCACTGCTACCTGACCTGGCTAAATCTTTAAATGTAAACAAAACCGCCCTCCTTTTCCCGGATGCTGCCAGCGGTGAGTTTTCCCTGCAATATGTTTACCCCGGTGATGACCAGCTGAAAACCCATTTCAAACTGGCTTCCGATAACCCTGTCATTGCCTGGCTGGATAAGAACAATGCCCAGTTATACCTGAATAAACTGGATACTTTACCGGAACTGAAGGGCTTATGGCAGATAGAGAAAGAGCAGCTCCAGAAATCAGAGATGGGGTTACTCTATCCCATAAAAAGCCGTGATAAGCTGATAGGCATTATCGGGCTGGGCAACAAAAAACGGGGGGGCATATATTCCACCGGAGATTTGGACCTGCTGATAAGTGTAGCCAATCAGGCCGGTATTATAATAGAAAATGCCCAGCTTTATACTCAGGCCACTATCCGTGCCAATACCGACGAACTTACCCGCCTGTATAATCACCGCCACTTTCATGAGCGCATAGAACAGGAAATAGCCCGTGGTTCACGCTTCGGCAATACCTTTTCCCTGATACTGCTTGACCTTGACCTCTTTAAGGTCTACAACGACGTATACGGCCATCTGGCAGGTGACCAACTGCTCCGCAGGCTGGGTAAAATACTGGAAAATTCCATCCGCTCTATTGATATGGCCTTCCGCTACGGAGGCGAGGAATTTGCCATAATGCTGCCCGGCACTAAGATTGAAGATGCTTATCATGTAGCCGAACGTATCCGCAAAAATGTTGAGACCAAGTCTTCCTTCCGTGATATGCCCATAACCGCTTCCCTGGGTCTGGCTAACTGGCCGAATGACGGGATAATGAAGGAAGAGATTATAGCCAAAGCTGATGCCGCCCTGTACCACTCCAAAGAGACAGGACGAAACCGTACCAGTCTGCCTGCCGAGTTGAATAGCAACCCCACCCAGGTAATCAACTCCGAGCTGGAGGCCCGTCCCAAGGCTATGTCCATTATTTATGCTTTAGCGGCCACGGTTGATGCCAAGGACCATTATACTTACGGGCATTCGCGCAAGGTAAGTGAATATGCAGTAGCCCTGGCAGAAATATTAAAACTGCCTGAGGAAAAAGTGGAAAACATACGGGCGGCCGGACTGCTGCATGATATAGGCAAAATAGGCGTACCCGACCATATTCTGACCAAGCCATCTGCTTTGGACGATGAAGAATGGGAGCCTATTAAAACCCACCCGGAACTGGGGGTGGAAATACTGAAGCGGATAATTGACCTGGTAAACTGCCTGCCGGCAATACTCCATCACCATGAACACTTTGACGGCAGCGGATACCCGTTTGGGCTTAAGGGCGAAAACATACCTCTGGAAGCCAGAATACTCAGTATTGCAGATGCCTATGATGCGGTTACCTCACCCCGCCCCTACCGCACCCAACTCCATACCGAGCAGGCTATAGCCGAACTGAAACGCTGTGCCGGCTCCCAGTTTGACCCGGCGCTGGTAGATATCTTCTGCCGTGTTATAAAACCGGAAGATAACCCCCAACTCGAAGCCTCACCGGAAACCGGCACTGACTAAATAACTATCTTTGCTCTTCTTTACAGAAAACCGGGTCAGTTATAAAGGCTATTCTGTTTCCTGCTGAACAGGGAACTCCAGGCTGAAATCCAGTGACGGAGCCGAATGGGTCAAAGCCCCCACTGAAATAACGTCTACCCCGGTCATAGCCACTTCGCGGATATTATCCAGATTTATATTGCCGGAAGCCTCTATTTTTATAGTTTCCGGAATAATATCAACTGCTTTTTTCATATCCTCAACACTCATGTTATCCAGCAGGATGGAACTCGGCCCGGCCTCTATAGCCTGAGCTACCTGTTCCAGCGTATTTACTTCTACAATTACCGGCAGTTTACTCTTGTTGGTCTTAGCCTTTTCAATGGCTTCTTTTATACCAATACCTTTGGCAGACAAAGCCATAAGGTGGTTATCCTTTATAAGGACTCCGCAAGCCAGGTCCGGCCGGTTGCTTTTACCGCCTGCGGCATACACGGCATATTTTTCCAGCATCCGCATACCGGGTATAGTTTTGCGGGTATCTGCCAGAGATACGTTCAAACCTTCCACTTTGGAAATATACTTGGCAGTAAGGGAGGCAATACCGCTAAGGTGGGTCAGGAAATTCAGGGCGGTGCGTTCACACTTGAGGATGTTTATCACCCGGCCGTTAAGCACCATGACCACATCCCCGGCTTTTATTTTCTTGCCGTCCTCTATCAGTATATCTATTTCCATATTGGGGTCATGTTTCATAAACACTATTTTGGCTACTTCAGCTCCGGCCATTATTCCGTCCTGCTTAGCCACTATAATAGCCCGCCCTGCCAGAGAAGACGGGATTAGTGTTTCGGTAGTAATATCACCCCGGGCAAAATCTTCATCACAAGCATTGTCAATGATTTTCTCAATTTGAGACTGGGACATGTTAATCCTCCTTAATAAAGACTATATGTTTTTCCCACTCAGGCCGGTGGCCGGGGAAATCTGTACGGTAATGTGCCCCGCGGCTTTCCTGCCTGAGAAGGGCTGATTCCACCATGAGCCTTCCGGCCAGGATAAGGTTTGCCAGTTCAATCCCTTGGCGGTTTGAGACATCACCCAGGCTGTACTGCCAGCCTGAAAGTATCTCCTGTGCCTTGGACAGACCGCTATAACTCCTTATTATACCAGAGTCTTCCCAGAGAAGCTTCTGGAGGGAGGGTATTGAAGGGTCAGGCAAATCACGCACGTATTTACCCCACCCGAGCAACCGCTTGGTAAGCTGGGGCAGGGGTGCCAGCATTTCGGGCTGGTTTTCACCGGCACTGTATTCTATAATCCGCCTGCCGAATACCAGCACCTCTAAAAGCGAATTTGAAGCTAAACGGTTTGCCCCGTGGACACCGGTGCAGGCTACTTCACCGCAGGCAAACAGACCCTTTATATTTGTTTCTCCCCAGCTGTTTACCTTTACCCCGCCTATCATATAATGGGCAGCCGGAGAAACAGGTATGGCCTCACGGGCAATATCCAGCCCGTGGTCCAGACAGAAACGGTATATCTGGGGAAAGCGGCTGCTTACCTTGTGGGGGGGAAGGTGGGTCACGTCCAGATAGACATGGTCAGACTGGGTTTTAAGCATCTCAAGGTGAATACTGCGGGCTACCACATCCCTGGGGGCAAGTTCGGCCTGGGGGGCATATTCGGGCATGAAGCGTTTGCCGCTGGTATTCCGCAGAATGCCGCCTTCGCCTCTGACCGCCTCCGAGATAAGAAACGGGGCAACCCCCGGCAGGTGAATGGCAGTGGGGTGAAACTGATAAAACTCCATGTCTTTTATCTCTGCCCCTGCCCGGAAAGCTAATGCCACACCGTCTGCAGTGGCAACCTCCGGGTTGGTGGGTAAGCTGAAAAGCTGGCCTGCCCCGCCGGTTGCCAGTATTACAAAGCGGCACTCAAAATTCTGGATAGCCCCGGTATTGGTATCCAGGGTTGCCACACCCTTGATACGCCCGTTTTCCACAATAAGCTCTTTGGCCAGCGTATCTTCCAATACCTCAATTTCTGTCGTCCGCACCCAGTTGTTCAGGGTGATTTCAATATGTTTGCCGGTGGCATCCCCCCCGGCGTGAAGTATACGGGGGCGGCTGTGGGCGGCTTCCAGAGTAAGGGCTATTTCACCGTTGACACTGTCAAAAGGCACTCCCAGATAAACCAGCTCGGCCAATACGCTGGGGGGCTTCTTCGGACAGCAAACGCACCATTTCAGGGTCACACAAGCCGTCTCCGGCTGAGAGCGTATCTTCAAAATGGAGGCGGGGAGAATCATCCGGGCCGATGGCGGCGGCTATTCCGCCCTGAGCATGGCGGGTATTGCAGTCCTGTATCTTGCCCTTGGTAACCAGCAAGACACTGCCTCGCCCACGCGCCAGCAAAGCGGTATACAGCCCGGCAATACCGCTGCCAATAATTATATAATCATACCTGGAAATCAAAATACGCCCGTCCTGGGGATTTTACTTTTTATCTTCGGGGGCTTTTTTATAGCCGATAGCGCCCCGGGAGACCTTGAGCAGAGTGCCTGACTCCACTTTGATAACTACACTATCTTCGGCTACGGACTCTATCACCCCGTGAATACCACCTATAGTAATAACGCCGTCACCCTTTACCAGTGAGGACATAAGAGTGGCATGGTCCTTCTGGCGCTGGCGCTGCGGCCTGATGATAAGAAAATAGAACATACCAAAGAAAAGAGCCAGTAAAACAAACATCATAATAGTCTGCTGATCCATATTTTCTCCTTTAACTTTCCAGTATCTTTACCAGCTTTGCCTGCAAAGACCAGGGGCTGGCTTTAAATATCTTTACATTTATGAGACATCCCTCAAGGGGCAAATCACTCTCCAGAAATACCAGTTTACCACCTAAAGTGCGTCCCTGCCACTTATTCTTTTGCCTGCCCTCCACCAGTACCTCGGCAAAGGTATCTACCAGAGCGGAATTGGCTTTGGATACTGTTTCTTTCTGCAGGTCTTCTATAAGCTTCAGGCGGCGTTTTTTCTCGGCAACCGGCACGTCATCTGCCATATCACGGGCAGCCGCAGTCTGGGGGCGGGGGGAATATGCGGCCACATGGATAGCGTCATAACCGATATCTGACATAAGTTTATAGCTCTGGTCAAACTGCTCTGCGGTTTCAGAGGGGAAGCCCACTATCAAATCTGTCTGGAGGCTGATATCCGGCATGGCGGTTTTCAGACGCCCCACCAGCTCCCGGTACTGTTCGCTGGTATATCCCCGCCGCATAGCCGCCAGAATAGTATCAGCGCCTGCCTGCACCGGTAAACTCAGGGAGTGGCATACTTTGTGCAGGCTGGCCATAGCGTCTATAAGTTTCTGGCTGATATCCTTGGGGTGGCTGGTTAAAAAGCGTATCCGGAGTAAACCCGGTATATCACTAAGGGCATAAAGCAAATCTGCCAGACAGGGCTTTTCGGGCAGGTCATGCCCGTAGGAATCAACATTCTGCCCAAGGAGTACCACCTCACGGCTGCCCCGCCTGACCAGTTCGGCTGCTTCGCAGCATAGTTCAGATATGCTCCGGCTCTTTTCCCGCCCCCGGCGGTAAGGCACAATGCAGTAAGTACAAAAGTTATCACAGCCCTGCATAATGGTGATACTGGCACTTACCGGCGGCTTAAGCGGCAGAATAAACCCTTCCGGAATCTCACCCCAATCAGGCAAAGCACCCGGCTGGAAAATGTAATCTACAAACGGAAATTTTTTACGGACAGAAGCTATATCCTGCCCGACCAGACAGCCGGTCAGGGCTATTTTCAAGCGGGGATTTTTATCTTTCAGCTTGCGCAAGATATGCAGGCGGTTAATAACCTTGTTTTCGGCATGCTCGCGGACAACACAGCTGTTTACCAGCACCAGCTCAGCATCTTCGGCCTTATCCGCCAAAGAGTAACCCCAGAGTTCAAAAAGCCTGCCTAAACGCTCGGATTCGGCCTGATTCATCTGGCAGCCAATAGTCCACAAATAGTAACCGGGCATAAGCAAAAATATCTCCGCATCCAGATTAAACTGAATATAGATTATACCCCAATACCTAAAAATATAATAAGTAGCCGAACCTTTTAAAAAACCGGCTTGTGTTATTGCCGTAAAAGCCGCCGCAAGCCTTTACATACCATTTCGCAGGAAATATAATACTCCCCATGCAAAAGAAACTTTTTTACCTGCTGATTGTTATTTTAGTATCCGGCCTGGGTATTCTGGGGATTCTCCGGTTCTCCGGTCAGGATGGGGAAGCCACAGATTATTCTAACCCTGATAACTGGCTGGCCCTGCCGCCACAAGCTGTTATGGAGGTGGATATTTTCTATCTGTACCCCACGGTCTACCACAAGCAGGCATCAACCGACCCTGACATATGCGAAGTAAACAACGACATGATGCGTTTTGGCGCCCAGATGGCTTATAAACTGCAGGCAACCGCATTTGAAACTGTGGGTAACATATATGCACCCTACTACAGGCAGGGTGATGCGGCAGCGTGTTTGTCCCTGACGGAGGAAGACAGATATAATCTTCTAAGCGGTGCACCCGAAGAGGACGCAATGGCCGCATTTGACTATTATATAAAACATTTCAACAACGGCAGGCCGTTTATTCTGGCAGGCCATTCGCAGGGCTCTGAAATACTGCTGTATCTGCTTTCGGACTATATGGGAAAGCACCCGGACGTGTATAAGCAGATGATTGCCGCTTATGCCATCGGCTACTCGGTGACAGAGGATTATCTGGCTAAAAACCCGCACCTCAGGTTCGCGGAAAACGCAACTGACACCGGGGTAATCATATCCTACAATACCCAGGCAGCGGAGATTGAGGGTAAGAACCTGATAGTTTCAGAAGGAGCTTTGGTAATAAATCCCATCAGCTGGACTAGAGACGATGTCCCAGCTTCGGCATCAGAAAATCTTGGCTCGTACCTGCCCGGTGCGGACGGCTATATTCCAATCAACCCGGACACAGAGTTAAAAAAAATAATGGGGTTAGCTGATGCCCGTGTTGACAGCGAAAAAGGCGTGCTGGTATGCAGCAGCGTGGATGCGGAGGCATGGTTTTCAGGAAACCCCGTGCTGGGCAAAGGGGTTTATCACAGTTATGATTATTCGTTTTATTACTATAACCTGAGGCAAAATGCGGCAGACAGAGCCAGAGCGTTTCTGGATAATAACGGCTAAGCCCCCGCCAGCCTGTTTACGCCTGTGATAAACCGGGTAAAACCCCAGTACCAAACCGGATGAAGTAAAAAACAAACATAATCTGAAAGAAGCTACAGCTGATGAGAAGTTCGGCAAATACAGATGCCGCCGTTACCCCTTATCACTGCCTGGCTGCAACAGCTTTTTTATTGTATTGGCGTTGCGAATAGTGATGTTGCCATAAGCGGAGGTCGAAACAACTTTCAACCACCGTGTGCGGGAGAAGGTTTTTATCGGTGCAGACCAAAAAATCACTTGTCCGTGGTATGCCACCTTTTCGTATTCAGGCTTTGCCTCACCGACCGTTTTTATGACAGCATCTGCCTTGGCCGGAGCAATAACAACGATGGCGTTGTGCTTGGAATCAGCATCTCGGTCCCACCATTCGGGAGCATGGTTCAACGCATCAGCAAGGGCGTTTACGGACAGAACAGCAATCGGTATCTCCAAGCTGAAGGTATCCAGCACTACCTGCCGGCATTGCTGCTGCAAATCGGTGATTTCTTTCTCCTCACAGGAAAAAAATACGTTTCCGCTGTTGATATAAGTGCTGACTTCGGTAAATCCGGCATTTTCAAACGCAGCTTTTAATTCCGGCATTGAAACCTTGTTCTTGCCGCCTACATTCACTCCGCGCAAAAGCGCTATATACTTTATCTTAGATCCATTCATGCCTGACCCATCATCATTTGCCATTCCTTTATCATATGGTTATACGGCAAGAAACTGCTGAAAGTAAATCACGGAATACCAGATATGATAGCGGTAAGCCCGCACCACCTGAAGCACAGTATATCACGGCACTGCAAACTGACTACACTACACATAAACAAAAGGACTCAAGCCGCGATGGTTCAAGTCCTTTTTCTTCGTTTTTTTATGGCGGAGGGGGAGGGATTCGAACCCTCGACCCCGGTTTCCCAGGGCAAGCGCTTAGCAGGCGCCCGCACTAGACCACTATGCGACCCCCCCAGTGTCTAAACAAGAAGATAATATAGCATAAGAGCCCAGCTGATACAACCAAAAGCCGCTTGAAAACACCGGGACGTGTCAGGCCTGGCAATGGGGGCAGTAGTAACAGGCCCGCTGGCGTATCAGCTGGCGGTTTATAGGCGCACCGCACTCAGGGCAAACCTCACCCCGGCGGTGGGCAACGTTAAACTCCAGCTGGGCGCCCCCCTTTGAGCCGTCAGGACGGTGATAAGTGCTGACACTTGCCCCCTTGTTCTGTATAGCTTTATGTAAAACTGACTGAATAGCCGAATGGAGTTTGGTTACCTCTGCCTTGCTCAGGCTGTCAGCCGGGCGGAGCGGGTTCAGACAGGCTTTAAACAAAGCTTCGTCCGCATACATATTGCCCACCCCTGCCAGCACCTTCTGGTCAAGGAGAACGGCCTTAATAGGCCCTTTACGCCCCGAAAGACGCTTACCAAGCACCTCCGGGGTAAAATCCCCTTCCAGAGGTTCAGGCCCCAGTTTTTCCAGAATAGTGTCCAGACTGGTAAGCAAGTTTATCCGCCCGAATTTGCGTATGTCTGTGAAATATACCTGCTCTCCATTTTCCAAATGAAAGACCGCTCTGGTGAAACGGGGGAACTGTTCAGTCTCAGCCTTGACTGCCGTCAGCCCGCCGCTCATTTTCAAATGCACACTGATAAACAGACCGCCGCTTAAGCTGATGATAATATACTTGCCGCGGCGGCTAAGCCCGGTTACCTGTAAACCGGAGACCAGTTTGTTAAACTCGGTTTCAGGCGGGCAGAGCGTTTTAGCCCACAAAGCTTCCATGCGGGTTATTTTTTTGCCCAGCAAATGGGGCATTATTTCGTTTTTTACCGTTTCCACTTCAGGCAGTTCAGGCATGATTTACTCCTTTGGTTAATTTGTGCTTAAGATAGGTCAGCCCTATTCCCAGCACTGCCCCCGAAAGCAGGTATGCCCCCAGCACATCACTTGGCCAGTGGGCATTTAAATATACTCTGGAAATACCCATAAAGACTACCGGCACAAGGCAAAGCAGCCGGAGTATAAACCTGAATACAGGGCGGTGGATAAATTTGGGTATGATAAAAAATATCACCCCGTAACAGGCCAAAGCATAAGCGGTATGGCCTGAGGGGAAACTGGTGCCGCCGTCTTCCAGACTGCCGGGACGGGGGCGGTCAATAAGCCATTTGAATATATACCCCAAGAGGGCGGCAATGCCGGGCACCAGAGCACAAATTACGGACTGTAAACGATAGCCTTTGCACCACAGCCAGATTACCGCCGCCCCCGGCGGAATAATCCAGACCGGAAAACTGCCCAGGCAGGAAATAAATTCCATAAATCCGTCAAAACCGGGCAGTGAAATATCTTGAATAAAACCCGAAACAGCTGTATCCGCGGCTAAAACCGGGTTTAAAAATACCAGCCAGGCCAGCAGGATAAACACACCCAGCAGTATCAGATACGGCAGGTAATCACGCAGTTTTGCCAAGTCCAGTATTACTCCATATCTCCCCAGTTAGCCCCGGACTTAAGCTCAACCTTGAGCGGTATTTCAAAGGCAACTGCACCTGACATGGTTTCTACAAGCAAATCACTCATCCGCCCAAGCTCTGTCTTGGGTACTTCAAATATAAGCTCGTCATGCACCTGAAGAAGCAGGCGGCTTTTCAGCTTTTCTTCTTTAAGCTTTTCGTCCAGCCGGACCATAGCCAGCTTGATAATGTCAGCAGATGTCCCCTGTACCGGCATATTGATAGCCATACGCTCGGCTGATTCACGCAAAATACGGTTGGGTGAATTGATTTCCGGTATATAGCGGCGTCTGCCCAGCAGGGTTTCCACATAACCCTGAGTACGCACCTGCTGCTTAATCTCCGAGAAATAAACAGCCACCCGCGGATATTTTTCAAAATAGGCTTTTATAAATTTGTCGGCTTCTTCCAGCGAAAGCTCGGTAGCCTGTTCCAACCCGTAGCTGCTCATGCCGTATATCACCCCGAAATTTACCGTTTTAGCCAAGCGGCGTTGTTCTTTAGTCACCTTTGACGGGGGAATGTTCAGCAATCTGGCGGCGGTAGCGGTGTGAATATCCTGGTCACTTTGGAAAGCCTCTATCAGGGCGGGGTCCTGGGAAAGATGGGCCAGCACCCTGAGGTCTATTTGGGAGTAATCTCCCGCCAGCAGCACTGTGCCGGGAGGTGCAATAAATGCCCGCCGTATCTCCCTGCCCATTTCCCCCCTGACAGGTATGTTTTGCAAATTAGGCTCGGAAGAAGATAACCTGCCGGTAGCTGTACGGGTCTGATTAAAACTGGTATGCAGCCGCCGGGTATGCGGATTTACCATACGCGGCAGGGTATCCAGATAAGTAGATTTCAGCTTTACCAGCATACGGTATTCCAGTATCAGGTCTACAATACGGTGCTTGCCCTTCAGTTCTTCAAGCACCTCTGCCCCGGTGGAATAGCCGGTTTTGGTCTTTTTGATAACCGGCAGTTTCAGTTCGTCAAAGAGTATCCGCCCCAGCTGCTGAGGGGAGCCTATGTTAAAGTTATGCCCGGCCCGGGCATAGATATCTTCTTCCAGTTTAAATATCTGCCTGCCTGTCTTTTCAGCCATAGCCTTCAGCAAATCTGTATCCAGCATAATGCCGGTGCGTTCCATGCCCAGCAGTATGGGCAAAAGGGGCATTTCCACCCTGGCAAATAAATCCATCAGCCTGGTTTCGGCAAGCTGGGCGGCAAAGATACCTTTGAGGCGGAAAGTGTAATCAGCCGCAAGCTGAGCCGCTTCTGAAAGCTGAACCTCGCTGAAACTGGCTTTTTTACCGTTTCGGGTCAGTATATTTTCAATATCCGCAATCTCTATGCCGAAATGCTCAAAGACAAGGTCTTTGATAGCCAGATTTTTTTCACCCAGAAGATGGGCGGCAATCATTGTATCAAAATCCAGCCCTTTTACTGCCTGCCCGGCAGATAAAAGCAAATTCATAAGGTACTTGGCGTTATGGGCGGTTTTACTTATTTTTTCATCACCAAGCAGAGCTGCCAAGCCGGAATGCCCTTCGGCGGCAAACATCTGCCCTTCTGAAGCACTGCCGATAAACTCAGCGGGTACAAAACAGGCATCACCCGCCGCACTTGAAAGTGCCAGTGCCGTCAGGCGGGCATCCATAGCTTCTTCGGGAGTACCCGAAACCGCCAGCGCCAGCTCTTTGGCATTTGCCAGGCGGCTTACAATACTGTCTATATTTTGGCTGTCTGCCACCATATAGCGGGTCTCAACCTTTGAAGCAACAGCGAACATATCCGGCGTACCCTGAAGCTGGTTTTCCCCTCCCGGCAGGCGGTCAATCAGCCTGAAAAACTCCAGCTCACGGAATAGGTCTACCACTTTCTGGCGGTTATAGTGCTCTGCCCGGCATTCCTCAATACTGAAATCAAGCGGTAAATCGCACACGATAGTAGTCAGTATTTTACTGTCACGGGCTACTTCGGCATTGTCTGCCAGCTTTTTCTGAAGACCGGGCGGGCTTATTTTATCCAGATTTTTATAAATATCTTCTATGCCGCCGTACTCTTCTATAAGTTTCTGGGCGGTTTTCGGGCCTATGCCGGGTACTCCGGGGATATTGTCAGAAGGGTCACCCATAAGGGCTTTGTAATCAGCAATATGCTCCGGCCCCAGACCGTATTTTGCCCTTACCGCCACCTCGTCATACAAACTGGTGCTGGCAAAAGAACCTGCCGGACCGGGATACAAAATGCGGATATCCGGCCCGACCAGCTGCATAGAGTCTGCGTCCCCGGAGGCTATAATAACCTCCATACCTGCGGCAGCGGCTCTGGTTGCCAGCGTACCCAGCACATCATCAGCCTCAAAGCCGCTCTGTTCGTATACCGGCATATTAAAAGCATCTACAATCTGGCGTACCCGCCCCAGCTGGCTGACCAGTTCGTCAGGCATGGGCGGACGCTGGGCTTTGTATGCTTTGAACATTTCATGGCGGAAGGTTGGGCCTTTTCTGTCAAAGGATATGGCATAACAATCCGGTTTAAGGTCTGTTAAGACTTTAATCAGTATGGAGGCGAAACCAAAAGCGGCACCCACTACTTCACCTGTTTTGCGGATGGCAAGCGGAGGAAGTACATGATATGCCCGGTGAACAAGGTTAGTGCCGTCAAAGAGGACTATTACAGGTTTATTCATAAACACATTATAGCAGATGAGGCCAAAATGGGTTCAGGTATTTTAGCCGCTGTTAAGAAGCCTGAGCTAGGTTTCCAGCGGCAGTCCGCCGGATATCCAGGCGTTTATTCCGCCCTGCATGTTATATATAGCGGCAAAGCCGTTATCCAGCATAAGCCGGGCAGCGGAAGCAGAACGGTTGCCTGTACGGCAGTAAACGAGGTAAGTCTTGGTTTTATCAAAGGCCGAAAGAGAAGCTTCAAAGGAAGCGTAATAATCCAGATTTACCGCACCCGGAATATGCCCCTGAGCATACTCAGACGGGGTACGCACATCTAAAATAATAAAATCCGCAGAGACCGCATTCCGGTCTATAAGGGCTTTGGCTTCGGCAACAGATATATTCTGTACAGCGGGCAGATTTGCATCATCAACAGCGGAACCAGTATCACAGCCTGTCAACACCCCGCAAAATGTGAGTAACAATGCCAATACGGCAATCAGATTACGTTTTGATGGCACAGATTAAACACCGATAAAATTCGGCTGGAGCTTGACTCCGGAATAATCTGACATGGTCTGCAGGCAGGTTTCTTCACGCTGGGTAATCCAGGTGGATACACTGGTCAGCCCGAAATCAGACATCTGGCAGAAAGTAACCATCAGCTCATTACAATAGCTGTAGTAGCGCGAAGAACGGTTATCAAAACTGACATGGCCCGTATCAGCCATTTGCTCTATAAGCGAACGCAGTTTCAGGCGGTTATAATAGGCCGCCCGCATACCGGCCAATATGCCGTCAAAGAAAAGCTGGGCGCGGAAGTTCACCATCTGGCCTTCATTATTGAAAACCACATCAAAAGAGCCGCCGGTGGCACCGGATTCTTTAAACTGAAAAACCTTTTGTTCATAACCTATGGGCAGAGGCGGAGCAAGCTCCGGCAGGCGCACTTCCGGAGTTTCGGTGATATCGGTCAGGCTTTCACCGCCAAACCGGCGGATTATATCCTGAGGAGACTGAAAAGCAGCGTAGTCACCCAAAACTTCTGACACAAGTGTAAGGTAAGACAGTGATTCTTTTGGGTCATACTGACGCAGTCTCATACTTCCTCCAGCCTTTTTCGGGTAAAGCTAAGCGAAACAGTCATAAAATATATCAGACGGATACGTCTATTTTTTCTCTAAAAACGTATCCGGCAACCACCGCCAACTAACCGCCATTTATTTGTAAGGCCAAAGAGAATCTCTAAGGAGTAACTCCCCCGGTTTTGCCCAAGCCAAATACCGGACAAAACATACCTATCCTTTACATAGCTGTCTCAGATGATATGTACATTATAATACCCCTTGTGAACAGGGTGTCAAGTGCAACCCAAGGCAAGGGCTCCGGCAGAGACTTTCACGAAGCAACCACCCCAACCAGTCAGAGTGCCTGCCCTGACACACCTATCTATACTATACCATATATTAGTTGTTTGTATAACTATTTGCTACAAAAAGACCCTCTCCCGCCCGGTCATTAAAGTATCCAGATAAACACTTTAATGCTATAATTAAGGGTAATTGTGTGCCGGAGGCGAAAAGTGAACACCAAGGACCTGCTGTCTATTTCAGACCTTTCCCCTGACGATATCGGGCGTCTGCTTTCAGATGCCATTGAACTTAAAGCCAGGGGCTGGAACAGCTGTCTTTCCGGTAAAACTCTGGCTCTGGTCTTTGAAAAACCCTCCCTGCGTACCCGGGTCAGCTTTGAGCTGGCCATGAAGCAGCTGGGCGGGGAAGCACTGTATCTTTCACCGGCTGAGGTAGGTTTGGGCAAACGCGAACCGGTGGCTGACGTGGCCAGAGTGCTAGCCCGTTTTGTAGACGTTATCGCCTGCCGCACCTTCGGGCATGATACCCTGGTACAGCTGGCAAAATATGCCGATATACCTGTTATAAACGCCCTTTCAGACTTGGAGCACCCCTGCCAGGCACTGGCGGATATCCTGACCATTTACGAGAAAAAGGGCGAACTCAAGGGGCTTAATCTGGCTTACATAGGTGATGGCAACAACTGTGCCAACAGCCTTTTGCTGGCCTGCGCCATGACGGGAATAAACTGCCGCTTGGCTTCACCCGAAGGCTATCTGGTAGACAAGGCCATATTTGCTAAGGCCAAAGCTTACGCAGAAGACAGCGGGGCTGAACTATACAGCGGGACAGACCTTAAGGCCGCCCTCCGCGGGGCTGACGTAATCTATACAGATGTCTGGACCAGTATGGGACAGGAAGCTGAAACTGAAAAACGCCTTAAGGATTTTGCGGGTTTTCAGGTGAATGCCAAGCTGGTTTCCATGGCTGATAAAGATGCCATCATTATGCACCCTCTGCCGGCTCATTACGGTGAAGAGGTTGACCGGGAAATACTGGAATGCCCTCAGTCTGTTATCTTTGACCAGGCCGAAAACCGGCTGCATGCCCAAAAGGCGGTACTAAGAGATATGCTGGGTGGACTGGAGATAGGCGGCAGGCACTAAGCGGCCGTGAAATATATGAATAATACTACCCCTATTATTGCCATTGTGGGGCGGCAGAACGTGGGTAAATCCACCCTGCTTAACCGCCTTGCCCATAAGAATCTGGCCATTACCGAAGACCTGCCCGGTACTACCCGTGACCGTTTGTTTACGACTGTAAGCTGGCTGGACCGCCGGCTGATTATGGTGGATACCGGCGGGCTTGACCCGGATCTTGAGAGCATTATCGGCCAGCAGGTAAATATCCAGATAAGTCTGGCCATAAAAGAAGCCGATCTGGTACTTTTGGTAGTAGACGTAAAAGCCGGGCTGATTACACCTGACTACGAAATGGCAGATATTATCCGCCGCACCGGTAAACCGGTAATACTGGTGGCCAATAAAGCCGACAACCTGAAAATGGGCCAGGAAGCCGCTGAATTTTACAGCCTGGGCTTTGGCGAACCTTCGGTTATCAGTGCCTTCCACGGCAGCGGCATTTCAGACCTGATGGACCGGGTGCTGGAAGAACTGCCTGACCAGCCCATTGCCACCCCAGAAGAGGACAATTCGGTTAAGCTGGCACTTGTGGGAAGAACCAATGTAGGTAAATCCACCCTGCTTAATACCTTTATGGGACAGGAACGCTCTATAGTAAGCAATATACCCGGTACTACCAGAGATGCTATTGACACACCTCTTAACTTTAATGGTACTAATGTGTTACTTATAGATACTGCAGGGATAAGACGGCGCGGTAAAGTTGAGAGCGGTGTTGAAAAATACAGCGTACTCAGAGCCTTAAAAGCTGTAGACCGGGCAGACATAGTACTGCTGGTTATGGATACTGAAGAGCTGGTGACCGCTCAGGACACCCACATTGCCGGATATGTCCGGGATACCGCCAAGGGTATTATAATTATCCTGAATAAATGGGATCTGGGTAAAGGCCAGGACAAAGCTGAAGTGACACAGACTATCCAGAGTAGATTTAAGTTTTTGGATTACGCTCCGATATTGTTTGTTTCAGGCAAAACCGGGCGTGGTGTTGATACTATTATCCCCATGGCGCTGAAAGTTCAGGAAGAGCGCAACAAACGTATTCCCACTGCCAAGGTAAACAGCGTGGTCACCGAAGCCCTCTCTGCCCATACCCCGCCCCATCAGGGCAAAACCCAGCTGAAAATCTATTACGCCACCCAGGCAGACACCAATCCGCCTTCATTTGTGTTTTTCGTCAATAACCCTAAACTGGTTCATTTTTCGTATGAACGCTTTATTGAAAACCGTCTCAGGGAGTCTTTCGGATTTTTCGGTACCCCAATCCGTTTAACTTTTAAAGCCCGAGGTGAAAAATGTTAATTGCCAAGCTTCTGCTTGTTGTTATAGTAAGTTATCTCCTGGGTTCAATCCCCTTTGGGTATTTAGTCAGCCACCGCGGTTCCAAAATAGATATCCGCAGTTACGGCAGCGGACGCACCGGAGCTACCAATGTCCTGAGAACCATGGGCAGGAAAGCTGCTTTGCTGGTAGCCGCTTTAGACGTAGTCAAAGGAGTTTCAGCCGTGGCTTTTGCCGGGCTGGTCATAGGCACGGAAGCGCTTACTTTCGGGACTAACGGCATGGCTATTTTATTCGCCCAGGTGCTGGCCGGGCTGGCGGCTGTTGCCGGGCATATCTGGCCTGTGTTCCTTAAATTCCGCGGCGGCCGCGGTGTGGCTACCTTCTTCGGGGGCATGATTGCCCTGTGTCCGGTGGCGGCCATATTCGGCGGTGAAGTACTGATAATAGGTGCCGGGCTTTCCGGTTTTGCTTCGCTGGGCTCTATAACCGGGGTAGTGGGGGCATATGCCTTGCTGATACCCCTTACATTTATCAGCGGTTTCCCCACCGAGTATATAGTTTATGCAGTTTTAGGTTCGCTTCTAATTACCATCATGCACCGCGATAATATTAAACGGCTTTTAGCGGGTAAAGAACGCAAGCTCAACGAAAAATCCCGTTAAACACCCCTTGTCTAAAACCAATCCGGCATTAGAAAGCTTAGGTTTTTCATGTCTAAAGTTTGTATTATAGGCACTACTACCTGGGGCATTACCCTGGGTACGGTCATAGCCCATAAAGGGCGCGAAGTAATGCTCTGGGCACGCACCGAGGACGAAGCCGCACTTCTCTCAGCCCAGCGCCGTCCGGCTGATTTTTTGCCGGAAGATTATTATTTCCCCGAATACCTGAACGTAACCGCCAGTTTGGAGGAAGCCCTATCCGGAGCAGACATGGTTCTTATGGCTGTGCCTTCCCAGCGGATGCGCCCCAATATACGGCTGGCTGCACCTTTGCTGACTAAAAACATGCTGGTCTGCAGCGCCTCCAAGGGGCTGGAAATAGGTACTGCCAAGCGTATGAGCCAGGTAATTGCCGACGAGATTTCCCCGGATTTTTCCCAGAATATATGTGTTCTTTCGGGGCCGAATCTGGCTATGGAAATACTAAAGGGGCTGCCGGCTGTAACTGTACTGGCTGCCGATACTGAAAAGACGGCTAAAAAAGCCGCCAAACTGGTAACCGCCAGTAACTTTTGCGCTTACACCAATACGGATATCATAGGGGTGGAGCTGGGCGGCTCACTCAAGAATATTATCGCTCTGGGGGCAGGCATAGCGGACGGGCTGAGCTTCGGCAACAATGCCAAGAGCGCCCTGATTACCCGCGGCCTTACCGAGATTTCCGCCCTGGGGGCGGCTTTGGGGGCAAACCCTCTGACATTTTCGGGTCTGGCCGGACTGGGTGACCTGATTGCCACCTGTTCCAGCAACCTGTCACGCAACCATTTTGTGGGGGTGGAATTAACCAAAGGCCGCAGCCTGAATGACATTATGTACAGCATGAGCAATGTAGCCGAAGGTGTTTCCACTACCGCAGTAGCCTATGAGCTGGCCCGCTCTATGGATTTGGAAATGCCGGTAACCGAAAACATTTACAACGTGCTTTATAATAACGCAGACCCGAAGGAAGCCGCCAGAAAACTGATGGCTGCCCAGGCTGCCCATGAACTGGCCGGACGCAAGTGGGATTTGTTTAAAATGTTCCGCAGGCGCAGAACCCGCAAAACACCTGAACTTAATCCGGATTAGAAAACTTAAAGACCGGCTACTTTTTATCCTCGGCGAAAGACTTCTCCAGCTCCTCAAAGAGCTGTTTCTGTTTACGGCTGAGCTTCTCAGGAGTAACAACGTTCAGGTGCACCATTTCGTCACCGCTGCCAAAGCGGTTCAGATGGGGAATACCCTTGCCCTTCAGCACAAAGTACTTGCCGTTCTGACTGCCTGACGGAATTTTCAGCTTGTGAGAGGTGCTAAGCCCCGGCACATTTACTTCAGTGCCCAAAGCCGCCTGGGCAAAATTTATCTCAAGTTCATAAATAACATCATCACCGTCACGTTTGAAATCCGCATGTGAGGCAATGCTTACGTTTATATACACATCACCGGCGGAAGCGCCCTTATCACCTACACCGCCGTAGCCGTTAAGGCGTATCTGGTTGCCGTCTGCCACCCCGGCAGGTATCTTTACCTGAACAGTCCGCTTGACATATTCTTTACCGGTACCCCGGCACTTGGCACAGGGTTCGCCGATGATAGTCCCCTCACCCCGGCATTTGGGACAGGGGGTTACGCTGGTAAAACGCCCGAAAACACTCTTTTGCACCTGATAAACCTGCCCGGTACCGTTACAGTTGGTACATTTTACAAGTGAAGTGCCGGCTTTAGCTCCCGTACCGCTGCACTCAGAGCAGTATTCAAGCCTTTCGGTGGTAATTTCTTTTTCAACCCCGGTTGCGGCTTCTTCAAGAGTTATCCGTATATCATAAGACATATCCGGCCCGCGGCGGGGGCCGCGCTTGGCACTCTGGGTAGCACCGCCAAAAAATGTCTCAAAAATACTGCCCAAACCGCCGAAATCAAAGTTTTCAAAGCCGCCCTGACCAAAGGCATCTGATCCGGCGCTGAAACCAAACCGGTCATAGGCCGCCCTTTTTTCGGGATTGGAAAGGACTTCGTAGGCTTCGTTTATTTCTTTGAATTTTTCGGCAGCGCCATCCTCGTGGTTACGGTCAGGATGATGCTTCATAGCCATCTTGCGGAAGGCCTTTTTTATATCTTCGTCAGAAGCGCTGCGTTCAATACCCAGTACTTCGTAATAATCTCTTTTATTTGCCATAGTTTATCATTATAACCTAAAACTTTATTTTATAGAAATAAGACAGTTCAAATGAAATATGTTTTTGCTTACCAAATATCTGCTGGGAAAAGGGTGGGAGGGGGCATTACACCCCCTCCCAAAGGCCGCAGAATCAAATTCCCGGCCTTTATTTAAACTTCGCGGAATTCTCCCTCTACCGTGCCTTCGTCGTCATTCTTTTTGCCTTCTGCCGAAGGTTCTTCCTGAGCGGGAGCGCCCTGCTCCTGCTGCTGGCCGTAAACGGCACTGCCTACGCTTTGAAGAGCGGTGGAAAGTTCCTGAGTAGTTGTCTTGATAGCGTCCACATCAGTACCCTGAAGGGCAGTGCGGACGGCCGCTATCTTACTTTCCAGTTCGGTATTCAGTTCGGCCGGTATCTTGTCCTTATTGTCACGCAGGGTCTTTTCGGCATTGTAAGCCAGATTATCCGCCACATTCCGGGCTTCTATCTCTTCCTTGCGTTTGCTATCTTCAGCGGCATGGGCTTCCGCCTCACGGGTCATCTTTTCAACCTCTTCCTTGGAAAGGCCGGAGGAAGCGGTGATAGTTATCTTCTGTTCACGCCCGGTGCCTTTATCCTTGGCTTTGACGGAAAGTATACCGTTGGCATCAATGTCAAAGGTAACCTCTATCTGGGGGACGCCGCGGGGGGCGGGCAAAATGCCGTCCAGCATAAAGCGGCCCAGAGTGCGGTTATCGGCCGCCATGGGGCGTTCGCCCTGCAGGACATGGATTTCTACGCTGGGCTGGTTGTCAGCCGCAGTGGAAAATACCTGGCTCTTGGAAGTGGGAATGGTAGTATTGCGGGTAATAAGAGCGGTAGATACACCGCCAAGGGTCTCAATACCCAAAGTCAGGGGGATAACATCCAGCAGGAGTACGTCACTGACTTCACCCTTGAGTACGCCGGCCTGAATGGCAGCACCGATAGCTACCACCTCGTCAGGGTTTACACCCTTGTTAGGTTCTTTGCCGAAAAACTCTTTGACCTTCTGCTGTACCAGCGGCATACGGGTCTGTCCGCCTACCAGAATAACCTCGTTGATTTCAGAAGCAGTCTTGCCCGAATCTTTCAAAGCCTGGCGGCAGGGCTCAAGGCTCTTGTCTACAAGGTCCATTACCATCTGCTCCAGTTTGGCACGGGTAAGGATAATATTTAAGTGCTTGGGCCCTGAAGCATCTGCGGTGATAAAGGGCAAATTTATCTCTGCCTGCTGAACAGTGGAAAGCTCTATCTTGGCCTTTTCAGCCGCCTCTTTCAGACGCTGCAAAGCAGTTTTATCTTTAGAAAGGTCAATGCCCTGGTCTTTCTTATATTCGGCTATAAGCCAGTCAATAATCTTCTGGTCAAAATCATCACCGCCCAGATGGGTATCACCGGCGGTGGATTTTACCTGGAAAGTGCCTTCGCCCAGTTCCAGTATGGAAATATCAAAGGTACCGCCGCCCAAATCATAAACGGCGATAGTTTCATCTTTCTTCTTGTCCAGACCGTATGCCAGAGCAGCGGCGGTGGGTTCGTTGATAATCCGCAGGACTTTCAGCCCGGCAATAGCCCCGGCGTCTTTGGTGGCCTGGCGCTGGGCATCGTTAAAATAAGCCGGTACGGTAATAACCGCTTCGGTTACCTTTTCGCCCAGGTAGGCTTCCGCATCTGATTTAAGTTTCTGCAAAATCATGGCGGAAACTTCGGGAGGGCTGAAATCCTTGTCACCCATAACCACCCGGACTTCATTATTGTTACCCTGAATAACCTTGTAAGGTTTGCGTTTGGCATCTGCCTCAACCGGCAGCTCACGCCCGGCGGGTTCGCCCCATTTGCGTCCCATAAAACGCTTGATGGAATAAACCGTGTTTTCAGGGTTCAAAATAGCCTGATTTTTAGCCTGACGGCCAACAATGCGTTCGCCGTTTTTGTTTACTGCCACTACCGAAGGAATAAGGGTGCTGCCTTCGGCAGAGGGAATAACTACCGGTTCGCCGCCCTGCATGACGGCAACTTCACTGTTTGTAGTACCAAGATCTATACCAACTACTTTAGCCATTTGTGTTTCGTTCCTCCTTGTTTACTTAAAGAAATTTATCTCATGTCCGAATCAGACCGGCAGGGCTGGTTTCCGTTACCTACCACTACCAGAGATGTTCTAAGTACCTTATCCCCTACCGTATAACCCCGGCGGGCTTCGTGCAGAATAATGCCTTCCGGCCCGTCTTCACAGGCAACCGCCTCATGCAGGCGGGAATCAAACGGCTCACCGGCCGCCGGAATAGCTTTGACACCCTGATTGTCCAGTATAGCCTGAAACTTGCGGACTATCAGGTCCAGCCCCTCCACAAAAGGGTGTCCGGCAATATCCGCCGGAACAGATGCCAAAGCCCGCTCCAAATCATCCAGCACCGGCAAAACCAGCATAAAAGCATTGCCTCTGGCCATATCACTCTGGACGTTTCTTTCCTGCTCTATATACCTTTTGTAGTTTACAAACTCGGCTCTGGCCCTCTTCAGGTTGTCCAGATATTCTTCTGAACGTTTCTTTTCGGCGGCCAGCTGGGCAGTCAGGCTGTCTGCCTGAGTATCAGCTTTAACCTGGGTATCTTCAGGGTGTTCATTTCCTTCTTTATCATACATTTTTTTATCTGTCATAATCCCTTCCTAACTTAAAAATGTACTATATGCCCTAAAGGCACTGCTATTCATCTTTACCGCCTGGCGGTTTGCCGTAGAGTTCGGCCACCAGAGTACTCATAACCAGAGACAGGTAACTGACCGCTGACAATGCCCTTTCATAGGCCATACGGGTGGGGCCTATCACCCCGATAGTCCCCACCGCCTCGTCCGGTATGCCGTACTGGCTGACTATCAGACTGTAATCACGTATTTCGGCGGAGGCATTTTCCTGGCCGATATATACCTGCACCCCCCGGTTAAAAGGCGAGGGCGGGGCAATCATCTTGGAAAGCTTTTTCTGCTCCAGCAGCTGCATTATCTCCTGAACCCGTTGGTTCTGGTGGAATTCGGGCTGCTCCAGCATATAATGCAGCCCGTCAAAGAAAGGTTCGCGGCTTTCCTGCTCGTCCTCACCCCGCATCATCTTTATCAGGCTGTCCTTGACCTTCAGTTCATCCGGGTTAAGGTTAAGCGTTTTCTGCTCTATCTGGAAACGGGTCAGCCCGGCATAGGCGTCATTTAGGCGGTTTGATATAAGGGTGAGTTCCGGCTGGGAAACGGTATTTTCAAAGTTTATAAGCTGCTGCTTTACCTTAGCCCCGCGCAGTATCAGAACTACCAGTACCAGATTATCCTGTAAGCTGACCAGCTCTATATGATGGACCTTGCCCTGTGTCTGGCGAGGCATGGTAACAACCGCCATACTCTGGACACGCTGGGAAAGGACAGCCACAGTCAGATTCAGCCACTCCTCCATCTCTTTTTCCACCTGATGAAAAAGATGGCGGATAAGAAACTTGTCATTAGTCGGCAGTTCCACATCTTTAAGGGATTCCACATAATAGCGGTAACCCTTGTCTGCCGGAATACTGCCGGCGGAATGATGGGGACGCAGGATATAACCCTCGGTTTCCAGCCGCACAACTTCGTTGCGGATAGTGGCCGAACAGATATCCAGGCCACAATCCTCCAGTATGGAAGATGACGATACCGGCACCGCTTTGGTTATGTACTGCCTGACTATAGAACGCAGTATTATCTCTGCCCTGGGTGTTAGCACTCTTGCTACCTCGTTAGCACTCTATTAGCTTGTTTGCTAATACAGGTATAATTTAGCATGACTGCCAACCACTGTCAAGGGTAAATTATGCCCCCTCTCCGGCTGCCAATAAAGTGACCGGCTTCAATTGACCCTCTGAAAGGGGTCTGATATAATTCACCCATATGGAAATAAAATGGTTAGGCCACTCGTGCTTTCGCCTTAAAGGCAAAAATACTACTGTAATTACTGACCCGTTCCCTTCCAGCCTGGGGTTTGCTATGGGCAAACAAAGTGCCGAGGTAGTTACCGTAAGCCATGCTCATGCCAATCATTCGTTTACCTCAGCTATTGACGGCAACCCCCATATTGTAAGCGGCCCCGGCGAATACGAAATCGGGGACGTTATCATCTTGGGTCTTTCCACTTTTCATGATGACGCCAAGGGCAGCGAACTGGGCAAAAACACCATTTACCAGATGGAGATAGATGACTTGTCCATTTGCCATCTGGGTGATATAGGCCAGGGATTGACTGACAGCCAGATTGAAGAGCTGGGACGGGTGGATATCCTCCTTTTGCCTGTTGGCGGTGGCAATACTGTCAGCCCGGGCAAAGCCGCTGAGATAATGCGCAAGCTGGAACCGTCTATCGTCATTCCCATGCACTTCCAGAGTGATTTATCCACCAGTTCACTTTTGCCTATAGGCCAGTTTCTAAAAGAAATAGGTATAAGTAGTCTTGAACCCCAATCTAAGCTGAATATCACCAGAGGCAATTTGCCTGTAACCACTCAGGTTATGTTACTGCAGCCCTGAAACCCGGAAAACAAGAGCTGCGCGGAAGGATAAGCGCTGAATGCACTGCCTGAAACGGATTGCTATTTCCGCCATTCTGGCTTTGGGGCTTTTGGCAGGCCTCCTGCCCCAAACACCGCTTAGTGCTGCCTCCACCCATGAATACTGGGCGGTAGTAGTGGGCATTTCGGATTACCAGAAAATTACAGATGTATCAGGCTTGGCCAACGGCGCCCAAAAATTCGCAGCTTCCCTAAAGCAAGCTTGGGGCGATGACCATGTAAAGCTGCTGACCAACAGCAACGCTGATAAATCTTCTATAAAGTCCGCCCTGGACTGGATGATAGGCCAGGAAGATGACAATGATACAGTGGTCTTTTTCTTTGCCGGACACGGTGACAGCCAATCATATATAGCCCCTTATGACGCTTATTATGTTTCGGAATGGATTTCAAGCCAGGAGCTTTCCAACTGGCTCGCGCCGCTGGAATCCCATTATCAGGCTGTAATACTGGAATCCTGCTATTCGGCCGGATTTGCTGATGATTTAAACCAAACCGGGCGGGTAGTTCTCTATTCGTCACTGGCAGAAGAAGTCTCCTGGGCAGACGGGGACAGCGGCCTTTTTTCCGGATACATAAATGACGGTCTCAGCTATGTGCCGAATGCGGACATAAACGGTGACGGTCTGATATCTCTGGAAGAGCTCTTCTTCTATGCCCAGCCCCGCACTACAAATGAGTCCCGCTTAGCTTTATCTCTGCAGCATCCCTTCCTGTCAGACGGCATAGGCGGAGAGCTTAGCCTTATCGGCAAGCTGCTTCTGACCACCTCCATACCTATAAGCGGCAACTATAACTACATAATAGTAGACGGCCAAACCTATTCACTCAGCTACACGCAATTAAATTTCACTCCCGGTACTACCCATGAGATTACCGCTTTGAACATAGATGCCCTGCCAGGGGTGCGTTATTTTTTCAATAGCTGGGCAGACGGGGTTACCTCTGCCAGCCGTTCATTTGTCAGCGGGGCTAACCTTGAGGCAGTTTATTCCCGCCAGTATCTTTTAACAATAGACTCCCCTACCACCGCAGTCAGCGGCAGCGGATGGTATGACCAGTACACCTTTGCCAACCTTTCAGCCCCGGATATAGAAGAAGGCGGTATCCGTTATACATTTACCGGCTGGAGCGGTGATATAACAGGACCTTTTGACAGTACCCGTATTGTGATGGACAAGCCCAAAACTGTAAAAGCGAACTATGATATTGAATACCTGCTGAATTTGTCTTCCCCGTACGGCACACCTGAAGGCAGCGGCTGGTATGCCGCCGGCAGCACAGTGAAACTAAGCGCACCTAAAGCGGAAGGCTTTTTAATCCGCCAGGTATTTGAAAGCTGGAGCGGAGACTATACCGGTACAAATGCCAATGCTGTTATCACCCTTAACAAACCCCTGAATATCTCCGCCAATTTCAAGGCAGACTATACTTTCCTGTATATTGCCATTGGACTGGGGGCAATTGTGATTGGCTGGATAATACTGGCCGTATCCAGACGCCGGAAAATCTATTACAATACTATCTGACAATATTCCCTGTTTTTTGAGAAAAGGATAATACAAAGCCCGCATGGAAGCATATTTAGATATTGAAACAACCGGCCTTTCGCCTTATCAGTCAGAACTTACAGTTATAGGTATCCATCTGGTAAACGGAGACTCTATACCGGGCCTTATCCAGCTGGTAGGTAAAGAATGCACCGCCGAAAACGTGATGGCTTCTTTAGCAGGTACAGACATACTCTATACCTACAACGGCAAGGGGTTTGACCTGCCGTTCATTCACCGAAAACTGGGTATAGACCTCAGCCGCCATTTCAACCACCGTGACCTCATGTTTGACTGCTGGGACAAAAACCTTAAAGGCGGGCTGAAAAAAGTGGAATGCCAGCTGGGTATCTCACGTGAGCTTACCGAAGTAAACGGTTATATAGCCGTTCAGCTATGGTGGAGTTATATAAATAACTTTGATACCCGGGCACTAAAAACATTGCTGGCCTACAACCGGGAAGATGTAGTAAACCTTAAAACCCTTAAAGACATGCTATTGAATAACTGCACCTATTGACTGGCGGGTTAGTCCTAACTATAATCTTCTAAAATGTATTTATGGAGGCGTTTAGATGGAATGGTATGAAATCCTTCTTATTGTGGTTGTACTCTGGGCGGTAATTCACACTTACATGGATATGCAGATTAAGAAACAGGTGGAAAAACTCCAGAAAGAGTTTGATTCCCACAAGCACTAATCAGTTTTTATTTTTTGACTAAAGGGCCGGAGGAATCCGGCCTTTCTTTATTTCGGCAAACTTCATAACAGGCTATTATCCCCACCCCCCAGTACGCCGTTTCAGCCATTTTCCGGCACTTTACAGCTAAATTCCTTTTGTCTGCCAGGCATTGCCCAGTTTCTGACTGTAAGCCCCCAGGACGAACCGGCTATTATTATGTAAATTTACAGCCCAAAAAGTTTAGACCGTCCTAAAAATCCTTAAAATAGAAGAGCCCCCCGTTTCCGGGGGGCTCTTTTTGGTTACTTTAGGACTGTTAGTCCTTTTTCACTTTGTAGTTTATTAGACTACGCGGCGAGTGCGAACAATCAGGACGATTACGGCGATAGTCAGTACAGCACCGACAGCCACAATCAGCCAGATGTAGGCAGGAATTTCAGCCTGGGGTACTTCTAAGGTGATGTCCGGAGGATTATTTACTTCAACCGCAGCGGCATCAGCCTTAACAGTAGTGAATACAGCCGGGAACCATTCGCTGGTGCTGTTGGCGGTATTGACGCGAACTCTCCAGTAGTAGCTGGCGGAGTTGTCAAGAGTGCCGTCATAAGCCCAGTAATTGGTGGTCAGGTTCTTGGTAGCCAAAACCTTGGTAGCATCAGCGAAGGTAGGATCGGTGCTGAGAATAAGGTCATAGCTTACAGCAGTAGAAACTGAATCCCAGGCGAATACGGGGTTAACGGGTACGTTTGAAGCACCGTTGGTGGGCATCAGGTTAAAGTTGTAGGTCAGTTTTTCGGGCTGGGTGGAGACTGAAGCAGTACCCACGAAGCTCATGACCGGATCAACAGCCCAGACGCTTATCTGATAAACGGTGTCTTCGTCAAGACCAGTTACTTTAAGGGTAGTAGCGGTAGTTTCAGTACCAGTAGTGGTACCGTAAGCAACCTTAACAGCAGTAGCAGCATCGGTAACTATTATATAGTAACCAACGGTTACATTGCTGTTATCAACATTCAGAGCGTCCCAAGTGATAGTGAAACCTTCAGTAGTAACCTTAGTGGTCTGAACGTTGGCTACGGGTACAGCCATCTTGTCGGTGTAAACATACAGTTCGTCATCAAAGATACCGTAAAGCATGTTAGCACCGGGGGCGGCAATACCAATCAGTTTGTATGCATCACTGGCAGTAGTAGGAGCAGGAATAATACCAGCTTTGTAGGAAGTACCAACATTGGTGATACGGATCAGGTTGTCCCAATCACCATCCAGTACATACAGGACATTTCCGCCGGAAGCAATACCGGAGAAGATGCCTACACCCTCATCAACATCAGCATAGCTGCCGCTGTCAAAGGTATTGCCAGTGGTAACAACGTTATCAATCTGGATCCAGGCAGGAGCGGTAGCAGCGAAGTCATATTTGTAAGCGCCGCCATTGCTGCTGGTCAGATAGACAACATCATTGCTGCCGTTCTGGAAGGTTACAAGAGAAGTACCAGAAATTGCAACAGCGGTAGGAGTGCTCCAGGTAACGCCACCATCGGTGGATCTTGAAATGCTGCCATTTGAACCGCCAACTACCAGGGTAGAACCGTCAGTTGAAACGGCAAATGAGGTAACAGTGCCAACAGCACAGGCGCGGCCAAACCAGAAAACACCATTGGTGCTGGTCTGGTAAACCTTGCCTGAACCACCAACCAGAACAGTGTTGGCATTGGAAACGAACCAGGAATTGATAGTAACACCACCGTCAACAGTGGTAATGCTGCTTACCTGAGCGGTAAAGGTCTGGCCGTTATCCAGTGAACGCCAGATAGTAGTACCGCCGAGGTCAGCTACAAATACAGCGTCACCAGCGGGTGAAACGGCAACATCAATGTAGCCGCTCTCAGAAACCATGGAGGTTGAGAAAACGCGCTCGTAAACGCCATTGGTCAAACGCCAGACGCTGCCTTCAACATAGTCATAGGTGACTATGAAGAGGTTGCCGGCAATGTTGTCAATTTCGGTAATAGCCTGGCTCATCATGGAAATCTGATTCCAGGTTTTGCCGAAGTCAGCAGTGTAGGAAACACCACAATCCCAACCACCGGTACCAGCAAGAGCTTTACCGGAAGTGGCAAAGTCAGCCAAAGCCAAAACGGTTACTTCCGCATTATACCAGCCATCATTACCAGTGGGAGCTTTGCTGGTCTTGGCGAAGGTAAGGCCGTCAGCAGAATACCAGGTGCTGGGGACATCAGTGGCAGTGCTAAGGTAACCGCCGATAATCAGTTTGGCAGTGCCAACACCACCGGCGCCGTCAATGTCAGATACTTCGGTTTCAGAGCCAAGACCGCTGACGTTAAGGTCAATGGTCTTGTCAGCGCCGCCGTACCACAGGTAGACGTCACCCTGTCCACTGAAGGTGGCAAGGGCAAGCCAAGCCTGGAACTTGCCGGAGGTCAGGCTGGAGCTGAAGTCAGCGGGCAGCCAGAGTTCGGCATGATAAGGCGTAGCAATGATGGTAACATTGTCCTGCATAACCTCTGCATCTTTGCAGAGAGCAGTCTGGTTCCACTGATTGCCGAAATATTTGGCGGTAATGACAGTTTTGCTAGAATTATTGGTGGCAACTGCAAGAACGCCCTGTTTGGTAGCAAAATCAGTGGGGTCTACCACTACATCCCAAACGCTGCAAGCGGTCCAAGCAGAAGCGCGCTGAGAATCAATGTCGAGGTCAGACCAGGGCATACCGAAAGCGGTTTCCTGGCACATATATACGCCGTTGCCACTATCAGTGCCGCCAAAAACGGCAGTGCCGACAAAGACGTATTTGTTAGCGCCGGCATAACCGATGTCAAGGGTGACAATCAGGTTAGTGCCAGAAATGGGAGGGGTAGCCCAAGCATTGGCGGTAGCCCAAGTAAATACGTTGGACAGATAATTCCAGGTAGCACCGCCATCTTTGGAGGTGAAGATATCCCTACCATCGGTGAAATAGAGTTCATTGACATTCACGGAGGAAGCAACGAAATCATAGATAATTCCACCAGTTACAGTCGGGATAGTCAGTTTTTTCCAAGTGCGGCCAGCATCAGTAGATTTGAAGATAGCGGCTGCACCGTCATATTCGGCAGTGGCATAGACAGCAGATTTATCTGCGTTCCATTCCAAAATGCCGATGTTGTCAAACCGGTCACCGGGAGCACTTACTACATAGCCGCCGGTTGAGCCGGAGCCGGGCAGGGAGATTTTGCTCCAAGCCTGGTTGGCAGCAGCTACGGGGGTAGCGACTGTGAACATGGAAAGAACCATGGCAGCAGTCAGGACTACGCCCAGCACTTTACTTATTTTTGTCTTAAACATCGACCTATAAATTTCCTTTTAAACTTATTTTATGCAAATGTCTTCATATTATATATGTACACATGAAGACCAAGAGTGGTCCAATTCAGCATCAATCAAAGACGCTTTCCCTTGCGGGTGCATTCCAATACCACCACCTCCTTTCATGGTTTAACCTATCTTATATAATAACACAGCCTGTCAATAGTTTACGGGCATTTTAACTTAATTTGGCTGAAAGTACTATAGTTTTCAGGTACTTTACGTTCAAAAATATTTTTTATCCCTTTTGGTTTACATTTCTTTCTGGAGGTTAGCCAGGAAGTCAGCATTATTCTTGGAGCGGCGCAGGCGGTCCAGCACGCGCTCGTTAACCTCTGTATAGTGGTTGGCGTCATCAGCGATGATAGCCACCATCCTCCGCAAAAGCTGTACCTGCTTGTAGTTTTCACCCAGCAGGAGTTCCTCACGGCGGGTGCTTGAACGGGAGATGTCCAGGGCAGGGAAGACACGGCGTTCGGCCAGGCGGCGCTCCAGATGAAGTTCCATGTTGCCGGTGCCTTTGAATTCTTCGTAAATAAGGTCATCCATGCGGCTGCCGGTTTCTACCAGACAGGTGGCAATGATGGTAAGCGAACCGCCCTCTTCGGTATTGCGGGCAGCCCCGAAGAATTTCTTGGCGGGGTGGAGGGCGACCGGGTCAATACCGCCAGAAAGGGTGCGGCCTGATGAAGGCATGGCCAGATTGTAGGCACGGGTAAGGCGGGTAATACCGTCCAGCAGGATAAAGACGTCTTTGCCGCTTTCCACCATACGCTTTGCCCGTTCCAGTGCCAGTTCGGCTACCCGGGTCTGGTTTTCCACCGGTTCGTCAAAGGTGGCGGCCATAACTTCACCCCGTACGTGGCGGCGCATATCGGTTACTTCCTCAGGGCGTTCACCTATAAGGACTACCATTATATGTATATCGTTATAATTGGTAGCGGTTGCATTGGCTATATTTTTCAAAATGGTGGTCTTGCCGGCTTTGGGCGGGGAAACGATAAGGCCGCGCTGTCCCCGGCCGATGGGGGCTATCAGGTTTATAAGGCGGGTGGCAAGTTCGTGCGGCGTAGTTTCCAGGTTTATAAGGCGGTCAGGGAAAGTGGGAACTAAAGCACCAAAATTGGGGCGGCGTTTGGCCATTTCAGGGTTAAGGTCATTGATGGCTTCCACCCGCAGAAGACTGTAATATTTTTCACCCGGCTTGGCAGGGCGTCCCTGCCCTATTACCATGTCACCGGTACGAAGACCGAAACGGCGGTATCTGGGACTGAGACACATATATGTCTGACGAACTGGGCAGTAAAGATGCCTGGCGCAGAAAGCCGTATCCGTCCGGCATTATTTCCAGAATACCCGAACAGAATACATTCCCCTGTGATTCGGTATACACCTGAATAAGGCGCATCACCAAATCCTGCTTTTTAAGGGCAGTAACCCCGTTTACACCCATTTCCTTGGCAATATCCAGAAGCTCTTCACGAGTCTTCTTCTCAAGTTCACTCAGCTCAAATTGCCCGATTTCCATTGTGTCTCACCCCCTATCTACAACGAGTTATCTGTATTTTAGTTTCTATATATAAAGGAAGCACCTGTGATAAACAACCTTAAATATTACTTCTGGACACTTTTCCAGTCAGCCATGAAACGGGCAATACCCGAATCTGTCAGCGGATGCTGCATCATCTGCATCAGCACCTTGTAAGGTACGGTGGCAATACCGGCACCGGTCTGGGCCGCCTGAGTGCAATGAAGCGGGTGGCGGATACTGGCGGCAATCACCTGGGTTTCAAAGCCGTATTCCTTATATATACTGACAATATCATTTATAAGCATCATGCCGTCATGCCCGGCATCATCCAGCCTGCCCACAAACGGGCTGACAAAGGCCGCACCGGCCAAAGCCCCCAGCAAAGCCTGGTTGACCGAGAAACAGAGGGTCATATTGAAGCGGACACCCTCTTTGCTCAGCTTGGAAATAATCTCCAGCCCTTCGGCGGTGGCGGGTATTTTGACCACCACGTTGGGTGCCCATTTAGCTATCTCGCGGGCCTGCTTGAGCATTTCGGCGGGGTCTTCAGCCGTAATTTCGGCAGAGACATCACCCTCCGGCAGCAAGGCACATATCTGCTGTACTACGGATTTATAATCACTGATGCCTTCTTTGGCAACCAGAGTGGGATTGGTGGTCACACCGCTCACCACTCCCAGTTTCAGGCCTTTTTTAATCTCTTCAATATTAGCGGTATCCAGAAAAATACGCATTTCTACCTCAGGACCAATTTATATTTATGCCCTTATTTCAGGGCGAAAGCGGCAAAGAAGGCTGCTCACCATCTCTTATAACCTTTTTGGCAGCATTTATAAATTCACGGAACAGGGGGTGGGGACGGTTTGGCCGTGAAAGAAACTCCGGGTGAAACTGCGAACCGACCATAAACGGGTGTCCTGAAACTTCGCAAATCTCTACCAGCTTGCCGTCAGGAGACAGTCCGCTGAATACCATACCGGCTTTGGAAAGGGTATCACGGTAATCATTATTGAACTCAAAACGGTGACGGTGACGTTCATTTATCAGCTTGTTGCCGTAAGCCTGTCCGGCCATAGTACCGGGCTGAATTACACAAGGATAATTGCCCAGACGCATAGTACCGCCTTTGGAATCCACCCCCCGTTGCTCCGGCAACAGGTCAATAACCGGGTAAGGGGAATCCGGCTCAAATTCGGTTGAGTGGGCTTTGTCAGACTGAAGCACGTGCCGGGCAAACTCTATCACCATGACCTGCATGCCCAGACACAAACCCAGATAGGGTATGCCGTTTTCACGGGCATACTTTACGGCGGTTATCATGCCCTCAATACCCCTGATGCCGAACCCGCCGGGTATAATAATGCCCTGAACGTGTTTTAAATATTCCTCAGGGCCGTTTTTCTCAATATCTTCAGCATACACCCAGTCTATCTGGATATCACGCCCGTTATGAATGGCGGCATGACACAGGGACTCACGGACTGAATAATAGGCATCTTTCAGCTCTACGTATTTGCCGACCAGAGCAATCCTGACCGCTGGGGTAGGTTCTTTAATTTTTTCCACCAGCCCGCGCCAGATACTAAGGTCAGACGGGGAAGCATTCAGGTGAAGGCGGCTGACCAGCAAATCACCCACACCCTCAGACTCCAGCTTCAGGGGGACTTCATATATAGTGGAAACAGTAGGCATAAAGATAACTGCCTTGCGTTCCACATCACAGAACAAAGAAAGTTTGTCCCGGATACCTTCGGATATAGGATAATCTGCCCGGCAGACTATTATATCCGGCTGGATACCTATCCGCCTCAGCTCGTTAACACTGTGCTGGGTGGGCTTGGTTTTAAGCTCCTGGGTGGACTGTATATAAGGAAGCAGGGTTACGTGAATATAAATAACATTATCCCGCCCCATATCATTGCGCATCTGGCGGATAGCTTCCAGAAAGGGCTGACCCTCAATATCACCGACAGTACCGCCCACTTCCACTATTACCACATCCGCTTTGGAACGGTCTGCCAGACGCTGTATTCTGGCCTTTATCTCCTGGGTGACATGGGGTACAACCTGTATAGTCCCCCCCAGATAATCACCCCGGCGCTCTTTATTTATAACTTCGGAATATACCTGGCCGGAGGTGACAGTGGAGTCAGCGGTAAGCTCAATATCTATAAAGCGTTCATAGCTGCCCAAATCAAGGTCTGTTTCCGCCCCGTCCTGGGTTACAAAAACCTCGCCGTGCTGATAGGGTGACATGGTACCGGGGTCTACATTCAAATAGGGGTCAAGCTTTTGAACCGAAACACTCAGTCCCCGGCTTTTAAGAATATTTCCCAGTGAGGCAACGGTAATGCCCTTGCCTACAGAACTAACCACACCGCCAGTTACAAAAACAAATTTTGACATAATAACCTGCTAAGACTTGATAAGATGAGAGTAAAATAGAAAGGCAAATTTCGAACCTTTGCCATAAATTTGAAAACGGATAGACAAAGCAGAAGTCTGATTCATTAAATCGTTTTTATTATAAGGATGTGCCTTAGGCTTGTCAACATTATATATACATGGAAAAGCCGCTTTTCTTAAACTGTATTGATACTGTTTTATTAACTTTAATAATATATTGTTGACATTATTCATACCACCATAATATAATAGAAAATAGGTATTTCCCAGGGGGAATTGTATGGCTAATGAAAAAAACTTATACGAAACACTGGGCGTAGCCAAAACCGCCAGCGCAGACGAAATCAAGAAGGCATACCGCAAGCTTGCCCGCAAGTACCACCCGGATTTGAATCCGGGAGATAAGACGGCTGAAGAAACCTTCAAGAAGATTAACCAGGCTTATGAAGTACTTAACAACCCTGAAAACCGGGCCAAGTATGACAAGTATGGTGACCAGTGGCAGTATGGCGAACAGTTTGAAAAAGCCCGGGCCAGCCAGCAGCAAACCCAGGGCAACCCCTTTGGGGGGTATGATTTCAGCTTTGGCGGCAGCGAAGGCGGCGGGTTTGAAGATATTTTGAGCCAGATGCTGGGTGGCCGTATGGGCGGGCGCCGAAGCCGCCCCCAGCCTGGACAAAGCATTGAACAACCCGTAGACATTTCGCTGGAAGAAGCCGCCAGCGGCACCAGCCGTCTGCTAAGTTTCCAGATGCAAAAACCCTGCGAGACCTGCGGAGGCAGCGGGGCAAAAGATAAAAAGGTCTGCCCCACCTGCCAGGGTACAGGTATAAATCCGGGGATTGAAAGACTGGAAGTCAAAATACCGGCCGGGGTTAAAAATGACTCCAAAATCCGTTTGGCAGGCAAGGGCGGGTATGGACAATCGGGTGGACAAAGGGGTGACCTATTCCTCCGGATACATGTCCGCCCCAATGATAGATTTGAACGCAAGGATGATGACCTGACGGTAAACGTACCGGTAAACCTGACTACCGCCATGCTGGGCGGGGAGATATTTGTCCCCGCACTCAAAGGCAAACTAGCCTTGAAAATACCGGCCGAAACCCAGAACGGGCGGACTTTCCGCTTAAAAGGGCAGGGCATCCCCCACTTAGGCAAAGACGGCAGCGGGGATTTACTGGCCAAAATCAACATTGTGCTGCCGGAAAAACTTACCGCCGCTGAAAGAGACCTTTTTGAAAAACTGCGCCAGCTTAGGCCGGACAGTTAAAGGGAGATATTTATGGAAAATGCAAACCAGCCCCGTTATGTAATCTCAGTAGCTGCCGAAATACTGGGTATGCAGACTTATACCCTGCGGTATTACGAAAGGGTGGGCATTATCAAGCCTTTCCGTTCGCAGGGCAGGATAAGATTATACTCGGAGCAGGATATTGAACGGCTGAAACTGGCCAAAACCCTGCTGGATGATTTGGGTATAAATATGGCCGGGGTTGAAGTAATCTTAAACATGCGTAACCGCATTCAGGAGCTTATATCCGAAAACGAAGCCCTGAGGGAAGAAATACAATTACTCAGAGAGGAGTAAACCCGTGAGACAGGAAAAATTTACCGAACAAGCCCAGGAAGCCCTCAGTGCTTCACAGATGCTGGTGCAGGAATACCAGCACAGCCAATGGGACGTTGAACATGTGCTGCTGGCCCTTATCCGTCAGGAAAAGGGGCTGGTGGGTGAAATACTAAAAGAACTTAAAGTAAGCTCAGAGGAAATAACCAAGCAGCTGGTGGACTCTTTAAAGCGTTCGCCCAAAGCGGTAGGCGGCAATATCCAGATATACCCCACCCCCCGTATTATAAACCTGCTGCAAACCGCCAACAACGAAGCAGAGCGCCTGCGGGACGAGTTTATCGGCACGGAACATTTGCTGGTGGCCATTGCCGGAGATACCCAGGGAGAATCTGCCCGAATTTTGAAGCAGTTTGGTATTGACCAGGAAAAAGTTTATTCCGCCCTCCAAAAAATACGGGGCGGACACAGGGTGACCGATGCCAGAGCCGAAAGCAAATACCGGGCACTGGCCAAATACAGCCGCGACCTTACCGAACTGGCCAAACAGGGCAAAATAGACCCGGTAATAGGCCGTGACCAGGAAATCCGCCGGGTTATGCAAATACTCTCCCGCCGCACCAAAAACAACCCGGTGATTGTGGGTGAAGCGGGCGTGGGCAAAACTGCCATTGCCGAAGGGGTTGCCCAGAAAATTGCGGATAATGACGTACCCGAATCCCTGCGTGACCGCAAGGTAATGGCCCTGGATATGGGCGCTCTGGTTGCCGGAAGCAAGTTCCGCGGAGAGTTTGAAGAACGCCTCAAAGCGGTCATGGACGAGGTGCGCCAATCCGCCGGAGAGATTATCCTTTTCATAGACGAAATCCATACCGTAGTCGGGGCGGGAGCGGCTGAGGGAGCTATAGATGCCTCAAATATGCTCAAACCGGCTTTGGCCAGAGGTGAACTTCAGACAATAGGGGCTACCACTCTGGATGACTACCGCAAATATATTGAGAAAGATACCGCTCTGGAGCGCCGTTTCCAGCCGGTGTTTGTAGACGAGCCTACAGTTGAACAGACTATTGAAATATTAAAGGGCATCAGACCCAAATACGAAGCCCACCATAAACTGAAAATAACTGACGCCGCTCTGGAGGCAGCCGCCAGACTGTCCAGCCGCTATATAACCGAACGCCAGCTGCCGGACAAGGCGATAGACCTTATTGACGAGGCAGCCAGTAAACTCCGGCTGGACAGCGAAAGCGCCCCGCCGGAAGTAAAAAAACTGGAAGATGAACTCCGCCAGGCAGGCATTGAGGAAGAGGCCGCCTCCCAGCTTCAGGAATACGAAAAAGCGGCTGAACTCAAGGCTGAAAAGATGCGTCTTGAGGAAAAATTCAACACTGCCCGCGAGGATTGGCTGAAACAGGAGAAAATAGCCGAAGAAGTAACCGCCGAACAGATTACCACCTTGGTTTCGTCTATGACCGGCATACCGGTCAGCCAGATGCTGGAAGGTGAGGCTTCCAAACTGCTGAATATGGAAGACCGCATCCACGAGCGTATGGTAGACCAGGAGGAAGCGGTAAAAGCCGTAGCCGAAGCTATCCGCCGCAGCCGGGCCGGTCTTAAAGACCCGCGCCGTCCCATCGGCAGCTTTTTGTTCTTAGGCCCGACCGGGGTTGGCAAAACCGAACTTGCCCGCAGCTTAGCCTGGTTTTTGTTTGATGACGAAACCGCCATGGTCAGGCTGGACATGTCCGAATATCAGGAAAAACACACTGTTTCCCGTCTGGTAGGTGCTCCCCCCGGATACGTGGGCTACGACGAAGGCGGGCAGCTGACTGAACTGGTTCGCCGCCGCCCGTACCGGGTTATCCTGCTGGACGAAATTGAAAAAGCCCACCCGGATGTATACAACACCCTGCTCCAGCTGCTGGATGACGGCCGCCTGACAGACGGGCAGGGCAGAACGGTGGACTTTAAAAACACGGTTATCATTATGACCTCCAACGCAGGCATAGAAACTATCAAACGCGAATCTGCCCTGGGTTTTGCCGTCAGGACTGATGACTCCAAAACCCGCCATGACGGCTATGAACGCATGAAAGACAAGGTCATGGCCGAGGTTAAAAAGACCTTCCGCCCGGAGTTTATCAACCGGGTAGACGAAATAATTGTCTTCCATGAGCTGGCCGAAGAACAGATACGCCAGATAGTGGATTTCATAATAAAAGATGTTTCCAAACGGCTTGAAGAACGCAAACTCAAGCTGGAGCTGACCGATGCCGCCAAAGGCTGGCTGGCCAAGGTGGGTTATGACCCGGCCTTTGGTGCCAGACCCCTTCGCAGGGCCATTGAAAGATACATAGAAAGCCCGCTGGCTGACAAGCTGCTTCGCAATGAGTTCAGCGAAAATGCTACAATACTGGTGGACAAGGCGGATGAAGCCCTGAGTTTCAGCCAGAAGGCCGCCTGATACCAGGAAGGCCTTGGATAGTGGATCTGCCCGAAGAAGACATCTCAATATATGAAACCGGTGCCGAGCTGAAAACCCGTGCTTGGTTTAAAAGATGGGGGATTTGGCTCGGCATTCTGGTGATAATTATCAGTATTGCCCTTTCGGTCTGGCTTATTATCCGCCGGGATATTATTCAGGACCTGGCCGGTTACGGCTATATAGGCATGTTTGCCATCAGCTTTCTGGGCAGCTCCATTTCCATTGTCCCGGTGCCTATGCTGGCTGTCCAGTTTACTCTGGGGGGTGTTTTGCCCCCGCCGGTGGGGGAGCCGATACTGGGGCCCCTTTTTGCTGGAATAGTAGCCAGTTTAGCCGAAGCCTTGGGCGGCTTCTCCATTTACATGACCGGCTACTCCGGCAAATCCAGCCTGGCCGGGTCAGATTCAGGCAGCAAACTAAACCGCCTCTACTGCAAAATGATACGGCTGATGGAAAGGCGGGGTTCGCTCATGGTCTTCATCCTTTCAGCCATTATCAACCCTTTTTTCTACCCCATGACTTTGGCTGCCGGAGCGGTAAATTTCGGTATCCGCAAATTTATGCTGATTTCACTGGCCGGCAAATTTATAAAATGCACTGCCATCTGTTATGCCGGATATTTCGGCTTAACCCGCCTGTTTGGTTTTTAAGAGGTTCGTATTACCCTTTAAATTGACCCGTTTCAAAGCTTGGCGTATAATAAAAAGCTGTCACTCAGATATAAAGAGGCTGTCTACTTTGCATGAATCTTGCGGCATTTTCGGTGTATTTGCCCCCGGTCAGGATGTAGCCCGGCTCACATTTTTCGCCCTGTTTGCCTTGCAGCACAGGGGACAGGAAAGCTCAGGTATTTCTACATCTGACGGGCGGGAACTTAAGCTTTATTCCCAGATGGGTCTGGTCTCCCATATCTTTACTGAAGATATACTCCGCAAACTGGGCGGACATATTGCCATAGGGCATAACCGTTATTCCACCACCGGTTCAAGCCAGCAGATAAACGCCCAGCCATTTCTGATGGGCCAAGGCGACAACGTTATGGCCATAGCCCATAACGGCAATATAGTTAATTCAGAAGCCCTGAATGCCGAACTAAGCTCTCAGGGATATGTTTTTAAAAGCTCTACAGATACCGAAATAATCGGCCAGCTTATCCTGTCAGCAGTTGAAACTGACTGGGTCAAACGGATACGCTATGCCATGAACCGCCTTAAAGGGGCTTTTTCCTGCACTATTATGACCAAAGACACCCTCTACGCCATGCGTGACCCGCTGGGTGTCCGCCCCCTGTGCCTGGGCAAAATTCAAGGGGGTTACGTAGTTGCTTCCGAAAGCTGTGCCCTTGACCATATCGGGGCTGATTTCATACGCGAAATAGAGCCGGGTGAAATTCTGGCTATAAATGAAAACGGGGTAACCAGTTTCAAACAGCCGATTTCCCGCCGGGCTTTGTGCATATTTGAATTTATTTATTTTGCCCGCCCTGACAGCCAGATAGACGGGCAGCTTTTATATTCCGCCCGCCAGGCTATGGGGGCAGAGCTGGCCAGAGAGTACCCGGTAGAAGCGGATTTGGTGATAGGCGTACCTGACTCCGCTACAGCAGCCGGTATAGGTTATGCTATAAATTCAGGCATACCCCCGGCCGAAGGCCTTATTAAAAACCGCTACATGGGGCGGACATTTATTCAGCCTGACCAGCACCTTCGCGACCTGGGAGTAAAGCTCAAGTTCAACCCCCTGAGGAGTGTTCTGGAAGACAAGCGGGTAGTACTGGTAGATGACAGCATAGTCCGCGGGACTACCACCCCCCAGGTTATCCGCCTGCTGCGCAAAGCCGGTGCCAAAGAAGTACATATGAGGGTATGCGCCCCGCCCATAACCAACCCCTGTTTCTTCGGGGTAGACATGGCCACCCGTTCGGAGCTTATTGCCGCTAAAATGAGCGTGCCTGAGATACAGAAATACATAGGGGCAGATTCACTTGGTTACCTCAGCCTGCCCGGCCTTATAAAGGCAGTGGGGCTGCCCAAAGATAACTTCTGCCTGGCCTGTTTCACCGGCGAATACGCCCTGCCGGTTCAGCTGGAGATGGATAAATTTGCACTCGGCAACCAGCGCGGCAACTGCTGCCAGATGCCATCACCCGGCAGCTAATCCTCCCCCCGCAGGGAGTTATTCCGGATTTAACACCGCCCGAAGTTTTATACCTTCGGCGGTGTTTTTTCTTTGCAGTTGATAGCTATTTCTGATAATCTTAGTTACCACAATTTGAGAGGTGGGCACATCAAAGATACATATGCCGGGGCAGGAGTAGATATAAATTCCGCCTCAAAATCAAAAGAACTCATCAAGCAGTACGCCAAAGCCACTTTGGGCTCCCAGGTACTGGCCGGGCCGGGATTTTTCGGCGGAATGTACGAATTCAAAGGCTACAAAAACCCGGTGCTGGTTTCCAGTTGTGATGGAGTAGGCACCAAACTGAAACTGGCCGGGGTGCTGAATAAACATGACACTATAGGCATTGACATTGTCAACCACTCTGTCAATGATATACTGACCTCCGGGGCTGAACCAATCTTTTTCCTTGATTACATAGCCATGGGCAAACTTTCGCCTGAAAAAATAGCCGACATTGTCAAGGGACTGTCTACCGCCTGTCTAGAGGCGGGCTGCGCCCTTATCGGCGGAGAAACGGCCGAAATGCCCGGCCTTTACCACGGGGAAGATTATGATTTGGCCGGCTTTATCGTAGGGGTAGTTGAAAAGGAAAATATGCTTATCAACCGGGGTATCAAACCGGGAGATGTCATTTTGGGTCTGGCTTCAAACGGACTCCACACCAACGGTTATTCGCTGGCACGCAAAGTTCTGGGCGAAAGCCGCGAAGCTCTGGATAAATATTATCCCGAACTGGGGCAAACCGCAGGCGAAGCCCTGCTGGTGCCTCACCGCAGTTATCTGAAAGAAATAAAGCCCAACCTCCCCCTCATAAAAGGGCTGGCCCACATAACCGGCGGAGGCCTGACAGACAATGTCCCCAGGACACTGCCCGAAGATGTATCCGCCCGTTTTGAAACTAAAAACTGGGAAATACCGCCCCTCCTCCAGCTTATCCAGAAAACCGGGGGAATAGACCGCGAAGAGATGTTCCACGTGTTTAATATGGGTATAGGCATGGTGATTATAGCCGGCAGCGAAGAGGCCGCTCTGATAATGCAAAATCTGCCGGAAGCAAAAGTAATCGGGGAGATTGCAGCCCGCCAAAGCGGAGTGCAGGTAATAATTGAATAAGCAGCCGGGATTCTTTCCAGAGGCAGCTTTTTCACAGACTATACGGGCATAGCTGCCAAGAGCAGCTTGCCGCAAATATATTTATGCACCTGGTAAAAATAAATTTATTTAACATAAGGAGGGATTGTCATGAGGGCTATCCTGAGCGTCTCAGATAAAACCGGTCTTATCGAATTCGCCAAAGGCTTGTCAGAACTGGGTTTTGATATATACAGCACCGGCGGAACCAAGAAATCACTCCAGCAGGCAAATGTAACCGTTCACGGCATTTCGGACATGACCGGTTCGCCTGAAATACTGGACGGACGGGTCAAAACTTTGCATCCCAAGGTACACGGCGGCATACTGGCCCGGCGTGACCTGCCCGAACATATGGCCGAACTGGAAGAACACCATATCCAACCCATTGACATGGTGGTAGTCAATCTCTACCCCTTTGTCAAGACTGTTTCCCGGCCGGATGTAAGCCTGACTGATGCACTGGAGAATATTGATATCGGCGGACCTACCATGATACGGGCTTCCGCCAAGAACTTCCCCAGTGTGATTGTGGTGGTAGACCCTCAGGATTACTCCCGTGTACTGGAACACCTTCAGGCAGGCACTCTGAGCCTTGACGAACGCAAGAAACTGGCCCAAAAGGCCTTCCAGCACGTAGCCATGTATGATACGGCCATCTCCCAGTACCTCTGGCAGGGAGAAGAGGGTTTCCCCGAAAATATGACCATAGCCCTTTCCAAACGCTATGACCTGCGTTACGGTGAAAACCCCCACCAGCCGGCTGTTTTCTATGCTGAAAACAGGGTTGGACAAGGGCAGGACAGCGGCATTACCTGGGCGCAGCAGGTCTGGGGCAAACAGCTTTCCTTTAACAATATTCTGGACGCAGACGCCGCCTGGGGAGCCGCCACTGACTTTGCGGCTGCCACAGTAGCCATAGTCAAGCATACCAATACCTGCGGTCTGGCCAGTGACGAAAACATTGCCGAAGCCTACAAGAAGGCCTTTTCGGGTGACCCCGTTTCGGCTTACGGCGGTATAGTAGCCTCCAACCGCAAAGTGACACTGTCCATGGCCGAAGCCATGAAGGGTGTCTTTTATGAAATCATCATTGCCCCCGAATACGAACCGGAGGCACTGGAATTCCTTAAAACCCGCAAGGATTTGCGTATACTCATAGCCGAACTGCCCAAACATGCGGAAAACAAGGCCGCTTCGCTGGATTACCGCCGGGTAAAAGGCGGGCTGCTGGTGCAGGCGGCTGATGAACTGGCCGAAGAGGCCCTTCAGACCAAGGTAGCCACCAACCGGGCACCCACCGCTGAGGAAATGGCAGATTTGAAATTCGCCTGGCGGGCAGTCAAGCATATTAAATCAAACGCCATTGTCCTGGCTAAAAATAAAGTCCTGCTGGGAATGGGCGCAGGGCAACCCAACCGAGTAGTCAGCGTAGACATTGCCAAGAGCAAGGCCGGTGAGGCCTCAAAGGGCAGTGTCATGGCCTCAGATGCCATGTTTCCCTTCCCTGACAGCGTTGAACAGGCGGCTGCCGCCGGAGTAACCGCCATTATCCAGCCGGGCGGTTCTATCCGTGACCAGGAATCTATTGACGCTGCCAACAAGTACAATATAGCTATGGTATTTACCGGTACCCGCCACTTCCGCCATTAGAAAGAACCGGAGGAATTATGCCTGTTAAACCGAAGTTCAATATACCCGGGAACCTGCTCTCAGGTGATACCACTGATATTTATTTTGCCCGTACGGTGGAAATACTGGCTAAGGAAAACCAGAACCCGGAGACGGTAATGGAAGTATTTACCACCCGCCCCGGTATTCTGTGCGGCCTGAGCGAGGCTGTAGAGCTTCTGCAGGCGGTATTACCGGCGGGTGAGGGTGAAATATGGGCTTTGGAAGATGGCGACCAGATTTCCGCCAAGGAAGTTGTGATGCGTATCAAAGCTCCTTACCTGAGCTTCGGTCTTTACGAGACTGTTTATTTGGGTATGCTGGCATCCGGCACAGGCTGGGCAACCGCCGCCCGTGAATGTGTTGAAGCGGCCGGGGATATACCCGTTACCAGTTTTGGTGCCCGCCATATTCACCCGCTGGTTGCCGGACGGATGGATTATGCCGCCATGATAGGCGGGTGCAAAGGCTGTTCGTCTATTGAAGGGGCGCGCCTCTGGGGCATCAGCCCTTCGGGCACTATTCCCCATTCCCTGATACTGGTTATGGGTGATACCCTGAAAGCTACCCTGGCCTTTGACAAACACATGCCGCCCCAAGTACCCAGAGTAGCTCTGGTGGACACCTTCAAGGACGAGGTGGAAGAAAGCCTGCGGGTAGCCGAAGCCATGGGACAAAGGCTGGACAGTGTCAGACTGGACACCCCCTTTGAGAGAGGCAGGGTCACGGCTGACCTGGTTAAAGAAGTGCGGGCTAATCTGGATATGGCCGGACACAATCACGTCAAGATATTCGTTTCCGGCGGCCTTACCCCGGAACGTATCCGCTACTTCGCAGAGAATAACGCCCCGGTAGACGGCTACGGCACAGGCAGTTATATAAGCGGCGCCCGCCCCATTGACTTCACTGCAGACCTGCACGAAATTGCGGGCAAAGCGGTAGCCAAGCGGGGACGTATTCCCGGTCTATCCCAAAATCCCCGCCTTAAAAAAGTGCGTTAATATTCCCCGTGATACTGCTTAAAGCGGCTCTAACCAGCCGCTTTTTTATTTGACAGAAAAGCCCGCCTGAAGTATTATTCAGTATATTCTGATTTTTCTGATTTATTGCGAGGCCGAGATGGAAGAAAAATGTTGCTGCGGGGTAGATGCCATCTTAAGCGTAGATGCCCGCGGCCAGCTGGTACTGCCCAAAGAAATCCGCACCAAACTGAATATTCAGCCGGGAGACAAGCTGGCAGCTATCACCCGCCATTCAGGCGGCAAGCCCTGCTGTCTGCTGCTTATCAAAGCAGACGAATTTTCAGAACTGGCAAACGAAATAGTCAGCCCTATTTTAAAAAATATGACAGTGGCAGGAGGAAATTAGCCCGTGACAGACATCAAAAAACTGGTTCGTGACGAATATGGACATATCGCCGAAAGAGCGGCTTCGCCAGCCAGCGGCTGCAGCTGTTGCAGCTGCAATTCTGACATAGCCGCCGAATCCAGCCTTCAGGCAGGCTACACCGAAGAGGAAATAAACTCCGTTCCCGAAGGGGCAAACCTGGGGCTGGGGTGCGGCAACCCTCTGGCACTGGCTGAAATAAAAGAGGGTGAGACCGTACTGGACCTGGGGTCAGGCGGCGGCTTTGACTGCTTTCTGGCAAGCCCGCGGGTAGGTGCAAAAGGCAAAGTAATAGGTGTTGACATGACACCCCAAATGCTGTCTATAGCCAAACGCAATGCTTTTCAGGGCGGCTATACCAATGTAGAGTTTATCCAGGGGGAGATTGAAAACCTGCCGCTGGAGTCAGACAGCATAGACCTTATCATCTCCAACTGCGTAATAAACCTGTCACCGGACAAGCCTGCCGTTTTCAAGGAAGCCCTGCGGGTGCTCAAGCCGGGCGGGCGGATAGTTATATCTGATATTGTACTGGAAGGTGAACTGCCGGACGAAGTCCGCAAATCTGCCGCTGCCTATATAAGCTGTATTGCCGGGGCAGAACAGTTTGACGATTATCTGGATATCATCAATGAGGCCGGCTTTGTTGACATAACATTACTTTCCAAAGAAACCTATGGCGCAGATAGCTGCTGTAACGACGATGAAGGTTGCGGATGCAGCTGCGGCTGTTCAGGCGAATCCTGCCAGAGCGGTGAAGATACTGAAACCAACGCACTGGACGGCCTGATAAGCAGTCTCAGGTTAAGGGCTTACAAACCGCTTTAATTTTGGAGTTTAAATTCCACCCGAAGCACCCGGCGGGTATTTTCATCTACCTTGGCAGACTGGCCGATACGGTAGCCCACCAGCCAGAGTATTTCTGCGCCCGAAAAAAGCAGGGGTACTCTGGCCCGCCAGCTTCGGGGGATTTTATTATCTATCATAAATTCCTTCAGGCTTTTGGCTTCTTCCATGCCCAGCGGCTGAAACTGGTCACCTTCGGTGCGGGTGCGGACAGCCAGGTCACTCCCGGCTTTGTCCATATCCAGATAGGCCACCAGAGTACTTTCACTTAAATCCAGCCCTACCGGGGAAGGCAAGACTTCGGTCTTTACAGTCCAGCCGTCCAAAATAGTTTCAGTGCCAACTCCCAGCCGGTACTCCCCCTGAAAAGGCGGGTACGGACAGAGTTCATCAATCTCCCAGCCCAGCAAATAATGTTCATAGTCCACCTGAAAGACCAGCTTGTAAGGCAGGTCTATTCGCCGTCCGGCAGGTTTGTCCAGAGTCTGGATAATGCTTTCTATATGACGGGCTTCAATATCCTTCAGTCCGCCCAGCAGTTCTTCCAGCATCTGCCTAAGCAGGTTTCTTTTGAGTGCCGGATGAAGCCGCTGCATCTCTATTTTTTCAATCATAAGCACATTGTCCTGCCGGATTACCAGCTCAGCCTTCATTTGAGAAGTCACTTCGTCCAGCAGGGCCATTTCTTCACCCGCAATAAATGCAGTGCGGAGTATGGTTTCTTCAAAGGCGGGGTTAATTCCCCTAAGCATGGGCAGCACCTCAAGGCGGATACGGTTGCGTAAAAGGTCTGTACTCTGGTTAGTTACGTCCTGTACGGGTGAAAGCCCGGCTTCGCAGCAGTAATTTTGAGTTTCAGCCCGGCTGAGGCCAAGCAGAGGGCGGATAACCCTTAGACAGCCTTCACCGGCTACCGTACGGTTTAAAACAGGCCTAAGTCCCTGAAGCCCGCGGGTTCCGCTGCCGCGTACCAGATGAAGCATAACCGTTTCAATATTGTCATCTGTGGTGTGTCCCACCGCCACTGCCGCCGAACCATACTCAGCAGCAGTCCGGCAAAGAAAGGCATACCGCATTTCGCGGGCGGCTTCTTCAGTTGACAGGTGGTGTTCAGCCTGATAGGCCTTGACACTGACTTTCTGCTGGCAAAGGGGTACACCCAAAGCAGCCGCCAGTTCGGCCACATAGGCGGCATCACGCTCGGATTCTTCACCCCTCAGGCTGTGGTTCAAATGGGCCAGCCGCAAACTGAAACCCATTTCACAGCTTAGTTTATGCATTATGTAAAGCATACAAACGGAATCAGGCCCGCCAGAAACCGCCAGCAGGATTTCATCTCCGTCTGACACCATGCCCTGTTGTTTTATATATCTGCTTACCCGTTCGCTCAAAATTTCATTGTTGTCCAAGGGTATGTCCCGCCTTTTAAAAACTTCGTCAACAAGTATTTTCTCAAATACAACGGCTGTCCTGATGAAAAACGTTTTCATTAAAGAGTGCCAGATAGGCCTGGCTGCCCTTAAACTCTATCAGACTCAGACTGCCAATGTGAAGCCTGAAATTGGCCATTTTTTCCAGAGGCAAATCCAGCACCTTGCAGATAACCGCCAGTATCACAAAATAGTGACAGACCACCGCCACATTCTGGTCAGGATGGTCAGCGGCTATTTGGGTGATAACCCGCCAGGCACGGGTCTGGACATCAGTCAGGGATTCACCGCCCGGAATCCGGGGCAAACCGCCCTCCGGGTGGGGTTCGGTAAAGAGTTCGGTAACCTTCATATTGGCACTGCCCATGTCCATACCCTCAAAATCACCCGCCTCTATCTCCCGAAGGTCTGGTGCGGTATTGATGGCAAGGCTGTGCTCAAGGGCAATCACCTCGGCGGTCACTTTGGCCCGGCTGAGCGGGCTGGAGTATATGGCAGACAGTTTTTCATCTTTGAGCCGCAGTGCCAGATTTCGGGTCTGGCGCAGCCCGTTTTCATTCAGGGGGGTATCACTTAACCCGCCCTGCAGCCGTCTTTTATTATTCCAGTCTGTTTCCCCGTGGCGAATCAAATACATTCTGGTCATGTCTAACCTCTGTCTACACTATGGCGTTTTTCAAATTCGTCTGCCAGACTAATCCGCTGAGTATAGTTAGGGTGGTCCTGGGTCAGCCGCTCCAGCCAGTTTGAGGGTTCAGCCTCAGCCAGATTCTGGTTGGTCAGGCGGGTCATAGCTGTCCGGAAGGCCGAAGGATTATTACTGATATTAAGGGCAAATTCATCTGCCTGCTTTTCCAGCCTGCGGGTAAAAAGGCTGATTAGCGGGGCAACTGCCATCAGCAAAAAAAACAGGATACTACCCATAAGCGGCAGCCCGGCCGGGTCTGTCAGACCATTATACCCCACCGCATCACCCAGATAACTGAAAATTAGCCCGCCCCCCGCCAGCACCCCGAACAGGACTGCCGCCTGAAGAGAAAAAAGACGGAGCATATCGTTATGCTGCTGGTGGGCAATCTCATGAGAAAGGACAACCTCTATTTCGGGTATGGAATAACGGTCTATCATAGTATCACTCAGGACTATCCGCCTGGTACGCCCCAAACCCATCAGGGCGGCATTGGCGGCGGTTCCGCGCTTACTCAGCTCTATAACATATATCCCGCGGACATATACGCCTATACGCCGGCAAAGCTCTAAAAGACTGTCTTTCAGCTGCCCGTCTTCAAGCGGTTTCATAGGGTAGAAAAGGGGTATCAGCCAGACAGGGGCAATAAAGGTCATACCCAAACTCACCGCTAAAAATCCCAGCCAGACCAGCAGCCACCAGATATCCGGCCATGCACCCATAACGGCATATACCGCCGCAACCAGAGGCGCACCCAGCACCAGCATAATCAGAAAAGACTTGGCTGTATCCGCAAAAAAAGCCCGGCGGGTCTGTCGGGAAGTGCCGTAGCGTTTAGCCAGTATATACCCGGTATAATAACCAAACGGCAGACTGAATATTTCGTAAACAACCGCCAGCAGCAAAAAGTAAATAACAGCTGCCCAGACAGGGTGAGATACCAAATGGGCAGCAACTGAGGCGGATAACCCGCCGAATATTAAAACCAATGCGGCTGCGGCAATGATAAGGGCTTGGATATAAGTAAACCGCCGCTCAATACGGCCGTACTCTCTGGCTTGTTGCTGACGCTGGGTATCCAGCTTAGGGGGAGAGTTCAGATTATCTTCGGGGGGAAGAGCCAGTTCTTCTTCAGGCATCAGGCCTCCAGGACAAGCCGTATACGCTCCACTGACAAAGGAAATTCGCTGATACCCAGGGCTTTGGTGAGTTGTTCGGGGCGGCCGGCCCCTTTGCTGTCACACTGAAGCAGCATCCGCAGGCACAGCACACCATCCAAAAGAGAGACCACTTCCAGTTCAGCTGTCTGGGCGCGTAAATCATATTCCTTTACTTTGTCCTGACGCTGCAGCTGCCACAAGAAGCTGTCTTTAGCCATAAAATCATCTACAGCCTTATGGCATTCCGCCAAAGACATTGAAGTATTTACGCTTACCAGATACTCTGCCTGCCGTACCAGCGCCTGGAGTGAGTCATGTTCGGGGGGAACAACGCAGCTTTGAAGTATCTTGACGCCCTCCGGCAGGTGGCGGTTAATCAAATCTTCAAAATAATGGGGGCTGACAGCAGCAGAGGTATATAAATCCATAAACTCCGCCCGGCTGGTATACCCCACCGGCAAGGGTGAGGCCAGAGCCATTCGGGGGTGAGGGTTAAAGCCCTCCGAATAGGCCAGTTCTACCCCGGCCCGGTAAAAAACCCTTTGCCACAGGCGTATTATGTCAAGGTGAGAAATAAACTTCAGGTTTTCTCCCCTTTGGTATCTAACTCTTAGACGCTGCACGCTTTTCCTTTGTTATCAGGACTTCATCAATCTTCATACCCTTCATACGGGTAATCACTACCTTAAGGTTTTGAAGTTTAATCTGCTGACCCTGCTTGGGTATGTATCCCAGGCGGTCAAGTATCAAACCGGCAATAGTCTCATAATCACCTTCGGGCAGGTCCAGTTCCATTTCTGCGTTAGCTTCTTCTATCCGCATGCTGCCGTCCACCTGAAAGGTGTATTCGTTTATAGATTCGTAGTCTTTTTCGGCTTCCGCCAGTTCATCACCCACCGGCCCTACTATCTCTTCCATCAGGCGGGAAAGGCTTACGATACCGGCCGTACCGCCATACTCATCTACCACCACACACATCCGGAAATTCTTTTCCCGCATCTCGTTAAACAGCTTGCCGATAGGCTTGGTTTCAGGAGCAAAATAAGCCGGGCGCATAAGGTCATCTACCAAATCCTGCTGGTTATGAGTGCCTTTGGCCAGTGCCATCAGCACGTCTTTGATAGATAAAATACCCAGCACGTTATCCATGTTGTCTTCGTACACCGGGAAACGTGACATGGGGGACTCGGCATATAAATCCAGAAAATCTTTCAGGGTTGAGCCTTTTTCCACGCTTTCCACTTCCGGTCTGGGTACAATCACTTCCCTGACCGGCCGGTCTGAAAACTCAAATACCTTGTGCAGAAGCTCCGCTTTATCTTCTTCAACCGTCCCCTCTTTATGGCCGACAGTTATCATAGCACGGATATCATCTTCGGCCACCAGGGAACTTTTAAGGGCAGGGCCGCCGAAGAGCTTGGTAAAACCGGAGGATATCCAGCCAAGCAGAGCTACTATAGGTGCGAATATTTTGGAAATCACCTCTACCGCAGGGGCTACTGCGAAGGCTATTTTTTCAGAATGCTGGGTAGCCAGAGTTTTGGGGGTGGTTTCGCCGAAAACCAGCAAAATAATAGTAACCCCGGCAGTGGCGATAAGCACGCCTCTTTCATTACCCCAGATAGAAACCGCCAGAACAGTACCCAAAGCGGAAGCGGCTGTATTTACAAAGTTGTTGCCCAAAAGTACAGTGGAAAGGAATTTTTCCGGCCTCTCCATCAGCTGCGAGACCTTGTCTGCGCCCTTTACTTTACTTTGAACCATATTTTGCAGGCGGAACCGCTGGATCGAAATAAAGGCTGTTTCAGAGCTGGCAAAAAAAGCGGAAAAGACAATACACAGAAAGAAGAGTATAAGGTACCAGGTATCGGTACTCATTTTGAAGAAAACCTCACTAACCTAGGCTACATGGCCTGGATATTTATAATAACATTGCCCTATATAGGTGTCAAAGGGTTTAGCCCCTTGACATTGTCTATGCTATAATCCTGCATATATGAAGATACTCGGTATAGAAAGCTCCTGTGATGAAACCGCTGCCGCAGTAGTGGCAGACGGGGTAAATATTTTATCCAACCGGGTATCCTCGCAGATAGATATCCACTCCCGTTACGGCGGGGTAGTCCCCGAAGTGGCTTCCCGCCAGCACCTGCTTTCCATATTACCGGTCATAAGTGACGCACTTAAGGAAGCACGTACCGGATTTGATGAAATTTCGGCCATAGCTGTAACCAACGGGCCGGGTCTGGCAGGCTCTCTGATAGTGGGGGTAAATGCCGCCAAAGCCATAGCCGCCGCCCGCGGCATACCCCTGGTGGCGGTAAACCACCTGCACGGCCATATCTATGCCAACTGGCTTTCCGGCAGGATACCGGAATTCCCCTGCCTGTGCCTGACTGTCTCAGGCGGGCATACCGACCTGGTGCTGATGAAAGGGCATGGTCAGTATCAGCTGCTGGGACGTACCCGTGATGATGCCGCCGGAGAAGCCTTTGACAAAGCCGCCAGAATACTGGGTTTAAGCTATCCAGGCGGGCCGGCCATAGACAGAGCTTCGCAGGACGGTGAGGCAGTACTGGATTTGCCGCGCTCGTGGATACCCGGCAGCCATGACTTCAGCTTTAGCGGACTGAAAACCGCCCTGCTCCGGCTGGTGGAAAACGGCGAAGTCTGTTCGGTAAATGACGCCGCCGCCAGCTTTCAAAAAGCGGTGGTAGATGTACTGGTAACCAAGACCCTGAACTGCGCCCATGAGTACAACGTAAAGCAGATACTGCTGGCAGGCGGAGTGGCCGCCAATAACCTGCTGCGTAAACAGCTAAGCGAACAATCCCCTCTGCCGGTTTCCATACCACCCATAGGCTTATGTACCGACAATGCCGCCGTAATAGCCTCCTGCGGCTATTTCCGCTTTATATCCGGCGGTCAGGACAGGCTGGACATGGATGTACTGCCGGCGCTGTCCGTTGTTTCCTGATATCTAAAGCATTTCTTCGCCAAATAAAAAAGGAACTCGTTTCCGAGCTCCCTTTTACAAACTGTACAGTATTTGAGGCGGCCTGTACAGTATTTCAAAGACCATCCAGATCTTTGAGAACTGCAATCAGTATAGACCAGAACCAGAGCCCTTGCTATCGTACTTAATACGTAAATTGACTGCGCATTTATGCTTAGTACTATTCTATACTTTAGTATATTTTCAGTTTAGCAAACCCTGTTAAAGCTCTGCTAAGCATTGCTATTGACATACTGTAAAGCATTCCGGAGAGTTATCAGCATTGGATTAAATAGCTTTTCGTAGTCTTAAGGGTGTATTTATGGTTATTTTATTCTAAATACCTGTAATTACCGCTGATTGCAGTTGCAGCCGACTTCCCAGTGCTGTATTATATGCCTGTTAGCAGTCTCGTACTGAGACTGCTAAAACATTGCCGCAATAAATTTAGTCAAACTTAGAAGGAGGAATAATGGCAACTAGATTCGAACCCCTGCACAACATGGTACTCATCCAGCCCCAGGAAAAACAAGACATGAGCAAAGGCGGTATCATCATCCCTGACGCCGCTCAGGAAAAATCTCAGGAAGGCGTGATTGTCGCCGTGGGCCCCGGCCGTCTGGACAAAGATGGCAAACGCGAACTCATGAGCATTAAAGTCGGTGACAAGGTTCTTTTCCCCAAATTCGGCGGTGTTGAACTTAAATCTGGCGGTATTGATTACATCATCATGCCCGAAAGCCAGATTATGGCTAAAATCGTAGGCTAAATTTTTTAACGAATATTAGGAGGTATAATGGCTAAGCAGATTATATTTGGCGAAAAAGTCAGGGTCTCCCTCAAGAAGGGCGTTGATACTCTGGCTAACACAGTAAGAGTAACCCTTGGTCCCAAAGGTCATCCCGTTGCCCTGGAGCGGAAATGGGGCGCACCCACTGTTATAGATGACGGTGTAACCATTGCCCGTGATATTGAACTGCCCGATGCTTTTGAAAATATGGGTGCCCAGCTGGTCAAAGAGGCCGCAACCCGCACCAGCGATGCCGCCGGTGACGGTACTACCACCTCTATCGTACTGGCTCAGGCCCTTATCAACGAAGCCTTCAAGAATATTGCCGCCGGTGCCGAACCCATCAACCTGAAACGCGGCATTGAAAAGGCTGTGGCCGCTCTTAAGGCCCAGCTCCGCAAGAACTCCACCCCCGTCAAGGGCAAACAGCAGATTGTTCAGGTAGCCACCATCACCGGTAAAGACCCCGAAATCGGCAACCTGATTGCTGACGTTATGGATAAAGTCGGCAAAGACGGTGTTATCACTATTGAAGAATCCCGTGGTCTGCGCTATGAAACCAGCTACGTAGAAGGTATGCAGTTTGACCGCGGTTATATCAGCGCTTACTTCGTAACTGACCCCGGCCGGATGGAATCCATCATGGAAGATGCCACCATCCTGATGACCGACCGCAAGATTGAAACCGTTGCCGAGCTGCTGCCCGCTCTGGAAAAAATCCTGCAGATTTCAAAGAATCTGGTCATTGTAGCCGAAAACGTTGAAGCCGAAGCTCTGGCTACCCTGGTAGTCAACAAGCTGCGCGGCAACCTGAATATCCTGGCTGTCAAAGCCCCCGGCTATGGCGACCGCCAGAAAGCTATGCTGGAAGATATGGCCATACTGACCGGCGGCCATGTAATCAGCAAGGAAGCCGGCCGCAAGCTGGATTCCGTAACCGAAGCTGACCTCGGTCATGCTCGCAGAGTTGTCTCCAATAAAGACAAGACCACCATTATTGACGGCGAAGGCTCTGCCGAAGCTATCAAGAACCGCATCAAGCAGATTAAAGCCCAGATTGAAGAAACCGAATCTGCCTTTGACCGCGAAAAACTGCAGGAACGCCAGGCTGCTCTGGTCGGCGGCGTAGCTGTTATCGCAGTAGGCGCTGCTACCGAAACCGAAATGAAAGAGCGCAAAGCCCGCGTTGAAGATGCTTTGGCTGCCACCCGTGCCGCCATTGAAGAAGGTATCCTGCCCGGCGGCGGTACCGGCCTCCTGAATGCCCTGCCCTGCCTTGATGCCCTGAAACTGGAAGGCGACGAAGCCACCGGTGTCAGCATTGTCCGCAAGGCTCTTATTGAACCCGTCCGCTGGATTGCTACCAACGCCGGCAAAGACGGCAACGTTATCGTTGACAAGGTCAAGAACTCACCCGTAGGCCATGGTTACAACGCTGAGAAAGATGTCTTCGGCGATATGGCTGAAATGGGTATCATTGACCCCACCATGGTTGTCCGCTCTGCCCTTGAGAACGCTTCCTCCATTGCCAATATGGTTCTCATCACCGACTCACTGGTAGCTGATATTCAGGATAAAAACCCCGCTCCCCCCATGCCTGAAGCTCCCGGAATGTACTAAGACCCAAACGGGTTAAACAAGAAGGGCGGGACTTTAAAGTCCCGCCCTTTTCTATTATTCACAATAGGCTTAGATACAAATATATTGTCTAGTCTTTCAGCAGACAGGCTACTGCATCTTTGTCAACAGGCCCTACCAGTGCCAGCCGCATTTGGGGTTTTTGGAAGTATTCGCCTGCCAGTTGCATAACACCTTTCAGGCTGACCCCGTCTATCAGGCGAATAACATCTTCGTGGGTGTTCACCCTTTGGCACAGCAGTTCCTGAGAACCTATCCACTTGGCCATATAGCGGCTGTCTTCCATAGCCAGCTGAATCCGTCCCTTGGACATTTCCTTAGCCTTTGTCAACTCTTCAGCTGTTATGGTTGTCTTGGCAGTTTCCAGTTCACTAAGTACAGCCTTTATACAGGCAGTCAGATTAGCCGGATCTACCGCCGCAAAAACAGAGAAAGCCCCGGTATCATGCAAATACTCAAGCCCGGACTGGACAGAATAAGCCAAACCCAGATTATCCCTGACACGGGCAAAAAGGCGGCTGCTCATGCCGTCACCCAGTATAGTGTTTAATATGCTGAAAGCATAACGGCGTTCATCCAGACGGTTCATGCCCGGCATGGCCAGCATCAGGTTAATCTGCTCGGCATCACGCTTGTCCACCCCTACCTGACAAGGGTTGCCGGAGTGATACGGCTCAAAGGTCTGAACTTTTTGCTGCCCGGCCAAACCGCCAAAGGCCTGAGAAATGGCCGAAACGGCGTTCTTATGCTTTATATCCCCGGCTACTGCCACCACTATATTGGCAGGGGTGTAATGGCGGTGCATGAAATCAAGCAGTTTTTGGCTGTCCAGACCGGCCACACTCTGGCGGCTGCCGGCTATATCCCGCCCCAGCGGGTGATCCGGCCAGAGTATCTCATCAAGCAGCAGCCCTACCCGGTGGGAAGGGTTGTCCAGGCTCATGCTTATTTCTTCGTAGATTACCTTGCGTTCCTTCTCAAGGTCTTCGGGGTTAAACAGGGGGGTTACCAGCATATCCGAAAGCACATCCAGGGCCAGAGCAAACTTGTCACTGCCCACTTTGGCATAATAAAGGGTAGACTCACGGTCGGTAGCCGCATTCAAAATACCCCCCACCCCCTCTATGGCACTGGAAATAAGCTGGGAATCAGGATACTTTTTGCTACCCCTGAATACCATGTGTTCTATAAAGTGGCTGGCACCGGCCTCGCAGTCTGTTTCATAACGCGAACCCACCCCGATATATACGCAAATGGTAACCGAACGGCTGGCAGGCATATGGTGGCTTATTACCCGCAAACCGCTTGGCAAAACACTTAATTCATACAAATAAACACCTCGCTTCTTTCTGAATAATAAACACAGCCTTAAAAGGTGTCAAATACCCCCCGAATTAGACACCCAAGCGGGTCTGCCTTATAATTAAATAAGAATTATGCACGAACTATCCATAACCGAAGAACTGCTAAAAACAATTGTAGCCAAGGCTGAAGAAGCCAAAGCCCGTAAAATCAGCCGGATAAATCTGGTGATAGGCGAATATGCAGGCGTGGTGGAAGACAGCGTAAAAATGTGTTTTGATATACTCAGCCAGGACACTATGGCCAAGGGGGCGCTTTTAGAATTTAAGCGCATACCCGCCGAATTCCGCTGCCGTTTGTGCGGCCATACCTTCCCTTCAGGGCAGCATGCACTGGTCTGCCCCAAATGTCAGGGCTGGAATGCCGAAGTGATAGCCGGCAACGAATTTTTTATTGAAAGCATTGAGGTAGATGATGAAAGTCAAAGTTCTTAAAAATATTACCGACATGAATGACCAGCTGGCTGCCAGAAACAAGGATATGTTTGCCGGAAAAGGCATACTGGTGATAAATGTCATGTCTTCACCCGGCGCCGGTAAAACCAGCTTGCTTCTTAAAACTATTGAGCTGCTGGGAGATGATGCCCGGGTGGGTGTGATAGAGGGTGATATAGCCTCAAGCGTAGATGCCGAAAAAATAGCCGCCACCGGTTCGCAGGCTATTCAGATAAATACAGACGGGGGCTGCCATCTGGATGCCAACATGGTAGCCTCAGCCGCAGACGGGCTGGAACTGGACAAGCTGGATATTATTTTTATTGAAAACGTGGGCAATCTGGTCTGCCCGGCCGGATTTCAGCTGGGCGAAGCCAAAAGGGTAGTGCTGGCATCCGTGCCGGAGGGTGATGACAAACCCACCAAATACCCCTTTATGTTCAGGGATACAGACGTAATAGTCATAACCAAAATGGATTACCTGCCGCTTAGTGATTTTAATATGGAATCCTTCCGCAAAACAGTACTGGGTCTCAACCCGGACGTAAAAATAATTGAGCTTTCAGTAAGGAATGGCCAGGGGCTGGACGAATGGACAGCCTGGCTGAAAAGCAACCTCCTCAAGGGGAAATAGATGCCCGCACCTAAGCAAACCAAGCGGTTTGCCTTTGCCATCAGCGGGATTGTCCAGGGGGTGGGCTTCCGCCCCTTTGTTTACCAGCTGGCCGCCAAACACGGCTTAAACGGCTGGGTCAGGAATACTTCTGCCGGAGTGGAGATAGAGGCAGAAGGGATTGAACAAGCGCTGGACAGCTTTTCAGATGAGCTAATTAGCCTCAGCCCGCCCCAGTCAGTTATTAAAACATTTAAACAGACTGAAATACCCTTAACAGGTGAAGAAGGGTTTACCATCAAACCCAGCCAGAGCCTTTCCGGGCGTTTTCAGCTGGTTTCACCGGATATAGCCACCTGCACCCAGTGCCAAAATGATGTATCTGACCCCCGAAACCGCCGCTACCGTTACCCCTTTACCAACTGCACCAACTGCGGCCCCCGTTTTACCATAATTGAGGACATACCCTATGACAGACCCCTGACCACTATGAAAGACTTTGAAATGTGCCCGGTCTGCCAGGCCGAATATGACAACCCTTTAGACCGCCGTTTCCATGCCCAGCCCAATGCCTGCCCGGTGTGCGGCCCCCGCCTCTGGCTGGTGGATAAAACCGGAAAAGAGCTTGAAAGTGCCGATGCTATAGCAGAAGCCGCAAAACTGCTGAAAGACGGCCGGATTTTAGCCATACGGGGTCTGGGGGGCTTTCTGCTGGCCGCTGACGCCACTAATCAGCTGGCGGTTAATACCCTCCGGCGCCGTAAACACCGCCCTTCCAAACCCTTTGCGGTTATGCTTCCTGATATAGCCGAAGCCCGCAAACACTGTTTTATATCCGCCGAAGAGGAAAAGCTGCTTATTTCACCTGCCGCACCCATTGTCCTTTGCAAATGGAACAGGGAAAGCCCCATATGCCCCGAAACCGCCCCTAAACAAAATTATCTGGGCATAATGCTGGCATACACCCCTCTCCACCACCTGCTTTTAAAGGAAACGGGTAAACCCCTTATCATGACCAGCGGCAATCTGAGCGCAGAGCCCATTGCCAAAGACAATGACGAAGCCCTGAAACGGCTGGGCAATATAGCGGATTATTTTCTGCTTCACAACCGCCCCATCTACTCCCGTTATGATGACAGCGTGGTCATGTATGAGGCCGGTGCAAAAAGGGTAATCAGGCGGGGCAGGGGTTATGCCCCCTACCCTGTCCAGACCTCTTTTACGGATAAAGAAGTACTGGCGCTTGGTCCGCAGGAAAAAAACACCTTCTGCCTGCTTAAAGACGGTTATGCTTTTGTCAGCCAGCATATAGGGGATATGCAAAACCCCGAAACGCTGGACAGCTTTGAAGAAACCCTGGCGGTTTACCTGAAGCTATTCCGCTTAAACCCCCAAATAATAGCTTCAGACCTCCACCCCGGTTATATTACCACCGCTCTGGCTGAGGCACGCTCAGCCAGCCTTGACATACCTCTGGTCAAAGTCCAGCACCACCATGCCCATATTGCCTCCTGTCTGGCGGAAAACAACTGTGACGAAGAGGTTATCGGGGTGGCTCTGGACGGCACCGGCTACGGGCTGGACGGGCATATCTGGGGCGGGGAATTTTTCTGCGGGGGCATAAAACAGGGTTTTAGCCGCCAAGCCCATCTGGAATACCTGCCTCTCCCCGGAGGCGAAGCCGCCATTAAAAAACCCTACCGCACAGCCGTGTCATATGTCTACACCCTGCTGGGGGAAGAGGGTTTGAACTTTTTTAAAAATATAGAACCGGAAGAACTGGATATCATAAAAACCCAGCTTGAGCGGAAACTGAACTCACCCCTTACTTCCAGTGCGGGCAGGCTGTTTGATGCAGTTGCCGCCCTGTGCGGAATCTGCCAAGTGGCAAACTATGATTCCCAGCCGGCCATAGAGTTGGAAACCGAAGCCGGGGATACCGAATTTGCCCAGTGCTACCCCTTTGAGTTAGACTTAGACAAGGGCATTTACCTGATACGGCTGAAGGGCATAATCCAAGGCGTCCTTTCAGACCTTTCATCAGGCAAAACAGCCGCTTATATATCGGTAAAATTTCACAATACTGTCAGCCAGATAGTTCTGGACACCTGCCTAAGGCTTTCAGCCCGAAGCGGCCTTACCAAAGTAGCCCTTTCAGGCGGGGTTTTCCAGAACAGGCGGGTTTTCCGCCAGGTGATAAAAAAGCTGGAAGCAGAGGGATTTGAAGTGATTACCCATAAAGAAATCCCCTCTAATGACGGCTGCATATCACTGGGTCAGGCGGTAATAGCCACCAGCCAAGGAGGAATATAATGTGCCTTGCCGTACCTGCCAAAATAATATCAGTTGAAGACGGGGTAGCGGAGGTAGACCTGAACGGGACTACCTATAAAGCCAGCCTGATGCTCACCCCCGAAGCCAAAGCGGGTGATTACGTACTGCTTCACACCGGCTATGCCATACAGGTAATAGACGAAAAAGACGCTTTGGAAACCCTGTCTATATTCAAGCAGATGGAGATGCTGTAAAGAGTGAATTTCATAGAGGAATTCCGCAGCAGCCAGTCAGGACGCACCCTGCTGGAATATATAAACAAACGTTCCACCAAGCCTGCCCGCTTTATGGAGTTTTGCGGCGGGCATACCGTAGCCATTTTCCGCTACGGCATCCGCCAGCTGCTGCCGCCCCATATTGAAATGCTGTCAGGGCCGGGCTGCCCTGTTTGTGTAACCTCTACCGCCGACCTGGACAAAGTCATAGCCCTGTCCAGGCTGCCAGGGGTTATAATCTGCTCATTCGGAGACCTGCTAAGGGTTCCCTCCAGCCGCCAAAGCCTGCTGGAAGTGCGGGCGGAAGGGGCGGACGTACGTATTGTCTACTCTACCATGGACGCACTGGAGATAGCCCGCCAGAACCCCTTGAAAAAGGTTATCTTTGTGGGTATAGGTTTTGAAACCACCGCCCCCACCATTGCCGCTTCGGTAATACAGGCTCGTAATCAGGGGCTTGCTAATTATTATGTAATGTCAATTCACAAAATAACCCCTCCCGTTATGCGGGCGATACTGGATGCAGGTGAAACCCGCCTTTCGGGCATAATCTGCCCCGGCCATGTTTCTTCTATTACCGGCAGCAATGCCTGGGAATTTATTCCAGAGGAATACCATCTGGCTTGTGCCGTGTCAGGCTTTGAAAGCCTGGACATACTCTACTGTGTTAAGTCTCTGGTAGACCAGGTGGAAGACGCAACTCCCCGTCTGGACGTCAGCTATTCACGGGCAGTCAAACCTGAAGGCAATACTGCCGCCCTTAAGATTATGGATGAAGTATTTGATATCTGCCCGGCCAACTGGCGGGGGATAGGTATTTTACCCCAAAGCGGCCTCTGCCTGCGGCCTGAATTTGCCGCTTTTGATGCCGAAAAAAACTTTGAGATAAAACTTTCCGAGCCCAGCCGCGAAACACCCGGCTGTCTGTGCGGTGAAATTATCAAAGGCACCCGGACACCTCTGGAATGCAAGCTTTTTTCAAAGGTCTGCACCCCGGAAAACCCGGTCGGGCCGTGCATGGTCTCTTCCGAGGGCACCTGCGCCGCCTATTACCACTACGGAGGCAAACTTGGATAAAACCAAAATCCTGCTGGCCCACGGTTCGGGCGGGCGCTTAACCCATGACCTTATCACAAAGCACCTTGTCCAGTCTCTGTCCAACCCGCTCCTAAACAAGCTGGATGATGCGGCTGTTTTTGAGTCCAAAGGGAAAACGGCTTTTACTACCGACAGTTACGTAGTAAACCCCATTTTCTTTCCCGGCGGCAATATAGGCAAGCTGGCAGTCTGCGGCACAGTCAATGACCTGTCTGTTATGGGGGCTATACCCAAATACCTCAGCCTGGCTTTTATCATTGAAGAAGGCCTGGACATATCCGCTCTGGAAGAAATAATAAAGTCTATCGCCGCTGCCGCTAAAGAAGCCGGGGTGGAAATAGTCACCGGAGACACCAAAGTGGTCAATACCGGCAAAGCCGACAAGATATTTATAAATACCGCCGGGGTAGGCTTCATACCCGAAGGGCTGGACATATCCGGTGCAAACGCACGTCCGGATGATGCGGTAATTGTATCCGGCACTATGGGTGACCACGGCATAGCCATTATGGCCCAGAGGGAAGGGCTTAACTTTAAAACAGCCGTTGAAAGTGACTGCGCCCCCTTGAACGGGCTTATCACCGATATGCTCAAAGTCTGCCCCCGGATACACGTCATGCGTGACCCCACCAGAGGCGGGCTGGCAACCACCCTTAACGAAATAGCCGGGCAGTCACAGGTGGGCATAGAACTTAACGAGGAGTCTATACCCGTCAAGCCGGCAGTGGGCGGTGCCTGTGAGGCACTCGGCCTTGACCCCCTGTATGTAGCCAACGAGGGGAAAATTATAGCTATAATGCCGGAAAAAGATGCCCCGGCCGTACTCTCTGCCATGAAAGCTCACCCTTACGGGAAAGACAGCGCCATTATCGGGCGGGTAATCTCCCCAAACCCCGGGCGGGTAAGCATACGCACCCCGCTGGGGGCGCTCCGCATACTGGATATGCAAAGCGGAGAGCTGCTGCCGCGCATCTGCTGAACTAACACCCCAAGCATTGACACAGGCTGGACAGTTATTCTGCCCGGCCTTTTTTATTTTCCCCAACCCCGAAATATCTTTCAGGATGTATTGACAATGCCCGCTTTTAAACTATAATTAGTATATATTGAATGAATATTCAATGAACTTTAAAGGAAACGCCCATGCCCGAAACAGCTAAACCGGAAACCCGCAGAATACAGGCTGAAAAACGCCGCCAGGAAATACTGGACGCTGCCCTAAAGGTATTCGCTGAACAAGGCTATCAGGGGGCAACTATCAGCCAGATATCCGAAGCAGCCGGAACATCTCTGGAGCTGCTTTACCATTACTTCTCCAACAAAAAAGCCCTGATGGAGGCGGTAATAGCCGAACACAGTTTCCTGCCCCTGTTAAAAAACATAATAGCCAAACAGGGCAAACAGAGTATCGAATCTGTCCTCAGCCAGCTCTGTCTTCAGTTTTACCGCCTGCTGGAATCAAAAAAAGAGCTGGTGGCTATCTTTCTGCGGGAAGGAACCAGCAATCCGGCCGTCAGCTAGGTCTGGTTCAGCATGATACGCCAGGGGGTAACTTCGCTCATCTCCCTCCTTGACCAGGGCGTCAAGCAAGGGGTTTTAAAAGAACACCGTCTGGACGTCACCGCCCGTACACTGATGTCAGCGGTAGTTATGCTTTACCTGACCCGGGAAGCTTACGGAGAGGGATTTACCAGCCCTGAAGGTTTTATCCCCCAAATGATAGCCAGCCAGCTTTCCGGCATAAAGTCCCCCCAAAAAGAATAGGAGAATAGAATGAAACTGGAACGCAAACATGGATTCGGCATTATGGCACTTGGCTGTCTTATACTTACGGGAGCAGTACTGGTATTTATATCCATACCGGAGTGGGGCAATTTTATCGGCTCGTACTTTCAGGGCATAAACCCGGATGACTATTCCGCCCAGGTTATACCCCTGCTTACCACCTTGAAAAGCCTGTTCAGCCCGCTGCTTGTCCAGGTGGGCGGTTACATGAAAGCAGCCGGAATATTCGGGGGCTGTGCCCTCAGCATTATGGGGCTGATAGCCCTGTTTGTGGGAACTACCATCGCCCGCCAGAGCGCAAAATCTGCCTGAAAACTCTTTGAAAAGCGATGCCGGACGAAAGCTGAACTGCCCTCAGGCGGAGTTGACTTAGGGGGCAGTTTAGTAGTAAGATACTTCTCTAGATTTTTACGATTTAGGAGTGTAGCTCAGTCCGGTAGAGCAGCGGTCTCCAAAACCGCCGGTCGAGGGTTCGAATCCTTCCACTCCTGCCATATTGGCCGAGATGGTGGAATGGCAGACACGCTAGCTTGAGGGGCTAGTGAGTGATGAGCTCGTGGGAGTTCAAATCTCCCTCTCGGCACCAATAAGTTATAGGGGCGGAAGTAGTTCAGCGGTAGAATGCCTCCTTGCCAAGGAGGAGGTCGCGAGTTCGAATCTCGTCTTCCGCTCCAAAATCACTTATCTGGCGTAAAATCTAATCTTTGGCTGGGCGACGTAGCCAAGTGGCAAGGCAGGGGTCTGCAAAACCCCTATTCAGCGGTTCGAATCCGCTCGTCGCCTCCAGATACTTTCAATCCCCATCAACTTCCCATAATTTTCATTTTGCTTTCCAGCCTTTTCAAACTCAGCATTGACCGTCTTATCTTTTGCTTTCGCAAGGCTGATACCGGAAATACCTGCTGTCTAATGCGTATTTCGGCATAAAAAAACCCGTGCCGCCGGACTGCAATCCGAAGCAAACACGGGCATAAATTTTATAAAGCCGGTGAAATGCAGTTATTTAAATGTTTTTGCCGCTGACAACCCTCCAGATGAACTTTAAGCGATACCCCAGAAACGCCAGCAAGGGCACTGCTATGAAAAATGACATAAACAGCAGGTCGGAGTTCTGGTTAAGATGGGTAACTTCGGCCAGGCCGATAGTAAGCAATACCCCCAGAACAGCCCCTAACACCCCCAGTCCGGCAGAACCCGCATAAGGAGTCCGGAAACGCAGCCAGATCATAGCCATGCTAAGCCCCAAAGGGTAACCCAGAATTATGCCCAGTACAGCCCCGCCCAAAGCGGCAAAACCGGCTGAATCAGAGCCGATGGCAACTACTGCCAGAGTGCTGAATATGAGCGCCCCGGCAATCCCCCCGCCAAACAGAATACCCAAAGCCAAAACATGTTTCAAAAAACCCGGAGCTTCAAATATATTTTTTATCTTCATTATTCCAGTATAGCGTTTTTCCTTGAAAGAAGCACCGTAAGACGCTAAAATGGCGTTACTAATTAGCCGGGGTGGCGGAATCGGCAGACGCAGCGGACTTAAAATCCGCCGGAGCAATCCTTGTGGGTTCGACCCCCACCCCCGGCACCACTTTGAGGCTGCAATATGCCTTTACTCTTTGTCCTGCTAAGCTACCTGCTGGGCACATTCCCGTCCGCCTATCTGGCCGGATACCTGAGCACAGACCGAGATATCCGCCTGATGGGTGACCATAACATGGGCGCCCAGAATGCCTACCGCTGCCTTGGCCGCGGCTGGGGTTTAGCAGTCTTCGTTTTTGACCTTGCCAAAGGCTCTCTGGCCATTACACTGGCTCTGGCGGCTGGTCTCAGCCCCGGCTGGGTGATGTTCTGCGGCTTGGCTGCAGTTCTGGGGCATAACTGGCCTGTCTGGCTGGGATTCAGGGGAGGGCGGGGTGAGGCAACTGCCATAGGGGTAATGCTGCTAATCGCCACCCAGCCCATGCTTATTATGGGTGGTCTGGGCTTGCTGGTACTGCTGTTTACTTCCAGCGTTATTGCGGCTTCGGCAGTTATGTTCGGGCTTCTGTGGCTGGCGGTTATACTTTACGGACTGCCCGGCGGAGTGGTCGCTTACAGTATCGGCCTGCCGGTAGTAGTGGGGCTGACCCATTTTATCCGCAGCCGCAAAAACCGCCTTTAAACGGCATAAAAAATCCGGGGCTCATCCCGGATACTTTACATGCTTACCCTTAGAAACTCAGGCCTTTTCTGTCCAGCCCAGTTTCTGCCAGAGCCGTTCAAACCAGCCTTTTTTAGGTGCTTTGTCAGGAGTGTTATCACCCGGTGCATTCAGCATTTTCAGCTGACTCTCCATCTGCTTAATCTTTTCGGTGGCCGCCCCCAGCTGGGCGGCTAAAGCCAGATTTTTCTCATGCAATTCACGCACCACGTCCATAAACTGGACCGGTGTCTGGATAGTCTGCAGGGACAGGTCTTCCTCATCTTCCTTCTTCAGGTCAGAGGGGATTTCATAAATGCGGTATTCCTCACCGAAAGAGCCGGGAACAAGCTCCGCCTGTATCTTGCCGGACTTGATATAACGCCGAATGGTACGGGTGGAAACACCCAGTAAATCAGCGGCTTGGGCAATCGTCATACCTTCTTTAGTCATGGCTTGACAAGTGTAGTCAAAGGCACAAGTTTTGTCAAGGGGTCAGCGGGCTTTATTCCGAAGCTGCACGGCAGGCAAATATGGCTCATCGGGCGGTATGCCCCCAAAATGGAAAAGCCGGGCATGATTCACATCCCCGGCTATTTCAACAAACAGATAAAAAAACCTATGCTTTGCCGATTTTGAACATTTTGGTGCCGCAATCGGGGCAAACACCCTGAGTAGCGGGACGGCCGTTCTTCATGGTGATCTGCTTGGTATTTTTCATTTCCTTCTTAGCGCGGCATTTCATACAATAACCCTGCATAGCTTACCTCCTATTAGATTTGTATAAACGATAAAACACTCTGAACGCAATGTCAAGCCTTTAGCCAACATTTTTTAGCTATATTTTAGTTTAGCTCCCCCCGCCAACCGCCCCAAGTATCTCCTCAAGACGCAAACCCTTGATAATCATGCTGATTGCAATAGCCGCCAGAAACAGGCTGAAGATGCGTGACATAGCTTTGAGACCGCCCTGCCCCATGTAGTGAATAAACCATTCGTTAGACTTGAAAATAAGCCAGGTTGCCAGCATATTCAGGCCAAAGGAAATTAGTACTATATACACGGGAAATTGGTTTACCAGCAAAATCAGGGTGGTAATAGTGGCCGGCCCCATGGTAAGGGGAGTACCTATGGGCACAACCGCCACCATCTCCTCCTTGATAACCTCCACCATGTGCCCGCTGGTCATATAGCGTATGGCAAAAAGCAGCAGGATAATACCGCCGGCAATGGCAAACGCCCCTACGGATATTCCCATCAGGTCCAGTATCAGTTTGCCCATAAAAAGAAACACTAACCCCAGCAGGGAGGCGGTGATAACTGAAAGGTTGACTACTTTTTTGCGTTCTCCGGCGGGAATTTGGTCAGTAATGGATATTACAAAAGGCAGATTACCCACCGCATCCACCACTATAAACAGCGGCACAAAGGTCAGCAGAATATCATTCCAGAACTCACTCATGCATTTATTACACTCCTACCCCAGAATGCTATGTCCTCAAGGTATATTCTGTCAACACCTGTTGCCACCTTTGCCGTCAGGTTTATAATAATTTATCACAGGCAAGGATTTATTTTGATAAAATATCTGTTTAAAACTGTCTGGCACTTTGATGCCCCGCCCCAAAAGGTCTGGGAGCTGATTAAAGATGCCCGCAGTATGCCCGAATGGTGGCCGGGGGTAAAGCGGTTTGAAATACTGTCTAAAGAACAGGAAATGCTGCAGGGCTGCCGCATACAGACAGCAGTAAAGGGGCTAACCGGAGACCTGAACTTTGAGCTGGAAATAACCAAAGCTGTACCCTTCGGTGAAATAGTGATGCAAAGCCGGGGGGATTTGACGGGACAGGGGGTCTGGACACTTACCGCTGACAATGGCAATACTATCAGCACCTATATCTGGGAAGTAAGCACCACCGGCAGGCTGATGAATTTTCTGGGTTTTGTCTTTAAGCCGCTATTTATCTGGAATCACAACCGGGTAATGAAAGCCGGATATACAGCCCTTAAAAAACGCCTCTGAACAGGCTACTTGGAGCTTAGAGACAAAGGCAGCAGGTAGGTTTGACCGGGACGGCGGTTAAGATATGACTTGGTATATTCCTGAGGGAATGAATAGACTATCTGAACCTTGGGGTGTTCCAGCCAGAACAGGAAAACGCCCACCACCTGGGGCTTAGTGCCGAACGGTCCTATCACCATGTTATAGGTGGTCTTGACTTCATCATAAATAGACTCAAGTATATTGCGGACTGCCCAGGGATTATCCGCCGGAGCCTGCCGCACCTCTACCGATGGCTGGGAAAGCAGGTACTCGTTATTTTTTTCGGCGTATTTCAGGTATTCCAGGTTGCTGTCACGGGGGGCGGTTATCAGGGCAATGGTCCGGGTGGGATTAAACTGCTTCCAGACCGAAAGCGCCCGTTCAGGTTCAAAACCCAGGAACAGCACCAGAACATTGTCTTTTTCCAGAGATATATTCCCGAAGTAATTGGTAACCGTGCTTATCTGCTGTACACCCTGAGTCAGGCGGGTGGGGGAATAAGACTGGGTGGTATGAATCATGCGGGGCAGTCCCAGATTAGCCTCAGCCACCAGGTAATGCATCAGCCCCAGCAGGTAGACCTTGGTAAAACCTGATATATCCACCGTTATAAACGGCTCTTCGGAATCTTTGGGTTTGCACCTGTGCCAGATACTCTTTAACTGACCGATACCGTCAACCGGGTCTTCGCGCTGGCAGCGGATAACAAACAAACCCTCCGCCGTTTTGCGGGAGAGAATAGCCTGTATCTTGGCCAGGTTTACTTCCACCAGTTCTTCATGGCGGGGTTCTTCAATCACAAAAATAATGGAATAGCGCGCCCGGAAATTCGGGCTCATCCGCTGGACAGAGGTAACACACCGTTCTTCAAAACTGGCACAACAGACAAAAAGGTCATCAGGCCCGTATTCGTTAAGACGGGTCAGCACCTCTATCAAGATTGGTTCTTCAGCAGCCTTCATGGCCTCTCCAGACAAACCCGCATTTTGCCCAAATATAAACGGAATCAGTCAATAAGTCAAATTGACGCAAAGCAGGACAGGGACACTAACGGCCAAATATCCCCCGCTATATCATCCACAACACCCATTTAAAGCCCTTTACCAAACAGCTATAATGATATAATCTAAGTAACAGACAGGAGAGTGACATGCTGTATTTCGCCTACGGACAGACCCTCAGCCGCAAACAAATGAAGGAAATCTGCCCGGACGCTGCCCCCAAACAGAGTGCCTCTCTGGCTAACTACAAGCTGGTTTTCCTGGGCTATTCACGCAAATGGCACGGGGCACTGGCCAGCATCAAACCTTCCCGCGGTGACAGAGCCAAAGGCGGGCTTTATGAAATCAGCGAATCGGGACTGCGCAAACTGGACGCCCATGAAGAGTATCCGGCTAACAGCGAACGAATAAAAGTAAATGTCCATGACGATGACGGCAATCTGCTGGAAGCCTTTACCCATACCCGCCGCCGCTCTGATGACGAGGGTAAACCCTCCGCCGAATATCTGGCCGTAATCCAGCAGGCTTACCATGAATGGGGACTTGTCTAACCCCTGGACAGCGCTTGACAGTCCAGATGCCATGTCAAGGGGAAGTTAATAACCAGCTTCAGAAATAATTTGAAGTTTATCCAAGGAGCCATTGACAAAGGAATAATCAGAGAGATACCCGGATTTTCTCAGCATAACAGGTAAAAAATTTTATCTGATTTGAAGGAGGCACAAAATGACTGGTATCAGCCTGGCACTTAATCCCCGGCAGGTTTTCGGCAACAAAAACAAATTCCTGAGGGCTCAGGGAATAACCCCGGTCCACATCTTCGGTCACGGCCTGAAATCACTGGCACTTCAGGCAAACACCCAGGAACTTGAGTCTACCATCAGCCGGGCGGGCAGTTCCCACCTGGTAAGCCTAAAACTGGATACGGACAAAAAGACCCGCAAGGCATTTATACGTGAAATACAGCGCCACCCGGTAAAAGGCTATCTCCAGCACGTAGATTTTTACCAGATAAACCTGAAAGAGAAAGTAACAGCGGAAATCCCCATCCATTTCAGCGGGGAGTCACCCCTTCTCAAAGAAAAAGGCCACAAACTGACCGCCCCCTTTACCCACCTTACGGTTGAAGCCCTGCCGGATGACCTTCCGCCGGAAATACATATTGAGCTATCCCAGTTTGACAGTCCGGAAAAAGACCTTTACATAAAAGATATCGTTCTGCCCGGCAATGCCCGCATACTGAACGAGCCTGACCTTCTGGTGGCCAAAGTAAGCGAAATCCACCTTAAGGTTGAAACCCCGGTAACAGCCAGCCTGCCTGAAGAACCCGAAGAAAAACCGGCTGCCGCTGCCGAAGAAAAAGAAACCGCTGAAAAGGAATAAAAATCCAACCCTTATGATAATAGATTTTCATACCCATATTTTCCCGCCCGAAATCATTGCAGCCCGGCAGGACTACGCCTGCCGGGATAGCTGCCTGGGAATGCTGTATTCAAATCCCAAAGCCAAAATGATTACCGCAGAGGAACTGTTAACGGCAATGGACGAAGCCGGCATAAGCCAGGCGGTAACCCTTAATATCAGCTGGGATTCAGCCGAGCTGTGCGCACTTACCAATAACTACCTGCTGGATTCTGCCCGCCGCTATCCCAAAAGGCTTATCCCGTTCTGCGCTTTACCTGTTTCAGACCCGGCGGCCAGCCTTAAGGAACTGGAGCGCTGCCTTGAGCTGGGAGTAAAGGGTTTGGGTGAACTCCGCACCGAAGAGCCGGAAAGACTGGCTTCCCCTGCCTATCAACCTCTGTTTGACCGGATATCCGAAAACAGCCTGATCTGCCTTTTTCACGCTTCAGAGCCGCTGGGGCATATCTACTCCGGCAAGGGCAATACCACTCCGGAAAAGTTTTACCCCTTTGTTGCCCGCTACCCTGAGCTTAAGTTGGTACTTGCCCATCTGGGCGGGGGCATGCCCTTTTACCACCTTATGCCCGAAGCTGAAAAAGCGCTGGCCAATACCGCCTATGACACCGCCGCCGCCCCTTTCCTGTACAAACCGGAGATTTACCGTCAGGTGATAACCCTGAGCGGGGAAAATAAACTCCTTTTCGGCAGTGATTACCCCCTGATGGCTTATGAACGCACCTTGAAACATCTGGCACAAGGCTGTCTTGAGCCGGATATATTGGCAAAGGTAATGCAGCAAAACGCCCTGAACTGGCTGGGCGAAGGGAAAGACCAATCTTGACCGAAGGACTTATCCGCACCTTTATTGCTATAGAACTGCCGCCGGAGCTAAAAACCAGACTCGCCGGTCTCCGGGATGCATTACCCATACCCTCACAAGCTGTCAAATGGGTAAACCCCGAATCAATGCATCTGACTATCAAATTCCTGGGGGATACCCCTTTAAGCCAAATACCCAATATCATAAAGGGGCTGGAGGAAGCCGCACAGGTCTGCCACGCCTTTACCCTATCCACCACCCGCATAGGGACTTTCCCCTCACTTTCAAGCCCCAAGGTAATCTGGCTGGGGCTGCATGGTGAGATAGAAAAACTAAATACCCTCTTTGCGGAGGTTGAAAAAAATATTTCAGGGCTGGGTTTTCCGGCAGAAAAACGGGATTTTGCTCCCCACCTAACCCTGGGGCGTCTTAAGGAGGTGGCTGCAAAAAGTGACCTGCAAACCGCCGCCGAATCACTTAAAACCGCACCCCCCTTTCCTAAAACCAGTTTCAAAGCCTCACATATCTGTCTTTTCCAAAGCCAGCTTTTAGCCGCCGGGCCGGTATACACCAGACTGGCCCAAATCAGCCTCGCCTAGTCTTGTCAGGATAAGCCTCTTGGAGTATACTCAATCAACTTAAAACAAGGTCTCAGCCGGGAGGTAGCTTCGTGGAGAATACAGGTTTTCCGAAATGTTTAAAATGCAATCAGGGTGATTTGCTACCCCTGTCAGACTTTGGCAGCCAGGGTGCGTCCATCCATTACAAAGCCTGGGTCTGTTCCAACCCCAACTGCGGCTTCAACCTTAAAATCCGCAACGGGGATATATATATAAACGAACCCATCATAAACGGCAACAACCGCCAGCACTAGGCCGGGAAACGCCAGCTCAATCTGCCGGGGGGCAAACAGATGAAACTTTGGCATCAATCCCTCAAGGATACCCTTCTTGACTTAGTCTTTCCCCAGCAGTGTCTGGTCTGCGGCAAAGAAGGCAAGCTGTTCTGTGCCAGATGCAGTGGCAGCCTGAGTTATATTACTCCGCCGGTCTGCTCACTCTGCGGCCATCATACCGGAGATGACGGGGTTTGCCCCATGTGTCTTTCCGGCAAAGTCCATCTGGACGGGCTGCGTTCGGTTTTCAACTTTGAAGGCGGCATTGCCCAAGCTATATATGCCCTTAAATACCACAACCTGCGTTCGGTTGCCCCCTTGCTGGGGGATTTTCTGGCAGACTACCTGAAACAAAACCCCATTCCGGCTGATATTGTTGTACCCGTACCCCTCCACCCCAGCCGCTTGAAATACCGCGGCTACAACCAGTCCCTGCTGCTGGCAAGGGAACTCTGCCGCAGAACAGGTTTGAAACTGGATGAACACTGGCTGGAACGTTCACTGTCATCTGCCCCGCAGGCACGTACCAAAAGCCGTGCTGAGCGTCTGGAAAATGTCAAAAATGCATTTATTTTCAAATACCCCACGACAACCGCCCCCAGGGTGATTATAATAGATGATGTAGCAACCACAGGCGCTACCCTGAATGCCTGCGCCGCCACTCTTAAAGAGGCTGGTGCCCTCAGCGTATGGGGACTGACCATAGCCAGAGAAAGATAGAGGAGTGTAGAGTATGGAGATTCAGATTACCACCAAGAATTGCCGTCTGGACAACCGCACCCGCAGTTATATCCAACGCAAAATGGGACGGATAACCCGGATACTGCCCCAGATTTCCGAATTCAGGATAGAGCTTGACGAGGAACAAACCCGCTCACAGGCAGACCATTTTATCCTTAAAGCCACGCTCAATACCGGTACAGACGTACTTTACGCTGAAGAACGGGCAGAAAACCTGCTGACCGCCGCTGACCGGGCGGTAGAGGTGCTTAACCAGCAGATTGACCATGCCAAAGGCAAGATGGAAGTAAAAGCACGCAATCGTGAAAGTATACGCCTCAGTCAGCCGGATACATTTTCATCTTCCAAAGAGCCTCTAATCCGAAGACGCAAACAAGAGGCCAAACCCATGACCGTAGAAGAAGCGGTCAACCAGATGAACCTATCAGGTGAAGAATACCTGCTCTTTTTAGGCCCGGACACCAAACGGGTAAACCTGCTCCGCCGCTTTGCTGACGGCAAGTTTGAGCTGGTTGAACCCGTACCGGAGTAGTTTTTGATGTCCGGCCTTCCTCCTCAACATACCCAGGAGACCGCAGGCTCAAAAATCAGGGGTGGATAACCGCTTTTGAGTAGAGTTACACCAAACGGCCCAAAACCCGTCTCCAGCAGGGTTAAGGCTGCCGCCGGTATAAGCTGGGGTATTCTTGAAATCCAACCGGGTTGGGTTGGGGTAATGGCATCTGCACAGGGAATCTGCCGCCTTACCCTGCCCCAGCCCGGTCAAACCGAAGCACTGGCAGAGCTGAACCCGCCGGCGGAGACTATCCGTACCGACAGCCTTTTCCACCCCCTAGCAACGAAACTTGAAAGCTATTTTCAGGGAAACAGCACTGATTTCCCGTTCAGCCTTGACCTTAGCGGGTACACCCCGTTTGAATCACAGGTTTTTAAGACCTGCGCCCTTATACCCTACGGTCAAACTGCCAGTTACGGTCAGATAGCCCGCCGGATAGGCCGCCCCAAAGCCGCCAGAGCGGTAGGGCAGGCTCTCCATAAAAACCCCGTACCTATACTGATACCCTGCCACAGGGTGATTGCCGCAAACGGCAAAACAGGCGGTTTTAACGGGGGCACCAATATAAAATGCTGGCTGCTTACCCTGGAGACTAGGAAACCTTCAGGTTGATAACCAGCGTATCAGCCGGTACGGAATCCCACGGGCGGGAATAATAAAACCAAAGCTCGGTCTCATCTGTATCCAAGGCCCTCAGACGGAAATATTCGGTTCCGCCGCCGCCAACTGCAGTATTGCCCGCATCATCCGGCGTATAGGTTTTTTCAACCAGATATACTTTGGAGCTGGCAGACTGAAATTCCCAGCTATAACCAGTAGTGGGGTTAGCCGGCAAAGCCACTATAAACTCATCCCCAGCCCGGCATTCAATCAGAGTATCCGCATCTGTATAAGTTTTGACCTCCGGACTGCAGCCGGAAAAAGCCAGACTGAAAGTGCAGACCAGACTAAGTATCAAAACAGCAGATTTCTTCATTTTCCACCCCTTAAGCCTGGGTTTACTCCGGGTTTCCCCCGAACAGTTCTGCCCGGTATATATGACGTTTTGCTTCGGAAACATGTTTCAGTTTCAAATTTAAAAAACCTGTTTCATACTCTCCCATAAGACCGGCAGCCGCAAAACTGAAATAGCAGTTATCCCCGATAATAATATGGTCTAAAGCCCGTATTTTCATCACCATGGCGGCATACACCAGCTCACGGGTCAGGTCTTTATCTGCCTGCGAAGGCTCGGTCTTACCGGAAGGGTGGTTATGAACAAAAATAAGGGCGGAGGCATTTTGGGAAATAGCCGCCCCAATCACCTCCCGGGGGATAACACAACCGCTGGCCACTGTTCCGCTAAAAAGGTCTGCCACCTCCAGCACCCGGTGCTGGCTGTCCAGATATATTACCTTGAAAACCTCTTTTTTCAGACCCCGCATGGCGCAATACAGGTAATCAAACACCTGCTGGGCGGTATTGCAGACCGGTTTTTCCATAATCCCGTCCTTAAGGTAGCGCCGGGATACTTCCCTGATAAGGGTAAGGGCCATGGAGTTGACCTCGCCTATTCCCTTTATGCTTGAAAGTTCGGCAGGGGAGGCTTCCAGCACCGCCCTAAGGCTGCCGAAGTGTTTTATGGCCTCTTTGGCCGCTTGCTTGCAATCACGGCGGGGAGTCCCTAAGGTAAGCAGCAGATCTACCACTTCATAATCATTCAGCCCGTCCAGACCGGCCTTAAGGAAACGCTCACGCAGACGCTGGCGATGCCCGGCGTTCGGATTAGCGGTTGAAACAGATGGGGTATCCTCAGTCTTCTTGGGCGGGTTCATCCGGCTCTTCATTCTGCACTTGCAAATCCGCCAATATCTCTTTGGCCTGAGTAAGGTGCTCTTTCAAAACATATAGACTGACCGGCAGCAAAGTTATACCCAGATACGGAAACACCTGCTTCGCTCCCAGAGTGGAGGGAATACCCTCCCCCTCCAGAAAACCCTGCCACATTTCCGCCACTATCTGGTTGGGGGCTACCCCGGCCAGTTCCAGTTTATCCGCTTGGGGCATTATTCTCCAGCCTCACATTGGCACTGCCCACCAGGGCGGCAAGCTTGCTTTTAAGCTCCGGACAATAGTATACCCAGATATCCGGCATTTTCAATATGAAAACCCGTTCGTGATTTACCACGCACAGCCTTACCTCAGTTTCACCGGGGTATTGCTTCAGTATTTCAACTACTTCGTTCAAGCAGTCAATATCCCGGCCCTCATTTTCGGTCTGCTGGATACATACCACCAGCCGCTGCAGCTGGGGAGCCGGGGGCTCTTTGTCTTCCGCCTTCGGCTGGGGAGCGTTTATAAATACCGGAGCCGCTTTTTTATCTGTTTCCGGCTGATACCGGCTTACTTTTTCCGCATGAATTGATACCCTGTCTCCACGAACCACAGCTTTACCTTCCACTAATAGAATATTCCCCTCCTCCCAGAGGGCTTTAGTTGCGGCATATACTTTAGGCCAGGCGGCTACTTCCACCCGCCCCACCAAATCTTCTATTTCCGCCATTACAAACGGTTTGCCTTCGCGGGTAGCCGAAACCCGCACCGAAGCCACCATACCGGCCACCGTTACCGGCTGGTTATCCAGTTCCTCATCTATCTGGCCGCACAGGGCGGTAGTTACCTCCTGAGCCGCACTGGCATACGGGGTGAAAGGGTGTTCAGATATAAATATGCCTACCAGCTCTTTTTCCCACTGGAGCTTTTCACGGGTGGTAACCGGGGATTCCGCCATCTCCAGACTGGGCATGGGCATGGGTGACTGCTGACCGAAAAGGTCAAACATGGTAGTCTGGTTTGAATCTTTCAGCTTCTGTTCCCGCTGAGCCAGGGAAAGTATATTCGGCAGATTGAAAAGGAGAGTCCCCCGGTCACCCAGGCTGTCCAGTGCCCCGGCTTTGACCAGGCTTTCCATTACCCGTTTGTTAAGTGATGACCCTTCCGCCCGGCGGCATAAATCTTCAACAGACAGATACTCCCCGTTGGCTTTTCTCTCTGCCACAATCGGTTCCACCGCCGCCACCCCCACATTCTTGACCGCCGCCAGCCCGAAGCGGATTTTCTTAACCCCGTCTTCGTTTTGCTCTATTTCAAAATTAACCCCGCTGCGGTTGATATCCGGCGGCAGCACCTCTATCCCCATATGGCGGGCTTCGGTAACGGCAGTTACCACTTTTTCAGTCACATCACAAAATGCCTGGAGATAGGCGGTTATGTATTCCACCGGATAGTTGGCTTTTAAGTAAGCTGTCTGGTAGGCAATAAGGGCATAGCTGGTGGCATGAGCCTTGTTAAAGGCATAACCGGCAAAGGGCTCAACCAGAGCAAACACCTCTTCGGCTATTTCAGGGGTATAGCCGTTTTTCAAAGCCCCGTCAATAAAATTGGCTTTCTGTTTCTGCATAACGGCCGCAATCTTCTTGCCCATGGCCTTGCGGAGTATATCCGCCTGTCCCAGGGTATAGCCGGAGAAGGTCTGGGCTATAAACAGCACCTGCTCCTGGTAAACAATAACACCGTAAGTTTCTTCCAGTATGGGTTCAAGGGCGGGGTGGGGGTAGGTGATAGGCTCAAGCCCGTGTTTTGATTTGATAAAACGGGGTATCTGTTCCATAGGGCCGGGGCGGTACAAAGCCACCATAGCGCCAATATCTGAAAACACGGTCGGTTTCAGCTCTTTGATATAGCGGCGCATACCCGTGCCTTCCAGCTGGAAAACACCCACCGTTTCGCCGGCCGCCAGCAGCTCAAAGGTTTTTACATCGTCAAGGGGTATGGCCAGGGGGTCAATATCCTGCCCGGTGTATTCTTTAATAACCGCACAGGCCTTGCCAAGTATATTCAGGTTGACCAGCCCCAGAAAATCCATTTTGAGCAAGCCAATCTTGGCAATATCTTCCATGGTGTACTGGGTCATGACCAGACCCAGATTATTTTCCTTGCTCAGGCGCTGCAGGGGTACATGGTCTGTCAGCGGGTCTTTGGAAATAACCACCCCGGCGGCATGGGTGGAAGCATGGCGGGAAAGCCCCTCTATCTTGCGGGCGGCATCCACCAGATTACGGACAACCGAATCCTGATTGTACATATCTTTCAGTTCGGTGCTTTCTTCCATAGCCTTGTCCAGGGTCATGTGAAGGGAGAAGGGTATGACCTTGGCTACCCTGTCAACATCCGCATAGGCCATGCCAAGCGCCCGCCCCGCATCCCGCACCGCCGCTTTTGCCCCCAGCGTACCAAAGGTAATAATCTGGGAAACATGGTCACGCCCGTACTTGCCCACCACATATTCAATGACCTCCTCGCGGCGGTCATCCTGAAAGTCCATGTCTATATCAGGCATTTCCTTGCGTTCAATATTCAGAAAACGCTCAAAAACCAGCTTGTATTTAATAGGGTCAAGGGCGGTAATACCCAGACAGTACAGCACTATAGACGAAGCGGCGCTGCCGCGGACGCCGTAATACAAACCCTTTTCTTTTACAAAACGGATAATATCCCAGGTAACCAGAAAGTAATTGGCAAACTCGGTGGTTTTAATAACATCCAGCTCATATTTCAGGCGGTCAAGTATCTCCTGGCTGGCATCAGGATAAAATTTGGGCAGCCCCTCATAACACAGGTCTGCCAGATACTCATCCGGGGTTTTACCGGCAGGTATATCTATCTCCGGCAGGTGCAAACGCCCGAAATCCAGGCTTACGTTGCACATTTCGGCTATCTTGGCGGTGTTTTCAATAGCATCCGGTATATCCTGATAGGCTTCCGCCATTTCTTCAGGTGATTTCAGGTAAAAATAATCACCCTCCATCTTCATCCGTTTTTCGTCACTGACCAGCGCATTTGTGCCTATACAAAGCAGCAGGTCATGATAAGGGGCGTCTTCTTTATCCAGATAATGGGTATCATTGGTAGCCACCAAAGGTATATCAAGCTCCCGTGCCATGGGAATAAGGACGCTGTTTATCTTTTCCAAATCCGGCATGGGGTGGCGCTGGATTTCTATATAGTAGTTTTCAAAAGTTTTCTTGTACCAAAGAGCGGCCTCTCTGGCTTCGTCAAAGCGGTTTTCCAATATCAGGCGGGGTACTTCCCCCGAAGGACAGGCCGAAAGGCAGACCAGCCCTTCCGAATATTTTTCAAGCAGCTCTTTATCTATCCGGGGTTTATAGTAAAAACCCTCTATGTGTGAACGTGAACTTAACTGGATAAGGTTGTGATAGCCTTTGTTATTTTTAGCCAGCAGCACCAGATGGTAATAGTTTTTATCTGCCGCTGTTTTGGCGGTACGGTCACCATATGCCAAATAGAATTCACTGCCCAGTATCGGTTTTATACCTGCTTCTTTGGCCTCTTTGTAAAAACGGGGAATACCGTGCATAGTACCATGGTCGGTAATAGCCAGCGCCTCCATGCCAAGTTCTTTGGCACGGGCTACCAGCTGGGAAATACGGCACATGCCGTCCAGCAGGCTGAATTCGGTGTGGACATGAAGATGACAAAACATAGCTTTTCCTAAGGGCAGATTATAACACAGCCCTGCCATTTGAGGTATGCAGGTGAGAAGTCATTTCAAGGCTTAAAACAACCTCAAACAGACAACCTCAAGGTTTGAAGGTGCATTTTTCGTAGATAAGAGTGTAAAATACAGCCATGAAACCAGAATTGAAAAGATTTTTATATAATGTCTGGAAAACCTTAGCCACACTCCTTATCCCACTGATAATACTCACCCTGACCCTGAGTATACTTATAAACTGCCGATGGCTGTATGAAAAGGGTTTTGAAAAGTACGAAATCAGCCAAAAAACCGGCTTTACCCCTGCCCAACTAGAAACAGCCGCATCTACCCTTATTAGTTACTTTAACAACGGCGAGGAATATATAGACCTACATCTGGAAAAAGACGGGGTAGACGTAACCGTATTCAAAGAACGGGAAATACTTCACTTAAAAGATGTAAAGGGGCTTGTCCGCCTGAATTATCTGGCTCTGGGCATCTGCCTGTTACTTGGCGGAGGATTTTTCCTTTACCTATACTTGAAAAAACAGGCCGGGCGGGTAAAAAAAGCCGGCATAGTGCTTATTCAGGGAGGAGTGTTCAGCCTTTTGTTATTAGGCGGCATCGGGCTTATAGCCATGCTGGATTTCCAGACTTTCTTCACCCGGTTGCACCTGCTTGGTTTCAGCAATGACTTCTGGCTGTTAGACCCCGCCAAAGACTATCTGGTAATGTTTTTCCCCAGAGGGTTCTGGGAAGACAGCGCCCTTATGCTGGGCATTTTAATCGGAGTATTGGCAGTCAGTCTTGTGGCCGGCGGCTGGCTACTAAGAAAACCTTCCAGGAGTGACCTGCCTTTTTAATAGCCAAACGGCGGTAAACCCCGCCGTTTCTTTTCAAGATGCTACATTGCACACCTGTGATAAACAATACAGAACTTCAGTTCTAGCTTACTGTGCCTTACTGACAGTCAGCAAGAGTCGGTACTGGTCTTTGGTAATTTCTGTACCGACTGCAGGGTAGGGAGTAACGTTAAAGCTGAATTTATAAATGCCGAAATCAGCTACCGCATCTCCTCCGGCACCTCTTTTAACCATGTAAAACTTGGTCTTTTCGCCGCCAGAGTTAATCTCCAACTGAACCATCACTTCACCCGCCCAGATACACTGGACACCCTCGGGGCAACGGCTGTCGGATACTACCCCTACGAATTTGATAATCAGATCTTCGCCGGCTATGGCACAACTCTGTCCAGGGGGGAAAGAGATAGACTGGTCAAGCCCTGCCGTAGGAGTGTCAACGGAACAGGCCGAAAGGGGTAAACCTAGCATCAGCAAACCGGCAAATATAGTTAAGACTCTCTTGCGCATATTTTATCCTTTACCTTTCCGGGAAACACACCTGAAGACAGTCTGAAACACTCTGAAAACTCAAAGACATCCGGTGCACCAGCGGCAGAGTAATTTTCAGACATATCTGTTTCCCTCTATCTTATAACGATAAACGGAACTTGCAGATAGCCGCTTATAAAAAGTACCTGCCAACCGCAAACTAAATAAATACCCGCTTAAGCACCGTACAGAGTAAAGGCAATAGAAAATCCGGATCTTTTACTAAAAACAAAAACCGACACAATACATTACTGGCTGGGATAGGCAGATGAATTATGCCGGCATTTGCCGGTCAGCTTTAACGAAACACAGTTTCATCAACCGAATTTAGTGGCAGCCGGAACAGCTTGAACAAGAACCGCTTGAACAGGAACCGCCGCCGCTTCCGCAGGAACCGGTACCTCGGCAGGCAAAACCTGAAACGCCTCTGGCAGAGGGAGTTTTGCATTCAGGGCAAAGAGCTTCCTCATCAGCCTTGCTGGTAGAGCGGATGTCTTCAAATCTGGTTTTGCATTTTGGGCATACATATTCGTAAATTGGCATTTTTATCTCCTACTAAAATTGTATCGTCAAAAGAGCTTAAAGTCAACGCTTACCTGACATAACTATATATCCCAGATGTAGTTGGCCTCAATAACAGTTTAAAAACTAAATATTGTCCAGGACTCTAAAATTTTCAAAATAAATCCTGCCGCTAAAAGCAGATACTCCTGAAGCTGGATTGACACTAGTCTATCCCAATAAGTATAATCTAGCGGCTTAAGTTGTCCAGATAACCCTGATCAACTGGTGACTTGACAGGCCGAAGTGGCGGAACGGCAGACGCGCTACGTTCAGGGCGTAGTACCTGTAATAGGTGTGAGAGTTCAAATCTCTCCTTCGGCACCATACCGGCGCTTGTAGCTCAGTTGGATTAGAGCGCAGCCCTGCGAAGGCTGAGGTCGTGGGTTCGAGTCCCACCAAGCGCGCCATATTTCTTTCGGGCGGTTAGCTCAGCTGGTTAGAGCACCTGCTTTACACGCAGGGGGTCATAGGTTCGAATCCTATACCGCCCACCATTTTTTAAACGTAGAACAGCCCTCATGATGTTATTGTCATGGGGGCTATTTTTATAAATGGCACTAATTTGGCACTAAACTTTTTCGGCTGATGATCTTTCCATTCTCAAAACAACATAATCTAAATGTTAATTGAAGAGTAGTTTCTATGCTGATATCTCATCATAAGCATATTCGAGCATATACCTCTATCACAATATCTTTGCGAATTTGGTAGGGAGTTTGAAAACTAGTCGCTATTTGGGTCTACTTCAATCATGACATGACGCTATCTTATCAATCTAATCAGTCGGAACGCTGTTTTATTCAACAAAAGTATGATCTATGGAAAAAAAGGATTTTGATATTTAGTTTATTTCAAACTATTTTAGGTTTTTTTATTCCCCCCCCAGAAATTTAACAAACCTAGTGCACCTGCGAAACTAAATAGAGCAAGAATTACAAATTCCGAATCAAAGCGAGGGAATATACCTGCGAGTACCATAAAAATAATGCCTAATATTACCCAAAAGCTCCGGCGGATTTTCTTCATCTATTTCTCCTTCAGTCCATCGAGCACTTTATTATTATTTAACTTACTTTAAAACAATAAGATAGACGTATTTACCTTTATGGTCTTTAAATATTTATCGTTTTATTGAACAACATATTTTATCCAATTTACTCTTAGATGCAATATCAGGTTCCTTACCGTATAGCAAATGCTTAGGGTGATCCATGGTATAGATACGTAGATATAGTCATTTATTTCTATTATTTATACATTATTTGTATTATAGTTGACAAATATATCTTTATTGTTATAATTTTGCCTATATTGTTCGGATAATACAAAGAGTCAATCGGAGGCAACTATGTTTGTGCCCAAGTTTCTGAAATCACTCACTCCTCTTATCGGTGTTATCATCTCAATTATTCTTCTTTTTGAAATGGTCCCTCCTATTTCTCTACATGCTGCGGATGACGGGTCTAGTGATGGTAGTGATATCATTCATTACATAGACAATCAGGAGAGAATACCTGTCATACCGGTACCTCCACAACGAACCACAATTAACGCATTAGCTGAATCCTGTTCTATACTGATTTCAGCTAGTGAAAAAATAAGTCTGCAAATTCCGGCTGGTGCTGTATCTGGCCAAGTCCAAATAAACATGGATGAATATATTCCATGGGGATCAACAGGAACTAGATTTGTAAATGTAGTAGACCTTACTGCTAGAATTGAAGCTACAGATACAATTGTTAATAAATTCGATAAACAGCTTCTTATAACGATCAAGCATACCCCAGAAGAATTACATGGTTTAGACTTAGATTCACTTAAGCTATGCTATTTAGATGAAAAAGAATTAATCCTGGGTGCCTGTTGAATCGAGTAAATTTGATAAAAAGACTGGCATATTGACAGCTTATCTTAATCATTTTAGCCACTATGGAGAGCTGGCAAATCCTCTTATATCTGGGCCGGGCATGGTTATGGATTCTCAGGTCGGGCTACAATCTGGTGCATCGATTTACAGCTACTCAATTGACACTCCTGCCGGACCTGGCGGTTTTAAACCCAAGATTGAATTAATCTACAATAGTGGTTCTGTAGATGAGATGAAAAACAAACGGTCGCTTGGCTCTTGGGTGGGTATTGGATGGAGTTTGAGCCTTGGCCGAATAACTCACGAACCAATTGCTGACAAATACTTCCTCGAATTCAACAATGGTTCGTATGAACTCGTAACAGGTGATGGGATAAATTACTATACCAAACCACAAGAATTTCTAAAGATAACCCGCTCTGGGGATATTTGGGAAGTCTATGATAAAAATGGCTACTATTATGAATTTGGTGGTAGCACTGGATCTACCGCGGTACAATACCTGACCAGTGCAGATGGTGGAAGTTATCGCTGGGATTTAAGTATTATAAGGGATACCAATGGAAATGAAGCAACAGTCAGCTATATCCAAGATATAAAAGGCACTTCACCTGATACATGGGTAAGATCAGCTTATCCAGAGTATCTGACTTATGGCGATATTGTAATTCATTTTATATCATCATATGACCAGAATGATGCAACTGATGGCTATATTCGTTTGGATAATCCTAAAAGCTATGGATCCAATCCAGCTCCCAAGGTTATGGAAAATCGTAAGCTGGACGCCATTGAAGTGAGCATAGGCGCTACCCTGATTCGCAAATATAGCTTTGCTTATACCGTTACTGCAGCTTCATATAATTCCAGTCAATATGGTGGCATATATTATTCTGGTACTATCAAGCTTAACTCCATCATCCAAAAAGGTGCTGATGGCGTATCTTCTTTACCAGCAACAACTTTCACTTATACGAATAAACAGGTATATAGGCGTACATATGAAACCACCTATAGTGGCAATCCTGGCAATGCTGCTTCCTTATCATGGCCATTCCTTACACAGGTTAATAGCGGCTATGGTGGGTATGTGGCTTTTACTTATGTCCAAACACCGGCTAACACCACATACGATACATGGACTAGAGAATGCGTTGCAACTAAGACTGTAAACAGCGGTATAGGCGTGAGTCAAGTTACGAACTATGTTTATAGTGGCGGACCCTATTACTCCGGTTATGGCTGGGATGCTCCATTCAGAGGATTTAGTTCAGTCAGAGAGATACCCGAAACTAACAGATTTATTAATCATAATTTTTATACAACTGGTTCGATTCTAGCCGAAAAATTGACCGGACTGGAATTTTCCTACAACTATTGCAAGTATAACGGCGCATTTAATGAAGAATACCCCGAAAGTGTTTCTTCAGACTTTGAATCTGGGGCATTGGATGAAATAGTACTACGAATGGGTGGTGTACTTAGCAATACAATCTCCAGTTTGAATAATCCGAATGCAGTAGCAATTGGGCAAGATGGATATATCTATGTAGCAGATACTAATGCGAACCTAATCCGAAAGTATAATCCTAATGGTATCCTTATGAGCAGCTTCGGCAATTCCTTAAACCAACCTCAAGGCTTAGCTTTTACTTATGATGGATATCTGCTTGTTTCAAATACCAATGCCAATACTATTCAAAAATACACTATAGATGGGACTTTCGTAAGCAATTTAATTACTGGTCTGACTCGTCCCCAAGGTATTACTGTAGCAAAAGGTGGAAACATATATGTTGCAAATACTGGAGCCAATAATGTCAAGATCTATACAGCTACAGGGAGCTTAGTCAATACAATTCTTTATTGGAATATGGGCACACAGTCCCTAAACCAACCCCAGGGTGTAGCTGTAACCAACGATAACATCCTATTTGTAGCTGACACAGGAAATAACCGAATTCATATTTACTCAACTGTTAATAGTCCTACAGTTAGTTTTGCCAGCTTCAATACCTACAAGTTTAATGGTGTGGATACTGCATTTAATGGACCCCAAGGGCTTTTCTATTCGCAAACAGGTTACTTATATGTTGCCGATACAGGAAACAATCTGGTCCATGAATATATTCCGGGGACTGGAATGACAGATATACCAGAATGGGTAAGTAATATTGGAAGCGGGCTTAATCAACCTCAATCGGTAGCAGTAGCTCCTAATGGATATATATATGTTACAGATACTGGTGATAATGAGATTCATAAATACGAATACACTATCCGAACTTGGATTATTCGGCTTGTAAAATACACGATTGGATATAGTGGTACAGGCGGTTCCAATCACTATAATCAGGAACGATATGAATATGATAGCTATGGAAATGTAATCAAAAAATATCTGGATGGTAATCCGAATGCGATAGGTGATGAATCTTATATTGAATATGATTATTATCCAAATAGCACAGACAATATAGTAGGATTAGTAGCCAGAGAGCGGACTTTTGATAAAGATAGCAATCAAATAACTGAAACCCGCTACTATTATGACGGGAACAATACTGACTACACTACCCCACCTACCCAAGGAAACCTTACTCGTAAGGAATCCTTTATAGATGGCTCGAGCTCAATTAGCAATTATTATACCTACGATACCTTTGGTAATGTACTAACAGAGCAGGATCCTAATGGAAATATTACCAGTTGGGAATATGAAACAACATATAATACTTATCCTACAGTTAAGACTTATCCAATAACCGGATTGTCTGAAAGCTACACATTTGATCCAGGTACTGATAATCTTTTAACTAAAACGGATGTTAACGGACAAACAACCACCTGCTATTTTGATACATTTAAGCGCATTACCAAAGTAGTAAAACCCGGTGATACGGAAACTCTTCCCAGTATAGAGTACCAATATAATAACTGGGGTACTATTAACCAGCAACACCTCAAAACTATTACCAGAATAAATTCAACAACCACTATATGGCAAAGCCAATACTTTGACGGTATCGGTCGAGTAGTTCAGGTACAATCTCAGGGCGAAACCGGACGAACTATCATTGAACAAACTACAAAATATGATATCTGGGGCCGAACTTCTCAAGTATATGTTCCTCAGGATTATGCCTCTACCTCAATAAATGGTTATAAAGCACCTGAAACCGCATGGAAATCTGTTTCATATATCTATGATATACTTGGCCGTTTGATAACCCAAATAAATGCTGATGCCACAACAGTTAGTTATGATAGAGCAACAGTCAGTCTGCAGGTACTGGTAACTAATGAACGCGGTTATAAACATCGCTATTACTACGATTCATACTTACGTCTAACAAAAGTTGTGGAATATGATGCTAATAACGCTATTTACGCTACCACTGAATACACATATGATACACTGGGTAATCTTACGCAGGTTAAGGATAATTCCAACAATATAACAAGCATTAGTTATGATTGGTTAAATCGTAAAACGGGTATGATGGATCCTGATATGGGAAGCTGGGTCTATGGCTATGACAATAACGGTAACATCATCAGCCAAACTGATGCCTTGAGCCATACTATTAGCTATGCTTATGATGCTTTGAATCGTCTCACTTCCAAGACATACCCCGCAGGTTTGGGTATGACCGATGTCAGCTATAATTATGATAGCACTGCCAATGGTAACTATGGCTTGGGTTTGCGCACTAGTATGACTGATGCTGTTGGTACAATTGTTTGGACTTATGATTCATGGGGTAGAAACATTGAAGAACTTCGGACAATAGATTCCGTAGATTACGCTACTTCTTATATTTATGATGGTTTAAACCGAATAACAACAATCACATATCCTACAGGAGAAGTTGTTACCAATACCTATAATGGACGAGGTCTACCTTATGCCCTGAGTGGTAGTACTACAGGTAATTTGGTAACTAGTACGCTATACAACCAACTGGCTCAGCCTAAAGAAATTAACTTTGGCAACACCTTACGAACTACTTTTGGTTACTATGGTCTGGGTGGTAGTTATGATACTACCGGTGGTTATTACGGTAACCTGTGGGAGATAAAAACTTTACCTCAGAGTGGTGGTAATGTTTTGCAGGATACTCGCTATACCTGGGATGCAGGTGATAATGTATCCACTAGGCAAGATGTTTTATCAAGTCAGACTGAAACATTTACATATGATTTCCTGGGTCGTTTAACTGCTGTTTCGGGTGCTTATATTGCCTCATACAGTTATAATCAGATAGGTAATATTGTAGCCATGAATGGTTCCTCATACACTTATAGCACTCAGCCTCATGCCGTAACACAAGTAGGCACCACCAATTATCTCTATGATGCTAATGGCAACATGACCAATCGAGGCACTCAAACCTTGACTTGGGATCTTGAAAATAGGCCGGTTAGTATTACCGAAGGTGGCGATATTACTACTTTTATTTACGATGGTGATGGCAATAGGATTAAACAAATAACCTCAATTGAAACTATTTTGTATATAAACAAATTTTATGAAAAAAACCTTGCCACAGATGAGGTAACCACTCGGTATTATTTTGGGGACACAATGATGGCAGAACGACAAGGTACAACTCTCAGGTATGTTCATCAGGATAGTATTAACAGCACCAGTTTGGTCACTAGCAATACTGGTACTGCGCTTGGCTCAACCAAGTATTATCCGTATGGTGTTACCAGAAGCGGTTCTGTTCCTGTTGATGAGCAGTTTACCGGCCAGAAGCTTGATGGTACCGGGCTATATTATTATAATGCTCGCTATTATGATCCAACGCTTGGTAGATTTTTAAGTGCCGATATATACATTCAAGATTTTACGAATCCCCAGTGTTTAAACAGGTATTCTTACTGCCAGAATAATCCTTTAAAATATACTGATCCCAGTGGACATTTTGCTTGGTTTTTACCGATTATCGGAGCAGCTATTGGAGCTGTAGCAGGTGCGGTTAAAACCGTTGTAGATTGTGCAATACACCCGGAGAAAGCGTTTTCAACTAAAGAATTAATAGCCAATGTAGTTGGAGGAGCAGTTGCTGGTGCGCTAGCATTTACAGGGATTGGTATTTTAGCTGATATTACAGCAGAAGTTAGTACCGCATTTGTAGTAGTGGCAAACCTAGCAGTATCAGAAGTATCTAATGTGGTTGACTCGGTAATTGAATCAGCTATGACGGGCGAAGATTATACTATTAATGATTTAACTACAGATGTTATTTCTGGTGCTCTAACAGGGCCTGCAGGAGTAGGTATAGCTCCATCACTTAATAAAATAATAACAAATAAGGAAGTAGTTGCCGGTGTAATAACTTCCGGTTTTCAGATTTTTACCAATACAATAAGGTCTATTTTTGGACTCACTAATAACGTGAATAGTGGAAAAAGTAAAAGGAATAGCGATATAAATTCTGGTCTTGTGTTTTATGGGACTAGCAGGCCTTCGGTGCAGTTATTATAATGCTCATATAGCCTAACAAGTAGCAAAATCCTATACAACAAATGTCGCGCTTTTTATGACGAAATATTACCCAATTGATTTGTGGATAAAGATTTATGAGATCAAAACTTAAAGACTTATTAGATAGCTATCTTGCATATATGGTTGAAGATGACATTAAACTTAAAACCAAAACAATGTATGATTACAAAGAGGAGATAGTTGCTCTTTCTATAATGCCTCTTATTATGTTTGTGGCTTCTATTATTCTGACAATTCGGTTAAGATCATTTTATGAACCTGATTTTTTCCTATGTATATTGGCTATATTGTTATATGTGATTCTGGATTTATTAACATTATTGATTGCTATTAGGTTCTTTGAAAAACGCAAAACTGTAAAAAAGAGCAAAAAAGATATACCTTACGGATATATACCTGGAGGATTCATAGTAGCCTTTTATGTGGCAATATATATTTTTAACGAGATTAATAACCAGAATTATACGCTAATACTTCTACTGTTCTTTACTTCCATGGCAGCACTAAGTAATATCGTATTATTGATCCTCAAATATAGATATTACAGTGCAAGGGTGAAAGCAGGGGAATTGATGATACGCTTAAAGTAAAATAATACGCTAATAGAGATGCATAATAATTATGCTGAAGCCTTGATCCAGTAGGAAGTTGCACAAGAGGTTATCTCATACTAGAGTGCCAAAGTGAACATTGTTATTCGTTATTCATATAAACTCAGCGGGTGTTGCAGTAAAGATTTAGAGTACTATTCTAGTGTATGAGTTTGCCGCCTGTGATAGCTATTATCAATACGGGCTTATTTTTCAACAAGTTCTCTTTTCCCAGCCAAAACAATATCATCAAACTTGCTGGCAGCAGCTTGTTGCAGGCCAGGGGCTACGTGGCTGTAAGTATCCAGGGTAATCTGGATTGAGCCATGGCCCAGCCTCTCTTGAACAATTTTGGGATGGACTCCCTGTTTAAGTAGCAGAGAAGCATGGGTATGCCTGGCATCATGCAGGCGTATGCCGTTCAAACCGCACCGCCTTGCCAGTTTAATCCAGGCATGGGTTACGCTGTTGGGAAGCAGGGGAGACCCGTCATAATGACTGAATACCAAATCACTATCGGTCAAGCCAGGCAGGTTCAGAGTCTTTCTCAACTCGCTTTGATCCTGATAGTGCTCCCTAAGGATAATGACATTACTGGGTGAAAGGGCTATCTGCCTTCGGCTCTTGCTGGTCTTAGGCTCTTTGAAAGTTATCCGTTTTCCCAGATCAGCATCCTGAACATATTGCATACTCCTTAAAACATAGACCTGGCAGAGTATCAGATCAATATCACTCCACCTCAGAGCCAGACATTCAGCTCTTCTCATTCCGGTAAACAGGCTGGTATAAAACAGAGCATAATAGGGTGTCTCCTTAGCCTTTTCCAGCAATACCTGCATATCAGATTCATTCATAACCTGCATTTCATGCCGCTGGATCTTGGGAGCATCAACCGCCTCAGCTATATTCCGACTTAAGAGCCCAGTCTTAACTGCATTCTTGAGGGCTTTATGAAGTACTACATGAATAATCTGGACAGTCCGGTTACTCAGGCCGAAAGACTGCTTATCAGCATACAGATGCTGCAGGTGCTGGGGTTTAAGTTCCACAATGGGTATATTACCCAAGGTGGGGATTATATGCTTGGTGCTGATATAAGAATACAACTCAACAGTCCTGGGTGAGAGATTGGGCTTACAGTAGTCATTAAGCCAGGATTGCATATACTCATACATGGTAGATTTGCCCGGCTTAACAAAAGTTCCGGAGTCAAACTGATGTATAAGCTCGTTCAGTCTCTTCTCGGCCGCCTTCTTGTTGCCTTTGACTGTTTCATAATGGGAAAGATACTTGCCGCTTGCTGAATCCTTGCCCAGAGAGATCTTAACCCGGTAAGAGTTACCTCGTTTGATTATTGCTCCTCTCATCGTTTCAGCCCGCTTATATCATCAATAAATATCGGCTTTATTCCGTCTAAAATTAGGATCGGGCGGCTGAGTGTTAGAATAAAATCTACGGCTGATATCTGATCAGAATCTTTGATTGCCTTATTGCTCTTACAGAGACTAAGAAGTTCTTCTTTTGTACCCAGTTTAATCTCGGTTTTAAACGGATTTATCCCGAAAGCCATATCACCCCTGAATGCAATAGACTCTATGATATTTGCCATTTCCGAGCCAGTTACGTGCTTAAAAACTCTATGACGAGTATCCCACTCAACGTCTTTCTGCATCTCCATAAATAACTTTAGCAGGCTCTTCTGTTTATCCTGGCTAACCAGTAGAGCATCAAAACGGGCGGTATTAAAGGCTGTTTGAGCGAGTTCTGATATCTTCTCATAAAAGGTGTAATGGTGAGAGATATCAGATAGCAAGGCAATATCTTTAACGCTGGTATGCAAGACATCAATCCAGTGTGCCCGTCTTATGGAAATCTTGGTAGTAGGATTCGATGCCTGAACCTGTAGAATGAATGGTATGGCCGGGACTGATACAGGGTATTTATCCACTGTACCCAAATGCCAGCTATCATCCCTGGGGTCATTGGCTTTAGTACGTGCCTCTGAAATCCGCTTTATTAAGGTCTCTTCTGTCGGCGGTATCTCTTTGGGAAACTTATTTTCAATTTCCTCTCTGAGTTCCTGAGCCAGCAGGGTACGATCCTTATCCCGATTCTCCAAAGCTCGGATTACAATCAACTCCCTGATAGCCGGCAGCATAACTTTGGCCCGCGGCTGCCTCTTCATTTCACTGTATGCCATAACTGATTCCCCCTAATCTTTAATCCGGTGTTTTACTATTCTCTTGGTATGCCTTGTGTGCTTAGATACTATTCATTACAATTATACTAAACCAAAAGTATAAGAGAGTCAAGAGAGAACTTGAAGTTGGAAAAAGAAAGAAGGGTATTAACCGTCAAGGAATTAGCAGTTGAGCTGGGCATTTCCTTAAACCTGGCTTACCGTCAGGTAAGGGAAGGCAATATCTACGCTGTAAGGTGTGGAGACAGATATCTGATACCCAAGGCGGCCCTGGATAAGTATCTTTCAGTGAAGTAGATATTGGCAGGCAAGTGGTTGTTCAGCAGTCTTATTGACCGGACTCGCCAGGCTGGAATGCATTCTGTGTTTTGCACTGCAAGATTGCCCGGCCGGAGTGACGGGCAAGATGCAGGGCAGGTGAGCCAGTGAGACGCAGAAGACCAGTTGCCCCAAAATCCCCCCTCACTAACTAACAGGGGGGTTCTGGATAGTAAAGGCTAGTAAGAGAGAATGGATTAAATGAAAGTAGCAGCAAGCGGAATAGACACCCTGGTAATAGGGTTTGAGATACAGGAATACCTTGAAACAGAATGCTTTGAGATGCTCACCGAAGCCAAAGAGAAAGCCGGAGAGAAGATGTTTAACTCCAAGGGATACGGTCTTGAATGGTTTGGAGTTGAATTCAGTATCTCGGCCCGCGGGTCTAAGGGTTATGAATGGGTGCTTCGGAATGCGGATGTAACTGTCTGTATAGCCAGAGAAGCTAAGGGCGGCTCGATAATGCCGGAAGTATATGTAACCTTCAGCAGTCAAAACCTGTGGGCAAACGGCCCGGAAAAGGCTGTCAACGACTTCATCCAGTGGCTCTTAAGATGGGCTGTACCCAAAAACAACCGGGTATCCAGGGCAGACCTGTGTCTTGATATGGAAATGCCCTTTCCTGTCCTGGATATGGAAACAGAAGTAATAACTCATGCCAGGGTAAAGGCAGAATATATGGAATCGGACAAGCTGGAGCATTATCTAAATTGCAGAAAACATACCGGATACAAATTCGGGCAAGGGGACTTATCTGCCCGGATTTATGATAAGACTCTGGAGATTACCCTTAAGCAGAAAGAATGGATGAGGGAGATCTGGAAGGCAAATGATTGGGATACTAAAGCCAGTGTAATAAGGTTTGAATTCCAGTGCCGCCGTCATTTTTTAAAAGAGATGGGAGTAACTACCTTTAATGACTTAATGGATACCCTGGCGGATATATGGCGTTACTGCACATCCAGCTGGTTAAGGATATGTGATAAAGGCTCGGAAACCAATCAATCCCGTTGGGAGAGCAAAGACTACTGGCAGATAATACAGCAGAGCTTTAGCCTCTTCGGTCAGGCTAACGGGGTAATCCGGATGAAAGCCAAGCAGGTGAGGTATGACCACCTTATAAGACAGATACGAGGCTGTATGGTTTCTGCGGTTGCTTCTCTAAGCTCTGGCATGGGTTCAGTTGCCGGAATGGTAAAGCTCAAACAAGACCTGTATGAAATACTTACATCTGAAGAATTCAAGGATGACGTAGCCAAAAGGCAGGGATTAGTTTCCAACATAGACAAGCCTAGTAATCATCTATTAGAAACCGCCCTTAAGATGGGGGCTAAAATTGAAGGAGTGGAGTAAATCCCATTTACTAATCAAATAATACATCATGGATAAATAGGGATATCTATTGTAAATTAAGGAGTATATGATAATATTAGCGTAAACGAGGTTTAAATGAATAAATCTACTTCTGTTTATTTTTGCAAACTTGCTTATATACCTCAGATGACTCTTTTCCAACCATATCCTGTAGAGAATTTTGAAGACGCCATTCGCGATATCATAAGTCCTGATAAAAGCATTAATCGCTATGGGCGGACATGGCGATTTAGTTTACCTCGAAATTTTGATGGATTTCTGGCAGGAAAACTCGGATTTGTTTCAGTTGGGATCGAAAAAAAGACTAATTATGATGAACAGGCAATGGACTTCACGGAAGAAATTGTTAATGCTAGGCAATCTAATTATGTTTATTGGATATTAGATTTGCATACCCACATTTTGACATTCGAAACAAAGACGCCAGACATAAGGTATCAATCTTTTAGAGGAGCATTTGAAGGTTTTTTAGATTATACCAACGGTATGGAGATTGAGGATCTAGTGGAATCTACACAATTTAATGATTGGTCAAAAAGTGTTGATTCTATATTAACATTCACGGCAAACCTACGTGCCCCTAATCCAGATTACTCAAAACATCCCAAATTAGTCGGACAGATATTAGAGAATACAAATGCTGACAAAGCAAAAATAGTATTAAAAAAGGCTAAGGGTTATGGCTCTCTAAAAATAGAAAGTACAATACAAGACTTGGTGAAGTATGGGGAATCTGGATATTCTACAATAAGTGCGTGCGGCGAGAAGGATGGCCGAACAAAAATATTTGATTCAAAGAAGAGAATCCCCGTAGAAAAGATAGGTGAGCCATTGCCAAAAGATGACAATAGTATTTGGAAGATACTAATAAGTGCTTATAATAAATTCATCAATCGGAGCTGTTCATAAAATATGAGTGGATGGGGTAAAGAGATAGTTCGAGATCCAGCTCTCTGGATTACACTCATTATAGCTGGCCTAATTGCTTTTTGGGGAGACAAAGATACTTTAAGCACAGTTAGTATACAAGTTGGTTTAGCGGTTGTTACAGTAAGCGCAACCTTACTTGGTATAGTATTAGCAGCATTAGCTATATTTGTTGTCTTTTTGGATGAGAAGTATATAACACTAGTTGAAAAAGTTTATCCTATAGAGCAAGATACTTGGCCATTCAAATGGGTAACTCTCATTGCTATTATTAATCTAACTTCTGGATTAATCCTAATTTTAGTTGGAGATCCAACCCTTATAATTTTTCGCACTATTATGTTCATAACACTATGGAGTTTCCTATATCTCCTTTGGCAAATATTCGAATTAGTGAAATTTTTAGCAGAACATATAAAAACTCGTTCAAAACATTTAATACTAAACAAAAATAGGCCCAAAAAATGATACTCCACCAAATAGGCAATAAATAAGTGATCGAATGATAAGATTGTGTTTTCACACTTAATTGCTGGCACTAATTTGGCACTAATGCTTTTCAATTTGATCTATGAAAATGGGCTATTAAAGCTAAAATAAGCGTTGCCAGAAGTCAAGAGTTTAGCTTTAAAACCACTAAAAAATAGGGTAGGGATACAATTTACACGCAGGGGGTCATAGGTTCGAATCCTATACCGCCCACCATTTTTTGAACGTGAAAAAGCCCCTTTGACTTAACTGTCACGGGGGCTGTTTTTATAAATGGCACTAAACAACTGTCACCGGCTACTATACATGAATTGTTATCTGCTAAAACTGAGATGAAGTATCGTTATACGTATAACTGGTGTTATAATTTCACCGGTATATCAGGCATTATTCAGATAACAGGAGAGAATTTGATTATGGACACACTGGGTTTTATTTTAGCAATACTGGGCATTATGGTGGCAATTTCCTTACTCTATGTCTTAAATTTATCTGCAAAAGCTTTAACAATTTACATCAACAAAAATAAAAAATAGTAAAAAGTTAAACCCTCCCGCTTAGCCAGTCCCGCAAGAAACTCCGGCAATAACGTAACCAAGATAACATTGACAAAGACATTTTTTATATTGTAATATTGTTTTACAGACTAGGAATGAGATTAGTAGGTCTAAAGCGAAGCTCAGAGAGCCGGGCAAGGTGAGAGCCGGTGCTAGCGCATAGAACTGAATGGACTCAGGAGTCGCAGGCCGAAAAAGGAAACTTGAGTAGGTTTTGACGGAAGGGCACCGTTATCAAAGCCTAGGGTATCGCTCTGAGAAATCCGGGCCGCACCCGAAAAAAGATGCTCCTGTATTTTTTGCAGGGATAATTAGGGTGGCACCGCGAAGGTTAATCCCTCGCCCCTAAAAAGGACGAGGGATTTATTTTTTTGCGAGGTGCCCGTTAAAATGTATTACCCATCTTTAGCCGAAGTAAAAAAACTGGCCGCACAGGGCAACCTGATACCCATCTCCTGTGAGATTATGGCCGACCTTGAAACCCCGGTTTCCGCTTTTCTGAAAATCAAAGACAGCCAAAATGCTTTTCTGCTGGAAAGTGTGGAAGGCGGGGAGCGCGTAGCCCGATATAGTTTCATCGGCACCAACCCCCATAAAGTGCTTACAGCCTATCAGACAGATACCGTTCCCCCTCTAACCCAAGTTGAAAATGAACTAAACAAATACCGGGTAGTACCGGTGGGGGATTTGCCCCGTTTCTGCGGCGGGGCGGTGGGTTTTCTGGGCTACGAGGCAGTTACCCGCTTTGAGGAGTTGCCCTCGCCATCGGCTGACCCCCTAAATCTTCCGGAAGCAGTCTTCATGCTGGTTGATACCATGCTGGTTTTTGACCACATCAGCCATTCCATAAAAGTACTAAGCTATGTCCATACCGAACAGGATATTGAAACGTCATATAATCAGGCTATCCGGAATATAGAAAATCTGGTTAACCGCCTTAGAAAGCCGCTGCCCGAAACCGCCCCAAAATCTACCGCCGCAAGTATCCCCGAAATGAAATCCAATTTCAAACAGGCGGATTTTGAGGGCAAGGTATCCAAAATAAGAGATTACCTTAACTCAGGCGAAGCTATTCAGGTAGTTTTGTCACAGCGTCTGTCCAGACCCACCTCCGCCCATCCCTTTGACATCTACCGTGCCTTGCGTTCGGTAAACCCTTCACCATACATGTACTATCTGGATTTCGGTGATTTCCAGATTGTGGGCGCCTCGCCGGAGGTACTGGTACGGGTGGAAGACGGCGAGGTTATGACCCGCCCTCTGGCAGGCACCAGAAAACGGGGCAAAACCCAGAAAGAAGACACCAGTCTTGAGCAGGAACTCCGCCATGACGAAAAAGAGTGTGCCGAACATATCATGCTGGTGGATTTGGGACGAAACGATATCGGGCGTATAAGCCAGCCGGGCACAGTCCGCATAACCGACGTCATGGATGTGGAACGCTATTCCCACGTAATGCATCTGGTTTCCCACGTACAGGGCAAATTAAAACCAAACATTACTCCGTTTGAGGCTTTGCAATCCTGCTTCCCGGCAGGCACAGTCTCAGGCGCACCTAAAATACGAGCTATGGAAATAATAGCTGAAATGGAAACCGAAAAGAGAGGCATTTATGCCGGGGCAGTCGGATATTTTTCTTATTCGGGCAATATGGACATGGCTATAGCCATACGCACCATGGTTGTCAAGGGAGGCATTGCCCATATCCAGGCAGGCTGCGGCATAGTAAGTGACAGCGTACCCGAACATGAGTATCAGGAAACATTAAACAAAGCTCAGGCTTTGCTGAAAGCTCTGGACAGGGCAGAAAATCAGGCATCGGAGAAACCGCATGTTATTACTAATTGATAATTACGACAGTTTTACCTATAACCTTTTTCAGTATTTTTCCGAACTGGGGCAGGAGGTTAAGGTAGTCCGCAATAACAAGATTACCCTTGATGCCATAGAAGCCCTAGGTCCTGAATATATCGTGATTTCACCCGGACCATCTTCACCCCTTCAGGCAGGGATGTCCAATGACATTATCCGCCATTTCGGCCCCAGACTGCCGATCCTCGGTATATGTCTGGGTCACCAGTGCATCGGGCATACCTACGGGGGGATTGTCAGACAGGCAGACCGGATAATGCACGGCAAACAGTCTCTGATACAGCATAACAACCGGGGTATTTTTAAAGGTCTGCCCAAAGGGTTTCCCGCCATACGTTACCATTCCCTTATAGTTGATAAACCGACCCTACCGGAGTGTCTTGAAATAACCGCCTGGACAGATGACGGCACCATTATGGGGCTTAGGCACAAAGAGTACCCGGTTGAAGGCATACAGTTCCATCCCGAATCATTCAAAACCGAATGCGGCAAGGAGATTTTGGGCAATTTTCTGAAATACTATGCACCTGTATCAGGTAAAAGAGAGTAAATAAATGATTAAAGAAGCCATCGGGTCTTTAGTTCTGGGTAAATCTCTGACTCTTGAACAGTCTGCCTCAGTCATGGACGAAATCATGGAGGGAAAAACTACTCCTGCCCAGATTGGGGCATTCCTGACTGCTCTCAGGGTCAAGGGTGAAACCGCCGAAGAGATAGCCGGTCTGGCAAATGTCATGCGGGCAAAGTCTACCCGTATATCCACCAGCACTCCGGTACTGGACATAGTGGGCATTGGCGGGGACGGGATAAACACGTTTAATATTTCTACCACCGCCGCCTTTGTTATATCAGGAGCCGGCATAAAAGTGGCCAAGCACGGCAACCGGGCGGCAAGCAGTATGTGCGGCAGTGCCGATGTGCTGGAAGCACTGGGCATAAAAATAGATCTAAATGCCGAACAGGTAAAAATATGTATAGAGCAAATAGGTATCGGGTTCATGTTTGCCCCGGTTTTTCATCCCGCCATGAAATTTGTAGCCCCTTCCCGCCGTGAAATAGGCATCCGCACCGTGTTCAATATTTTAGGTCCGCTGACCAACCCGGCCAGTGCCCAGTACCAGCTTATCGGCGTACCTGAAATAGGGCTGGGTGACAAGATTATTTCAGCCCTCTGCCACATGGATATCAAGCATGCTCTGGTGGTACACGGTCTGGACGGCATGGACGAAATGTCTATCAGCGGAGACTCTGTTATCTGGGAACTGAAAGACAAAGAGATAATCAAATTTCGCCATACGGTTTCACCCCGAGAAATGGGCTTAGAACAGGTTTCCCTTCAGGCTGTCAAAGGGGGTGCGGCAGAGGAAAACGCACTTACCCTGCGGGCCATACTCTCAGGTGCAAAAGGGCCCAAACGGGATGTAGTTCTGCTGAATGCGGCCGCCGCCCTGATGGTGGCAGACAAGATTGACACCATTGCCGAAGGTATCTCTCTGGCCGCAGAAATAATTGACAACGGGCTGGCACTTAATAAGCTAGAATCTTTGATTAAACTCAGCCAGTCTTTGGCAAGCGGGTAAAACCATGATTTTGGAACGTATTGTCACCGACAACCTGCCTGATTTGGAGCGGAGAAAAATGCGGCTGCCATTAGCAAAACTGCAGGAATTGGTACTGGACATACCCTATCTACCCATTGACATGGCCATGAAGCTTAAAGGGCGGCAGGTCAGGCTGATTGCCGAGGTAAAAAAAGCCTCTCCGTCAAAAGGGATAATCCGCCCGGATTTTGACCCGGTGGATATTGCCGGCATATATGCCCGAAACGGGGCTTCCGCCATTTCGGTTTTGACAGAAGAACACCATTTTATGGGAAGCCTTGACAACCTGAAGAAAATACGCGAATCAGGGGTGGCATCAAAGCTGCCACTTCTCCGTAAGGATTTTATCCATGACCCGTATCAGGTATATGAATCCCGCCTGTACGGGGCAGACGCTATTTTGCTGATAGTAGCCATGCTGTCTCCCGAAAGGTTACAGGAACTGCTTTCACTCAGCCATAAGCTGGGCATGAAATGTCTGGTGGAAGTGCATACCCGGTCAGAGCTGGAAATAGCTTTAGAGAGTAATGCCCGGATTATCGGCCTGAATAACCGTGATTTGCATACGTTTAAAATAGACCTAACTGTAACCGAAAGGCTTCGCCCCCTGATACCCCCTGAGTGCATAGTTGTCAGTGAAAGCGGCATTCAGACCAGAGCAGATATTTCCCGTCTGGAAGAACTGGGAGTAGATGCAGTGCTGGTAGGAGAAGCCTTAACAGCCTCGGTTGATATTGCCGCCAAAATGAGGGAACTGCTGTGATTAAGACTAAGATTTGCGGCTTGACAGAGGTTGGACAAGCCTTGGCCACAGCCCGGACAGGGGCTGACTTTGCCGGAGTGGTATTTGCCGAAAGCAAACGGCGCATCACCACGGAGAAAGCACTTGAGATAGCCGAAGCCCTGAAACCACTAAACCCAAGACCGATGCTGGTAGGCGTCTTTGCCAACCAGACGGCAGAAGAAGTAAACCGGATTGCCTCCGTCTGCCGTCTGGACAGGGTACAGCTAAGCGGTAACGAAAGCTGGGAATACTGCAATCAGGTAAACCTGCCGGTTATCAAGGTTATTCACGTTGCCGAAGGCACTACCGCCGAACTGGTTATTCAGGAAATACAGGCCGGGCTTAAAGCCCTGAAAAAAACACCCGTATTCCTGCTGGATACCCATACCAAGGCCTTATTCGGAGGCAGCGGTCAAAGTTTTGACTGGCAGATTGTAAAACAGGTCTCTCTGAAATACCCCGTCATGGTGGCCGGCGGACTTAATCCGGAAAACATACAGGGATTTATAAAAATAGCCAAACCATGGGGAATAGACGTTGCCAGCGGAGTGGAAACAGACGGGATAAAAGATACAGCCAAAATACACCTTTTCATTGAACGGGTGAAAGATGCGGATGGTAACCGGATATGTTAGTAATAATGAAAAACGATGCAACTCAGGAACAGATAGATAACGTCATCCGTGAGATTACGGATGCAGGCTACCGGGGCATACCCATACCGGGTGACCACCGAACCGCCGTCTGCATAGTGGGCAATCAGGGTATGGTGGAGGAAAGCCCTTTTCTGGCACTGGAAGGTGTGAAAGAAGTATTGCGGGTGACCAAGCCCTATAAACTGGTCAGCCATGAAACCTGCCCCAAACCGACAGTTATCCGTCTGGGAGAGGTAGAAATAGGAAACGGCTGCAAACCGGTTATCATTGCCGGACCTTGCTCGGTGGAAAGTGAAGAACAGACCCTCCGCATAGCCCGTCAGGTAAAAGAGGGCGGTGCCAAGCTCTTCAGGGGAGGGGCATTCAAACCCCGCACTTCACCCTACAGCTTTCAGGGTTTGGGCAAAGCCGGCCTCAAAATACTGGAAAAAGTACGCTCTGAAACTGGGTTGCTTATTGTTACCGAAGCCACCGACTCTGAAAACCTGAAGCTGGTTGAAGCCAGCACAGATATTATCCAGATAGGTGCCCGAAACATGCAAAATTACTCTCTGTTACGCAGGGCAGGCCAGACAAAAAAGCCGGTCATTTTAAAACGGGGGCTGTCAGCCACTATTGAAGAACTGCTGATGGCAGCCGAATATATAATAGCCGAAGGCAACACTCAAGTTATTTTGTGCGAACGGGGTATCCGCACCTTTTCGGACAATACCCGCTTTACACTGGACCTAAGCGCCATCCTGTCCGTCAAGGCCTTAAGTCACCTGCCCATCATAGTAGACCCCAGCCATGCCGCCGGACGCCGTGATTATGTTATCCCCCTGTCCAGAGCAGCCATTGCAACAGGGGCAGACGGACTGATAGTAGAAGTCCATTCAGACCCGCCCAGCGCTCTGTCTGACGGGGCGCAGTCTTTGTATCCGGAACAGTTTTGCCAATTGGTTAAAGAGGTGGAATATTTAAATATGCTGGGAGTAGAAAAATGCCTAAAGTAGATAGCACCGGTAAACCGGGGTATTTCGGCAAGTATGGCGGGCAGTTTGTACCTGAAATACTGGTGCCAGTCCTAAACGAACTGGAACAGGCTTATGAACAAGCCAAAAAAGACGAGACTTTCCAGTCACGCCTGAAATCCCTTTCAAACACCTTTTCGGGGCGGCCCACTCCGCTGTATCTGGCAGAAAGGCTGACTGAACATCTGGGGGGTGCCAGAATTTACCTGAAAAGGGAAGACCTGGCCCATACAGGTGCCCATAAAATCAACAACGCACTCGGTCAGGGGCTGCTTGCCTTGCATATGGGAAAGAAAAGGGTAATTGCCGAAACAGGGGCGGGGCAACACGGGGTAGCCACCGCAGCTGTTTGCGCCATGCTGGGGCTGGAATGCATTGTCTATATGGGCGAAGATGACATCAAACGTCAAGCCTTGAACGTATTCCGCATGAAGCTGATGGGAACGGAAGTCAGAAGCGTATCTTCGGGCAGCCGTACCCTGAAAGACGCCATCAATGAAGCTATGCGTGACTGGGTAAGCAACCCGGAGACCACTTATTATATAATCGGTTCGGTGGTCGGCCCGCGCCCTTATCCGGCTATGGTACGGGATTTTCAGGCAGTTATCGGGCAGGAAACCAAAGCCCAGTCCTTAAGACAGCTGGGGGGACTACCTGACTGCATTGTTGCCTGTGTTGGCGGAGGCAGCAATGCCATGGGTATTTTCTATGATTTCATACCAGACCAAAGCGTACGTCTTATCGGGGTGGAAGCTGCCGGCAGCGGCATCAGCACCGGCAAACATTCGGCCACCCTTAGTGCCGGCAAGGTGGGTATACTCCACGGCGCCATGTCCTACCTGCTTCAGGACGAGCATGGACAGGTGATTGAAACCCACAGTATTTCGGCCGGGCTGGATTATCCCGGCGTAGGACCTGAACACAGCTACCTGAAAGATAATAAGCGGGTGGAATATGTTTCGGTCACAGATGAAGAAGCCCTGAACGGCTTCAAACTGCTATGCTCGCTGGAAGGGATAATGCCTGCTCTGGAATCTTCCCACGCCATTGCCCATGCCCTGAAAATAGCAGTCGGCATGCCGAAAAACAAAAATATAGTCATAAACCTCTCCGGCAGAGGGGACAAAGACATGGATATTGTTCAAAAAGCAATGGGGGTAAAGATATGAGCCGTATCAGTGATGCATTCCAAAAACGAAAATCTCTTATAGCTTACATAACAGTCGGCTACCCGGATATTGAAACCACCCTGCGGCTGGTGCCTCTGCTGGAAGAAAACGGGGTGGATATTATAGAGCTGGGTATTCCCTTCTCAGACCCGCTGGCAGACGGAGTTACTATTCAAAATGCCAGTTATCAGGCACTCCAGAACGGGGTGACGCCTGAAGTCTGTTTATCTGTTGCCGCCCTGCTCAAAGAAAAAATCTCCATACCCATGGTATTCATGGGCTATTATAATCCCATTTACAACTACGGACTGACCAAGTTCTGCCAAAAGTGTGCAACTGCGGGTGTAAGCGGATTTATTATTCCTGACCTGCCGCCGGGAGAAGCCCAAGACATAGACTTTGCCGCCACAGAAGCCGGCTTGGATATAATCTTTCTGTTAGCCCCCACCAGTACCGACGAACGGATTAAGCTAGTTGCCGCCAAATCACGGGGGTTTATTTATCTCGTTTCCCACTCAGGCGTTACCGGGGCAACTGCCAACTTGCCGGCTGATTTGAGCAGTTTTGTAAACAGGGTAAGGAAAACCGCCCGCCAGCCTCTGGCAGTGGGCTTTGGTATTTCAACCCCCGAACAAGCCCAAAATATCGCAAAATTTTCCGACGGGATAATAGTAGGCAGCCGTATCCTGCAGCTTGTCCAGACAGACCCTTCACTTGAAAAAGTAGCCACATTTATCAGGCAACTCAGACAATCATTAGACTAACCGAAAAATCTGCTTTATGCTGAATAATTTCGGCTACTAATCTATAAAAACCGGGGGATAGCAACAGGGGAGGTTAACCTCCCCGCTGTACTTAGTAATATATTGTATCTTTCTACTTGAATAGATGGACATATTATACTTTATTTTTTCATTTAGAATTACTATATATCAGCCAAAACTCCATTTGAAGTGAACGGTACACCCAAATGCTCTACCATGGCTGTTTCCGCTTGTGAAAATACTTCTGAATTGGTATCCTTTCGGCATAAGGAGACGCCTTTTATGGAATATAACGTAGAAGTAAAACTGCTGGCCATTACTCCGGATGCCGAAAATCTGGCAGAACAAGCCGGACGGCTTTGTTACGCCAGCGGCAATAAACTTGGCAGCAGCCAGGACTGGCTTCAGACACGCATCAAACAAGGGCACGAAAGCCTGCTTGAGCATGTTTCGGCCACTTTTTATATAAAGGCCTCACGGGTGGTTACCCATGAGCTGGTCAGACACCGTATTGGCAGTTACTCCCAGCGAAGCCAGCGTTACGTTAAGGAAAATCAGGCCGAGTTTATCACCCCGCCTGAAATTACCGAAGGAGATAGTGCCAAACTGGCGCTGTTCAATCAGGCTATGGAAAGCGCTTGGGATTCCTACCGCAAACTGCTGGAAGCGGGTATAAAGCCTGAAATAGCCCGTTACGTACTGCCCAATGCCTGTGCCACCGAGATTATCTGCACCTGGAATTTCCGCGAACTGCGGCATATTTTGAAACTGCGCACTGCCCCGTCCGCCCAGCCGGAAATGAGGGTAGTAGCTAACCTAATCCAAGAGATACTGAAAAAAGAAGCCCCCAAGATATTCGGAGACCTCTAAGCCACAGGCAATGAGATTTCGCCCCCGCTTAATTCAGGCTAAATGACAGGCGCAGAGATGATTTTCAGACACCTCTTTCAAAAATGGAGTTTCCTGGTGGCAAATCGGTAAATGCACCGGGCAACGCCCGGCAAAACCGCAGCCTTGCCCGTCTTCAGCATGGTGATGCAGGTCATGGCCTTCTTCAAGCCCCAGTGCCAGCCCTGCCAGCAGCATTTTCGTATAGGGGTGAACAGCCGAAGACATATTTCCGCTTTCCATTACCTCAACCAGCTTGCCCCGGTACATGACTGCCACACGGTTGCAAACTGAACTAATCATCTGTAAATCATGGGAAATAAGCAGGTAGCTTAAACCGTATTCCTCTTTAAGCTCCAGCATAAGCTTGAGCAACTGGTAACGAAGGATAGTATCCAGCCCGCTCAAAGGTTCATCAGTGATTATTATTTTAGGCCTTACCAGCAGGGTTCTGGCAAGTGACACCCGCTGACGCTGCCCGCCGGACAGTTCCGTGGGGTAGCGACCCGCAAGCGAAGGAGGAATAAAAGTTTTCTCCATAATGGCTGAAACCAAATCTTGTCTTTCAGCCTTATCTAAGTGCCGGTTTATCTTTAGAGGCTCTTCCAAAAGCTCTACAAGCCTCATGCGAGGGTCCAGAGTTGAATCCGAGTCCTGCAGTATTAGCTGGACTTCGCGGCGGTATTTTTTGAACTCAAAGGCATCCATTTTTTGCAGGTCACTCCCCCGGTATAATACCTGCCCGCCAGAAGGGCGAACCAACCCTGCCAAGGCTCTGGCCAGAGTGGTCTTGCCCGAACCGCTTTCACCTACCAGACCCAGTATCTCTCCGTTTTTCAGTTCAATACTCACGTCGGAAACAGCCCTGATGGTGTGGTCTGGGTGCTTCAAACGTACCAGCGGGTTATGCCTGACTACAAAATGGACTGACAGATTTTCGGCTTTTAACACAGCTTCATCCCGCTTTGGGTATAAAGATGGCAAACCACTCTGCTATTGTCCAGACAAACTTCAAGGGGTAATTCTTTAAAACAAATCCCGGTTGCCTGTGGACAGAACGGGGCGAAACTACAACCTTCATTATCTCCCAGTAAATCCCGGCTTTCAAAACCTGTCAAAGGTATATCAAGATAATCTCCGGCTTGCTGGCATTTCATAAGCAGGCGGCTGTAAGGGTGAAGGGGGTTTGACATCAGGCTTAAGGTATCACCATACTCCACAATCCGCCCGGCATACATTACCCCCAGCTTTGGGCAGAGGGTTTTCAGAGCAGGTAAGTCATGGCTGATAACCAGCAGGCTGGTTCTTTTGGATGCCTCTTTCAGTATATTCAGGGTGGTGGTACGGGTATTGGCATCAAGTGCGGTAGTAGGTTCGTCTGCCACCAGTAAATCCGGCTCTGAAAGAAGCGCCATGGCCGTCAGCACTCTTTGGCGCATACCCCCGGACAGCTGGTGGGGATAGCTTTTTAAAATATGCTCAACCGAATGAATATCACCCAATCCCAAATCCGAAAGTAACCTTCTAGCCCCCTCCAGCCTTATGTCAGGCCTGTTCAGGTTCACGCAAACCTCGCCTATCTGTTCACCCACCTTTAAAAGGGGATTGAGAGCGGTAGACTGGTTTTGAGGGATAAGGGCAATCTGCCTGCCCCTTATATGGTTCAGCTCAGCTTCGGGCAGATTTACCAGCTCTCTGCCGCTGAAAAGTATACTGCCGGTTATAATTTTACCGGGTTGCTGCAGCCCCAGCAGGGTATAGACAAGTACAGTCTTGCCGCAGCCGCTCTCCCCCATAATACCCAGATTACAACCCTCTTCAAGGTGCAGATTCAACCCGTTGTTAGCCCGCACCAGACCGGCAGGAGTCTCAAAATAAACGTGCAGGTTGGAAACTACCAGCAGGTTTTTCATCTGTCCAGTATCCTTTGCAACCGGGGATCAGTACGGTCTTCAAAACTCATATTGATAAAGGTCAGCCCCAGTATGCACAGGGTAATGCACAGTCCCGGCGGCAGATACCACCAGTACAGGTTCTGGACAAATCCTCCCCGTGAAAAAGCATAATGAAGCATCATGCCCCAGCTTTTTTGAGACGGGTCACCCAGACCCAGAAAACTCATGGAAGCCTCAAGGAGCAAGGCCACCGCCACCGCCAGAATAAACTTTGCAGCCACCAGTGGCAATACATTCGGAAGTACATGCCGCCACATCAGGCGGAATTCACTTGCCCCCATAATACGGGCGGATTCCACGTAACCGCTCTGGCGGATAGTAATCACCTGCGAACGGATTACCCGTGCCGTCCCCGGCCAGAGAGTCAGGGCGATAACCAGAATAATATTCCAGATACTGGGTCCCAGATATACCGAAAGGAGTATTACCAGAGGCAGAGCCGGTATAACCAGAAATATATCAGCCATACCCATCAGTACATTATCCAGCCAGCCGCGGCGGAATCCTGCCCAGATACCCACCGCCACCCCCAGCAAAGTAGCCAGAGAGGCAGATACAAAACCTACCCACAGGGATACTCTGGCAGAATAAACCAGCTCGGAAAATATATCCTGCCCCACGTCATTAGTCCCCAGCAGATGCTGGGCAGAAGGGTGCAGAAAAGCCTGTCCGTAAGTCCACGGGTCATGCGGGGAAATCAGCGGAGCAAATACCGCTGAAAGCACGAATATCCCCAGAAGTACCACCCCGAAGAACAGGAGTTTATTTGCGGTCAGTTTTTTAAGGATATTCATCTTAAGCTGTCCTCGGATCAAGGCGTCTGTAAAGCAGGTCTGCCGTCATGTTAGCCAGCAGGACACAAACTGCAATAATTAAAAAGGCACCCTGAATAAGTGGATAATCACGCGCCCCGATAGCTTCATAAATAAGCGTCCCCATGCCCGGCCAGGAAAAAACGGTTTCCACCAGCAGTACTCCCGAAAAAAGCATGCCAAACTGAATAGCGGTAACCGTCACCAAAGGAGCAAGTGAATTTCTGAGTATATGTTTAAAAAGAATCCGCCCGCGGCTGAGCCCCTTGGCTCTGGCCATCAGGATATAATCTTCTCCGCAAATGGAGATAACCGTATTTCTCATAATCAGAAAATCATAGGCCGCCTTAAACAGGGTAATAACCAGCAGGGGCAGCGCCATATGCCAGAGCAGGTCTGCAAAATAGGCAAAACCGCTCAGCCCGCCGGTAGTCACCTTGCCCATGGGAAACCAGCCCAGATTGAAGCTGAAAAACATAAGCATAAGCATGGCAATCCAGTAATGAGGCATGGCATAAACCAGCATAAAACCGCTGGTCAGACCTATGTCCAGAGGAGTCTTCCGGAAATAGCCCGCCACCAACCCGGCCAGCCCGGCAAGGAGCGCCCCCAGTATAATAGCCGGCAGGATAAGTACCAGCGTCCATAGCAGATGCCCGCCCACTGCCTCCAGAACCGGCTGCATATACAGGTACGAGTAGCCCCAGTCACCGCTAAAGAGTCCGCCCAGATAGTCACCGAACTGCTGGTATACGGGTTTGTCCAGCCCCAGTTCAGCTGAAAGAGCGGCCACATCCTCCGCGGTATAGTAGGCCTGTTCACCCAGTATATTTTTAACCGGGTCTCCCGGCATAACTCTGGGAATAAGAAAATTTAAGGCAATAATAACTATAAGTACGATGCTGTAACGCAGCGCCTTACCCAGAAAGCTGGCCGCAGGGTGATAATGTCTTTGCATATTTTATAAAGTGAATAAAGGCTGACCGGGATATAAAAACCCCGGCCAGCCATAATACTCTAGGGGGACTGGACACTCAAGAAGGAAAATCCGTTAAACACCCCGCCATAGATACTATCTATCACCCAGCCTGACCAACCCTGCCGGTAAGGGTAGACACTCTCAGTCCAGGCCAGGGCAATACCCGGCAGATACTCGGCGGTAAGTTCCTGTATCCGGAGGTCAAGCACCGCCTGCTGGGCAGGGTCAGCCGTAGCCAGTCTGGCGTCACAGGCGGCCAGATATTCAGCCGCGTCCAGATTGTGCAAAACACCCTGACCGGTACGTCTGGAGTCAAAGTACCCCGAACCATGCCCGGCATGCATCAGAGTACCCCAAGGAGTAGCCCCGAACAGAACCATATCGTAGTCAAGTGCATCTTTTACCGAAGCCCAAGCCGAAAGGTCCAGGGCTCTTATCTCTACCCCAAGCCCAATCTCAGACAGGGCATCCCGCAGTATTTCAGCCAGACGCATATTGGTAGACTGGTCAGATCTGGCCAGCAGTCTCAGGGAAATATTCTGTCCGGATGAATCCTCACGGATACCATCCCCATCTGTATCCAGCAGTCCGGCCGCATCCAGCAGGGCATTGGCCTCTGCAGGATTATATGCCAGAGAAGGCAGGTCAGCATTGAAATTGGGGTGGGTGGGGGGAACAAAACCGGTGGTAGGCACACTACCGTAGCCCGCATAAAAGTATTCTATTATCTGCTGGTAGTTTATAGCCGCCGCAATAGCCTTGCGGACATTTATATCGCTGGCAGGGCCGTCTTCAAGGTTAAAACCCAGCGCAGACGGCACACCCAGATAGGTACTGGTCTCAAAGTCCACCTTACTGGACTTTATCAGGGCGGGTATGCTGGTATAGGGGAAAGTCCCGGAGTAATCCCACCAGGTATCTATATCACCTTTGGCAAGTGATAAAACCAAAGCGTCCATATTCTGGTAAATATCCACCTCAAGGCGGTCAATGGTGGGCTTGCCCTGAAAATAGTCTTCGTTAGCCTTGAAGATAAACTTGCCGGAAGAAAGGTCAAAACTTTCAAATACGAACGGACCCGAACCGACTGTCATATCCGTCTGGTTATACTTAAGCGGGTCAGTCACATCCTGCCAGATATGTTTGGGGACAATGGAATAGGTCATAAATTCGGTCAGAAGGTTACCGTAGGGACGGGACAGAGAAAGGGTAACTGTATCCCCCGAAAAGCTGACATCAGCTATTACATCTTTCATCCAGCTGGCCGAAGCAATGTAATCACGGTAGTATTCCACAGAAAAGGCCACATCTTCAGCCGTCAGCTTAGTGCCGTCATGCCAGTAGGCATTATCCGCAATGGTAAAAACAAATGTCTTAGCGTCATCTGACACTGTCCATGATTTGGCCAGCCAGGGCTTGATGGACATGTCATCCCCCAGCCTTATCAGGCTGTCATGGGTAGTCAGGTTAGTCAACACCCCGTACCAGTAGTCACTGAAGCGGTTGGTCGTCTTGAAGGGTTTGGTAGAACCGACCTTCAGGGTAATAGCCGTGGCAGTATCATCTGCATTGGGTGTTGTCTGCTCACAGCCAGCAAACAGGCTTAGCGATATCACTGCCGCCAGACCGATAAGCCAGACTTTCTTAAACTTTTTCCAATTTTTAATCACCAGATTACTGAACCTCCTTTTTAATCCAGATAAGGGCATCTCTATTCTGGCGTTTCAGCCAGACCTGTCCGCCCTCAGTAAAAGTTTTACCGCTATCCGTCAGATGTTCTTTCAGCTTGGCAAGCTCTTCCGGATTGAGCCCAGGGTTGTAGGAGAACATCTCCAGCTGGACATCCAGCAGTATCTGATAATTACGGTAAAACACCTCTACGTCAGGGCTGAAACCCATCTGGTAGAGTACGTTGTATATATAAATATAATCAGGCGAGGCCTGCAGCCCGAAAAGAGTCTTCAGAATAGGGCGGAGGTCGTTGCCGGCAGTGTGGACAATAAACACATTCTTAGCGGCCAGAGTTATCATCTTTTCCAGTGCCAGGCGGATATTCTCCATTTCCAGCGAATAAACCGCCATGACATGGTCATGACAGCCTATTTCTTCGGGCAACAGTTCTTCCCACGGCTGGCTGACTAGCCTGATATTGGCAAGTAACTCTTTTTCAATCTCAGCCATCAGCAAACCTGACTGTCTGGGTGAAGGCTCAATGGCAGTTACTTTTACACCCTGTTTGGCCAGAGGAATAGCAAACGAACCGGCACCGGCACCAATATCCAGCAGGCTTTCACCCCCGCGGGTAATGCCAATAATCCGTTCAAGCAGTTTCCCGGGGTAATCACGGTTGACATACAGGCTCATCCAGCTCTGGTATTTCTGCCAGAAATCCTCGCGGCTATGCCCCTGCCGCTCAAGATTAGCCCTCAGCCCTCTTTGGGCAGTAGCGTCATCCCAGGCTTTAGCCCAGTCAATATCCGAAGCAGGTCTGTTCATATCACCATCTCTTATGCAATATTAAGCAATTGCAACTAGTTGCATTAGAATATAACAAATACCAGAACCCTGTCAAGCCGTAAACACACTTCCAGACTCCGGAAGTAACCTTGCAGAATCACTCCCACGCCAAACGACAGACTGCAAGCTGAATAACCGATATTGGTGCTATATATGTATTATTACATATGTATATGCGTATTTTTTTAAAGTACTTGCCCTGATATGTTATAATGGCGCGCACGTTTTATTTAATGGGGGAAAGAAACAAAAAGCATAATGGTAGAAATGTTCGACAAACTGAATCACAGACTTTATCACCACTTCAGCTGTACCTATCTAAGTATTTTGCGCTATATGCAAAAGCGAATGGCTCACGATACCGAATATACCCTTGAGCAAATGTCTATTTTGAATATGCTCAGAAATCTGGGCAAGGCTGATGTGGATACCATGGCCCGCCTTATAATCAAAGAGCCAAACACTCTCCTCCAGATAATGAACCGCATGGTAAAAAAAGGGTATCTGGAAAAACAGAAGATTGGCCGCAAGACAGTTTACCAGATAACTGAAGAGCACCGTGCCAAGCATAACCCTGAGTTATTCAATGACTATACCCAAGATATTTTTGACTGCTTCACTCAGGAAGAAAAGGATAAATATCTTGAGCTTTCAGACAAGCTGTTCAATTCGGTAAACACCAAACTTAACAACTATTTCGTAGAATACGAATAATCTCCAGCCCCGTTTATCAATCACCGTTGTTCCTCCGCTTTTGACAAATATTGTCTCCAGCCGGAGGGATGGCGGGACTGATATCCCTCTAAAACCACTTGGATTTCAATTTATTTTATTCATCTGCTAGAATATTTTGTCTGGTGCATTCCGGCAGGCAGATAGCCTGCATTTACTGCCGTCATTCCGGGGCAAAAAACGCCTCTTTTCGGCGTATCTGTTCATCAGCATTTAAAAGAGGTGTTTAAATGGGCGAAATACTGCTGCTGGCGGCAGGCGGGGCTTTGGGTGCAGTCAGCCGTTACGGGCTGAATAACCTTACCGTCAAATTGTTGGGAGATAGCTTTCCTTACGGAACCCTGATTGTAAACTGCCTGGGCTGTTTCGTGCTGGGCTTCCTGATGCAGTGGGGATTCAGCTCCGACAGCCACAATACCCACCTGAAACTTATGCTGACAGCCGGTTTTCTGGGGGCTTTCACCACTTTTTCCACCTTCAGTTATGAAACTTTAGACTGCTTTAAAAATGGCGACTACTTTAACGGTTTTTCCAATATTCTGGCCAATGTTCTGCTGGGTCTGCTGATGGTATTCATAGGAGCGTATCTGGGCAGTCTTTTAAAACAGAACAGCGGAACATAATAAAACAGCCTCCGAAAGAGGCTGTTTTTGTCTGCCCTGAACTTACGAACTAGAGACTGGTCAGCGAGTATTCAATATTGCGGTCTTTAAGGCTGGATACCAAAGCGTATACATCTTCTTCGGTACAAACCACCGCTGAAGACAGCCCGTGCAAAGCGGCATCTATAACTACTCCGGAAACATCATAAAGGTAATCGGGTTCTATTCCGGCCCGGTGCAGTGCCGCCACAGATTCAAGCCCGATTGCCCCTACATGACTAACCCCTTTGAGTCTGGTTTTCAAAAGCTCCAAATCAATATGCCGCGAACCGCCTTTGGCAATACCCGGCACAACCAGCACTGCCACCAGCCCGTAGCTGAATTCAATCAGCCCCTGTATATCGCGTACGCCCACATCTTCGCCGGCTTTGGCATCAGCTTCGGCAATCCCGGTGGACTTGGTCTGGCAATCAGCAGTGGCATACAACAGGCCATTTACCATTTTCAGGCCTACCTGTTCGCCCTGTTTTATATCCTTTTCGGCAATAGCGGGTGATATCACTATCCCGTTTATGACACTGTCTATCCCGTCAAAATAGGCCTTTACCTCCCGGACATTCTTAAGCACCCAGTTTACCCCTTCGCGGGTTATCTGGTAGCGTGAACGCCCCAAATAGGTAATCATGCTTTCGCCTTCCAGCTGGCTTATATAGTCTGAAACGGCCTGCGGGGTGATAGACAGCTCTTGGGCTATAGCCCTCTGCTGAATAGTAGGCCCGTGAGTAGCTATCTCAATAAGTATCTGGAAACGAGTGGCAAAACTCTTGTTTCTAAGTATCTCTACCATATCGGGCTTATTATAACCGCAAAGTACCCTCCTTACAATCCAGCCATTTATAAAAGCAGTCTTAAACAAGGCCGCAAGGAGTGTTATACTTACCATAAATATTCCGGATAAGGAGGTGCTGATGTCACCGCGCAAACTCAAGACTGATCCTGTAATACTGGAAATGCCAGATCAAAAGATGGCGGTTGTCAGGGGAAAGGGTGCTCCGGACAAGGTTTTCTCCCAAATATTCCCGGCTTTGTTTGGCTCTGTATATACCCTGAAATTTGACCTGCTGAAGAAGGGATTAGAGTCATTTAAAGTAAGTTGCCCGCGTGCCCGTTACCCTGATGCCCATTTATATCCAAAGGATGAATGGGTGATTATTGCCGGTATACCGGTACCTGAAAATATAACTTCACTGCCCCAGAAAGAACCCGGTACCGAGGTAAAGCTGGAAACTTGGGAATACGGCACGGTAGCCCAAATCCTGCATTTGGGGTCTTACGATCAGGAAATGGAATCTGTGGAACGCCTGCACAGGTTTATCGCCGCAAACGGTTATGAGATATCCGGCCCGCATGAGGAAGAATATCAATCCAAACCGGATGCCAAAGTACTAAAAACCCTTATCCGCTACCAGATAAAGAAACAAAAATAAACCGGGTACAAGACAAGGATACATCATGAAATCTTTGGTTATATATGATTCATTTTATGGCAACACCGAGCAAATTGCCCGGTCTGTAGCCAGTGCTATCGGCAGTGGTGCTGAGGTATGCAGAGCAACCGAAATCAGTCCGTCAAAACTGCTTACCTTTGACCTGGTCATATTCGGCTCGCCGACTCAGGGCGGCCGTCCTACCAAACCCTTGCAGGAATTGATTAAAAATCTTCCCACCTTGAAAGGTATTAAGGTAGCATCATTTGATACCAGATTTTCCAACCCGATAGTCAAGATATTTGGCTTTGCCGCTGACCGCATAGCCGCATCGCTGACCCAAAAAGGCGGACAGCTTTTAGCCCCGCCGACCTGGTTTTTCGTAGAGACTGAAAAAGGCCCTCTAAAAGAAGGCGAACTTGAACGTGCCGCCGCTTGGGCACAGGAACTCATAAAATGATTTGGGGGTGGTAGCCTGCCCTTATAGCCGTATAAACCAGATGATTACCGGCAAACAGTAAAGCAGGCAGCCACCTTCTTTATCAAGTGAAATAGACCTAATAGCCAGCTCAGGCCTTGCGGGTATTTCCTCTGGACAGGGACGCAAAGATACCCAGAAAACACAGCGTAGTAAAAAGTATCATAGCGGTACGCATGCTGGTCAGAAAACCTTCATAATTCTCCGGACCAATCTGAACCGGCCCCAGTATCAGGGAAAACAGGAACATAACCACCGCCAAGCTTATCATCTGGCCGGAAAGACGCATGGTGGAAAGCGTTCCTGAGGCCACCCCGTAGTGTTTTCTCTCAACCGAACTCATAACCGCATTGGTATTTGGAGAAGAAAACAGGGCAAAGCCCAACCCCAGTAATATCAATGCAGTTATTATAAATACCAGCGGAGTGTCCGTGCTCAGGGTTGACAAGAGGGCCAGCCCGATAGTAGTTAAGCCCATACCGGCAGTAGCCACAAAACGCGGTTGAATGCGGTCTGAAAGCCTGCCGGCAAAAGGCGACAGACAAGCCTGAACAATGGGCATAGCCACCAGTACCAACCCGGCAGATTGGGGACTGAAACCTTTTATATACTGTAAATACAGGCTCATCAAAAAGCCCACCCCGAAAGTAGCACTGTAATTTATAAGAGCCGCCAGATTGGACAAGATAAACGGACGGTTACGTTTAAACAAACGCACATCAAAAATAGGGCTGGTGAAATTCAGTTCCCGCCAAATAAACACGCTGAAAGCTATAAGGCCTGCCAGTATATACCAGACTGCAGTCGGGTCAGGCAAAATGGTAGTGCCGGCCATAGCCGCCACCACCCCAAGCCCATATACCAGTGAACCCAGATAATCAAATTTTTCGCCCTTGGATTCGGCCATATCCCAGCCGCGCATCTTCCAGAAAATAAACCCGATAACCAGTAAACCCAAAGGCACATTTGACCAGAAAATACTCCTCCAGCCAAAGTTTTGGGTAAGAAAGCCCCCCAGAAAAGGCCCGGCAGACAAACCTATATATACTGCCGCTACATTTATCCCCAGCACCCGTCCCCGCATACCGGGAGGAAAAGCCGAAATGAGAATGGGAGCAGAAGTACCGAATATACCGGCACCGCCCACACCCTGAATAATCCGGCTGAATATCAGCCAGCCTTCATTGGGAGAAAGTGCAGAGGAAATTGAAGCCAGAGTATAAATAATGATGCCGATAGTCAATATACGTTTGCGCCCGTAGATATCCGCCAGCCTTCCGCAAGGCACCAGACAGACCACTGCCGCCAGAATAAAGGCGGTGGCTATCCAGCTAAGGTGGACGGCATCAATACCGAATTCTTCGCCCATGGAGGGCAAAGCGATATTTATAGATGATGAAATAAAAGGAGTCAGGAAGGCACTTAAGGTCGTAACCACCAATACGGCTTCCTGACTTATCTGTCTCTTGGGCAAATCTGGCTGAGTCATAATCTACTTATTATAATCCAAATAGCTCTGGCAGAAAAATCAAGCCCTTTTTCAGAGAATAAGATTCATCAACCCGCCCACCCCGAAAGCCGCAATCAGCATGACCAGTACTGATTTTAAGGCATCTCTCTTTCCCAGTTCGCGGAAAAGTATTACCAGCGAAGCAATGCAGGGAAACAGCATGGCCAGCACCAAACTGGCAACCACCAGTTGTTCAGGCCCCATATCCAGAGGACCCATCAGCGCCATAGCCGCATCCTTACGCAAAAAGCCCACCACCAGAGGCACAGCCGCTTCAGCCGGCAAACCCAGAATGCCGGTCACCACCGGCTCAGCCACCTTGGCGATAACATCAAATACTTTAGTGAAATTTAGTATATTTATAACTGCCACTACCCCCAGTATGATAGGCAAAGCCTCTTTCAGAAAACTTTTAATCCTGAAGGCCAGCTTTTTAAATACCAGATTGACAGGGGGCAGGCGATAGGGAGGCACTTCCAAAAGGAGTTCGGGACTGAAACCGGGGGTAATCTTGTTCAGAATCATACCCAGCCCCAGCCAAACCGCAAACAGAGTGCCGAACACCAGAAAAACATACTCCACCCCGAATCCCCCCAGCATGCCAATTATCATGGCCTGCAGAGAAACGCAGGGCACCGCCACTGAGACCAGAGTAGCCGCAATAAAACGCTCACGACGGCTTTCCAGGCTGCGGGTAGCCATAATAGCCGGCACGTTACAGCCCAAACCCAGCAAAGTGGGTATAAAGGCAAATCCATGAAGGCCCAAATGGTGCATTACATTGTCCAGCAGCACCGCCAGACGGGGCAGATAGCCGGTATCTTCCAGTATGCCCAAAACCAAATAAAAGGCTACTATGTACGGCAAAACCATGGCAAACGGCACATACAAACCGCTGGTAAGGAGTCCCAGAGACTCTTTGAAGTTTATTTCCCCGCCGGACACATTACCCACCAGCAGTCCGTGCAGAAAACCACTGCCGCCTAAAGCATCGGAAAGAGAATGCACTACCGGTGCCCACAGGTTATCGAAAATGGGGTCAAATACATAACTTATCAGCCCCTCGCCCACAAAACGGACCACCATAAAAACTGCCGCCATAATCAGCATAGCCATAAACACACCCAAAACAGGGCTCACACTGGCATCCGCCAGCCTTTCCCCAAGGGTGTGGTGTCTGTGGGTTATTTGCTGTACTTGGTGAATAATACCGCCGATACGTTGCCAGCGTTCATCCTGCCCCTGTACGGCCAGAGAAGGAATTTGGGGTGAAAGCAACTGTACCACCAACTGTTTTATACCCTCGCCGCTGGTAGCCGAGGTTGGAGCTATGGGCACGCCCAGTATTTCCGAAAGCCTATCCAGCTCTATTTTTATGCCCTTGTGGCGGGTCTCATCCCACATATTCATAGCGATAACAGTAGGCAAACCCCTCTCCAGAAGCTGCTGAGTAAGATACAGATTTCTTTCCAGATTGGTGGCATCTACTACGTTCAGAATTATTACTTCGCCCTCTTTGTCAGCCGCCACTTCGTCCAGCATCCGTCTGGCCACTATTTCCGCTTCGCAGGTAGGCTCAAGTGTATAAGAACCGGGCACATCTATAACCTCGGCAATTTCATCACCCAGTTTCATCTGGCCGCGGCTAAAGGTGACCGTAGTACCGGGATAATTGGCAGACATGGTTTGGACACCGGTCAGGCGGGTAAAGACCACACTTTTACCCACATTCGGGTTGCCAAAAAGCAAGACCTTTTTCATATACCGGTAACTTCCACCATTACTTTGGAAGCCATGCCATGCCCCATGGCCAGCTGGGTGCCGTCAACCTTTACGGTAACCGGTCCTTTAAATGACATAGCGCTGATTTTGGTCAATTCCTTGCCCGGCCTAAGCCCCAAAGCTGCCAGTCGGTTATTAACCGCTGTGCCGCCCTCTATGCTGCACACCCGGGCACGGCTGCCATTTTTCAGGTTTGTTAAAGAAACTATTTCTTGAGCCATATGTATCCTTGTCTATATCTTATAATTTCTATGCTAAATTTACCGGGAATCTTCATTTTTAGAGCAGCTGTCACAATAACCGCTGAAACGCAGGTCTGTATTCAAAACCCGAAAACCGCTGGCTTCAGGCACATTGCTCAATATATATTCCAGCGGATACTTGAACTCCACCACCTTGCCGCAACCCAAACAAAGTAAATGATAATGCTCACCACCGGTCTTTATTTCGTAGTAGTGGGTATGCTCATCCAGATGGATTTCCTCTATAAGCCCGGCTTCCTTAAGGGTTTTTAAGTTGCGGTAGATAGTCCCCAGGCTAATCCGGGGGAATTTCTTCTGCACTTTCTGATAAATATCCACCGCGGGCATATGCCCCTTGGCTCTGGATAAAACCTCCAGCACAGCCTGACGCTGGCGGCTGGCACGTGTGCCAATTTGGATATTCCCGGGTAGAGAACTAGTCATCTCTCTGCTCCCTTGTTATCAGTAATGATTACTGTTATTAGTATATGACAGGGGATACTCTCTGTCAAGCGCCAATGCATTATGCCCGGATTGTAAGCAATCTGCATCTGGGGTATGATATAATACATATGGCAGAATACGTAACCCTGACAACTAACCGCAAGGCATTTCACAACTATTTCCTGGAAGAAAAATACGAAGCCGGGATAATGCTGCTGGGCACGGAGATAAAATCCCTCCGAAGCGGCAGAGTAAATATGGGAGATGCCTATGTAAAGCCCCAGAGGGGCGAACTCTGGCTGGTAAATGCCCATATTTCAGCCTACGAGTGCAGCGGACATACCAGCCATGAACCAATGCGGGAACGCAAACTGCTGATGCACCGCAAGGAAATAGCCCTGCTCATGTCAAAGGTCAAAGAAAAAGGGCTGACACTGATACCGGTTCGTATTTACCTAAAAAACGATATCGCCAAGGTAGAGCTGTCACTGGGGCGGGGTAAGAAGCTCTATGACAAAAGGGATACCATAACCAAGCGGGACACCGAACGCGAACTTGAGCGGGAGGTCAAATACCGCAATTTCCGCCGCTAGTTACCAATTTTTATGGGGACGCGTGGTTTCGACAGGGAAGGTAGGCTACTGGATTGCAGGCTGAGGTGCCATCCACCTCATTAAACAGGTGGCAAAAAACAACTGGCGAACGTGAACTCGTTCTTGCTGGCTAAATAAGACAGCACATCCTGCTTGGCCCCACCTCAACGGGTCAGGTTTGGGTGCCGATTAGTTGAGGTGCCGTTTCCCCAACGCCGATGAGGGGGACGAAAGAAATATCGGCTGGTTTGGCTAAATTAGGCCGGCAAAAGCTAGCCAGACAAGATTAAATAGACGGATAATCCTGTAGTAGATCCTGGGTCACCTTTTCTGGACGGGGAGTTCGACCCTCCCCCGTCTCCACCAGAAACACGGACGAGCCGCTAGGTTCATGACTTAATGGCTCGTTTAAAATATGAATCTTAGATTCTTTCTTTGAAACTGCCACCTGAAAGATAGGCCTGAAGGGTGGCTTGGCTTTAACTGCTATTATCGAGCGATGCTCTTTCACATCCACATAGACCGCATCCAGCATGGTAAGGAGTATCTTTCTCTGCTCTGATAAGTTGGCTTTACTCCAAAGTTCAGGCAGGTTAAGAATAAGATTCCCGGCTTCTTGAGCCGCGTCGTAGTCAGGTACAACCAGTGATTCCAGACTGAGTTCCAAGAGTTTCTTCTGCCTTGAGTATTCTTCTTCCGGTATAAGTGACCTGCCCCCCGAAAACGAGCCCAGTTTCATGTTAGACTGGAAAATAAGAAAAGGGGAAATCAGATGCCCAGGAAATCTTTTACACCGGAACAGATCATCAATAAGCTTCGCGAGGCTGAGATACTCATCAGCCAGGGAACTACACTTGCAGTCATGCTAAAGAAGATTGAAGTCAGTGACTGTACCTACTACCGCTGGCGCCAAGAATACGGTGGTATGCGTATTGAGCAGGCAAAACGCCTCAAAGAACTCGAAGTGGAAAACACCCGCCTTAAGAAACTTGTAGCCGATCTCTCATTGGATAAAGCTATTTTGAAAGAGGCCGCACGGGGAAACTCCTAAGCCCGCACAAGAGACAGCAGATAATTGAGAGAATTCAGAGTAACCTCAAGGTCTCCCAGAGGCGGGCATGCCAAGTACTATATCAATCCAGAGCTACTCAACGCCGCAGCCGGGAAATACCAGGTGAGGAGAAACGGCTGGTGGCTGATATCATTGAACTGGCTAGTAAGTACGGCAGGTATGGTTATCGGCGAATCACAGCGTTACTCAATGAAAGAGGCTGGAGAGTGAACCATAAAAGAGTAGAGAGAATTTGGCGTACCGAGGGACTCAGGGTGCCCAAGAAGCAGCCCAAGCGGAGTCGGCTATGGCTCAATGACGGTTCGTGCATCAGACTAAGACCGGAGCGTAAGAATCATGTCTGGAGTTATGATTTTGTCACTGCCAGAACCGCTGACGGCCGGGCTTTCCGGATGCTTAATATCATCGATGAATATACTCGTAAGTGTCTAGCCATAACGATCAACCGGCGATTGACTTCAGAAGACGTCATAGACCAACTCTTTAATCTATTCATTTTTAGGGGTATCCCGGAACATATAAGGTCAGACAACGGGCCCGAATTTACCGCCAAAGCAATACGCTAGTGGTTGACCCGACTTGGCATCAAGACTCTTTTCATCGAACCCGGCTCTCCTTGGGAGAATGGCTACATTGAATCATTCAACGGCAAACTGCGAGATGAATTATTGAACTTGGAGATCTTTACTACGCTTGCTGAAGCTCGGGTATTGATTACTGACTGGAGGAGGCAGTACAATCAAGTCCGGCTTCACAGCTCTCTTGGTTATCGTCCTCCAGCACCGGAGGCAATAATGGCAGTGGTAACTACTTAAAAAGTGGTATCACTATCGGGGGGCAGGTCAATTCATCTTGCAAATCAGGCCTATAATAGGCTACCTGAAGAATCCGTCTGGCTGAGAACATTTTAGCCAGCGTAAGAAGTATCCCCCACTTTACCAAATCACGTTTATCACCGTACCACTTATCTTTCACTGAACTCAACTCCTACATGCAAAAATAAACTATTAAACTAAAATACCTAACTCAAGAACTCTCTCAGTTTCTTCACTATTTCCACCATGCCCCCTGTGTCCTGTCCGCAATACACTTCTAAATCAGTTCGTATTTTCTGGATTTCCTCCCGGGTAAGATTGCCGAAAACAGATTCCATAAACTTAAGGCTGGCTGTCTGGCCTTCGGCTATTTCCAGATTATCGTAGCTGATTTGGGCAAGTGCCGGCATGACGTATTTGAGGGACGTGCTCCCTTTCTGCTTGGGGTGATAATAGCTGAAATCCTTGAAGGGTACGATAAGGTCTTTAATCCGCTCCAAAATACTGTTTATCCACTCACTATATTCGGGGAAAGCAGCCGAGAGCTCTTTTAACCTGGTTTTCTCAAAGCTTTCGTAATAAACCAAGATGCTCCCTTTCAGCCCAATATCCTTCTTAAGCTCTGCCAGAAAACCCGGGCGGGGGTCGCCCTTATCTTCGGCCAGATAAGAATAGTGTTTAACTCCGGAATCTATACTATCTTGGATATGGAGTGAAAACTGGAAAGGGATATTCTGATATGGCCTAGTGCCGTCATATATGGGCACAGCAGTGGCAAAGGTTTCAAAGTCCAAGTAATGCAGGGGATACTCCAGTTTATTCAAGAATGACGTTATTTCAGCAGACTTTACATAAGGTGTGGCACTGGTAACGCAATCTTTCTGGATTTGTTGTTTGGCATTCAGCTTTATGCCTGCGGGTATTTGGCTGATTTCTAAAATGCCCATCTGCTGAAGTTCCGGACAGATTTTGTTGCCGTAATAAAGAGTAAAGATATTATGTTCCGGTAAATCCAGCCAGCAGTCATCCTTAAGCGGGCAGGGATAAGGCGAATCACAATGCTTTCCAATAGTTGCTTCGGGGCAGGTTTCCGAATCCATAGTATCCAGCATGGCGCTAATATTTGCCTCTAAATCACAGGTATATTCAGCCAGCTTGTCGGTTAGATTTTCCGTAACGAACAATCCGGCTGAGTCTATCTCTCCGCTTTTAATGTAATCTTTATTAAGGTGCATAAGATAACAATCCCGCACCTTAAGCCCGGAAAACTGACAGCAAAGCCTTTGAAAGGCAATATCATAGAAATGCTCTTCTTTAACTTCGGTGGTGCTTTTAACTTCTATAATATCCCATTCATCGGCACCTGCAGGGTTAAGTATATCCACCCTGGAATAGAGCCGGTTGGTTAAAAATCCGGCTTCAAACAGGGGAAGGCGCACTAAAAGAGCCTCCCGTGTATCCTTCAGGTTTTGGCTGAAGTTTTCAGTTTGCAGGCTGATACCTTCAGGATAAAGAAGTTTGGCCAGTTCGCCTACCTGATGCCCTTGGTCAAAGGTGTGCTGGGTAGCAGGGCTAACCTCCGGCATATTTACAGAATCATTAGCGGATTCCCAGAGTAATTTTAAACACTGCAGGCCGGTTATATATTTAGATTTTGATAGGCTTTTTTGATAAATCAGTTTCATTCTCCCCCGGTTTATCGGTACAGATAAACTAGTATATTTACAGCACTTCCAAGCAGGCTATCTGTATACTAAGCCAATGCATCCGGGATAAACAACCCGTGCTTCAGCTAATATTTCAGCAACCTGCCCAATCAATACTAATAATACCCTCTCAGTTCATAGTCCCCGTCATGCCAGACATAGTAAATATATTCAGGCTCAACAAAAACAACGTTTATATAGGTATTGGTATAATCATCATAAGATATATTCCAGATATAGCCATCTGCCAGAGCCAGCTTCTGAAGTGCCAAACTTCGGTCCCAACCGGACAGACTCCAGCTAACCTTGTTTACGGCAGTGTTCAACCAGTTTTTCAGTGCTGTTACAGACGTAAAATACTTCTGAGGGTATTTGGCATTAAGCTGGTTTATCTGGTTAGTCAGATTGATAATCTGGCTGGATTTCTGGCTATTCTGGGAGTTAAGGGTGTTTACCTGTGAGTAAAGGGATATATTTTCAGTTATCAGGCCTTCCTTTTCGGCCGAAAGGGTATTATAAGAACTTTGGAGATTATCCTTTGCGGAAGCGGTATTGTTCCACTGGTAGCCCAGGAAACCGACGGTAGCCACCAGCAAGCCGCTTAGTATGCACAAGCCAATAAACCCCCTTCTAAACCAGTTCTGTTTGGTCTGGAGCATATCCGGCAAAACCACCTACTCCCCCGATAATGGAATTACATCAGACGGGGCAGATTCGGCCAAGTGACTTTCCATTATAGGGCTTTCGGTTAGCGGAGTATTCCGCCTCGAGCTGCCGCAATTTCTGCAAAAAGCATCACCTTCTCCCAGTTTGTTACCGCATTTGGCACAAAAAGACATCTGATTTCCCTTTTTATTTATTTCTGGCGTTTTCTTCAAAGCTGAAAGGGTATTTTTACCCGCAGTTTGTGTGGAAAACAATACAGAGTTTCTTCGGTTATCAAGCATGAAAGGGGCTAGCCAGCCGAACGGGACAAATAGTAATAATAACCAGACCAGGCTCCGCCCTTTCTGCCTGAGTACCCAGCCCACCAAAACCAACAGCCAGACAACATATGCCATTACAAAAACATAGTAGATATCCAGCCAAACGGTTTCGTCCAGTACCTGTTGCTGAGCCGAAGCGACCTGAGAGGTGATAAAAATAGCCAGATACCAGAGAGCTATAGGAATCACCCAACCCAGCACCAAACTCCAGTGGAGGTGTCTTTTAAACCAGTTCATTCGTTTTCCTTTCTTCTAGTTGCCTGAATAAAGCCTAAATGGCTGTTTTTTATCCCGTAGATATGCCGCAGGGCTTTATCAATATCGGCCGGACCAATCTGCAAGAGGTTATTCTGTGTATTACTTTTGGTTTGGCATTCAATAGCCAGACTGAAAACGACCTCCTGCAACTGGGCGGGGGTATAACATTCGCTATGGCGAGCCAGATAAAGCCTGGCATCCGGTGATAAACGAATCTTGCGGCAGAGCCGGTTTATAATCTCCTGCCGCTGGGACAGGTCAGGCCGCTTCAAGGTAATAACCCGGTCAAAACGGGAAGGGCGCCTTATCAGGGCATTATCCAGTGAATCCAGAAAATTGGTGGTGGCGATGGTGACTACCCCGAGGTTGGTTTCCAACCCGTCCAGTGCCGCCAGCAAAGCACTCAAGGGTGTAGCAGCTTCATTCCCGTATTCGTCCCTGCTTTTGCCTATTAAATCCAGGTCTTCTATAAACACAATCGACGGGCTGAGTTCGCGGGCAATTTCGTATAATTCATCTACATACCAAGCTTCCCGCAACTGGTAGCAGTCGGTGGTTATGCAGGTAATATCTTTGGCTCCAGACATAAGGGCTTTGCACACTATTGTTTTGCCGGTGCCAGGCTCACCAGCCAGCAGCAAACCTCTTTTCTTGGATATGCCCAAACGGGAAAGCCTGTCCTGTTGTTTCAGAAACTGAACCGAGTTCAGGTAAATATCATCCTTTACAGATTCCTCAAGGATAATACTGTCCCAACTTTGAGAACCGGGCTTGAGAAAGCGAAGTACACCCCCAAAACTGATACACTTCCCTTTGTAAAAGTTCTCCTTTTTGGCTAAAGCCTCAACCTGGACGGCAAAGTCATCCAGCAGGGCTTGGTTACCACGTTCCGCCTCCAGTTGCAAAGTAGCACCCCGACAGTTGCCATCCAGAGTTAAAACCAGACGGGTTTCATTCCGGGATATAAGTATCTGACCATTTGTCATCAGATTCAGAGTGGTTTCGGGGGAAATCTGAATATTGGCGTAGCTGGGCTGGTCTTCCCGGTAACCCAGTTTGCGGTAAATATCCCAGCCGGCTCTCTTTAAATAAGTTTCTACTGTCCAAGCCAGCAAATCACCATAGTAGTTTTCAAGAGCAACAGTGGCATAACAACGATGAGCCTCGCTAAAGAACTGGTCTATATCCGTCTGGTTTTTCTTCTGGCGTTTAAGATGAAGTTGTTTTGACATCGGCTGCCAGTCATCTCCATCCAAGGCCGCTTCCAGCATTTCCTCCTCATCCAGTATTTCTTCCATATTTATCACCTTTATCCAAATAAAGCAGATTATAACCATAGCCTGTGACAGGTATATGTCACACTTTTTTAAAGAATTTTTCTGTGACAGACAGCTGTCACAACTTTGGTTTAATATAAGTATTTACCATCCCCAAAGGAGGATTAAATGGTCTGGAATGATAACGAAACCGATAGGCAAATAGAACAGATAATAAACATCTTGGAGAAACAGCCTGAGCTGCTGAATACCGGCTTGAATCAACCCTTGAAATTCCACGCCCGCGAAGCTAATTTGGCAGTTGGTCAGGCCCAATTGATGCTTGTTAATGAGCAAGAAACTGAACTTTTTGTATTGGAAATTGTCCCGGCTGAAGCCACAGCTGAAGATGTGGGCCGTCTGCTTGCCTACGTGGAATGGCTGGGAAAAACCCTCTTAAATATCCCGGTTCAGCAGGAATTATCCGGCCAGCCTAACTGGTACCGGTCCGGCTCATTTAAAAAGCTTGCCAAGATACAGGGAATTATGCTGGCCCACTCTTTCAGCGAAGCTTCTTTGTGTGCGGCTAACGCTTGTCCAAACCTGTTTATGCGAAAATACGCCTTTAGCCTTAAGATAACCCCGGCGGATAGCGAGTAGACACTGGCTTCTTTAATTTACCCATTAAAACCAAAATTTACTTGCATTAACCACAGATGTATCTATCCAAACCCAACCCGGAGTTATATAATCAACAGAAATGTGAGGCGAACATGAGTCTGGTCAATGAAGACGGAAAACAGAATTGTTCAGCTAGGCTTTTAAAGGTTGAACACCTGCTTTACCAGAACCCTAACGGCATTCAGGTCAAAGATATCGCCCGCTTATGCCAAGTTTCCAAGAGAACTTCCTACCGTGACTTGAACGAACTTGAAACCACTCTCAAAATACCCCTTATCACCGACAAAAACGGCTACCATATAGCCGATAACTATTTCCTGCCCCCGATTCATTTTACCCTGACCGAAGGGCTATCTGTCTTTCTGGCTACCCGCCTGCTTTTCGGTTACAGTTGCACCTATAACCCGGATATTGAGTCCACCTTTACCAAGCTCAACTCCGTAATGCCTGCTCCCTTTCAGCATCAGATAAGCCAAACACTGGATAAAATGCACGACAAAGCAGCTGATAAAGAGAATATACAAACTATGGCTCTACTTTGCCGGGCCTGGGCGGAACAACGAAAAGTACAGATTTCTTATTGGACGCTGGGTAAGAAAGACTGCTCCACCCGGGAAGTCTCTCCCTATTTTATAGAACCGGCAGCCGCCGGACATTCTGCTTACCTGATCGGCCACTGCGGTAAAAGCAACGAAATGCGCACCTTTAAACTAGAGCATATTCAGTCCATAAAGATACTGGATGATAAGTATGCAATACCCCGGGATTTTGACATTGATAAATACCACTCTCCCTATTGGGGAATACTAGTAGACGGCGAAGTGAAAGATATAAAGCTCAGCTTTACCCCGGAAGTGGGCCGGATAATGACAGAGACCATTTTCCATCCCACTCAGGTAAACGAAACCCTGCCGGACCAGTCTGTACTGGTCAGCTTTCGGCTAGCCGATACGCCTGATTTTGTGTCCTGGGTGCTAAGCTGGGGGGAACGGGTGAAGGTTTTGGAACCGAGAGAACTAAGGGTAAAAGTGATAGAAACTGCCAGGGGGATGCTGGAAAGGTACGCAGTACAGGAAAAGAAGTAAATTCATTCTACCCTCTTGTCTAAGTGAATAGAACCAAAAGGGAAATTGTCTAATGATGAAAGGAGAATCCAAATGTGCAAACTTTATGAAGATATTTTGTAAGCAGTAAACCAACGAACTGGAATGTATTTGAAAAACCATTCAAACCCTCTGATTCAGGTCTAAACGCCAATAAATATAGCTCATTTTCGGATTATTGCGACCCTGAAAAAACTGTGCACGGGGAATATAGCAACCACAAAATATTAATCGTTTCTAACTGGTATAGAAAATGGGGCAAAACTTCATTCTACTGGGCAATCCCAAATCCTGAGGATTTCATTGATACAATGCTTGAATCTTGTAACCTTATAAGTTACAATTGTAACCAGTATGAGTACATTAAGAAATAAAGATATCATAGGAACTACCCTTTTCGGCAAAGCAAGGCGAGGCATTTTATCACTGCTCTACGGACATGCAGATGAAGAGTATTATCTGCGGCAGATTTCCCGCACTACAGGTATTGGGGTCGGACCGGTTCAGAGGGAACTGAAACAACTTACTGATTCTGGCATTATTCGGCGCAGAGTACATAATCAACAGGTATACTATCAGGCTAATCCGATGAACCCGGTATTTAAAGAGTTGAAAAGTCTTATAACCAAGACTTTTGGTATAACAGATATCTTTCACAGTGCGTTATTGCCATCTGCTAGCCTAATTAAGGTTGCGTTTATATTTGGCTCTATTGCCAGTGGCAATGAGGATAAAACCAGTGATATAGACATTATGGTAATTGGTGATATATCATTCGAAGATACGGTTGCCTTACTTTCAGATGCAGAAAAACAGCTCAACCGGGAAATCAACTCAGTAGTATATCAAACCTCTGAATTTCGGCAAAAAATCGGAAAGGATAATTATTTCATCAATAATGTATTAGAGGGTGAAAAAATTTTTATTATAGGCGACGTACATGGACTTGAAGAACTTACTAAATGACGGACGAATAAAAGAACATACACCAAGCAAACAGGAGATAAAGCAGCTTTTAGCCGTTTTTGACCGTGACATAACCGATGCCCAAATAGAGATCTTGAGTACAGACAGAAAATTTTCTACTGCGTATAATGCTGCTCTCACGATAGCCAGAATTGCTTTAGTCAGCAGCGGTTACAGGATCACGGGTGAAGGAAGCCATTATTGGACAATTCAAGCCTTAACTTTCATTTTACCATTAGATACAAGCATGATAAGAAAATTTGATAAATTCCGGCAGAAACGTAATATCAGTGGATATGAGATGACAGGGATGATTTCGGAACAAGATACTAAGGAAATGATTGATTTGGCACGAGAGATTCATAGTGTGGTGCTAAAATGGTTGTCAGAAAATCACCCTGAATTCATATAGGGATAAAATAACAAGGAGTTCGATGATCCCCCGTCTCTACCAAAGCTAATAACATGGCTTGTCCTTGCTAGGGCAGGGCACTTGAACGTAAAAATTCGGACGGGGAATATAGATTATCTAAAAACTCCTTATCTCTACGTAGAATTAAAACCATGGAAACAAAAGAAGGGGGGAGCAAGCTTCCCCTCCCTCAAAATACCGAATACAATTTGCCTAAACTAGGATTGTTTAGCTCTTCTGGCTACCAGCTGCCAGGCAACCAGCATAAGTATCAAGGCTGGTACACCTATAATCGCAAGCCCCATCCAAGCTGCAAACGGGAAGATCTCTTCCATAGCTCCAAAAAAGTGCTGGATAGCCAGTAGAAGCAGAGCAAATCCTATGCCGCCTATCAGCCATTCGTACCAGCTTACCTTTAGATTCCGATTACGCAGCCAGTTGGTAATACCGAAAAGAGCCGCTGCAACAACAGCCCCGACCAGCATAAGGGGTATGAAATACTCCATATCAATATTCTCCTTTTTTTAAGTAGCTTACTGTCTCAACAGATTGGGATGAGTGCCATAGATAAACCATTCATCAGGGCTATTCCACCATGATGCGGGATCTTTATCCTGCTTGCCATAGTGCAGAACACCCTCCATGCTGGTAAAGAAGCTATTAAATATCGGGCTGGTGGCAACAGTTGATTTTACTATGCTGTGTACAAAGCTTCCGTCGCCAATGGCGTTGAACGGGCAGTTACTCTTACAGGCGCTGGCACAAGGCGTAAATGCACAGCTGAACAGGTTGCAACGCCAGCCTTTATAACCGGGAATGTTATACATTACCTTGCTGCCGCCGGCCTGTTTGTCATCAGCCCAGCTCTGGCCGCAATTATTATCCCAGCTACGATCAATACCGCGTTCCTGTATTGCACCTACAGGGCAGGTTTCAGCACAGATACCGCAGGTTTCGCAGAATTTGACGAACCCGGCATCTATCGGATTGGTTACCGGCAACGGCAAATCAGTATAAAAAACAGCGTGGGTGCGCAGCAAACCGCCATACTCAGGAGAACCGATAATCTGCCCCATACGGCAATGTTCACCGACACCGCTCCACATATCCCAAGCCACAGCAGACTGTAAATCATGGCCGTAGGTTACGTTATAACCCAAGCCACGGATAAACTGTTCAATAATGCTCTTGGCAAAGGCAACCCGGACATAAGACATTTCTTCGGTGCTGGCAAAACCCGAACCCGCCAGAGAGCGGCGCAGAAACCCGTCACACGAGATATTATGGGTGGCAATGACATACTTTTGCGAAGTGGGGATGTGGAAACTGGTATCATCTAAATAGGATTCGGTTATGCCCGAATCTAACACAATGTGTTTGTTGCCTCCACCGGACTCTGCACCCGTCCAGCCTACACCGGAATATTCCCAGATAAAGTTCTGGGATTTTTCATCCAGCATAGTGGTGCCAATCACCGGCCCCAAGCCGACCAGACTGAAAACGGCCCTTAGCATGGCTGCATTTTCTTCGGGTGTTCCCTGCCAGGCGGGTACGTTTATTTCACTGGGGCGGGGAGCTGGGATTACGGTTGGCATACAGTGCTGATTGAGGGCGTGACAATACCCGGAATGACCATAGGCAGAGGCCCAAAAGGAGCTTGCTAAAGCCTTATCCTTTATAGTCGGTCCGGCATAGTCAGGCCATATCTCCTCGGCTTTTGAGGTCACCGCCGCTTCCTGTTTTGCAGAGTTCTGATGGAAGGCCTGCGGGCCACCCGGAAAGGCCATCATCAAACTTGGATAATCCCAGTTTGAAAAACCGCGCAAATCACGGCGTTTCATCAGGTTCCAGTCTATTTCTATAGTGGGATTACCGTAGTCTCTTTCCTTGACCCACCAACCGCGTTTATTAGTTACCTTAGCTGAGCTGGCAAGTTCATCCAAGTCATGAAATTGAGGGACTACCGCCCCGGCAGAACCCAGGGTTACTCCGGCAAGACCAAGGCCTTTCATAAAGTCCCGTCTGCTTACAGTGCTGTGAAATTGGTTCATATTTACACTCCGTTCATATTATTTTGACGGGGAAGACCAGACTGATTTTGGACTATCTTCACCTCCTTATCTTTATAGACAGCTATAAATCCAGCTGCATATATGAGCTGCAGAGTTGTTTATCTATGTAGTTTTTCTATATAGATAAATTATATCACCTTAGTCAAGGGGATACTTGGTTTGAATATGAGAAAATTAACAGTTAAAATTGGGATGATAAGGAGATAAGAATATGTCTGATTTTTTCCTTTTTAATTTCGAGAATAAAAACATTGAGTTGTTCGGCATAATCATGCGGACCAGGAATATTCTCTATAAACTTTCCAAACGGAACCTGCATAGATTGGATATCAGCCCGGAACAGTCAACTATTCTTATGGTGGTAAAAAATAGTCCCACCGCCCCAACTCCCATCCAGATATCCCGCCAGCTTCTTAGAGAACCGCATACTATTGCTATTAATTTGAAACGAATGCAAAGCAAGGAACTGATTACTCTGGAGCAGGATTCGGAATGGAAAAACAGGATAAGGGTAAAACTGACTGAAAAAGGCCGCCAGCTTTGTGACGAATCTTATGCCCCCGAATTTTTTCAGGAAGTTTTTGAAGACCTGAACGAAAATGAAACTAACCAATTGAAGAGCATTTTGGAGAAACTTTTAGCAGCTAATATAAAGAGACTGAAAACTAAAGACCGGGAAGATATATAGGATTTTTACATAACCTAACTGACTCATGGTTAGTCAGTTTCAATAACAAAAGACAATTACTGCTAAGGGCAAACATAAACGGCTAACTGCCATATCCGTATGTCAATTTTTCTGCCCCCATATTTCTGTTCAGGCTGCAGTATCAGGCAGGATACTTTTGAGTGGTTTAAGCCAATTTCAGTCCCGCTGACAAATAAAGCGGGAGGTTTTGCCCTCCCGCTTATACGAGTTTAAACCGGTGGTATTCTAGGCTTTTTCTTTGTTACCGGCTATTAGCCGCCAGTCTACAACCCCCAGAATTATTCCAATAATGCCAAAGATGCCCATGCCTACCCAGGCAGCCTTGATATCATTTTCCGCCAGTGACCCGTAAAAATGCTGGACAGCCGCAAACAGTGACAGGGTGGCCAGAAGGGCAATCAACCATTGCCACCAGGTAATCTGTTTATTCTGCCTTATCAGCCAGTATATAGCCAAAGCAAAAACTGCTCCAACTGCTAAACCTATAAAATACATTTCTCTTCTCCTTTCATTTCCTAGGCCGTGGTATCAAAACCGTAGGTGGGTTGTTCAATATCCCAGAATTCCCACTGCGGTTTCCGCCCGTATTCCATAAACCTTTCCATATTAGCAAAGAAACCGTTGAAAACCGGTATATTGGTGGTGGTTACTTTGACCATGTCATGGATAAAGGACTGGGAAGTGGAGTTAAAAGGACAGGTACCCTGACAGGTGGGGCAGTGGGGACAATCCGCATTATTAGTCCTCCAGCCTTTATATTGACCCTGAGCCAGCCCGTTCTTAGCTGCTGCCGGATTTTCCCAGGTGGATTCGCCCTTCTGGATAAGACCAAAGGGACAGGCATCAGCACAAATACCGCAGGTCTCACAGAACTTGTAAGCCCCGAAGTCTATGGGTTTGGTGGGAGCTACCGGTAAATCAGTCAGAAGTGCCCATCCGCTAGCCCGGTTGGTTGTGCCGTTCTTGGGGTGAATGGCAGGGGAAGACATGCGGCCATGTTCACCCAGACCGGTTATAACGGCTAATGGATTAGAGAAATACAAGCCGCTCATATTCAAGCACTGATAACCCAAACCACGGATGAATTCCTGCATATGGCAAATCATTTTGACATAGCGGGCATAACAATACCACACCGTGAAGCTCTCAGTAATACCGGCCTGACGGCGAGTACCCTCAAAGCTCTGGCGGGCGGTAAAGGTAATAATGTATTTGCATTTGTTGGGTATGGCATATTCGTCATCAGTTTCATATGCTTCATCTATATCCTTAAAGGCAATCTGTTTACCGCCTGCATCCCCGGTGTTGAAGCCGCTGCCGGCACCCTTGACCTTGTGGAAGAATTTGACAGTATCGCTATCAAGTTCGGCACAGCCTACATCCTGACACCCCAAGAAGCGGAAGGCGTTTCGCAGGGTTTTGAAGTTTTCTTCAGGTGTACCCTGCCATTTCTGGGCACCAAAATCCTGCGGTCGGATAGTAGTAGCCGCCTGAGGGCCAAGGAAAGAACTGAAAGTGGCAGTACCGCCGGCTGCCAGTATGGCATTGCGGACATTAATCCTCTTACCGCCCTGATATATTTCGGCCGGCCACTGCCCCATCATCATGAATTTACAGGCATTATCCAAAGCAGTGGAACGTATATCACCCGCACCGGCATAACCTTTATCCCAACCCGGGAATTCCTTCTCACAGTAATCATACAGGGTCAGCGCTTCTTCAGGTGTTTCAAGGTCAGTCATATAACCGCCAATTACACCTGCAGCCTCAAACTCGGCCGCAGTAGGCCGGCGGTGAGATTTAAAATTGTTGGCATTCGGGCGTTCAAGAGTATTCCAGTCAATTTCTACCGTGGGGTCCTTGATTTCCCTCTCCCTGACATACCAGGGATATTTATTAACATTGGAACCGAAAGACGTTAATTCATCCACATCATGAAATACCGGCGCTGCTGCGGCTACCGCACCCAGCCCGGCCCCTGCGAGACCCAATCCCTTCATAAAGTCACGTCTGGATAGTGTACTATGAAGCTTTGACATACAGACTTCTCCTTATTTAACTTATTTCTGCCTGGTTTTATATCTTCTCCGGTCTCTCCCGGATGCCATTTATCAAATTCACCTCCCTTATAAATTAGGATTTACCCCGGTCAACTATTAATATCAGGCAAACAGCCATTCAGGGCTGACGGGAATGAAGGCCGCCTATTGCCGCCGTCAGCCAGATTTAGTTATTTTTATTCAAGCCAATAACCAACGCCTCTTTTCTGGATGATTTTGGAGTCGGATAATTTGCTTTTTAGCCTCCGCATATAGTAATGCAGTGTATCCAGACTGACTGTGTGTTTACCCCAGACGGCATTTATAAGGCTTTGGTACTCTATAAGATGCCCCTGATTCAGCTTCAGACAGGCATCAATCCGGTTTTCAGTAGGGGTAAGCCCTAACGGGGTTTTGAGATTAGGCATGTTACGGCCTGTATTTTTGCTGTCACCGCCGTCCGGCTTTTCCGGCGGGAGTTTGCGCTTGCGCCGGAGAATAGAATTAATCTTGGCTTTCAATTCTCTGGGATGAGGGGGCGAGCATATAAATGAGTCTGCCCCCATCTCAAGAATCTCGGAAGATTCATGGCGGTGGCCCAATACCAGTACAGGCATATAAGATAATTGAGCTATCAAAGGAGCTAATTCAGGTGGAAGCAATCTGAGGCAGGCCTGGTTCAGTATTACCAAATCCAGCCGGGATTGTGAGGCCTTTATAAGACCCTCAATCCCATTTTTTGCCCGTATGATTTGATAACCATCAGCTTTCAGCAGCGAAGCCAGCTCAACTGTGTTATCAATTAGGAGAATATTTTCTTCCGCCATCTTCAAATTCCAACCTGTATCAAGACCATATCACGCGAAAGTATCGAAACAGGTGGAGACTATACTTTTTTATAAGTATGTTTAATGAAGATTCGGTTTAATTTGGTGAAATTATGACGATATGTATTAGTTATAAATCAACAATCCATCTGCTGCGCCAGAGGAAGAACATGCTGTATTAGAACTGCCTGATAAGACTGTAACCCAACCCTCGTTCGGTAATAATAATCTTGGGGTACTCCGGATTTGCCTCTATTTTGGACCTAAGATTATGGATATGTTTTTTCAAAAGATTTAAATCCCCGCTGTATTCTGTACCCCATACTTTTTCAAGCAATATCCTGTAGGTAAGTACCTGACCGCTGTTCCGGGTGAGCACAGCCAGCAGACTAAATTCAATAGGCGTCAGATGGACAGGGGAACCGAACAGGGTTAATTCCCGCCGGTTAAAATTAACCTCCAGCCCGTTACTGATAGGTATCGTGCTTTCGGTCTTAAACCCCAAATTGAGGTTACGCCGCAACAATGCATTGGTAACCGCCTGGCATTCAATGCCGTTTATCGGCTTTTCCACACATTCATCTGCCCCGTCTTCCAGAAACTGAACCTTGCTGCCGATTTCCCCGATGGAATTCAGGATAATAATGGGTATATCAGAAAACTCCCGGATACTGATAATTATATTTTGGGCAGCAGCATCACATAAACAGGAATCCAAGAATATGATATCCGGCGAGATTGTTTCTATCAGGCCTATCCCGTCACTAATATTGTCAGATACCGTGTATTCCAGATTTTGATAACGGATTTTGAGGCACAGTACCAGGTCTTTTAAAACTTGTGAGTCATTGCATATTATTAATATTTTCATTGCATGCTGATTTTCCTTACCTCAAGATTAGTCTCCAGCACGGAACGGGTAAATTTACCGGTCCGCATACCATGGTGACACTTAAAATTAGCATGTAAACATTAGCCTTCCTAAATCATCTTCTAATTATCCACCCCCTTTTCTGTTACTTCCGGTGCAATTTTAAACACGAAAGAGACATTTTATATTCCCAATAAATAAATTTAACATACTAAGGTGCTGAAAAGGGTTAATATTGTGCTTAAAAAAGCTTATTCTATTGAAAATCCTGTTTAATATTGTGAATGTTGAACGATATGTTGCGGGCATTTTTAATATTACTCACCTCCAGTGTTTGAGATTAACAGTAATTAGTATATAATACGATTGTCTACCTAGACTATTTTATATTCACAGTTTAGGGTCTGCACATAGCATTGTCAATATCTACTAACATCATAGAGGGGAAATATTTAAGGGACTGCTTTATGATAATATATGGCAGTTAGGAACTAGTGATGATTAAAATCCGGTGGGAAGCTGACATGGGAAAAACCAATCATCTGACAAAAAATCACCTGCTCTGGATAATGATAACCCAGATTGAACACATAGTCGGGCAGGCATTTGCTCATGAATTAAGGAAAATAGGCCTGACACGTGAAAAATGGGCGGTTATCCATGAGCTGGTGTACTTAGGAGGAGAGTCTACCCCGTACAGGTTATCAAAGCGTTTCATTTACGAACCGCACTCTATTTCGGCCCTGCTCAGCCGCATGGAACGTGAAGGATTTATCCTGAAAACCAAAGACCTGGCCAAAAAAAATATGGTCAGGGTTTCCCTGACCGATAAGTCCAAAGAACTCTACCCCAAGGGCATTGAGATTTGCCAGGAACTCTTCACCGATATTATGGGGGATATCCCGGAGGGGGATGGAATAGGGTTTATGGAATCTGTAGCCCGGTTACGGGATTATGCCCTTGTTTCGGCGGCAAAAAGGAAAAACCTGACGCCCTTTAAATACGAATAGCCGCTGCCCGAAATATGAGTTTCAAAGTTCAGGATCTTTCAGCCCTCCAGCCTTTAACTACTCTCAGGCCTCCAGGCTGCCTGATTTACAGGCTTGCATTATTACAGAGTACGGGTAACTCACTTTTACTTTGGGCTATACCCATCTGAAGAAGTTTTTAATAATGGAGAGCAGCCGCGCTAAAAATCAGACTACGGTAAAAGAAACGCTGATTAACTCCGATATATCCAGGTAAACCACAGCCGTATAATCACCGGCAGCAAAGCCGCTTTCCTGCTGCGGATAAAACTCAATGCTGTCAGGATTTTTCAGGTCACTCTCACCCACAGTTTGAGTATAAGTAAATATGATTTCGTCATTGCACTTAAGCACTATAGACAGGTCATGGCAGCATATTTCATCGGTTATCCAGTAAGTAAGGATAATTACTTTTGTGCCTTCGGCAAATGTAGTGGCAGGGTTTACCGGCACGCCCTGAGCATCTATCTCAGTAGATACTTCGCCCTTGATTATACGTACGTAGGTATCAGGGCAGACGTTGTCAGCAGGCGGTTCAACATAGGCATCATTGGCACAGCCGGTGATGAGCAGGCCTAAACCGGCCAGTATACTTAGTAAGCTAACCGCCTTCAGTTTCATTGATACCCTCGTAATTAACAATTTTTTGGGGGGCTGGAACCCAGCCCCCCACACTCTGCCAAACAGTTAGCTAGCTTTTTGCCTGACAGCAACCAGACGCCAGACTATGACAAAAAGGATAAGCGCCGGGATACCCATAGCCAGTGCACCAAACCAACCGGCTGTCATGTACATTTCAATCTGGGAGCCCATAAAGTGCTGGATGGCCATTATCACCAGTGCCAAACCAACCAGGCTCATCAACCATTCGTACCACTTAAGCCCGATGTTTTTGGAGCGAAGCCAGCTTACCAGCAAGGTTATTGCAGCCCCCAAGATAGCCCCGGTAATTAAAACTGCAGTAAAATCAAACATTATTCACATACTCCCTAAGTTTATTTGACCAACAATGCCGGGTTTACACCATAAGCAGGAATCTGCTCCAGGGGTAGATCCCACCATGATTCAGGCTCTTTGTGGCCATAGTTAAAGGTCTCGGACATGCTCCTGAAGAAGCTGTTGAACACCGGGGTAACAGACATAGTGCCCTTAACAACCTCGTGGATTAGGGAAGCACCAGCCGTACCGAAGGGACACGCACCCATGCAGGAACAGCAGTTACCCATGCACTTGCGGTAATCCAGCCGCCAGCCATTGTAGCCGGGGATATTCCACATACAGGTATCACCGCCAACGCTCTGGTCGGCAGCCCAGTCCTGTCCGCAGGCGTTATCCCAGGATTTATCACCCATGGCAATAGCCCCGAACGGGCACTGGGTTCCGCAAACGCCGCAGGTTTCGCAGAAGCGTTCCATACCGGCATCTATGGGTTTGGTAACCGCCAAAGGTAAATCAGTAACTACCCGATACTGTCCTCTAAGATGTGAACCGTATTCGGGAGAGTTAAGGGTAGTACCCATGCGGGTATGTTCACCCACGCCGGTCATAATGCCAAAAGCGGCTGAGGGGCAATAGTTACCGGCATTTATGCTTTGGTAACCCAAACCACGCAGGAACTGTTCAATAAGCAGGTCTATTCTCTTTACATGGGTATAAGCCATGGGGAAGCCAGCCCGGCCTACATGGCTGGGCATACGGGAAGTCAGCTCGGTATCCTGCAGATTTGTCCAGTGGATTACCCATTGGCAATTATTGGGAATAGCAAATCTGTCTGTCGTTGACTCAAATAAATCTATATCCTCGAAAGTAACCTTTTGTTTTCCCACATATGAGTAAAACAGTTTGCGGGTCTTCTCATCCACCGGGGCAACAGTTACGGAACTGACACCAAAGCTGCGGAAAGCGGCCCGGATAGTCCGCAGGTTTTCTTCCGGAGTACCCTGCCACTTGGGCATAGGGCCTATTGAAGTGTTGCCCGAAAGCTGGTCAGGGGTAGGTGCGGGGGTTCTGACAGTCTGGGTACCCATCCAGGTGGAATACCAGGCCTCGTTAAGAGCCCGGTCACGCAGGGTAGTACCTTTCCAGTCAGGAAATTCCCTCTTAACAAACTCTTCAATTTCCAGATAGTAGCTGTAATACCCGTCTGACCTGCCGGCCATAACATCACGGCCGGGCTGGCCGCGTCTGTCCATCCGGTGAATCTGATTCCAGTCAATTTCCAAAGTAGGCTCATCAACTTCTTTTACAAACCAGGCTCTTTTCCAGCCAGCGGTAGGAGAGGCAGTGACCTCATCTAGGTCGTGAAAAACCGGAGATACGGCTGCCGCTGCACCAATACCAGCACCAGCCAAACCAAGCGTTTTCATAAAATCTCTTCTGCTTACGGTTGAATGAAAACTATGCATGTGTATTACCTCCTGAACATAAATTTGATACTGACAATGATTCTGGTAAAATGTACTGGGGAAGGTGAAACTAGATTAGTTGCCTGTCTTTTATGCTTTGACCACCTACCTTTCAGGCGGCCTGTGCCAAATAGGCCACCGGTTTATTTAGAGCAAACAGAATACTCACCCGTTAAAAAGATGAATATCCCTAAAGGTGTGATCCCGACTCTCCACTGGCAACTCAGGCTAACACCCACTAAACTGTTATGTAATTGTACATAACACGTATCTTAGCTGGACTTTAAGGTCTTTGTGAATCTCTTTGGGTACACCCAAAATACGTAGACCGAAATACGTATATTAGTTGTGAAGGCGTATTTACGCTTGCATCTGGTAAAGCTATTATTTCCGAGTATAATATTATTAGTCAGGTTAGTGTATGCAAGAAGAACAGAGCCACATTAACACGGATAAAAGTGCTAATCCGCCTGTTTTAAATGACTGGGCGACAACACTTCTGGACGCAGCCCCGATTGCCTTCTACCTGCTGGATAAAGACCTGAGAGTCATTGAGGCAAATGCCAAGGGAATAGAGTTTCTGGGTAAAAAATCCCGCTCAGAGGTCATTAACAGAAATATCATGGATGTTGCCCCCGGAATACCGCCTATTCATATCCACAGCTACAAACAGATTCTCAAAACGGGCATACCCAAAATATGCCCCAGCATCAAAGCCTGGCCGACAGTTGGGGAAAACCGGTATATAAATTCGATACGCTTTCCGGTGCGGGACGGTCTGGGCATTATCGTGACAGACATAACTGACCAGTATAAACTTGAACGTGAGCTCAAAAAAATAAAACCCAGCTTAAAGAGCTGGCTTCAGCCTATGTAAGTTCACAGGAAAACGAAAGGGAGCTGATTGCTTGCGAGGTGCATGACCGGGTAATCCAGCTTCTGATTAGTTCCTGCCGGCTGATTGAAAGTACCAAACAGGCCGGCACCGATTCACCCCAAATGAATAAATCCCTGAACGAAATAAACGACACAATCTTAAAAACTATCGCCGAATGCCGCCTGATAACCAAACAGCTATACCCGTCTGTATTATCAGAAGGCGGACTGGTTTCGGTTATAACCGAAGAGCTAAGTGCCTTGAAACTAACCGGCATGTCAGCCGAACTGACAACCGATAAAACCGCCCCTATACCCAAACCGGTTGCCGAGGTACTTTACAGGATATTCCATGAGGCTATCTGGAATGCCCAGAGACATTCCAAGGCCAGCCATATTGATGTTATACTAAAAATAGTGGAAAACGGCGTAAGACTGGCGGTTATTGATGACGGATGCGGGTTCAATCTGTACAAATCCCTGCAATCCGGCAAATTTGGCGGGCTGAAAAGTATGCGCAGACGGGCCGAACTGATGGGCGGCAGTTTCAATATAGAAAGTGAGATAGGTAAAGGTACATCTATCGAAGTTTTTATCCCGTTTTCGGTAGGGTAGGGAAAATGCTTGAGAGTAAGATAAAAGTACTGATATGTGATGACCATGACATAGTTTGTCAGGGGTTAGTAAATATTATTTCCTGCGAAGCTGATTTGGAAATAGTGGGGTGCGCGGCCAATCTAAGTTCAGCTTTGACCATGATAAGAGAATTAAAACCGGATGTTGTCCTGGCTGATATCCGCCTTGGAGATGAAAACGGATTTGACCTGATAAAACAAAGCCACCGGGCGGGGTTCAAAATACCCTTTATCATGATTACAGGGTTTAAAAACGAATTTTACGTATCCAAGGCCATAGAAAACGGGGCAGCCGGACTGCTATCCAAAGAAAGCCCCGGCAGAGTAATAGTTAATTCCATCCGCCTGACTTTTGACGGCAACAGTGTCTGGCCGATGGAATTATTAAAAAACACTTATAACAGTCTGTCCATATCACATTACGCATCAGATACAGATACCAATCTGGCTGTGCCTAACTTCACACCGCGGGAAAAAGAGATAATTAAATTTCTGCTGAAGGGCAATACCAATAAAGCCATTGCCCATGAACTGGGTTTATCTGATGTTACCGTGAAAAAGAGCCTTAAAAATATTATGACCAAACTCCATGTTGATAACCGGATGAAACTGGCAATGGTCATAAGCAGGCTTAGCCTGGACTAGCAAAATGCATTTCCCGACCTGCCTGAAATGCCAGCCCGGTTTACACGGATATTCCGTCCCGGCTTTGCCGCCGCTATAAAGACAGTTATCCCCTTAAGCCCTAATAAGCAGGCAGAACAGCTTTCCCCTGACATATAAGTGAGCAGGCCAAAACAGCCGTTTCTGCCCGCATGAGTTCCGCAGTTTTGAAACCGCCTAGATAAGCCGGGTAGAATCTTCTTTAGTGCAAACGCTCTGTCAGATTCGGCAGTTTGCCTTCAAGGTAAAGCTTCAGGGTGGTGTCTATATCCGCTACATCAGTCATATGTACATCAATTCCAGCCTGGCTAAGGCTTTGCCGGGCACCCATACCCATACCGCCGGCTATCACCAGCTGGCAATCAGTAATATTTGAAACCATACCGGCATGAACAGATTGGGAATGGGCATTAAACCCGTGGCAGTCCCCGGCGGCATGATTATGCTGCATGCCCTCGGTATGGTGACCGGATTTGGGTCTTTGCTCTTTGCCAATAACCTGGCCATTTTCAATACTTGCCACCAGATAATACCCGGCCCGTCCGAAATGCTGACAGATTGTTTTCCCGTCGTCAGTGACTACTGCAATTTTCATTAACTATTCCTCCGCTTGCTTGATAGGGTAATACACCCTTTTTATTTCGGGCATATGCTCTTTATTAATATTAGCCCATTCCTGAAGGTATAGCAAACCCTGCGCATAATAAAAAGCGGGGGAACAAGTCCCCCGCTTCCAGTTCAAGCACCAAAACTTAAACCTAGGTCTTGTTGGCTCTCCTTACGGACAACTGCCAGGCTACCCCCAGCAGAATAAGGGCAATAATGCCAAAGATAAGCGCCCCCATCCAGGCTGACTGGGGCTCATTCTCACGCAGAGAGCTGAAATAATGCTGACCGGTAGCGAACAGGGCTAAGATACCCAAACCAGCCAGCAGCCATTCGTACCATTTGGTAAGTATTCCTTTGCGCACCAGCCAATTGACCGCCAAAGCTATTGCCGCGCCGGCAAGCAGTCCAATCCAAAACATTTCATTACTCCTTTATTCATTAAGTCTTAGTAGGATGTATTTATGCCGTAGGTATAGTCGTCTATATTCCACCAATCACGCGGGTCCTTGCGTCCGTAACCCATAGTTTTCTCCATATTGGCAAAGAAACTGTTGAAAACAGGGGTAACGGAAACGGTATTGCGTACCAAATCATGTATAAAAGAACCGTCACCGTTGGTATTAAAGGGGCAGCTGCCCTGGCAGACCGGACAATGCGGGCAGGTGGTGGTATTGGTACGCCAGCCGTTAAAACCGGGGCGGGTACCGGGCTGGGTAGCCTCCCAGGACGGGTCACCCTGCTCAATAAGGCCAAACGGACAGCTATCCGCGCAGATACCGCAGGTCTGGCAGAATTTATAGACACCGAAATCTATAGGTTTGGTTGCCATCAGGGGCATATCGGTAATAATTACCCACATAGCCCGGTTGGTCGTGCCGTATTTGGGAACCAGGGTAGGTGATGACATCCGGCAGTGTTCTCCCAAACCGGTCAAGGTGGCTATAGCATTAGTATGATAACCCGCCATATGGGTGGAAACCGCAGTATAGCCTAAGGCATGGATAAATTCCTGGATTATAGCCCCGACAAAGGGGAATCTTTGATAAGACCAATAAACAGCCGCATCCTCATATTCACCGGCCTGGCGCCGGGTAGATTCGTAAGGCTGGCGGGCAGTCCACTGGAGTATATATTTGGCTTTAGCGGGAATGACCAGCTTGGTGGCAGTCTCAGCCGCTTCGTCTACGTCTTCTATGACCAGCTGTTTGCCGCCGCTTGTCTCATGGAAGAGCTTGAAAACATCTGAATCCATTTCCTGAGCACCTACATCACAGCCCCCCAGAAAACGGACTACCTGCCGCAGGGTAAGCAGATTTTCTTCAGGAGTGCCTTCCCAGCGCGGTACACCGAAGTCCTGGGGGCGGAGTGTTTCACTGGAACGGAGACCCAGGAATGAGGTGAAGGTAGCCGTGCCTCCGGCTGCTGAAATAGCCTGGGCCACATTAACCCGTTTACCGCCCATGTTTATTTCACCCGGCCACATACCCATCCGCATAAATTTGGTGGCCATAAAGAGGGCGGTTGTGCGGTTATCACCCAGACCGGCATAGCCGGGGTCCCAGCCCGGAAATTCCTTTTTCATGTAATCAAAAAGGACCTGGGCCTGTTCAGGGCTGGCCCAGACACCCGAACTGCCGCCGGGAATCCCCATGGCATACCTCTCCTGAGCCGACAGGGTCGGTCTGGCCTGATAGGGGAAAGTACCCTCCATCTTGGGCAGGTTTTGCCAGTCAATGGGGACTGAAGGATTTTTGAAATCCCGCTCCTTTACCCACCAGGGCAGTTTCTGCACTCCGCCTGATGACGCAGTTACCTCATCCAGGTCATGGAAAACCGGGGCAGCAGCGCTAATGGTCCCTAAACCTGCTCCGACTACCCCAAGGCTTTTCATAAAATCACGCCGTGAGAGTGTGGAATGAAACTCTTTCATAGATTTCCCCTTTCGAATTCTGTTGAGCTATCACTGTTGTTATAATTTTTATTTTTAGCTTGCTATCACCCTCTTTCGTCACTATATTAGTCTATATAGACTAGTCTATATAGACTAATATAGTGACGGTTCATTGTCAATAATATGTATTGAGATTTGGCAAAAACTGCTTGAGAGATTAAGATATAACAACTAAATAAAAGATAATTACAAGCACAGGACAAAAATGAACAAGTACGAAACAGTAAAACTGGAACATTTACTCTGGATAAACATAGTTCAAACTCGGCATGTCATGAACCGGCTCTGGGAGCGCAGAATGAAGGAATCCCATCTAACAACCGAAAAATTCACCGTTATCCATGAGCTTTTATGCCTGGGCGGAGAATCTACCCCACATAATCTGGCCAGACGTATTGTATTTGAACCCCATTCTATCTCAGCTATGCTCAGCCGCATGGAGAAAGATGGGCTTATTACCAAAACCAAAGACCTTGAAAAAAAACATATGGTTCGGATAAAACTAACCGAAAAGGCCATGGATCTTTACCCCAAGGCCTTAGAGATATCACTGGAAATATTCACTAAATTGATGGAAGATATTCCCAGAGAGGATAAAATAAAACTGTCTGAGTCCTTGACCCAGATACGCAATAAAGTTTTAGCCGCTAACCCAGCAAAAGGCAAAAAGCTTACACCTTTCAAATATACTTGAAACGTATTCTATTCAAAAGATTTTAGAACGGGGGAGGCTTAAGCCTCCCCCCGCCTAATACCGTATAGCGATAAAATCAGGCTTTCTTTGCCCGGCGGGCAGCCAGCTGCCAGCTAAGTGCCAGCAGGATAATCCCCGGCAGACCTATTACCAGCAGGAACATATTAGCTGCTTTGGGCTCTACCTCTGCCAGACTGCCGAAGTAGTTCTGGATGGTGAAAAGGAGCATAAGCAGGCCAACTGCGCCAATCAGCCACTCATACCAGGTCAGGCTGAAATTGTGCCGTTTCATCAGCCAGATAAGCCCCAGTATTAAAGCACCAACTAATATACCTATCGTAAACCACATATCACTATCTCCTAATTCTTACTTTCCGTACCCGCCGTCTCTGACACCCATAGTGGTATCAAAGCCGTATCTGGGCAGGTCAAGATCCCACCATTCGGCCGCATCATGATGGCCGTAGCCAAAGGCAACATCAGCCTTCCAGAGGAAGCTGTTAAAAATACCGGTGGTGGATAGGGTGGATTTAACAACCTCATGTATCATGGCTTTGGTATTTACATTAAATACACAAACGCCGGTACATATCTGGCAGGTAGCCCCGGTGCTGTGCTGATACAGCTTGCACTCAGGTTCATTCTTGAAATAAGCCCTCTTACCAGCCGTACTCCAGGGGCCGGCCGGTTCCCAGGTGGGCTCTTCTTCAAAGGATATTGCCTTGGCCGGGCAGGTATCCGCACACTTTCGGCAGCTGTGGCAGAAGCGGAAAGCCCCGAAATCTATAGGCTTGCTGACGGGCAAAGGCAGGTCGGTAATAAATTTGTAAATACCAACTACCGCACCTTCCTCAGGAATAACACACTGGTTTATTCTGTCCATTTCACCCAGACCGGACAAAGTACCCACAGCCGGGGAGGGACAAATACCATTGGGGAAGGGGGCAGACTGGAGTCCCTGATACCCCAATGTCTTGAGGAACTGCTGAACACAAGCCATAGTCTCGTGGTTAAGGCGGTAACGGCTCATATTAGCGGCATAACAAACACCCGAAGGAGCGGTGCGGTACATTTCTTTGGGCATGGGGGTAGTATAGGTAACTATCCAGCGGGCCGTATTTGGGATAACATAATTAGTGTCAGTCATATAGCCCTTATCCACGTCCTCAAATTTATATGACATAATAGGGCCATTGAAAAACATCCGGCTGGCATCCTGCGGGTAGAGCATTTTTTTAACATTGGTATCCAGCTCTATAGAAGCAATCTGTCCAGCCCCGAAAAACCTCATAGCAGATTTGAGCAGGGCAAAATTCTCTTCAGGAGTTCCCTCCCATTTAGCCACCCCCAAAGTTTCGTGGGTCATGATAGAGCCGACCAGTTCGGGAATAGGCGCCGGGTCTGCCAGTACCGGAGTAACCGGCTCCCGCCAGCCTGCCTGGGTCAGAAAATGAGGCCAGCTGGCCTCCTGAATGGCGGTATCCAGCAGCGAAATAGCTTCACGTGAACCAACCTTTTGTGCCCCTTCCTTAAGGGCTGTCTGCCCCTGAGCCATAGCTGTATTTACCCTGTCCCATCCTACAAATTCGGCCAGCAGGGGCGGAAGATGGCAGCCTTCGGTTGGTATAGCCAAAGCAGCCATTTTATCCCAGTCTATTTCAATAGTAGGCTTGTCAACCTCTCTTACCCACCAGGGGCGTTTGTTAACAGATGAATCAGCAGAGGCTACTTCATCAAGGTCATGGAAAATCGGAGAGACGGCGGCCACTGCGCCAATACTGGCACTGGCTAAGCCTAACCCCTTCATAAAATCTCTGCGGCTAAGACTAGTGTGAAACTTGTTCATAACTTTTTCCTTTCCTGCAAATGTCTCCAGCGTGTCAAAGGGTATTTTTCAGCTTGGTCTTATCTGCCCCTCCTTTAGGTTATTTGAAGCTATCTGGATATTATAAATAAGCACGGTAAACCGAACGGTAAATCTGAGCAGCTGAAAGTAAAGTTAATATAAGGCTTAATTAAGTATTCTTAACTATTGCCAACCTGAGCATCGGCGGCCAGCATCTGGTTATAGGCAATATCCTGGCAGTATAATATAGCTATAAACACCCGGGAGAACCTGAGTGGAAACAGACGAACTTAAAGAAGAACTGGCCCGGTTAAAACAATGTAATTACACTCTGAAAAAAGAGCGTCTGAAATACCGCGAACTTTTCAACCGCGCTAATGACGCCATACTGCTGTTCAAGTTTAATAGCCCCAATGAGCCGGTAACTATTACCGAAGCCAATACCGCCGCCTGCAAGCACTTCGGCTATACGTACGAAGAACTGATAGGCAAAACAAACCTGTTTATTGATTCCCCCGAAACAGCAATCCGGGGGACGGAAATACTGAGTGACCTGTTTGAAAAAGGGCATGAAGTGCTGGAAATAGCCCACAAGAATAAAAACGGCGAGAGTATCCCGGTTGAGATTAACCATAAATTGATTTATCTGGCCGGTGATACCATGGTTATTTCGGTTATCCGGGATATAACTGCCCGAAAGAAAAATGAGCAGGAACTGCGGGAGTCTTTAGAGCGGGAGAAACAGCTCCGGGAAACACTGGAAAATGAAATAAGCCAGCGGGTAACCTTTATGAGAGCTTTGGTTCATGAACTGAAAACCCCTCTGACCTCCATGCTGGCTACATCTGAACTGCTGAGCAAGAACCTGAAGGAAGAACCCAACCAGAGTTATATGAAATGCCTGTATGCGGGCATCCAAGACCTTAATCTGCGGATTGACGAGCTGCTGGATATTGCCAGGGGAGAAATAGGGCTGCTAAGGCTGGAATGTGAACCGCTGAATATTTATGAACTGCTTAAAGACGTAAATGAAATAATGAAACCCGTATTTGAATCAAACGCCCAAAAGCTGACTATAAATATCCAAAACCCGCTGCCTATTATGATTGCGGATTATAAACGTCTCAAGCAGGTTATCTTAAATTTGCTGGATAATGCGGCTAAATACACTAATGTTGGCGGAGATATCCGGCTTTGTGCCTCAACTGATGATAAGTATTTGATAATTGAGGTCAGGGATAACGGCAAAGGCATGAGCCTCAAGGAAACAAGTAATTTGTTTAAGCTATATTCACGCAGCCATAAAAAAGGCTCTCCTTCAGGCCTAGGGATAGGCCTGGCTTTATCCAAGATGATTATTGACCTGCACCAGGGTGAAATAAGAGTGAAAAGCAAACTTGGGGAAGGCAGCACCTTTACTTTTTCCATACCGCTGAGGCCGGAAGCCCCATGAAGATACTTATTATTGAAGATGATTACAAGATAGTGCAGGCAATATCTTTTGCTTTGAAAATAGGCTGGCCTGATGTGACCCTGCTGAGCGCTTCCCGCGGGGAAAGCGGGCTCAGGATGATTGAGGAACAAAGGCCCAACCTGGTTATCCTTGACCTGAGCCTGCCGGATATGGACGGGCTGGAAGTTCTGAAAGACGCCCGGCTTTTCTGTGATACCCCCATTATTATTTTGACGGTACGCTCGGAAGAATCTGATGTAGTGGAGGCGCTGGAGCTGGGGGCAAACGAATATATCATAAAACCCTTCCGCCAGATGGAGCTGCTGGCCAGGATACGTTGCATACTCCGCCGCCCCATAACCACCAGCAAAGATGCCCTGCTGGAATGGGGGCCGTTTAAACTGGATTATTTTAAAAGGCTGCTGTTTATAAATGAGAAAACTGTCATCCTGACCACTATTGAAAGCCAGATTATGCATGAACTTCTTAAAGATGCCCCCAATATAGTAACGTATTCAAGGCTGTCCGAACTAATTTCGGGGGGGCATTATCCAGAAGTGGTTAACAGCATAAAGGTCCATGTATATAACCTGAGGCATAAACTTGAGGCGGATTCCTATGCCCCGAAATATATTATGAATATGCATGGGGTTGGTTATTTTCTATCCAAGTAAGCGTAATCACCCTGATGAAAGCCCCGTTTAAACATGCTTGCAAGACGGATTAAATACTAACCGGTAAATTCGTCTTTGGCAGCCAGCAGCAGGATGACAGCCGGAATACCGGTCAGGATAAATGAGCAGGCCGCCGCTGCGGCACCAATCAGTGCCCATTTCCATTTCTTCCGCAGGAAAATAAAAACACTCCCGGCCAAAGCCGCCAAGGCAATTACAAGCGCCGGTATGGGAGTATCAAAGATAATGCTGGGCACAAAAGGCGGGATATCCCCTTTGCCAAACCCGCTCCCGGCTTCCCCGAAAATTCCCACCCAATAATTCAGTATGCCCAATGCACCCATCAGGGCTGACAGAATACATAGACCGCCAGCAATCACTCTTCCCCGGCTTTTCTTTATCTGTTCATTCATGCGCTTGCCTTTCTCCATGATAACCACCAGTCAGCCTCAAATACAAGGGCAGGCGGGCGGCAAAGCCGGTACCACAAAAGCCCCGGGGTATAAAAACGGGGAGCGGGTTTTAAACCCAGCCCCCCGTTTTAGATTTGATTAAGATTTAGCCCTAGGCTGCGCGGTTACGGAAAAACCCTATTCCTATAAAGACAATTCCCACGCCAACCACTATCCAGAAGGCATAAACACTGGCCCACATAATCAGACTCTGGGTAGACTCGGCAGTGCTCACCATCTCGTCAATGGTTTCAGAGGTATAGGCTATGGTTGAAATAAATATCGGCATACTGACTGAGGGGGCAGGGGAGATTTTAAGGGTAGTAGTGGTATCTGAATACACAGGCACCCCGCTGACCGGCTCTACTTTGATATTTATCAGGAAGTCTCCGCTCTGGGGTATGCCGGTATTAGCGTAAGTACCCAGATTTATATTCTTCTGGTCTACCTGAAAGACATACACAGTCAGACCCTGATAGGTTTCTTCTTTGACGAATTTGGCAGTCAGGCTCTGGTTGGCTGTGGCAGACCAGAACGGATAGTCCTGCTTTTGGGTATCAGCCGGAAAGGTAAACTGGCCGGTGCGGCTGATATCTCCGTAACCGGCAACATTCGCCCGGGTAGTTCTATCCAGGCCATAAACTTCCTCCGAACCGAAAGGCAGCTCTGTACCGGCCTGAGCATGGGTGAACGTAATCTTCTGGTCTAACAGCAAAACATCATCTTCCAGACCGCTAGCTTTCAGGGCACGGGTAACATTGACCGGCATAGCCGGGTTTAACTGGTTGGTGGCGGAATTAAGTACCTGAACAGTGCCAGAAAAATAATAATTCTGTTCATAATCCGCCGGAAGTTTAGCCATAACCGGAAAGAATACATACACCCAGATAAAAGCCGCCGCTACTAAAAGAGCACCTAAGAATGAGGGCCACCAACGTTTGAACAACCTGATTAACCTCCTACGTCATTTTTTGTGCACGCTGATTTGAAACCGATGCCGATAATGTGTAAGCAGATGCGCCGGAGAGTCCTGTACGGCCTGCGGTATGCCGGAAGCGAGTAATAATAACATACTATTTTATTTTTTGAAAGATATTTTCAAAATTATTCATTTTGAGCAAAAATAATCCTCCGCTCAAAATACCAGTGCCCGAACTTTTCAGGTCCGGGCACTTTTAGTTTTTGCCAGAGGATATTTACCTGTTATTACAGGTTTTAGGCTTTGGAAAGTCTCCTGGCAGCCAGCTGCCAGGTTAAGGCTAACAGGATAAGGGACGGCAAGCCGGTAACCAGCAGGAACATATAGGCAGCCTTGGACTCTACTTCTTCAAAACTGCCCATAAAGTTTTGCAGGGTAAATACCAGCAATATCAGGCCGACTGCACCTATAAGCCACTCATACCAGGTAAGGTGAAGGTTTTTGTGTTTCAACCACCAGATAAAACCCAACACCAAAGCCCCAATCAAAATTCCTATAAAAAACCACATAAAGCTTTAATCTCCTTTCCTATTTACCGTAACCGCCATCAGCCGCGGTAATGGTTGAGTCCTGACCAAGAGTAGGCAGGCTGAGATCCCACCATGTTTCGGCTTTTTCGGCATCAGCACCATAACCAAAGGCCTCACCCAGCTTGTAGAAGTAGGTGTTGAAGAGAGAAACATTAGCCACAGTGCCTTTGATAATCTGATGCACCAGTGAGCCCCGGTTAACGGTAAAGGTGCATTCACCCCAGCAAATGCGGCAGCCATGAGAGGTTTCGTTGGAATACTGGCGGCACAGGGGCAGATTGTTATAAAAAGCCTTGGTACCTTTAACCGAGAAAATGGTCTCCTTGCCTTCGGTCAGGGGTATATCCCAGGAGGGTTCTTTCTCTTTGGATATAACCTGAGGCGGGCAATGGTCAGCACACTTCTGGCAGGAATGGCAGAAGCGGTAAATACCGGCGTCTATGGGGTGGGTAGGTTCAAGAGGCAGGTCTGTTAAGACGCCATATAAACGGCCGGGAGCGCCATATTCGGGAGTAAGGGTATAAAGTTTCTGGCGGCTGGCTTCACCCAGACCGGCCATAATAGCCGCTCCGCCTTCGGAACCTACGTAGCGGGCATCATTACCGATAGTGCCGATAAGCTGATAACCCAAATACCTGAGGAAGTTGTAGGTGGAGGCGTGCAGATTGCCACAGTTGTAAAAGGTATTGGAATTGGCAAAACCGCCCAGCAAAGTGCCGGAGGAACGCCAAAGCTCATTTGAACCCTGGGTTGAAAGGGCTATCTCCCAAAGGGGTACATTGGGAATGACCAGCTTTTCAGTGGTCTCATATGCTTTCGCTACATTTTCAAAGACAATGGGGCGGGCAGCGGTAACCGGTACGTCGGTACCGATGTATTTTTCGTTATTTGAATCACCCTTCTCATACGAGAAGATAACATGGTCACGATGTTCCTGGGTAAGCTCGGTATAGCCTACCAGCGAAGCACCATAAGCCCGCATAGCCGCTCTAAGCATACGGGAAGCTTCTTCGGGAGTACCAGTCCACTTCGGTTCGCCCCGTTCTTCGGGAGTTTTTACCGGAGCGGGGTCTTTGGTTTCAGCCCAGCCCGGGGCAGTACCCGGAGAAACCCGTTTAAAGCTGCCGGCTAACGCCCTTGACCGGTAAGTATATCCCGGATAATTTGAGGCAGTTCTTTCAGCCAGTTCGGCAGCGGACAAGGCCGCAGCCCCCAGAACTCTATCTGCCCCGTAATACATAGCCCTGACTCTGGCGGACTGACCCTGATTGCGCCCGTCATGGCGTTCCATCATATCAAAGTCTACCTCTATGGTAGGGTCATCAATAGGGCGTTCTTTTACCCACCAGGGACGCGGCTGAACAGCTGTATCAGAGGCTATAAGTTCATCAATGTCATGAAAAACCGGAGCTGACGCCGCAACAGCGCCTATGCCTGCCCCGGCCATACCCAAACCCTTCATAAAATCACGGCGGGATACCATGGAATGAAACTTGCTCATAAAATCCTCCTAATTTGTTGACGGCATACCTGTTCTTTCACAACGCCACCCAGTCTTTCCTGAGCGCCATAATACACACTGCACCTCACTGAAATAAATGATAATCAGGAATAGCAATACATGAGTAAATTATATATTTCAGTGTGTTTTTTACTATCCGCTTTTATACGTAATACGCTTTAGGCATTTGTACTTATTTTTCTTATACGTAAAACTACTTATAAAAAAGAGAAACTGTCCACGTAGATACAGGCGGGCTTTAAAGGGTAATCTGAAATGTTTGTTACCGGGAGAAAAAACCTGAAAACACAAAAAAACCGGTCTCAAAAAGAGGCCGGTGCAAATCGCTATATCATAAGCTTAAGGACTCTGTTTTCAATCTTTTAAAAAACAGCCGGACTATTCCTCAAACACGCTGCCCTGTTCATATGAACCCAGAACATGAATAGTCTCGGTTACCTTTGCCAGCTCTTTCAGGGCGCGCTGGGTTTCAGGCGTATTTAAGCCCCGTTCAAAATCCAGATAGAAGTAATAACCCCAGGTACGCCCCATAACCGGGCGGGATTCTATCTTGGACAGGTTTATACCCTGGTCATAAAAACACTTAAGGCACTTATAAAGGCTGCCGGCATTGTTCTCAGCCTTTATGGCCAGAGAAGTTTTATTCGCCTGAGGGGGGTATTTGGGCTCTTTGGCTATGATAAGGAAACGGGTATAGTTCTGCTTTTCAGTTTCAATATCTTTGGCCAGTATTTTCATATCATACAGCTGGGCTGACAGGTTGCTGCTGATAGCAGCGGCAGTAGTAAGGTTTTTTTCTTTTATCATGCGGACACTGCCGGCAGTATCGTAGCCCTCTATACGTATCACACTGGGGTGCTTTTCAAGGAAAGATTCGGCCTGAATCATGGCAATAGGGTGGGTATAAACTTCATGTATCTGTTCCATTTTAACACCGGGCAGGGCAATCAGGTTCAGGATAACGTGCAGATAGGTCTCGCCGACTATCTTGCTTTCATATTTGAGCAAATTGTCATAATTATCCAGAAACGAGCCGTAAAGGGAGTTTTCTATAGCCACAACCCCGTAATCAGCCAGCCCCTTTTTGACATCTTCAAATACCTGATGGGAGGTGTCACTTTCAATAATCTCGGAATCACCGGGGAATTTATGGCGCGCTACAATATCATGAAAAGAGCCGCGAGCTCCCTGTATAGAAATCTTAATCATTGGCCTGCCCCTTTCCGTACCCAGATTATGCTAATAATAGCGTTTACCGCAGGCAGAGGCAAGGGTATATATATACAGTGTTTTTGGTATAAGACACCTTCGGGTGTACAGGGCGTGGTATAATAAATACAGGCAAGGAGAATTCCTGCCAATACTGGCAAGAAGGAGGCAAGGCATTTGGAGAAACTGCAGGCTCTGTTATGTACTTGGTTTTTCCCTTGTATCGGCTCTTCGCTGGTGGGAGTTAGGGGGAGTTGACCATCATCAAGCCGGCAAAGAGCGGCGAAGGTTCCTGAGCTTTCCGGTTAGTTTACTCTACGGTTAATGAGAAATCTGGCTTTTCTGGCCAGGCGGGGAAAGTAAGGAACGACCGTTTCCCCCGAAAATTAAATACAGTTTGGAATACATTTGGGCCCCGAATCTTTTACGGGGCCCTCTTTTTTAACTTATTTATTCTCTGGCTACAGCCGGAATAATAAGGCGGAAACAGTCTCCCGGGCGGGCTGAAAGCAGACCGGCGGCACTGCCGCCCTGAAGAGCAATCTCCAGCCTCCCGCTGCTGCCGATAACAGCCAGCAAACCGCTGGCCTGAGTGTAATTTTGGCAAAGACCATGGATAGTCCGGCCCAAAATCTCCAGCCCGACAGGTTTGCCAGAAGGCAACATTTGGGGAGTAATATCGGTAACCAGATTGCCGAAATGGTCTGCATATACCACGTGCCCGGTAATAGTCCCGTCAGGAGCAGTCTCCGGGCAGGGCAGATGAAAGGCGTTTATCCAGTCAAGACGCGGCCCGAAATCCCGAAGGGGAGTACCCAGACTGATATAAGCGGCGGCCGGTGCAAATATATCCCGCCCGTGAAAGGTGGCACTGACCGCTTTAAGCCAGAAAGCGGGGTTGGTTAACTGAAAAGCCTCTACACCCCGGGGAATATCCAGCTTCAGAAGACCTTCGGCCGGCAGCAAATCACTGTTACTTTTGGGCAGATAGGGGCTAAGCACATAACTAAAAATACCGTTGTCCGGACCTATAAATATGCCAGCCGGAGTGGCTAAAATAATCCCCCGGCGGCCGCTGCCTACCCCGGGGTCTACTACAGCTAAGTGAATGGTGTCTGCCGGGAAATAGGGGCTGGCCTCACCTAATAAAAAAGCCGCCTGCTGAATATTCTGGGGCTCTACCTGATGGGAAACATCCAGCAGCCGGACATTTGGGTTTATACTCAGGATAGCCCCCTTCATGGCGGCCACATAGGCATCTTGCAAGCCAAAGTCAGTAGTAAGGGTAATAATACCCACAACTAGCCCCCTTTAGCTTAGTTTCAGCATAAGCAGAGATACCAGCAGGAACAGGACTACCAGCACAATGGTGAGTATAAAAAGGGTTTTCTCTATACCCCGTTTGGTACGGTAGACGCTGTCTGCCTGCCCGAAGATACCGCCCAGACCTCCGCCTTTTACTTGCATCAGAACTGAGAGAGTGAGGGCTACGGCCAGCACTATCTGGGCTATAATCAGGTAGGTTTGCATGTTTATCCTTCCTCCAGAGCTTTCTTAAGCAACTCCATGGCTATGTTAGGGTTGGCTCTGCCCTTGCTTTGTTTCATCATTTGGCCTACTAAAAAGCCGATAACCTGGGTCTTGCCTTCGTTATATTCGGCAACCGCCTTGGGGTTATCCGCCAGCACCTTTTTGGCAATGGATACCAGCTCGGAACTGTCGGAAATCTGGCTGAGACCCTTCTTTTCAATGATAGTCTCGGCATTTTGCCCGGTACTATACATATCTTCAAGCACCGCTTTGGCGGTGGCGGCATTTACTTTGCCGGCTGAAACCAGCACCAGCAGGCGGCACAGGCTGGCCGGGCTGACCTTGAGGGTAAAAGCGTTTATATCCGCCCCGGCAGTATTCATTATGGAGCTTACCGGCCCGACTACCCAGTTAGCCACTTCCTTTATGCCCTTGTCCTGGGGTATATTCTGGAAATCAGCTTCGGACAGAACCGCTTCAAAATAGTCTGCCAGTTCACGGCTGGCCGTCAGCAGCGAAGCATCATATTCGGACAGCCAGTATCCCTGAATAAACCTTTCTTTGCGGACTTCGGGCAGTTCGGGCAGCTTTGCCCTTATAGCCTCTATCCAGTCACAACTGATATGCAGGGGGGGCAAATCCGGTTCGGGGAAATAGCGGTAGTCATGGGCAAATTCCTTGGAACGCTGGGAGACAGTCTGGCATTTGTCATCCTGCCAGCCGCGGGTCTCCTGGCTTATCTTTTTGCCTTCATCTGCCATTTTCCGCTGGCGGACTTCTTCATATTCCAAAGCGGAAAAAACCGCCTTGAAGCTGTTCATATTTTTTACTTCCACTTTAGCCCCAAGCTCAGGCGAGCCTTCAGGCCGTATTGAAATATTGGCATCACAGCGGAAACTGCCGTCTTCCATATTGGCAGTGGAAACACCCAGATAGCGCATTATGGTCCGCAGTTTCATAAGGTACTGGCGGGCTTCTTCCGGGGTGCGCATATCCGGCTCACTGACTATCTCCATCAAAGGTATGCTGGAGCGGTTTATATCTAAAAGGCTGTAAGGCTGGCCGTTAATATCACTCTCATGGTGGAGTTTGGCCACGTCTTCTTCAAGGTGAATACGGGTTATGCCGATGCGGCGGATAGCCCCGTCTATATTTATATCCATAAATCCCTTGCCGCAAAGCGGCTGGTCATACTGGGAAATCTGGTAACCTTTCATAAGGTCAGGATAGTTGTAGTTTTTGCGGTCAAACTTGCTGAAGGAGGCAATATCACAGCCCAAAGCCAAGCCAGACATAATGGTGTATTCCACCGCCTGTTTATTTATAGTGGGCAGTACCCCCGGCATGCCCAGACATACCGGGCAGACATGGGTATTGGGTTCGGCACTGGTATAGTCCGTACTGCAGCGGCAAAACATCTTGCTTTTGGTATTCAGCTGAACGTGGACTTCCAGACCGATTACTGTTTCATATTGAGTCATTGTAGTTACCATTTCACCTACCTCTGGTTAACTAGCAAGTATATCAATATTCTTCGTCCACTGGCAAGGCAGGCCGGGTGTTTTGCTTTAATGCTAAAGCGGGCTTATGTTATAATGCCCTTTACATGGGGCTGTAGCTTAGTTGGGAGAGCGCTGCGTTCGCATCGCAGAGGTCAGGGGTTCGAATCCCCTCAGCTCCACCAAAGGTATCAATAGGTAGAACTTCCCTTCTTCTGTTAGTTCCCGGTAGCGGCAGGGTATATTTCAAGCTCACATTACGGCTATCTGTTTCAATCTTCTTAACAAAAGTCTTTAAGAAAGTCTTGCAGTCGGTTATCTCCGATTCGTTAAGCAGCTGTTTAAGGTCATTTGCATAGGCTTTAACCATCCCAAGATTAAAATTGTCGTCACTATCAGCTACCATCTCAGCTTCAGCTAATACCCTGGACTTTTCAAGTTTAGACTGCCGTTCCCTAAGCTCTCTTATCCGGGGCGCCAGATCGTCATAATTTAACTTGCCGCTTTCAATAGCCTCATACAGGCGGTTTAACCTCTGTCTGATATCATCCAGTTCGGCATCCAAAACGGCCAGCTTTTCCTTATGATGGCTGGAAGTTGATTCAAGTTCCTCATTGACCTGTTTTACTAGTTCCTCCAGATTTTCTTCGGTTAATACCTTGGACTTTATTTGCTTAATAACAGCTGATTCCAATTTTGTTTTAGGTATTGCCTGGCAGTTACAGACCCCGTTTCCCTGTTTAAACTTCCGGTTACACTGATAGTACGCATACTGGCCTGATTTGGCACTGTGCCCGGTCAGAGCCGCACCACAGGAGCAAAAAGCCATTCCGCTTAACAGGTACTGGCTGGGTACTGTCCGGGGGTGGGTATTTTTAGGCTGGCGGGAGACCATGCTCTGCTGGATACGCTGGAAAGTTTCCTTGTCTATAATACCCGGCCAGGCATTTTCTAACCGCACTGCCTCTTCATTTTTAGCCAGACCTTGGCTGGGTCTGGCTCCCCATACCAGAGTGCCTGTATAGGCTTCATTGCAGAGTATCTTATGAACCGTCGTCCTGCCCCAGGGTTTACCTGCCTTAGTTATATATTCTTCCCGGTTGAGAATATTGGCTATTTCTTTACAGCCCTTGCCTTTATCCGCCAGAGCAAATATGTATCTTACGGTTTTAACTCCCGGAGAGGTATCCGCTTCGGGGGCAAGTTTATTCCGTTGCTTTGGGCCATCCTTCACTTTTACAAGTTCATATCCTAAAGGCGGCTGGCTTCCGTTATAAAATCCCCTGAGGGCATTTTCTTTCATTCCCCGCTTTATATCCTGCCCTAAGTTGGCTGAATAAAATTCGTCCAGAGACTCTATTATTCCTTCCATCAGCTTGCCGGTGGGTGAATCGTCAAGGGGTTCGTTTATGGAGATGACTTTAATGCCCTTTTTCTGAAGCAGTAGTTTATAGGTAATAGAGTCAGCCCGGTTACGGGCAAAGCGATTAAGTTTCCAGACTAATATAGCTTCGAAAGGTGGTATGGATGACTTGGACATGGCTATCATCCGTTTAAATTCAGGTCTGGCGGCAGTCCGCCCGCTTTCAGCCTCATCTATAAATTCATAAGTAATCTGATAGTTATTTTTTCCGGCATAATCCCTAAGTGCCCTTAACTGGGCGGCAATGGATAATTCTACGTCCTGAGCTTCGCTGGATACCCTGGCGTAAAGTGCGACTTTCATTTCCCGCTCCTTTGGCCTTTTAAGCGACGGCAAACATCGCATTCCCCTGGCAGAAAATTGGTTAAAATCAGAGTTTGAATATCTCTCTTAAGGGTTTGTGTTTCCATTCCAAGTTGTTTATAGGCTTCCCGTATGTATGTGAATTTTTTCAAATTATCGATGCTTAATAATTTGGTTATTGCTTCCAGACATGCCTCTTCAGCGCCTGGGCAGCTTAATAAAGTGGTACCCGGTTTTATTATTATTTCCCCCCGGTTCTTATTAATTTGTAACCTTTCAACTGCTTTTTCAAGTATTGTGCGATCATTTAGAAGTATGAATTTAAAGCTGTTTTTACATATAAAATCAAGCAAAATACCCTTCTCATCCCTTGCTTCTGCGCATACTTCTATCCCTACTTCTCTCCCCATTCTATCCATACCTTCTACTAATTCTTTTCGGAAGAAGATACACCTATTTATATAGTTCTCGCATGCTGCTTTCCAACCTTTTAATGAAAAGAAGGTAAGGTTATGGTTTAAATGCTGTTCAACAAGGGTGAAAAGAAGACTGTTTTCAAGTTCTAAATTAACGATAATATCTGTGGACGACTCAGGTTGCGTGGCAACTACTTTCCCTGCATTAAATTCAATTTTATAAGTATCTTGGTCAAAATAAAACCGGGTATCGGGCTCCGGCAGGGCAATAGCCGCATCAAGTTCGTTTAAGGTGGCAAGGAGTTGTTCTTGGTGCTTGGTCAGTGCTGTTTTTAGTACCTCAAGTTCGGCTTGGTCAAAACGGCGTTCCGCTTGAGCTTCGGTTATATATTTGCGGATAGTCCTGATATCCCTACCTTTCCGTTGGGCTAAATGGGCTTCTGACCAGCCGCTCTCATATAAGTCAAGCCATTCGCGGGTTTCCTTAATAGACGGAGCCTTTTTTCTTGGCATATTTTACCCCCTTGACAGCCTGATAAGTCTGCCTGTGATTCATTATAACATAATTATATGCTCTTACCAATGCTAATTACAACTAATATATGTATTTTGCGGTTTGTTATTATGAATATATGGGCAGGAAAAAGACAGCCAAGGCAAATTCTATAGACCCCCAGACGATGAAGGGGCTAAAAATCCTTGCCCGGATAATTGTTCGACAGTACTTGATAGATAAAGGAAAAGCCCGCTCAAATGATTAAATCCAGAGCGGGCTTTTTAGCTGGACATTTGCTACTCGAAATAGAATACGATTGCGCACCTTTTAGATGCCGTCTTATCCTGATGCCAAAGTCTGAACTGATATGTGCCGGATTCGGTAGCATGGCAGCTAAGCACTGCCCGATAGCCATTTTCATATCGCTCAACATTATATGAAGGTGTAACGCCAACCGGGCCTTTGTTTGTGTATTTGGATATTTCACAATTTAAATCTTGGCCTAAAGGTACATCACTATAGATAACAATTTTCAGGTTGTCTCCGGGAACCAGATAAAATACATCCGAAAAGTACATGCCGTATCTTGAGCCGGCATTATAAGGTTGATGAGTTTCTGAATAATCATACTTATTCAGGTAATTGACTAATCTGTATGAATCATAAAAATCAAGAAAGACATACCCAGCCGCATACCGCCCGGATGTTTTAAGACCATCGAGTGTAAGGGGGGATTGGAGGATAGATTGCTTGGTCGGTATAGATCTGACAGCAGGGGCTGAATCATCTGAATCAGCCGAGTTTACAAAATAAGCGACTGCATTCCATGCAAAAATCAACATGATAACCAGTAAAACAGCTTGGATTAATCTTGCGAGTGTTTTCATTAAACTCCCCTAATACTTATAAATGATACTTATAGTCTGTAGACCTATAGTCTACATCACCATATCATGTTGGTCAATAGGAATTTATATGATGACTGAAAAGACTATTGAACAACGATTCGGTGAACGCATACGCGATTTAAGGAAGAAAGCCGGAGTCTCGCAAGAGGAGTTGGCTGATCGGGCAGGTGTTCACAGGACATATTTAGGTGGTATCGAACGGGGCGAGAGGAATCCTTCGCTCAAGAATATTTATGCCATTTCCAGGGCCCTCAAAGTGCCAGTTTCAGATCTCTTTAAGACCTAACCAGCCTCTAAAGCTTATTCAATTCTCACCCTTAGCGCTGCAAATTGCCCTTTATTATGACCATACAAAAGGTTCTTTTGTAAACTATCAAACGGTAATTACTGTTTGATAAAATGCCCAGATAGACGTGTCAAACCCAATTACTTAGGCTAAAATAGAAATTGAGGGGGTTATTTTTTGAGGGGGTAGGTGATATCCTAGTTTCAAAATCCCTATGTATAACTTGGTAAGGCATCTAGATCTTGTTAAAGGATTATCACAGGACAAAATATATCGATAATAATAACGGTAGTAATATGAGAAAGAATAGCGCTTTTATATGAGTGACTGTTTTCATAATGGTATCGATATTAATTACTGATGCAAGAGGAGAATACAATGAGTATTGAACCTAGTGAAGAGGATAAGAAAGCAATTGAAATTGCACGTAAATTTAATATTAGACTTGGTACTCTAAAATGCACCGTATTTGATTTATTTGAACATGGTTACTTGTGTCATGAGGTTAAGTTTATTCTAAATAATAGTATTGGTGACCCGTATGACAAAATCATATACAAACGGGAGACTATCAGGATGTATTATTCTGAGTGGAAATCTAAAAAGCAGCAGATGCATTAGTTAATTAAGGTTTAATTCATTGGATAATACATCAAATACCCCTAGTACCCCCGGCAGTTCCTGATAGCCTGTTTGACGGCTCTGGTGGTTGCTCTGGCCATCATCTCCCCCAGTTTGGTATGCCCGCCTACATAAGTGTATTTTCCACCTGTGCCTGATACAGTAATTATTTGGTCTGTACCCGTACCGGTTGCCTGCCACTCTGGATGTGCCGCACTCCGTATATCCAGCTCCTGCAAGGCTACGTTCTTGGCTTCGGTCAGGGTAATGTATGAAGATGCCAGGGTGGGTGTCTCAAGGCTTGAGCCGGTCAGCAGGATAACATTAATCGTGCCTATCTTCTCAAACTTGCCGTTACGCTCTATGCCGCTGGCTTCATCACAGCCTATCCGCATGGCATTGGTCTTAACTCCGGCGGTGGCAAAGGCCAACACCCAGAATTCCTCATAGGTTTCTTCCGCCCAGGCTATATTGTCCTGGTCTACCCCGGTAGATAGGAATGAGACATTATCCAGGTCTGTATCGTATCTTTTGAGGACTTCTTCCAGTACTACCGAGTAGGCTGTTTGCCAGTCTGCCGAGTTGTCATGCATAAAGTCCCAGAGTTCGGGGGGGATATGGGTATTGAGTATATATTTGGCTTTGCCCAATCCGGTGCGGGTGGAGAGTATATTCCTTTCCTCCAGCAGTTCTATAACCAGAGTATTGGTGGATACTCCCAGAGCTTTATGATAGGCAATGCCTGCTCTTACCCCGTGGAAACAGCCCAGCTCTTTGTAAGTATCTATTTTAAGTTCTTGTAACACCTTGTTCCTCCAAATTATGCTTGATTCTTCAGCCAACTAAAAAACAGTCCCCTCCTAAAAACAAGTGATACAAGCTTCAATTTATCGTAAAATATTCAGTCACTAATTCGCGGAATCCCAAATACATTGTTACCCTGTAATCACCTTTGGCAAAACCACCAGCCGGTTTATCCAGAGAGAGAGTCTGAGGTATGAGATTACCTATGCCGACGCCTTCCCAAGTACCGATAATTTCTTCTCCGTAAAACCATCTAACAAACAGTGTCGTGCAACAAATGTCCGGCACTATAAAAGTGCAATAGATTTTAGGTGTTTCGACCGTAAATTCATGAGTAAGCTGAATTGGATTACCATTTTCGTCAATAGCAGCGGATAAAACTGCTTCGTCAATTTGTACCAAAGTATCCGGGCAAACTTCAGGTATCTGTTCAGGTTGCTCAATTATATTCTTACTATTTGCACAGGCAGCTAATAACCCTATTGAGAATATACTGATGAAAGTGAGCGCAAATCTAATCAATCTATGCATTCTTTATCCTTCCAATATGCCAATATATGTAATCTGGAAATTTGGGCATCAGAAGTTTTCCGGCTTGTTTCTGTTGATAGTATTAATAATATTATTTGGGAATCACCTAAAATACCCTGGGGATTAAGCAATTTTACGTTAGCTTACAATTGTAAGTGTTGAACCATAATATACCCCTTGTATTAAATAAGCGGGGGAAACTACTCCCCCGCTTGAATAAGTACAGGAAATCTGGCTTAGGCCTTTTTGATTCTTCTGGCAGCTAATTGCCAAGTTAATGCCAGCAAAATCAGAGATGGTAAACCGGTCACCAGCAGAAACATGGTGGCGGCTTTGGGTTCTATTTCAACATAACTGCCCAAATAATTCTGGACAGTAAAAAGCAACAATGCCAATCCTGCAATCCCCAATAGCCATTCGTACCAGGTAAGCTTGAAGTTACTGCGTTTCTGTAGCCACATAAAACCTAAAAATAAAGCTCCAACTAACAGCCCGATAATAAACCACATAATTTTTTACCTTCCGAAGATATTTTTCCTGATTAATTGTAATAGGCGTCATTATCGTAATGAATGCCATTTACAGGGAATGAATTTGTCCACCATTCTTCAATGGTATCTTCAGGTTTAAGACCATAACCAAATCCTTTGTCCATATTTACAAAAAAGCTATTAAGCATTGTAGTTTTGGCAAGAGTAGCTTTAACAATTTCGTGGACACTGGAAGCATCATCCTTGCTGAAGACACAAACCGCTTGGCAAACGCCGCAATAGGTATCTGATTCATTCCAATAGCGATTACATTTGAAATGGTCAAGTGGCCAGTTATTTAAACCGGGATTATTGAAAAGGTTTGGTTTGACCGAATCATAAGCTTGAACTATATCCCATGTGAGCTTTGTCTCTTTTGACAATGCACCAGAAGGGCAAAGATCAGCACATTTTTTACAGGTAATACAAAACTTTCTGGCACCGAAATCTATCGGCTTCTTGGGGGCTACCGGCAGATTTACAATATTCATAGTTGACTGACGAATCATGGGTCCCCAACCCGGAGTTATCAAATGTGCCAAACGGCCTTGTTCGCCAAGCCCAGACATAACACCCCAACCAACAATCGGGCCGTTGCCCTGTATATTCTGGCTGACAGAAAAATAGCCCAGTACTTTAAGAAATGCCTGTAAACGCCACTGTGCTATATCACAGTTGTCATAAGCTTGTCCGGCTGCTCCATCAGAAAGGTACCCGACCCTACTGGAAGTATCCAATGATTGTCTTACAGTATGCACTACTGCATAAATACCAGTATCCGGAATAATTACCTTGTTTGAAGCACTGTTGAAAGAAGGCTTTGGTGCTTCTTCAAAGGTTATATCGGGATATGTCCCCTGAGGCATCTGTGCCCATATCATCTTGCGGGTGTTTTCATTTATCTCGGCAAAACTAACACTAGATGCGCCAAAGAACCGCAATGCTTGAGTAATCATATTGGAACCTTCCTCAGGTGTGCCTTGCCATTTGGGAACCCCCAACATTTCAGGGGTAGGAACAGTATCCCAACCTTCCACCAGATCCTTGGTCAGGTTTGGTTGTGTCATCCGGTACCACACACCAGCCCAACCACCCACTTTAATTGCATTATCGCGAAGGGTTTGCCCAGGCTTGGAAGAACTGGTCATTCGTGCAATAGCTTCTTGCTTTGTCTTGGCTTGAATAGCTTTTACTTCTTCAGTTGTCAAATGGGCGGTAAAGTTGTTATAACTGCCCTTCTGGAATCTTTGCAATATATTCCAGTCAATTTCGGTAGTTGGTTGGTCTACTTCTTTTACCCACCAGGGATTAGCATAATCACTTTCAGCTGAGGTAGATATTACTTCATCCAGATCACGAAACACCGGGGCTACAGCCGCAGTTGTCCCAACTCCGGCTCCTGCCAGACCAAGGGCTTTCATAAAATCCCTTCTGCTTACTATTGAGTGAAAACTAGACATTTACTCCTCCGATATGAATTTGCTTTTGAGATACAGTTTTGAGTTTCATGGAGTTAATTTCTGCTGTCCACCTCCTGCACTTTTACAATAGATATTAAATTCAATAAGCATATTAATCATCGTACCAAAGTATTAACGAGTATAAGCAATTGAGAGTCTTGGTAGCCTCCTTAAAGGAGGCTACCAAAGGTGTATTTTAAGAATGAAATCCTAGACTGAGCAGTAATTAGTCTAAAATAGTCTTAGCCTAGAGCTGTATTTTGTATGTTATAATCCGAGTATGAGTAGAAAAGTGCTTGGCGAAAAACAATTACCAACGCAAGAAGTTTTGCCCGCAAATGATTTGATGATAAGCGGTATCAGAGATTCGGTATTTATTGCGGATCTAAATGGCAAAATAGTATTTGCTAATGATCAGGCTTGTAAAGTTCACGGATATACAAAAGGCGAATTTAAAGGCCTGAATGTCATAGATATAGTCCCACCCGAGCGGGTTAAAGAGGTTATGCCACACATCAACAAAGTCAAAGCACAGGGATATTCTATTCATAATTCAATTCACCGATGTAAAAATGGTGAAATAAAAATATCAGAGATTTCCTTAAGGCTTATTGAGATGGACAACCATGAATATATCCTGGCATTGTTTAAGGATATATCTGAGTTCCAAACAAAAATTCAGACTTATGTTGCAGCACAAGAAAAAGAACGGGAGTGGGTTTCAATTGAGATTCACGACAGGATTGTCCAGAATCTGTCTGGGATTTTGCATCAAATAAATGCTTTGACCCTCTGCAAGAAACCTTTTAATAAGGATAAAAGAGATAAACTGGATGAATTATCGGGGCAATTGAATAATACTATAATTGAAGCTCGAAGTATTATGCGGGAACTTTACCCAAGCACACTCGCTAGGTATGGACTTATCAGGCTAATCCAAGAAGAATCAATTCATCTGCAAGATGAAATGCATTGTGAGATAAAGTTTAATCATTCACTGACAAAAGCAGTGCCGCCGTATTTAGAGACAACAATATACCGGATTGTCCATGAGGCTTTATTAAATGCTAAGAAGTATTCTCAGGCATCACAAATAGTTGTTGATCTTAATAGGACTGATAAAAATATTTCGCTTGACATATGTGATAACGGAATCGGTTTTTGCTTAAAAAACGTCGATTGGATACGGCCGAGTGGGTTACAAAGTATGCGCCAAAGAGCAGAGATTGTCAGCGGAACATTTTGTATTAGAAGTGGGGTAAAGGGTACCTGTATTCATGTTTTGCTGCCTATAATTAATCACATAATGCCTACATTATCACTTTAACGATATCCGAGGTTAAAATGGGGAATTTATCAGACAATATACGTAACCCAATCAGAATATTTATTGTTGATGACCATGAAATAGTGAGACAAGGCCTTAAAGTCATTATTAATCAAGAACAGGACTTTGAATTAGTAGGTGAATCAAATGGACAAAAAGGACTCCTGAAGGAAATTGCTGAAGCTCATCCGGATGTATTATTACTGGACATAAGGATTAGTGGTTCAGATGGATTTGATATTGCTTCACAGCTTAATGAAAAGTTTCCTTCCATAAAAATTCTGATAATTTCCGGATATGAAAGTGAATTGTATTTAGTTGAGGCATTAGATCATAAGGTTAGCGGATTTATACCGAAGGGGTCTTCGCGAGATTATGTTTGTTCAGCGATTCGCATGGTTGCTCTTGGTGGTACAGTTTGGCACGGAGAGCTATTGTACAGAGTTATCAGGGGGTTGAGTAGACTAGGGAATGAACCTAATGATACAAAAGTACAAATAGGGAAAAGCCATTTAAAACCTCGCGAATTAAAAGTACTATCATTATTGGCCAAAGGGAAGTTAAACAAAGAAATATGCTTCGAACTACAGATATCGATGGATACTGTTAAAAAAGATATACATCAGTTAAAAAGTAAATACGGAGTGTTTAATCGTACTCAACTTGCTACTATAGCAACTGAGATGCAATTAAAGTAAGTGACTTATCATCAGCAAATATAAATTATTGAGGTCAATTTTATTGGGAGCATAGGGCTCAAACAGCACCCAATTTATGACGTCTTTAACTAATTAGAAATATGAATTGAAAAGTTCTACCTATTGATATCTCAGCTCCATTTTCCCTGCTGTTTTTGTACTACTTTTGTTTACACTAATTCTCTCACCGAGTCCCTGTTCTCACGCATGTTAGAATTAAAATGAACATGGCAACAGAATACATAATTAAAGACGAAATCGAAAAGGAAAGAACGCCTTCTGAGCTACAGAGTTGGTTAAGCCAGAAGGTGGAAAATATTTGTTCAACCCAAGAAGGTTTAAAAGCCTTCAGGCTGCAAAAAGGGCTCTTGAAAAAACTAACCGAGGAAATTAGTCCTCTAGCAAAATTTGGTGAACATAAATTTGGAAACACCAACCAAGTTCTTTTAAAACCAGTTATGGGTAATCAAAGATACGATGCGATAGTCATAGACAAGAGAACAGAGCCTGCAACTGAAACTTACATTGAGGTAACCCAAGCTCACGAGGGGAAAAACGATTATTGGCGCAGGCGCGAACTATTTAATAAAAGTTATAGTTTTGCAAAGGCTCCTGTTATCAAGACTGGTAAAGGAAAGAACATTCAGGTTTCAATCCCGCCAGAAGCTACCCCAGTAGAAGAAGGAGTAGAAAACGAACTTAAACGAATTGTAGTAGCAGCAGAAAAGAAGGCTAGAAGAGATTATCCAACCAACACTTCTTTGATAATCTCTTTTGACGATGCGGAACTCTCAGAAAAAAGGTTGGAAGAATTAAGCTATCCAACCATAGATGACTTCGTAAAAAAGGAACTCTTGCCATTAGACCTGAGGTTTTCACACCTGTATCTTGCTGGCAAAGCCAACAAGGTCTTTCGGGAATATCTTATTACAAAGCACGATTAAAGAGATTCTACGATATGGTCACTCTCTTGCTTGTTTAGCATATTTAAGCAATAGTTCAAGCTGCCAATCACGCTCCTGGGACGCACTATTTACATCTGCCGAACGGGCCACAACAGCTCTGATACTGTACAGCGCCGCGCCCAAAGCATGTGTCACAACATGAGCTGTGCCAACAGCCTGACCCGCAGCGTGGGCGGCAAAGGCAGCGTCTTTTTCTTCCTTCCCTTTGGCTGCAGCATGGGCATCAAGAGAAGCTTTGCGTATGGCCGCCATACTAAACACTCCGGTATCAATCCAGTCCCAGAGTACTTCAATTGCTTTTCTTGGTCTGCCGTCACCGGGATAATTTTCTTCAAAAAATGGCAGAACACGCTCAGCGCATTCTGCAGCCCAGATAGCCAAAATTCTTTGGTCAGGTTTAAAGACCTGATGGTCTATATGTTCTGTAAAAGGCTTATCCAAAATCTTTGAGACAGACTTGCGAATTTCATATAACAGTTTTGTTGGCCTTATCTTTTCCTGCAATCCCGGCCTCCAAATAACATGCATTTTAAGTCATGCTCAAAAACAAGCACCTGCACAACTAAACCGAATATTTAAATCAAAGTCCATACTGATACTGTCTATTATTTACCCCGATTTGCAAACCTAACCGGATAAATAACGGCTAAAAGATTTCCTGTTTAATACCAGATGGATAAGTATTGAGGCAATAAAAGCTATTGCCACAGCCACATGATGGCCGGAATTACCGGGGTGGACATGAGCTTCCGCAATTCCGGTTATTATGGTGGCCAGAAATAATACTGCCATGGATAAGCATACAACTCTTCTCATCAGGCAATCTCCTTATTATGGTGAATATTTGTTTGAGAAAGAGTTATCGCTTTCTCCGGGCATACCCTGACACATTTTTGACAGCCTTTACAATTATCCGGCCAGCTGATGCGGGCGTGCTTGTGGAACGGCAGATTGACCTTGTCAAGCACCCCGTTGGGGCAGGTTTCAACACATTTCCAGCAGGCCTGACATAATCTGGTATCCAGGCTGATATATTTAGTAGAGTGGTGCGGTACTCTATGAAGCATCTGGCTTTAACTCTCTTTCTTATCCATATCCTGTTGGTGCATCTCTAAAGCTTGGCGGTAAACCCTTGTAGCCAAATAGGCTTTTAAGCTATTAAGGGTACTAAACAGCCTGGCTACGGGCACCGTATCCATACCGCGCATATGATGAATTTTGTTATGTATTTCATCGGCTTCGTTACGTATTACCTCAATATACCGGCTATAAATACCCAGGTCATTCAGTTCCAGACCAAACCCGGCCAGTTCTTTAATAATACCGGCCACACGCAGGTCAATATCATCATACACATCACCCTTGGCGGTTTTTCGGGGCACCAGCAGACCCATTGATTGCAGGCCCTTAATCTCCGGAGCAGACAACCCAGAGGCATTCATCAGCTCACCTGCCGTCAGCGGGTTAGGCTCTCCTGTGACTACCGGCTGAAATACATCATCCAGGAGAGTACGCATCTCCCCAAGATGCTCAATATCCTGTCCGTCCCGCCTGGCTTGCAGTACGAGTTTTATTACAGACAAAGGAAGGAATTTTTCTGATTGGAGTTCTTTGATTAACCGGATATCCTCAACACAGTCAGGGCTGTAGTAAGCCATATTGGGGGCAGTTTTGAGCAAGGGGGACAGTAAGCCTTCACGGGTGTAGTAGTGAATAGTCGGCAGAGAAACACCCGCCGCTTTCGCGACTTCACTTATCCGCATCAGGGTCTGTTTGACTATATCTGTTTTTCCCATATTCACTAACTCTATAGTGTATAGTATATACTAACACTATATACTTTTCAAGCAGCAGAGACCAATTAAAATCAGTCAGAAACCTGAAGGCTACCCGCCAGGCAGTGAATGAAGCCTGAGGGAGTGCCATTATCAGAAAACCAGCCGCACTTGGACTGGTGATATTCAAACAAATAATCGCAGCATTTTTTAACCCTGTTATCAGATTTTTCTGCCCTCAGCTGGGACTAATCTGTTTCCAGCAGCCAGGGCACAGGGTCTGCCCGAAGTTTATCTTTCCATGTGGCTCTTCTTTACAGACATCAGCAGTTTACTTAGCGCGCTTTATATTGCCGGCCTCCGGGTAAAATCCTTGCCATTTCTTAATAATAATAAGGGCGGCTTTTGGCCGCCCTCTAAAAGAGATTAAAGATTGGGGACAAATACTATTTAGTTAAAGCTTTTTTAATAACTCCTTTGGGGTCACTGGCAAGCAGCACAATTTCCCATACCAGCAACCCGAATATAATTACGCTTATGCCCAAGAGGGTTGCATCCTGATTGATTTCCATGAAATTCACCTCCTTCCTGCAGATAGGCTATTACGTGGTCAACCAGCCACATTATGCTTGCACCCCAGAACATAAGACTGAGAAAACCCAGTTTATATTTATCATTTGGAGATTTTATATACCAGACAGCGGTGGTGATAACAGCGGCAGCCAAAGTCATTATCAGCCACATTATGCACCTGCACCAATGTTATTTGCCCTGGCAGATGATTTAAACTTGGCATCTGCAATAAGTACCATAACTGCCCAGATGGCGGTGACCGTAATAGCCATGGCAGTCCCGATAGTAGCCATTTCATGCAGCATGGGGGCAATATCATCCGGGTTCTCCATAGCCGTTAAAAACGGCCACCAGGGCACAACCTCACCATGCCAGACATGCTCCAAAGCCAGCAGCGCCGTGCCGCCCCAGAGCATTTTGTTGAGCCAGCCCAGTTTCCTGCCCCAGCTTATGCCCGAAGTATTATCCGCCTTGATACCCTGCTGTTTTTCCTTTTTTTCTACCGTTTTCTGAACAACCGTGGTAACCACGGCCTCGCCTGCAACTACCAAAAAACATGCCATAACCTGCTGTCTCCTTTCATTTACGAGGTGTTGTCTGAATGCTATTTGCAACTGGTTTATTATTGCATCTTGTTGCATTTAGTAATTGTTGCAATTATAAAACGTACGGCTATGCGGCGTCAAGACCAAATGGAAATAATTTTTCCGAAAAGTGCAGCTTTCCTAAGGAACAAGCAGGGCAGGCAGCAAAAGGGCTAGACGGACGGCAGGGGGCAACAGGGAGGGGTTATTTCTTGCCCAGAGACCGCATAAGCCCCAGCAGGGCAGTGATTATCTGGATTGGTTCAGGCGGATTGCCCGGTATTTTCAGGTCTACCGGCAGGATTTTATCAACCCCGCCCAGTACCCCGTAGCCGCCGCAGACAATGCTGCTGCCGCAGGCATCATCACCCAGGGCTATTACCAGCTTGGGGGAGGGCATGGCATCAAAGGTTTTCCTGACGGCAATAGCCATATTCTGGCTGACCGCACCGGTGACTATCAAGATATCTGCGTGGCGGGGTGAGGCAACGAAGCTGAGACCGAAACGTTCAATGTCATAATAGGGGTTAGAAAGGTTATTCAGTTCTATTTCGGCAGAGTTGTCACTGCCGCTGTCCAGCGCCCTGATAGCCAGACTCCGCCCGAAGACAGCATGTATCTCGGTTTTCAGGGCAAAGCCCAGTTTATCAAAGTCTGCATCACCCTTTGGCATCTGCCGGCATACTTTGGGTTTAAAAATATTATTTAAAACGTTTTTCACCGCAGATACCTCACAGGTCTGTCCCGGCATAAGACAGGTTCAGGCTTTTATTTATCAGGGGAAAGTCCGGAATAATATCCCCCAGCACCGCATGCTCTATAGCCTGCCAGTTGCAGTAAGAGGCGGTACGCACTTTATAGCGTTCAATTTTCCCGTCCCTAAGCCACAGCCAGTGGAGGGACTGCCCGCGGGGAGACTCGACCAGCACCAGGCTGTAGCCGTTTTGCGGCTTAAGCGGGACTATATATTCGCCGGCGGAAAGCCTGGAGGCGGTCTGAAGTATAAGCCCCAGTGAGGTTTGCACCTCGGAAACCCTTACCTTAAACCTGGCCATGACATCACCTTCGGGCAAAACAGGCGGCTCAAACGCAAGCTCAGAGTACAAGCCGTAAGGCTGGTTTAAACGGGTATCTATATCCGCCCCCGAAGCTCTGGCTGCCACCCCGGTAATATTAAGGGGTACAAGCAGGCGGTTATTTATAATACCGGTAGTTTCAAAACGGTCAACCACCGAGGTCTTGGCCAGTGCCTTTTCAACCTGCTGGTTAAACCTGCCCTCAAAGACACGCAGGTAATCTGCCAGTTCATTTACAATCCCGGCAGGTATATCCCGAAGCAAGCCGCCGGGAGTAATTATGCCCTTTAAAAAGCGGGAGCCGCTAAGGCGTTTGTTCCAGCGCATCAGTTCTTCACGCAGTGCCATAAGAGCAGCCGCCCCCACCGGATAGGCTACGTCTGTGAGCATACCGCTAAGGTCTGAAAGGTGAGAATAGAGCCTTTCCATTTCCAGCAGTATTAACCTAAGCTGTTCAGCCCGGCGGGGCGGACGCACAGAGCAAATATGCTCAACCGCCGAAGAGTAGGCATAAGTATTGGCGGCGGATTCATCACCGCTTACAGATTCGGCTATTTTAAGCCCGAAATCTATATCCCTGCCCACGGCCAGTTTTTCAAGCCCGCGGTGTTTGTAAAACAGCCTGATTTCCAAATTCAAAACAGGCTCGCCGATGGCACTGAAACGGAAATGCCCCGGCTCTATAATACCGGCATGCACCGGCCCTACCCCAACCTCATACACACCTTCGCCACTGACCTTTTTAAATGGATACAGGGCTTCATCCTCCACCCCGGCAGGCAGACTAAGCGGCTGGTTTTTAAAACTTTTTACCAGCGGATGGAAATTGGCAGGGTAGGTTTCGTGCAGCCAAAGCCGGCGGCGGTCAAAGGCATTTTCAAACTCACAGCCGTAGCCGTCCCGTATTTCCCGCTCAAAGTAACAGGCAGAGGGGAAAATGGCGGCAATAGAGGCAACCGGGCTGTCTGTACGGCGGATAATTACCAGCGCCCCGGAGTAATTCCTTTTCTCAAATACGTATAAAAGGCTGAGTCCCTCGTAGCCCCTGAACCCCTCCAGGCCGAATAAGCCGATAAGCCCGAAGCCGTCTTCGGCCAGCTTCGGGTAAAGGGCAGCCGCTTCGGCCCAGTCAAGCCCCAGATAATAATCTTTGTTTGCCCCTTTTTCCAGCCTGAGGGGATTGATAGCAGGGCTTAGAAATTCGGACAGATAAGTATATAAATCAGGTATTTTCATAGCTAAAAACCTAAACCTTTGACTATCTGGCTGAGAAAATCAGCCAGTACGGGAGGCTGGAAAACCCCCAAAACCACTACTCCGGCCATAATAACATAAACCGGCAGCTTCATGGACAGGGGGGTCCGGAAAACAGGGCGGTCGGCAGTTTGCTCACTGCGGGTAAAGGCTTTGAGCAGAAAAGTGGCAAAGGAAGAAGCTACCAGCAGCAGGCAGAAAAGCACTGCCAGCACCAGCCAGACCGAAATACCGCCCAGCTGGATAAGGATATTAAGTTCAGACAGGAAGACCGGAAACAGGGGCATACCGGTAATAGCAGCACTGCCGATTATAACCCCCCAGGCCGCCACCGGCTGGAGGCGGAATATATCAAATATACGGTCAAAACGGTCACTGCCGTACTGGCGGCGGATAATCCCGGCCGAAAAAAACAGCCCGCTCTTGACCAGCGAATGAGCCAGGGTATGGAACAGCATCCAGAACACCGCCAGAGGCGTGCCTATGCCTATAGCCAGCAGCATAATACCCATATGCTCTATGCTGGAAAAACCGATAAGCTTTTTAAGATTTCGGCGGGAGAGCATACTGAAAGCGGCTACCCCTATGCTGAGTATGCCTAAACCTATCAGCACATTGGAAAAAGTTTCGCCTATCTGGCTTTGGCGAAGCAGGGCGCTTAAGCGGAGAATACCCACTATGCCTATATTCAGCACGGTAGCAGACATCAGGGCGGTAACCACTGACGGGGCTTTGGCATAAGCCGCCGGCAGCCAGTTATGCAAAGGGACTAACCCGCTCTTGGCCAGCAGCCCGGTCAGTATCAGCAAAGCACTTAAACCCAGCACCGACGGTGAAAGCAGGGGAGCTAAGCCAGCCAGTTCGTCCCAGTTCAAAGTGCCTGTACCGCTCACCTGACGGGTAAGGGAGAAAAGAATAATAAGCCCGATGAAGGCAAATATCATGGCGGTAGAGGCAATAAATATATACTTCAAAGCGGCCACCAGGTTATCACGGGCATTCAAGGTGGCAATAAGCAGGGCGGAAAAGAGGGTGCTCAGCTCTAAAAACAGCCAGAATAAGGCCAGATTATTGGCAAAAAAGGCAAAGGTAATCACGGAAAGAAGCAGGTTAAAACCCAGATAGAAAACGGGCAGATTTTCCGTATCCAGCTCTTTATTTGCAATAAGATGGCTGACATAACCGCGGGAATAAAGTGCCGCCAGTATAAACACCGCTGAAGCAATCAGCACCTGAAAGATACCCAACCGGTCAATGAATAAGTAACGGCTTTCCATGAAATAATGGGGCAGGGGTAAAGCTAAAAGTACCCATAGGCTCAGCCCCAGATGCCACAAGCCGTGCCCCAGACTGAATCCGGCCAGCATTTTCGGGGACAAGCTGCCCCTGACTAAACGCAGTCCCAGCAACCCTCCGCCCAGAATGAGTGAAGGCAAAATATAAGCCAGCAGTATCAGGTTTTCCATTACTTTTTCTTGAACCATTCACCCAGCGGCGTAAAACGGGGGTGAAAATCCTCTATAGTTGAATCTATGCCGAAAGCCAGCACCGTAAGAAGCAGCACCAGTATCACCAAGTCTATCAGGACCAGTATTTCCAGTATAAAGGGCAGTTCCGCTACAAATAAACCAAACAGTATGGCCCCGTTTTCCATGCTCAGGTAGCCCACTATCTTGGTCAGCATTTTCTTGCGGCTGAAGATGACCATCATGCCCATTAGTGCCATGGACACCCCTATAACCGCCCCCAGAGTAAACAGCCGCTCAGGCATTACTTCGCCCAGAAGGCTTGAAAACACCTGATAAACCCCGAAAACCAGCAGTATGCTGACTATCAGTGAGCTTACCGGGTAAAGGAAGCGGAACTCCAGGTCACGCCGGATATTCATCTGGAAAAGTATCCGGTTCAGAATACGGGGTATCAGAAACACCTTGCCAAACAGAGTTAGCAGGGCAATAAAAAGCAGGGTCAGGTGGCTGTCATGTATAAAAAACGCCAGAGCTACCAATGCCACCAGCAGAGACTGCAGGGCATAAGTTTTAAACAAACTGGTAAGGCTGCGCTGCCACAAAACCAGGGCAGATGTAACCAGCACCAGCACCAGCAGTATTTTCAGTATGTCGTTTAAAGGTATATTTTCTAACATTCTCTAGGCCAAAAATTTAAATATTACGGTGATAAAGGAAAAGAAAAAAGCCAGCATAAAAAGCCCCGGTACCCGGAAAAGGCGGAACTTGGCCATGAGGGACTCAAATATGCCCACCCCCACCGCAAGCAGGCTGCCTTTTATCACAAAAGCCAGAAACGCTAAAGCTATGCCGCCAGCCGTACTTTCCGCCGCCAGCCCCCAGGGAGCGATTATATTTAGAAGCACCCCCATCAGCAGGGTTTGTTTAAGGGCATGGGAAAGCTCTATCAGTGCCAAATCCGGCCCGGAATATTCCAGCGTCATGGCTTCGTGTATCATAGTCAGTTCCAGATGGGTTTCGGGGTTATCCACCGGTATCCGCGAAGTCTCTACAATAAGGATTATAAAAAGTGAAATACCGGTCAGTATCAGGCTGGGATTGGACAAAAAACTGCTTTCCCGCACCTGAGCAAACATATCAAACAGGCTGGTTGTCTGAAGCACATACGCCAGCGCCCCGAATACGATAATAACCACCGGCTCTATAATGGCTGAAATGGTCATCTCGCGGGAACTGCCCATACCCCCGAAACTGCTGCCGGCATCCAGCCCCGAAAGTGCCATGAAAAAGCGGGACATAACCATGAGGTATAAAAACAAGATGATATTGCCCAGACCGGGGTCTGCCGCAGGTATAAAAACCAGCGGCACAGATAAAGAGGCCACCAGCATAAAAACCAGGCTCAGGTAAGGGGTCAGGCGGATTATAAAGGAAGTTTGATAGGAATAAACCCGTTCCTTCTTGAAAAGTTTGTACAGCTGGTAGTAGGTCTGTAAAAGGGGCGGCCCCACCCGTCCCTGAGCATAAGCCTTGACCTTTTTAATAAGGCTGATAAAGAGGGGAGATACCAGCAGGGCCAGAGCGGTGTTTATAAGACCGTATAACACCAGATTTAAGCTCACCACAGCCACCTTGCCGCCAGTATAACCAGCAGAACGGTTATAAAGCTGTACAGGATATGGCTGCCCAAATCAACGTCCTACAGGCGGGATACGAAACGGGAAATACGCCCGAAGAAACCGGCAATTGGCAGGTAAATATACTCATCAAAAAACTTTAAGGTATGAATGGCGGACTTGCCCTGCTTGAAAATAGCCTGCTGGTTATCTTCGTAACTGCGTTCATTGTAGTGGCGGGTGCGGTATATCAGCCGGAATATCTGGAAAAGAGGTTCGGCAAAGCCGGTGGCGGTATACTCAAAGCGGGGGGTGGGGCGGATATATCCGCAAGCCCATGTCTCACTCCGGCGGCTTTTCCGGGGTGAAAACAGCCTGACCATACCGAAGACCAAAACCCCGAATATAACCAGCACCAGGCCAACCAGTGACATATCAGGCAGATCAAAACTGTAACCTGCCGACTGGAATACCTGAACCGCAAAAAGACCCAGTACCAGACAGGCAACTGCCAGTATGGCCGGCCCGATAATCATGCTTTTTGAAACTTCCTTAGCCGAGGCTGCTTCCTGACTGCGGGGCATGGCCAGAAAGACCGCCCCGAAAGCCTTTACAAAACAGGCAGCCGCCAGAGCCGAAGTAAGCGCCAGTATGGCCAGCACACTGAACAGAAGTATCTTTATGCTGCTTTCAGCCAGAGAAAATGACTGGAAGAAAGACTCAAAGAGCATCAGCTCACTCATAAAACCATTGAAAGGCGGCAGGGCGGATATGGAAACCGCCCCCACCAGAAAGATAACCGAAGTGTAGGGCATCAGCTTCACCAGCCCGCCCATTTTTTCAATATTACGGTCACCCACTGCCATAACCACCGACCCGGCAGTCATAAACAGCAGGCTTTTAAAGATGGCATGGTTCAGGCTGTGGAATAAAGCTGAACCGAGTGCCAGCAGGGCTAAAGTATCCTGCCCGTACAGACCGAAAATAACATACAGCCCGATACCCATCAGGATAATGCCGATATTTTCAATACTGTGGAAAGCCAGCAAAGTTTTAAGGTCATGCTCTTTCAGGGCGTATATTACCCCCAGCAAGGCGCTGACCGCTCCCAAAAGGAGTATGACCACCCCCCACCATATTTCCGGACTGAGCACATCCATAAGGAAGCGTACCAGACCGTAAATAGCCACCTTGAGCATTACCCCGGACATCAGGGCGGAAATATTGGAGGGGCTGGCTGAGTGGGCATAAGGCAGCCACTTGTGAAGGGGGATGATACCGGCCTTTATCCCAAAAGCCAGAAATGCCAGTACAAAAACGAGGCTTTGGATACCGGACGGCGCACCGTCAAGGCTGAGTTCAAAACTGCCGTTTTGGATATACATAACCACAGCCATCAGCATCAGGAAAACAGTGCTAAGCTGGGTAAGCACGAAATAATAGACGCCGGCCCGCTGGGTAAATACCGCCTGATAATCATTCATCATCAGGAAAAAGGAGCTAAGCGCCATTATCTCCCAGAAGAATAACAGGCTGAAAGTATTGGCTGAGGCCACCACCCCGGCCATGGAAAATATGAAAATACCCATAAAGGCTGAAAGCAGGTTGGCACGTTCATTGGAAAACAGGTGATTATTGTAACCCAGCGAATAAATTGCCACGCAGAGTGAAACCAGGCTGATTATCAGGATAAAAAATGAGGCCAGACGGTCAATATAGAAAGCTATATCCAGCCCGGGTGCAATACTCCAGAGGGAAATATCCAGCGGGTTACCGAAAAATACCCCTAAAGACCCGCAAATCAGGCATACCGCTGCCGCTATAATCAGCCACAGCACCGCCTGCCAGACTTTTTTGCCGCCGTGATTGAAGACTATGCCCGCCAAGGCGGCAAAAAGCAGCAAAATACCCCCGCCGAGCCAAAAACCCGCTGTCATTTTAAGATACAAATCCTCATAAAAAGATAAAGAGCCCCTGTAGACCCCTCTATTCTATAACTCTGTAAACAGTAAATTTATATTCTAGGTATTGCCCTAGCTAAAGTCAAAACCTGCCCAAAGCTGGCCATCTGCCAGTTATTTTACATAATAGAATAATGTCAAAATACCCTGGACACAGGGATTTAACACAACCTTAATATCCGCTTAGCAAAAGCTTAATAATGGGGTGTTACAATGTGATTTACGGAAAGTGAGAGGCACCCCTCTGGAGTGACACGCCATGGAAGAACCTAAGATTACTCTGGGTCTTATTGCCCACAATAACTGCAAAAAGGACATGGTACACCTGATTCAAGCTTATGCCCACCTGATGAAGGGGCATCACCTTATTGCTACTAAAAGCACCGGCGAACTTATCCGGAAACATACCGGGCTGCCGGTTATACTCAAGGAAAGCGGCCCTGACGGCGGGGAACTGCAGCTGGGAGGGTTTGTGGCCAGCGGCATAATCAAAGCCGTAATCTTCCTGCGTGACCCGCTGAAACGCAAAAGCCATGAACCGGATGTTACCGCCCTGATGCGGGTATGCGATGCCCATAATATCCCGCTGGCTACCAACCGGGCTACGGCTGCCTGTGTCCTTCATACAGTACTTTTCCACCCCGACAAACTGGAGGATATGCCGCCTAAAGAAAGCGACGACGACCCTTAAACCTTGCCCCTTCCGGCTATCAGCCACCGGCCATACTTCTACAAACCATGTCTATACTTCTGCTTTAACTAAGCACCCGCATTCAGAAACACTTTACAAGCCGGTATTCTTTTTCTAAAATATTCTGTATAAATGCTTCAGGAGAAATATAGGCATGGCAATATATGAGTTCAGCTGCGCCAAATGCAGCCACGTGTTTGATGTTAACCTGAAGGTAGATAACCGGGATACTCCCCAGGTTTGTCCGGAATGCAAAGCTACCGGATGCAAACGCAGCTTCGGCAGTTCGGTCACTTCCCATGTTTCAAGCGGTGCCAAAACAAACAGGAGCGGCACTAAAAACAGAACACCCGAAAAAAAGGTAATCCACCTGAGCAATCTAAACAAGTCCGGCTGATTTCCCCGGATAAAAACCAAATCAGACAGCCTTTATAACAGCTGTCTGATTTTTATTCAGCGTAATAGAATGAACCTACTCCGAGTCAGACTCCGCTTCCGGATGTTCTCCATCCGGCACTTTGGGAATTTGCGCCTTTGTATCCGGCAGAGCATTGCCGAAGAATACTTTGGTATGCGGCCAGGGTATTTCAATATTTTCGCGGTCAAAAGCTATCTTTATCCGCTTGCGAAGCTCGCCTTTTATAGCCCACTGGGTACCAGGCTTGACGTCACCCAGCACTTTTATATCCACCCCGGAATCACCCAGTTTATTTACCCTGAGCACCCCAAGTGAATTTTTAACTACAGATTTATTCCATTCGGGTTCACTGGTAAATTCGGCGCATACTCTGTTTATAACATCTATGGCGTGATTTATATCTTCCTGATAGCCGATGCTGATATCAAAATTAACCCTTGAAAGGTACTTGGTGTAGTTACTGGTTATCCGTATTTCGCCGTTGGAAACCACGTGCACCACCCCGTCCAGGTCACGCACAATGGTCCGGCGGAGGTCTATAAATTCCACCTCTCCCACCACATCCATAACCTTTATTACATCTCCCACCGAATACTGGTTTTCCAGTATGATAAACAAACCTGAAAGATAGTCTTTGACCAGACTCTGGGCGCCAAAGCCGATAGCCACCCCCAGAACGCCGACCCCGGCCAGGATAGGCCCGATATCCAGCCCCACTTCAGACAGCGCTACAAAAGCCCCCATAGCCACCACTACTACCTCAGCAGTGGAAACGGCCACCCCGATAAGGGTATCCGCCCGCTTTCTGGCCTCTTCTTTGGGTTTGGCAACCCCGCCGAACATTATGCCGCGGATAAGGGCCGGCACCCCCCGGCTGACGGCATAAACCCCGGCAATCACCAAACCGATAATAAGCAGCAGTTTGACTCCGTGCGTACCCAGCCAGACAGTCAGCCCGTCGGCTGACACCCCGTATACATTTATACCTGCCACAACCAGCGCCAGCAGTGCCAGAAAGGGCACTACGAAACGGAGGCTGTCTATTATATAGTCATTTACCTTTGAATTGGCCTTGCCGGGTATTTCCGTTTTCAGCCAGCTAAGCAGCCCCTCTATAAGCCCGGCCCCTATCCAAAGAGTAAAGGCTACCATGAGTAGCTCAAGAGCCTGGGAAATCTGCTTGCCTAGCTCTACTTCAATAGTCAGATTTTCAGTAATAACATACAGCGCCAGACACCAGATAATGAGCAAAACCGGGAGGCGGATGGCTTTAAGAACATTCCTGAGCAGGCTTACTTTGTTTTCCTCATCTTTGCGTATAAATTTGGAAAACAGCCTGTTTACCAACAAAAACAGCACCAAGGCCACAGCTGCTACAATAGCCAGCATAACCAGACTTTCAAGTGTAAATTCTATCAGCATAAGGTTTTCTTTCTATCCCGAATTTCCCAACCGGCAGCCAGATTATACTCCAAAAACCGGCTAACCGCGCAAACCATGGATAGCCACCGAGATGACCTCCGGCATAAGATGGGGTTTATTCAGCATTCTTTCAGCAATATTAGGTATGGCATAAACACCCCGCCTGACTATCTGATAGTAAAAGAAAAAGACCTGCAGGCTGAGGTCTGGCCGTATGTAACCGCCGGCTTTCCCTTCAGCCAGAAGCTTGCCGATAAGGTTGTCCCGCTGCTCTCCCCAGTAATCATCAATATACTCCTGCACTACCGGATAACGCTTCGCGGAGGTCTCCATAAGCTCACCCTGATACTGCTGGGTAAAGGCCTCCTGGCTGAAAAACAAGGTCTCCAGCTTTTCCTCAAACGGCATTTTGGCCTCTATTATCTTGCGGTAGCTATCCAGCAGGTTATCCAGAAAGACCTTGAATATCTCTTTGATAAGCTCTTCTTTATTTCCGAAGTGATTATAGACCGTCACCGGTGAAACGCCTGCCTGCCGGGCAATTTCAGGTATGCAAACACGGCTGAAACCATGCTGTTCAAATAATTCCAGGGCAACTTTCAAAATAGCTTCTTTACTCTGGGTCTTGCGTTTTTCAAATCCGTCCATTATTTCACCGATTTTTTTATTACTTTTACTAATAGTATACAAAATATAAGATTAAACACAAGGCATCAAATATTAAATTTAATAAAATTTATATAAAAAGCTAAATCTCCCCAATATCCTGCCTGAAATGCAGAAAGGACTGAGGTAAAGCAGGGTTAGCAAAGGCAAATAACCGGATAAAAGTGATAGATACCCCCTGTCAGGCCGGTGCTGCCGGTGATAAAATATAAAGAGGGCCTTTTATAACACCACTCAGCCCTCTATATAACCCGCCGGGAATATGCCGGTAAACTAAAACAGGAGGATAAAATGGAAGAAGTAACTCAACCCATGCCCCGTATAGGGGATATCGCACCCCAGTTTGAAGCTTTGACTACTCACGGCGTTTTGAAACTGGAAGATTTTAAAGGCCAGTGGCTTATTATCTTTTCCCACCCCGCAGACTTTACCCCAGTTTGCACCACTGAATTTATTGCCTTTTCCGAGATTTATCCCGAACTGCAAAAGCGGGGGGTTGAGCTGCTGGGCCTGAGCGTAGACAGCAACTCGTCCCATATTGCCTGGGTAAGAAATGTTGAAGAAAAAACCGGAATAAAAATACCCTTCCCCATTATTGCTGACCTTAACAAAGAGGTCTCTTTGGCTTATGGCATGATTCACCCCGGACAGAGCAAAACCGAGACTGTCAGGTGCGTATTTATACTTGACCCTGACCAGAAAATACGCCTTATCATGTATTACCCCATGAACGTAGGGCGGAATATGAAGGAGATTTTGCGGGTGATTGACGCCCTTCAGACCGCTGACGAAAACAAGGTAGCCCTGCCGGCTAACTGGCATCCGGGTGACAAAGTGGTAGTGCCTCCGCCGTCTACCCAGGAAATGGCCGAGGAAAGAATGGGGCAGGGGTATGAATGTATAGACTGGTATTTGTGCAAGAAAAATCTTTAGGAGAATAAAATGCCCTGTTTTGAATCTGACGGAAGCCTGAGCACCAGCGGCAGACAAACTTTAAAAGCCATAAAGGAGCATCCCGGCACACCTGAAGAGATAGCCCCGTTTGCAGGCCTGCCTTTGTATCGGGTAAGAAGCGGGGTACGTTCCCTGACAAATGCAGGGTTAGCTGAGGAAAAAGAGGGCAAATATCAGCTGACACCCAAAGGCAGTAAACTGCTGGACTGAAAAATCAGGCGGAATGAGATATGCCCGTTCCTCAGACAGAACGGGCATATTTTTATTTAAATGGATTAAGGCCTGTCCGGAAGGCAATTGCCCGTTCCGGCGATTTTCAGCTATAATAAGGGCTTGTTGCAGGCCCCTGTAGCTCAGCAGGATAGAGCAGCGGTTTCCTAAACCGCGTGTCGGGCGTTCGAATCGCCCCAGGGGTACCACTTTCTGAAGCTAAAAAGCCCCTTCTGACGGTGTTTTTCCGCAAGGGGCTTTTCTTTTTGCATGTCTCTTTGCTAATCACTTTTCCGAATACAATACAATCTATTGTCAGCAGGCATTTTTTGTGCTTAAATTAGTCACGATAGTGTTTTATTTAAGAGGTCAATCTCAAATGAACAAACTGGCTTTGCTTCTGGCTATACTCGGGGGTATATGTTTGGTGTTGGGTTTCCTAACCGCCTTGGAAGTAATTCCGCCGTTGGTTGCCAGCGGGCATTTTTTTGGCCCGATAAGCAACACTACTATCGGCATGGGCGGCATGTCTGTTATCCTGCTACTAGGTTGTATAGCCTGCCTTATTGCCCGCCGAAACCAAACTTAGCCTGAACCCTGTTTTATAAAAACTGCTACCGCAGCCTTTTTACGAGCCTGTCACCCTGTTTATTCTTCAATAACGCCATTTATTATTTAGCCGCATGCATTCGCCCTGCTTTCTCCAGCTTTGATTATCAACTATCCGCCCATTGACAAGAACATATGCCTATCCATACACTAATAGATACGTTATATAAGGAGAAGTCTATGATTTGCCCGGCTTGCTCTAAAGATATGCTGGTAGTAGAGTACCGCGAGATAGAGCTGGACTATTGTCCGGCCTGCCACGGGGTTTGGTTTGATGCCGGGGAACTGGGTCTGCTGCTGGATGCGGTAAAACTGAAAAGCACCGCCCCAAAGGCAGAAGAAATAACCGATAGCCGCGAGGCTAAACGCCACTGCCCCATCTGCCGCCGTAAGATGAAAAAAACTGCCCTCTTAAAAGACCCCCTGCTGATTACAGATGACTGTCCGGGGGGACATGGCATGTTTTTTGACGGGGGAGAGGTAGACCAGCTTATTACCCGCTTAGGCAAAGATACCAACCAACCGGCAGTGGATTTCCTCAAAGAGGTTTTCAAAGCCCGGTAACGCGTTCATTTTGAATATATTTAGTATATAAAGAACACAAGGAGGGAAATATGTGGATTGCACTTATAGTTATTCTGGCACTGATACTGATACTGGGGCTATGGTTTGCCGGTGCTTACAACGGGCTGGTAGGCCTGCGGAATCAGGTTAAAAACGCCTGGGCTCAGATAGATGTCCAGCTGAAAAGACGCTATGACCTGATACCCAACCTTATTGAAACAGTCAAAGGCTACATGACCCATGAACGGCAGACCCTTGAGTCTGTGACCAATGCCCGCAATCTGGCCCAGCAGTTATCCACTTCTACCAGTGTGGAGGCCAGAGCCAAAGCCGAAGGCGAACTGTCTTCCGCCCTTTCACGCCTGCTGGCAGTAGTTGAAAACTACCCCAATTTAAAGGCTAACCAGAACTTTCTGGCTTTGCAGGAAGAACTGACCTCTACTGAAAACAAGATAAGCTTTGCCCGCCAGTTTTACAATGATTCGGTTATGAAATACAACAACCAAACCCAGATGTTCCCCTCAAATATTGTGGCCGGTATAGCTAATTTCAAGGCCAGCGAATTTTTTGAGCTTAAAGTAGAAGAGGAACGCCAGGCTCCCAAGGTAAAGTTTTAAACAGGATTTAGACCGATATGTGGGAACAGATACAATCCAATAGAACCCGTTCCATTATGCTGGTTATCGGCATGGGGCTTATTCTGGTAGCCCTGGGCTACGCTTTAGGCATGGCCTTTACCGATAACGGGCTGGTGGGACTGGTAATTGCTCTTGTCCTGTGGGGAATTATGAATCTGGTAGCCCTAACCCAGGGTGACAGTATTCTTCTGGGCATGGCTAATGCCAAGGAAATAAAACCGGCTGACCATCCGCGCCTTTACAACGTGGTGGAGGAAATGAAGATTGCCTCCGGGCTGGATACCATGCCCAAGGTTTATATTATTGACGACCCCGCCTTAAACGCCTTTGCCACCGGACGGGACAAAAACCATATTTCAGTTGCCATTACTTCCGGACTGCTGCAGAAGCTGAACCGTGATGAACTGCAGGGTGTGATAGGGCATGAAATGGCCCATATCAAAAACCGGGATGTCTCACTGATGGTGTGGTGCAGTATCCTTTTGGGGACTATAGTTATTTTAGCCCAGTACGGCTCACGGATGTTTATTTTCGGCGGAGGGTCACGCCGTTCTTCCTCAAACGAAGGGGGCGGCGGCGGGGCTCAGGCTATCTTGATGGTGGCGGCACTGCTGCTTATTATACTGGCACCCTTGTTTGCCCAGCTGATATATTTTGCCATCTCACGCAAACGCGAATATCTGGCAGATGCGTCATCTGCCCAGTATACCCGTTACCCGGAGGGGCTGGCTTCCGCCCTTGAAAAGCTGGGGGCTTCTACCGCACAGCTGCGCTCAGCCAACCAGGCTACCGCCCCCATGTATATAATTAACCCCTTCAGAGCCAAAGGCAAAGCCGCCGCTGACCTGACTTCCACCCATCCCCCCATAAGCGAGCGGATACGGATTCTGCGGTCTATGAACGGGGCTTCCTACCACAACTATGACGAGGCCTTTAAACAGGTGAAAGGCGGGCATGTTATACCGCCTACCGCTATCAAGCTTGACCACGCCGAGACTATACGGGAGGCTTCGGACGAAGGGCCTTTGGCTACTGAAATCGGCCGCGCCCGCGAAACCTCAAACGCCCTCTGGAATATGAATAAATACCAGACGGTAGATTGTGACTGCGGGGTCAGGCTGCGTGTCCCACCCGGCTTAAAGGGGCAGGAGGTCAGTTGCCCGCACTGCGGCAAAACCCACCAGACCTGATATATAAGCTGTTAGACCGAAATATTAAAGGGGCGTAAAACCGCCCCTTTTTGTTATATCCGCAAAATCCATTTTAAAAAGTCAGAGGTTAAACTCTTTCATAATTTCACGTATCTGCCCGCGAAGCTCATCCTGAGGCACTTTCAGCTCGCTGTTTTTTTCAAGCTGGGCAAGCCTGTCCATCAGCTTTTGCTGTTCGGCCAGCACTACCTTTAAGGCATCCGCTACCGGGTCAGGCAGTTTGCCGTGTTCCAAATCAATAACCATCTGGCGGGATTCTTCTACTACCCGCCCCGGTATACCCACTACAGTTGCCCCGGCCGGAACGTCTTTAGTCACTACCGAACCCGCCCCTATTTTTGCCCCTTCGCCCACTGTAATGCCGCCCAGCACTACCGCACCTGTGCCGATAACCACATTGCTGCCGATAGTAGGGTGACGCTTACCCTTGGACAAACTGGTGCCGCCTAAGACCACCCCCTGATACATGAGCACGTCATCACCAATTTCAGAGGTTTCACCAATGACTACACCCATTCCATGGTCAATGAAGAAACGCTGGCCTATTTTTGCCCCCGGATGAATCTCAATGCCGGTGCAGAACCGCCCGCCGTGGGAAAGCCAGCGTGCCCAGAAATGGAGCTTGTGACGCCAAAGCCAGTTTGCCACCCGGTGAAACCAGAGGGCATGCAAACCCGGATAACAAAAAAGAACCTCTGCCACACTTCGGGCAGCCGGGTCTTTACTGAAAACGTTTCTAATATCTTTTATCATTTAAGCACCCATTATAGCACCCATTGGCTATTCCGGAATATCCGGCGGGGCGGAAAGTTCTTTATCCAGCCAGTCCAGATATTCCGGGCTGCCCCCGGCTACCGGCAGTGCCAATATTTCGGGGTTTTCGTAACTGTGAACTTCCTTTACTACCTCTATAAGCGAATCCAGCAGGGACTGGCGGGTTTTAACAATCAGCAGGCTTTCGGCTGATTCCTCTATCTTCCCCTGCCACCAATACTGCGAGTTTACCCGCGGAACAATGCTGACACAGGCCGCTTTGCGCTGGCTAAGCAGCACCTTTGAGATAAGGGCGGCTTCCTCCGCATCTTTGGCGGTTATGAAGACTACCAGAAATGAATTTGCCTTCACCCTTTTAAGTCACCTTCAGCATTCGTTCTACCGCACCCACTGCCTTACGCCGGATTTCCTCCGGCACACTTACTACTGTCTGCATATTTTCCAGACTGGCAAGCAGCTTGGGCAGGGTGGTCATTTTCATATTGGCACATACAGCCTGTTCGGATACCGGTATAAAGAGCTTGTTTGGGTTTTCCTTTCGCAGGCGGTAGAGCATACCTATTTCAGTGCCTACAATAAGCTCTTTAACATCTGCCCGGGCGGCATAAGTTACCATCTGCCCGGTAGATAAAACCCCGTCTGCCAAGGCGGTTACCTCAGGCCGGCTTTCGGGGTGGACTACCACTTTGGCTTTGGGGTAGTGCTTTTTTAAGTTTAGAATATCTTCAGGTTTTATACGGGCATGGCAGGGGCAATAACCCGGCCAGCTTATTATTTTTTTCGCGGTATGCGCCTGAACAAACGCCCCCAGATACTGGTCAGGAACGAATAAAACCGTATCTGATTTCAGGCTTTCCACCACTTTTACGGCGTTAGCAGAGGTGCAGCAGATATCAGACTCAGCCTTGACCTCCGCAGTAGAGTTAACATAACAAACCACCGGCAAACCGGGGTAACGGGCTTTAAATTCCCTGAGTTCCGCCCCGCTTATCATATCCGCCATGGGGCAGCCGGCCTTTGGCTCTGGTGCAAGGACCGTCTTTTCGGGGCTGAGTATAGCCGCTGTTTCAGCCATAAAGTGAACCCCGCAGAAAACTATCACTTCGGCATCAATATTGGCCGCCTTGCGGGCCAGTTCCAGCGAGTCACCCACAAAATCCGCCGCCTCCTGAATTTCTCCCAGCTGGTAGTTGTGGGCCAGTATAACGGCCTTACGTTCTTTTTTGAGTTCCGCTATTTTGTGCGAAATAAGCTCTGTGTACATATATATGCCTCTTACGGCCTAATTTTACCACCCGAAGGATATAAAAACCTATACTATATGGCAAACCCGGCTAAACTCTGTGGTTTGCAGCCGGGCTGGTTTATTTGCTGGGAAAGCTCTCAGGCTAAAGCGGTTTGCGCACCTGAATTATCTGGAACATACCTAAAAGACGCTGGCGGCGGTTAAGAATTTCAAACCCGCCATCCTTTAGTTCACCGCTTAAGACCCCCGGCTGCATCATCTGATAAGCCGGCAGACCCTCAAACACCCGGATAAATACCCGGATGCCCAAACCCCCGATACCCTGAGGCAGGTTATAGTCCAGCACGTTGAAAACACCCCCCGGCTTGAGCACTTTATAAATCTGTTTAATGGCTTCATGGCGGATAGGGGTGGGCATTTCATGCAGGCCGTAGGATACAAAAGCCTTGTCAAAAGTACCCTCCGGGAAGGGCAGGTTGTCACCCGAAGCCTGCTGGAAAACAGCCGGCAGGCCTGTTACTTTTTCTTTGGCTCTGGCCATCATATCAGGAGAAAGGTCAACCCCTGTTACCTGACCGTCTTTTAATTTTCCGGCTACCAGACGGGTAGTTGCCCCTGTGCCGCAGCACATATCTATAATATTGTCCCTGGGCTGAATATTGGCTTCATCTACGAATTTGCGGCGAAAGCGCTCTTCCCCGCCGAAAGGCGTGAAAAGCAAACGGGTTAGAAAGTCATAAACCTTGGAATAACGTTTCCAGTAATCTGTCTTGTAATAGGAGGGCGGAGTAACGTTGTCCTGCATCATTTTTTGCCTTCCAGTTCATCATACTTTTCCAGGGCATTATAAAAGGCCTTCCAGAACGGGTCAACCTGAGGGTGAACCAGCGGTTTTTCCTGCCCGTTTTCCACCAGCTTCATCCCGCTTCCGGCCGGGGTTATTTCACCGGCAACCGAAGCTTTGATACCCTTAGCAGACATAGCTGAAAGGATTGCCTCCGCCTTATGGGCACGGCAGGTAAGCAGCAGAGTGCCTTCACTTATGGAAGCAAAAGGGTCTATCCCGAACAGGGCGCAGATTTCCTTTACCCCGTCTTCAATCACAATCTGGTCTTTTTCTATGGTGACACCCATACCGGCAGCTTCGGCTATTTCATACAGTCCGCCCCAGATGCCGCATTCGGTTGCATCATGCATAACAGTTACCCCGTTATCCCGCACCCCCACAGACACAGCCGCCAGAGCGTCTTCCACCACACTCATTTTATAAAAAATATCCTGGGCTTTCCGGCTGAAATCCGCCCCGAATTTTCTGGCCAGAAAACCGGGGAACATGGCGGCAAAAATACCGCAGGCTTCAATAGCCGGTCCTTTGGTAATAATTATTTTATCGCCCGGCTTTACGAATTCCGGGCCGACATACTGATTCAGTTCACCCTCACCAATTACGGTTGCCCCGCCAACAAACGGGTAGCCGCAGTTTTCATATCTGGCGGTATGTCCGGTTACTATGGAAACGCCGTTACTGGCGCACTGGTCATGAATAACCTGCCAGACCAGACTCAGCTGGTCTTTGGTAATACCCATGGGTAAGTTAAGGTCTATGGTCAGGTATTTGGGTTTTAAACCGGAGGTAACCGAATCTGAGAGGAGGATATTGATAGCAAACCAGGCAGCCCTCTCCCAACCATATTCAGGTACTATAAAAACCGGGTCGGTAGTCAGGGAAACGGCCTTACCCCCCAGATTTACCACGGCGGCATCAACCCCGCTTCTAGGTCCTATGAGCACATCCGGTGAGGCTGCCCCCAGTCTGGGATAAATCAGTTCCCTGAAAATATCCGGTGATATTTTACCTATTTCAGGCATTTCGGTCATATCAGCTACTCCTTTTGATACTGGACTACCGGTAAAACAGTTATCTGCAGATTATACCTGAAATATCCTCCGAGACCAATTCTGCTCTGAAGGCAGGGAAGCATGGTACTCCAAAAAACAGATTTCCGGCAGGTTATTTTAAATATCCTTACCGGAAACCAGATAACTATCTCGATGGAAGGGTATGCCCGAAGATTTGTTGCAGGGGCTAAACACCCAGCTCCAGAGGAGTTTCAGGTGAACCGCTTTCTTTCCACTGCTGCACTAAATCAGCCAGGCTTATAGAATCCAGAATTTCATCGGTAGCTTTTTTAATCTTCACCCAGACACCGCGGGTGATACAGCCTTCACCGCGCCAGCAAACTCTGGGGTCATCTACACACTCCGAAGGGGAGGTAGAACCTTCGGTAGCCTTTACAATATCACTCAGTCTTATTTCTTTGGGGGTCTCTGGCCAGTACAAAACCGCCGTTAGCCCCGCGAACGCTTCTGACCAGCCCGGCTATACGCAAGGGGATAAAAAGCTGAGCCAGATACTGTTCAGATATCTTTCGCCGCTGGGCAACATCACGAATCAAAATAGGGCCTTCGCCATAATGAACAGCCAGGTCAAACATGGCTTCCATAGAATGCCTGCCGCGGGCTGACAATTTCATTGCATCTGCCTCCAAAAACTAACCATTAATAGTAGTATTGTTATTACTAACAAGCTCAGGAAATATGTCTATGCTATAGGAATGGCAATTTTTTGTCAAGAAAAGGGCATTCGGCAACGCAGATATAAAATAAAAAATGAGGACTGCTTGATTTATGGTCAATAGTCCTCATTTAAAGAGTACCGCCTCAAAAAGGTCAGGTGCTGAGGTGCTCACTTAGGGCACGGTAACCGCTGGTTGTATAACTCTTCAGGTCTTTGCCGATAAGCAAAGCTTCGGCTCCGTCCAAACTCTCCAGCAGTTTAAGGGTCTCGTCTACGCCCATAACCATGGCGGCAGTAGCCAGAGCATCAGCCAGCAGGGTATCACGGGCAATAACCGTAGCACTGCACAGTTCCTGAGGTGAAAAACCGGTTCGGGGGTCAATAATATGGTTATATTTATAATCTGGGGTAAAGGCGTTTTCATAATCACCGGAAGTAGCCAGACAGGCATTGGAAGACTGGATAACATCATAGTAGCCGGTATAAGCCCTGGGATGGGTAATACCCACCTTCCACGGCTGGCCGTCTTCGCGCATACCCTGAAGGGCCAAATCCCCGCCAGCTTCAACTATTACCTGGCTGACACCCCGTCCCCGCAGATATTCGGTAGCCTTATCCACAATATAGCCTTTGGCAATGCCGTCCAACGTAAGAGCCATGCCGTTTCTGCCCAAGACTACGTCTTTGCCTTTAATAGACATCTCTTTATAATTAACCAGATATTTTACCTCATCCAGCTGGGCAACAGAGGGGGGCAGCTTGGTTTTGGCAAAGCTGTCCTGGCACAGGTCCAGCGCAGGCAGTACGGTAGGGTCAAATGCCCCGCCGCTAAGTTCGGCACAATACTGGGCACTGGAAAGAACCGAGACAAATTCGCTGGAAGCACCTATGGCCTGACCGCTTTTATTCAAACGGTAAAGCTCAGAGGTAATATCAAAGCGGTTAAATACCGAAGACAAGCGCTCAATTTCAGCGAAGGTATCCTTGACCTTGGCTTCGGCATTGTCCCGGCTGCTGTCTACCAGAGTGATGGTTATATAAGTACCCAAAAGAGTTTTGGTTTCGGAATACTGGCATTCAGCCGCAGAGGTTATCAGCTCTTTAACCCCTAAACCTCCGGCAGCTAAAACCCCGGCACCTACAGCCGAAATCCTGATAAAATCTCTTCTGGTAAGTTTATTTTTCACTTTATTATCCTCCCCCGGCACCAAACCCCTAAATATAAATGCGGCCGGTGCTGGTAAAAAACTACTGCTATTTTATTTGTAACTATCTGCTGGAAAACTTCCGAACCAGCCCGATAGTGCCTTTGCGTATTTTAAGTATGATATCCATAGTAGCACCCACCGGGCAGAGGTAATGACACCAGAAGTCATGGATAAAGAGAGACACGCCCAGAGTAGCTATAACCAGAAGCCACTGATCCAGCGCCCCCTTCAGACTAAAGATGGTATTCCATGGCTCAAATACTGCCATTTGAGGGGACTGGAAAACCAGAACCAGCACTACTATTACCCAGAGAATAAAATACCTGGTGTTACGCATGGCAAGCTGAGTGCGGGTAATGGGACGGGTACGGCCGCCGCCGATAAAATTAAGTCCTTCCTGAATGGCAGAGAACGGGCACATCCAGAAACACCACAGGTTTTTACCGAAGGCAAGGGCCGCCCCTATGATACCGAAAACCATCAGGTACAGGAGCAAGTTGCTTTGCCAGGTTGGGGCAAAACCGGTGGGGAAGACAATGAAGTTAACCAGACTCAGCGGTATGGAAAGCCAGATACCGAAGACTGCTAACCCTATCAGCAGGCTCAGGTAACGCAGGACATGTATTTTGCGTAAAGCAGGCACCATCCGCAGGGCAAATACTGACACAATGCCGGCAATAAAGAAGACTTCGGCCAGCCCGAAATTGACAGGTTCAGGCGGAACAGGATATGGGTTGCCCAGCTGTTCGGAAAGTATCAGACGTCCTGCGCGGACACCGGTATCAACACCGGTTGAAGAACGGGTAGCTCCGGAAATGGCGTTGATATCTTCATTCAGCTGGAGCGGGTCCTGATAAGAGCGGCCGATAAACTGGGAAAAATAATCATTGGCAGCCAGTCTGCCGTACCAAGCAGGAGTATCATTGGTTTGGGGGACATCCATAGCCAGAATAACGCCTTCGTTGCTCCAGGCAACTACTACCGTCATAGAGCCGGCATAACCTATACCCTGGCCGGAAGTAACATACGCAATCTGGGTGCCATTTGAGTCAAGGGCAGCGAACAGATAGAGGTCATCTGATGCGCGGTCATCCAGTTTTTTAAAGCTGGCAGCTTCCGGAACAACCTTTGAAAGATACTGCTCAACGTCAGGTGAAGCGGAAACCTTGCCTATTACCCCGGCTATAACTACAGAGATAATGGCAAATATTATAAGCGCTTGTTTACCGTGTAGTTTCCAGAAACTGCTCTGCATCTAATGACCGCCTCACTTTCTGAGACACTTTACCAACCGTCTGCGTACCCCAGAAATGATTGTTTATTAAAAACTATTATTAAATAAATAATTCACTGATAATACTACAACTAAATAGCTAGTTTATCACGCATATATTTTATTGGCAAGCTCAAGTATATACCTCAGATTTTCCTTTAAAACAGGCTATTCAGTCTACCAGCCCGGTAGCTTTTACCAGCATAACTATCAAACTGAAAACAGCGCAGAACGCTATCATGACCGCCAGGAAAATATCTATTACCTTTATTTTTTCTTTAACAGGCTTTTCCATTTGTTTCCTATCCACTTACGGGTCTTTACTATTATATCCAGCGAAGCCCCTACAGGGCAAAGATAATTACACCAGAAGTTGTAAAAAATTATGGCACCTATCAAGGTGGCTATCATGAGTATCCACTCCTGAAAGTCCCCTTTGAGGCTGAAAAACAGATTCCAGGGTTCAAAACCGGACACATTGGGCGCTCTGAATATAAACACCAGCATCAAAGCCAGCCAGAGAAGCGCATAGCGCACCCACCTGAAACGTTTCTGGGCATTGGAAGAGGGGGAAATGCCCTCTCCGATGAAATGAAGCCCTTCCTGTACCGCAGAGAAAGGACACAGCCAGTAACAGTAGTAGTTTTTGCCAAAGAGGATGGCCAAACCCAGTATTCCCCAGACTACAATGTAAAAGATGATAAACTGCTCAAGGCTGGGGGCATAACCTACCAGGAAACTGGCAATATTGTTCAGGCTAAGGGGTACTGAAAGCCAGATACCCACTATAAAAAAGCTGTAGGTAAGTGCCAGATAACGGGCACGTTTGGGATTTTTAAACGGCTTGAAGGTGCGCACCCAGAACACAAAGGCCAGACCCAGACAGACCATAAATTCGGGTAGACCGAATTTTATACCCGGAAGCGGGTCTTTATAGTCTGACCCCAGTTCCTTCACCACCAGAAGCCTTCCGGCCTTAACAGCCATGGCGACCCCGTTTGAAGAAACGGTAGAACCGGAAACAGCGTCTATGTCTTCATGTATCTGGATAGGGTCTTCGTAGCCGCGGCCTATATACTGGTCAAAAAAATGTCTGGCTTCCAGAACCCGCCACCAGGGAAGGTCTTCGTGCTGAACGGGGACAGATATCTGCTGAATAATGCCGTCAAGGCTCCAGTTAAGGGCAACCAGCAGAGGGCCGCCGTAACCCTGTCCCTGCGAAATAGTAACATAGCTTTGAGGCTGACCCTCGTCATCCAGTATGGCGTAAAGCACACCCTGACTGGTAGCCATTAGCTCTGTATACTCGGAATCTTCCGGTACAACCTGAGAAATGTATTCCTTGTAGCCTAAATCCTGATGGGTAAACCCATATATAGCGGCCAACCCCAGACTTAATAAAGCCAGCAGAGTTATTATCTTACTGCGATTTGAGCTAAACCAATTTGAACTTTTCAATCACTTGCCCTTCCGGGGGTATATAAGAGGAGAGGCTTTATTCAAGCCTCTTTAAGATACACTTAGTTTACTCTAATCTATTAGTGAAATTCAAATAGGCCAGAGTATTCACTTTTTTGTGACTAAGATTCGCTGACTTCCCTCTTCTTGCGGTATACCAGTTTTGACAGCCAGATGGATATTTCATAAAGAACAATCAGCGGACCGGCCATGATGGTCTGGTTTACCGGGTCAAAGGTAGGTGTAATAAGCGCGGCAATGACAAAGGCCACGACTATCCAGATTTTGCGCTTGGAAGCCAGCCACTTGGGGGATACCACTCCCAGTCTGGCCAGCACCATAATAACAAAGGGGGTTTCAAATATAAGTCCCAAGGCAATGAGTATTCTGGTGACTACATTCATATAGTCCCGGATACCTACCACGGTGAGTACCACATCATCGCCCCAGTGCAGCAGGATATTTAAAGCAGGAGGCAAAGCCACATAATAAGCAAAAGCCAGACCCAGCAGGAACATTCCAGTGACCGCCGGTATGGCCGTAAAAATAAATTTCTTTTCATTGCGGTTTAGAGCCGGGGTAATAAAAGCAATCAGCTGGTAAAGGATATAAGGGGAAGCCAGAATAAACCCCGCCCAGAGTGATACATTGAAAAAGACCGAGGCATATTCCATGACCCCCAGCTGGGCCGGTTTGAAATCCGGGCCGCCGGGAGCGGTTAAAAAGCCGATAATGGGAGTGGCAAAGAAAAAGGCCACCAGTACACCCACTATCAGGGCAATGATACTCCGGGTAAAACGCTGGCGAAGCTCATTAAAATGCCCGCCGATAGGCATTTTGCCTTTTGCCTTGGCTTCCTCCGGGGGTTCTTCTTCGTCCGTTTCGGGAGTTTCGTTCTTACTGCTCACGCCTTACCCCCGCTTCCAGGTCCGTTCAGAAAATTTTCAAGCGATTTAGATTTGCTGGAGGTACTGGTAGAACTACTGCCGGTCTTCTTTTTACCGGGAGAGGCCAGATTTTCAGCATCAATAGCTCTGGTAAAGTCTCTGGTCATCTCACTGGTTACCTTGCGGAAGGAATTAACGAACTGTCCGATTTGGCGGGCAAACTCAGGTATCTTGCCGGGCCCGAAGATCAGGGTGGCCACAATAAGCACGATAATAATTTCACCGAAGCCGATTCCCAGAAAATCCATAATCTAACGCCTTAATCCAAATTACTAGCGAATTTTACTTTAGAGCCTAGTAAAAGACAAAAGGGCTTAAGACTCTTTTTTAGTCTCAGCTATCTTTTCGTTTATCTTGGCGGAAACCGCACCATCCTCCAGTTTTTTTACAACCTTCGGCTTGGGAGTTTCCTCTTCAAAGTCATTCTTCTTGCGGATATTGTGCAGGGCTTTACCCAGTGATTCGCCGATTTTGGGAATTCGGCTGGCACCAAAAACCACCACAATCAGAAGTACAATAATGAGTATCTCTATTGGGCCAATCTTAGGCATAGCCTACCTCCTATTTAAAACCTTTCACAGGTTTTCAAAACAAATCCCTTCTATACATATAAAAGGGGTTAATTCAGTTTTATTTATTCTGATTTTTCAATGGTCTTGGTTTCTTCCTTGGTTTCAACTTCCTCTTTTTCTTCTTCACCGGAGGAAGCCTTCCTGAAGTTTCTGATGCCCTTGCCGATAGCATCTCCGACCTGAGGAAGTTTGCCTATACCGAACACCACTACAACCAAAAGAACTATGATAAGTATTTCCATAGGACCAATCTTAGGCATGTGTGACCTCCTAAATTAAACCTGAAATGGACTTAGACTGAGGCTTAATTGCGATATATCAAATACTCACAACCAACGTTTTATGATACTCGCTAAAATTTGGCTTGTCAAACTACATAAAAAATTAGTTAAGGCTCAAAATACTTTGATTAAGCCCTTTTAAGCTTGGAAATGACGGCCGGGCGGCAGTATTTGCTTGCTCCTTTTATCATTTGCTGAGATAATCATCACAGAGGGGAAAGTTAATGGATTTACCCGCAAAAAAACCTGTAGAAAGCCTCTTCGGCTCAAAACAATTCGGCTGGGGAGAGCGTACCTACATAATGGGTATAGTCAATGTCACCGCTGACTCATTTTCAGGTGACGGACTGGGTGCTAACCCCGAAGCCGCTCTGGAACAGGCCCGCCGTTTTGCTCTGGAAGGGGCAGATATACTGGATATAGGCGGTGAAAGCACCCGCCCGGGCAGCCAGCCGGTAAACACCCGGGAAGAACTGGACAGGGTCATACCGGCGGTTAGGCTTATTTCCCGAAATCTGGATATACCCGTAAGCGTAGATACCTACCGGCGAGAAGTGGCGGAAGAAGCCCTGAAAGCCGGCGCCTGCATAATAAATGATGTCTGGGGGTTAAAAAAAGACCCTTCCCTTTTTGAGCTGGCAGCCAAAAGGCCTGCCGGCTGGGTGATAACCTCCAACCAGCGGGAAAACCCGGCGGAAGATATAATGGCGGCAGTCACCAGCGAACTGAGGGAAACTGCCCTGAGGCTGCTTGGCTTGGGTGTACCCGCCCGAAATATTATTATTGACCCCGGAGTGGGGTTCGGCAAAACCCTGGAGCAAAATCTGGAAATTGTCCGCCGTTTGTCAGAACTGAAAACCCTAAATCTGCCTATACTGCTGGGCACTTCCCGCAAATCCCTTATCGGGCAGGTGCTGGACACCCCGCCGGGCGAAAGGCTGGAAGGGACGGCCGCCACGGTTGCCCTGGGGATAGGGGGCGGGGCGGATATTGTAAGGGTGCATGATGTAGCCTATATGAAACGGGTCTGCCGGATGAGTGATGCTGTTGTAAGGGGTAAAATATGGAAATAATCTACCTGGGGCTGGGGTCAAACACGGGTGAGCGTGAACAGAACCTGAAAGATGCCCAGAGCCGCCTTTCAGAGAAAATCAGTATTAGCGGCCTTTCTACAATTTATGAAACCAAGCCGCTTAACTGCCCGGCTCAACCCGACTTTTTAAATATGGTGCTGGAAGCCCGCACCGAACTTTCACCCCAAGACCTGCTTGCGTTTACCCAAAAGGTAGAGCAGGATATGGGACGAAGCCCAAGCAGCCATAACCAGCCCCGCATAATAGATATTGATATCCTGCTGTACGGACAGAAGCGCTTGAATACACCCGCCCTGACTATACCTCACCCCGGCCTGACTGAAAGGGCTTTTGTAATGCTGCCTCTTGTGGAACTGGCAGCTGATTTTATCTATCCGGGCAGCCGCTTAAGTTTGTCAGAGCTGCTTGAAGAACTGCCGCCCGGCCAGTCTATCCGCCCGTTTTCCCGCCTGCCGCAAAGCGGCGAAGATACAGCGGAAGATGACGAGGAGGACGAGTAATGTACTACCTGAGTGTAAAAAAACATTTTGAAGCCGCCCATTTCCTGCGGGGATATAAAGGCAAGTGCGAAAACCTGCACGGCCACCGCTATGAAGTAGCCCTGAAGGTAAGGGCAAATGAACTGGACGAATGCGGCATGGGGGCTGATTTCAAAGTGCTAAAAACCAGCCTGGGTGAGGTTTTGCAAAGCTACGACCATACCTGCCTGAATGACTTGACACCCTTTGACAACCAAAACCCCTCCGCCGAAAACATATCCAGAGACATATATGACAAGCTGAAACCGGTTATCAGCCGGATGGGGGTGGAGCTGCGGGGGGTGGAGGTCTGGGAATCACCGGACAGCTCTGTGCTCTACCAGCCTGACTAACCACACCCTTGACTAAAGGTCTGGACAAGACCGTTTTCACGCACGCCAAAGGGCTGAAAAGTCAAGGGCTTATTGTAGAATAAGTTACTATATGCTATCATTTTGACTAGAAAACGAGGCGAAATGACCACGGAAAAAGATAAGGCACTGGAACTCACTGTCGGCATAATAGAAAAGCGTTTTGGCAAGGGTTCAATAATGAAACTAAGTGACCCTACCTTCAGGCAGACAGTTGAGTTCATTCCTACAAGTTCACTGGCACTTGATATTGCTTTGGGCGTTGGCGGGATTCCCAGAGGCCGGATATCTGAAATATTCGGTCCGGAAGGCTCCGGCAAGACGACTCTGGCCCAACATATTATTGCCCAGGCCCAAAAAATGGGTGAAAAAGCCGCCTACATAGACGTGGAGCATGCCCTTGATCCCAAATACGCTTCAACCTGCGGGGTTAATCTGGATGAGCTTTTAATATCTCAGCCGGATACCGGTGAAGAAGCGCTTGGTATTGCCGAAGAGCTGGTGAGAAGCACCGCCATTGGTGTCATAGTGATTGACAGCGTAGCGGCGCTGGTGCCCAAAGCCGAAATAGAAGGCGACATGGGTGACTCACATGTAGGTCTGCAGGCCAGGCTTATGTCCCAGGCACTGCGTAAACTGACTGCTTCCATCGGGCAAACCAGAACGGCCGTAATCTTTATTAACCAGTTGAGAGAAAAAGTGGGTGTTATGTTCGGCAATCCCGAAGTCACCCCCGGCGGCCGGGCGCTTAAGTTCTACAGTTCGGTGCGTATAGATCTAAGGCGCATAGAAACCATCAAGCAAGGTACCGTAGCAATTGGTACACGGGTACGGGCCAAAGTGGTAAAAAACAAGGTTGCTCCCCCTTTCAGGACAGCCGAATTTGATATCATGTTTGACTCAGGTATCAGCCGCGAGGGCAACCTTATTGATTTAGGCGTAACCAGTGAAGTTATAAGGAAAGCAGGGGCTTTCTTTTCCTATGGGGACATTCGCCTGGGGCAAGGCAGAGAGAGCGCCAAAAACTATCTGGCGGCAAATCCAGATCTGGCGCAGGAAATTGAAGAAAAAATACGTGCCTCAGCGGTCACCCTTTGCAGTATTGGTGATGGCGATTAATCCCTGGCTTTAAGTAAAAAGACATCTTTTTATATTGGGGCTGAGGCAGACTGTGTCTCGGCTTTGTCTTTTTTTTGGGGGATTAAATGCCAAGTATAACGGCAATAAGAAAAACCCGAGGTGCTAACCAGAGGTGCAAGATATCTCTGGACAACAAGGATTTCTTCAACCTGTCTTATAGCGTATGTGAGAGGGAAGGCCTGAAAATAGGCCAGGAATTGAGCCCCAGCCAGATTGAAACCTTAAAGCTCATTGATGACTGCCAAAGCTGTTACGAAGCTGCTTTGGGGTATCTGTCCTATCGCCCCCGCAGCCAGTCTGAGCTGGCCCAGAAACTGGTTAAGCGGGGATTTTGCAGCCGGGATATTGACTCCATACTGGCCAAGCTGAAGGAGCAGGGGCTGGTAGATGACCAGGCTTTTGCCCAGTTCTGGCATGAAAACCGCCAGTCATTCCGTCCCCGCAGCCGCAGCCTGACTTCACAGGAACTCAAGAAAAAGGGTATATCTAATGAGATAATTGAAAACGTGGTAAACACTGTTGATGACGTGGACAGTGCTTACCGGGCAGCCCTGACCAAGGCAAAAAACCTGCCCAAAGATAATTACCACCTGTTCCGCCAGCGCCTCAGCCAGTATTTGCTGCGCCGCGGATTCGGCTACGAGGTAATTAACCGTACCGTTTCCCGCCTGTGGGATGAATGCGGAAACGGTAACACAGACGAATTGTAAGTCTTACATAGTTACGGCTCTCTGATACCCCCGTTGAAGAGAGCTTCTAAAAGAAAGGGGTTTATATATATATGTTGGAATTCTTTATGGAGACAGCGCCGACAACAACTACCGGCCTGCCTTTATCTGCCATTCTGGCCATCTTTTTCAGTTTTATTATAGGTATTGTCTTCGGCGGTATGGCCCTGTTTGTATTCAGGGGCTTTATTATGAACCGCCAGCTCCGTATCGCCCAGCGCAAAGCAACCAAAATGCTGGCGGACTCCAAAGTGGAAGCTAAAGATGTGCTGGTGGAAGCCAAGCGCGAAGCTGACAAGGCCCGCAATTCCGCCGAAGCTGAACTTAAAGAACGCCGTTCTGAACTGGCCAAGCAGGAAAACCGGGTTATGCAGAAGACCGAAGCCCTGGACCGCAAGCTTGAAAACCTGGAACAGCGGGAACAGTCCTTAACCAACCGGGAAAAAAGTATTGATGAAACACAGTCCCAGATTGAAGAAATACGGACAGCCGAACTGAAGCGTCTGGAAGAAGTGGCCAGCATGACCACTGAACAGGCCAAGTCAAGTTTGCTTGAGATGCTGGAAGGCGAAATGCAGCAGGAAACCTCCCGCCGATTGCGTGAGTGGGAGATAAAAATCAAGGCTGAAGCGGATGAAAAAGCCCGGGAGATTGTTTCCCAGGCTATCCAGCGCTGTGCCTCTGACGTAGTTACCGAAACCACTACCAATGTCGTACCCCTGCCCAGCGATGAAATGAAGGGCAGGCTGATTGGCCGCGAAGGCCGCAATATACGGGCGCTGGAACAGGCAACCGGAGTAGACCTTATTATAGATGACACCCCGGAGGCAGTTACTATCTCCAGTTTTGACCCGGTACGGCGGGAAATTGCCAGACAGGCACTTTCCAAACTTATTATTGACGGGCGTATCCACCCGGCCCGCATTGAAGAAGTGGTAGCAAAAGCCAAAGAGGAAGTGGAAGCCGCCATGATAGCTTCCGGCGAACAGGCCGCCTATCAGGCAGGCGTTCACGGACTGCGGCCTGAAATCATAAAGGTAATGGGGCGGCTGAAATACCGCACCAGTTACGGCCAGAACGTGCTTCAGCACAGTATAGAGGTAGCCCAGATGTCCGGCATGATAGGCAGCGAGCTGGGGGTAAATGTTACCCTTGCCAGACGGGCCGGCTTCCTGCATGACATAGGCAAAGCGGTTGACCGTGACGTGGAAGGCACCCATACCCAGATAGGCGCAGACATGGTCAAGCAGTGGGAAAAATCACCCGAAGTTATCAAGGGTGTGGCTGAACACCACTTTGACACCCCCACCGTTTCCATCTGGGGTTTTATCGTATCTGCCGCAGATGCCATTTCTTCGGCCAGACCCGGTGCCCGCCGCGAATCACTGGAAAACTACATCAAACGCCTCAAGGCTCTTGAAGAGATTGCCGACAGCTTCAAAGGGGTTGAAAAATCCTTTGCCATACAGGCAGGGCGCGAAGTGCGCATCATGGTCAAACCTGAGGAGATTGATGACCTGGGTGCTATGCGGCTGGCCAGAGATATAGTCAAGAAGATTGAAGACGGGCTGGAGTACCCCGGACAGATTAAGGTTACTGTTATCCGGGAAACCCGGTCTGTAGACTTTGCCAAGTAGGGCAGGTAGTAATGAAGATACTGGTAATCGGTGATGTCATCGGCAAGCCGGGGCGGGATGCCCTGCGGGATATCTTGCCGGGACTGAAACAGGAATACAAGATAGATTTTACCATTGTAAACGGAGAAAATACGGCCGGGGGGATTGGCATAACCCCGGCCACTGCCCAGGACCTGATTTCGGCCGGGGCAGACGTAATCACCACCGGCAACCACGTCTGGAAGCACCGTGACATAGCCACGGTGATGGACGAGGAGAGCCTGCCGGTTATCCGCCCTTTAAACTACCCTCCGGGCGTACCCGGACAGGGTTATGTCCTTAAAGACAAGGTTTTAGTGGTAAACCTGATGGGGCGTACCTTTATGTACGATATAGACTGCCCCTTCCGCAGTATTGATGCCCTGCTGTGCAAACTGAATTTCAAACCGGCTGCCATTATTGTGGATTTCCATGCCGAAGCCACCTCTGAAAAAATGGCGCTGGGTTTCTATCTGGACGGGAGGGTAAGTGCCGTTCTTGGCACCCATACCCATGTGGCCACCTGTGATACCCGTTTGCTGCCCAAAAACACCGCCTATGTCAGTGATATAGGCATGGTAGGGCCTATTGATTCCATAATAGGGGACGAACCGGATGCGGTTATCCAGCGTTTCCTGACCGGCATACCCGGCCGCCTGAGTGTAGCCCAGGGCAGGGTCATGCTGAATGCCGTGGTAGTCACCGTAAATACCAAAACCGGACTGGCCACAGGTATAGAACGCATTTACAGGGAGATAAGCTAAACATGTCTTCCAAAGTAGATTTGCATATCCACACCACCGTTTCAGACGGTGTCCACTCACCAGAGAATATTGTTGCCAAAGCCGCCAAAGTCAATATGGAGTATATTGCCATATGTGACCATGACAATCTGGGCGGGGTTGGCATTGCCATAGAAGCCACCCGTAGGTACCCCAAACTAAGGGTCATACCCGGCGTGGAGATAAGCACCGACTACAGCGGCGGGGATGTCCATATTCTGGGGTATTTTGTAGATTACCAAGACCCGGTTCTGAATGATACCCTGACCGAAATGCGCCGCTCCAGAGTGGAACGCGCCCGTGATATGGTCATAAAGCTTAACGGGCTGGGTATGGAAATAAGCTGGCAGAGGGTTTCGGAAATTGCCGGTGAAGGTACAGTGGGACGGCCGCATATTGCCACCGCCATGCTTGAAAAAGGCTATATCCAGAACATGGGCGAGGCTTTTGACAAGTACATAGGGCGGGGAGGGCCTGCCTATGTGGAGCGGATAAAAATGAACCCCGAAGAAGCGGTCCGGCTGGTACTTTCCTGCGGGGGCATACCGGTCATGGCTCACCCCCTGACCATAATGGACCATGAGCCTATGGTGGAACGGCTGGTTCAGGCCGGGCTGATGGGCCTTGAATGCCACTACGGGGGGTTTAACCCCCAGCAGATAGACGGGCTGGTAAAGCTGGCTGGCAAACACCACCTGCTCACTACCGGCGGCAGCGATTATCACGGTCTGGACGAACTTACCGAAACACCCATCGGCGGGGCGGAAGTACCCTTGCAGGATGCCAAAAAGCTGATTGCCAAAGCCCGCCAAATAAAGGCCAAAGGGCTGGCGGAGGATATGGAATGAGCCTGGTATTTATAATCATGGCCATAGCCGGTTATCTGGTAGGGGCTATCCCCATGGCCTACCTGCTTTCCCGCTGGCGCAGGGGCATAGATATACGCCGTTACGGCAGCGGCAATGTGGGGGCTTCCAATGTTGTTAAAACCGCCGGCAAGAGGCTGGGGCTGGCTGTTTTTATTTTTGATGTTTCAAAAGGGGCTGTGATGATACTCCTGTCCGGCGCTTTGGGACTGGCGCTCTGGCAGCAAATAGTAGTCGGTTTGTTTACTATTGCCGGGCATAACTGGCCGGTCTTTCTCCGCTTTAACGGGGGGAGGGGTATTGCCACCTCACTGGGAGTGGCTCTGGTAATGGCACCCGTTCCGGCTTTGATAGCTTTGGGAACAGCCATCGCCTTTGGTCTCTTCAAAAAAATGGCTCCGGGGGTGTTTCTGGGGGTGGCCGCACTGCCGTTTATGTCAGGCTATTTTCACGGGTTTTTTGGCATCCGGGAATACCAGACTATTAGCTGGGGCTTTATAGGAATTTTTCTAATCATGGTTACCCGCCGCCTGATGGCACCTGACAATGAATATGCCCATACCGTTTCCAAAGCCGAGCTGATATTTAACCGCATGTTTCTTGACCGGGATATAAGAAGCCGCTCCGTCTGGATAAACCGGAATTCTGCCCCCGCTGAGGAAAGCCCGAATATTTTATAATCCTGTTTTGCCTAAGCAAAGAATATTTCCGCAGGCAACTGCCCGGTCTATCAGTTAAAGCCGCAGATAGTTTTCAGCACGCACCCCTGACACACAGGCTTGACCCTGCAATGCTCTTTGGCATGCCTGACTACTAGGGCATGGTATTCGTTAAAAACCGCGGCATCAGCCGCCAGATTTGCCGTAAAAAGCCTTTGAAGACGGTCATAACCCGCATCCCTCTCCGCCAGACCCAAACGGCTGAAAATTCTGCGGGTATAAGCATCTATAACAAAAACGGGTTTTCCGCAGGCATATAAAAGTATGGAATCTGCCGTTTCCTCACCTATGCCCCATACCCCCAGAAGTTCCTGGCGGAGTGCGTCAGTCTCCGCCGGCAGCAGTTTATCAGCCTGTCCGTTATAACCAGCTACAAGCCAGGCAGCTAAAGCCTTTAGTTTACGGGTTTTGACATTGAAGTAGCCTGAGGGACGGATAGCTTCGGCCAGAGTATCCTCATCGGTCTTCATTATAGCTTCCGGTGAGAGCAGACCAGCCTCTTTTAATCTTGCAATGGCTTTTTCTACATTTGTCCAGGCGGCACTCTGGGTAAGCACCGCACCTGTCATCATCTCAAAGCGGCTTTCAGCCGGCCACCAGTGCTGAGGGCCGTATTTATCTAAAAGACACTGGTATATGTCACTGAGTTTTTGGCTTAAATTTTGCTGAGCCAAGGTGCTGTTATCGCCTCTTTATCAGAGTCATAATCTATTATAAAAGGCTTGATATCCAGTACCGGCGTACCGTTTATGGCATCCAGCCCTTTTACTTTAAGCACATTGCCTTTGTGCTCAAGCAGCCTGACCAGCGTCTTGGCGATGGGATTAGGGCGGAAGGGAGAGCGGCTGGCAAAAACCCCTATTTTACCGAACTCCTTTTGACCTCTGGGATAGACCAGGAGCGCCAGGCCTTCGGACTGGGACTGATGGAAAGACCAGATAATATTCAGGTGGGAAAACTCTTCTATACGCTCAAGTCCCTCAGCCAGTTCCGGATTTATATGTATTTCGGAGACCACATCTGCCCATTTAAAATTATGGTCAGGTTTGGCGGCAATATCATTTACCACAGTGCCGATGGATTTCATTTGTATATTCATCTTACCCTCCAAATAAAAAAGGGGATTTAAATCCCCTTTTTAAAGTCCGGCTTTTTAGTCATTCATAAGCGGTGTCAGAGTAAGCAGGCGGCGGCTTATCTCCGGATATTTGGCAATAAAGATAAGCTCGTCTTCCACCAGAGGTTTATGGGCCTCTACGTTGGCATAACGTACCAGTTCCAGTATCTTGTTGGCTTCATCTTTATCTTCAGGCAGTTCCACCGACATATTGCCCATAACGTGGCGGAAGCCTGAAATGCCGCTGTACTGGCCGGCACAGATTTCACGCCCGGTTTCAACCATCAGGGCTTCACCCCGTCCCAGTTCCTCATAGCCATAAAGCTCGTAGTTCTGGGAGTCTTTGATAACGCCGTCTGCGTGTATGCCGGAGGCATGGGCAAAACAGTTGCGTCCCACCCCAGGCTGGTTAATGGGTATTTCCACATCAAACGCATATGAGGCAAAGCGGGCTATCTTCCAGGCCTTGGAAAGGTCTATCTCATGGCCCAGCTGATATTTTTCACCAAAACCCTTGGATTTAAGAACAGCCAGCAGGAAAGCTACCAGGTCGGCATTGCCCGCCCGTTCGCCAATGCCGTTTATGGTGGTATTTACATACACGTCCTGACCGCCGTCAACCACGCCCTTAGCACCGGCCAGAGAGTTGCCGATAGCCATACCTAAATCACCGTGGCAGTGAATCTCTATAGGCATTCCCACTTTTTCTGACAGAGTACGGGCAGTTTCATATATGGTAAAAGGGTTGTCATAACCCAGAGTGTCACAATAACGCAGGCGGGTAGCACCTGCTTCTTTGGCAGCCTTGCCGAACTCAAGCAAGTTTACAATTGAGGTGCGGGAGGCATCTTCGGCATTTACCCCCACTGTCTCAGCCCCTTTGGCATAAGCGGCATTGACAGCCACAGTCATATCATCAATTATATCGGTAAAGACCTTGCGCCCCTGAAACTTGCCGTTTATCATCTGTTCCGAAGTGGATATGGACAAATTGAGGTGTCTCAGGCCGGGTGCCCGGCGGAAAGCCAGGTCTACATCAGCCACAAGAGCCCGTATCCAGCCTTCCAGACGCAGATTCTTGATAACGCCCATTTTGGCCAGCTCAAGGTTAGCTTCAATATAACCGCGCTCATGTTTAGTGGTGGGAAAGCCGAACTCAGACTGAAAAACACCCATTTCGTCCAGATACATATTTATCAGGGTCTTTTCCAGCTTAGAAAGGCCGAGGCGCGCTGTTTGGACACCGTCTCTGTTGGTTACATCAACTATGAAAATTTTTCCCACGTGATTATACCCCCTGTAATAGATGCGCTAAATATAATATTTTATCATAGCCTGCTTTAGCCCACAAACCCTTGCGGTTTCTTTCTCTGTTTTAACATCCAAAAACCCTTTGACTTGGGGGCTTTTTACGTTTAAAATCATAAACAGACAAGGAGCTGGCATGGATAATTTATGGGCACCCTGGCGGGCAAAATACATAGAAAAGGCAGTCAAAAACGAAGATAGCGGCTGTATATTCTGCACTTTTCCGGCCGCAAGCGAAGACCAGAAAAACCTGATACTTTTCCGCGGCCAATACAACTTTGTTATCTTAAATGCTTTTCCTTACAATGCCGGGCACCTTATGGTTGTACCCTTCCGCCATACTTCCGCTTTGGAGGAGCTTCCCGAAGAAGAACGCAACGAGCATTACCGTCTGGTCTGCCGGGCGGTTGCCGTACTTAAAAATGAATACAAACCTGAAGGCTTTAATATAGGTATGAATCTGGGACGGGTGGGCGGTGCCGGTATAGACAAACACATCCACACCCATATTGTGCCCCGCTGGAACGGGGATACCAACTTCATGCCGGTTATAGGCCAGACCAAGGTTCAGAACGAAGCCCCGGCAGATACCTACCGCCGCCTTAAGCCCTGCTTCCAGTCCGTTTAAATAAGCCCGTTTTTGTCTTTGCCAGCCTTTCAGAAACTTTATTTGCAAAACCCGCCTGCAGGGTCTTGCCTTTTAGTAATACTTGTTATACTATTCATACTAGTAGGATATGTATTATTATCCCCAGATATTTAAACGGGAGGCAGTGGAATGAACCCACAACAGATGGAGATTTTTTACGGTTCGGGTTCGGTGGGAGCTAAGGGGCAGATAGTCATACCGGTAAAATTCCGCAAAATATTCAATATTCACCCCGGAGACCAGGTGATTTTCATGGGAAACCCCCAGCAGAATGCTTTTGCGGTCATGAGGGCTGACCAGCTGTCTGCCATGCAGAGCCAGCTGGACCAGGCAAGAGCCCAGATACAAAGAGCCAATGCCGAACTGGCAAACGAAACAAAGAAGGAGACTAAAACCAAATGATACTTACCAATACCGAAGATGTAGCCGGACACAAGATTATAAAAAACCTGGGGCTGGTAAAAGGAAATACTATCCGGGCTAAACACATAGGCAAGGATATTCTGGCCGGATTAAGGAGCATTGTGGGTGGTGAAATTGAGGAATATACCCAGATGCTGGACGAAGCCCGGAATGAAGCCATACGGCGCATGGAAGCCGAAGCCAAGGAAAAGGGGGCTAACGCTATTATTTGTGTCCGCTTTTCAACCTCGGCGGTTATGCAAAATGCTTCCGAAGTAATGGCCTACGGCACAGCCGTAATAGTGGAATAAAAGGCAGGAAAATAAAATGGATATTAACTGGGCACTTATTGCCCCTCTGATTGTCCTCCAGCTGATACTGCTTATTATAGCAGTGGTGGATTTAGTCAAACGCCCCAAAGTCCGCTGGGACAACAAGTGGGTCTGGGCGGTAATAATCGTATTTGTAAACATTATAGGCCCGATAATCTACCTGACTCTGGGCCGGGAGGAAGACTAAACCTTGGATGCCATACTCTGCCAAAAGCTGACCAAAAAATTCGGTGATTTTACCACCCTGGACGGGCTGGACCTGGCGGTTGAAAAAAACCGGGTTTTCGGGTTTTTAGGCCCGAACGGGGCAGGCAAGACTACTGCCGTCCGGATGCTGACCGGCCTTTCCCAGCCCACCTCAGGCAAGGCTTACGTATCCGGCGAGGAGGTAACACCCCGAAACCTGTCACTCCGATCCAAGATTGGCTTTCTGCCGGACGTACCTGCCTTTTACGGCTGGATGACAGGACGTGAATTTATGCTTTTTTCTGGCGAACTCCACAAATTAGCTCCCAAAGATAATAATCTGCGGGCAGACGAACTGCTGGAGCTGGTAGACCTGAAAGAGGCCGGTAAACGCCGGGTGGGCGGGTACTCGCGGGGCATGAAACAGCGGCTGGGTATTGCCCAGGCCCTGGTAAACAAACCCGAAGTGCTATTTATGGACGAACCCACCTCTGCCCTTGACCCTATGGGGCGGAGAGATGTGCTGAACCTTATTGAGCGCCTAAGCGGGGATACCACTGTTTTCATGTCCACCCATATACTTTCAGACGTGGAAAGGGTATGTGACCGGGTAGCTATTATAAGCGAAGGCAAACTGATAACATCGGCCAGCGTGGAGGAGCTTAAACGCAAATACTCCACTTCGGCCTTTGAGATACAGTTTGAGGAAGAACCCACCCCCATTCTGACCCAGCTTCTGAAAATGCCTTATGTCAAAACAGCCGAGGTCCGAACCGAAGGTGACCTGAAGGTGGTGTATGTTCAGGCCAGTGACCTTGCCAAAGCCAAAACTGAAATACCCGGCATAATTGCCCAAAGCGGGCTGACCCTGACCCATTATGAACTTACCACCCCCAGTATTGAAGATGTATTTATCCAGCTTGTAGGGAATGGTGCGAAGGCATGAGCGGACTGATACCTTTATTTAAAAAAGAACTGAAGGAGCAGTGGAAAACCTATAAGACACTTATAGTAGCCATTGCCTTTGCCTTCTTCGGCATATCCACCCCGCTCATTCTGGCCTACCTGCCCCAGATTATTGAGATGAGCGGGCAGGGGGGCGACATACCGGTGGTAATGCCTGACCCCACCCCCCTTATGTCTATGCAGGAATTCGGTCAGACCATGCTGCAGGTAGGGGTGCTTATCTGCATTCTGATTGCCATGGGTGCAATTTCCGGGGAACGGGATAAGGGTACGGCCATGCTGACTCTGTCCAAACCGGTCAGCCGGGGGGCATTTGTAATGTCCAAGTATCTGGCTCTGGGACTGCTGGTGCTGGTTTCCATGCTGCTGGGCGCCGGGCTGTGTTACTGGTACACCGTTATGCTGATAGGCGACTTTTCATTTATGCCTTTTCTGGGCAGCACCCTGCTGATGAGCCTGTTTTTGCTTTTGTGTCTGGCAGTTACCCTGTTTTTCTCCAGCTTCTTTAAAAGCTCTCTGGCGGCCGGAGGCACTGCTCTGGTAATTCTGATAGCCCAGGGTCTGGCAACCCAGCTGCCCTGGATAGGTCAATTTCTGCCCGGCAACCTTTCCAGCTGGTCTACCCGGCTGCTCTCAGCAAGCAGCGACCCGGCCTGGGGGGCATTGGCGGTAAGCATAGCCATTATTGGTCTTTGTCTGTATTTTGCCCGTATCAGGCTGGAGAGAAAAGAGTTATAATAGGAGAGAAAATGTGAAGGAAGGTTGAAGGAGATGCCTGAGAAAGAGCTGAACCCTGAACCCGATAATTCCAGAGAACCCCATGATGAAGACTTTGAACCTCTAGACAAAAATAACGAGTTTTCCAAAGAAAACTCTGAACCCGCAGATGAATATGAAGAACCTCCGCTGGAACCTGAAACCCCGGCGGAGGTTTCCCAATCAGAGAAAATACCGGGCTACTACTTTTACCGCCGTAAACAAGCTAAGACCAAACTAAAAGGCAGGCACTCCAAAATGCCTGCCTGGTTTAACATAAGCCTGGCGGTACTGATTGTACTGGGCGTAATCTTCGGCAGCTGGGGGCTGACAGCCGGGCATTTCCCGCCTTGGGGTATAGCGGTTGATGTCTCCATTTCCCCGTCCGGTGGGGGAACAGTAAACCTAAGCCCGGATAAATCTTCTTACAGCCGCGGCTCAAGTATTAACCTGAATGCGGTGGCGGCTGCCGGTTACCGTTTTGACCACTGGAGCGGAGACTTAAGCGGTACTAACCCAGCCGTAAGCCTCAGCCTGAACTCATCTAAGAATATAGTAGCCAATTTTGTAAGGCAGTTTCAGCTTAACATAAGCACCTCACCCCAGGCAGGGGGCAGTCTAAGCACAGTCAGCGGCAGCTTTGATGCCGGGTCTGTCATAGAGCTAAGCGCTAATCCTATGCAGGGTTACCGTTTTGACCACTGGAGCGGAGATTTAAGCGGTACTGACCCCTCCATCAGCTTTATAATGGATGCCAACAAGACTATTGTGGCTAATTTCGTACCCCTGCTGCTGCTTGCGGTTAATATCTCACCGAATGCCGCCGGTATTGTCACCCCGGAAGGGGACTATTTTGACTACGGGGCCAGCATAACCCTGACAGCCCAGGCCGCCCCCGGCTACCAGTTTATAGGCTGGACAGGAGACCTGACTACTAATCTGACTACTATAAACATTACGATGGATAAAAATTACACCTTAACCGCCAACTTTGCACCGGTTATCCAGACCACTTCTTTAGTACTGCCTAACCGTATCGGCGAATCTACCTGGATAAGCTGGAGCAAGGAGCTTCTGAAAGACCAGTACATAGTCATCAATTCCAGCCTGACCGGTGCCTTTAACCTGTCGGATTCAAGCCACCTCTGGCGGGTAGAAGTATTCGGTCCGGACGGAGAACATATTGAAAACTGGTTCGGCGACTACTGGCTGACCCCGGAACATATTTTTGCTTTTACCGCCCAGGTAAGCGGTACCTATATGCTGAAAATATCCCACTACAGTTCATTTATAAAAGACCTAAATATGTCATTCAGTCCCGGGGGCTGGGTGATAAGCGGTTATTCCTGGAGCTAACGCAAAGACCTGTAACTGCTAAACTCAGACCGGTATAGAGGCAAGACCTATGCCGGTCTTTGCGTTAACACATATAGCCTAAGGAGAGAAAGATGAAAGCCAGTCAGGGAAGTATAGGCAGAGTATTTATAATACGGCTGGAAGACGGCGATAAAGTACCGTCCTGCCTGGAAGATTTTGCCCGCACCCAGCATATAAGCCATGCCCAGGTGGTGCTTATCGGGGGAATTGAGGGAGGACAGGTGGTGGTAGGACCGCGCCAAAGCCGTGAGTACCCGCCTGAGCCGGTGCTGATACCCCTTGACGGAGCCCATGAAGTGGCCGGGGTAGGTATAATAACGCCTGATGAAAGCGGTAACCCCAAGCTGCATATCCACGCAGCTCTTGGGCGAATGGGTAAAACAACCACCGGCTGCCTGAGGCCGGGGGTAAACACCTGGATTGTGGGTGAGGCGGTTATGTATGAAATACTGGGGGCAAAGGCCATCCGCCGCTTTGATGAAAAAACCCAGTTCAGCCTGCTCCAACCAGAATAACCCTTTTTCAGGTTTAAGGCTGATAACACTACGGGGAAGCAATTAAGTTTGCTTTGAAGGATACTGCATCAAAACTGCCGTTTGGGAATGCCAAACAGCAGTCTAATGATAATCTGACGCCCTCTTTTAAAACTTAAACAGAGGAGGTACCAAATCAGGACTACTCACCGCTGGAATCAGGCAGGTTTACCGGGGCTTTATACGAGTCTTCTATCCGTTTCATATCCTGCCCGCAGCAGACCAGCGTTCCGCCGCCTACCTTAATAACACGTACAATATTGCCGCATATGTCACACTTGTAGGTTTCACCCAGCTGTTTTACACCCATTCCCGGAAGCCTCCGTTTCGTTAAGAATACAGCTAGTCTTTTTTGACAGGTTTAATAATTATTTCTTCTTCGTATTCTTCGGGTTCGCGGATAAGTTTGAAACCCAGCAGAAACAGCCCCATAAAAAGCAGCCCGCCCACAATAAAGAGCGGCCAGTAAATTATACCCGCCAGCATAATGAAGAAACACACCAGAAGAACAATAGTATAAGCTATAACATGGGTACGAAAGTATTCCAGCATATCTGTAACCTCCCGCCAAAGGACTGTAGATATATATTATACCAGTCCGCTTAAGAAACATAGCCGGAAAACAGACAATATTTAACTGCCAGAGTGAAAATAAAAACAGCCGGAGAAAAAATTGGTACCCCCAAGGGGATTCGAACCCCTGTTGACGGCGTGAAAGGCCGCTGTCCTGGGCCTCTAGACGATGGGGGCACACAGGGTAATCAGTATAGCAAAACTAAGGGTAGCTGGCAAACTGAAGCTAGGGCAGGGCAGCTATAGCTTTGAGGCCGGTATCTTCAGATAGTCCCAGCATAATATTCATATTCTGTACAGCCTGTCCTGCCGCACCTTTTACCAGATTATCTATACAGCTTATGACTATCAGCCGTTCATTCAGGGCATCTACCACCGGGTAAATAAAGCACATATTGGTACCGCGGGTATAACGGGTGTGGGGCGGCTCGGCGGTTATCTTTACAAAAGGCTCGTCTTTGTAAAAACGGCGGTAAATCTCTTTGACTTCTTCGTCTGTAACCGGCTGTTTCAAGCGGGCATAGGCACTGGAAAGTATACCCCGGCTCATGGGTACCAGATGGGGGCAGAAAGTAACCCGAGGTATTACTCCCCCGCCAACCAGAGAAAGCTCCTGCACTATTTCCGGCTGGTGGCGGTGAGTGCCAATGGAATAAGCGCAAACATCTTCGCTGGCTTCACAAAATATATTTTTAGCAGTAGGTGTCCGCCCTGAACCGGAAAGCCCGGACTTGGCATCTACAATGGCATTTGGCTCTATCAGGTCCATTTTAAAAGCCGGGGCCAGCCCGAGTATGGCAGAGGTGGGGTAACAGCCCGGGTTTGCCACCAGACGGGCACTGGCAATATCCTTGCGCTTAAGTTCAGGCAGACCATACACCGCTTCGGCAAGAAGCTCCGGACAGGGATGCTCAAACCCGTACCATGCCTGATACAGTGGAGGGTCTTTCAGGCGGAAATCAGCGCTGATATCTATAACCCGCATACCCTTTGAGAGCAAATCAGGTACCAGTGACGCCCCTTCCTTGTGGGGCAAGGCCATAAAGGCAATATCCACTTCCCCTTCCAGACTTTCAGTAATAGGTAAATCAAGGCTGTGCAGGTAAGGAAATGCATCCGAAAGCTTTTTCCCGGCCAGACTCCGCCCGGTTACCGAACAAAGCTCCACCGAGGGGTGGCTTGCCAAAATACGGGCAAGCTCCAGCCCGGCATAACCGGTTACGTTTATAATACCTGCTTTATATTTTTTCATCTGCTTTTCCCATTAAAAGATGCTAAAAGTATAGCACATCCGGCCGCAGCCGAAGCTACTCCGGTTTACCCATATTCCGCAGGCTGTTTAAAATGTACTGGATTTCAATGGTGGTCATGCCGAAGCGGTGCATGGCGTGGCGTGAAAGTTCCAGACCCACCTCAAACTCAGGCTGGACTACCTCGCTGACACCCATTTTTTTCAGCTTTTCGGCCTGGATGTCACTGGAAACTCTGGCTACTATATCCAGCCGGTCGTTTATCTTGCGGGCATTTTTAACCACCTGTTCGGTATCCGCAAAACCGGGCATGGCGCATATAAGCAGGCGGGCTTTATCCAGGCGGGCAAACCTGAGTATTTCGGGATTAGCGGCATCACCGTAGATAGCGGGGGCTTTCTGGCGGCGGAGTTCGGCTATGGTCTGGGGGTCTAAATCTATAACCAGAAAGGGGAAATTGCGGCGGTTCATCACCCGGGTCAGAGTCTTGGCAACACCCCCCTGCGAACAGATAACCGCATGGTTGGAAATATCCAAATCCATAAACTCCGCCTGGCCGGAGGTACGCAAACTGACCAGCTTGCTGGCCAGCGGCCACTGGCTGACCTTTCGGTAAGCCGCACCGCTGAAACTTAAGGCAAAAGGGGTGATTATCATGGTAATAACGGCACTGCTGATGGTAATGGCATAAATACTGTCTGAAATAACTGATGATGCCAGACCCACCCCGGCCAGTACAAAGCTGAATTCACCTATCTGCATCAGGCCGATACCGGTAGTAAAAGAGGTCTGGAAGGTATAGCCGAACAGCCAGGGGACTGCCCCGGCCACCAGACTTTTGATAACCAGCAAAAATACCACTACCAGCAGAACCAGACCTATATTTTCCACTGCAAAGTTAAGGTTTGCCAGCATACCCAGAGAAACAAAGAACAAAGCCCCGAAAATATCCCTAAGGGGGATTATATCTGCCAGTGCCTGCTTGGCATACATAGACTGCCCGATAAGAAGCCCGGCTATAAAAGCCCCAACCGCCGGTGAAAGCCCCAGCGCAGTTGCCCCCAGGGCCGCCCCCAGGGACAGGGTGATAACAGACAGCAGAAAAAGCTCGTGCGAATGGGAAGCCACTCTCCCCAGCAGACGGGGGAAAACCCAAAATCCCAAACCAAACATGGCCAGAATAAAGGCCGCCGCTTTAGCAAAGGCAACACCTATGGTCAGGCCGATGTCCCCGCCTTCACCCCCCAAAGCCGGCAAGATAATCATCAGGGGAATAAGGCAGATATCCTGCACCAGCAGGATGCCCAGCATCACCCGCCCGTGAGGGGCTTCGGCTTCACCCTTGTCCATAAGTATTTTAAGGACTATCAGGGTAGAGGAAAGAGAGACCATAAACCCGAAGAAGATAGAGGCGTTTATATCCCAGCCAAGGCCTCTGCCCAGCAAAAACCCGAACCCGGCGGTAACCACTATCTGGATAAGGCCGCCCAGCACCGCCACCTTTCCCACCCGCTTAAGCTCATCCAGCGAAAAGTCCAGGCCAAGGGTAAAAAGGAGCAGAATAACGCCGACTGTAGCCATGGATTCAATAACACCCGGAGACTGAACCAGACCAAAACCGTTTGGCCCTATGGCTATTCCCGCCCCCAGATAACCCAAAAGGAGCGGCAGTCTGAAGCGGCGTGCCAGTAAACCGGCCAGAACGGCCGATACAAGCACAATGATTAAGTCCAGCCCGAAGCTGGAGCCTAATTCTTCCAATGCCCTCTCCTTATGCGGGGGAAAATCGGGGATGTCATATTCTAACATATAGACCCGTACTTTCTACACAGGCTTTTGTAACTAACACCCCAAGATAGCCAAAATATTTTCTGAATTGGCATTTGGCTAAATAATGTCTATACTAAGTGTCTGATATGAGCTACACCGAAGAAACCAACAGCATCACTTTTCTAGGTACAGGCGGGGCCAGATTTATGGTCAGCCGCCAGATACTGGCTTCGGGCGGAATCTGGCTGAACCTTGACGGCAAACGGTTCCTGATTGACCCCGGCCCAGGCAGTATTGTGCAGGTATGCCGTCTGGGCTTAAACCCGGAAAACCTGAGCGCTATCCTTTTGTCCCACCGCCATCTGGACCACTCCGGTGATGTAAACGTAATGATAGAGGCCATGACCCAGGGCGGCTTTAACAAAAACGGCCATTTTCTGGCCCCTGAAGATGCCCTGGATAACGAACCGGTTATATACTCGTATCTAAGGCCGTTTCTGAATGACCTGACTGTGCTTGAGGAAGAACACGAATACAATCTGGACGGGATAAAGGTTTTCACTACCCGGCGTCATCAGCACCCGGTGGAAACCTACGGGTTTATATTTGAATCTTGCGGAAAGCGCATAGGCTACGTAAGTGATACCCGCTACTTTGAAGATATGCCCCAGATTTATGCCGGCTGTGACGTACTGATAATAAATGTTGTTCTTAGGGAATCTATAGAACGCATTTATCATTTGAGCATAGCGGATGCTGCCAAACTTATCAGCGGGGCTAAACCCAAAACAGCCATACTTACCCACTTCGGACTGCAGCTTTTCCGGGCAGACCCGGCCAGGATGGCAGCCAAAGTTGAAACCGAAACCGGCATACCTGTCATAGCCGCCGCAGATGATTTGCTGTTTAAGCTGGAATAAAAGCAAACCATATTTTAACGGACTTGTCCCAGAGAGGAACTTTTGTTGAACTACCCCGAATATATTCTCCATCAGGTTGAAAAACCCGGCCGCTATACCGGCGGGGAGTGGAATTCCGTTTGCAAGGAATGGGCAAAGACCCCGCTTAAGGTTGCCCTGAGCTTTCCGGATACTTATGAAATAGGCATGTCCAACCTGGCCATACCCCTGCTTTATGATATTTTAAACCGCAACCCGGATATTCTGGCCGAAAGGGTTTTCAGCCCCTGGCTGGATATGGAAAACCTTATCCGTGAGAGAAAACTTGCCTTTGTCAGTCTGGAAAGCGGACACCCCGTAAAAGAGTTTGATATCTTGGGTTTTTCACTGGGGTATGAGCTTACCTATACCAATATACTTAATATGCTTTCTCTGGCAGGCATACCCATACTTGCTTCCGAAAGGGGAGGGGATTTTCCGCTGGTGGTTGCCGGCGGCAGCTGCAGCCTCAACCCCGAACCCCTGGCAGATTTTATAGATGCTTTTGTAATAGGTGATGCCGAAGAGGCTATACAAGACCTGTGCCAAGCCGTCCTTGATGCCAAGAAACAGACCCTTAGTAAAGACCAAATCTTGCGGGAACTGGCTAAAATCCCCGGTATTTACGTACCCAGCCTGTATAAGGCCGAATATAACCCTGACGGTATTTTAAAATCCATAATCCCCACCGCACCTGAAGCACCTCCCGTAATAAACCGCCGCATTTTACCTGAGCTACCCCCGCCAACCGTAAAACCGGTAGTACCGTATATAGAGGTGGTGCAGGACAGGGGAGCAGTGGAAATAAGCCGCGGCTGCAGCCGGGGCTGCCGTTTCTGCTCTGCCGGTATTATTTACCGCCCGGTCAGGGTGCGCCCGGCGGCAGAGGTTTTAAGTGCCGTTGAAGGCATACTGGATAACTGCGGTTATGATGAAATTTCGCTGCTTTCGCTGAGCTGTTCGGACTACCCGGGTATTGAAAATCTGGTAAAAACCCTGGCGGGAAAATACGCAGACAAACACCTGGCCCTATCACTGCCCAGTTTACGCCTGACCCCGGATTCGGTCGGGCTGGTAAACGTGCTGGCGGGCGGGCGTAAAAGCGGGCTTACCTTTGCACCCGAAGCAGCCAGTGAGCGTCTCCAGCGGGTTATAAATAAACTTACCTCCGAAGAAGAGCTGTGTGATACCGCCCGTACTGCCTTTGAAAGCGGCTGGACCAGCTTCAAGATGTATTTCATGATAGGGCTTCCGACCGAAACTGACGAAGATGCCGCCGCTATCTGCCAGATGGCCGGCAGGGTAAATTCACTGTCCCGCGGCGCTCCCGGACGCCGCCCCCAGATACGACTGAGCCTGGCCTCATACGTACCCAAAGCCCATACCCCATTTCAGTGGGAAGCCCAGCTGGACGAAGAATCCCTCTACCGCAGGGCGGATATAGTAAGGCAGGGGCTGAAACGCTGGGGAATAAAGGTTTCCTGGTCTGATACCAAAATGAGCCTGCTGGAAGCCGTGTTTTCCAGAGGAGACCGCCGTCTGGGCAAAGTAATATACACCGCCTGGCAAAAGGGTGCCAAGTTTGATGCCTGGAGTGAGTGTTTCAATTTTACCCTCTGGCAGGAGGCTTTTGACCAATGCGGTTTAAACCCCTCGTTCTATGCCCACCGCAAACGCCCGCTTGACGAAACACTGCCCTGGGGGCATATAAATGCCGGGGTAAGTGCCGAATTCCTGAAAAGGGAATATGCCCGCTCAGTGGAAGGGCAGGATACGCCTGACTGCCGCGAAGGCAAATGCCATGCCTGCGGGCTGGAAAAAGCGGTAGCCGAATGTAACAACCGCCTGCACGGCAAATAAACAGCCTGGTAAAACGCCAATAAAAAAGGGGGCTTTAAAAGCCCCCTTTATGTTTTAACCGGAATATTTCAGCTAAAAAGTAGCCACCGCAACCACCCGGTCGCCTTCCTCAAGGCGCATTACCCTCACACCCTGAGTGGCTCTGCCCATGATAGGTATGCCGTGTGAGGGGTCTTCTTCCTTGACCTGGGTACGGGTAACCATGCCGTCAGCGGAGATAAGCATCATCTGGTCAGTCTCGCTGACTACCTTTGAGGCCACCACCTCACCGGTTTTGTCTACTACCTTGAAGTTTATAACCCCGCTGCCAGCCCGGTGCTGCTGGGGGTATTCCTCTATGGCAGTCAGTTTGCCGGCACCATTTTCAGTTACCGTTATTACCAGCGTACCCTCCTGGGCAACGTCCATACTGACCACTTCGTCCCCCTTGGAGAGGACTATAGCCTTGACACCGCCGGAAGCCCTGAGGCTGGTGCGGAGTTCACTTACCGGGAAGCGGATAGACTGCCCCATGCGGGTAGCCAGCAGAATATCTTTTTCCTCAGTGGTTTCAACCGCCGCCACCAGTTCATCAGAGGTAGCCAAATCCATAGCTATCAGGCCGGAGGAACGGACTGCGGTAAACTCCTGAAGTGAGGTTTTTTTGATTTCACCTTTATTGGTGGCCATCAGCAGGAAATGGTCTGCCGGGAAGCTCTTTAAGTCCAGTATGGCGGTTATCCGTTCGTCCTGGGTCACAGGTATCAGGTTTACGATAGCCGTACCCTTGGCAATACGGGAGGCATCATCAGGTATATCAAAACAGCGCAGGCTGAATACCTTACCCCGGTTGGTAAAGAAGAGCAGGGTGTCATGGGTATCTGAAACCGAAAGGAAACGGACTGCGTCTGCCTCACGGGTGGGCATGCCCATTATGCCGGTACCGCCGCGGTGCTGCAGGCGGAATACGTTAGCCGGCACCCGTTTGATAAAGCCCCTCTCGCTCAAGGTTACGATAACATCCATATGGGGTACCAGGTCTTCCACCCGGAATTCTATAACCCCCTGGCTGGAAATCTCGGTAGCACGAGGCTGGCCGTAGCTCCCCTTAAGGTCTTTGGCGTCTTCCTTTACCAGGGCATAAATCTTTTCAGGGTGAGACAGTAAATCTTCCAGATAACCTATCCGTTTCATAAGCTCGGCGTATTCGTCCAGTATCTTCTGGCGTTCCAGATTGGCCAGACGGCGAAGCTGCAAGTCCAGAATAGCCTGGGCCTGAATAACTGAAAAATCAAACTCAGCCACCAGATTTTTGCGGGCGGTATCACCGTTTTCAGAGTTTCGGATAATGGCAATAATACGGTCAATAAAATCCAGCGCCTTTTTAAGACCTTCCAGTATATGGGCGCGGTCTTTGGCGGCTTTAAGTTCAAACTGACTCCGGCGGGTGATGATAAGGTGGCGGAAGTCTATAAAGTTTTTAAGCACTTCTTTCAGGCTGAGTACCTGCGGCTGGCCGTCTACCAGTGCCAGCATATTAACAAAGAATGAAGTACGCATATTGGTATGTTTATATAGGCTGTTTAAAACCTGCTGGGGTTCGGCATCCCGCTTCAGCTCAATAACTACCCGCATACCCTGCCGGTCAGATTCGTCCCTGAGGTCGGAAATACCTACTATCTTGCGGTCTTTGACCAGTTCGGCAATCTTGACCACCAGTTCGGCCTTGTTTACCTGGTAGGGAATCTCGGTAACAAATATGGCCTTGCGGTTGTCCACTTCGCCTATATGGGCTTTGGCCTGTATAACAATCTTGCCTTTGCCGGTTGCGTAAGCACTCTTTATGCCGTCGGTGCCCAGGATAGTGCCGCCGGTGGGGAAGTCCGGCCCGGAAACAAACTGCATCAGATCATCTACGCCGCAATCCGGGTTGTCTATCAGGTAGCAGATGGCCTGGCAGAGCTCAGCCAGATTATGGGGGGGTATATTGGTTGCCATACCCACTGCGATACCCGAACTGCCGTTCATAAGCAAGTTAGGTATGCGGGCCGGCAGAACGGTAGGCTCCTCCAGTGAGGCATCAAAGTTAGGCATAAAGTCTACCGTATTTTTATCTATGTCAGTCAGCAATTGCTCGGCTATCTGGGCCAGGCGGGCTTCGGTGTAACGCATGGCAGCCGGAGGGTCGTTGTCCACGCTGCCGAAGTTACCCTGACCGTCTACCAGCGGATAGCGGTAGGAAAAGGGCTGGGCCATACGCACCATAGCATCATAAACGGAAGAGTCACCGTGGGGGTGATATTTACCTAAAACCTCACCCACGATACGGGCACTCTTTTTATATGGGGTATTATGCTTCATGCCCAGGTCATTCATGGCATAGAGGATACGCCTCTGTACCGGCTTAAGGCCGTCACGCACATCCGGCAGGGCACGCGAAACGATTACACTCATAGCGTAATCAAGGTACGAACCCTTCATTTCCTCTTCTATATTTATAGGCCTGGTATTACCTGTTACCATCTTCTAAACCTCCAGATCACCCTCGTTTTCATCATCTGTATATGTCTGGCTTTCAGCCTCGGCTTCTTCCACCATCAGTTCGGTTTCGTCTACTTCCATCTCGTATCCGCCTTCTTCTTTGTCACCCTCTTCAGATTCGGCGCTGACCGCACCCTTGGAAAGCCCTCTGGACGAGAATGAGGGAATGCCCATCTGCGAGGGGTGCTGGAAGGTTTCGCGGATAATAACCACCAGTTTTTCTTCATTGGAACTGATAACGGTGGCTGAATATTTGTTGCCGCCCTTCATCAGCTTTATAAGCCGCTTGGAAGTGGGTATGTCCACCATACCCAGCACTTCCCCGCCGCAGTTTTCCACCCACAAATTGGCACCGTCTATCCGCAGACAAAGCTGGTCACCAGCTACGATTCTGGCCAGTACCCCTTTGGGAGCTAAACGGGTCAGGTTTATCACCCCGGCCTTGCCTATTTCTTCAAGGAAATCCTGGGGCTGAACCCGGTGAATCACCGTCCCGGCAGATGCATTTTCCTTGCTGAGTACTTCCAGCCGGTGCAGATTTTTTTCAGCTATTATATTATAAGGATCTATCTCTTTGGCACGGGTATAGGCGGCAATAGCCTCCGGGTAGATAGCCAGTTCCAGATAAGCCCGCCCCAGACGGTTAAAGGCCTCCACATCATTGGGGAACTGCTCAATAATCTTTTTATTAACCTCCACCGCCTCTTGCCAGCGCCCTTCCATGGCTAAACTTACAGCCTGTTTACTGCTCTGCCGCTTGAGTCTTAGCTGTTCCTCTTCTTGGTATGCCATAGATTCCTCATTTTCAGTTATTTGCTAAACGAGTAGTTATTTTACTGTATACTAAACCCGTCTACAAGTATGAGAAACCCTTTATCCGGTTATTATACTCCATATAGCTTAAAAATTCGCTTATTTCAGGGGCAAATTGACACCATTTCCGGGCTATGGTACTGTAAATTATAGGTGTTTTAATAATTTTTATACTGCTGGAAGGAGCTACTAATGCTGGAAAAAGTGGAAGCCGTTCTGGATAAAATCAGACCGGCCCTGGAAGCCGATGGCGGCAATGTTGAACTGGTAGAAGTTGTGGACGGAGTAGTAAAAGTAAAACTGGTGGGCGCCTGCGCCGGCTGCCCCATGTCTACAATGACCCTGAAAAACGGCATTGAAAAAATCTTGAAGCGCGAAATACCCGAAGTCAAAGAAGTAGTGGCTGCTTAAGGCAGCCACTCTCTTTTTATATTCAGTTTAAACCCCGGTTTATACCCTCTTACAAACCCCTAGTCTTTTTCCATCTCAAAGGCCTTGTGTATAGCCTTAACCGCATCTTTTACCTTGTCTTCTTCTATAATGCAGGTTATACGTATTTCCGAGGTGGAAATAAGCAAAATATTTATTCCGGCATCTGACAAAGCTTTGAACATGCGGGCGGCATAACCGGGTGCATTTAACATGCCGGTGCCGATAATGCTGACTTTGCCTATCCTGGAATCACTCAGCACTTCCCGGGCCTGAATATCCTTGGCAATAGGGCCGATAACCTCCAGCGCCTTGCCCAAATCTGACTTGGTAACCGTAAAGGTCAGGTCTGTTATATGGTCCTGGCTGGAGTTCTGGACGATGGTGTCCACGCTGACTCCGGCTTTGGCCAGCGGGGCAAAAAGACCGGCCGCTATGCCCGGCTTGTCAGGCACCCCGAGTATGGTTATCTTGGCAACCTCAAAATCATGGGCTATTCCGCTGACCCTGTTTCGTATTTCCATATTTTCCCCTCCATGTATCAGTGTGCCGGGATTTTCATTAAAGCTGGACGCTACCAGAATGGGTATATTGTACACCTGGCCTATTTCCACCGCCCGGGGGTGCATTATCTTAGCCCCGTAAGATGAAAGTTCCAGCATTTCTTCATAACTTATTTCCGCAAGCCGCCGGGCATCCGGTATCAGGCGGGGGTCAGCGGTATAAACGCCGTCCACGTCTGTATAACGCTCACATATACTGGCACCCAAACTGGCCGCCAGAGCAACCGCCGTAGTATCAGAACCGCCCCGCCCCAGGGTGGTTACGTCCTGACAGTCTGACACGCCCTGAAAACCGGCCACAATTACCACCCGCCCTTTAGCCAGTTCATCATGAATACGCTTGGGGTCAATGCCGGTAATGCGGGCTTTTGAATGAGCCGAATCCGTACGGATACCTGCCTGCTGGCCTGAAAGGCTGATAGCATCCTGCCCCATGTTTTTAAGCGCCATGGCCAAAAGGGTGCTGGAGACTATTTCACCGGTAGACAGTAAAACGTCCATCTCCCGCGGTTCGGGACAGTCATTCAGCTTGTGGGCAAGGGCAATCAGGTCATCGGTAGTATCTCCCATAGCCGAAACCACCGCCACCACATCGCTGCCCTTCTGGCGGGCGGCAATAATCCGCTTGGCTACGTGTTTAATCCTTTCGGCATCACCAACCGAAGTGCCGCCGTATTTATGAACTACAACTGCCATACTAAACCCCAAACAATCTGTTTATATTTTGCCTGTACGTTTTAAGAATTGCACAGGCTTAAAAGACGGTTTTGCCCTATATTATAAACCTTTAGCCTGAAAATAAAAGGCTCAGGCGCGGCTGCCCCACCAGAGAACAAACATGATTATCACCAAAACCACCGCCCCGATGATAATCCAGCTGAACAGGCTGCGTTCCACGCTCTTGCGGCGGGCATTTCCCGCCAGCCGCCGGCGGGTGCAGTCCACACAGGTACAGGCCGGGGGATGCCCGTTGTACATAGCGTTCCGGTATCTGTCATCTTCTCTGGGCATATTTATCTACCTCTAAATAAACCTATTTGAGAAAAGCCTGCATCAGATTGCAGCCCTTTTCAAATATTATACCTGTTTTAGCCGCTTCTTTCTCTGTAAAGCGGGAGACACCGTTAGAGGCAACCCCTTTGCCCCACATCAGGAAGGGTACCGGCTCTGCCACATGGGTTTTAAGTTCAAGCGGGGTAGGATGGTCAGGCGTAACCAGCACCCGTATATCTTCGGGATAAGCCAGAAGCTGGCCAACCATAAGCTCATCTATAAGCTCTATTGCCTTTACTTTATCTGCCAGGCTGCCGGCATGACCGGCTTCATCCGGCGCTTCTACATGGATTACCGCCAGGTCATTATCCCCAAGTGCCAAAAGGCCGCCCCGCATCTGGCCGGAAAAATCATTATTAAGCCCGTCTGTTATGCCGTTTAGTTCCAGTATTTTCATATTCATCATAATACCCAGCCCCCGCAGCAAATCCACCCCTGAATTTAAAACTGCATCCAGCCCGTAAGCCTTTTTGAAAGAGGGCATGGGCGGGATAGGGCCGCTGCCCCAGAACAGCCAGATGGAATTTGCCGGCAGTTTACCCTGACTCTGGCGGCGGAGGTTTAGCGGGTGGTCTTTGAGTATCTGCTGGGAGGAGCTGATAAGCTGGTTTAAAATAAGGCTGCCCTCACCCTGCGGCAAATACGGGGATACCTCACGGTCGGAAATATCATGGGGAGGGGTGCAGAGCGCTTTGGCCGTATCACCCATGCCCTTTAGTTTAAGCAGGTGGCGGTAATTTACCCCGGGGTAAAACTTTACCCGCTCACTGCCAAGCTCTTTGGCTACTGCCTCAAGCAGTTCGGCCGCCTCTTCGCTGGAAATATGCCCGGCCGAATAACTGGCCATTTTGCCGTCTATTACAGACACCAGATTACAGCGGAAAACAACCTCGTCAGGGGCAACATCTACCCCCATGCTGACCGCCTCTATAGCCGCCCGCCCTTTATAATATATTTCGGGGTCGTACCCCAGCAGGGACATGCAGGCACAGGCAGACGAAGGCTCCATTCCCGGCGGCACATTGGCACTTTGGCCCATAAAGCCATTTTTGGCCATTTTATCCAGATTGGGGGTGCGGGCCAGTTCCAGTGCGGTTTTACCGCCCTGTTCTTTTATCCCCCAGCCGGAAGCACCGTCAGTAATAAGTACGCAATATTTCATTTTATTTAACCCCTGCCTGCTTTAGCTTCAAGTTGCCCTTATAAGCAATTGTCTCTATAATATTAAATCTGGCGGGGCGTAGCGCAGCCTGGTTAGCGCGCAGCGTTCGGGACGCTGAGGCCGGAAGTTCGAATCTTCTCGCCCCGACCATTCTAATCTGCTTTTTCCCCGTTTTCTTTCTTTTTAGCCGCCTGCCAGAGTTCGTTCTGTTCGGTAAAGCTCAGTTTAGATATATCTCTGCCCGTGTTCCGGCAAAGTTCTTCCATGTGTTCAAAGCGGCTGTAAAAACGTTTGTTCGCCCCCCTGAGGGCAGACTCCAAATCTATACCCTGCCTGCGGGCATAATTGGCCAGGGTAAAAAGTATATCCCCGAATTCCTTTTCTTTTTCAGAAAGGGTAGGGGCAGAGCCGTATTCGGCTATTTCTTCTCCCAGCTTTTCCAGCACCCCTTCGTCTTCTTTCCAGTCAAAGCCCACTCTGGCCACCCGCCCCTGCACTTCCTGGCTGTAACTGAGAGCCGGCAGCTGTTTGGGTACGCCGGAAAGCATGGACTTGTCATAGCCGCGCTCAGTCTTTTTAATCTCCTCCCAGTTATGCAGAACCTCAGCCGGAGACGTAAATTTAGACTGACTGAATACATGGGGATGGCGGCGGATAAGCTTGGTATTTATAGCCTCTATCACGTCACCCATGTTAAACTCTTTGGCTTCAGCGCCGATTTCAGCATGGAAAACTATCTGGAGGAGCAAATCACCCAGCTCACCGCAAAAACGCCCTGTGTCTTCTGCGTCCAAGGCTTCCAGCACTTCATAGGTTTCTTCAAGCAGGCTGTCCCGCATGGATTTATGGGTCTGCGCCCTGTCCCAGGGACACCCCTCCGGACTGCGAAGCATATGCAGAATCTGCTGCAAACTTTCAAAACTGCGCAGGTCTTGCGGCTGTTTCATAACCTACCCCCCTAAGACTACTGGTGTGATTATACGTTTATAACCCTTGGCTTGACAAGAAAAAGCCCCGCTTTTGGGGCGGGGCTTTAAGACTCAAAAAAACAGATACGCGGCAGGTAAAAGCTTTAGTCGTTCCGCCCGAACCCCACCAGCATAAGCACAAAGTAAAGCAGCTGGCCTACCGCCTGCAGCAAAGCCGCCACGTAAGTAAGGGCGGCCGCACCCAGCACGGCTTTGACCCCGGCTGACTCTCTGACCGAAACCAGTGAGCCGCCGCTAAGCATAGCCATGGCCCGGCTGGAAGCGTTAAACTCCACCGGCAGGGTAATGAGCGAAAATATTACCGCCACCGCAAACAAAGCAACCCCCGCCCAGGCAACCGGAAGCCCGAATGATAAAGAGAAGCCGTAAAGGAACAATCCCACCAGTACCAGAATGAAACCGAACTGGCTGCCGAAACTGGCCACCGGAAAAAGGGAATTACGGACTTTCAGGGGGGCGTAAAACTCCCTGTCCTGAACCGCATGGCCTACTTCATGGGCAACAATACCTATAGAAGCCACCGAAGCGGTATTGGCTACTTCGGGAGACAGCCTGAGTACCTTGGCTCTGGGGTCATAGTGGTCTGAAAGCTTGCCCTTGGTAAGCTCCACCTGAATATTTGCCAGCCCGTGTTCGTCCAGCAGCCGTCTGGCCGCCTGAAGACCGCTGAGACCGGCCAGATTGCCCACTTTGGAATATTTTTTAAAAGAACTGCTTACCCGCCACTGGGCATACAGCATCAGCGCCAAGGGAGGCAGCATAAACAGCAGATACAAAAACATGATATGCTCCTTAGGTTACATAAATATATTATATTTTAACAGAAATATCCCCGCCGATAAAGGCGGTGTGCCTGCGGTTGCATTTGGATTGCATATTTGCTATATTCCATAGGTACATTTTATTGGAGGTAGACTCACTTGCCTAACACAAAATCTGCGGAAAAAGCTTTGCGCGTAGCAGATGCCAACCGTCAGGAGAACCGCCGGGCCAAGAGCCAGGTAAAGACCAGCCTGACCAAGGTCAAGAAACTGGTTGACGCCGGTTCGCTAACCGAAGCTGAAGCCGCTGCTGTGTCCGCTCAGAGCACTTTAGATAAGGCTGCCGAAAAGGGCATTCTTCACCCTAAAAACGCCGCCCGCCGCAAAAGCCGCCTGATGAAAAAGCTCAACCAAGCCGCTAAATAACTCCGCTTTTTATTTGCGTTTTTCACCTTCCTTTGTGTATTGACAGGGAAGGTGTTTTTGATTTATTATGTAGAACAAGTGTTCTTATGCGGGGACAGAGTTGACTTTGAAACTGACCACCAGACAGCGGGCTATGATAGATTTTATTGCCCGTTTCCGCCGCCGTTACGGATATCCCCCCAGCATACGGGATATTGTAAACGGCTGTAATATCAGCTCTACCTCTGTGGTTGATTATAATTTGAAAATCCTGCAGAAAATGGGGCTTATCCGCCGTCAGGCTGAGATATCCCGCGGGATTGAGCTGGTGGGAACGGAAGAAACCGAGGAAGGGCGTATAAGCATACCGGTTATCGGCCAGATTGCCGCCGGTATCCCCATACCCGTTCCCGAATCAGACAGCTTTGCGGTAGTCACTTCTGACGAAAATATAGAGGTGACCGAAGACCTTACCCGCGGCCGGGAGAATATCTACGCTTTGCGGGTTAAGGGCGTCTCCATGATAGAAGATTTGATAAATGACGGAGACCTGGTAATTATGCAGCACACCCAAACGGTAGACAACGGCGAAACGGCTGCTGTCTGGCTGAAAGACCAGAAAGAAGTCACCCTGAAGAAGGTTTATATGGAACCAGGCAGGGTGCGCCTGCAGCCGGCCAACCGCACTATGCCGCCCATATATACCCAGCCGGATAATGTTGAAATACAGGGGCGGGTTATAGCTGTAATCCGCCAGATGGATTAGGGGATAAGCCGGCGTTGAATAAACAGATACCCCCTGAAACCCTGAGCTGGTTTATACAGGCCGGAAAACTGCTGTTCAGCAGGGGGCTGGTTTCTTCGCACTCCGGCAACCTTAGCCAGAGACAGCAGGACAAGCTTTACATAACCAGAACAGGCAGTTCACTGCCCCTGCTGGCTGAAACAGACCTGATACTGACAGGTATAGATTATGATGACCAGTTTACCCCGCTTGCCTCAAGCGAACTGCCGGTACACCGGGCTATTTACCGCCGCACTTCCGCCAAAGCCATTGTCCATGCCCACCCGCCGTATGCGGCCGCCCTTTCCCTGCTTGAGGCGGAAATAATACCGGACTGCGGTGAAGGACTTTACTGTATGGGGGCCATACCGGTTATCGGTTTCGGGGAGAGGGTTCACCCCGGCGGTATGGCGGAAGAAGCGGCCCGGGCACTTGAAAACCGCAAGGTTATCGTAGTAGCCGGGCATGGCAGCTTTGCCACAGGGGAGACTATTGAAGAAGCCCTGAAATACACCTTTGCTTTGGAAGAAATGTGCCAGGTGACCTATTTAGCCCGCCAGCTGAAGCGGGCTTGCTAAACCCCCAGATTAACCCCGTCAAAGTGGCGCTGACCGCGCAGGAAATCTGCCGCAGAGCAGGCGGCCTTGCCCTCCAGCTGAAGCCGTATTATCTCAAGCTCTCCCGAAGCTGAGCCGACCATTATTCTGTCACCCTCATAAACCCTGACCTGAGACGGCTGTAAGCCCAAACCCAGCTTTTGGGGTCTTGCTTCCAGTATTTTCAGGGTCTTTTGGTTATACGAAGTAAAAACACCCGGCCAGGGGAAAAACGCCCTCACCCGCCGCTCAATCTCCGCTGCCGGAGTCTGCCAGTTTACCTGCCCCATGTCCTTGGTGACCATACCGAAATAAGTGGCCTTTGCATTATCCTGAAGCTCCGGCTGGGGCAAAGAGGGAATCCGGCTTAATAATTCTAAAAGCAGACAGCCGCCGATAAAGGCCAGTTTGTCAGCCAAAAGAGGTGTGGTATCTTCCGGGCGGACAGGTATCGCAGCCCGGGAATAAACCGGCCCGGTATCCAGCCCGGCTTCCAGTTTCATCAGGGAAACGCCGGCCCATTCGTCACCCCCCAGCAGGGTAGCGGCCACCGGGGTTGCCCCGCGGTAACGGGGGAGCAGGGAGGGGTGGATATTTAAGACCCCGTATGCGGGTATATCCAGCACCGCCTGGGGCAAGATAAGGCCGTAAGCCGCCACTACTATTACATCCGGCTTAAGCCCGCTTAAGACTGCCTGCTCTTCGGGTTTCTTGAGGCTTTGGGGCTGGTAAACCGCCAGCCCGCGTTCCAGTGCCAGCGCCTTTACCGGGGGAGGACAAAGCTCACGCCCCCGCCCGGCCGGACGGTCAGGCTGGGTGTAAACCCCGCAGATAGCGTATCCTTCGGCAAGGAGCATCTTAAGCGGAGTAAGGGCAAATTCGGGGCTGCCCATAAAAACAATCCTGAGTTCATTCATCACCGCCATTGTAACACCGCCTAATTACCATA